>CBDCXB010000001.1:0-324802 GCA_965223615.1 Nitrospirales bacterium
GGAAAATTACGGCCACTGGCACGGTCACCCGCCTCACCGATCTCCCCTTTGAACATCACAATATGGGAGTCGAAGGGATTGGAGGGCTCACGACCGTCGACCCCGTCAGCGGCAATCTCGTCCTGCTACATTATGATAACGTCGCCAAACAAACTACGGTGTGGGAATATCAGATTGCCACCGACACCTATCAACAAATTCCGACAACTCTACCCTCTGGCATCACGACTGCTGACGCGACCGTAGGAGGCCCGGTTCACATGATCGGGGTTCCAGTCCCGCAATATGGCGGCATCATCTATATGAAAGGGATCGGCACGAGCTCGGGGCTCTGGTTTTATAAATATGCCAATGGAACGACCTCGCCTCCCCCTCCTGATACCATCTTGCCCACCACTCCTACCAACCTTAACGCCACAACGACCTCGTCCTCTGAGATTACGCTCACTTGGGCTCCCTCTACTGATAATGTCGGAATAGCCGGCTATCGCGTCTCACGCAACCAGAACCTCATCAGTATTAGTTCCAATACCAGCTTTGTGGACACCGGGCTGGCAGCCACGACCTCGTACACGTATACCGTCGCCGCCGTAGATACCGCCGGGAACATCTCGCCTCCGTCAACCAGCATTCAGGGCACAACCTCCTCTTCAGACTCGCCGCCACCCCCACCGCCCCCTTCACCTTCCGCCAATAACACCATTACCATCTACGATACGGCAGGCTCGGGACAGACCAACCGCCCGATCTCGATTGCCCGCCCTTTCAAACAAGGAGAGATCCCACAATGTGTCTCGGCCCTCGTGCAAGGGACCCCAGTCACAACCCAGACTGACGTCAAAAGTCGTTGGGCCGATGGCTCACTCAAACATGCCATCATTAGCTTTATTGCATCCTCGATCCCGGCGAACGGAGAGGTGACCGTTCAATTTCAGAATCAAACCGCCTGCAATAATACCGGAGCCTTGACGCAAACCCAGATGCTCGCTAGCACCTACAACTTCCAAACGACCATAAACTTAACCAATCAGGGCACCAAGAGCGTCAACGCCCGTACCATGCTCACCAATGGCCATTGGCGCTATTGGCTCCAAGGCCCTATCGTCACAGCCATCATTCTTGAGGATCGCACTCCCGCACGAACCTATGATGTGGATTTCGGGACGGCGACGAAAAACCTTCATCCGATTATTGAGGCCTGGTTCTATCCTCAAAACCAGACCGTCTCCATCGGTGCAACCGTAGAAAATTCATGGGCCAGTACGACCGCCGCTCACACGGCGGCTGATACCACCTACAGCCTCACGATCCAATCTGGCCATACCAATCCCACCACCGAATACACCCATGCGAGCTTCAACCATACCGGCTTTACTCGCTGGCACCGTCGCTTCTGGAATGGGGCCACTGACCCTCCAGGGGTTCGTATCGACCACAATCTGGCTTATCTGGTCACCACTGCAGCCATCCCTCATTACGACACCTCTTTGACCACCAGCAATACCATTAGTGATACGTTACTCAATCAATTTGCCGCTGAGAGTGGCACACTCGACGGGTCGGACGGCCATCCGAGCATTCTTGGTAACTATGGCAAAGGCTTAAATGGCACGGGCGCTGCTGGGTGGATCGGGCTACAGGCCACCTGGGAGGTGATGTGGCTCTACAGCATGAAAACGGCAGATTGGAATTTGGTCCTCGGGAATGCCGACCTGGCTGGGCGGATGCCTGTTTTTTATCGAGAAGGAGACACCAGTGCTGGGCAGGGGGACTTTTTTGACCAGGCCTGGACTCCCACAACGAATTGGGCCAGTGCACCAACCAAGCAAGGCACGGGCACCGTCTCAACCTTCGGACGTCCCCTCTCCATTAATGCTCGTCCCACGCTCATGTTAAGTAACATCGACAACCCCTTTCATCATGCCCAGGATAAGATTCACCACCACACCATCACCACAGATGGCTGGAATCAACAGGACTCCTCCCACCATACCGATGCCTGTTATACCGCCTATCTCTTCTCTGGCCGCTATTACTACCTTGAATGTCTGCAATTAGAAGCTGCGTACTATACCGCATGGAAAAATACCGCCTACGGACAAGTCTCAACTCGTCCTGGCCCCGTCGGGTTAGTCATGCATACGAATGTCCGAGGGGAGGCCTGGGCCCATAAGATTATGGCCTATGCCGCCTTTATCTCACCAGATCAGGATCCCGCACAACCCTACTTCATCGATAAACTACGGGACAACATCACGCTTTGGGAAGGCGTGCAAAATCTCCCTCTCACCTACCAAGAAAAACAGGAAGTCTGGAATTATGGCCGCAATATTCGAGCAAGTATTGTCCCCATCCAAGGAACCGGGCGAGGCCCCTCTCCCCTCGGACAATGGTACGTTGGCGATGCGGCCTTTCTTGCATCGGCATGGACCGATCTCTCCACGACGAAATATGCGACGGCTCCCTGGGAAGAACATTTTCAGCTAGTGGCCTTGGGCATGGCGAAACAAATGCAAGTGGGCGATACCACCACCCTCTTAACGCATATGGCGAAATGGCGCTTGAATATCCTCTTAAACACAGCCACGTACGTCGGCAATCCGCCAACCGTGCCTCTCGGCCCCTATCAAATCGAAGCCTATCGCACCCCTACGGTCAGTATAAACTCAGACACGTGGGCCACGTCTTGGGCAGAATATCTCACCATGATCAGTCCACCCGAGACCCACCCGGTCGCCTCAGGGAATGGCTGGCGCACAGGGGTGACTCCGGATCACCATTATCGGTATATTGCGAGCGCGGCCGTCTCGTTTTTGACTGACCTCACCGTCGACGAGTACAGTGGCCAAGCCGCTTGGGAGGCCTTCAAGGCCACAGCCCCTTCTCCCCAGCACGACTTTCAAACATCGAGCCCCAAATGGGCCATCACCCCCCTACACTCCTCTTCCAATTCCCCCCCCCAGGTGACTCTACGCCCCCCGCTTCTCCTCAAAATATAGCAATAGAGCAAATAAATTAAAGAAAGAAAATTTGTGAATTTTATTTTTTATGTTCTAAAATAACCCGTACTAGATTAATCTTGGGAAGAACAAACCTCTTTATCTCCCTTTTCCCTAAAAAACCCCACATAGGGGGCTCAAATCTTCTTTCGGGAAAATAGGAAGACCATCATCCAAAACCGCCCTAAAGGTTTTAAAATAATGGCTCTGGAATTCATTCGGAAAACTTCAACCCAACGACTGAATTGGGGCAAGATAACAGTGGGGGATCTTTAAAAATACTCTTCAATTACGTTTGGAAAAATACTAAAGTTCAGATTGGCCAGGCAATGGGATGATACCGGCAAATCAAAAACATTCTGGAAGCCCTAATCATTGACCAACAACTTCATTGACATACTCCATTTCGAAATCTCTCATCGAATTAAAAACCTTTGACAATGAGAATTCTTGCAAAACCAACAAAAGCCTACCCTCTAGATCAGGGAACCAGGTCAAACTTACAAGCCCCAGTATTGGGGCATGCAAGCATAAACTTTCATATTCCCCCACCTACTGATTGCCTCTTTCCTTGAATTACATTCAAGGGTAAGGTCCCACCCCAACAGAAACAATTGAATAATTTGGATGAAAATAACCCAAGTAGAGACATCTTAAATCCTACAAAAATTAAAGCCCTCTTTACTACCATGAACCCTAAACTTCGATATAGTTCAATTGGGCTCTATCGTACAGAGTTAATGGGATTAGCCATATTATTGGTTTACGTTTTCCATTCCAGACTGTATTTTCCGACCTCCGTACTTTTTGCACCTTTAGGATTTTTAAAAAATATAGGATATGGAGGAGTTGACATCTTTTTCCTCCTTTCTGGCTTTGGTCTTGTAACGGGGTATCTTCAAAAGAATCCATCTCTCTCGCAATTTTATTCAAGGAGAGCACAAAGAATTATCCCAACTTATTGGATAATTCTGACCTTTTTTTTCTTAAAAGAATTTTTCTTCAATTCAAAGGTTAACGTGCTAGAAATTCTTCTTGGATTTTCCACGATAGGGTTTTGGATAAATTGGGAAATTTTTGACTGGTATGTCCCTTCTATCATCGGAATTTATTTAATATTTCCTTTTCTCTTTAAAATTTACAATAGATTCCAATCAAAAACATTTGGCAGTTTTCTTCTTATTGTACTAGCCTTGATGTTGTCTCTCTTTTTAATAGTTTTTGAAAAAAATTATTTATTAATCATATCTACGAGAATCCCTGTTTTTATATTAGGAATGCATGCTGGGTATCTAGCTTTAACGAATGACAGACCCTTTAAGAACTCTTACATCATACTCGCAAGCCTAAGCCTAATAATTTCCTTGGTTACGTTATCCTGGATTTTGGAACATTTCACAAAGGATGAGAAATGGCAATATGGCTTATGGTGGTATCCTTTCATCCTCGGAACTTTACCCTTTTGTTTGCTTTTTACGAAAGTAATGCAAACAAACATATTTCCAGCTTTTTTGAATTTATACCCATTAGTCAGACATTTCCTTATTTTCACAGGATCCCTAAGTTTTGAAATTTACCTGATCCATCTTGAGCTGTTTAAATTAAGCGACTCCTTTGACTATTTAATACCTGAAGCATTTAATAAAGGAAGGATTTTGACCTATACTTCCATTTTTCTTATAACTATATTTCTGGCTTTTTGCTTGCAACGCCTCTCTAATTCCATAATGCTCAAGTTTCAATCACCAAAATTTCCTTGAAACCTTGTACCGCCAGTAGCTTGTCTGGCAATTCCCAAATTTCAATTCGCACGCCCCAGAAGGCATTTTGAACATTTCTTGCTAAATTTTGTTCAAAAATATTTTGTTAATCCATATGATAGTCTTGGACTTTAAATTAATGTTCCTTGAAATTCTTGCAATGCCATCTAGACTAAAGGACTATATATTTTCCAATCCTTGTTTTACTAATTTTAATTACGAAAAATAGGGAAAGCCCAAATACAATGATAGGATAGATTAAATGCCAAGCAAAGTTTGGAAAAATAAAGTCTAAGGGAGATAATATTTCAATAAATATATAGTGAATTCCATAAACTCCTAGGGTGTATTTTCCATAATTATACCCTTTACCGGCCAAGGTTATAGGCAAAGTACTATTCCCTACCGTTAAACTTAATAAACTAACACCCAAACCAAAAAAGTAAGTACCTAAATAATAATCTTGGTATGGGGTCGTACTAAAATAATAATTCAACAAGAAACATTCAAATATCTGAAGAGTTAATCCACCAAGCATCATTGAAAAGCCAAGTAATTTCCAGTTCGACTTTTCCTTAAATTTTGAGAGGTAAATACCAGTGGAAAAAAAAATTGCACTAAAAAAAGGGCCATTCCTCGCATTAAATTCAATTTGAAACCCAAATGGAGAATCAGAATACGACTTCACCAATAAACCAAAGATAAAAAGGCCGATTGAAATAAAATATAAAATTTTTTCCTGGTTAAAAAATAAAAGGAAGGTAGCCAGAAACATGGCGTAAATAAGTGCTGCAACAAACCACAAGTGGACAATGGGCCCCTGAAAGAAAAACCTTTCAGGAGAGCTCAACCAACCCAATAAATTCCAATATACGACCTTAATTGGCCCAGAAATACCAAGCTGAAATGCACTAATTAGGTCATAAGGAAGCAGATAAATCAGAGACCATAAGAAAAAAATTCCTATCAGCCTTTTGACCTTCTTTTTAAAGACTTCCTCCAGAGGCCTTTCAAGTAGAGCCTTACCAAAAAAGTAGCCAGAAATTACAAAGAAAAATGGTACGGCATATGAAGAAACTTGCCTAATCAATATTGCTAAAAAATGATAGAAATCTCCTTCTAATTCTTTAAAAGGCGAAGCATGAATGGCAATCACAAAAAAAATAGCTAAAATACGAAAGTTATCTATCCGAACATTTCTACCCATCGATGACCTTACTGACATATTTTTGCGGCACGTGATAATCTATTGGGCACATTCACAATGTTTACCAAACATTATCCTCTCTTAAATTTTAATCACTATACGGACTTCTAAGGTTCTCACGAGAAGAGGAATTGCACAATCATTCTTTACTATTTTTAAGCCTACTCTGGAGGGGATCGCACAATGACCGGCTACCAAAGTCATAATACTGTACTTGTCCACGTTCGATTAAAATGTTAAAAATTTTCTCATTCCCCTTTCCAACACCTTAGAGAATGTTAAAATTACTACAGATACAAAAAATAGCACTTAACAAATTCCCGTATATGGATGAACAAAGCTTAAATTTTCAGTTGGTTTAACTATTCGAAAATCAGAACTTCTCGAGTTTTTTCATTTTGCCACCCAAAATATATGGTCCATTTAATTTCTCCTAAAAAAAAGCCGAAGAATCTAGAAATAGAAATGGGTGGGGAGAAACCTCATAACCTCCCATACGTTTCTCGAAAGTTTCAGTCAACCTAACTAAAACCACCTTCCCCTTTTCCAACAACTAAGATTAACAAAGGAAAACTTGGGACCAGAAAATCATTTCTGAACGAATAAGGAAGAAATTTGTAATAGCCTCAAGCTTCCCTGTAAACATCCTCTTCTCAAATTTCTCCTATTTTTCGGGAAATTACCGGCCCAATATAATCCTTCACCCAAAACTTCCATTTCAGGTCATAAAGAATCATGCTATGAGACTTTTGCCATTTCTACTATACTTTTCCCGTAATAATCGAACTCCAATAACACATTGAAATCATAAGCGAATGGCTTTTAACTTCATCCCCACACGAACCTTCCCACAACCCTATTTTAGAAAATGGGCTATAAAGCAATACTAGCTCGCAATGCCACCAGCAATCTGGCTGGTTATAGTGTCAACATTATCATTGGGTTCCTTCTTTCGCCATTCGTAGTTCTATCATTAGGGGACACAATTTTTGGCATTTGGACGTTAGTCCGATCTTTAACTGGATATTATGGAATTTTAGATTTTGGACTTTTCGGTGCAGTCAGCCACTATGTTACTCGGTATATTACAAAAGGTGACGAAAAAGGGGTGAATAATACCATCAGCACGGCAATGGTAATATTGGGTGGGGTGGGTATATTCTCGATACTATTGACCATCATTCTTACATTAAATTCCCCACAGTGGTTTTCAACCCAAACCAGCCATCACAGCCAATTTCAATGGGCTCTTTTAATTACAGGTATAAGCATTTCCATAAATTTCCCACTGGTCTTGTACAAATCTGTTCTCTACAGCTTACAACGACTAGAAGTAATAAATGGAATTGTTATTGTAAAAAGAATTCTTGAGGCCGTCTTAACCGTTATAATCTTGAACGCCGGCTATGGCATTCTCGGCATCACAATCGTTCACGTAACCACAAACATAATCGGATGGACCGCTCAAATCTATTTGGCCCATTCCCTTTACCCTAAACTTTCCCTATCGGTTCAAAAGTTCTCAAAAGATTCCTACAAAGAATTATTCGGGTTCAGTTTATGGTCTACCATAATCAATACAGCCGAAAGAACGGTCGTCATAATAGACTCGTTATTAATTGGAATGTTTTTAACCGTGGAGGCCGTAACGTTCTATGTTATTGGGGCAAATTTGGTTCCCTATTATTATGCCCTCATTCAAGCCATCACTTGGGTGATCACTCCATTTGCTACAGCCAGAAACGCATTAGGAGACCAAGAAACCATTAAAAGAGTTTTTGCCCTCGGCACCCAAGGCACAGTGACCCTAGGAGCACTCATTGGGACAGGAATGATATTACTTGGCGAAGACTTTCTGAAGTTGTGGATGGGAGAAAAATATATCTCTGGGGAAATTTATTCTTCAAGTGCTACAATTTTAACACTCTTAACCCTGGCGGTATTTTTTCGGATAATTCAAAGCTGTGGGTTTCAAGTTTTGTTTGGAATGGGTAAAGTAAAATACTTGGCTTTCCTTGCCACTTTAGAAATAATTTTAAATATCACCCTTAGCATTGCCTTAATTCCTCAATTTGGTTTGATAGGGGTCGCATTAGGCACCTTACTCCCTGCTTTCCTTGTAAGAGGAATCTTACAATCTCTTTATTTAATTAAAGTAACCGAAATTGGCATTTCTGATTATCTAAAAATATTACTGGTAAGCACATTACCAATTTTTATATCGATGTATATGGCAAATTGGGTTTTACTTTCCATTCAACCAATAACCTCTTGGTGGGATTTAATACTTCGTGGAATTGGAATCACCATACCCACTGTTTTAGTAGGTTATGCGTTTTGTCTTCCTAAAAGTGCAAAAGAAGAGGGTTGGACCTTCTTATCACAAAAACTGAATTTTTCAAAGAGCCCCTAAGATCGCGATTAAACTCTCTTTAATCATTTGAATATCACGTAAAATTCTTAAAAAAAAAACAAGGCACGTTTTCCGATTTCAAAGGTCTAATTCTTTTTCTTAAACAGAACATGAATCCATAATGGTTTTTCTTGGGGACTGATGTTCATTTGAATTTTTTGAAGTAAAATAGCCACCTTCGCCAACAACTTATACCCTAAGGGTTTTGGGGAAGAGAATATCACCTTTTGATTACAGGCAATACAAACTTCCTCTTGAACATACGTTCCATAGGGATTTCCTACCAAATCCAATAGGCATACAGAAATTCCATTAGTTTTTTCTTTGGTTTGTCCCACAAAAGATATTTGCTCAGGGTCAAACCCCGGAAATAATGACTTCAACTTTGTTTCATCAAAAGAATTTACGTGTCCCCATGGGGGGTTAATTTGCCCACATACCCCACAAGTTGTTTGGCCAATCCTTAGATCTTGATCATAGGGAACTCCAATGAGCAAGTATTCTCGAGCAACCCGACTTAATTCTTCACAAGCTTTTGTCAACATTTTTCCTGGAATATGTTCTAACACTTCTGCACAAAACACAAACTCAAAGGAATTATCTTCAAAATCCAAATTTGTGACATCTCCTTTGACACATCGAATCTTCGGATGTTGAAAGGAAGGTAAACTCAAATCTAAGGCAACAACAGAATCAAAGTACTTCGACAACAATCTCGAAAAATGGCCATCTCTGGTCCCGATATCTAATGCTCTTCCTGAAACGGAAGGGATTAGACGAATTAAATCTTCGGTTCTAGCTATTTCTTTTGCAGTCAATCTGATGTCTTTGTTGCTCATTATTTGGGAATCCAAACCAAGCAATTTAGGTCAACAATGTTATTTCTCTTCCTAAAACTCCCATCCAATCTTTTAATTTCGTGAAGATTAACTCTGTTCTTTTGGAAAAGCCCCTCTAATATTCGACAACTCCACCAGGACCTCCAAAATCCTTCACGGTTTTTAAATCTAATTCATTCAATTTTTCCTAAAACGGCCAATGAAACCCCAAACTCAAAGGCTTTTAAACAGTCATTCAAAGGCTCTCTACATTACGGCTTGGGCCTTTTTCCCTTGAGACAAAACACGGAAACAAAAACCTACCTAAAATTTTCCAAGTTGTTATGGGATTAACAAAAATTCATAAATCATAAGCAATAAATTCCCTTACCACCTGTATAAAGAAAACAATTCTTCAAGAATTTTAACACCTGTTCGTGGGGATGGATTTTATTAAGAGATAAAAGGTTCTTGACCTTACTAAATACTTTAAAACCGAAATGCTTTTTTTCAAGGAATCGCTAGACATCCTTTCGAAAGTTTCTCGTCACAAAAAGTTTAAAGCCTTCTCTTTATGGAAGAGTTCGAATATTTCTCATCATTAACCGAATATTGAGATTCAACTATTTCCTATCGATCTAGGAAGCCTTGCCTGACAATATACAGTCAACCCTGGCAACTTATTTATCCTTACAAAATTTGCCTCAATTTTGTTTATGAAATCCAGGACATAATTAACAAGAAAATGATGCCTCCTTAAGGAGCTCTTTGGTTCTTTTTTTGAACGAAAGGGAAATATTTTCACAAGCAACCTCTCTAATGCGGCAAGGGGAAACACTAATGAAAATATATACCCAGATCTAACAATCTCATAACCAGCCTGTTCAATTACCTTCTCAAGCATCTTCAAAGTATATCGCCTCTTATGGCCAAGAAATTCATCATGCGCGGAAAAGAGAAATTGAAAAGCAGGCACAGTAACCACAATACTTGCATTGCTTACAATGTTTTCTCTATATATTTCCAACAATTCAACATCATTATCTACATGCTCTAAAACATCCATAAAAAGTACAAGATCGGCTTGGAAGGGAATTGGAGAATCTCTAAACAACAGAGATTTTCCAAAAAATTCCTCATCCCTGGGTCCTTGGTAATCTTTATCTACACAAAGTGCCTGATTTACAGAAGTTTCTTTCAATAAGACTTTTGAAAAATACCCAGATCCAGCTCCAACATCTAAAATAGACTGATAATTATGACCCTCTAACAAATTAAGCAAACACCGGGATTTAGACTTGTAATACCAATGCTCCCAAATATCTTCACCAATTATTTGATCTTCTTTAAGGTCCACTACTAGCTCCAAAGCAAGGGGAATACCCTGAAATTTATATTTAGTATTGACGATCGAACAAGCCTTAGGCCTCAATTATGTAAAAACCAAAAACTTATGAACAAGTGGAACATTCTCTAATCACCATTATGGTCATATTTTTTCATCTAGGAGTTTCACCAATTTACTTATTTTATATTGTCAAATTTTTCCCCTATTGCAACAATATTTCAAATTCCCCCGATCAAAGAAATTTCATTGCCTTGGATTCAAACATAGTGAAGAGAAGTAGCCTATAATTTCAAACTAGACCATATATAAGAAACGGATAATTTACTCCCCTGGAATATTACAGAGTCGGAAGAAGTAACTTAAATTGGAGAAAAAATTTTTGGCAGAAATTTTAAACCTGGGCTTTTTCACCGGGACATTTGGAAAATCTTCAAATGTGCTGATTTTTCGTACTACTAAATTAGCCCCATATTCTCTGGACAATGAACATCTTATCTTGTATGAGGATGCTTCAAAGAATTAAAACCAAGAATACTTGCCATTATGACGAGAAAGATTGAAATATTGATATGATGCTTACCTTCACTCTGGAAAATTCCATGAATGATTAAAAAATACCATACGACTCCAAGAATTATTATCCAAACTGGATTCATTAAAAACGGAGTATTCCAGGATAAAATCCAGCCGTTGAAAATCAGGCAAATTAAAATTAACCAAAACCCATTTGAAATAAAGATGAAAGTTTCATACATTTCTCTGGAATATTTCATAGAGACGGCAGGATGACCAAACACTCGAAAGGCTCCGTACCCATCGTCTCCAAGAAAACGAATTTGTTTCTTGGGAATGAGCTTTAAAAACTTCCCTGGATTGCTTTTAATCCATGCTAAACCTTCTTGGTATGCCATTTTATTACCGATAATTTCATCTTTCAGATATGGGGAATAATCCATGTCAATCCACCCACCTGACGCATGAGGATTATTTGCCGAAAGAAACACTACACCGCCATTGGTGGAAATTGGAACGAATGTTTCATGTACCACATAGTTTCTAAAAGTCCATGGTAAAATCACAATGCCCATTGAAAAGACAATAACGGCAGAGCTTGTTAGTGTTACATGAATATTTTTTTTATGTTTCATAATTGAATATAAGAATAAAACACCAAATATAAGGGCCGTCGAGGGTTGTATCAATGCTAAAAACCCTAAGCAAAACCCACAAATAATCCTAAAACCTGTTGAGTTGTTTTCGGAATAAAGGAACACCAAAACTGTAAGCGCAAGGAAAAAGCTAACCAATAACTCTTTTGCAGGAATTAGGGCTGTCAATGCCAGATTTGGCCATACAGCAAATAACAACATGGCAAATCTTTCTGGCCCAGCCCCAACGACTAAAACTGTTAACTTACGAATTACAATCAGAGAAAAAAAGAATAGGCACAAGTTATGCGCCAAACTAAACCACGGATTAGGACCAAAAATTTTTAAAAATGGATAATAAAAAAATGGGAGCCCAGGAGGGAAGAAACTTTTAAGTCCATTAATTTCATATTCCCCTTTTTCCACCAGACCTGTAACTAAAGCCATATAGTGAGCTTCATCACTGTATAACTCTGTGGGAAAAAACACATAAAGTCCTACACGAAAGACTCCTCCCAAACAAAAGCAAAGAATAAACCAATTCCTTGAAGAGAGGCCATGGGAACATTCACAAATCTTGTGTACGAATTTTTGGATTTGGGTTCGTAGACACCATAAACCAAATAAGGTTAAGAAAAACGCACCACCAATTATGAAATAGCCTCTCACACCTTCATATTTTACATTAAAATAAAAAAAGGAGATTAAGGAATAAACAGCAAACAAATTTCCTGCTAACCAAAAGACGAGGTTAGGGCAACCATTTGACCCGGGAACAATAAGTAAATTTTTCTTCAATGAAGATAAAAACTTAATGTGAAGAACCCCAAAATTCCTCTCCACCCATACGCGAACCCAAAGGATGATTTGTCCTTGGAGAATTAAAATTTTCCTGAGGTATCAATATAGGAATGCGTTGAGAGAGAACATAGTGGCGACAGACAATTGAAATTTTCACAAAAATGCAAATATAAATCGTTACACACAAGAAACATTCATCTAAACCGTATTAACGTTCAAATACTAATCTTCTGAAATTATCTTCGAGAATCTCCTTTATCCTTTTTGGGGGAGCTTCAAGGCGTAAGAACCAACCTAAGGGGAGACATCTTCCAATTGACACTGAATTTTGTTTGTGTTTTTTGGGATATTGACTGAGCTTCCCAGTAAAGCATTGCTACCGACCAAAAGAATTCCTGTCTACTTTTTTCACCTTTTCACGACAAACAAGATTGAGATTTTTCAGCGATACCTTCTTGACCTCCTGAATAAATTTCGCTTACCAAGTATAAAGGCCTGGCTTTGGTTTCATTAAACATCCTACCTATATACTCTCCCATAACTCCAAGCGTAAACATTTGGGCTCCCCCTAGAAACAAAACCACAGTCATTAAAGAAGGGTACCCCGCAACGGGATCCCCATAGACTAAGGTTTTATACAAAATAAACAAGGTAAAGAGAAAAGCAAAAAAACTAATTGAAAGGCCAATATAAGTGGCAATTTTCAATGGGGCAATGGTAAATGAAGTAATACCCTCTAATGAGAGATTCCAAAGTTTTCGATAATTCCATTTAGTAACTCCTGAAAATCGTGGATCTCTATGATAAGGAACAGCAATTTGCCGAAAGCCAATCCAGGAAAATAGCCCTTTCATAAAACGGTGATACTCACGCATCTTCTTAAGAGAATCCAGCCCTTTTCTGTTAATCAAACGAAAGTCACCTGTATCTGCAGGAATTGCAACTTTTTCACCGACCCTACTCATTAATCGGTAAAAAATATAAGCGCTAGCCTTTTTAAACCATGTTTCACCCTGACGTGAAAGACGTTGGGCATAAACAACATCAAACCCTTCCTCCCACTTTTCTATAAGCTCAGGGATTACCTCTGGGGGATCCTGAAGATCAACGTCTATGAAAATTGCTGCATCTCCCACACAAAAATCTATTCCAGCAGAAAGCGCAATTTCTTTCCCAAAATTCCTACTTAAGCTTATAAGAGTTACCCTTGCATCAAAAGATATAAGCCGTTTAATTGAAGAAATGGTATTATCGGTTGAGCCATCATCTACAAACAAAAGGGCAAATTCATAAGGAAGCTGCTCCACGACTTTCTTTATCCGTGAATAAAATTCATCAATTACCTCCTCTTCATTAAAGACAGGAACCACAATAGTAATTTTTGAGAAATTTTCCATTAGTTGTATATTCACCTGATATTATTTTCGTAAATGCTAGCCTAAAACCTCTTTCATTTGAATATGCCTTTATTAAGACAACTCTATAAAGGAACCCAGCATATAAAGTCCTCCTAGGTGGAAGATCAACCAAAAGCTTAAATGATTTCTTAACAGGAACAACTTTGATTATTGTAGAAATTCCAATCTTTTCTCAAAAAACAGGCCTTCTTAATTTTTCCTTTAAGGGGAGAGTGGTCTTTCTTAAAAATCAAAAGTTTCCTTTTTTCTTATTTTTTCATCCCGAGTAATAGAATTAAAGAGCAATCAGCAAATCCATTTCACTCATATACTTTCCATCAAAAACTACATAGGCATCAAGGCCTAAAATACCCTTTTCCCCCTCAAACTATATTCATAAAATTACACTACTTCGCCCTTTTGTCAAATTCAATAAAAGAGAATTTTCCATAAGGTTATCGAAAACCTTCTCCACCTTTCCTATATGACCTACCCCTTTTAGACCAATCGGATTTCTTGGTTCAATGCTAGAACAACTTTAAGGGAAAGCATCATGCTACGCTTAAAATTCCAGGTTAAACAAATCACCTACAAGCGCCAGAAAACCAAGATCCCCCTCCATCCGAAAGGGGGAGACGGTCAGGAATTAGTAAAATAGAATGGGGCACTCCTGATCACATATACTATGGTTGACGATAAAGCATGACGCTCTCTATCGAGAGCTAAGCGAAAGCCTTCGAAAATTTTGATACCCAAGAATGTCCTATCGAGACAAACCGCGGCCAATTAGACTCTTATTAGTTTTTTGGAAGTAAGCGACCGATAAACTGCTCTCAAGAAAAGTTGAGCTCCTCCCTTTTGACTCAACACTAAAAAATACATTTCCGTATCGATGAAAAAGCCCCCATCGAAAAAGAAGGTCAGGTCAAGCAGAATAATGGGCCCTTTGGTTTTCCGTTCATCATAGCTTGGTTACGGTTCAAGGGCTAGCAAGAGACTAAAATGCATAGAACGGATTGCACACAGGAGAGCATTATAGTATCTGAGAAACATCCTAATCGGAAGCGACCATGAATTAATGCGAAATTCTGCACAGAACTCCGACCTCAAACTCCCAACCATTTCTGGACCTAGAATTAATGGCGACAAAGACGCATGACGACCCTCCGTCCCCATCTCCATCAAAACCTAATGAATACACTTAGCAGGTCCTAGCCATTGAAGTGGCTTAGAATTTTCAGGAACATGCGCTGCATTCCCTAGATTCAGCTGCATTTGCAATATAAAAGCTGAAAATTTATTCGTTAAGAAAATGGGACAGGTTTTACTGCGAAGACTGTTCGATCTTGTCTCAGACAAATTGGGAAAAACGACCTGCTTATGGAACAAGGCAGCCCCAGAAAGAATGGATACTATAAGACTTGGAATGACAGGCTGAGGAAAATAAAGACCAATACTTGAACCGGGAACCCTTTTATGCCATTCGAAGACCCAAAGTACTGATCAGGGAGAGGGGAAAACTCTAAAACCAGCTGTGCCCGAATAAACCAGCAGACCACAAACGACTAGCAGTAAAGCCCCAAATCTTAAAAAATGCTTGAGCTACCTCTATCCTGGCCATTCCAGAGGAAAAGTTGGTTTTAAGTATTGAATTTTAAAAAAATGGACAACTAAGTATCGGAACCCTTCATAACCAATAGAAAACATATTCTCCGGCATAATAATACAATTTTTTGCAACTGTTTCCTTTCGTTTCTGATCTAATTATACCTTTTGAAACATTTTATAGCTCGTTACCCATCAATTTACCATAAAATTTTCTTGAAATTCGCCTCGCATCCCAACATTTTATGCCCTTTCAAAATTCACATCCTGATTCAGAAACATCAATTTTCAGAGTAAATAAAATATAGGACTCCTTGATCCTAAGATTGCCCATAGCAACAATAAGCATTTTCCCCACCATATTAAACAAAGAAAACTAAACACAGTAAAAATCAAAAGTTTTGAAAAATATTTAAAGAAAACGTTTATCCTTTGTAGCACATATCTTTAACCTTTATGCCCTCTTAAGGAATTACATAACTTGCCGATATCTTACCCCTAGCAGACAAGCATGTTAAAGCATTGCGAAATCAGAAAGTTTTTCCCAATTTAGTAGAGAAAAATATATTTTATACTAGAGATATTCGTTTCCGTTGGAGGATGAATCATGATCAAATCATTTAACAACCTAATATTTAATACAGGTTCATCATATTCCTATTCCCTTCAACTTTTCATGCATAGTCTCCTTATCATTTTTATCACTTTACTTTGGCACACACCAAGCTATGCCCATCCCTTGTCGGATGCTGCAGCCACTGCCGCCCCGCACCAATTCGTGCCGATTCCTACAGCCGGACCTCCTGGCTCGTGGCCTGACTTTCTCCAGTCCTGTTCCTTGCCCGGAATCTCACCCGATTGGGATGTACATAACAGCGGATGTGCTGGAAATAATATTATGCAATGGGCCGATAGCGGCATTTGGGATGCGGTGGATCAAACCCTACTCTTCCATGGCGGGGGCCATGCCGCCAAAACATTTATGATTCTCTGGAATGCCGCCACCGATACCTGGACACGCCAAATCACCCCTTGGGACTCCGGCCATGCGCATGATCAAATGAATGCCTGGGACCCTGTCCGTCGAACCCTCTATGCTCGGCGGAGCCATTCCACGGATTTTTGGCAATATGATCGCCCCAGCAACACATGGACCCAGCTACCTCGGGTCGCTGAACATTCCAGCAGAGCCGTGGGCCCCAGTGGGGGTCTGGTGTATTTCCCTGAACGGGACCGCGTGGTCCATGCGGAATTCACATGGAAAAAGCTTTGGGAATTCAACCCCAACACGAACACCTGGACCTTATTGCAAGCCTTAGATCTCTCTGCCTTTCCTTCTGGCACGGTCTACAATACCTTTTGCGAGTACTCGGCTCCTCAGGAGGTCGTTATATGCGGGGGAGGCAACAATAGCGTCGGGACCCCCAATCTGTCGATGTGGAAAATTACGGCCACTGGCACGGTCACCCGCCTCACCGATCTCCCCTTTGAACATCACAATATGGGAGTCGAAGGGATTGGAGGGCTCACGACCGTCGACCCCGTCAGCGGCAATCTCGTCCTGCTACATTATGATAACGTCGCCAAACAAACTACGGTGTGGGAATATCAGATTGCCACCGACACCTATCAACAAATTCCGACAACTCTACCCTCTGGCATCACGACTGCTGACGCGACCGTAGGAGGCCCGGTTCACATGATCGGGGTTCCAGTCCCGCAATATGGCGGCATCATCTATATGAAAGGGATCGGCACGAGCTCGGGGCTCTGGTTTTATAAACATGCCAATGGAACGACCTCGCCTCCCCCTCCTGATACCATCTTGCCCACCACTCCTACCAACCTTAACGCCACAACGACCTCGTCCTCTGAGATTACGCTCACTTGGGCTCCCTCTACTGATAATGTCGGAATAGCCGGCTATCGCGTCTCACGCAACCAGAACCTCATCAGTATTAGTTCCAATACCAGCTTTGTGGACACCGGGCTGGCAGCCACGACCTCGTACACGTATACCGTCGCCGCCGTAGATACCGCCGGGAACATCTCGCCTCCGTCAACCAGCATTCAGGGCACAACCTCCTCTTCAGACTCGCCGCCACCCCCACCGCCCCCTTCACCTTCCGCCAATAACACCATTACCATCTACGATACGGCAGGCTCGGGACAGACCAACCGCCCGATCTCGATTGCCCGCCCTTTCAAACAAGGAGAGATCCCACAATGTGTCTCGGCCCTCGTGCAAGGGACCCCAGTCACAACCCAGACTGACGTCAAAAGTCGTTGGGCCGATGGCTCACTCAAACATGCCATCATTAGCTTTATTGCATCCTCGATCCCGGCGAACGGAGAGGTGACCGTTCAATTTCAGAATCAAACCGCCTGCAATAATACCGGAGCCTTGACGCAAACCCAGATGCTCGCTAGCACCTACAACTTCCAAACGACCATAAACTTAACCAATCAGGGCACCAAGAGCGTCAACGCCCGTACCATGCTCACCAATGGCCATTGGCGCTATTGGCTCCAAGGCCCTATCGTCACAGCCATCATTCTTGAGGATCGCACTCCCGCACGAACCTATGATGTGGATTTCGGGACGGCGACGAAAAACCTTCATCCGATTATTGAGGCCTGGTTCTATCCTCAAAACCAGACCGTCTCCATCGGTGCAACCGTAGAAAATTCATGGGCCAGTACGACCGCCGCTCACACGGCGGCTGATACCACCTACAGCCTCACGATCCAATCTGGCCATACCAATCCCACCACCGAATACACCCATGCGAGCTTCAACCATACCGGCTTTACTCGCTGGCACCGTCGCTTCTGGAATGGGGCCACTGACCCTCCAGGGGTTCGTATCGACCACAATCTGGCTTATCTGGTCACCACTGCAGCCATCCCTCATTACGACACCTCTTTGACCACCAGCAATACCATTAGTGATACGTTACTCAATCAATTTGCCGCTGAGAGTGGCACACTCGACGGGTCGGACGGCCATCCGAGCATTCTTGGTAACTATGGCAAAGGCTTAAATGGCACGGGCGCTGCTGGGTGGATCGGGCTACAGGCCACCTGGGAGGTGATGTGGCTCTACAGCATGAAAACGGCAGATTGGAATTTGGTCCTCGGGAATGCCGACCTGGCTGGGCGGATGCCTGTTTTTTATCGAGAAGGAGACACCAGTGCTGGGCAGGGGGACTTTTTTGACCAGGCCTGGACTCCCACAACGAATTGGGCCAGTGCACCAACCAAGCAAGGCACGGGCACCGTCTCAACCTTCGGACGTCCCCTCTCCATTAATGCTCGTCCCACGCTCATGTTAAGTAACATCGACAACCCCTTTCATCATGCCCAGGATAAGATTCACCACCACACCATCACCACAGATGGCTGGAATCAACAGGACTCCTCCCACCATACCGATGCCTGTTATACCGCCTATCTCTTCTCTGGCCGCTATTACTACCTTGAATGTCTGCAATTAGAAGCTGCGTACTATACCGCATGGAAAAATACCGCCTACGGACAAGTCTCAACTCGTCCTGGCCCCGTCGGGTTAGTCATGCATACGAATGTCCGAGGGGAGGCCTGGGCCCATAAGATTATGGCCTATGCCGCCTTTATCTCACCAGATCAGGATCCCGCACAACCCTACTTCATCGATAAACTACGGGACAACATCACGCTTTGGGAAGGCGTGCAAAATCTCCCTCTCACCTACCAAGAAAAACAGGAAGTCTGGAATTATGGCCGCAATATTCGAGCAAGTATTGTCCCCATCCAAGGAACCGGGCGAGGCCCCTCTCCCCTCGGACAATGGTACGTTGGCGATGCGGCCTTTCTTGGATCTCCGTGGACCGATCTCTCCACGACGAAATATGCGACGGCTCCCTGGGAAGAACATTTTCAGCTAGTGGCCTTGGGCATGGCGAAACAAATGCAAGTGGGCGATACCACCACCCTCTTAACGCATATGGCGAAATGGCGCTTGAATATCCTCTTAAACACAGCCACGTACGTCGGCAATCCGCCAACCGTGCCTCTCGGCCCCTATCAAATCGAAGCCTATCGCACCCCTACGGTCAGTATAAACTCAGACACGTGGGCCACGTCTTGGGCAGAATATCTCACCATGATCAGTCCACCCGAGACCCACCCGGTCGCCTCAGGGAATGGCTGGCGCACAGGGGTAACTCCGGATCACCATTATCGGTATATTGCGAGCGCGGCCGTCTCGTTTTTGACTGACCTCACCGTCGACGGGTACAGTGGCCAAGCCGCTTGGGAGGCCTTCAAGGCCACAGCCCCTTCTCCCCAGCACGACTTTCAAACATCGAGCCCCAAATGGGCCATCACCCCCCTACACTCCTCTTCCAATTCCCCCCCCCCAGGTGACTCTACGCCCCCCGCTTCTCCCAGTTCCCTGGAAGTCTATTAAAAATTGGGAGATCTCTAACTGAAACCAAATTACTTCAATGGAGATTAAACTAATACTTCCAGCTTGAATTTAAAGTCGCTATTTATTGGATTGGGTCTCAGGTAAAATTGAGTTCAATACCCTTATCCAAAATTTCTCATATAACTACATTCCTTCCCACACGGAAGTTGAGATAATTTTTCAATCTGCTTGGGAAGGAAATTGGTTTGTTAGTCAAAAAGCTATACTCCTTACCAGGGCGAAATAAACCATTCCATTGTAGATTGGATTTCCAAATTTAAGCACGAAACTTTCAATGCATACAAATCAAAGGGAAATTAAAACCAAAGCTTGACGATACAGATCTACCATGAAGTTCCATTTATCAAAACCCCAAAGATCCAAGACCTTCATATCAAGTAAGGTCTATGGAACTTTCAATATATTCTAGGAAGCGTTCATTCAGTGTGGAAATTCCTAAACGCACAGGACACATTCGAGGATCATTATGACCAATGGGATGCCATTAACAGGACCCAGGGAAATCACATTCTCCTTGATTCTCGAATTGTCAGTCTCTACCTAAAGCACTTCTCCAAAACCCCTCTGTTATTAGGCTTTTCCGATGACAACACTTTTCCAGGTGCAATTATTTTAGAACCCCAGAGATTTGGATTATGGAAAACGTTCCAACCCGCTCAAGCGCCCTTAGGCCTTTTTATCCTTTCCAATCCCGTGAACATTCCCTTTCAAATTGAAAACCTATTACATAGCTTGCCCGGTTTACCATTAGGATTTTCTGCTACCTACCAAGACTCCGATTTTTCAATCCTTACACAATTAGAAAATTCCATGAGTAGGGAACGAATACATTTCATGGACACCGCTCGCATTTCCTTAACTGGTAGCTTTGATGAATACTGGAAAAGTCGAAAGAAAGACATGAAAGAGAACGTTGACCGCAGACTTCGACGACTAAATGAGCAAAGTATTTCCATTCAACTTTTGGAAAACCAGGAAAAATCCAAAATGGCTGCATGCCTTCAGGAATATTCTCGTCTCGAATCGACAGGATGGAAAGGAAAAGCGGGGACGGCGGTCTCTTCTTCAAATATCCAAGGACATTTTTATCAAGCCCTTTTAGAAATTTTTTCCGAAACGCAAGAAACCATTATTTTCGAACTCATTTTCAACCATCAAGTAGTTGCCAGCCAATTAGCTTTACAACGCGATGAAAATCTCTTTTTCCTTAAGATGGCTTATGATGAAAATTTTAAAAAATTTTCTCCCGGTTTCCTATTGAGGAAAATGATTCTTGAACGACTTTACCATGAAGAAAAAATTAAAAAAGTAGAATTTTATGGGCGCGCAAGAAAGGGATGGACGGACAAATGGACGGAAGAATTCCGCAGCATGTTTCACATGAATTTCTACCGAAATACACTTGTCGGTTTTGGAGCAAAAAAACTAAAAGAAATTTTAATGTTTTCAAAAAAGAAGGGCACTTAACCATTTTTCAGGGGAAAAACCCAGGAAAGAGACTTCTTTATATCACCCCAGGCCTTACCCAGACCGACAAATCGGTGAAAAAACAGAATGATTGGGTCAAAATTCTCCGATTTAAACTTTCTCATAAATACCCAACAAACAATTTTCTGGGTACCTCAGTTGGAGAACAGACAAAATTTTCCACATTACTAATTCACAATACAATAAGAATTTAAATCCAGCAAAAGTTCGGCAATCGTCTAAATATTGAAAGTGCACTTCCTTAAATCCGCTTTTCTGAAATAAGGCTCTTAAGTCCTTCTTCGTATTCATTTTATACTGAACCGGAAAAGTATCTTTCTCCTCAGTTCCCCATAGTATTTTTTTTAAAGGATGATGAAGCCAAAATGGCGTATTATAAGTAATGAGGGAAACCGGGGACCATTTATTAATGGTATAAACAACTACCAAACTCCCAGACTTTGTTATCTTTTCAAAAATCTCTAGGGTTTTTTTTGGATCGGAAATATGCTCAGCGACCATTCGAAGCGTTATTAGGTCGTATTTTTTCTCACTTTGAAACTCGTAAACATTGCTTTGAACTTTTTCATGGATATAAGGATTTTCCAAAATGGTGGCATCAGGATCAACCCCCACTAATGATTGGCATCGCGAGGAAAGGCTTTTTGCTAATTGATGATTGCTAGGGAATAAAAATCTACCGCTTCCAACATCAAGCCATTTTGTGGAAGAAGTTACTAATTTCTTTATCAGCGCCTCATACCAATCATCCGGATTATAATACCCAAAACGATGCCGAATCCTTGGGCTCCAGCCCAATCGATTCTTCTGACCATATTTCAATATGAATAATTCCTTCAATTCATCAGAAGATAGATCAAATCCATTTTCGGATTTCTTCATTTCTCATCCTTATTTTGAAATTAGCGTCAAATCAAGGGAATGACTTAGAATTAGAGATTCAACAAGTATCTTTCTAAAACTTGGCAATCTCCACTTGGGTACAATGATTGAGTAAAAGGTTTTCTGAAAGCATTGAAATGGGAGCGCCTCCAATCAACTTCCTTAAGGTTGATAATGATTTAATCCTGAAAGGTTTCCTTAACACAAAAAACACTTTTTTGATTCTTTTTATTTGTTTTGCTGAAATTTCTACAACCTGACTCAAAGTCTTTTTCAAGGAAATCTCCCTAAGGAAATAAGGATTTCATGGGGTTAATGAGCAAAATTTTTTTCTTTTATACAAGCTTCATTACCCCATTCGTCTTACTCTTCCCCCTAATCATCCACACGTCATCCTTACATCCAATTTACCTTCCTCCGAAGTTCTAGGTATATGGGCCCTAGAGTAACCGCTATCCTTGATACAACAGTTTTTGACAACTACCAGAGCGCCAATTATCTGATAAAATAAATCGAAGTAGGCGGCGTCATAAAACACACCAACTAATCCAAACACTAAAATAGAACTTTTTAACATTTGCCCATACTGTAAATACACCCAATTATTAGACAGCTTCCTAATCTTTGCTGATGCCCCAATCACACAACCGATTAAACTCACCCAAATAAAAAATGCCACCACTCCATGCTCTGCTAGAACTGTCAGCCATGCATTATGGCAAGACCAGGCCTTTCCTTCCCCATAGTGCTCTCGAAATTCTGGATAATATTTGAGATACACTTCGGGAGAGTAAAAATTAAACCCTTCCCCCAAAAAGGGGTTATACATTCCTACTCTAAAACATGTTTTCCATGACCAGAACCTACTTTGAGCCGAAGCTTCCTCTTCATAATTAACCAATTGATCAAAGCGAGATACAATACGTTCCGGAAGTAAATCCGTAGAAAATATTGGACTTATTAATGCTATTGCCAATACCCCCATCGCTACAATTCCAACCTTTGATTTGATAGATGGAAACAATAATAGTGTGGCGAATCCCAACCCAAGCCATGCCCCCCGAGAATATGTTGCCAAAACCGCCGGATAGGAAAGAAACAACATTGCCCACAAAGATATTTTTAGCCATGACGTTTTTTCAATTTTAATTAAATGAAATAAAATGGGAACATTCATGGCCATGGCCAGACCAATAGCATTATTGGCATACAAAAAGCTTCGTTCTGGCCCCCAAACCATATGTGAAAACCCAGTGGCCAAAGAAAACAACCCAGATTTACAGGCATAAAGCCCAATGGAAATAGCCACAACCCTCATCAACCATTGAAGTTTCTCTGGGGTATTCACTAATATCATCGAAAGAATAACCATTAAGAAAATCTTGGACACATAAATGAACTTGTCCAATGCCCAATCAGAAGGTGGTCCCCGATCAGGCAATATGGCATCCAACGTGGATAAACCAAATATTACCCATAAAATTATTAAAAGGTTAAACTCTCGTTGTCGAGGCAATTGAAACTTTTCATTTGCAAAAATCATCCCACCAATCACAGAAAGCGCTAGAATAAGGGCAAACGGAAATGATTGAGCCCAAGCCCAAGCATACGAGTGAGGGTTAAAAATACTAAATCCTACAAATGCGTAAATTCCGATCACAGGCTTTCGAAGGGCAAGGAAGGCAAAAATCAAAACTGTGACAATGATGAGTGTATCTCTCATGATTATTAAGCAGATTAATGTTCTGCATTAACCTCATTAAAAATTTGAGCAAGTTGTGTAGCCTGCGTTTGGCGAGAAAAACTATGTACTTTTTCTATTGAAGGTAAGGGATGAATCTGCTTTTTTACCTGCTCCCAAAAAAGAGGAATCCCTTGAAAGATCTCTTCCTCATTAGAAATGTTTAGAATAGTTGCTCCACCACAATGCATTAACACGGATGCCGTATCTCCTTGAGTATCGGTAAGGGCTAAAATAGGCCGACTTAAGCGAAGGTATTCATAAACCTTTGCTGGGATTTGATGATTACAGGTAGAGCCTTGCAACAATAAAAGAGCATCTGAACTCACAGCATCCTTCAAAGAGTCTTGATATGATAATAAAGGAAGCAAATGAACTAAATCTTGAATGTCATTCTCTTTAATCCATTTTTTATATTGCTCTTCGGACCCAGGAGCTCTAAGGTCAATTTGAATTTTTTCTCGCGTTAAGGAACCGTTTTTTTTCAGACGGCTCAATGCCCGAAAAAATGGCCTAGGATCACGCTCTTTAGGGTAGATAACTCCTGCATGGAGCAATCGGATCTTAAATTTTTTGTCGGAAGTGGGGGAAATTTCCAATGACAAGTTCTTGAAATCCTCTTCATCAAAACCATTTTCAATAACCATTGTACTTTCAGGCTTTCGCCATGGATAACGCCTAAGGTATAAGACTTGAGTCGAAGGAGTAGTAAATAGCACTTTCGCACTTCGACGCATGGTTTTTTCCTCAATCCATCGAAAGGATTTTCGAGTAATAGGATCAGGGGGATACCTTTCTTCGGTCATCGAGTCACGAAAATCAACAACCCACGGTATACCAGACAAACGATGTAAGGTCAGTCCAATTAAATGAGCAGTAGCAATCGGGTAGGTAGACCAAATTAAACGCGGCTTATGATATTTAATTATTTGGAGCCCTTTCCACACAGCCCCAATCCACCATGTCGCCCATCTATCAGGAAGAGAAAAAATTCGGGGATACCAACCAAACAACGATAAATGCATTTTTGAATCTAAAGAGAAGGCTTGGCAGACTGACACTTCAGAGGGAATTTGCTTTAGTTGACCAACATCCTGGTTAGGGTAGACTCTTGAATGCGGGGTTAAAACGATAGGCCGCCATCCTGCCTTCGGTAGATACCGGCAAAACTTTAATGTCCTTAAGACCCCACTCCCGCCCATGAATGGTGGGAAATGAAAAGCTACCATAAGCACTTTATTCATAAATAATCATTTCGGAATTTTTCATTTGATTATTGACCAATTCTTTAATATTCTCCACAATTTCTTCAAGGTCTTTCCAAGATAAATCTTGGTGAAGAGGAATCATCACTAAATGTTGGTACAAGAATTTGGCGTCTTTAAACTGCTCGAGAGGTAACGTAGAATGGGCAACACCTCCCCAAGTGAAAGCCTCAATTCCACGATGACGTAATGCCACATGAAAATCCCGAATGTTTTCCACGATAAAAGGATAAGCCCAAAGTCCGACATCCTTAGGAACTTCAGGAAGCCACAATTTGATGCAAGGAATTTTTCCTAATTCTTGCGAAAAAAATCTTGCATATTCGTAACGTTTTTTAATAATCGTGGCAATCGTGAGGTGCCCGAAAATTCTCTTGCTAATTTCAGTCATCCTCAAAACACGATTAGGCTTGCCACTTTCGAAAAGTGAAGGATTGGGGAGAGTCGGCCTTTCATTACTTTGTCTATTTGTATTTCCCTTGGCAAATGGGGAGAGTCGGGATAATTCGGAAAGAATTTTCCCTACAAAAGACCGTGGGTTAACCTTTACCAATGCACGCTTCCAACTATAAATTTGTCGAAAAACATCCCCCTCAACCAAATTAATGTTTTGTCTATTCTGGGTGCTTTTAAGAACCAAGATACCTCCATCAGGAATGGGGAAAAACTTTTTCCAAGAAAATACAGCGGCATCTCCCCAAAGTTTTCTTTTCTCTGACAATTGCTCTGATATTAATAAATGGGCAAAATCTTCTATAATTTTGATCTTCTTTTCTTGAGCCCACCCCTTAATTTCTTGGAGTCTTTGCTCTAAACCAAAATAATGGATAATTAAAACAGCTTTGGTATTTGGCTTTGTTTTTCGTTTCAAATCGGAAAGATCAATATTTCCATTTTGAAGAATATTGTAATATTGAATATCAATCCCACGAATGTAAAATGGATCAATGGCCGTCTGACAATGAAAGGCTGGCAGCAACACCGAATCACCCGACTGAATACCCAATACATCAATACCTAAATAAAGGGCATACCGTGCACCCAGGCAATAGTAGGCATCTCCTCCAATATAGGAGGGAGGCAAACGGGATTTACCCCAGCGTGGCAATAACCAACCCAACCGAAGCCAAGGATCCCGCTTGATCCTAAAATTCCGTCCGTTCTCCTCCATGGTTGCCTATTCTAATGCATTAAGAAGTAAAGGATCAGATTTAATGGAAAAACCCTCCAATAAACATCTTTCAGACTGAAGCCCTTGAGATCTTTAAGGCAGAAGGAAACCTGAATATCGAAACCACACTAAATATGGTAACATTCAATTTGTCTCATCACCATGTTCCCTCAATTTCAAGAATTCCTCCATTATTTTTCGGAATTAAAAATCTAAGGAAAGGGATCATCGGTGCCAATGCGATAGGAAAAGAAGAAGAAGAAAAGGGTTACAGGACCAGATCGGACACATCCCATGGAAGGGAGCAATTCCTACCGGCTAGCCTACGATAAAACGGGGCAAGGAAAAACCTTTTCTCAAAATGAAGAGTAATTTCCATTTCGACCAATCACGCTCAGAAAATTTCACGTCCCATCTCCTAAAGTCCACCCTTGTTTCAACTCTACATATGTCATCTTTATTCCCTCGCCAGATCCACACGATTACCTTTCACGTCACGGGAAGAATTTTCACCTCTTGAAGACGGGCAACTCAAATACACGGCTTATGCCGACTAAATCCAAACATAAGTTCAAGATGAAAACAACACCTGGGACTTAATCCTTGCGATTAAGAATATGGCTTTGGCAGGGGGGTCAAACAGATCAAAACACTCCCAGTACCTCAATTATACGGTGACATCTCTAAATACCCAAAAGAGTTTCCGCGGGGAATGGACCACGAGATCTTACAAGGTGAACTTCCCCATGATTCACCATAATTTCTGGTGGTGTAGGATGCCCTAGAAATTCAAGTGGGCTCGCTGTTCGAGCATATGCGCCCGATTGGAAGATCCCAACCAAATCGCCTACTTCCGCCGATGGGAGTTTAACCGCGCGTGCTAAGGTATCCAAAGGAGTACACAAAGGGCCCACGACATCAACATTTTCCATGGATGGCTGATCTAATTTATTTAAAATTCCCATAGGAAAATTCTTTTTTATCACTTGTCCCAGATTGCCAGAAGCAGCTAAATGGTGATTCATACCCCCATCAACGATTAAAAATTTTTTCCCTCGCGAAACTTTAATATCATTAATTCGTGTCACATAAATGCCAGATTCCCCGACGAGATATCTTCCCGGTTCAATGATGAATCGCGTGCCAGCAAACATCGGATTGCTTGAAATATTTTCAAATAAATCTTTAATACCTTTTTTTAATATGGAGAGATCAAGCGATTTTTCATGAGGAAAATAAGGAATGCCTAAGCCCCCACCAAAATCTACCGTGGCTAAGGGTTTTTCCATAAAGTGTGCAATGTCATGAGCAATCCTGACTCCCTTATCGTATTGTGCCAAAAGAATCTCAGAATCTAGTATTTGTGTGCCTGAAAAAAGGTGAAGCCCCTTGAAAGACAGATGAGGGTATTTTTTTACTTTTGTTAAAAATTCTTTAAGTTGCTCTTCATCGATTCCAAATGGGGTAGATTTCCCTCCCATTCTCATGGCTCCACCCAGAACCTCACTATCCGGATTCACCCGGACGGATACGGAAGGTGAAACTCCAAGTTCACTCCCAATTTCTGCAACCCTTTCTAATTCCAAAAAAGATTCAAGGTGAATTTCCCCTATGCCTTCTTTCAAGACCATCTCAAGTTCTGATACCGTTTTTCCTGGACCCGCAAAGATGATCCGGTCAGAGGGGCAACCCGCCTCTCGCGCGAGTAAAAATTCGCCAGCAGAAGCCACTTCTAAACCTGCACCTTTCTTTAAGAAATGCTTAAGGAAGTAGGGCTGAGGATTGGCTTTCACTGAATAGTAGATGGCTATCAGCTCTGCCATAGCCACACACAAGGCCTTCCATTTAATATCCAAAACAGAGGAATCATACACAAACAAAGGGGTCCCGAACCTTTGGGCGATCTCACTTATGCACACCCCCCCCCGGAACTGCAATTTCCCTTGGGCCTGACCAAAATATCGATCAATAATGTGTGAGACCATCATCAAGCTTTAATAGTTTGTTGCGTTTGCAAGGCTGAATAATCAATTTTTTGATTCGGAGTTTTAGGGATTTCAGTCACAATTTCATAATATTTTGGCACCATGTAACGGGGAAGTTTTTCAACACAAATGGCTGCAATCTTGTCCTGACCCCCATTTTCTTCTTCTAATACCACAAAAGCCTTAACGGCTTGACCAAGGATTTCATCTGGTATACCTATGACTGCCACTTCTTTAACCAATCCACTTTGATGTATGACCTCTTCCACCTCCGTTCTACTCAGGCGAAAACCGGCTGACTTAATCATAGAATCCCGCCGACCCACAAAATAGCAAAACCCGTCTTCATCCATAGTCACAAGATCCCCTGAAAAACAAACCTTTTCGTTGCCACATTGATCGGGAGGCAAAAAAGGATGCGGACGAAGCACTTTGTTCGTCAATGCAGGCTGACCCCAATACCCCAAAGAAACCGTCGGACCTCTGTGCACCAATTCCCCCACCTCACCGGGTTGAGCCGGGCGGCCTTGCTCAGTAACCACGAGGATTTCGGTATTAGGAATGGCCTTCCCCATGGAAGTCGGGCGGGCATCCAACTCTTCAGGAGGGAGATATGTTGACCGAAAGGCTTCTGTTAATCCATACATTAAAAAAATATTAGTGGACGGAAGATTCTGTCTGAGTATAGTCAGTACCTTTTGAGGCATGACCCCACCCGTGTTCGTTATATAGCGTAGGGAAGGAAGATCGGTTTTATGCAGACCAGAACTTGGCTGGCTGATCAGGTTCCACAAAGTTGGAACGCCGGCAAGGCCGGTTATCTTCATGTCTTGTAACGTTTGGACAATCTGCCTGGCAAAGACAAATGTTTTCAACACCAGGGTTGCCGATTGCTGAAACGCGGTCATAATTTGATTAAGTCCGGCATCGAAACTAAAGGGCAAAACGGCCATGATCCGATCCGTTTCATTTATGCCAAGGTATGCTGAAACGATAGAACTTCCATCTAATATTTGAGCATGACTGATCATAACTCCCTTTGGTTTACCCGTTGAGCCCGATGTGTACAGAATCCCGGCTAAGTCTTTTTCAATACATGTATCCTCAGTGTGAGGCAATCCTCGATTTTGAATAGCTTGGTGGTACATCATCCATTCTCCGCCAAACCCAGAGATCGTCTCCTCACCTTCCCCCACAACGATTAAAAATCGCAATGACGGAATTCTTTTCCAAGAGCCGTTTAAGATGTCGAATTTCTCTTTACTGACGACTAACCCTGCAATCTGACAATCATTGGCTATATGACATACTTGGTCGATTAAAAGCAGGTGATTCATGGGGACAAACACAGCACCGGCCCGCGAAGTTCCAAAAATCGAAACGGCCTGTTCAAAACATAAATCTAAAGAAATTCCAACTCGATCCTGTCTTCGACATCCTAAAGCCTGCAAAGTGCTACCGAAGTTTTCAATAAGTGAGGCTAACTCGGCATATGCCAGTGTTTCTTTCTCATGAATTAGAGCGGTTTTATCCGGATAACGACGAGCGCTTGAATTCACCATATGGTGCAACAAAAAGTCCATCCTTTACCCTCTTTTTGATCTTCCGAATTTCAACGAAAGCTTAATGCTCGACAATCATGATCACAATAAGGTCACGATCCGATGTCAGAAAAGTTTATCCGATTTTCCTTATGAATTCGGCAATACTTCGAATGGAAACAAAGTTTTCCGGAGTTAAATCATCATCTTCAATAGTCGTTTGAAACTCCTGCTCCAAAAAAGCTACCACATCAAGCACACCTAAAGAGTCAAGCAGCCCCTTTTCAAGCAGAGGGTCGTCTAAAGTGATATCCCTTTGCTGTCCCTGAGGTATTCGCTTAACGATAAATTCTTTGATTCGCTCTTCAATGGAATTCATATTCACCTCTTAAAACCTCCTCAACTATCACGATCCCCTTCGGTCAGATACCAATCACTGTGGAGGTAACTGTCCTCACCGAAATTTCCAACAAGCAGGGGCAAATCATCCCGAAACCAAAAACCATTGTCCTTGTAAAGCTCACTCATTTCAGATCCCAACAGAAATGAGGTTCGGAGTGACGCCTTTCCGGACCTTCTCGCAATGTCACCCATATGCCAGAGAAGCGCTTTAAATACCGTACGATCCAAATTACAAAATAGGTCCACGACCAAGGCATCCGTGGGGCTTTGTCCCAAAAGACCATATCCGATGAGACGCCCATGATCTCTGGCCACAACCATGGTAAATTTTTGGAATGGATTATCAAAGAATCGCCAATTTAAATACGCCGCAGAGCGATGCAAATAAATCTCAAATCGATTTCTTAGAGCTCCTGACAGTTCGGTAAATTCTTCTCCCCAAGGTCCGTCTTCCACTTCAATGGTTCTGCCTTTTGGCAATAAAGGCTTTTTATCCAGAAACTTTAAGGCTGTATTTCCAATCATAGCGACAGGCTCTGCCAACCAAGAATAAGAAATAAAGGAACGAATTTTTTGGTTAAGCCGAATGGGCTTCATGACCCTTTGCATGGTTTTGGTGACGCTCCATCCCAGTCGCTTATAAACTGCCACCATGGTTTGACTCGGGAAATCATAAAAGGGTTCACCGGGTTGTTCCTCAAAAAATTTCAAACAAGCCCGCTGCAGAACGACCGCAGGGCCTAAGCTGCGATACTTTACGTTCAAACAAAAATCGCCCAGCACCCACCCTCGTATTAATTCTCCCCTGACGAATAACATTCGCGGAAATACCGCAGCGGTTCCCACAACAGTTCCATCTTGGTCATTAACGGCCACCCAACCCAGAGCTTCACCGTGAGGGTTCTGACGATACAACCACTCAAAACGACATTCCGACGATAAGGGAGTGAGATTATCCAACATTAATTGAATTATCGCTCCCCGGTCGGCGCTGAAATCGGATGGGCGAATGGTAACGGCCATATGGAATATTCGATGCTCTGCCTTAACAAGAAACGGAGTGGCTCCGACAACACTCTTATAAGAAACCATCCCTTCATAAATTACCAGCAATGGATCACTTACTGGTACGGGTTAATTTCCCTTTGCCGGCTCCATTTGGGGAACAAACACCTCTAGGTTCCACACCTAGAGTAGGTCATCCTTAAGCCCAACATTCCTCTTTTTTCATCCCAATAGCTTAGCCGTTTAAGAGCAAAAGGGTCAGAGGCTTCAGTATTAATCCCAGGAATGGTAGTCACTGCACATTGGTAACCTTCTTCCTGCAGAATTTTTTTGACAACCTGGTTATAGTCCTCTTTCTTCCCATTGGGATAAGCAAAGGTGTCGACTTTTGTCCCTAATTGATCTTCAATAATTCTTTTTGATTCCTTAACTTCTTTCCGAATTTGCACTTCAGGTAATTTCGATAAAATCGGGTGAGTAACCGTATGGGCACCAAAATGGACTCCATTTCCTTGCATTGACCGAATTTCTTGCCAACTCAACATTACCCCTTCGGATGGAATGGGTTCTGGAATGTCCAATAGCGTTAGAACTTCCTCAACCAAATCTAATCGTTGCTCATTGGATGAGGCTCTGAGAATATTTAAAATAGTTTCTCTGGCCGCATTTCTATCGATCGAACGTTCAATCGAACACCCTTTCATTTCCCCTAGTCCTGGGAAATAGGTCACATTCGTCTTGGAGAACGCATAAAAAATTTTGTCGTACCACAGAAGGCGTGTACCCCCAATAGCATCTGTAGCTAAAAAAATCGTGGCGGGGATTGAATACTGGCATAAAATTGGATAAGCATGGGTAAAATTATCTCGATACCCATCATCAAAAGTAACCACCACAGCACGTTCCGGTATATCTTTTCTATCCAGGCATTCAAGCATCTCTCGTAAAGAAATGGGGCGATACAAATCAGCCAAAAGCCTCATATGCTGTTGAAAAACCCGGACAGGCATGGCTGGCAAAAACCCATCAGATACATCATTGACTCGATGATACATAAGTACCTGAACAACAGGTGTTTTCTTCCTGAAGAATCCCTTAGAAAATTCTGGAGACCGCAGATTAAACCTCCATTTTTCCCCAAAGGGCACTAACCAATGAATTAACCCACATTTCATAAGACAAAATTCAATAACCGGTTTCAATAACTTCTTGAACATATTCTTCATTCTTGCTTCTGAACAAATGGCGATTCTGACAAAGTGTCAAAATGGTGCATCCAGAGTTCAAACATCATAATATTCCAAATGATGGAACCATAAAATGAGGTGTCATCCTGATGATGTCTATTAATGAGTTCCCGTAAGGTTTTGGCCTCAAACAACCCTCGTTGACAGGCTTTCTTTCCCAATAAAAGGTCATGCATCAGATCATTCAGGGGTTTATAACTATTCAGCCAATAGGATACGGGCAAGCCAAATCCATGCTTTTTCTTCCGGAGAATTTCTTTGGGCAACAGATCGGAATAAGTCATTTTAAAAAACCGCCGCAATTGGGTTCCCCTTAATTTGTGAGAAGCAGGGATTTTGGCGGCACATTCCATCAACCCTTGACTTAAAAAGGGAAACTGGACATCGACATCAGCTGCCTCGGTCATAGTGGTGACCTTGACAAGGTCATTATTGCCGATGGTCAGTTGAAGATCGATGTACAATTGGTGGTCCAATTCAGTGGTTGCTCGAGCATTCGCATAATGTTGAAATAATACGCTATTTGGATTGAAATCGGACAAATGCTCTGAAGTCTTTGGGTGAAGAAACTGATTAGCCCCAAGAATTTCAAAAATTCCCCAGGAAGCGAGACGATCGGGATAGGGGATGTTGGCACGGCGAATGTATTTTTGGGCCTTGGTCAAAATGGCCAAAGGAAGAAGCGCCTGCAATTTATCTACCCAAGGTTCACAGATTCGCCGACGAAGCGATCGAGGAAGGAGTTTATACCAATCAAAAATTCTTTGAGTGAGATATCTCTCATTTCCCGCGAACAATTCATCACCACCATCTCCGGCGAACAGAGTGGTCACTCCAGCCTCCCGGGCTAATTTTGCACAAAAATATGTAGGGATGGACGAGGCATTTCCGAAGGGCTGATCAAACCATTTAATCAAGTGAGGGAGCGCATTAAACGTATCTTCGGCCGTGACAAAATACTCGTGATGATTAGAGTGAAAACACCTGGAGGCAATCCTAGCGAATTCCACCTCATTAAATTTTTCTTCTGAAAACCCAATCGTAAAGGTATTGATCGGCTGTTTGTAAATTTCGGTCAATACCCCAGTAACCGTACTACTGTCGATTCCCCCGCTTAAAAAAGTCCCAATGGTCGTCGGATCAGTTTGATTCTTCACCCGACCCTCAAGAGAAACCCGAAAGGTCTGCCTTAATTCCTCTTGCAGGTCTTTTACAGAATCTTGAGAGGGGTGAGTAAAATCAATTTCCCAGTATTTTTTTATCTGTGATCGGCCCCAACAATATGTCAGTACAGACCCAGGAGAAAGAGTGGATATTTCATTAAAAATAGTGGAAGGAGTGGGAATATATGATGAACCAATGATATGAAGAACACTCTCCAAGTTTAATGAAAGGGCCGGTCCACCTAAAATTCGAGCCACTACCGGCAAACGGGTAGAAAAAACCAGCATGCTATGATCATAGGCATAAAAAATAGGATTAATCCGGCAAGGGTCTGTGGCTAGCAATACTGTTTCTTTGGATTCATCCCAAAGTGCCAATGAGCATTCCCATTCCATTTCTTCGACAAATGACGGTCCTTTCGCAATATATTTCTCAATCAATCGAAATAAATAGGATTCCGACTCTTTTGAAAAATCCTTCATCTCTGGAATATGGCTGCCATAAACACCAACCCAATAAAAACATCCATGAATTTTCACTCTCAAACTTCCAGCAACATTCCTTTCAGAAGGCCACACAAGAAATGACGTTCGACCCTTGGAAACGAGACCACTTTCATTGAATGAAAAAGGGCGTTGTTCCCTTTCGCCACACATTACACGGCTTAACCCCTCTACCAAACCGGTTGGCCCTATGACACCATGAATCCCTTTAAGGGGAAGCTCGTTTTGGGAATAATTGACCATTCGGCCTAGCTCTCCTTAGACCGTTTTTCCCTAACGGTAACTCGAAACCCACATCTGCGAAAATTGGGACATAGGGAGAAACGAATCACTAAAGAAATTGGCAGGATAGAATTTCAGGAGGCAGATACGTACGTTTTTTATACCTCATGTGGGATGCTATCTACCAATCAATGGTTTCTATATAAGCGGGCCTAATAATCCCACCTAGATGCCCAGCTTGAAGAGAGGAAAGTCATCGCTTGAAGACATCTCTTCAGAAATGGGACAATGGTTGAAATGCCAGAAATTATGGAAATTTGATTGGGAAACCATCACCTTAACCAACTTTTACCAAAAAACTTGCATCGTTCGGTTATAAAGCTTGCTGCATTTATTTCAGAGTATTCGGAGGGAATGGCAGAAGATCAAGTGATGGAGCTTGAAGGCATTATTAACATATTTTTGTTCTGCATCACTCCGGCTAAACTTATTGGTGGGGGATGACCTATGCAACATATTAAAACTAATGCACATTAAAAAGGGATACTTTCCAGGATGAGCTTCTTGACCAACAAACGCTAAACCGCTCTTATCCTCTTACAAATGTTCAATCAGGTAATGTGTGATTTTTTTAGCTATAGGAACGAACCCTATTTCCCCGTCTTTTTTGATACCTTTTTTTTAGCCTGCAAGGCTTTAGCTTTTTGAGCAAATTCCAAAGACAATTTCTTCTTACCTTGCTTCTCATAGGCTACTGACAACCAGGCATAACCCATCCTCAGCTTAGGGTTTAACTTTACCGCTATCAATAAGTGCTCTGTTCCTTGCTTGAGCTCCCCTCGATCCACAAGATATTTCCCATATTGGGCCTGAGTGACGGGTCGTTTTGGATAAAGACTTAAGGCCCGTTGATAATACCTATTTGGAAGGTCAGGCTTTCCAAGTCCCGCTGCGACTAAGGGTAATAGCATTAACCCCCTTGGGTGGTTGACCACTCTAGCAAGAGCAAAATCTAATTCCTTCAATGCGTATTTATAATAGGAACGCACTCGTTCTTTGTTCGTAGCCTTAATGGCTTTCCTTAAATGTGGAACAACCTTATTAATGTGGGCGGTTTCGGCGTGATATAGCAAATTGGAGACGGCACCGGGATTTTGAACCAACCAAAAATAGTCATGATCTAGAGTCCGTTCTTTCGCACCATGATTAAGAAAGAACACAGGGTTTGTTGGCCAGGAAGAAAGTTTTTCAGTAGAGGTAACACTAGGGCCAATACTTCTGATTCCCTTATTAAGATCCACCGCTGAACTGATAGATGGAAAATTCCAACAGGCACAAAAAATTAGCAAACCGATAAAACCTTTGGATTTCCACAGTTCAATGCAATGTGTTTTATGGATACGAAACCAATTCTTATTGACCATGACCCTCACCCGACGAAACCGACAAGATAGTCCTTATTTATCTACCTCCATAAGGAATCAGTCATTGGCTTAAGTATAACGATTAGTCAAAGGGCTACCATTCGTCTTATTGGAATTTTTCTTTAAGGAAATAATCCCTTTCGCTCCCAAACGTTAATCATCCTATTCGATTACTATTAGAACACCTAAAAACATTGCTAGCAAGAAAACAGGATTGAAAATTTCCCAGCTCATCGATGTCGGATGACGCCAATAAATGACATTTTTGGTCATCGGGAATAAACTAGCATTAACCTTTCGTAAGAGCCTTTTCATAAATGTTCTGGTAAATTTTCACTATTTTTTCCCAGGATCGCTCTTTCACAACCCAAGCCTTCCCATATTCTGTGATAGGCCGCAATTTCTGAAGATCGGATAATAGGACATCAATCTTTGCGACCAAGGAATCCACCTTTCCCTCTTCGAACAAAATCCCGGTTTTTCCATCTTGAATCAGTTCCCGATGCCCTCCAATATCGCTTGCTATCAGAGGCTTTTCCATAGCCATCGCCTCCAACGGTTTTAAGGGAGTCACTAATTCCGTCAGACGCATCGAGTACCTCGGATACACTAGAATATTAAATAGACTGTAGACTCCCGGAATTCGGTTATGTGGAATTCTCCCTGTGAATACCACATGTGATTCAAGGGATAATTGTTTTACCTGCGCACGCAATTCCTTTTCTACTTCTCCCCCTCCCACCAGGAGCAAACGTAAATTCTGATGATCTTTCAGTAATTTCGCATAAGCGGCAACCAAAAGATCTAACCCTTCATATCGGTAGAAGGACCCGATAAATCCAATCACCACCTTTCCTTGCAACCCCCAGGCACGAGAATATTCTTCATCGGGAGGAACAGGCTGAAAGTCCTTTGAATGGATACCATTCGGCACAATAGTGATATTTCTTTCATTTAATCCTCGTTTGGTTAAATCTTGTTTGATTCCTTCACATAACACCGCCAATTGATCAACCCTTCGACAGGCCCATGTTTCTAAAGCATGAACCAGCCGGTATTTCCATGACCCCTCACGGTAGGATCCATGATCAACCGCCGCATCTTCCCAAAAAGCCCGAATTTCATAAACCACAGGTAATTCGAGCTTTCGACCCAAGACCAAGGCAGGCAACAAATTGAGGGCCGGCGAATGCACATGCAAAAGGTCTGGTTTCTCCAAAGGAAGCACTCGTTTCAGGGTAGAATATAATTTGGCCACGACTTGATATTGACTGGCATACTCTCCAATCATCCTTGAATCAAATTCAGATCGAATAAATTGAATACCCTCAATGCATTCGTCTTGAAGAGGGGTCTGATCTGCCTGAAGTCCCAACTGATGCTTAATGGAAGTAACGGCTATGGGACTCCAACCCAATGCCTTTTGGCACTGAAGTATGTTCTGCGATCGAAAGGCATAACCACTATGCAGAGGCAAACTGTGATCCAGAACATGAAGCACCTTGGGTGCAAAATCACCGCTCACCATGAACTCGCTTGCTGAGAATGCTAACGATACGTGCTCCAGCTTTTCCGTCCCAGTATTTCGGTCTTACACGTTTGGGGTGATTACGTAGCTGTTTTCTGGCTTTGTCGATAATAGAGGGCGCCGTAACCCCTGCCAGAACATTCGTACCTTGGGTGAGGGTAATAGGGCGTTCGGTATTTTCACGAATCGTCACACAAGGAACACCTAAAATAGTGGTTTCCTCCTGAATGCCACCCGAATCGGTTAGAACGAGTTGGGCCTGTGAAGTCAAACACAGAAAGTCCAAATAGCTCATGGGATTCACCCCAAAGATTCCCGAGTCTCCCACCCCATCAGTTGTATCCTCGAGTGTATTCGAAAAGAATCGCTGAAGCCCGAAGTCTTTCAAACGGGTTCGAGTTCTGGGATGCATGGGGAAGATTATGGGTAACTCCTTACCAATGACTGTTAAGGCTTCCAAGATGGGCTTTAACGTCTGGGGATTATCCACATTGCTCGGACGATGAAGAGTGAGCACGGCATACCTTCTCACCGATGGACGACGCCCGGCCCTTTTGCCAGAAGACGTTCCACGAGAACCTCCTACTCGTACAGACAACCCCAAGTCATCGAGAATTGACGATTGCATGGCCTTTCCATAGTGTTTAAGGAGAGTATCGACCATCGTATTCCCCACGAAGAAAATCTTTTTTCCATTGACCCCTTCGTTCAGCAAATGCTGCTTCGCCTTTTCTTCCGTCGTAAACAGAAGGTCGGATAAGGCATCGGTCAATATTCGATTGACTTCTTCGGGCATATCCCGATCGAAACTTCGCAACCCCGCCTCAACATGACCGATTAAGGGTCTGATGAAGGATTTTTTCCCTGCCCGTTGAGGATACAAAATTTTTGAGGCAACCAACGCACAGGCAATGGTGGAATTGACATCCCCCACCACTAACACGATTTGAGGCTGCTTCTTCAGAAGTACGGGTTCGATACGGCGCATGATTTCGGCAGTTTGTTGGGCGTGAGATCCAGATCCCACTCCTAAATCCACGTGAGGTTTCGGCATACCCAAATCTTTGAAAAATGACTGAGACATTTGGTGGTCATAATGTTGACCCGTGTGAACCAACTGATAGGTAATTGGCCGTGAATGAGAGCGATTGAATGCTTTGAGCGCATCGATAATCGCAGAAATTTTCATGAAATTCGGTCGTGCCCCTGCGATTAACATCACAGACAATGGATTTAAAGACTTCATACTTTTCCTATTTGGTCAATAATAAAATTATCAAACCGATTGAAGACCCCTCTCCTTTCGGTTAGCCTGGTTGGGGGAAATGAGAGCACAAAATACCTCTTGGATGGCATCAGCGGTTTCACCCCAACGGAACCTTTTTGCATGGTTCAGGATATCGGGTTTCGACCAATCCTTTCGAAGACTGTGGTTCAGAGCTTTGGCGACGTTGTCCGGATTGCGGTCAACTAATGTCCCAACACTGGATGCATTCAGAATTTCAGGTATACCTCCCACAGGGGTGGCCAACACCGGTGTTCCACAAGCCAATGATTCGACGAGCACATTAGGCCATCCTTCACGCTCGCTCAACAAACAACATAGATTGGCTGCGTTATAGAACCAGACCAATTCCTCATGCGGGACGGCTCCACAAAAAGTGACTTGCGCGTCAAGATGCAAAGAGTGGCGCAAATCTTCCAATCGTTCGCGCTCTATCCCATCTCCGACGATTAACAGACTCCATTTCAACATGGGAGCTTGCTCCGTTAACTGAGCAAGCGCTCGCAATAAAATGTCCAATCCTTTATTGGCTGTCAAATGGCAGACCGACAACACGATGCCATGACGGTTTTCGGCCACGCCAATTCTTTCCCTGGCTTCATGTTGAGGAATATCAAAAAACTTCTCAGGATCTACCCCATTTGGAATCACCCGAATTTTCTTTCCATCGATGCCGAGAGTCATGGTCGCATCTTTCAAGGCCTCGGACACGACGATGACGAAATCAGCCTGACGGAGCGTCCACCCAATCATTCCGCGTATGATTGAAATATCCTTAAAGAGGTTCACATCACTCCCTCTAGCCGAAACCACCACAGGAATCCCCATAAACCAACTCAGGAGAATCGCCGCAAACCCATCAGGATACAAATAGTGGGCATCGATCAGAGAAAAGTGAAATTTCCGATGAAGCGTTCGAATTCTCCACACCACAGACAGGAACAAGAATAACCCTTGCAACATCATACCGACCTTGGGAATCATGAAATAGCATGGGTGCCAGACCTCCATCCCTTCTCGAACTTCATGCTTCACGACTTTTCGGTATTTGGTTCGCCAACCCCCAATTCCCGGAGGAAAATACGGAACGGGAGCGACAACCTTGACATTCCATTCGTGCCGTTTCATACCATGCCGAATACGCTCCTGAATAAAGATCCCATGATTTGGGGATTGATTATTCGGGAATAAACTCGTGAATACCAGAACATTCATGACGAGTTACCCGGTGCTCCCGACAGTCGCACCAAATTGTTTTTGCCACATGCGGTACATCAACAGAGTCCAAAGCTCAGTGGCTCGATTATGCATACCAGACTGATGCTCATTCCAGAGCTTGGAAACCGTTGAAGCATTCAAGAGTGAATCGGCTTGCCCTTCCAATAAGATACTATGGGCCATTTCTTGTAATTCTCCTCGAAACCATCGCTCCAACGGCACGGCAAAACCCATTTTTTTCCTATATAAGATATTGTCCGACAAGAAGGGAGAAAACGCCTTTTTCAATATATGCTTTCCACTCGTTCCTCGTAATTTCAATGAGGTGGGAATCCGGGCGGCCAATTCCATGAATTCCCCGTCAAGCATAGGAGCACGGACCTCTAAGGAATGGGCCATGCTCGCTCGATCCACTTTGACTAAAATGTCATCCGTTAAATAGGTTTTAACATCCACGTATTGAATACGAGCTAAAGGGTCGGTTGCCTTCGACCTGTCATAATAGGCCCGAAAAACCTCTACGGTGTCATACCCTTTTAAAGTATTCAACACGTCTGCATGGAGCAGGGCTTGCTTAATCTCAGGTGAAACAGCGGAGACAGACCGAAAATACCCCTCGATATGAGATCGGGCCAAATTTTGAAACGTGGCTTTTCCCCGGAAAATTCGAGGAGCCCAATCGGCTTTCGGGTAAAGGGTTGCGAGAGTTCCAAACATAAAACTTCGGAATCCGGGTGACAACAATCCTCGAAGCTGTTGTTCCCGATGATCAAAGATGTAACGCCGATATCCACAAAAAAATTCGTCCCCCCCATCGCCTGACAAGGCAACGGTCACGTGCTCTCTCGCCAATTTTGAGACGTAATAGGTCGGAACTGCTGAAGAATCGGCAAACGGCTCATCATAGAACCAGGCAAGCTTTTCGGTTATGCCAACCGCATCAGGGCTGACCGTCTCCTCAAAATGCTGTGTCCCATACCGTAAGGCCACCTCCCGGGCATATTCCACTTCATCAAATTCTTTTTCCTTGAATCCGATGGAAGTGGTAATGACCGGGTCATGAATCAGTTGGCTCATGAGTGCGACGACTGAGGATGAATCAATGCCTCCTGATAAGAATGCCCCAAGGGGAACTTCGCTAATGAGTCTGAGTTTGACAGCTTCTTGAAGGGTGTGAATGATCTGGTCGCACCAATAATCTTCCTTCCGGTCATCAGGGTGAGAGAAATCAATATCCCAATATTCGGTTTCCTTTATTCCTTTTGGTGATACCACCACATAATGTCCTGGCCGTACTTTTCGAATTGAGCGAAAAATCGATTTGGGAACAGGGACATACAGTAAGGAAAAATAATCACACAAGGCTTCAGGATCGATCTCTCTGTCGATTCCTGGAATGGCCAACAGGGCCTTCATTTCCGACCCGAAGGCTAACTGATTGCCATCAAAACTGTAGAAGAGCGGTTTCTTCCCTACTCTATCTCTGGCCAAGATCAAAGACCGTTGAGGACGATCCCAAATGGCCAGAGCGAACATCCCGCGAAGAGATCGGAAACAGGCTTCACCCTGTTCCTCATACAAGTGAACGATGACTTCGGTATCCGAACGGGTCTTGAAGACATGCCCTTTCTTTTCCAAAAAATCCCGTAATTCCTGAAAATTATAGATTTCTCCATTAAAGGCTACCCAGATGGATTGATCCTCATTGCTCAACGGTTGATGTCCACCCTCCAAGTCAATGATGGAAAGACGGCGATGGGCCAAGCCTACAGCCCCATCGAAGAAAAATCCTTCATCATCAGGGCCCCGATGAACAAGAGTATCGGCCATGGATTTGAGCAGAGGAGCCGATACAGACTCTCCGGTCCCAACGTTGTATACACCACAAATCCCACACATAATGAATTCCTTAAAAAAGCTCGAAGTTCATCGCCCAATCCACTTACACGGAAGAAAACGAGGGAACCTGGGCTTTTTGGATTTCCGCATCATATACTTGAAGGTAGTTGTTCACCATTTCCTGCATAGAAAATACTTGCTCCACACGCGCCCGACCAGCTTTCCCATGTTCCTGTACGAGATGAGGGCTCTCCAGGTATTGCAAAATAGCTTTTTGCAAAGCTTGAGGGTCTTTAGGGGGAATCAGTAGACCTGTTTTTCCCTCAACCACCAGCTCGGCATTACCCCCAACTCGAGTGGCAATAACCGGAAGACCCGTGGCCATGGCTTCTAAAATCGTGTTGGAAATACCTTCTGCCTCAGACGGAAGGACAAACACATTCATAGCTCGTAATACCAGATGAATGTCTTCTCTTGCTCCCGCCATCCACACCATTTCATGGATACCCGCATCTCGAGTAGATTGCTCCAGGGTTTGGCGAAGCGGTCCATCCCCCACGATCACTAAACGGATTGTTGACCTCCATTGAGGGTGCTCGTCGATCAGAGCTCCTACCGCTTGAATGAGCGTGTGCTGATCCTTCACTTCCTGCAACCGCCCGACAGTCCCGATGACCACATGCTGAGAATGCGCAAATCCTGATGGAAAAATTTCGGATCTGGTTATGTCGCTGGGAGAGAATTTCACACTGTTCACCCCATTATAGATTTGAGTAATGTTGAGGGAGTGAATCCGTACTTTTTCCCGAAGCCATTGTCCGAGATCTTGACTCACGGCAACATAATGATGGACTGCCAAACGTAACAACTTCCGGTAAATCAGAAACTTCTGACTTGCCCCATACTGGTCATGAATATCTCGCCCATGTTCTCCGTGAATACGGCAGGGCACTCCAGCCAGGGCTGCCACTACCGACATTTCCAAAGTCGGTAAATTTCGTGTGTGTACGATCATCGGCTTCAGATCCTTGATCATTTTCCACAGACGTCCGTAGGCCGCCAGGTCAAGGCCCGGCTTTTTATGGAGGGCCAACACGGAAACGGCATGTGAATGAATCCGCTCACGAAACTCTGTAAAATCCGTCAAACATACGATGGCATGACGATACCGATTGGGGGGCATATGATTAATGAGGTTCACCAGCCCGTTTTCGAGCCCTCCCATCGCCAAGCGAAAAATGACATGCATGATTAAGGGAGGTGTTGAGGGTGAATTCATACTACGACCATCCTGATCTGTACTGCTCTTCAATGCCTAAAAGCGATCGAGGGCAACCATCGATTCACACGGTCGCTTCCTGCAGAATCTGTTCAAATTCTTCAAGAATATGCGACCAATCGAACTGGGTCATAATACACTGCCTGCCAGCCATTCCAGACGTTCGGGCATTGGCTGGATCTCGCAACAGCGCGATCACCGCTTCCGCAAACTCTTCGGGTTCATTGGCCAAATACATTCCATGCTCCCTGCTCAGTGGCAAGCCCAGGAAGGCTTGGGATGTCCCCACGACGGGCAATTCCATCGCCATAGCTTCAAGCACCTTATTCTGAACCCCTCGGGCAATTCTCAATGGTGCGACGGCCACCATCGCTTCGGATAAAAAAGGACGGACATCTGGAACGGTTCCAGTCACCGTCACACGTGAAAATCGAGAGGCAGCTCGACACAGTGTTGCGTCCGGATTTCTTCCCACGATAAAAAACTTGGCCTCAGGAACCGATTGGAGAATGATAGGGTAGATCTCTTCTAGAAAATAGATCGCTCCGTCAACATTCGGAAAGTAGTCCATCGCAGCCGTGAAAACGATGACCGGTTCCGTTCGATCCACAGGAGGCAAAGGGAAAAAGTATTCATAATCCACCCCATTCGGGACAACCTTTGGGACGATCATTTGCTGAGATCGCTCACGAAGCACGTGTGTTTCTTCCTCGGAAATCACCAAAGATTCCGCACACGCCTGAGCTTCTTCCCATTCATACTGCCCCAAACGATCGGCTTCCGTCTGGTATAAAGAGGAGAGAGGAAAAGGCTTCATCCCGGCGTAGGCACGCCATTTTTCAGAATCCATATCGACAAAATCGATAATTTTGGGGATGGATGAAATATTCTTCACATACTCTGCCATCGGTGAGGAAAAAATCACGATTCGGTCAATGGCCTCTCGGGATAGAATATCTTGAACCTTATACATTAATTCCGGAACGAAAAAAGCGCCGAGAGAAAGAGGGCGTCCCCCCACAAAAGCTTTCCCCACTCTCACCCACTCTTTAAACCGTATCCGTTCTACCGCTTCGACCCGTTTACACAGGACCCGCAAAGGCTCAATATACTTCCAGTCTTCAGGATCATCGATTAAACAGGCTAAATGAACGTGATGATTTCGAGACAAGAACTGAATTTGATGGTAGGAACGAATTTTGTCCCCTTTATTAGGGGGATACGGAATCCTGTGGCACAGGTAAAGAATATTCATTGTGACAGGATGTCGGAAAAGTCCAGAAAGCTCAGTCCGGGGGATGGAGTTATATTAAAAGAAAAAAATGGGCTATTCCCTTCTATATTGTACCTCATTCGGCCACTTAAGGAAGATACTTTATGAGAAAGGGGCCTAGCCGATTGGCAATCCCTAAGGGTAACTTTTTCCAAAGGGAAATAAAGGGTTTGAGCTTGGGATTCGAAGGATTCAGATTGGGAATACTTCCCCCTCTCGGCAAAAAATATTGGTAGGGTAAGGCTTGGGGTTCGAATCCCCAATGACGTTTGAAATGGAACGGGCCAGTATCCCGCTTACTCCGTCCAAAATCAAACACCTTATAGCCATGCTCCCATCCAAACCGCATGACTTCCCAGTACATAAAATCATAGATGGCATACCGCTGAAAATCCGGCAATCCCCCCCCATAATACGGCATCACACGATCTCGATCGAAAAATGTCATGACCGCCGCGACAGTTTTTTCACCATATTGCACGATACAAATCCGACACTGCTTCTGAAATTCTTCGAGAAGGTGTTTAAAAAACCGCAAAGGGAACGCCGGCGTCCCTAAATTTCTTAAACTTGACGAATAGATAAAATAAAAATCATTGAGGTATTCCTTTCCCCCAATCTTTGAGACCAAACCATGGCCGATCCCTTGTCGAATCATCCTTCTCTGTTTTCTGGGAATCGCCGACATGTTTTTTTCTTCTCCATCAAAGATTTCTCGGACAAAGGTATAATACAGATCTTTGGTGGGAAGAACTTCATTGACTTTTTCCACTTGTCGTAATTCTAAGACATCTACTTTTCTTTCTTGGGCCAAAGCCTGAGCTTTTTTCCATAACTCCTCTTTCACATCCACGCCGGCAGCGATCAATCCTCCATAGACACCAAAGGGAACCGAGACCATCGACATGCCCCCTAAAGGTTTAGGAACGGAATACAACGGTAATACCCCAAGGATTTGGTCTTCCTCATACGCCGCAAAAAAATCGGTTCCATAAGCAAAAGTTTTCTCGAGGACCCTTTTCCAGCCAAAAGAATGGAATAGCGAACTTTCGGGGCTACGAAAAACAAACTCTTCCCAACATTTCTCTTCCTGGTTGGATACGTGTCTAATATTCATAAACGACCGCTTCGTCTCACATACATTACATTACCAGTAAAATGAGAGTTGAAAATAAGGAAATCTACCAAATGAAACCCTACCGATTATTCAAACGAATTGCGGAGTATGATGAATATCTTTTCGGATTTTCTGCCTATAACAGGAGAGCAATAAAGGAGGGCCAGGCTAAAAGAGGGAGAAATGGTAGACTTATCATTTCCTTCAGTATTGAGAAGAGGAATAAAAAAGCGTGATTAACGCGAGATAAACCAAGGATTGGCCACGGCGGTCAGTCCAACATAGAACTGATCGACATTAAGGTCATTGGCTGCTGAACCACTTGAACTCTGGTTGATATGGGAGTACGCAAAGTTCCCAAACAACCAAGACGTAAAGGAATATCCAAACCCTGTTTGAATCCGATAGGTTGTAACATCTAGCGCATCTCCATCGATAGAATCATTATTAGCCCATCCGACCCTGGCAAACCCATACAACCGCCGACTCAGATCATGTCGAATTCTTCCTGTCGCCCGTCTGGTCACTGTTGTTTGAGCAGCCAGGCCTGCTCCATCTCCAATAGTTTGGGCAAATGTGACCGTGATTAATCCTTGAGTATATCTCTTCGACAGGGAAGCAGACCCAATGAAATTCGTTCGCCACTTTTCAGAAAGCTCCTCCGTAACGGTCGTTCCTCCCGGCCCTTCAACCTCTTGAGTTGCCCCAATCTGTTTGGTGAAGGCCACCCCGCCTCTTATAGAAGCCAAAAGGGTCTGGGTAAAAGAATGGGAAATCCCGAGCGAAGGATTATGGGAAATAATCTTATCTCCACTGGTATCATTGCTTGAACTTCCGATGAAATTTGTCTGGCGATAAGAATAAAAAGGGGTTACACTCGTTTGATCTGTGAGTCGAAACGAAAGTGAAGTGGGAACCACATGTGTAATAGAATCCTGGAACCCCCCGGAAAAAAATTTCAGGTAACGATTTTGGTAACCGAGGGAGGACTGGATACCAGGCGTCCAGGCATACCCAAAAGTAATGCCTGCATTATTGGTAAAAGAATTCGCCCGTCTGTTAAATACTCCTGCACCACCGATGCCTCCAACATCCCCCACTCCCCCAATGACATTCCCACCACCAGACGAACCACCACCACTCCCCCCTCCGGATGAACCTCCACCCGTATTTCCCCCTCCGGATGAACCTCCACTTGTATTTCCCCCTCCTCCGAGTCCTCCGGTTCCCCCAAAACCACCACCTCTTCCTTGGGTCCTGAAATCCTCTGCACCTGAGAGTGAAAAGGCATCTATTTGAGGAGTAAATACCATTCGTTCATTGATTCTTACGGTGAGCCCCCTATACCGTTTGGTGAGGAATGGAAGGTCCAGAATAATATTGGCGTTTTGAATATAGCGATTCTCATCCGGATTATTGAAAAACAATGCGACCCGTCCGAAATAGGTCGCCCCAAGAACCAAATCTTGGTTCTCAAAGAGAAGCGTGAGATTAGGCCCAATAAATGTAGCCCAATCCGCTTCTTCATTGTCTTCCTCAAAAAGCAAATTACTGGTATGTGATTGGGCTACCGAAAAAGAACCCAACAAGCTAAGGCGAGCCATCACAGGATCAACAAAAACAAAGATTGCGAAGAAAAGAATGATCACCGAACGTCTGACCGTCGGACCCCTCATAAGCCTATGACCTCTGGAATGGTGAAAGAAATGACCAAAAAATTGTTTAATGAATTGAAATCCCAAAGAATGAAGGAAGGCCTTTTGATTACAACACCAATTTAGGTTTATCTCCCCTTATACCTTTCAAGCCCGGAGAAATAAAGAAGATGGCCCGGAAAAATTGACAAATTCCATTTAGCGAAAAGTATTAGTTATTTACAGAACAAATTAGAAAAAATTGCCATTAACTGAATAAATCCAATTATATCGTGTAAAAAAAGCGCCTAAACTAGCTGACACCTTACTTAGAAAATGTCAGAATATTTATCAATTTGTTTTAAAATGGCACACAATAGAGGAACTCTCCACATTCACAGAAAACAAAAAACACCATACAATCAATAACTTGAAAGTTTTAACTCAATTTGACCCTATTTAAATTTTTTGGTTTAAAAATTGCTTATTAATGCTGATGGTTTTCTCACATTGTATGAGTTTTGGCTGCAAGGTCAATAATGCTTGAAAAAGAGGATCTAGGGTTAAGTTATTACCGTTAAAATAAAAGGAGTCCCAACTCTTTATCCTTCCAATCATACCGAGGCAGGAGGATGGGTAGAGTGGAAGCTCAGCGAAATGGCGTATTAAGTAGGTGAAAGGATTCACATTCCAATGAAAAAAAGTAGTCTTATACTCCTGGGTCTGCTCATTAACACTGCCATTTTGGTTCAACCGGCCTTTGCGGTCTCCGTGGCAGTAGATGTAGACCCCAACACCCCTGGGATTCAGGCCTTAAGGACCGTGGAGGTCAATGAGGTTTTTTCGGTGGATATAGTGGTCCTGGATGTCACAGACCTTCATAGATATGCCTTTGATCTCGACTTTCCCACCGAACTAAGTGCATTATCCGCGAATGATGGGGGGTTTTTAGTAGACCCAACATTAGTTGGATCCCCTGAATTAACCGCTCCAGACGTCAACATGGAGGCCATGTCTCTAGCCGCTCCTCCCACCGGGAGTACGGGGAGTGGGGTCCTGGCAACGATTTCTTTCCAGGCCCTGAGCAGTGGAACGGCCCTCCTGGACCTCAATGATGTTGAATTTAACGACCCTGAAGACAATGAAATCGATCCGGGCACCTTATTCGATGGAACCATAAATATCACGGAAGATGGAACCACGGAACCTATCCCCGAACCTTCGACCATACTTCTGTTAGGCTCCGGACTTCTACTCGGTGGATGGATCCGAGCAAATTCTCAAAAGAAAACGATCTAATCCGCAAAAAACTAAAAAATATTTCTGTATGACCAATACAGAATGATTCCTCTTTACTAATCTTTTTTTAACCAAGACACTTCTTTCCCTAAGCACTAACCTCCAAGAATTCCTTCTGCCCCGCTCTGATTTCTACCGACATACTCAATTTCCGAGTGAGGCTTGGACACCCTTCCCTCACACCTCCTAAGGTTCCCTTAGAAATTATAATAGATATTGGGTCATGACCCTAGATATTTATATTTATTTCACTATCAAACGAAACACCCAAAATTGAGTGCAATCTGATCATTTTCTCCCTCCCTGAAGACGGGGTTTTTTTGTGGAACCTACAATAGTCCCTACTGCTTCTACCGATTTTATTACAACCCTTTGTTTTTTAATATCTTTATAGATGAAAGAAATCCTGACAGTCACAAGGATTCAAAATCTGTCACGATTGAGTACATGTATCACTATTATCTCCAAAATCCTACCATCAATAGGCCTTGCAAAATATTCCATAAGTAACTGTTTATAAAGGTATTTTAAAACAATAATTTAGTCATTCCTGGAAAGTGACAACCCAGGAAACCCTAAACCATGATATTTCCCATGATTCGGATAAAGGAAAATATGATTTTTACTATGAAAGATTGTCGAAATTTTTATCACTTTTAATATTTCACACACCGTCTCACCATCAATTAAAAATTCCAATAAAATTGTAAGCTATTGATTAAATTGACTTAATTAATATATTACCGTGCAAGCTCTCTTTCTAGTTCAAACTGGCATACTGATTGCTCTAACAGAACCTATTATGGAATTGTTCGATTTAAGAAAACAAACATCTCATTCAGTTCTTACATTAGAAGGAGGTTTTATCATGAGTCTTTTTAAGAAAACCGTGCTGGCCCTTACAGCGGCCTTTGTCTTAGGGGTCGGGGGCAATGCCCACGCCCTGTTAATTGACGACTTTTCACAGGCTCAAGACCCTGGAGCTAATGACAACACAACGGGTGATGGAGCTATCACTGATGGTCCAGTGGCTCTTGTCGCAGGGACCGACCTTGTCAATGCCCAACGAACCTTGTCTGCGGAATGTCTTAGTGGCTGTGTTGGGGGCGGAGCCGACGTTACGGCCACCGTATTTGGCGGTTTCTTCTCCCATTCCCAAGACGCTACGATCACGGGTATGACCATGATCGACTACACCGGATTTGATGCGGTGGACCTGGGGGGCGGATTCGGAGCCTTCTCAATCCTGATTGACGTGATTACTTGTGACCTTTGTGATGATAACCCGGCCGATCCAACCGTGACGGTTGAGTTATTCACTGGGGCTCTCGTCTCCTCGCAATCGGTTGTTCTGGACGGAACGGGCTTGGTTGTTCTCGGTTCTGGTGGGTTTGCCGGTACCGCAGACCTCACTTCCACCGATCGGATCAAAATCACCGTTGACGGGCAAAACATCGCGGACTTGGATCTTACCATTGACATCGTGGAAGCCCAAGTTCCTGAACCAGGCACGGTGCTCTTGTTCGGAACCGGTCTCGCTGGTTTAGGCATCTGGCGCTGGAGAAAAACCCAAGCCTAATATCAACGAAGCAATATCTCTTCAAAAAAGGGTGAGGACGCGTTCCTCACCCTTTTTTTTCGCGCCTTACCTGCAAATCCGTCCACAACACACTTGGTTCTTACCTTCTTTTCTGAACCCCTCGCTTGCACCTTTCCTAGAAAACTGGACTAATTTGGTAGGCTGGGTCCTCAAGAAAAGGGAAGAGCCTGAAGAAATCCAAGTATTCAGATGAGCAAATCGCGACCGCCGTGCGACAGGTGGAAGCGGGTTCCCCGATTGCCGAAATCACGCGGAAGGTCTGGGTGAGTGAGCAGATCTATTACTGACCTCTGGCGGAAGAAGTATAACCAGATGGGAGTGGCCGAAATTCGGCGCCTCCGCCTGCTGAAAGAGGAAAACCGGAGGTTGAAACAGCTCGTGGCCGACCTGACCTTGGACAAGGTCAGGCTCCAAGAGGTGCTCACAAAAAAACTCTAAGCCCTGTACACAAACGGACGTTCGTACGGGGTGGTGCAGCTTCAACGCTCCACCTGGTTCTATCGCGGCCATCGTCGGGACGATACCGTGCTCCGGATACGGCTGCGAGAGCAGACGCAAGCCCGCCCCCGGTTTGGGTATCTCCATTTGCATGTGATGCTCAGGCGCGAGGGCAGGGTGGTCAATAAAAAGCGGGGCCATCGGCTCTATCGCGAAGAAGGGCTCATGGGGCGAATCCAGCGACGCGGGAAACAGGCGAAGCATCTCCGGATTCTCCCGTCAGTGCCAACAGCCCGAGGGGGACCGCTGGAGTATGGATTTTGTGGGCGATACCCTGTTGGATGGACGCCGGTTTCTGGCATTGACCGTGGTAGATAATTTTTGTCAGGAATGTCAATTCATAGAAGCCGATGTCACGCTCACAGGCAAGAAGGTCATCGCCGAGTTAGAACGGAACCCGAAACGCACGGGTTATCCTAAGATGATTACCGTGGACATTGGCAGCGAACTTACCTCAAAAGTCCTCGATGCATGGGCATATGACCATGGGATCAAACTGGACTTCATTCGCCCGGGGAAACCCGTGGAAAATGCGGTGATTGAGAGTTTTAATGGCCGGTTCTGTGACAAATGTTTAAAAAATGTCCAGGTGTTTGTCTCGTTGCACGATGCGAGACAAAAGATCGAGCAATGGCGGATCGACTATAAGGAGTGACGACCGCATGGCTCATTGGGATATCTGACGCCAACAGAATTTGTGAACAATACCAAGGAGAAATCGATTACAACAGCAAACAATTTCTAACCACCGCTGGCTCAGTTTTTTTGGGAGGGGTCATAACCAAGAACAAGTGTATTTTCAGCTTCACTCTAATTCCTGTAAAAGGGACCAGGGTGCCTCACCATATCCATGATGCTCTTCATACCATGAGCAAAAGATTTCCATACTTTTCTCAAAATCCACAGGTGGGATGTAGCCGAGCTTTTTCTTTGCCAAATCGATACGATGCCTTACCTTTCGCTTCTGCTGCATCAGCAAGGGGCTATTATAGGTTGGTCCTTCATTCACTTTGGATACTTGAATTTTTCCACCTAAACGATCTCGCAACTTCTCTTCAATGGATGGGAACCATTTTAATTTTTTTCTCGCAGATAAGATCATTTTTCCTAACCCCGGATCGAGCATTAAGGCTGTCCTTACTTCATCAGAAAAAAGATGCTTAAGACTTTTTTTGACTGCCCCATTCGATGAAGTATCAACAGCATTTGGAGCACTCACTTCTTGAGGAGTCAAATACTGAAATTGGGTAGGAACACATAGACCCTTATGAAGGCTATGCACAAAATCATACCACGTTAACGACTCCCGGTCGGTAATAAAATATCTCCCTCCATCAGCTTCTTCCACTGAAAGGGCTAATTTAATCGCATGGACCAAGTTGGCCACATCAACGATATTTATGGGAGATTTTCCATCATCAAGAAACGCAAAGGACCCGGATTGGAGCGCTTTCAAAACACCCAAACTAAAATAGGAATAGGGGCCCGTGATATTTGGTGGGCATAAGATAATGGTTGAAAGCCCAGCTTGATGAGCCTTCTGGACCATTTGATCTTGTTGCAGCTTAATCCAACCATACGTGCCGGAAAGAGGCTTCGTTTCTGCTTGTTCATGAAAGCTTTCAGGTGGAGGAGGATCACCATACACAGCAACACTGCTCAGATGCACAAATCTACGAATGTTTTGTTCTCGGCAAACCTTCAAAAGATTATTCAATCCTGCAAACATCAACTCTTCATTACCTCGGGTACAATTAACTACATGCGTGGCTCCAGCCATTGCAGAACGAATGGAAGAGAGGGATAACAGATCAGCGTTTATTAGCTCAATATTATACCTAGCTAACCTCCACGCGCTCCCACTGGAGTGGATAATCGGAATGATATCCATGCCATTATCCAGGGTTTTGGACCCATCCCCCATCGTTTCCTCGATAAGGGTTGAACCAACTAGACCCGATGCACCAAAAACCGCCACTTTCATGCGAATACTAATCCTTCGGTTAAGTATTTCCGACTGTTTCTAATTTTTTCGGAGATTCTTTGGCTCGATAGAGTTCTTGCATGAACTCTAAGGACATCATTCCCTCTTCGGCAGTCACCAAGGGTTTTGTTCCTTTCATACAAGCATCAACAAAATCTCTCAATTGTCTTTGAAAAACATTCAATTTTTTGTTTACCGTTTCATTACCATCATGAGAAACAATCTGCAATTTCATATGAGGTTGGTCTTTTGGGCTAAAAACTAGAGGAGCACTGTCGACCTCTCGCAGAATTAACTTTCCCTGGGAAGTTTGAATTACCAATCCCCCAGGAAGGCGGACGGTTTTCGAAAACCTGGCCACACCTTTAATCTCTTGATTAGCCTTAGAAAACGTAGCTTCAAACTTGGCGTTGGCTTCAGGACCACCCACAGAATCATCCCAGTAAGAAAATGTTTGTGGATAGCCAAAAAAATGAATCATTCGATCAATGAAGTGAGACCCTGAAACCATCAACACCCCGCCCCCTGAAGCCGCCGCATTGAGGTGATATCCAGATAATGAGGGCCACCCACCTGGCGTCCCGAATTGATAGGCAAAACTGTCAACTGTCCCAAAAAATTCATTTTCAATGATTTCCTTGGCAAGAATCACGTTCTCCCTGAATCGCGTGCAATAACCCACTGCTGCCACCAAGCCCTTCCGTTTGGCTGCTTCAGCGATCGTGACCCCTTCCTGAACATTGGCAGCTATAGGTTTTTCAATAAGAACATGAAGCCCCTGGTCAAGACAAAATTGCGCAATAGACGCATGAGTATGGTTGGGGGTCGCGATTATGACGCCATCAAGCTCCCCACACACATCTCGAATATCTGGTACGATCCGTAGCGGCACCCCAAATTTTTTTATGAATTTGTGGGTCCGTTCTACATCAGGATCAACCAAAGCTTCCAGTTTGACATCCGAAAAACTGAGAGCGGCAGGAATATGAGACTGAAGACTGATCAGCCCTACTCCCACAATCCCAATTCGATATGGTTTTTTAATTTGCATTCTTCCTTTTTACTCTATTTTACCTTAATTCACCGGATAATATTACACGATAAAATGACCATGTCGTTTCTTTCCGATGAATTGTTAATTCATAACTGTATGACTCCCCATTTTCTTTACCTAAAATAGAAGAAACCTGAGGGTTTGTTTGGAGGACTCCGACAAAACAGTTGACCTACCTACGTAATGTTAAAGAACTTATCGGAAATCTTCTCATAAAAATGAATCACATTGGCATTACCTAACCGTCCTGAGTCACTTGAATATTCCTTCCTCCTAGACTCTACACTCCCCATCGCGACTTTCTATTGAGGGATGGCAACTAACGGGTTGTTTGTCCCAGAAATAATCTATCTTCGATCTCACAATGGGGGGAAGTTCAATAATGCAACAAAGAACTCGGAGGTAAATCCTAAAATTTTAGTCGCCGTTACAATAAATTCTGGATTGGGCCGAAAGAAAAATCTTTGATGAGTTGGGTCAGACGACCATGCACTTTATCTAAATTAAGATAATGGCGAAACTGTGAGAGGAAGGATCCACGCATCCGGGGTTGTTCAGGGTCTAATTCCCAAGGATGAAGATACATAATCAGAGGCTTCCCCTCCGCCTCTACCCGCCTTAAAAGTTTATGAAGGATTGAATAGGGGAAAAGACGGAAATATCCCCCACCAGCAATTGGGACCTTAAATCCCCCCACATCACAGGTGGATGGAGGAACCTCAAAAATTGTTCCCGATTCAGTATTGAGGGTATGGATGGCCGGATTCGCCCCCGGGATCCCATAATAATCATGAACTATGGGAACAATGCTTGAATCATACTTGTATCCTTCCTCCACTAAAATCGGAAGAGCCCATTCCGTTTCCTTCGTAATGGAAAACGTAGGTGCTCGATAACCCAAAACAGCCGTACCACCCACATCCTCTAAAATTTCTTTGGCCCGACGGACATCTTCACGAAATGTCTGCGGGGTTTGACCAGTAATTAACTCATGTCCATAGCCATGGGAACCCAATTCATGGCCAGCATCTACCAAGCAACGCACTAAAGCTTTATGACGTTCAGCCACCCACCCTAAAACGAACATAGTAGCTTTGATTCCTTGATGCTCCAATATTTCAAGAATTAAATGAGTATTTCTTTCCACTCGACTTTCTTGTGATTCCCAATGACGCCGCCTTGCGGCACAATCAAAAGCAGCCACCTGAAAATGTTCCTCAATGTCAAAGCTCAAACCATGAACCATCGTCGCTCCTGTTTTTTCTTGATTGGATAGATACTTCGCTTACGTTACCGGGCACCACTTCCCTGAAGGACAACCCGAATCGTTCGAAAAAGGATACGAATATCTAGCCACAAAGAGAGATTTTTTACATAATATAAATCATATTGTAACTTAACATGAGAATCTTCTAAGGAAGCCGCGTACTGAAAGGAGGTCTGTGCCCAACCGGTAATACCAGGGCGAACCGTATGACGAAGATCATAATAAGGAATATCTTTTCTTAAATCTTGAACGAAATGTGGTCGTTCCGGACGAGGTCCCACAAGACTCATCTCGCCTCTTACCACATTGATAAATTGCGGCAATTCGTCAAGACGGAGTTTCCTAAGCCACCTTCCCACTTTTGTTATGCGGGCATCGCCTATTTCTGCCCACTTTACCCCCTCGGATTCGGCATCGTCTCTCATGGATCGAAATTTGAGCAGTACGTACGGATACCCATGAAGGCCAACACGGGTTTGTCGATACAGTACGGATCCTGGAGAATCGATCTTAATCATAAGAGCAATGACGCCTAACAATGGGGCCAAAAATGCGATTCCTAAAGTTGACCCGATAATATCGCCAATTCGTTTTAACATCATCACAACGGGCTTGCGCCGAAAACCAGAGGAAAAGATTAAAAAGCTCGGCTTAAGCTCATCAATAGAGAGACGACCACATTCTTCTTCATACAGCCGGTGTCCATCAACAACTTCGACCCCCATGGACTTGACATCAAGTAAGGCCTCCACCGGCATCTTTCCCCTACGGTCTTCGACACAAACGGCAATCGTTTGCGCTTCGTACTGTTCCGATAGTTCAAAGAGTTGGTTGACAGTCCCGATCACTTTGGGATTGATGAGTTGAGTGCCAACGCGATTGGGATCTCCAGATAAAAAGCCTATTACTTCAAATCGGGGATTATGATCCTCAATAAGAACCTTGGCTAAATCATAGGCCAATTTCCCATCTCCTACGATTAACACTCGTTTTTTTAGACCAAGGGAATGAAGGAAGCCTTTCAACAAACCCCGTGAGTTTGGCATGACCGGGATGGACGAAGTCTTCGTCCTCTTCAATTGTTACTACTGAGTGAATAAGGTAAAGAATACCCTTGTTTCACGTAATAGGGCATTCCCTGAGACCACGCATCGGTGAGAATTAATCGGGCAGGGCCGGATCGTTGGAGCATTTCGGTGGCTTTTTGGACTACATCCTTAGGCGTCGCGCCTGACCGAACAATCATTAATAGGATATCTGCCATCCCACTTAATAAATTAATATCCGCCAGAGGCAAAATGGGAGGTCCATCCAAAATAATAAAACGGAAACGATCCTTTACGGCTTCAATGAGAGAGGAAAGGTGTTGAAATTTCGACAGCCCTACAGGATTAGCTTCTAGGTCACCGACAGACATACACCATAACGACGTCCCCGTCACAGGCTGTAAGCAGGACTCCAAAGAAGCCTCGCCAGCCAAATAGTCCGCGACCCCTGGAAAATGATTAAGAACAAAAACATTATGAAGATTCGGACACTTATAATCACAATCTATGATTAATGTCGGTTCATCCAAATCGCGAGCCAAGGTAAAAGCCAGGTTGGAGGAAGTCGAGGTCTTGCCTTCCCCTTTCATGGCACTGGTTACAAGGACGACATTCCCCATAGGCCGCTCACCCAAAAGGTCGAGACGTGTGGCCGCCACTCTATATTGCTCAGCCACGATTGATTCTGGGCGCCACTTGGACACGAGGTCAAGTTGAGTCGGCATTTCCTTCGTTTTATGGCCCTTTCCGTAAAAGAGGGATCTTCGTTCGCCTTCCACCCCATAATATCCGCCACTACCAATGCCATTTTTTTGCCCATTATTCATGAGAGGGCCATCCAGGCCACCTGGTAATAATTTCATTGATTTACCATAGGCAATCTGAAAGCTCGGAATAGTCGCTAGCATGGGAAGCCCAAGAGAAACCTCAGCATCATCAGAACGTCGAAATGTGGGTGACAACAACTCTAATAACACCGCAAGCCCCCCTCCCAGGCCTAACCCTATCCCAAACCCGGCTAAAACCATTAACATTCGAGGAAGCCCCTCTGGCTTAGTTGGAAGATTGGCTGGATCCAATATTCTAAACCGCTCACCTTTTTGTCGTTTGTCAAGATTTTCTGATATTCGCGCGTTAATACGTTTTTCATGAAGGTGCTGATAGTTTTCCCGCATATTGCCATAATCACGCTCGAGCACTAATAATTCCTGCTCTCTTGTTGGGGTTCGCTCAATCCTTCCTTCCAAACTAGCCATATCCTTTGAAACCCTGGTCATTCGGTTTTTCAACCTCAGAATTTGGGCTCTCAACTCCCCCTTGGATTCCTTTAGCTCGGCCAGATACGGATCAAATCTAGGGGAATCTAACCCTGTTAAATCCACATCATTCGCCGAATCATCTGTGTCAGAGATGTTGGGGGTTTCCCTAGGAGCGTTCAATTCGTTTTCCAAATTCCGTATTTGTGTTTTCAAGGACACGACATCAGGATAGGCATCGGTGTATTCAGCCGACATCTTCGTCAACTCCCTTTTGAGCTCCGCTATCCTGGCGATTATCGGATTGGCATTTCCATGGCCACCTAAATCTTGCATGGGAACATTATGAAACTCCATCAACGATCCGGCCATCGATTCATAATCCCCAATCGATTTATCCAAAAGACCTATCCTGACGTTAAGCCCATTAATGGCCTCTTGAATTTGCGTTTTTTCTTCTTGAAACCTGTCAAGGGTCCGAAGATTTGTCTCCAACTGACCAGGCAATTCCCCTGCGTACTGCAATTTATATTCACTCAACATTCGTTCTTTTTCATCCAGAGCTTTTTTGGCTGCGGCCAATTCCTGCTCCAAAAACTCCGAGGCCCCTTCAATGAATTGTTCCCGAATTTTGATATTTTCATCTATATATTGAGAGGCCAATTTTGCCGTAACCTTCATGGCCATCATTGGATCATGATGGGCGAAGGAAATGGTAAACGCTTCTAATTGCCCTCCCCGTCCTTTGGTCTCAATTTTGACATTTTTTCTGAGTCCATCGATGACAGGCTCATAACCCTGAGCTTCAATGACCTCAGCAAACAAATGAAATTCATCGATGACCTTTTGAAGATTGGTACGGCTTAGAACCTGTTGAGTGATGGTTGAAACCCGTTCCGCCGCACTTCCCCCTACAACCGAAGGCACATAATTCTCATGAATCTTTTGCTGTTCGACTAAGATTACGGTAATGGATCTATATAGATCCTTCTTCATCCAGGCCATTACTCCACCAACACTTATGCCAAGAATGACAAACAATAAAATCAACCATTTTCGACGAAAAATGAGGTCGATGCCGTCTTGAATATACTTCTGCATAAGGACCGTTTGGTCCTGATCAGCAAGAGATCCTTTAGTGTTGGAAAATGAGTCGCTCATCACAATTTAGGGCTTTCCTAACTCACTCATGAATCGACCGGACAAAACGTTCTAGGCATACACACCTTTTCTATGGAACAACGATGGTGTCCCCAGATTGCAAGGTGAGGTTATACACCCCCCCTTCTTCCGAGATAAGATCATCATACCGTATCGGTATTCGAAGCTCTTTGCTTTGGCCATCGGCACCACTAATGTTTCTGACCACCTGAATGGAATTTCTCGAGGCAAACTGCGTAAAACCTCCAGCCAGCGAAAGGGCTTGGAGGAGAGTGGTATATGACTTGAGCTGAAGCTTTCCGGGACTATTTACTTCGCCAACCATAAATACATAATAGCTATTCACAGATACTACATTGATCGAAACTGAAGGATTTTCCTTATAGGCTTTATAGCGTTCAGCAATATCGGTGGCGAGTTGATCAGCGGTCAAACCATCAGCGGGCACATCACCAATCAGCGGAAGTGATATTTTCCCATCGGGGCGTATTACGGCTTGCTGAGAAAGATCGGGGTTTTTCCAGACCACCACCTCAAGCACATCCTCCGGACCGAGAACAAAACCGTCCTCAGGAGGGCCAGGGGGTACAATAACCTCAGGCTTGATACATCCGCCTAATAAAAAAACCAATAACCAACTAATCAAGAGATAATTTCGGATAAAACAAAAGTAATGTGCCATACGTTATCCTAATTCACATCAATGTAATCGTTCCATTACTACCAATCAAGGTAGTAGCACCATCGTTTCGGAAGGAACAACAATTGTATCACCAGGCTTAAGAACCACATTCCTCCCGCCTCTAAGAATAATTTCGTCATAACTTACGACTATCTTCTGTGGTGAGGTCCCATCTCCCCCTAATCGGAATATCGTGATTCGGCTTCTCACGGCATCAGGGGCCAACCCCCCTGCCAAGGTAATGGCTTGAATAAGGGTCGTGCGGCTTAACAAGGGGATCTTTCCCGTGTTGCCCACCGCACCCTGAGTATAAAAATAATAACTATTAATGGCCCGTACGATAATCGCAACAGTGGGGTTTTCCTTATAAGCTTTGAGCTTTTCTTTAATATCGTCCCGTAATTCCAAAGTCGTCCGGCCAACCGCCGTCACGTCACCGATTAGAGGTAACGAAATCCGGCCATCGGGTCGCACGATAACCTCCCTTGACAAATCAGGGTTTCGCCAAACACTTATTTCCAGCACATCTTCTGGCCCGATAATGTAGTCATCCGTAACGATTAACGCTCGCTTTTCTGCTCGGCTCTCGGCACGTTTGGCTTCTTTGGACTGTTGCCCTAAACCTGATGCAGCCGATGCCACCCCCGCCACCAAAAGGGTTAGTCCTACACAAATGATACTTAGAAAAATCGTCCGATAAGAAAAAACCGCTACCATAGGGCACCTCTCCACCCAAAGGGTGTTTAATGGGGATTACTCGAAAAACATGAGTTATTACAACAATTTTGCAAACTTCAATTCCATTTATCGGAAAAACAAGCTGACACCTCAAGCAAAATCATAGCTCTTTTTAAGGAAAACTGAATTTCCCTCATTCTTTATGCGTGCAGTACTCAATCTTTCAGAGGTCAGACAACCTAACCTGGCAAAAAAAAAGGAGAACTTTTATATTATCGTTCTGAAAGGATATTCGCAACTCTCATGAATGTTGTCTAAGCATACATCCTTTATTCCTTTTCTCGGTCAGGCTGCCATCCAACATGTGATGCCTGCGATAAAAAAGGAAAGGAGCTTTCCCTAAACCACTAGAAATTATCAAAATTCACCCCCTAACCGGGCCCACGACGATGAGATGTTTTCTGACAAAACCAGATCCGATAGATAGCTCGGGATTGAAATTCTCCCTTTTCACACGGAGCCATCTGCCTTTTCCCCCACTTAAAAATTTAAAAGACTCAAAGGTTCCCTCTACTTCCCTGGATTTCACGATGATTCAGCTACCCCCCGAAGCCGATGAGCTATGGCTGAAGAACCCACCTAATTTCTGTGAATATTCCACCCCTTATATAATGACCATGAGACCCGCGACCGGAAAAACCCACACCGTACCAAGAGTTGAACATAGACTAGAAGCCTAGAAGCGAAATATGTATCGGTCTGAAGTTACATGGTGAGCACCACCTGAATCTCATTATTGGTACAGGAGGCTTTTGACTTTTTTGGGGCTCCACTTACTAATCCAGGAATCCGAATAAATCCAATAGGCCAAAACAATTTTTTATATTCCCTTGCCTTCATAAAAGAACCTATAGCCAGTTTTGCCTTTTCCCTCCATTCCATGAAATCTTTTCCATGAACCTCCTTTTGTTGTCAGACAACCCGACCTTAACCTTAAAGGTTCTTTATTGCCTGTACCCACTGCACCCCAACATCCATGTATTAAGCAACAAAAAAAATACTGTCATAAAATTCTCTCGATACAAGAAGCATTGGGAGTTTTTACCCTGGCACCCAGAAGGAGAGAAAAACAGGCAAAGCATCCTTTCAATCAAGACGTATTGCAGAGAAAACCAAATTGATATGATTTTACCGAGCGACGGAAATTCAGGAAAATTTCTGTCTTGCTATAAAAACGACCTTACCCCAACAAAAGTATTCCCTGTTGGCAACCCCGAGACCTTGGAGGCGCTGGATAATAAGTGGCTTTTCAACAAGAGGCTTATGGAAACACGCCTTTCAACCCCTTGGACTCGTCTGCTTCAAACAAGAGAAGATGTTTCAGAAAAACACCGGAGGGAAATCATTGAAGAAATCGGGTTCCCATTAGTAGTTAAACCCTTAAATGGTGAATCGGGTCAGGGGGTCAAAGTCATTCAGACCTTCACACAGCTTATCGACCATGTTAAAGGAGATACCCCGTATAGTGAACTACCGTTAATCATTCAGCCCTATATCCCTGGAATTGACATTGGCATGAGTTACTTCGCCGAAAATGGGAAAATACTTGCCTTGGCAGTTCAACGCTGGGAAGATTCCGACACGATGGAATTCTGCCGTCATGAAGAAGTTGAAGACCTGGGCAAAAAGATCATACAGCAATTTAACTATACTGGCGTCGGGCATATAGACATGCGAATCCACCAAGACCATGGGACTGTTTATGCCTTGGAGTGCAATCCTCGGTTTTGGTACACCCTAACCGCCGCCATGTGGCAAGGATTAAATTTCGTGGAAGTTGGGATCAATCACGTCCTTGGCAACACAATCGCAAACGAGGAAGCTCGAGGACATTACACCCTTCCAGGAAAACAATTCCGTATTTTACTTCGTCAACCTTGGAAGTTTTTCTCATTAACCCCGAGTCAAAAGAAAGGGGTCATCCAACCCCTTTTAGACCCGATCACCCACATTTTTAAATAGCAAAGGATTTCGGCCGGTTTTGGCATACAGAACACAAAAAACACATATTCTCCAAAAACATTCGATTACACTGAATTGAATGGGAGACCTGAGCTTCAAGCTCCAACCGTTATTTTTTCCAAATTCGCCCCTTATTGATTTAGGAAGGAGGTAGGTTGAGTACTGATTTTGGTGCCCCCGACACGAATCGAACGTGCGGCCCGCGGTTTAGGAAACCGCTGCTCTATCCAACTGAGCTACGGGGGCGCCTATGCCTAAGAAAGAAGAAAACCAGCCTACTACGTAAGGAGAATGACTCTTTTCAGAAGGCAGACATTCCCATAGTCCACCAATCAGAAAAATGGTACCGTTTTCCTACCATGAGAACAAGTAGGTTGCTGTGTATTCGACAACATTTCGATAGCTCACAACATGAAACCCGTTTCTAATCCTCAAAACCCATTTATCGATGAAAGTCGAGAGCCTCTTCTACCCCCAGATTCGGTTCAACCTGAAATCTTTCATGAAACCGCCAAAACGATCCTAAGCAAGAATGAAAGCCCTGACATCCCTTTTCGATGGAGTCTGAACCCCTACTGCGGATGTTTCCACGCTTGCGCATATTGTTATGCACGCCCCTCCCATGAATATTGGGGGTTTGGGTCGGGAACGGACTTTGAATCAAAGTTAGTCGTCAAAACCAATGCCGTGGAAAAACTCCGGGAAACCTTCGAAAGTCAGGCATGGAAAGGTGAATTGATCGCCTTCTCAGGCAATACAGATCCCTATCAACCATTAGAGGCCAATTACCAACTGACCCGTTCCTGTCTTCAGACCTGCGCAGAATATCAAAATCCAGTAGGCATCATTTCCAAAGCTTCCCTCCTCACCCGAGACGTGGATGTTTTTCAAGAGTTACGAGATCACGCCTGGATACGGATATTCCTCAGTATTCCGTTTGCCAATGACGACATAGCAAGAAAAGTGGAACCCCAAGCTCCTTCTATTTCCAAACGTTTCGAAACCCTGAGCGTTCTCTCAAAAGCCGGCATCCCCACTGGGATTTCCATTGCCCCTGTCATTCCTGGACTGAATGAACAGGACATACCCCGCCTCTTGAAACGGGCACGCGAGGCAGGGGCAACGCACGCAACGTTTATTCTCCTACGACTTCAAGGTAATGTGGAATCGGTCTTCCTCGAGCGGATGTCTCAACATTTTCCCGACCGAATTCACAAAATCATGTCCAAGCTTCGAGATTCCCGCGGAGGGCATGTGGGAGAACAAGCTTTCTTCAAACGTCATTCGGGACAGGGGGCAACGTGGGATATCATAAGCCAGCTGTTTGAAGCATCTTACCGTAAATACAACTACTCCTCCCTTCCCGATGACAGCCCTCCGGCAACCTTCAAACGACCGGGGAGTCCACAATTGTCGTTATTTGATCATTCAAAACCTTCTGGCTCTTGAATCAAAGTATTTGGCAAGCCCCTTCCACCTTCAGTACAATCGCTTGACTCCATGATTGAGGCTGTTTTTTGACCGCTAATACACGATAAAGGACTCGTATATTATGTATCATTTGGTTTGCCCCTTCCATGACCGGATTCAGCGGTTAACCCTCCCCTATCTTATCTTCATAGGACTGGGACTATGGGGTTGCGGAGAAGAAAAGTCACCTTGGGAGTTGCACACGGAGCAAGGCACATCCTTGATGGCTCAGAGCAAATTCACTGAAGCGGAAACAGAATTTAAAAAGGCGGTCACCCTCGCAGAACAATTCGACAATCAAGACCCTCGACTCATTCAATCCATGACAAATCTTGCTATCCTGCATAACACCAAAGGTGAGCCCAAACAGGCAGAAGACCTGTTACAACAAATCATCGCAATTCAGGAGCAGGGGCCCAACCCTCAGACCCCCGAGTTAGCCGCCAGCCTCAGCAACCTGGGGGCCCTCTACGTCACACAAAAAAAGTTTCAGGAAGCCCAGACCACATTCGAACGGGCCCTGGCCATACGAAAACAGGTCCTAGAAAAAGCAGACCCCCTCATCATCAAAGACCTGGAAAACCTCGCTGGCCTATTTGTGAGACAAGATCAATATGCCGAAGCCGAACCCTACCTAAAAGAAGCTCTTTCCCGAACTGAAGAAACGAAAGGACCTGAGGCCTCTGAATTGGTAGGTCCACTCAACAACCTGGCCTTGTTGTACCGAGCACAAAAACAATACGACAAAGCCGAAGACGTCTTAAAGCGAGCCTTGGCCATCAAGGAAAAAGAACTTGGATCATCGAATCCTCATCTAATCGGGAGCCTCAACAATCTCGCCCTCCTCTATAGTACCGCCAAGCAATTTGATAAAGCTGAACCGCTACTCCAAAGAATGCTACTCATCGCTGAAGAAGGATATGGAAAAGAACACCCCCGCGTGGCCCTCACCCTGAATCAAATCGCGGAAATCCAGCAACTTCAAGGCCACACCGCTCAAGCGATTCCACTCATGATACGCGCCATAGGAATCATTGAAAAAGCCGAAGGGCCGGACCATTCAGGACTCACCGGCCCTTTGAATAACTTAGCGCTCCTGTACATGAAAGAACAGCAGTTTGAAGAAGCCGTCCCCTTGTTTGAACGAAGCATTGCTCTGACAGAATCGAGCATGGGGAAAAATTCTATTCGCGTAGAGCGGGCATTGAGAAACTACGCTACCTTATTACGAAAAATGGGGCGAGAAGAAGATGCAGAGCAACAAGAAATCCGGGCCGATGCCATACAAGAGAAAAACAATCCATCCCCAGGGTCAGCGAATTCCGGTTGACACCCAGCCTGTTCCATACTCATGATCTTTGATTGCATACCATCCACTATCCAGGCCTCGGTCTTCCTGTCATTATAGCAATCTGCCTCCCTTGCCGAGCCACGCCCTGTTCGCCCACCTCAATCGATAGAACCCACCTCATCGGTCAATGGGAATTTCGTCTTTTCCTATTGACACCCTTTAGTAGATCACCTAAGGTTCCTCCATCTTTGGACCCAGAGAAAATCAACGGAACACTTCACATCCCCCTTACCAATCTATTCATAGGCCACGTTATGTCACTCACATTCTCTCGCATCACTTTTTGGAAACACACAATCGTTATCACCTCATGTTTTCTTCTTGGCCTCACCACCGGCTGTGCCGATCTGAGAGCCATTCAAGACTTTGCCAGCATCTCGGCGGAATCGGCAGAGTACACCCAATTGGTCGACAACTATCTAGAATTTCCCGACCGTCAAAAGCGCTACCAACCCTCCAACCGGCAGCAGCAGCTGGACCAGATGGCCCAGGAAAGAGCCAGCCAAAAACAAGCCCTTCTCTTGCGGCATGAAATGATTGAAGAATACATGGAAGCCTTGGAACGTTTAGCGGCAGATGAAATAGTGGACCATACCGAGGAAATTTCCCAACTCAGCCAAGCGGTGCAAGAAGTGTCAGGAACCGCGCCGGAAGAAACGAAAGCGTTTTCCAAAATGGCGGGCCTCCTCACAAAAGTCGCGAGCGATAAATGGCGGCAGGGAAAACTTCACACACTCATCGAAGAATCCAATGATCCACTTCAAATCGTGATCAGCACCCTTCAAAAGATCGTGAAAGAAGGTTTTGGGGGTGATGGGCAAACCGAACAAGCCGCCCTACGAAATTATTATATGACCATCATCATGGAATCAAACGATCCGGCTGGCAAGGCGGCCTTGAAGGAATGGCAGGAATGGCGCATCGCCAAATCATCGAAACGGATGGAAGGGATTCACACCTATTCGCAACTCTTGGAGGAAATTTCCAAGGGACACCAACAATTGTTCGATCAACGGAATGACCTGAATCCCCAGGTATTACGTCAAATCCAAAAGTCTGTGGAGGAAATGAGAGAATTGCTTACTCTTGTCCAAAACATTTAACCCTGAGGACATTCATGCCACTCAATGCATCCGAAGCATTCGACCTGTCAAAAGAATTTCGTGATTTAGCCGTTTCGTTAGGAAATTATCGATTTTCCAAATGGGAAGATCTCACACCAACCCAGCGAAGGGATTTGGAGGATGAAGAGTGGTCACTCCTGAATTCCTCCTCGGACATGACCACCAAAGCCATTGGATTAGCCCTGGATGAATCAGAGATCAACGTCAAAGGCATAAAAAAGTCCGTAAGCACCGCCAAACGGGCCATTAAAAAACTTAAAAAAGTTGGGAAAGTGATTCATTTGGCGACGGCAGCCGTAGGGTTAGCTGCCGCCGTGGTGTCGAAAGATCCAGGGGCCATCGCCAAAAACGCCAAGTCGGTCCTGAAAGCGGCCAAGGCCTAGTTGGTTCCAAGAAGCGCCTTCATCCCCCAACCGTCGACTGCATCAAACTATTGGCTTGAGGGGGAGAGAACCCTTGAAATCCTCTATGGCGTTCAGCCAATTCCAAAACTGAAAACGCCTGCCCTTCCACTTGTTCAGGAACGGAAAAAATTTGCCTTAAATCTCCTCCTCGTTCTCCCACAATTTCTCCGGCAAATCTGAGTCCTTTCGAAGAAAGCCGTTCAATACTCCGTTCAATATCCGTCACACGGACAGCGATATGATGCAACGTTTGATCCCCAAATTGCCTGACCCACGCCGGAATGATACTGGTCTGCCCTCGGGAACCTTCGTACGCCTGGTCGATGAACAATGCCGGACATCCCGGGGCCCGATACACCTTGGCCCACCAGTCTTCATACTCTAAGGTCTCGGAATACCGGTATCCCAGTCGTAAAAATTCTTCCGCTCGTATATCAATAGCCAAGGTACGAACGGTGATATGATCTAATACCGGAAACATGCCGATTCCGAATTCTTCCAAGGCATCACGGAGAATCGCTGCCGCTTGATTCCGGGAAACATATTCATCAACGTAGTCCGTGATGACTTGCTCGAGATTCGCATCTTGAATCATCGCCCGCTCGCCTCCTCTGGTGAGACTGAAAAATTAATCCCCTGAGCCAAAGGTAAGGTGCACCCCCAATTCGTCGTATTCGTTTGACGCCGCATGTAGGCTTTCCAGGCATCGGACCCCGCCTCACGTCCTCCTCCGGTTTCTTTTTCCCCGCCAAATGCTCCTCCAATCTCCGCACCGGATGTCCCAATATTGACATTGGCGATACCACAATCGCTTCCCTCGACAGACAGGAATCGTTCGGCATGTCGAATATTCAGGGTAAAAATCGAGGAAGACAGGCCCTGAGGGGCTTGGTTTTGAGCCTGAATGGCTTCATCCAAATCGCGAAAGGGCATCACGTACAAAATAGGGGCGAACGTTTCGCGCTGTACCACCTTCCAATGATTTTCGGCTCGTACTAACGTCGGCTCGACGAAGAACCCTGGTCGTTGAAGCACCTTGCCCCCATACAGGATTTCTCCCCCATCTGCCGTCACCTCTTCCAGAGTAATTCGAAATTCTTCTAAGGCACCATCATCGATGAGTGGACCCATCAGCGTATCGGGCTCCAATGAAGGTCCGATCCGAACCTGTTGATAGGCTTGAATGAGTGATTCTACGACCTCACTAAACCGGGATTCATGCACGAATAATCGGCGCGTCGTCGTACACCGCTGGCCGGCGGTTCCCACCGCTCCAAAGACAATGGCAGGAATGGCCAGGTCCAAATCCGCCGTTTCATCAACAATCACAGCGTTATTGCCACTCAATTCCAGAAGAGACCGCCCCATTCGTTGAGCAACCGCCTGCCCGACAGCCCGACCGACGGGAACAGACCCCGTGAAAGAAATGAGTGGCACTCGTTCGTCCTGAACCATAGTTTTGCCGACATCAACCTCATCCGAAATGATCAAGGAAAATATCCCGGATAACCCCTGGTCCTGCATCACGTGATTGCAAATGTGTTGCACAGCCAACGCACAGAGCGGGGCTTTGGGCGAAGGCTTCCACACCACGGGATCTCCGGCAACAGCCGCCAGAAAGGCATTCCAGGCCCACACGGCAACGGGAAAGTTAAAAGCCGTGATAACCCCAACGACACCAAGTGAATGCCACTGTTCCATCATTCGGTGTTGAGCTCGTTCGGAATGCATGCTCAGGCCATACAACATCCGGGATTGGCCCACGGCAAAATCGGCCATATCGATCATCTCTTGGACCTCGCCATCCCCTTCTGCCTTGATCTTTCCTACTTCTAACGAGACTAATGACCCCAAGGCATCCTTTTTTGCCCTCAAGGCCTCTCCAATCAACCGTACGACCTCCCCCCGCTTGGGAGCGGGAACCGTCCGCCAGGACAGGAATGCATTTTGCGCTTCTTGCATAACCGCGTGATAGTCTTTCACGGAACATGAGGAGATTTGTGCCAGAGGTTCACCGGTAGATGGATTGATGGACTCAAAAAGGTTTTGCTTGCTGACTTCAATCCATCGATCTGGCCCCAAACATCCCCCGGAATGTTCTGGTTCAAGGCCGAGCTGGGCGAAAATGTCCAAAATTTCACTCATGGGTTATCAATTCAATCGGTTAATCGGCACCCAGAAAAAATCTCCCGAAACGATTACTGACGATAGAGGACAATTCAAAGGATTCTTGGGTCACAAAACCTTGATACCGGCCAGGATGCTCACATACCAGATCCACGACACTACACATCCCGGCCGCCGTCGTGACTTGAATGGCCGACCACAGTTTTCCGGCAATGGTTCGCGGATAGATTTTCTTGACGTAATTTTCCTCGAACAATTCCCCCTGACGCAGGCCGGTCACCGAGGTGTAGATGATCACCACGTCCTGTAGGGTCTTGGGAACAGCACGTTCCAAGATTCGCTTCAATGTTCCACGGTCTTCATTCAGTTTCAAATCATTCATGAGCAGATGAATTTTTTCACAATGCCCCGGATACCGTAAGGTCTTATAATTCATCGTCTTCACTTTACCGGCATAGGTATCCGCCAAAGTCCCCAACCCTCCTGACGTATTAAACGCCTCGTACAACAACCCGTCGACCTCAATCGTCTCGTACCCTTCCAAGGGCTGTAATGCCACTTCTTCACCCTGTTCAATCCCATAGCAAGTATTGCCATACTCATTGATGAGCCCATCTGTGGACCAGGTGAGAGAGTATTTCAGCACATTACTCGGATTGACGGGTAACGCCCAACACGCATTTTGACGATATCAACGGACTCAAAGTGAGTCATCAGGTCATGCGCCACGATACTGATAAATCCTGGAGCTAAGCCACATTGAGGTACGAAGGCATGCTCAGCTCCCTGGCTCACCTTCCAAATCTGTTTGGTGACCTCCACATCCTCTGTCAGGTCAAAATAGTGAGCATCTAGGGACCGAGCCAGCTCTCCAACCAGAGGGTTGCAATAAAATGGAAGGCTGGAAATGATGGCATCAGGATGAGCGGTTTCGAGAAAGCGAGTTAAGGCTACTTTATCTTGCACATCAACCTGAATCGCTTTGAATCGAGTAGGTGGAATCTCTTCGGTCAACCGAACGACGATGTCTTTATCCAAGTCCCCAAGCATGACATCGTAGTCGCCACATTCTCTCAAAAATGTGGCGATCAGGGATCCAATTTTGCCGCCCCCTAAAATGACAACCGATCGCATGACAGGAAGATCCTCCTTCTATATTATACTAGGGGGTTTTTTAGATATGGCAAGGAACCCTATCAGCTCAAAAACTATTTTTCACAATAATTTCAATTCCTTATGAATATAAGGTGAATTCCATGAGTATGCCCTTGCAGGATCATATTCCATCAAATCTACCAAATGCCCTGGCAAAGTTTTACAGAGGGTTCCTTGTGTGTTGGTTCATCGTTTCTGTCCCAGGCCATGGCCTGGCTGCCGACAACCAGAGCGAACCACCACCCTCACCTCCAGTGGAAATGACATTCCAAGGATCAGGAACCCACACGACCGAATTGTTCACCGTACAAGACGGCTGGAAAATCACTTGGGAAACCGAATCTCCCACCTTCAAATTACTGGCCCATGGATCGGCAAATAGACCGTATTCAAGCCCTCAAAGCGAACGAGATAAAGTGCTGCAATGGTTTGAGACAGTCCAACCCATCGTCCTCGCAAACAGCACGGAACCCAAAGGCCAGACCTTTCACCCCTATGGGGGAACCTTTTACCTGAAGATTTTGGCGAAAGGACCTTGGATCCTGCGACTCATCACGGTTAAAGATACGAAAGATTATTTGGATGTGCCATATACCGGAGCACCTTAAGTATGGGACGATTACAAACAAGGACCAGTGGCAAGTGAATTTGACTTCATGCCAACCAACCTGAAAGAATGCCCACATCTCAAGCATTTACCGATCCCTTAGTCGGAAGAAGCACCCCACCCCTCACCCTCATAACAGCGCAATCCCCCATTCATACCAACAGACCCCCTCATGTTCTGAAGGAGGTTTGTATGAAAACACCCATCATCATTGCCACAACTCTGCTCTTGTTCCTCGGTGGGGTATGGACCATGGCCTATGCCGGAGAGGCTGCGGCAAAAATGGAGGCCATGAAAGCAGAGACAAAAGCCAAGGCTCAAGAAGCTAAAGGGGAAATGAAGGCTCAAATTGAAGAGGCCAAGGGTAACAAGATGAGCGCAACCATGGAACGCGCCAAAGGCAAGGTGAAAGCGACCGGAGAACGGGTCAAAGGAAAGTTTAAAGAAATTCAGGCCGGTGCAGAATAAGCCTTAAATCCAAAGGCTTAAGATTAGGGGGTCGAGGTAGGCTATTCGCTTGCTTCGACCCTTAATCCCTCCCATCCTTTTCTCTTCCTTCCCTAAAACTACAATATTCAAAAAACCTGGCCATTCCTATAAAGTAGCGAATGGCCACTAGCACACCACTTGGGAAAAGCTATAAAATTTTGGGAACGCATTTAGGTGATTGAGCAACTCGTTGGATCAAATCTCAATGGTGGAGGAAAGAACCATCTATGGCAACGTTTATCCCAAAACCGACAAGAATCGAAGCCGCGGGAAATAAACCCAAGCTCATCGATGAATTTTTCGGCCATGTCAACTCTGGGACACCAGGCGTAAGTATCGCCCGCATGCAGAGTCCTTCGGGCTGGGTTGAACCCGGTCAGACTCCAGAGTTTGACGAATATACCGTCGTTCTGCGCGGCATGTTACAGGTTGAAACCAAGGAGGGAATTTTGAAAGTCAATGCGGGCCAAGGAGTACTGACTCTTCGGGGAGAATGGGTTCGCTATAGCACTCCAGGCCAGGAAGGAGCCGAGTATATCGCCGTCTGTCTACCCGCTTTCTCCCCCGATACCGTTCATCGGGATGAAAGCTGATAAGACCAAGAGCCTTGCGCTCAAAGGTTGAGGATCTTTATCCCGTCTTCATTCCCATCTTGTATCTTTGGAACGTCCCTACCAATGCCTATGCCATCTGCGATGGCGGGGATAATAATAACGAGGCCCGTAATAGGGAGGGCCGTAGTAATAGGTCCCACCATACCAGCCATCACGCCCAAACCTGAGTGAAAATCCCCAAGGCGGGTACACTCGAGTCCAAGGGGGCCCTTCAGTTCGATATCGGGTTCGATCGAGTTCTTCTTCGAGTTCATTCGTGGTAGCCGCCTGTTTGTTGACCTGATCCTTGAGTTCATCAACGATATGTTTTTGAGCCTCCAATTCCTTTTCCAACCGATCAATCTGCTGTTGTTGTAATTCCGCAAACATTCGAATGCACCGGTTTTGCGCTTCTCCCTCATACTCCGTACATTCCCAGGGTACCGGGGAGTCGGCAAGCGCGAATGGAGCAACACCCAACACCATAATCAAAGGACATACCCCTGAAAAAAGGAATGCCGACAGGGGGGATGATGAATGAAAAGAAAAACTCTTCATGATTGCTCCTCCTTGGATTGAACTTTTCCCATTGTACCAAGTCTTACTCCATTCCTGCCTTTGCCATGGATTCCATAAATAACTTGGGGATCCCTCTCTCCAATTTCTCAAGAAATCCTCAAAAATTGTATTATTATTCAAGAGTTTATCTTTCAGTATTCACGAACGAATCACTCACCATATTGACTGGCCCTAAGGAAACAACGTAGCCTGGCTACGGTTGACCAATGGCCCTGACTGCCTTCACGAGTACTTATTGATTTTTTCGTCTATTCACTGAAAAGCCTTCCTCAATGGCCAGGAAATCTCCGACAGAAAAGGATAGAAAACCTCGTTGCGCCTGGGTGGCGGACAAGCCTCATTTTATCCTCTACCATGATCAAGAATGGGGAAGACCCGTTCATGATGACCGAAAACATTTTGAAATGCTGATCTTAGAAGGGGCCCAAGCGGGACTGTCATGGGAAACCATCTTGCTCCGTCGGGAAGGATATCGAAAAGCCTTTGCAGAATTTTATCCAGAAAAGGTCGCCACATTTACCGCACAGCGACAAACGCGCTTACTTCAAAACCCTGAGATTATTCGCAACCGCCTCAAAATTGCTTCAGCGATCACCAACGCCAAGGCATTCCTCCACATCCAAAAAGAATTTGGCTCGTTTAATACCTATATCTGGAATTTTGTGGAAGGACGTCCCAAAATCAATCATTGGAAAGGCATGTCCCAGGTTCCAGCGACGTCACCGGAGAGTGACGCCCTTGCCAAGGACCTGAAAAAACGTGGATTTCGATTTGCCGGCAGCACGATCATGTATGCCCACATGCAAGCCGCCGGTCTTGTGAATGATCATACGACGGACTGTTGGTTGTACTCACCAAAAGGGTTCCCAACCCCTAAGAAAATCGGGACCCCTTCAAAAGCCAACACGCAACCGACCAACGAATCCCACTTAATGGAAATCGGGTTAAAACGAATCTATGACCCACCCAGTCCATCCGATGGATTTCGAGTATTCATCGATCGGCTCTGGCCACGAGGCCTATCAAAACATTCGGCCCCATTCGACCTGTGGTTGAAGGAGATTGCTCCCTCGACATCCTTACGAAAGTGGTTTCACCAGGATCCAACACAATGGGAAGAATTTCAACGACAGTACCGAAAAGAATTGAAACACAACCTTAATCCCATTCACCAATTACAGACTCTTGGGAAGAAAGGTCCTCTCACTCTCCTCTATGGCTCCCGAAACACCCAGTATAATCATGGGGTGGTTTTAAAAGACTACCTGAAGAAGCTCTCCCCTTCATCACCATGAATGCTTCTCACTCAGCACGCTTGTCCCTTGGGTCTTCTCATGACCGCTGACGGAAAGTCGTTCATCAAACCAGTTATCCAACAAGACCTCACCGGCTGCGGACTTGCCTGTGTGGCGACGGTAGTAGGCCTCCGATACGAACAGGTTAAAGCCACAGCCCTTACCCTTGGTATCGACGTGAAGGTTCCTTCCCTCTGGTCAGAAACCACCCATGTCCGTCATCTTCTCGAACACTTTCATGTCATCCCATCAAAGCAAGAAATTCCTTTCCGATCATGGAAGACATTACCATCCCTTGCGCTCCTCGCGATTAAATGGCACCGAGAAAACGGGCAACCCCACTGGCACTGGGTCGTGTATCACCGGTCCCAAACGGGCCCTATCGTGCTTGATCCCAAAAAAGGGCTACGACACAATCGACGGACCGACTTCGGACGAATCAAACCCAAATGGTATATAAGGTTAAGACATCCTAAACTGGAGAAGTAAATACCTTCCCATTTGACCCGCTCCAGCTATGCTTCATATTGGCCTGCTTGCAATCGTTTGGTGTATGGGCTTTTTGGTTTTCCCTGCCTGGGCCACCACACCCACCGACCTTCAGAAAACCGATGTGATCACCTCACAAGGAAAACCGGTCACGAATGCGAGTGTCGAATCCGGGCTTCGTCGGGAGCGAGAAGCCCTGCGCCAATCCCCGGAATTTCAAGGTCAGGACGCGGAGACCCATATGCGATTAGCCACCTTGCTCAATCAACAAGGAGATCCCAATGGAGCCATCGAAGAATATTTGGCCGCCATTCGCTTGAAACCCGATTGGGCCGAAGCCTATCGAGATCTGGGTTCAGTACATATCGATAAGCACGAATGGAAGGCGGCGATTAGGGCTCTTCGCCAGAGCACTCACCTACGTGAAAAAGACGGGCAAGCCTGGTATTGGCTAGGAAGGGCCTTGATGGCCAACCGGAATTTCCCTGAGGCCGCCCGCGCGTTTGACAAAGCAACCAAAACGCTTCCCGATGAGGTTGAAGCCTATTCTGACCTGGGATTAGTGCTCATGGCCCAAGGCCATTCAGCGGAGGGTGAACACGCGCTCTCACGAGCGATTACGTTACGACCGGATTTTGCGGAAGCTCACCACCGACTGGAGTTACTTCGATCCGCGCGTGGAGACCAAGAACAAGTCATTCAAGCGGCCACAGGGATCCTGAACATACTGTTTAGGAGGGAATGAACGAAAGGAACATTTTCACCTGGCTTCAACACCTGTCCGTTTTCCAGTAGACTTTAGCCCTTCACACACACGACCTGTCGCAGAGTATGGACAATATCTACGAGGTCCCGTTGAGCCTTCATAACATCTTCAATCGGCTTGTAGGCGGCGGGGGTTTCATCGATGACCTGGACATCTTTTCGGCATTCCACCCCTTCGGTCGCTCGTGCATGGTCGGCCACTGAAAAACGACGTCTGGCCTCCCCTCGTGACATGGCCCGTCCCGCACCATGGCTACAACTCTGAAAACTTTCTTCATTGCCAAGACCTCGCACGATATAGGATCGTGCTCCCATACTGCCTGGAATAATTCCCATATCCCCCTGTCGAGCTCGAACGGCCCCTTTGCGCGTCACAAAGACCTCAGAACCGAAATGGGATTCCACGGCGACATAATTATGGTGACAATTCACGACCTCTTGAGTCGATTCAAATGGGGGAAGTTCGCCAGAATCACGCAAGGCTGTCATCAGATTGTGCATCATGAGCCGTCGGTTGGTCATAGCAAAGTCTTGTGCCCACTGGACCGCTTCCACATAATCCTCAAAATGTTCGGTCCCTTCATCAAAATAGGCCAAGTCCTTATCAGGAAGGTTTCGGATAAATTTCCGCATATCCTTTTTGGCCAGTTCGATAAAATACGTTCCGATGCGATTACCCACCCCGCGAGAACCGCTATGAAGCATGAACCAGACAGCGTTCCGGGTGTCCAGGCAGACTTCAATAAAGTGATTACCAGTCCCTAAGGACCCAAGGTGATTGACATCATTGCCTCGGTTGAGTTTCGGATGTTTGGCCGTGATATCCTCATAAGTGGGTTTAAGTCGCCCCCATTCTTTCAGATGATGGGAAGGAATGTTCCACCAGGCTCCCCGATCCTGTTTTCTGCCATTATTGGTCCGGCCATGAGGCACGGCCTGCTCGATCGTACCCCGGATACCCCGCAGGGAGTCCGGAAGGTGATCTGCCCGGAGCGTGGTCTGAACCGCCATCATGCCGCATCCGATATCGACTCCCACCGCGGCGGGAATGATCGCCCCCTTCGTGGGAATCACGCTCCCGATCGTCGCACCCATTCCCCAATGAACATCCGGCATAGCCGCCACCCACTTATACACAAAGGGCAAAGAGGCCACATTTTGCAGCTGTCTCTGAGCTGCGGCCTCGAGGGAGACCCCTTTGATCCATGCTTTAATCGGAACCCCTTTCGGAGGTTCAATGAGGGTGTAGCCTTGATCTGTCATGGGAGAACCCCAAAATTATCGCGGAGGAGGTGTGTGGCGATCCTTGAAGGTCAATTCCGCCACGCTGGATTTATCCAACTCACCCTTACCCAATTCAACCAGTCGACGGTACTGGTCCAGGGTAGCTTTTGCCAAAGGAAGAGTCACCTCCAATGCATCGGCCAAGGAATAGGCAATGCCTGAATCTTTCGCAGCATGAGCTGCGGAGAAATAGCATTCATGGTCGCGTTTCTGCATATCTTCCCCATCAGTTTCCAACACTCGCGAAGCGGCGCCGGTCTGACTAAATACCTCGCGAATCATCGTCAAATCCAACCCCATGGCGGCTCCCAACCCTAGTCCTTCCGCTAACGCCGCCGTGTTCATATTCATCACCATATTGACTAACGCTTTGACTTTTGCGGCTTCGCCGGCAGGCCCAATATACCGGAGATTGGCACTTAACAGCTTCAGCAAAGGTTGGGCCCGTTCAAATACGTCCTTCTTCCCACCACACATCAGATAGAGGGCCCCTTCACGAGCCTGGGGAATACTACTGGCCATACAGGCTTCTAACGAACAGCCCCCTTGTTGTTCGACCAGAGACTCCACTTCGACATGAACGGAAGGCGAGACCGTCGCACAATTGATGAAGAGTCGACTCTGAGCATGCGCCAACAAACTATCAGAACTTCCGAAATCATAAATCCTCCGCATACTGTCATCATCCGTCACCACGGTGAAAACGATATGGGAATGCTCTGCCACTGCAGCGGGAGTGGCCGATGCTTGACACCCCAATTCATCAGCCAAATTCTTGCTCTTAGAACCATCGACATCATAGACTCCCACGACAGCATATCCGACATCGTTTAATCGACGAGCCATATTGGCCCCCATCCGACCGACCCCTACGAAACCGACTCGTTCTTGTCCGTGTGTCATCTTTATTCCCGATTCAAGGTTTACCTAGAGGAAAAACATCCACCGATTACGGAATTTTGGGAGATTGATCCGCCTGCCGCTTCCACTTGTACCAGATGGTTTCATTGCTTCCATGAGGATAGATGAGGCGCTTCACCTTGACATAGGGCCGCCAAATCCACCGACCATACCATTGATTGAGCTGAGAACGTTCAGCGCCAGCCTTTTCTTCTTCACGTAACAACTCCGGCTGCAAATCTTTTTTATGCTTGAGAAGGTGATAGCGATCTTCTTGCTTGAGACTATTCAGGATACGATCCACCCACTCTCCGACTTTCCCCGAACGCGGTTTAAAAAAGAGACAAATTTGAAAGTCGATCAAATACGCCTTCCCTGCAGAGGAACAAATGATATTGCCTCGTTTATTCAGATCGGCATAAAAAATTCTTCTCTTATGTACCTCAGTCAAAATTTGGCTTAATTGGTCAAAAAAGTCGGATGGGAGTTCTTTCCCATTCGGATATTCCCACAAGGTTTTTCCCTCAATATACCGATGAAAATATCCCCGTCGTCCCAACCGGGGACCCAAAGTAGGAATTCCAGAGATATCCCTGACTCTTTGATACATGGTATATTCCCGCCTGGAAATCCAGGCGGCTAAGGGGCGCAAGATCCACCCCCCGATGAAACGAAAGTCACTCAGCTTTAACACATACCCTTCTTGGGCCGAATGAGTGTACAGGACATTCAGCGAGAAAAAGTCATCCTTCAAAATACTGTGGAATGTATAGGTCTTGCCCTGAAGGTCTACCTGAGAGGGATAGGTTGGCATCAAAGCTGTTCCTTGAAAATTTAATGTATGGGCCTACCGAAACTTATATGCCCTGCTAGACGATACACTCGCCAATCCAAAGTCAGGTATTGTATTCCTCTTGAATCCTATGGATCAATATTGTTGACCCCCTAACCGAAAAGAGTGACATGTCGTATCAACCCATCGAAAATTACGGCCTGATCGGTAATATGCGAACCACGGCCCTGGTCGGAATGAATGGGTCCATTGACTGGCTCTGCCTTCCCCACTTTGACTCTCCCAGCGTTTTTGCTGCCATTCTGGACGACACCAAAGGCGGTCGATTTACCATCGCCCCTCCTACGAATGGGATTAAATCCAAACAATATTATTGGCCCGACACCAATGTCCTGGTCACCCGGTTTCATTCTCCCGGAGGGGTGGGGCGAGTCATCGATTTTATGCCCGTGGGGACCCAATCCTTGGAATGCACTCAGCACGGGTTAATCAGACGGGTTCAAGCCATTCGGGGGACCATGACCTTCCGCCTGGATTGTCAGCCTGCATTCAATTATGGACGGGACTCTCACACGATCACGGTTTCCGACCAAGGAGTCGAATTTCGCTCCTCAAATCTGACCCTTCGACTCGGGACGTCCATCCCTCTCAAACAGGAAGGTGACCGCGTCTGGGCAGAATTTGAGGTACATGAAGGCGAAGTCCTCGATTTTTGTATCCAGCAAGTGGAACAAAGTTCTCCACTCCCTTCGGCCCATCCGGAGGACCATGCGGAAACCCTCTTCACACAAACCGTGGATTACTGGAGACGATGGCTCTCAAAATGTACCTACTCCGGACGATGGCGGGAAATGGTCCATCGCTCCGCCCTCGTCTTAAAACTCCTGACCTTCCAACCCACCGGAGCCATCGTGGCAGCCCCTACGTGCAGTCTACCGGAGGGAATAGGGGGGGAACGCAACTGGGATTACCGGTACACCTGGATCCGTGATGCAGCCTTTACCCTCTATGGCCTGTTACGCATCGGGTTCACCGAGGAGGCCTCACAATTCATGAATTGGCTGGAAGCCCGTTGCCATGAGTTACATCCGGATGGATCCCTGCAAATCATGTATGGCATCGATGGAAGACATACCTTAACCGAAGAAACGCTCGACCATCTGGAGGGGTATCAAGGATCTCGTCCGGTACGGATCGGGAATGGAGCGTATGATCAACTCCAATTAGACATCTATGGAGAATTGCTGGACTCCGTCTACCTCTACAATAAATACGGGACCCCAATATCCTACGACCTCTGGAAGCACCTCAGACGGCTGATCAATTGGGTTTGTGATAACTGGCGCCGCACGGACGAAGGTGTTTGGGAGGTCCGGGGCGGGCAGCAGCATTTCGTCTACTCGAAACTCATGTGTTGGGTCGCGGTCGACCGAGGCATTCGCTTGGCTGACAAACGGTCATTCCCTGCCGATCGCGATCGGTGGCTTCGAGTCCGAGACGAAATTTATGAAGAAATCATGGAAAAGGGATGGAATGCTGATCGCCAGGCCTTTATTCAACAGTACGGGGGTGATTCCTTAGATGCCGCGAATCTCATGATGTCATTGGTTTTTTTCGTATCTCCCACCGACCCTCGCATGTTAAAAACGTTGGATGCCACGATTCAGGCCCCGGAAAAAGGCGGGCTCGTGGCCAACGGACTCGTCTATCGATATAACGTAGCCGAGACCACCGATGGCCTCAACGGGGAAGAAGGGACATTCAACATTTGCACCTTTTGGCTTGTTGAAGCCCTCACCCGAGCCGGTCGGGTGGACCGGAAACGATTGGATGATGCACGACTCCTCTTCGAACAAATGTTGGGATATGCGAACCATCTCGGGCTCTTTGCCGAAGAAACAGGCCACCATGGGGAAGCCCTTGGAAATTTCCCTCAAGCCTTTACCCACCTTGCCCTGATCAGTGCCGCCTTCAACTTAGATCGAGCCTTGGGCAAATAAAGGGTCTTCCCCTCTACATTCTTCATTGATTCCCGAGAGAATTCCCTCCTTCCGACATTTGCCTTCTTTTCCGCTTAACCTATAGGATACCCGTGAAGAATCGGGAAGCATGTTTCTTATGGGATGACCAAGGATTCAATCACACCCACGCCTCAAAGGTCGGCTTCACAAACAACGCTCACTCAAAACTGAAGATTCCTACACCCTTTTTCCTATGCTGACCCTTCTCCTCTTTGGATTTTTTTTAGGCATGCGCCACGCGTTAGAAGCCGATCACGCGGCCGCTGTAGCCTCCTTAGCGACTCAAAAAGGTACCGTCTGGCATACGGTAAAACAAGGAATCGTCTGGGGAGTCGGTCATACCATCACACTGATAATCGTCGGATCACTGGTCCTGATCGCGGGGTCCACAATCCCTGAACATTGGGCTCATGTCCTGGAAGGTATGGTGGGCCTCATGCTCATGGGACTCGGCATAGATGTACTGCGGAGGTTGCGAAAGGAACATGTCCACTTTCACCTGCATCAACATCCCGATCAACCTCCACATTTCCACGCCCATGCCCATGAGGCCCAAGAAGCGCACGATCTTTCTTCACATAAACATACTCATCCAGGGGGGTTTCCTGTGCGAGCTCTTCTGGTTGGCTTCATGCATGGCATGGCTGGGTCGGCAGCCCTCATCCTTCTCACGATCCAATCCTCCATGCATCCCGGGGAAGCCTTGGGATACATTCTCATCTTTGGGATCGGTTCCATCCTCGGCATGGGGATACTGTCCTTTGTCATAGCCATTCCCCTGTGGTATTCGGCACATTCCCTCACATGGATTCATGACAATCTCCAGAGAGGCGTCGGGATCACGACGATCATTCTGGGCCTCTTTGTCGTGTGGGAACACACGTCCTGGATATTAGGGTAGCCCTTTGGAAAACAAAAGAGCCTTCCGGATTTTTCGAAAAAATCCGGAAGGCTCTTTGCAATCCTTGATTGACTCAGGGTTTATCCTTCGTGCATATGCTGGCTTAAATAATTCTCCACGCCAACTTGTTTGATCGTTTCCAATTGAGTTTCAATCCAATCAATATGTTCTTCTTCACTCACGACCACACCCTCTAATTTAGACCGGGTCGTATAGTCCCCCACCTTCGTACAATGGGTAATGGCTTCAGTTAACAACTTCACGGCATCCCGTTCCAGAGCTAAATCGGATTTGAGTTGCTCGGGAACCGTTTCCCCGATTTTTAGGGTTCCTAAGCGTTGCAAGTTGGGAAACCCTTCTAAGTATAAGATATGCTCGATGATGGCTTCCGCATGTTTCATCTCATCGATCGCATGCTTTCGAATCTCATTGTGCAGGGTTTCATAACCCCAATTTCCGCACATCTCCGCATGGAGAAAATATTGGTTAATGGCCGTCAATTCATTCGTCAAAACCTTATTGAGATACTCGACAACTCCCTTTTTACCTTTCATAACATCCTCCCTTGATGTGGACAGTATCCGAACTGCCTCGTGTTCATCGCCTATTGAAATCGTTTAAGTCGTCCATGGAATAACAAGCCTGAAATGGTGTTCAGTTATTACATCTTATCGGTCGATTTTAAATCACGTCAAGGCTTTTATTTAGGTGAAAATTATTAATATTGAATTTCTTTCTCAACTTCGTTGATCTGAGGTTTCAACTTCAATATTGTTGAGATCAAGAAATCTCACGAACCTCAATTAAATTTGAACGGCCGTTCCACTTACCGTGACCATAAGCATACTGCTTGTTTCTCCTAACACTTCATAGTCCAAATCAATCCCAACGATCGCATTAGCCCCAACGGCCAACGCTTCCTCTTGAATCTCCTGAAACGCAATTTCCCTGGCCCGTTGTAATTCTTTTTCATAGGCTCCCGACCGACCGCCCACGATATCTCGAATATTGGCAAAAAAATCTCGAAAAAAATTTGTTCCCAAAATAGCTTCCCCGGCTACCACTCCTAAATAGTCTTTTATTCGATGTCCGTCAATCTGAGATGTGGTCGTTAAAAGCATACGTTCTTTCTCCTCTGATCAGGGATACATAAAACCATTCTGTAGAATTGATTCTGTTAGTCTTCTCAACCCTCCCTTTCATTCCTTGATTAGGTATTTTTCCGTGAGAAAGCCTTCGACCCCACAACTTGTATGGCCAGAATCTCTCACTACAATGCCCACCTCTTAGGCAAAGTGCTAAACAGCAAATCCATCTTGTTGAGGAAAACGCAACAGTGAATTTATCCACATACTTGTACCCATTTTTATGGGATTACCAAAGACCAGGATCTATGTGTTGTTCTGAAATAATTTTGCACAAATGATAATGTAGACCTACGACAAAAAACGAGTTAACAGTGGACTCAATTTGACTTCACGTGAAAGGCTCATTACACTTTTTCTGAAGGACTCCCTGAGTGGCCTCACAATTCGTTCACTTACATCTCCACACACAGTATAGCCTCTTAGATGGTGCCAACCAACTTACTCCGCTGTTTGAACAGGTCAGAGACTATGGCATGCCCGCAGTCGCGATGACCGACCATGGAAATCTCTTCGGCGCCATAGACTTCTACCAAAAAGCCCATGCCCATGGGGTCAAACCGATCATCGGGTGTGAAGCCTACATGGCTCCCGGACACCGGAGCCAAAAATCGGGACATCTGGCGCACAATGAGTATTATCATCTCATTCTGCTAGCGACCAATCGCACCGGGTATCATAATCTCATCAAACTTTCCAGCAAAGCTTATCTCGAAGGATTCTACTACAAACCCCGGATGGACAAGGAACTCTTGCAGGAACATCAGGAGGGGCTCATCGCCCTGTCAGGATGTTTGAGCGGTGAAGTCCCTTATTTAATCGGGCAAGGGGACCTGGAAGGGGCCACCAAGGTCGCTGATGAATTTCGAACCATTTTTGGGAAAGACCGATACTATCTCGAAGTGCAGGCCAATGGCCTGGACCATCAACAAGTCGCCAACCGTGGGTTAATGGACATCCACAAAAAGTTAGGGATTCCGTTGGTCGGGACCAATGATTGCCATTATTTAAAAAAACGTGATGCCCGCCCCCATGAGATTATGTTGTGTCTTCAAACAGGAAAAACCCTGAGCGATCCTAACCGGATGAAGTTCGACACGGATCAATTATACGTCAAATCGACTGAAGAAATGGTCGCAGAATTTGCCGAATTCCCACGTGCGGTCCTTCATACCTGCCAGGTAGCAGAACAATGCGGGTTGGAATTGGAATTCGGGACCTCCTATCTCCCGGACTATCATGTACCAGAAGGGCAATCGCATGAATCCTACCTCCAGCATTTGGTGGAAGACGGGCTTCGTGAACGGTTGAAGGAACGACCCAGCTCCATCCCCCCTGAGGCCTACCAACACCGAATGAACACGGAACTGGCTGTCCTCAATTCCATGGGATATGCGGGATACTTTCTTGTCGTGTGGGACATCATCAATTTCGCCAGATCTCGACGCATCCCAGTCGGACCCGGAAGGGGATCGGCCGCCGGAAGCCTCGTCGCTTACGCACTTCGAATCACCGATTTGGACCCTCTCGTCTACAATCTTCTCTTTGAACGTTTCCTCAACCCCGAACGGGTCACCATGCCCGATATTGATATGGACTTTTGCATGGACCGTCGTGGGGAAGTGATCAACTATGTCATCGAGAAATATGGGGAGGAACATGTTTGCCAGATCATCACATTTGGGACCTTAGGTGCCAAAGCCGCCATTCGGGATGTCGGCCGGGTAATGGATCTCCCTTATGCAGAGGTGGATCGCGTCGCCAAACTCGTCCCTCCGCAACTCAACATCACGTTAAAGGACGCGCTCAAGCAAGAGAGTCGTCTTCAGGAACTCGTGGACAAAGATGCCACCATGAAAGAGCTCATGGATACGGCCATGTCATTGGAGGGCCTGGCCCGTCACGCATCCACTCATGCCGCGGGAGTGGTGATTTCCCAAAAACCCCTGATGGAACATGTGCCACTCTATAAAACCAACAAAGACGAAGTCGTAACTCAATATACGATGACCGATTTGGAAAAAGTCGGTTTGGTCAAATTTGACTTTTTAGGCCTCAAGACTTTGACCATGATTCACGAAGCGGTGACATTGGTCAATGTGGAAAAAACGCCGGACCAACAACTGGACATCAATCATTTGCCTTTACAGGATGCCCAAACGGCAGCACTGCTCAGCTCAGGAAAAACGACCGGCATTTTCCAGCTGGAAAGTTCGGGCATGCGCAATCTACTCGTCAAAATTAAGCCAGAGTCGTTCGAGGATTTAATTGCCATCCTGGCCCTGTATCGCCCCGGGCCGCTAGAAAGTGGCATGGTGGACGACTTTATCAAGCGAAAACGGGATCCCTCCCAAATACAATACGACCCACCACAATTGGAGCCCATCCTGAAAGAAACGTACGGGGTCATCGTTTACCAAGAACAAGTCATGGCCATCGCCAACCAATTGGCCGGTTTCTCACTCGGACAAGCGGACCTCCTCCGTAGGGCCATGGGGAAAAAGAAACATGAGGAAATGGCCAAGCAAAAAGCCTTGTTTATTTCTGGAGGAAAGGAACAAGGGCTTCCCGAAAAACAAACGGAAAAGCTCTTCGACCAAATGGCCTTTTTTGCCGGATACGGCTTCAACAAATCCCATTCAGCAGCCTACGCCCTCGTGACCTATCAGACGGCCTATCTCAAAGCTCATCATCCAACAGAATTCATGGCCGCCCTTCTGACTTCGGAAATGGGGAATACCGATAAAATGGTCGGATATTTCACCGAATGCCGAGAATTGGGACTGAAGATTTTGCCCCCGGATGTCAACCAAAGTTTAAAAAATTTTAGCGTGGTCCCTGATGGAATTCGATTTGGATTAGCCGCGATAAAAAACGTCGGGGAAAGTGCGGTTGACATCATTCTGGAATCCCGCGATCAAGACGGCCCATTCGTCTCCTTTTCTGATTTTTGCTGTCGGCTGGATTCTCAAAAAGTGAATAAACGCGTCATCGAAGGGCTGATTAAGGTCGGCGCCTTCGATTCCACCGGCGCCACACGTTCCAGCCTGTATCGTATCCTGGATGACGCCTTGACCCATGCCGCGACGGTTCAAAGGAACAAACGTCAGGGACAGACCAGTTTATTCGATTCACTCACGTCCGAAGATTCCACGGCCCCCTCGAATGAGGGCCTGAGCCTGGCCATTCCAGCCCAGGACGAGTGGCCACAAAATGAGCTCCTCAAGTATGAACGAGAATTGACAGGGTTTTATATCACGGCCCATCCATTGAACAGACATAGCTTGGCCATAACCCACTTTTCTACCTGCTCCACCCGATCGCTTTCCGATTTGAGAGAGGGTCGGGAAATCAAGATTTGCGGTGTGATCTCCGGGATTAAGGTCACCACCACCAAAAGGGGCAATCGAATGGCCTATGTTCAGCTAGAGGATTTACATGGGACCGTGGAAGCCATTATTTTTCCGGAAACGTTTAAGCAACATGAAGCACTCCTGACTCCTGACTCGGTGATTCGTTTATCCGGCACCGTTGATCTGATGGATAACGGCGCGAGACTCAAAGCCACACGCATCGAATCCCTCCCAGAATTAGCACATGATACGGTAAAGCATGTAACCCTTCAGGTTCATGAAGGAGACGTTTTACCCGAAAATCTGGTAGACTTACAGGACATCTTTAATCGATACCCTGGTCCAACCCCCATTTCGTTGGCCTTTCATCTCAAACCAGGTCTTTCGGCCAGCTTGACGGGACTGTCAGACGTGACGATTGCTCCGACTCCAGAATTTTTAGAAGAAGTGGAACACCTTCTTGGCGTATCCACGGTCACCTTCCAATAACCTCCCGACAAGGAGCCTCCCTGTGCGTGAATATTTGGAGTTCGAAAAACCGCTAAAAGATCTGGAAGAACGCCTCCTCAGACTCGTCAAATCGAAATCAAAAAAGAATTCCGTCCAAGAAACGATCATCAAATATTCCGCTCAACTGGCCAAAATGGAAGAGGAGCTGTATCAAGACCTCTCCCCTTGGCAGCGCAGTCAAATTGCCCGGCATCCCCAACGTCCTTCTATCGCTGATTATCTCGAACACCTCACGGAAGAGTTCCAGGAGCTTCATGGAGATCGTCTTTTTGGGGATGACCCGGCCATTATCGGAGGGTTTACCATATGGAACGGGCGGTCCGTGATGGTCATCGGGAACGAAAAAGGAAAAACATTGAAGGAACGGATGCGAAGAAACTTTGGGATGGCCAAACCCGAAGGCTACCGAAAAGCCTTGCGCCTGATGAAACTCGCGGAAAAATTTAAACGTCCCATTATGACCTTTATCGATACTCCCGGAGCCTATCCAGGAATTGACGCAGAACAACGAGGACAAGCCGAAGCCATTGCACGCAATTTATTGGAAATGGCTCGTTTGCAGGTTCCCATCATTGCCATCATCACCGGAGAAGGAGGAAGTGGGGGGGCTTTAGCCCTCGGTGTCGCCGATCGAGTCTTGATGCTCGAACACTCCATCTATTCCGTGATTTCTCCGGAAGGTTGTGCCGCCATCCTATGGGGCGAGGCGTCAAAATCGAACGAAGCTGCGACCGCACTTCGAATGACTGCTGCAGAACTGATGGATCTGGGCGTCATCGATCAGGTCATCCCCGAACCGCTCGGAGGAGCACATCGAGATCCCGACAGTACGGCCAAACGTCTCTCAGAAACTCTGGATGACCATCTTGCTCATCTGGAAAAAGTTCCGGTGAGTACCCTGCTCAAAGAACGGGAGGCCAAGTTTCGGCGGTTAGGCACCGTAACGTCCCAAACCGGAGCCCGAACCGCACATTCTTAGGAAATGATGCTGGTATGTACCTACTAACCCTGTCTGGGGAATAACCCCCAGCCGTACAAGCAACGTTGAACCCATTACCTCCCCCAGGTTCCTTCCCCCAATTTTTACCCGTCGGATAAGACAAGGAAACGGCCTAAGCTCGAACCTTGAATGAACCGACATACATGAAAAGGCTCCTCATTCATTGAGGAAGCAAGAACATCTCAATGTGGGAAAACCGTGCTGAAGATTCAAAACCCGAGTGCCTGGGAGGAGAGGTTACGTACCGGGAGAGTGCGGGGTTGACGAGGGATCGGGTGGCTCGCCATCGCCAGTGGGCTCCCATCGTTGGAGGCGCTCCACCAACGGACGAGCTTCCGGGGTGGATTCCTGAGAAGGTTCGCTTACAGGATGGTCCCAAGTTAACTCCGTAATGCCGTGCGCGGAAAAGGTTTCTCGAATGACATGGACCAAGGCTTCTAAGGTAACTTCATCACCCTGGCGTAAATTCAAGACTCTCTCTGTTGGATTTTCCGGAGGGGGGCCTTCATGTAGTAAAGCCCAACATCGGTTAAATACGGCATCTCTGACTGACCTTGGTACATTAAAGACCTCTACATCAGACGTACAGAGTGCCGCCACCATGAGCACAAACTGTAAATCCGGCAACTCCGTACTATGAAGGTCGAGTCGTTGCATGGCAGAATGGTACCCTTGAAACGATAAGACTGACAAGAGCATGCCACCTATTCATCCAGATCAAGAAACCATGGCGAAACTCGTGGACCGGATTGGCCGGGACCATGCCAGCCGACGACTGGAAATGCAGGCTCATTATTCAGCCCTGCTATTAAGCGGACGACATCTTCATGTGCACATGGAAGAGTTTCCACTCATCGCCTGGCTGATCAAAACCACCTTAAAAACCACTGGAATTTGGCCCCTTGCGGTTAAAAATTCTACAAAATACCGGATTGTCCATCATTCGGTGCCCCTTGCTCATCTTCCTTCTGCATTTGAGGGGTTCCGTATTCTCCATCTATCCGACCTGCATATCGAAGGCATGATCGATAAAGGCCAGGCCCTTCAGGATACGTTAGCTACACTGGATTTTGATTTATGTGTCCTTACGGGTGATTTTCGATTCCTGACGTATGGAAACTATGATAAAACACTTATTTTGATGGAATCCCTGGTCAAATCCATCAAAGCTCCATTCGGTCTCACGGGAATTTTGGGTAATCATGACTGGTTGGAAATGGTCCCAGGTCTGGAATCCTGCGGAATCCGAATGCTCTTGAATGAAACCCAGGCCTTAGAAAAGGGCTCGGATGCGATCTGGCTCCTTGGGCTTGATGACATGCACTATTATGAAACCGGCAACCTGGAAAAAGCAGTCAAACTCGCACCAGAGGATGCAGTCCGCATTCTTTTGGTGCATTCCCCAGAAATCATTCCTGAGGCCCATGAAGCCGGGATGGATTTATACCTATGCGGGCATTCTCACGGAGGACAAATCTGTCTTCCGGGCGGAAACCCCATCATTACGCATAGCCGATGTGGTCGTGAATACAAGGCCGGCCCCTGGCTCTATAAAACCATGCGAGGGTACACTTCCCGTGGGGTAGGCACCTCTCTCTTCCCCGTACGGCTCTTTTGCCCTCCGGAAATCATCATACACACCCTCACAGCCCACTCCTTTTCTGAATAACACCTCCGTATCCCGGCTGTCCCGTCAAGAAACCTCCCAAAATCATGAACACAACCCCTCACCAACACACAACAAACTCAATTCATTCCCGATCAATCCACTTCGTCTCATCATTTTCTGAAAATCTGTTCCCATGACCCATAACCGATACACCCATCACGTCACACCCTAAAAGGCCTTTCTTTTACTTCTTTGAATATTTAGTTCCTGGTGCCTCGTTTTTGATTTGTTCCGTTACATTCCGAAGCCTACGCATCCTATCCATCCTTTTGACCAATAGGCTTAAGGGGTCCATTCGTGATGCAATAGACATAACTCCTCGGGGTTCATCATGGAAGGGTACCGTCATGCTTAAAACGCTCCTAGTGCTTACGATCACAACAATCACATTCATGCCCCTTTGGGCACTAGCAGAGAAACCTATCCAATCTTGCGACAAAGCCTTGAGCGAAGAGAATCTAAGCCAGAATAAATTGGAAGCATTCGCCAATAAAAAATCACAGCTTCAGAAAGAGGTAACCGAGCTCTATCAAGAGCTCCTGCTCTGTCAGGACATCATGTACCTATCAAAAAACCAACGAAGATACTGCAACCAATTAAAGAAAGAAGGCCGCAAAAAGGTTCAAGACTTGATTCACGCCACAACTTCGGCTCATCACGAATCGACCATTCTAGGAAGGAAAAAAGCTCAAAGACAGGCCTCCTGCCCAATACGCCCCAACCCTAGATTCTCCCCTACGCAATCCTGACCATTATTTCGCCGCCTTAAGTCCATCGCTTGATTCGACACCCACCATTTTGATCACCGACAGAAGAAGTATGGAATTTCTCCGTTCCCCTTATCCACCGTACATTTACTTCATCGAAGCAACCGATTATGCTAAATAATAAGGACCGTTCTAGCTAACGTTACCCCGTAGAAAGATGAATTCGCCAAAAGATTCCTCCCCTTCCTTTCAATATGATTTGCTCTGCATCGGTAGCGGGCCTGCCGGTCAACGAGGGGCCGTTCAGGCAGCCAAACTAGGGAAGCGGGTGGCGGTGATTGAAAAGAGACGCGTAGTTGGTGGAAGTTGCCTGGATACAGCCACGATTCCGAGTAAAACCTTCCGGGAGGCTGTTTTATCTTTTTCCGGGTTAAACTTTCGCTGGCTCGTCAACCAAGACCCTACCCCTCCTCGGCCCACTGTCCAACAATTAATCGGGCGTGTCACCGAAGTCATTCAAGTTGAAGGGGACGTCCTTAACGACCAACTCCGGCGGAATGACGTCCAACTCCTTTACGGACACGCCACCTTCAAAGATCCTCATACGATAGAACTCAAGGATGAACATGGCACCTCAACGGTCACCGCTGAAAACATTCTGATCGCGGTTGGAACCTGTCCCACCTCCCCACCAGGGATCCCTATCAATGGGGAAACCATTCTTGATAGTGACAGCATTCTCTCACTCCAACACATGCCTCGCTCGCTGACAGTGGTTGGAGCGGGAGTGATTGGATTGGAATACGCTTCGATGTTCGGAATCCTCGGTGTGGAAGTCACCTTAGTGGATACCCGGACTCGGCCGCTGGAATTTCTCGACCATGAGATCGTGGACGAACTCATTCATCAAATGCGCAATCATCGGGTTACATTTCGCCTGGGAGAAACCGTAGAAAAGATCGATCTGGCCACTCCTCCCAACCAACGAACCGTCGTGCATTTAGCCTCCGGGAAACGTCTCGTTTCCGATACCGTCCTCTATTCGGTGGGACGTACCGGGGCAACTCAAACTCTTCAACTCGACAAAGCCGGGCTAGAGACCGACCATCGAGGAAGAATCGCCGTCGACAAAAATTTTCGTACCAATGTCCCGCATATTTTCGCAGCGGGCGATGTGATCGGGTTTCCCAGTCTGGCGGCCACATCTTCGGAACAAGGCCGATTGGCTGCCTGTCATGCCTTCGGAATCGAGGCCGAGCCCATGACCCCACATTTCCCGGTTGGAGTCTACTCTATTCCGGAAATTTCTATGGTCGGTGCCACAGAAGAACAACTCACCAAAGAGAAAGTTCCTTATGAGGTGGGAATCGCACGGTATCGGGAAATCGCCCGTGGAACGATCATGGGCGACCATAGCGGCCTCCTCAAACTGTTATTCCATCGGGAAGATCAGCGCCTTCTGGGAGCCCATGCCATCGGAACGGGAGCCACCGAACTGATTCATATCGGACAAGCCATCTTACGAACAGGAAACGGACTGGAGTATTTCCTGAAGACAATCTTTAACTACCCGACCCTCGCTGAATGCTACAAAGTCGCCGCCCTGGATGCCTACAACAAACTCAGGGAAGAATAGCTCATTTTCCTTCACTCAACTTTTCCGAACAACTTTCCTTCTTGATGAACTATTAGGTAGTTTTAAAAATGTACCAAGGGCCTTTTATGTGCTCGACATAAATATATCTGTCCGGTCCCCTCACCGGGGGATTCCCTCCCTCAAGGAAACATATGAATCCAACAGTATTCTCTACCACCCCTCCAATTAACAACTGAATATAACCCTTGTCCTCTTCAATCCAAACGTCCCACAGATTGAGCTTCTTGGCTTGCTGAAGCGCTTTTTCCTCATCCCATTGGGCTATGTTCACAATTTCTTCAAATACCTTCTGATGTTCAAGCAGGTACTTTTTGTTGGCCGCATCACTTTGAAGGGTCAGAATAGCGTTTTGATAAATAAATTCTTCCTCATCATCTTTTTCTGGAATATCTTTCCCTTCTTCGATGATTTTCTCGAAAATTCCTGTTAAAGCTAAGGTCCGAATAGCCTCGAGCTTCCAAGCCCCATGAACCTTTTCCAGAAACGCATACCAATCAGAAGACCATTCCTTGCCAGAAAGAAGAATGGCGAAAATGGCTTTATCATCAGATTTTTCTAATCGTCGGATATCCACTTGTACTTCCTTTCGTAGCATCTCTCCCATTGTTGGATTTTCTAAGTAGAGCTCCAACATTTCTCCCGTGTAAACCAGTTTTTTGTCAGGAATTCCCTTCGGACCAAAAAAGTCTTCCACCAATTCCCACTCATGTGCTTGAGCACTGGTGAGGGAGAGAAACAGCCAGACCCACAGAGTTAAGATCGTTTTCATCTTATTCACTCAACAATGGCCAGCAATCGCCTCTAGCCTAACGGTCTATTGACATGATTCCTAGTTTTTGCATTTCTAAACAGAACTTTGCGTATTGCCTGTTGCTGGTTGCGGCTCCAAATTCCATGATTTCAAGCGCCTGTTCCGCAGCATCACGGGCTTGTTCACATTGGCCTAGTTTCCTATAGGCAATACTCACATTATTCCATGAAAAAGCCCGAGGGGTTGTTTTATGAGGTCCATGCTTGATGGCTGCAAGATAATGCTGAACCACCTCTTGGTATCGTGGCCGGCTGAGTTGAGAAATGCCCCAAGCCAAACCAAAATGAAACTTTTCTTCATCATAAAAAATAGAGGGATGGGTTTTTGACTGTTGATGAGCCCGACTCAAGATTCGAAGCCCGTCCTCAATCACGGCATCGCTTCTTTCCCAATCGCCTTTATCGATAAGAATTCTTCCTTTGGAAGCTAAATATCGTGTGGATGTCGGTTCCAGAGCTAGGGCACGATCGATTTCCGATAAGGCACGATTGTAGGACTTATAAAATTTCGCATATTCAGCCCGTACAAAATGCCCAAAGGCCTGATTTCCTTTTTTGTTGGCAAGAGCCACGATATGCTCTATCGCAGGACCTGTTTGAAACAACACAGAGGAACGGTCCATTAATCCACGATTGATCAATTTGGTTAATTTCATATTGGTGAGAAGCCATAAAGCTTCAAGATGCGTAGGATCTTCATCGACAATAGCCCGCAATCGCCTTTCCGGACCAGACGTGTCACCGGCTGTACCTGCCGCATTGATTCCGATAACCGCTTCTTCAATCCACTCCTCAAAATGATCCCCTGCAAAACTTGGCGACGTGGCAAAAACAATGCCGATCAATAGTGCCAAAACGAGTCTCATAATTGTCCTTCTGCCAATATAAACCCGGCCCAATAATAGGGATGATGAAACTTAGGATGTTTGACCAGACGAGTTTGGGCCTTTTGCAAAGCCAGAGCAGGGTGTCCACTACGTTTAAATTGTCGATAAAACTCCTGTTCTAATTCAGCGGTTGCCCGATCTTGAACAGACCATAAAGGAGCCACGACCCGTTTGGCGCCTCCGAAAAACAATGCCCGAAGAATACCGAAAACATCGCGGGAATGTCGGGGATCTTTCATTCCAGTCTGACAACTACTCAAGGTCACCATTTGGATAGGATTAAGGTTGAGACGGCCCATGGCCCGTGCATCCCAAAATTCATACTCCTTCTTAGGGTCATCTGAGGAAAGATACATGCCTGACTCCATCGGGTCAGGTTCATAAAACGTACCATGGGCAGAAATATGCAAAAAGGTTGGGGTGGATTGTTCCGCGATCGCCTTCTCGAGCTTCTGAGGCGAACATCTTTTCCCCACGAGATATTCGACTCTTTCCTTATACAATCCTTGTAATACCTTCTTGGTATCCCTATCAAAAGGCAAGCGATACCCCTCTATGGCGGGGTCAAAGCACGCTATTCCACCTTTAAGACGGACAGGGGAAAAATGACGTTCCGGTATAAAATACCGCAGAGAGGGCACCCTCGTGATAGTCAAACGTTCGATGAGATAATGCTGTCCATTCTGAATAACCCCCAACGGGATCAACGAAAACCAATCATCAGGAGAATAGATGAGTCTGGTGACCTTTGCATTCAAGTGTGGAATCAGCGGTTTGAATAATTTCTCATAGAGAAACTGGGAGGGTTCGAGAAAAAAGTCGTTGTAGGGGTTTTGCAAGGCCACCCTCAATTGATTGATGGTATTCCTGTATTCAGTCCAATGAAGCGTGGTGGGGACATATTGCAACTTGTCGCGCGTCATGACGAAGACACCGATTTGGTTGTCGGACACAAACATGGCCATAACCGCAGCATCCACAGGCAATTTTCTCTGGATGTTCCTGAGATCCACTACAGTCAACTGATTGCTCAAGGCTACTTCCCGGATTTGCAGCTTGACTTGAAGGGCCCGTCTTTCTCGCTGTTGGCGATTAAGCAGGTCCCGATACGCACGGTTATTACTGCCGGTGGAAGTCAACCAAATAGATAGACTATCTTGCCGAACACTCATGTCCATCCGTTCCTGAGTATGTCTTTTTTCTAATGTCGCCCATTCTTCATACACACCCTGTTGACTCACGTCCTGCTGAATGTCAGTGAGAGTCCGAGCTTTGTTGGTTTCCAGCAAGGCTAGAGCATCATACGGCCTATGGGCCTTGAGCAAAAACTTGATGTATTCATTGGTCAACCAATAATTTTGATAATCGAGTTTGGCTCGAGAATAATCTCCCAGGGCCCGACTTCTTTGGTAGTCATACAGGGAATAGGCTTGTTGATATCCGGCAAAAGCTAAGGTCTCTTGACCCTTTTGAGCATGGCAAGCTGCTTGGATTGTTAACAAAGACTTATACCACCCCTGATCACGTTCTTCGGCAGTAAAGGTCTTCATGACTTCATTCAAAACGGAGAAAGCTTGCGGACATTGACCAGCCCAATAAAGAGCATTTGCATATTCATAGCCCGCCTGCCATTTAACCCATTTTTGATCGAGGCCATTTCCCAGGCCGTTGACCCGAAACCACGCATCTTTAAACACATTCAACGCATCAACAGCCTTCCCCAAATAGGCAAGGTCTTTACCAAGGTCCACGAGTAACCCAATATAATTAAACACGTATGGAGTATTTATCAGACTCTTTTTGGCTTTGATTCTCCACATCATGGCCATATCTCGATCTTTTTCTTGCATCAGTCTGCCCAGAAGCATTTCTGCCACTCCGTACTCCTCCGGAGCATCCATAGCCAGTCCCACTTTATAATTCAAGAATGCAGCCTTCAGAGCTTCCTCATGGTTATCCATCTCCTCAAATATTGCAGCTAATGAACCGAGGCCAATTCCGGTCCCCATGAGATTGCCCTTGCCATAGCTGATGGCAAGCACCTTGCGATATATTTCGTACGCATCTTTATGCCGGCCTTCCGACAAGGCCTTTTTCCCATCGAGCTGATCAATTTGTATGGCATAGGGAATGTTGTTGTGTTGCAAGGGTATCTCCACGTCAGCGATGTAGCTCTGAATATCCTTCCTCGCCTCTTCATCAAGAAGGAACTTTGGGCCATGGATGAACTCAAAAGCATAGGCCCCTCCCACAAAACTCATACCTAATAGAACACTGACTCCATACCCTACCACTGGGTGGACTCCGGACCTGAAAATGCGAGAATTCACATACACCCCTATCAGACCCAAGACCAGTCCCCACAGGCCAACGAGATACACCAGCAGTAGTAATGGGAGGGAAAAAATTAAAAATTCACACCATGCGAAGGGAGGAGCCAAGGACAACGTTTCGTCCTCAATCTGCACTTGAGGGAGAGGATCAAGAAGGTTCTTTTTTAATCGAACAGGAATTTCTTGATTGTGTTTATCCTGAACGTAATGAACCCCATTCTTGGGTTTGACTGGAATACCCTTAGCCATTAACACAGGATTCCCCAAATAGCCCAGCCGGAGGCTCACCTCATTTGGTTCAAATTCCCTATGTTCGATCGGATAATCCATGATCTCCATTTATCATCGAAAATATTTAAATGCCCCTTATTCTCTAGTTTTCCGTAATTCCTCGCTATTTATGGGAAAAAGTCTTTCAGCAAAATGGGTAATTAAGCCTCCACCTTGTCTTTTTTCTTAAACAGCTTAGCGACTAAAGCTCCTCCAGCTGCCAGAATCACCACGCCGAACTTTTTAGCGAGCGCTAAAAGGGCGACGAACATCCCGGTTTTTGCCAATACTTTTCCAGCGATTAATCCACCGATCCCATAGGCCGCTATTTTGTCGTACTCTGGATCAAAGTCTTCATAACGGGAACCATCATCAAACTCGGCCATGGCTAACACCTGGCTGAGGTTGGATTGAATTTCAGGAAGTTGATCCATGCCGGCGATAAAATTAAGGACCAAGACACCTTTTCGGCCCAGCACACGAATGTTGTAGTTCAATTCCCGTCGTTTTTCCTCTCCGAAGGCCAGCTCTTTGGCCCAATGCAGCTTATGCGCTTTTTCATCATAATACGGCCGTGCTGCCCATCCAATCAGCTCGATAGGTTCATAGCCAGTCGAAACACGTTGATCACTCGCAGCCAAAGTATCGTTTTTCATCTGACTGAGTAACTCGTCGTAATCAATGTCCGCGGCTTCGGAATCCTCCACATACCCGTCTTCCTGGTAATCAATCGTGACCCCCCAGGCTTCTTTATCAAACGGGGTAACTCCGGCAGGGAAAAGCATCCCGAGCGGTTGTTCATCAGGTGGGTTTCCCCATACCTCCACCAACACTTTTTGGGCATCGGCAGGATTCAAGTAATAGAACTCTTTGGACACCTCCAACGTGGCGATGTCTCCGGGTAAATTGATCTTCCCGGTTTGGCGATCCAAGGACTTCCAGATCCCATCGGCCCATGCCACCCACTCACGCTCTTGTTGCGTCATGTTCTCATTTTCAGCGGCACTCACCGGATACACAGACACACCCATAATTAAGATAAATGAAAGAAGGTAACGAAACATGAGGTAAATTCCTCCGAAGAAAAAATGAAGAGGGGAGACCGGTTTTACTCACTTTTCGTGAGATAGGGGAAAATCTTTAGGAAATTTTTCCCCCCGCTTATACTCTTGCCTAAAAAAGAAACACTCCAGCTTCGGTCGGACGTCACCGGACAATCTGGGAATTGCCATTCATCGAAAAGCAATCGGAATATCCGGGAGCCATGGAGCCTGGACGGTCATGATTCCGACACAACCGACGCTTGTAAAAAGAAATCCCAATCCCAAGGACCAAGGGTGTGACATACAAACGCGAGGTACTAGAACGGATTGCCTGGGATTTTGCGGATTACATATCACTTCCAATTCCATACCCTCATGATAATGAGCGACCTCATCTCGTGCCTGCTCCTCGGTACCGTAGCCTATCCCAAAATGTAGCCGATCATTAGTATAGACCCGATTATCAACCTCATAACGATAGATGATGTTCGCGAAAAACGACCCCTTCTTTTTTGGCCGTGGCCACTGCCCTCCACCCTGATAGTCAATAGTCGAGCTCAGAACGGTTCCAGTGATTGTCACCCAATTTCGGCTCGACCAGACTTCTCGCCACTGCCAACTATTCCAGAATATACCCACCAACCCCATACCAATCAGTGTCAAAAAAATTTGTGACATAGCCTTCCCTCCTGACTCATCCGAACAAAATCAAAATATTAAGCGATCGAGTATGTCCGACCAAATTCCCGAACCACACGGAAATTGGAAAGGGACCTTGGCCGGACTCTAAGGATGGAGGGGGAATGTTGTTTAAGATATCGTCGTATTCTAGGTATTCCTTAAGATAACCATGCTAACAGGGCTTGCTTTAATCCTAAGACTTGGGAAGAGATAGAATAGACCACCATTAAAGAAAAGAAATTGATAAAAATGACCACGGACAGACGACTACGGACTCAAGGAAACAAGAGGCGAGGTGACTAGGATTGAAAAAAGAAAAGGTGAGACGCAAAAGCGACACCGAGAAGTACCACATTATAGGACATATGGAAGATCATTCCGGGAGCCAACGAGGATGTTTTAATACGAATCCAAAGCAGGAAAGAACCCAATATCACCACAGAGAGAACGGACGGCCAATATTGGTGCACCTTGGGTAGATGGATCGCAACAAAAACTGCTAACGTCAACACACTCCCAATTGTCAGGCCCCACGATTGCGTAAATCCGGCATATAACACTCCTCGAAACAGCACTTCTTCCATGACCGGCAGAGCTCCAGCGATTAAAAACACCCATCCAATTTGCAGAAGAAAGGGAGACGCGAGCATGGCTTCCACCAGAGGTTCGGGAAGGTCTTCCGGAGGTGGGACTACATACAACGTCAGGAATGTATAGAGGATTCCTCCGCCAACCCCCAGAATACAATAATTTCGGAGATTGAGACCGGAATTCCACACCAGCTCATGCAACCACCCTAACCCCGTTTCAGGGGGGCTACATCTTCGGAGAACCCCAAGACAAGCTATAAAGGCGGCAATGGTGGCAGCGATAAGGGAAAGTGGCTGCAACCATACCTGCGTCCCAGGATCGGCAACGGTCATGTCATGTCCCAGGCCCTCCGTCAAACCCAAACCCCAACCAGCGATGATCTGCACGGCTAACGTGGCAACACCTTGAATCAAATAAAAGCCACCAACGATCAAAATGCCCCACCAGGCCCCAATCCAGGGGGAAGAGGACGTGGAACGTGTTGGTTTGATGGTGAGATTAGATGTTAGGGAGGAAGGCATTCCTTACCATCGGAAGGTTCCTCTTTTGCCTTGATGAAACTCCCCAATCTATTTAACGGACCATCGAGAAACTTTCAGCGATACACTCAAAACTCCATCAGGCAATACGATCAAGCAGCAGAAGACGAAGCAGCCTGCATGTGACCGGAGACCTGGGAAGGAACTGGGGAAGAGGATCGCACGCTGACAGGTTTCTTTTTCTTTATTCGATGCATCTTTTCCCGGGAATGGTACGGAAGGATGCCACTCAAGACTTCAGGAAGCGAATCACATGGCACATCTTCCAATAATTTAATCGCAGGTTTGGGGTCAGGGCCGGACCGACCACCGACAAACACATCCACAGCTTCTACCACCGCTCCTTTTCTTTTAATCTTTTTCCCCAACAAACCCACATCGGCGACAAGATGATTTCCACATCCGGCTGGACAACCGGACCAATGCATCGTAATAGGCTTCATGTCGGACCCGATGATCGCTTCCACTTGCTTCGCCGTCTCGACCGCCCGACTTTTGGTTTCGATGACCGCTAAATTGCAATAGTCGTTTCCCACACAACTCACCAGCCCTTTTTGAATAGGCACCGGATTGTAGACGAACCGTGTTAAGAGGGGCTCTTCGGTTAAGTCTCCGAGCTTCCGATCAGGGACATCAGGAAGAATCATCCCTTGATTTGGGGTCAATCGGACTTCCCCCGATCCAAACCTTGCAGCCACACTTGCAATGGCATGAAGATCATCAGCCTGGACCCGTCCCACAGGAATTTTCAATCCCACATAATTCATCGCCGACTTTCGTTGCCGGTACACACCCAGGTGATCCTGGTGCCCGGACTTCCTAGGATCCTTCCCGGCTCGGACTAATTCCCAACCTGCCTCTCGTTGGACTTCGAGTCGAAACCGTTCTTCACCCCAGTCTTCTAATAAGAAAGCCAACCGTGCAGTCGTACGTGAATCCCGAAATCCATACTTCCGGAACACACGGAGAATAGCAGCCGTGAGACCCACGACTTCCTCTGCCCTCACGAACACATCCAGAGGAGTCGCAATCCGATAGCCACCCGAACCTAATTTCCCTCCGACCAGGACATTAAACCCCATGGTGTCCCCCTCCGAAGTTTTTCGCATAGCGGGGGAAAACGCCAAGTCTTGGGTTTCCAAATGCACGCAATTATCCAAACATCCGGTAATTGCCATATTAAATTTTCTGGGAAGATTGGAAAAATCTTTGTTCCCCACAAAATGCTCATTCAGTTGCTCTATGATCGTGGTCGTATCCATATGCTCTTGGGCCGTCAGCCCGGTGACGGGACAGGTCAGGATATTTCGGACGTTATCCATTCCGGTTTGAACGGAATTCAATCCTGCCTCCTGCATCAGACCAAAGATTTCAGGCACGTCCTCAATCCTCAAATTCCTGAGCTGGAGTTGTTGGCGAGTAGTCATATCAATCACCCCATTCCCATAGGTATTGGCAATGGAGGCCAAGGTGTGCAATTGGGTCGCATCCGTTCGTCCACCCGGCATACGAACACGCAACATAAATAACCCCGGAGTTGGGTTTCGAAGAAACACCCCGTACCATTTCAGGCGTTGAATATCGTCCTCCGGAATCTCCTCCCATCCCAGCTTGGCATATCGTTCTAAATCCGCGAGAACGTCTAACCCATCCTTTTCCGCTTTCAAAACCTCTACTTTATTCATCGTGATGTATGCTCCTTCTCATGACAAATATCCTTGTGTGTCTTATCAGCTTCCCGTTACTTAACTGGCTTTTGGCAGCGTCGCGGACGGCGTGGAGGAGACAAGAGAGTCAGATTCTTTACCCGAAACCCGCACGGGGCTCGTCATCCAATAGGCTCCCCCGACGAACACTCCCCCTCCGATCATATTTCCCAATACCACCCACGTTTGATTCCAGGCAAAACCGCTCCAGGTAATCTCTGCACCATGTGGAAGAAACAGGGCCATCCCTAAAATGGATTGATTCGCAATACTATGCTCGAAACCACTTCCCACAAATGCAAAGAGGCACCAAAAGATGAGGATCAGTTTTGCGACATCATTCGTCGTCTTCGCAGCCGTCCACACGGCCAAACAGACGAGCCAATTACACAAGATGCCCCTGACGAACAGTTCCCAGGCCGGCAAATGCATTTTGAGCGCCGCCACTTTCAGCAAAAGGTCACTTTGTGGAGCCTTTCCCACGACACCCGATTGCGTGATTAACCAGGCAATCCCCAATGACCCGAGAAGATTCCCGACCAGCGACCAGAAAAAAATGAGCCCCATACTTTTCGGAGTTATCGCCTTCGCGAACGCACCTATTCCGCAAACCATATTGTTTCCGGTAAAGAGTTCCGATCCGGCAAAAATCACCAACGTTAAGGCAATGCCGAAGGACACACCCATGACCATCTTGAACCCAACTGATCCCTCAGCCCAAAAGGGGGCCCCAACACTAAAGATCAAACAAATTCCAAAACCTAAATAAATGCCTGCCAAGGCTGACAACAACACATAGCCAATCGGAGAACGTTTTTGATACGAGACTTTATTGACGGCCATGTGAACCATTCGTTCTATATCGGCGGTATACATCTGCATCTCCTTCCTGTGTGATAAAAAAAAGGCGCCAACTGCTCACAACCATTGGCCTTAAAGGCCAATCGAAGATACGCAGTGGCGCCCTTGCCACAGGTCACACACTCTCACTTCGAGTGTAGACCCACTTCTTCAGAAAAAATCTAAAATCGAAACAAAAATAGTCAAACCAGGTTTATATTCGAATCAATGGAAATACCAATCCCTTGCACAAAAAAAAACGCCCACTTTCCCCTGTTGGAAAATGGACGCCAATTGTCCGAAACGAAAACCCTACAGCAACGTCATCGTTGCCATACGCTATTTTTTTATCAGACATGATCAGCCGTGTCAAATTTTACCAAATCCCATTACCTCGATTCTTCAAGGTTCTTATCCGTTCATGCTGGCAACCGAGATCCTCTGCCTCCAGTAATCAGGAGTAAGATTCTATGTTATCAAGACAAGCAGCCGGAAGATTCGTAATTTATTGAGTCAGCGTAAAAATAAACGCATCCAGCGATTTCAAATTCTCGAAGACCCTGATGTTCTTATCAGTAAAAAGATCGACATGGGTTCGTGCGCAGACCCCTCCGACACCCACCGGAGCAAGTGGCTTAATGTGGGAGGTTAAATCGTGAATCAGCCCTCTGATTTCTTCGACCGAACGAAAAACCGTCAATGAAAGTAAAACAAAGGAAGGTTGAATGTGTTCACAGTAGTCGGCTAACTCCGGAATTGGCAAATTCGGCCCCAAGTAATGGACTCGGCACCCCCGGGAACGACAAAGATAGGCCACGGTCATCGCCGTGATTTCATGCCATTCCTCTGAAGGACAGGCCACGGCGATTTTCGGTCCTGTTTCAAGGAGGGGCAGTTGATTAATGGCAGAAAATATTTTTTGTTTGACCTGATGCGATACAAAATGTTCTTGCGCGACGGTCACTTGACCCGCATGCCACAGATCACCCACCCGTTCTTGCAGAGGTAAAAGAAAACGATGCAGGGCCTCTTCAAAAGGAATCACGGCTAAGGCTCCATTGAGTTTTCGTTCAAACCCAGCACGATCATGCTGATGTAACGCATCAATGAGATCGCCAATAAGCCGTTCGGAAGCCGGAGGCTCGATCGCAGTCTGAACGGAATTGTGTTTGGTTCTTCGGAGTAATTCCTCACGCCCAACCTCAGCCAGCTCTCCGATGGACATGCCCAAATCCACCTGAGACTTTAAGTAGCGAAAGAGGTGGACATCCTCATCGTTATACAAACGATAACGATTGGCCCCGCGTTCAGGCTTCACCAGCCCATATCGCCGTTCCCAGGCCCGAATCACATGGGTGCTCAGACCCGTAAGTTTCGAAAATCTATGGATTCTGTACGTTTGCATTAAGGGAATTTACCAATTTGTATAAAATATGTCAAAACTTTTTTAATTAAACTATTGACAAACATTATACGCAATGTTAAAAGTCTATACATAGATTAGACAAACATTAGATTAAACATGTCAAAGAATACACGCTATCAAAAATAAACAAGGAGGAAGATAATGGAACCCATTCAAACCACCCCAACTCACAAGGCCTCCTTCAATGGCCCCACCCTCTCACATCTCCTCCCAAGCACGTGCTCCCGGTGCGGAGGACTGTTGGTCTCCACCTTCTGCGTATCTCCCGATGAAGGCTCCTCGGAATTCCAGATCTCGGTCTGGAAATGCCTCCAATGTGGAGACCTCTTCGATGCAACCATTTTGGAAAACCGGCAGCGCTCTCAACAACAGCAACTCATCCACAATTAAAAGGAGAACGAACATGAACGCAATGACGACATCAACCATCAACTCACGGTACCAGCAAAGCTCACCATCACAAGGAGAACGTGCCATGAAAAAGACAGCCCTCATGACCAGTGCAATTTTCACCTCCATGCTATTGGCCGCCGCCCCAGCCTTGAGCGAAACCCCGGAAAATATGGTGTTAGTGCCCAGAGGCGAATTCATCATGGGAAGTCAGGAGCACCAAGATGAAATGCCACATAATGTCGTCCTCGATGCCTATTTCATCGATAAATACGAAGTCTCGAACGCCGACTATAAAATGTTCATGAAAGAGACAGGACATCCGGCTCCAGCCTACTGGGACGATCCACGATTGAATTCCGCCAATCAACCGGTGGTAGGGGTGAATTGGTACGATGCGAATGGGTACTGCGAATATAAAGGAAAACGCCTCCCGACTGAAGCCGAGTGGGAACGGGCAGCCAAAGGACCGAATGGGCATGCCCATTATCCATGGGGACACAAACTGGACGATTCCAAGGCGAATTACGGACAAAAGGTCGGAAAGACCACGCCCGTGGATTCCTACCCTGAAGGCATCAGTGCCTATGGAGCCTACAACATGGCCGGGAATGTGTTTGAATGGGTTTCTGATTGGTACGACCCGACATATTTCAACGTCAGTCCAGCTCTGAATCCCCAAGGCCCGGCCACAGGTCTGAATTTCGCCAATCAAGGCCCGGTCAAAGTCTTAAAAGGGGGATCCTGGTTGGCCCCTTCTTCTTCACTGCATACCAGCCATCGCTTCTGGAATCAGCCGGAGAACAATTCCTATGGTGTGGGCCTGGGATTTCGCTGCGCAAAATCAGCCTCACCTCAAGGAATTCGTACCACGCAATACGACTTCATGCATGCGCTGATCAGCATGGGCGACGAAAAATGGCCTGAAGCCCTGGAGTCGATCGAACGCGCCCTGAAGGGAGATCCCAACAATGCAGAATATCTGCAAACCAAGACCCTCATCATGGATCAAATGAATAAGTAACCAGGAAGCTTTCGACACCAGGAAATACCGCACAAGAACTCTAAAAACAGGAAATGAAACCATGAAACACCAACGCACACATACAACCGCTCAGATGGAGCCAGGTCTGTCACGCACAGACCTGGTCCTCCTCTCACTTCCTCTCATCGCCCTGGTAGTATTTTTCCAAATCTTCTTGGGCCTTGTATCGGCCAAGGAGAACGTGCCGACCGGAATGGCCTACATTCCACCAGGGCCAACGATAATCGGGATTGACAAGGACCCTTCCCAAACGACCATGCCTTCCAGTGAATCCGTGAATATGTACCAGAGGCGAATGAGCATGCCCTGGTCAAAGGAAGCCTTTCATGATGAAGGTCCTGCCCACTGGGTGTTTTTAGACGGCTATTTCATGGATAAATATGAAGTGTCGAACAAGCACTATGGTGAGTTTATGAAAGCCACCGGGCATGCGGGTCCGGCTTATTGGGATGACCCTAGACTGAATAAGCCCAATCAACCCGTGGTGGGAGTCAATTGGTTCGACGCGACAGCCTACTGTGAATACAAAGGAAAACGCCTTCCCACGGAGTCGGAATGGGAGCGGGCGGCTCGTGGACCGAATGGACTTCGGTATCCATGGGGAAATGAGTTGGATCCTCTCAAGGCCAACTACGGGCTCACCCGAAAGGGAACACTTCCCGTCGATTCCGTCCCGGAAGGTGCCAGTCCATTCGGCCTACACCATATGTCCGGGAATGTCTTTGAATGGGTGCAGGATTGGTATGATCCAAATTTCTACCAGAAAACCCCACATCCGGCAAATACCGTAGGCCCCCTAAAACCAATCTGGCTTGGCGGAACCGGAACCTACGTCGATCGACTGACGGTAGGAGCCAAACGGGTGATTCGTGGGGGTTCATGGACAGCATCGGAGTCCAGTATCACCACCACGCATCGTTTCTGGAATCATCCTTCAAACAATAGTTATGGGGTGGGGCTGGGATTCCGTTGCGCACAGACGGCTCCAAGGTCCGTGACGGAATTATTGAGAGTATCGACCATGGAAGCCATGAAGTTTATGGGAATGGAGAAATGGAATGAGGCCGACTCTCACCTGAAGAAAGCGTTGAGCCTGGACCCTCACAACGCAGAACTCAAACAAATGCAAGAAATCGTGAACGAAAAGTTATGAGAGGACGATCCGTGAAGACGTTGAAAGCCACACATCGAACCTCCCCTCCTCTAGGAGTCCTGCTGGGAATGACTCTGATGTTGATGATCGGCGTTCACTCTGTCAACGCAGAGCCATCAACCGCAGGAGGGCTGTCTCCGGAGAAAGCCACCAGCTTGATTCGAGAGGCAGCCCTGGCCACCGAACATGCATGGGAAGAATTTCATGCAGCGGCCATCGGTGGGACCTTAGCGTCTCCCCTTGTACAGGTCACGATTGAGCAGCAGTTGCATGAAGCACGAGCTCTTCTGATGCAGGCAAGAATCGCCAGGCGTGAACAACAATATGAAGCGGTTGATGACATCACGAAGAAAATACAGACAATTACACAGCAGATTATTCAGGCAAGTCGGGAGAGGAAACAATGAAAACGTGGGCCATATTCATAAGTTTGATCAGTTTGCTCGGTCTCTCACTAGACGCCTCAGCCGAACATCCGAATATGATGGAAAAAGATCCGGTTGAAATGGTCTCCATACCTGCCGGATCGTTCATCAGAGGGAGTGCCCATGGTGAAGGCCGGCTGGACGAACAACCACAGAAAAAAATCTTTGTGAATGGCTTTGCTATCGATAAATATGAAGTCAGCAATGCGCGGTATTCGGAGTTTTTAAAGGAAACTCTTCACAAGCCCCCCTTGAACGTGTATGGTGAAGGGCCCTTCCTTGACGAACCGGACATTGGTCATCTCCCGGTCGTTCAAGTCACCTGGCACGATGCCGTCGATTACTGTTTTTGGGCTGGCAAGCGTCTCCCGACCGAAGCGGAATGGGAAAAAGCTGCTCGAGGGACGGACAAACGTCTTTATCCCTGGGGCAACACAGCTCCCTCCCCCACACAGGCCATCTTCGACCGGGAATGGGAAGGGAAAAAGACCCTGATGGCGGTCGACAGCCTTCCTGCAGGACAATCGCCCACCGGCATCTACCATCTATCCGGCAATGTCAGGGAATGGACCCAGGACTGGTACGACATGAGCTATTATGTCAACGCTCCGGCCAAAAACCCCAAGGGACCACAGAGTGGAATTTTGAAGGTGATACGAGGCGGTTCTTGGCGGAGCTTCGACTCGGATTTGCGAGTCACCGCAAGAGGGAAAGGAGGCTTTGCCCTCAAGACACATGGCATCGGCTTTCGATGCGCCCGAGATATGGGATCATCTCTAGCCCATCACACTCGAGTCGAACAATAGGACGAAGAAGCCCATGCAATATCTTCAATCTATCTATCACATCGCCGGTCAATGGGTCTTCGTGGCATGCTGTTTTCTTACTTTCGGTTTTTCGGAAGCTCAGGCTCAAGACCCAGGTCACTCAGGCGTCTCGCATCAGCTCGTAGCGGATTATATCCATGCCATCATCGAAGCAGATCGAACCTTGTATGCCACACATGTCGTCCAGCGCATGCAGGAGACGGGAACCGCCATGGCATCTGAGAACTGGGAGGACCGGAATGCCCTACCCCTTCCAGCACAAATGCTGCAACTGTCCGGAGATAGGGTGAAGGGGAAGGGACTGGGTCTCATGTATCGTTTAGCCAGCTTATGGCCAACCTACCAGAAGAATGGTCCGGAAAACGAATTTGAGAAATTGGGACTGGAGGCAGTACAGCACGACCCCCATAAACCTTTCACCGGTTATACGATGAAAAATCAGACACCATATTACGTGGCCATCTACGCAGACAAAGCCGTGTCTCAAACCTGTGTCAATTGCCACAATCGCCACTTGCTTAGTCCTAAACGAGACTATCAATTAGGTGATGTCATGGGTGGGATCATCATTTCATTTCCGGTAAACCCATTAAATCGGACGGCACAACAAGAAAGCACCCGCTAATACGAAGGGTACCGTACCATGCGCAAGAAGATTGACCACCAGGAAACTCTTCAGCTAATCACGACATCCTTTGTTGTCCTTGTAATATCGCTAGTGGTCAGCGGTTTAGGATGGGGCTACGAAGGAAAGGCAGAGGCCAAAGGCTTAGAGCTACGAGGAAGTGTGACGGTAAAGGGTGAGATCCCCTGGCCCCAAAGATTCAATCTCGTCCTCTATGCCGACCCATACTATTGTGGAAGAATATCGGATGGAAAGGGATGGCGAATTGCTCCCTTACCGATGCTAGACAAAGAAAAGAGACTAAGCGGGGCAATCGTCTACCTGGAAGGAGTCGACCGAAACCAGCCGGAAATCAAGACAGAAACAATCATTCAAACCAAAGATTGCGAGTATATTCCCTATACGACAGTGGTTCAATCGGGACAATCCATCCGATTTCAAAATTGGGATCCTGTCCTGCATAAACTGGAAGTCTTGCGGGTTTCTGCCAAAGGGGCCCAACCCCTCCTTGGGAAAAATCTTACTCCTCATCCTGGCAACCGAAAAAGTGATTATCTTTCTACGGCACAAACCGGAGTCCACCGTTCAGGGGAAGAAATTCGCTATCAATTACAGGATCCCGGCATCCTCCTCTTTCGTTGCAAACTGCATGACTTCATGGAAGGATGGGCGGTCGTGCTTCCCCACCCCTATTTTTCATTGACGGGGGACAATGGAACCTTTGCTCTATCAGGAATTCCTCCAGGAAATTACAATTTGGTCGTGTGGCACCCCCTGGGTGCACAACAAACCCCGATAAGGGTTCAGCCTGATCAACCGAATGAAATCCATATTTCTCTCACTCCAGACACAGTACCTTCTGGGTCGGAAGACACAACCGGCAACCCTTTCGGGATTGATTTAGTGGGTGATGCTCGTATCGTTCCTTCAGTAAAACTTCAGAAACTGCCACTCGCACATTTTGATCATGGGAGGGCTCAACCATGAAAATCATCATTGCCGGGGGAACGGGATTTATCGGAAAACATCTAGCCAAATACTTGTTAGGTCAAGGACATTCCCTCATTGTCCTGTCACGCAATCCCCAATCCCAACACTATCCTCCCAATGAATCCTATCGAGAATTATTTTGGGATGGTCATGAACCGGAACCCTGGTCTACCGGTTGTGCAGGAGCGGATGTCGTCATCAACCTCTCAGGTGCCTCGATTGCCGACCGACGATGGTCACCCAAACGAAAGCAAGAACTCATCGACAGCCGGGTAGACACGACGAAAGCCTTACTCCAAGCCATCACCAGATGGAAAAACACACCCCAGACATTTATCACCGCTTCCGGAATCGGCTTTTATGGGGACACCGGGTCAAAAAATGTCGACGAGCAAACTCCCGCGGGGACCGGATTTCTGGGCGATTTGTCTCAGAAATGGGAACAAGCCGCACAAGAAGGGGAATCGCTAGGTATGCGGGTGGTCCAAATCCGTTTTGGCATGGTTTTGGGACTCAATGGAGGCGCCTTACCGAAAATGAAGTTGCCCTTTCAGTGGTTTGTGGGAGGTCCAATCTTACCGGGAACACAATATGTTTCATGGATTCACATCGAGGATTTGGTCAAGATGATTCATTGGTGCATGAACGAAACCTCTCTCCATGGTCCCATCAATGGTGTCTCCCCCTCTCCGGTCACCATGAAAGAGTTTTGCGCGGTATTAGGAAGAACGATGAATCGCCCATCCCTGTTCCCCGTTCCCGGTTTTGTACTCAAGGTCGCCCTAGGAGAATTGTCAGACATGCTGACGACCGGTCAACGAGTCATCCCGCAACGAGCCATCGAGAGCGGGTTCACCTTTTCCTATCCTGAGCTTTCTCAGGCCCTGGACAATGTGTTTCACGCCAGATCAATTGGGAAGGATGGGAAACGATGAAATATCCACCACGCAAACACGCTAATCCCGATACCAGGAAAGTTTTTCGCCAGGCCGCATTGAAAGTCTGGCCATGGGGGCTCACCATTGCGTTGATTGGACTGTTGATGATTGTCCCGTCCACATCTCAAGGAATGAACCTTCGAATACAGAAAGGACAACCTCTGGTGTCCACGACCATGATTGGCACAAACGGAGAGACGACGAATCTGGATTCCTTAAAGGGGCGGATTACGCTGATCAGCATCGTCCCACAACTCAACACGCCCGTCTGCGATGAACAGACCCACCGTTTTAGCGAACAAAACGATGGATTGGATCAATCCATCAGGTTTGTCACCATGAGCACGAACACCCATGGTGACCAGGCCAAATTTGCGAAAGAGGCCAATATCAACAATATGACGTTTCTTTCCGATGCCCCGGAGTTCCGCTTTGGTCGCCAAACAGGCTTGCTTCTTGATGAAATCGATATCCTGCATCGAGCCGTGATCATATTAGACGAACAGTCCGTAATTCGATATGTTGAAATAGTGCCCAATAGCCAATTACCGAACTTCGACCAAGCCTATCGTACAGCCCGACGGATGCTTCAAAAACGTCAAAGCGGAGGCGCGCCATGACCGAACGTATTTTGATATTCCTGAACCTATTGGCTTTGGCGATTCTCGTGGGGAAAATCGTCTTCCTATCTTTTGTAACAGCGCCAGTCCTGGCTCGAACATTGGATAGTGAAGCCTTCGCCCGAGTCGTTCGAAATCTCTTTCCCCAATACTATGCCTTGGGAATGGTCACCGCAGCCATCGGATGGGCCACCAGTGTGGCCCTAGGACTCTTGCAGGGATGGGAATCCTTGACGATCATCCCGGCGACACTCTGGCTCGGTATTCTGGCCATCGAACAATATTGCCGCACACCCTTGATCGCAAAAATCAATGATGTAAGTGATCAGCTCAAGGCCAAGCAATCCAAGGGCATTCACACTCCATTGCTCCAACAGCAACGAGATGGCCTACATCGATTATCCGTTCAATTAAACTCTGTGGTGCTCTTGATGGGACTCTGCTTATTGGGCCTCACCAATGTGTCACCATAAATCAGGTTAAAAGGAGATGATCATGAAGAAACAAGAGCAATATTTCCGAGGAGGCATCCACATGAAAACCTGCATCATCATATTTGCCATGACCCTGATGGCAGCGGGGCTCTCACAGGCACAAGACGTTGATTATCGAAGTCATCCGATGAATCCCGCCCCCACCGCGACGAATCCCCATGCCAGTCCACCAGGGCCCAATACTCCCCTGCCGAGCGGGATCGTCGGCCTGGCTCTTCATGTGACGGCCGGGCGAATCGGAGATCCAGCCCAACTCATCATTAGAGCCGTACACCCAGCGGGGCCCGCTGGACGGGCCGGATTGGTCCATGGGGAAGAAGTGTATGCCGTGAACCAAGAACCGGTAATCGGAAAAACCTATCAACATGTCATCAGCCTGATCCGTGGAGAGGTCGGAACGAGCGTGGCACTGAGTCTCCGAGGGCCCCGGGGGGAACGGACCATCAAACTGATGCGGGTGAGTGAAGAACGTCTCATGGAGCAAACACCTCCAGCCCTATAGGATCACAAAGCTCATCATGAATTCGGGAACATCCCTCATGCTATTCCGCCAGGACTTACGGATGACTGACAATCCGGCCCTGACCGAAGCCGTGAAGCAAAGAGCTCCCCTCATCTGCCTATTTGTATGGGACCCGAACCGGTCAGGGCTGGAACGCCCAGGACAAGCCGGACAATGGTGGCTTCACCATTCACTCCATCAACTACAAAAGACACTCCTAACAATAGGGAATGATCTGCTGATCCGAACAGGATGCCTCAACACACTCATTCCTCAGATAGTACGGCAGTACGACATTACACGGATCTTTTGGAATCAATCGTATGAGCCCACGCCCATGAAAGAAGAAAAAAATTTGGTCGAATGGGGACGGGAAGAGGGCTTACGCATGTTTCCATCCCATGGAAACCTCTTAACAGATCCTGAAACATTTCGAAATCAAAGTGGCAAACCGTATGTCGTGTTTACTCCCTTCTGGAATCATCTCAAAAAAACCTTTACCCCCACTCACACTCATTCTGCACCACGGCACCTTCCCTCGTTTCCAGCAGGGGCAATCTCGGATCAACCATGTTCCTCTCGATCCTTTCTTTCAAATCCTGCAAGAGCACAGGAATGGGGAAAGATGTGGGAGCCTGGAGAAGCTGGAGCCAAATCACGTCTCAACCGATTTCTCCAACATACTGTGGGACAGTATCAGACCGGTCGTGATCGACCAGACAAATCTCATACTTCAAGACTTTCTCCCCATTTACATTTTGGAGAACTCAGCCCCCGCTATGTATGGAAAAGAGTAAGTGCCGTAGCGGCAAAATCGAACAAAGAGAAGAGAGCGAGTTTGTTGGCCTTTCAGAGGCAATTGGCTTGGCGGGAATTCGCCCAACACCTTCTCTTCCATTTCCCCCAACTCCCTCATGAGCCCTTACGTTCAGCCTACACCGAGTTTCCCTGGAAACAGAATCAGACATGGCTGGGGGCCTGGCAAAAGGGGCAGACAGGCTATCCGATCGTGGATGCCGGGATGCGAGAATTGTGGCAGACCGGTTGGATGCACAACCGGGTCCGAATGATCGTGGCCTCCTTCTTGACCAAGCACCTTCTTCAACCTTGGCAGGACGGAGCCGCTTGGTTCTGGGACACCCTTCTCGACGCCGACCTGGGAAATAACACCCTGGGCTGGCAATGGGTGGCGGGATGCGGAGCCGACGCCGCACCCTTTTTTAGGATTTTTAACCCAATGATTCAGGGCAAAAAATTTGATCCGGATGGCAGATATGTCCGGCAGTGGATTCCCGAATTATCAAAACTACCCAATCAGTATGTTCATGAACCCTGGAATGCTTCGAAGGCCCAATTAGAAGAGGCGAACGTCACCCTGGGGAAAACCTATCCCCATCCCATTATCGACCATCGGATAGCTCGAGAGGACGCCCTTCACGCCTTCAAAGATTTTACCGAACAAAGCCCGAAACCTCGTTCGGCGATCGGACGAGTCAAAGGATAACGCATGGCCTGCACACCCACCATGAAAGCACCACAGGACCGAAAACCCCGCCTCGGCATCAGCCAATGTCTTCTCGGTGAGACCGTACGGTACGACGGAGGCCATAAGCAGGATCACTTCCTGACGGATGTTCTCGCCCCTTTCGTCGAGTGGGTTCCGGTATGTCCTGAAGTCGAGGCCGGACTCGGAACGCCTCGGGAAGCCATGCATTTAGCAGGGGATCCAGCGGCTCCCAAGTTGCTCACCATTCGCTCCAACATCGATCACACTCGTTCTCTCACCATGTTTAGTCAACGAAGAATTGAAGAACTCCAACAGCATGATTTGGATGGGTATATCTTTAAAAAGGGATCTCCCAGCTGCGGACTGCATCGAGTCAAAGTCTATACAGAAAAGGGACAACCGTCGAAACAAGGCGTAGGCATCTTTTCCGACATGTTCCAAAAACAGTTTCCGCTGCTACCTGTCGAAGAAGAAGGCCGGCTCAATGACGCCTCACTCCGAGAGAACTTCATCGAGCGGATCTTTTGTTACCGACGATGGACCGCATTGCTGCAGCAGAGTCGCCTCAATCGCGGAGCCTTGGTGCAATTTCATGCGATCCATAAATACCTGCTCATGACCCATAGTCGCGCGCATTATCAAGACCTGGGCCAACTGATCGCCAATGCGGGAGAGTACAAACCCCGTGAGCTGGCCGAACGGTACGGCGAGCGGTTCATGGAAGCCCTCAAGGTCAAAGCCACCGTCAAAAAGCACGTCAACGTCCTTCAACATCTCGCCGGATACCTCAAAAAGCATCTGAATACAGTCGAACGAGCTGAATTGCAAGAAACGATCTTCGATTACCATCGGAAACTGATCCCCCTGACCGTGCCGCTGACGTTGCTGAAACATTATGTGCGAATATTTGAAATTCCCTACCTCACCGATCAGGTCTACCTGAATCCCCATCCGAAGGAGCTGATGTTACGCAATCATGTTTAACGATCATGTCCCCTCATCCAGATATCGAATTAAATCAGTCGCGGCCATCACAGGCTTGAGCGCCCATCTCATTCGTAAATGGGAAAAACGATACACGCTTTTTACCTTAGAGAGAGGAACGAATGGCTACCGCACCTTCACAGAAGAGGATATTCAATTCCTTCTCTATTTAAAAAACCAATTAGCGATGGGTCAAACCATCGGGCAATTGGCCCAGTCTGGTGCAGACGACCTCCGCCATTCCATGAATCGAGTCCCTGTCGAGGTGAGCCTCCTTCCTGAGGAGTTCCGAGCGGAAAGCCAAAGGTTGGTTCAAGCCGCCCGTCGTCAGAATGCTCGAGACATCACCCAGATCCTGACAACATGGATCGAGCAATATGGGCTGGAACAAGCATTAAGGAATATTATTTTTCCACTCTTACAAGTTGTGGGCGATTTGTGGCATCAGGGGGGGATTTCTATATCCGGGGAACACCGAATCTCCCAATTAGTTCGACAACATATCATCAATACACTCAAGCAGGAGCCCACAACGGGTTCCATACCCGCCCTGGTGGCCTGTGTCCCCGGGGATTACCATGAAATCGGACCACTCGCCACCACACTGTTCCTGCAAAAAAGCGGGTGGCAGAGCACCTATCTGGGCCCAAATATATCATTCGAAGTTCTACAAATGGCCTTGCGTCGTCGCCAGGCTCAACTTATGATTCTTTCGTGTATACTGGAACCCCCGAGAGAGACCGTGCAGAAATGGCTCAACACCATCTCACAAGAGATACAGCCCTTATGCCAGGTCATGGTGGGGGGCACGGGCTTCGCGCCTTATGCCAAAGAACTTGCCGATCACGGCGTGCCGTATCTTCGGTCGATTGACGAAGTCAAGAACATCGAAATGCCAGGAATATCCGTCATGGATACCCCTATAAAACACGAACACCATCTTTCATCAACGGTTTCATCATAAGGAGTGGCAATAATGGGAGAACAACAAAAAGGCGTCGTTTTGGTCGGACACGGAGGCATTCCAAAGGATTATCCGGGTGAAGATGTCACCAAGCTCAAACGACTCGAAGCTCAAAGACGCGCCATGGGGAAGCCCATGAGTGCAGAAGAATTGGAATTAGACACGAAAATTCGAACCTGGCCGAGAACGCCGGAGTCAGATCCCTATCAGGCAGGGTTGGAGGCTTTGGCGGCCGAGATGAAACCGATGGTCAACGGCGCGCTCTTCAGTGTGGCGTATAATGAATTTTGTGGTCCCACCTTAGAGCAAGCCGTTGAAGACCTGATCAAGCAGGGAGCGACCTCGATCACCGTCGTCTCCACCATGTTCACGCCAGGCGGATCACATTCGGAATATGAAATTCCTGAAGAAATGGAAGAGTTACGCAAACATCATCCCGACGTCACATTGACCTATGCCTGGCCCTACAACCTCAACAAGGTTTCACGGATGCTCATGGAACATATCAATCAATTTTCGTGACCCGATGCCCACTGATTCCGGATGACTCCTGAGAGAACACAGAAATCCATGGTCCTAACCAAGAACTAGATCAAGAAATCCTCAAAATTTTTGACACATGAAAAAAGCAGAACTCGATCGAGTCCATCACGTGGCGATTCCGGTCCCCAACGTCGCCGAAGCGGTGGAATGGTATACTTCGCGTTTTGAATGTCAGGTGGAATATATCGATGACACCTGGGCCCTGTTGGCCTTTGCCAATACCAAACTGGCGTTGGTCATCCCTCGCCAACATCCCTCGCATTTTGCCATCACACGACAAGATGCGAATAAATTTGGAGAGTTAGTCGGCCACAGGGATGGGCTGAAGTCGGTTTACATCAAGGACCCGTTTGGGAATGCGGTAGAAATCCTGGAAGATCCGACCGAGTGATCGAACAAACGTTCATTCCTCAACATTCACATTGGGCATCAGGAAGAGGGGGAAGCAATGTTAGGCCCGCCCGGTGAGTCGCAGACGATTTCTCGCGAACCAATCATAGGCCTTAATCAAGACCCCATTTACGATCGGCCATCGGCTTATGGTTGCGAGGCCTCCTAAACCAATCGCCTTCCACATTTCCCGAAACACCTCCACACCGGTGATCACCCGCCCATCTGACCAGCGAGCATGAATCACCCGGCTCAAATCACATTGGTTCAATCCATGCTCGCCTGAGCAATAGGTGTTAGTCGAAAAATCAATAAATGCTAACCGTTGCCGACGATTGAATCGCTTGACCAGATCAATCTCTCGCCGACAAAGAGGACAGTCCCCGTCAAAATAGACAGACAACGGATACGGAGCAGTGGGGCACACAGTTTTTGTGACATTATTCATCTTACCGACCTAAACCCAAAAGAAATGGACACTGATGACAGTGCATCTACAAACAGTTATACGCAATCAACGACTCCTTTCACCTCTATCCTTATTGAAGTCTTTATCAAGATAGGTGATGAGGACCCACACAAGGAATCCGGCCAAAAAGGCCATGGGATAGAGTGAATACATCACAACCTCCTTTCTCAAGCTTACGCACGGGCATGGGACTATCAACGGAAGTCAATGCTTCAGAGAATCACTCTTCACGATCGTATAGTCGGGCCTGCGTCCTTTCCACATGACGAACATGCCAATCGCTCCAAATATGACCAACAAAACTCCAAATAACTCTAACTCGTTCATGACAGCCTCCTTCTTGTGAAAATGTTGTTTCTTAATTATACCAAGTCCACGTCAGGCTCTTGAAATCACTCGTGCCATGTTCTCACCTATTCTCAACTCTTCCACACGCCACCTGCATGGAAAATGACAGGCCGAGAACCAGGTTTATTGGGCCTTAAACACCAAGACCAGAAGACTGCTTAAAACGTTAGACAATCTTTTCGTCTGATCTTCCCTCCCGGTGGTACAATGTAGAGAGCGAAGAAAACGAGTCAACCTAATAGGACAACATGGGGGACATGCCCACGAGAATGTGGAGGAAATTATGCGAAAGGAGAAATTCTTCACACAATTAGTCGGACTCTCTTTAATGGTCGCACTCATGGGGTTGGGAGGCTGTAGTCTTCCCGAACCGCCCCAAACGCCCTCCAGGATTCCCACCCAATTCGCCAATTCCCAAATGCCTGATGGCTGGGGATCTAACGATTTAATCATTGAACAAGGCCGCGAGCTATACCTGGGGCGTACGAAATCTTTAGTCAATTGCGCAGAATGTCATGGAAAGGACGGGAGGCCGGTTAAGGGGCGCGCAAGAAACTTCAAAGACGCCAATATCAGAGTCACCTATTCGGACGACCATTTACTCTGGCGGATATCCGAAGGGATTCCCTACACACGGATGGGTCCGTATAAAGAACGGCTATCAGAAGACGAGATATGGAAAATTATCGCATTCCTCGGAACCCTGGGCCCTGAAATAGCACAACAGGGGCAGCCTCCAACCGGATAACAATCGTGTTTGCAGATAAGGGAAATGGCTGAGATCTTCCAAAACAACCAATGCTGGTAGGTTTGAACAAAGAGTCATAAGAATGAAAGACGACAAGGTCTCAGCCTTTCCCAGGGCCTGATCCTGACTCCTGTCTTCCCACACCTCTCAATGTTAGACTCCACATAATTCATCAGGTTGGAACAACGCGAGGTTGCGTTCCCCCTCTTTTCCTCCAATGGCCATATCCTCAATAGAAGATCGAGAATTCGATGCCACGATTGAAGCGGCTTCGGTTCCGGTTCTCGTAGAGTTCTGGCAACCTGGCTGCGGCCACTGCCAATCACTCCTCAAAGAACTCGAACGGATACAGGAAGAACTCGGACCTCGTCTTCTCATATTCAAGATGAATGTACAAGAAAATTTCCTGATTCCTGGAGAGCTGGAGATTCAATCACTCCCCACCCTTGCTCTCTATCACCAGGGACAATTCCAACAATTCATCGGCGGAATCGGCAAAAAAGAACATTTGCTCAAGACCCTTCAACCTTGGCTACCCTCCGTAGACTAAACCGCCTCACTGACTCCGGGATTTCATAGCCAAGAGACTTTGGTTGCGTGACAGGTACTTCCTTAATCTAAGAAGTTCCCTCGACCAGAGAGACCTTCCTGGAAGACAAGGTGACAAAAAGAGAAGGAACAGTCACCTTGACCGCTTATCGGGTTCGGCTCGTTTCAACCAAGAACACAGGCCTGACTATTATCTGACCCTATTACGGAAGCGTTTGCACGACAGGCGGGTGACTCTTAATTTGGTGTCTGTGGTTTTAGGACCAACTCAATCTGTCCCCTTGTTACTTTTTATTTCATTTTACGCTTTCTTTCATTTTCTTTCCGGCGAATGGCCTTGACAGGGACCGGACATACTGAGAAGATTTTATACCCCATACCCCATACCCCATACCCCATACCCCATACCCCATACCCCATACCCCATACCCCATACCCCATACCCCCGGCCCTGCCGGACTTGTCCGGTGGCGATATTGTATCGACAAACAGCACTTGAGCTAACACGATCACGCAATGTTCTTCTTGAGAAACCGAACCTTTGTTGGAGTGTGGCATTGCTGTTGAAGTCCAGATAAGACCGTGTGTAATGGTGCACTTGGTCTGAGTTTGTGATCGACAAACAACAAAGTGCCGGCGAATGGCCTTGATGGTAGCCGGACATACCTAGGAGGATTTTATGATGCGTATCCGATTGTTCAAACCGTTTTATGAGTCGGTCCCGTACATGTATTTAGTGACAGGTGGTGTCATAGTGACTACCTCCCTATCTTTCAACTACCAGTTTTGGCCGGTCTTGCTCGTGGCAGGGCTGGGCATGCTGCTTTTCGGTTTGCTTAACCTGAGGCGTCGGAAGGATTTTCGGGAGGGTGGCCGCCAAGTGAGTTCGAGAGGTGCCTAATCCTTTTCCTGGAGAAAGCTCTACTTTTGCCCCTTGAATTAGTTTGGTGAATTCCCAATCGTTTAGACGTTTTGTCTTGAAACACCGTGCTCTCCAGTTTTTTCACAGGCGTCTGTTCGATGTCGTTGGGAACCACGACGGCGAGCAACCAGGGAATGGTGCCGCTCTTCCATTCTGTGGAGCCAGGGGAAAAGGCATGTAACGGGATGGGTAATGGGGGCAGGCCTGTGTTCATGCTTTAATACATTGCTTCACCTTTGACCGACCCTCTTTCGGCCCACGCACCTCGGCATCGAAGAAGAGGACAATAGCCGTCTCTTTCTCCCGTTTCACGCGGATCAGAGGACTCACCAAGCGAGTTTGCCCTTCAACATTGATCACTATTCGGACCAATTCCTAAAAGAACGGTGGCCTAGATTTACCCCAAGGAACGCGGGCAGAAATCAACTCTGTTGCGATTTTGTTTCACTTTGGTTCTCTTAGGGTAAACCAACTTGGGAGGTTGTCCATAGGACAATTTTCACAGATTGTGAATCGACGAACCCCAACCACTTCTTCTCTGATAACTTTTGGCGAAGGCGTCTGGTCTCAGCCTATTTTTTGCGACGGTGGAGAGGGTGGAAAGGAACCTGCTACTCCAAGATGGATTTTTCGGGTGACGACCTATGTCTGAGCCCCACACTCGATCTAGGGGGATACCATCATCGCCACCAACGGTTTGTTCCACTCTAAAATGAGGGAAGTGTTACAAACGGTAAGAGGTTAAGGCTTACCGTCTTTCAAAAGACAATTCGTTTCAACAACAGACTTGCCCCTTTGAGTAGATCGACTCATTTCAAGCAAGAACACAGGCCTGGTTCCAATACCTTTCACTCGTAGAGCAGAGTGTCGATATCGTTGGGGGTTGGACCCATTGTTGGCCAGATTATTTGCAATCTCCCCCCGCACGCGCCAATACCAAATTTCCATCAGTATGATGAAAAATTTCCCAAGATTTACTGGAGAGCCCGGGACTGCCAGTTGAGCGAAACATTTGACGTTCGAACATAGCGACCCCTAAATCTTTGAGGAAATAGGCAGTGATGATCATCGGCAACATGACCACGGGAATAAGAAAAAGAAAAATGACCAGTTCCATGACAGCCTCCTTTCATTCTTACGATGACTTATTGACCTTTTCTAAGGAATCAGTTTTCCAATATTTATGCCACTTTAAGGCCTATGGGGAGACACAAGAGACCTGATGAAAACGAATGAGAAGGAGAAAGGAGAAAATTCCAATAAAAACAAAGGAATCTAAGGCTGAAACATACCGTTAGAGGAATGTCAAAGGGATGGAATTGAGGAAAGAAAGGAAAAAATAGCAAATTGGAGATATCGGGCTCCTGCTCAAATATGGGCAGTCTGCCCAAATATGGTCAGTCAACATTTTACAAAAAAGGCGAATGGGAAAAGACACTGACTATTTTGGGATGGTGTGGTTTGGACATCATGATAGTCTTGGATAAAGCCCATCGAAAGAACTTCGATTTATTGGATTTGAAAAAAACGACACGAAGAACCGAACTGATTTCCCCATGGGGCAATTCCCTCTACAACTCGATAAGATGTGAAAAATGTACCCCTATTGAATTATCCCCACATCAGTTCTCTTTAACTCCACAAGTCCGCAAAATCATAATATAAGTAGGACAAATGTCCTATGGGGCATTCAGAGCCAATCTCAGTAAAATATTTGAAAAAACAATTACCTCCGTATCCCTTGCCTGGTGCACTGAACAATCACCTTCTATGTCGCGCTACACCCAAGATTTTTCGGATCAGGCCCTTCATTGCCGTACGCTTCCCCAGTTTAAATCCTTAATCAAGTCTTTCCACCAACTGGTTCCCTACACCGGAGTTCTGTATGGATGGGGATATCGTCCGAAATTTGAACTCCTGTACTGGAAACATTGTCAACACTTTCCTCGCCGGATTTTCAATGAGTACCTTCACCAAGGATTCATCCACTCTGATCCTGTCATGAAAGAATGTTTTCAAAGGCAAAAATGTCAAATTTCCTCCCAGGTCTTCAAACGGCTCAATTCTATTCGGATGAATGCAGCGTATCGCCAATTTCTTCGAGAGAATCCTCTGCGGATAAGCCTCAGCGGAACGTACAAAGACCCAGAAGTTGCCATTTTTTTCGTCTGTACGATGAAGTCCAATCCCGCATGCCGACAAGCCTATCCTTATTTCTCGGTGCACCTGCCTAACCTCCTCAGGGCCTTAAAACGCACCTTTCCCTTTCCTCAACTATCTCCGGAAGAAATCCAGATTCTCAATTTGCTCAGCCTAGGATGGACGAAACACCGGATCGCCAAACAAGTCGGTCAATCCATTCCCAAAATCTCGTCCCATTTAGTCAACATCAAACATACCTTTTACGCCAGCAATATTGAGAGCGCAGTTCGAAAATCTATCGCAATTGGAACGTTGTAACTGCCGAAAGAATGGGTGGAGGGAAAAGTATCCTAAGATAGCGCCAAGCGTTTCCTCTTCCTGAAACACATGGTCCCCTTCGACGAACTCCCAGTCCTGGCCACCCTGCTTATTCCTCTGCCCCTTATCCTATGAGAACCTAAAGAGGCTTGACCGACGGCAGACCAATTTGAGGTAGAACGTGGGGCTGGCAATGGAAGGGGATTGCCTACCATTCGTGTCTTGGGTAGGAGGTTCGGTAAGGTCATGGCTTTTTGACTCCACCAAAAGTGAGCGACAGGGATAATCGGTAGGACAAAGACACCACCCAACAGCCACCAGTAGGGCCCCTGATTCTCTGACATGCCAGCGGGAGTCTGCGCGACTTGATTTTCGATGGGCACGACCTCCTCATGCTGATCGTGGACGCAATCGGCAAAGGCAGGGGAATGGAGACACAGACACACAAGAAACGCACACAGGGGGTGGGGGCACCCTTTCAACGTCACATCTCGAAGACAAGTCAATGAAAATTTCTGGAACATATTCCCACCTTAAAGAAATCTTTGCTTTGCACGCTATTCCCCATTCGAATGACACATCAGCCAACAGATTCAATGCTTTTCTTCCTCTCTTAAAAACCATAGGACATATGTCCTACAGTTTCAGTAGAAACATTTTCCTGAAGCACATCTACCCCCATTTTCCCTTCGTGTGTTTTTTGTCCTATTTCATTAAGTAAATCGCTGGCTCCTCCGAAGACCCCCATTAGGATACCCCTATTCCAAAGACCTCCGAACAGAACCAAGCCTCATGCCTGTTTCCCAACCCATCACGCTTGATCCCACGCAATTAGAGGAAGAGTTCGTTCAAGAAGCCATTGGCTGGATGGAAGGCAAAAGCACGGAGGAACTCCAGGAGATCATCAGTCAGGCACAAGACCAACCTGACACCTATGCCCCGGAAATTGTCGAAGCCGTTCAACGAATCTTGGCGAAAAGGGAACAACTCCCCTACACGGAAACCAAAGGGCAGAAAATTCAGGAGGACCAACAGAGGTTAGAACAAAAGGTTCAAGTCAAAGGCCTGAACGGAAAGACTCAGGATTTCCAATCCCATGGGGAACTACGACAGGCTATCCTGGATGGGAATATTCCTAAAGAGACTCTAATTAGAGAGGGACAAACCCTTGGAGAAAAGATGGGAATTCAGGGTACCTCGTCAGAAATCACCTGGGAGCCTGTAGAGGCCTATGCCCGTTCCTATTTTACCTTAGCCCCCCTCTACATTCCCCTGCAATACTTTACAACCATGGGAATGCTATTCGGTATTCTCATCGCTTCGTTCGGAATTTTTCAACCGTTCGTGTTTCCAGCCCTGAGCTTCGAGAACATGCCCCAAGAATTCAAAGGAGTATCGTACGTCCTTCCTGGATTCGTATTTTTAAGCCTTCGGTCGTGGCTTCTGACTGGAAAGATTAAAAAACATGAAATCCTGATCGGCGGGGATACTTATCTCTTCTACTTAGGCCTCGCCATCCTAGGCTTCGTAGGGTATGGGCTTGAACCTGTAAAACTAGACCATGTCACCGCCTTTGTTCACGAATTGGTCATCGCCCATAGTTGGGCTCTGGCATTTTTCTTCAATGGTTTGGTATTCGGAGCACCCGTCGGAGCGATCATTGGCACTCTCACCGGATACATCTGGTCCACATTTCACCCCAAAGCTCCGGATGCGGAATCGGAGGGATCGTGGCTCTGGGATTATGGCCTCATCTATCCTGCCATGTTTATGGTCGTGACATGGCCTACCATGCACCAATGGGTGTTTCCCTGGATTCTTTCCGTTCTTCCCATTTCCCCTATCCAAAACCTTTAGAAGTCACCTTATCTTCCGAAAATTTCCCTATGACAGAGATAGCTGAAGAATTTAGATTACGACTACTCGATCGACCACCACTCGATTACTCCTGTCGTCCAGTTTCAGTTCAGGTCAGAACAAGAAATTTTTGGGATTTAGGTTCAGGAATATTCCTGGCGGCATTCGGATTGCTCAAGTTGGGTGCATCAGCTTTGGGAGGCATGCATTCCTCCTGGGACCTCCTTTTGGGGTTGGGCTGTTTGTGTGCGAGCATGACGTTCCTGAAGCAACCAATTATGAAATATGATATTTCATTAGGACCGACAACCGTGTCATTTTCTCGGACATCGTGGGCATTCCCCACTATTCAATGGCAAGTACCCCTTAGCCAGTATCAAACCGTAGGCCTTAGATCGTTCTCCATGCCTTATAGTAGTTTATTAGGGTTTAGCGTAGATCTAATCCACTCAGACCCCAAAAAGTGTCTGCCGTTAGAAACCACCACAAAGCGATCCACTGCAGAGAAACAACTTGAGATTCTCCATCAAGAATTGAAAATTCCGCTTATGGCTCAAGCGAATGCTACCTTAGACTCTCATGGAGCCGTCCCCTCCGCCCCAGCATCTTGGACAACCTGGCCAATATATCCCACATTTTCACTTACCCAAGGTCTGTTGCTGGGTGGGCTTGGCCTCTTCTTCCTTGCCACTCAGAACATCTCCTCCCTAGAGGGGAAATTGTTCTTCGGCGCCTTAACCCTGTTGGTCATTCGAGCGATTCTCTTGCTATTTGTGGCCTTGTTCGTTCGCGGCTTGGAACAAGGACAACAATTTCCATTTGGATTAGATTCCAGGTGGTCAATCGACTATCGAAATCTCACGGAGACTCCCCTGACAAAAAGAGTACAAAAATGGTTTCAAAGGGAAAGACAACAACTGCAAGAGTTTGGCTTCTATGACCTTTGCTGTATTCGGCTGGTACTCCCACCCTATAGTGCGCTTCTCAACCCCGGATTGTATGGTGGACTCAGAATCCTAGATCATTATCTTCAGATTCAAACTCCATGGCGGTTGAGCATTCTTCATCTCGTATTAGCTTTCCCCGGAGAAGCGACCTATGCCATCAAAAATGGATTGGGCATGACGTTTACGAGTGCCTTTGATGACGGCACCCTTCTCCGAACCAGTACGCGTAACAAGATCGGAGCCCTTAATTTTGTGAATACTGAGGAAAGAATCTATTCGTTTAGCACTGGGCTTGACATAAAAGAGACATGGCAATTCCATCAAGCAAAAAAGGCGGGCCTGCTAGGGGAGGGGAAAACTCTCATTCAAGATGCCAGTTTTGAAGAATTTGTCACTATCGATAGGCGAATCACTGAATGGACCAATCAACACGATTGGTATCTCATCGAGTAGCTTTTATTAAAGTCGTCACTTTGTTCAATTGGACTCCTTACTATTCTTTTCCTAGTTCCCTGTAGTGTAGCCATACCACTCACTTGCCCCTCCAAACCCCGTTGACCAAATTTTCCTTAAAGGGCAGCCGGGAAAGAAACCCTCTTACGGAAGAAAACCCTTGGGTGTGCTTTTTGTCCTATTTCATTAAGTAAATCGCTGGCTCCTCCGAAGCCCCCTATTAGGGCACTCTCTACTCCTCCAACTCTCAGCACAGAACCGGTCCCTGTGTTCTTCCCTAACTCATCAGGATGGATTCCACTCAGTTAGAGGAAGCATCTGTTCAAAAATTCTCGGAATGGGTTTTTCCCAAACTTCTGTCTGTTTTTGCCATTTCTTCAGGTTAAAAAAACAATACAATGGAGAAAACCCAGAATACTGCGGCCTCGTCCAAGTTGACAAAAACCCAGAATCGCTTTACCATAAAGTAAAGCACTTTAATTTTCCGTTCTTTTGAAGGAAAGCCATGCCTGACGCAACATTGAGCTCAAAGCATCAACTGGTTCTTCCGGCTGCGGTCCGCAAAAAGCTAGGGGTCAAGGCCGGTGATCTTCTCGACATCCAAGTTGAGGATGATCATGCAGTTATCCGCAAAGCCCCCAAGTCTTACGTTGCCGCACTTCAACGGAACTCCCTTGCCCCATGGAAGAACTATAGCCAAGCATTAGAAAGAGATCGTGAACGATGGGATCGGGAAACATAAGCCGAATCCCCTCTGGAAATCGCATTGCTCTGGACACCACCCCCTTTGTGTATTTTCTCGAACGACACCCGGATTATTTCCGACCAGCTAAATCCCTTTTTGATCGCATCGAACAGGGCAAGCTGGAAGCTTGTGCGTCCACCTTGGTCCTAACGGAACTCCTGGTTCCGGCGTTTCGCACGAAGGATTCAAGTCAAGCCCAAAGTGTCTTCCGATTACTCTCACATTTTCCCCACTTATCCTTCGTCGATATTACGCCCTCTATTGCCGTCCAAGCTTCACGGCTTCGTGGGGAATCCTCCCTCCGGACTCCAGATGCGCTCCATTTGGCAACAGCCCTGGATCAAGAAGTTGATTGGTTCGTCACGAATGACAAAGGTTTCACGAAACTCAAGGGCCATCCCTTGAAAATTGGGCTGTTTTCTTAGACCTCCTTTTTGTCCAGTCGGTATTCGTTTTCACACATCCTTTCTCCAACCTACCCTTTCACATCCCTTCCGTCTAAGGTTTTTTGTGCTTCTTTGACATGCCCCGAGAGGAAGGGGATATAGTGAAGAAAGGGAACATCCACCACAACCACAGGAGACTGTTCATGCTTTTTGAGGCCGGCCTGGAAATGGCCAAGCGAATCCTCATTGTCGAAAATCAAGAAGATATTCGGTTGTTTCTGAGGAAGCGCCTGGAATTGCTGGGATTTGAAATCGTCACCGCGTCAAGGGAGGAGGAGGGCTTGGCGGTCTTGGAAACCGAACCCATTAATGGTGTGTTGCTAGACCTTGAAACACCGGCTATGAACGGTATGACGCTACTCGGTCATTTGAAAAAACGATTTCAGGAAATCCCCGTTATCGTGATGTCGGCAGATCCAACACAATCAACAATGGCCGAGGCGGTCAAACGAGGCGCCTGGGATTACCTGGTCAAACCCTTATCAGGAAAAATCCTGAGTTCGAAATGTCAGAGGATTTTTGGATAACACCCTAGCTCATTTACTCAGCTCAATGGACCTTTCATCGTTCGTTATTCCCGACGTTAGAAACCGGAATTCTCGCCTTCTCCGTCATTCCTGCGAAAGCAGGAATCCATGTTAATTGCAAGAATCTTGGATACCTGCCACAAACACGCAGGGATGACCGAGGGGAAGAGGGATATCTGCCAAAAGCAAGCACGTATGACTAAAGAGGGGTCAGATTCCTGCCAGAGGCATGCAGGAATGACTCAGGAGGTCTGCGATTGCTTGAAGAAGAAAAATGGAGTTAGACTGTCTGTATTGAGCCGTTGAATTCTACTTCGTTTAACCGGAGGCCCACGCATGAAGACTCACACATCTACCACTATTCTTTTTCGCGCCATTGGCATTGGGATGGTTTTCCTCGCCATAGGAAGTTTGATGTTTCTCTCTCCCAACTTGGTGAGTTATTCCCGTGCAACGGACATGGCTCACTCCCAGCTGTACAGTTTCACCATGGACGACATTGACGGGAAACCTCGCTCTTTAAAAGATTTCCAAGGGCAAGTGATGTTAATCGTGAACACAGCCAGTTTTTGCGGCAATACCCCTCAATATGAAGGCCTCCAAACACTCTACGAAAAATATCGCGATCAGGGCTTTACGATTCTGGCTTTTCCTGCCAATGACTTCGGCAAACAAGAGCCGGGGAACAATAAAGAGATCGCAGAGTTTTGCTACACCAAGTACTCCCTGGAGTTTCCCCTCTTCAGCAAGATCACCGTGCTCGGAGATCAAAAACACCCGCTCTATCGGTACTTGACGGAGGAAACTGATTTCAAAGGGGAAATCAAATGGAACTTTCAAAAATTTCTCACCAATCGTCAAGGTGAGGTCATCGCACGGTATCGCCCAAGTCTCAAGCCGTTGTCTCCGAGAATTGTGACGGACGTTGAGACAGCTCTTGGACAGAGCTCATAGCCTTCATGTTGGGGATTCTGTTCATACCATCGCCCGGTTTCGCTGAACGGAATCCCCACATCCCCCTCTCCCCTCACACATGACTGCTCCTTTCTTCAACAAACCCTTCTGGAAATTCGGACGTGACATTCAAATCCTCGGCTACCTCTTGATTCTGGCCGGTATCGTCGACTTCTTTTGGATTGCCTCCTATCCCGAATATTCCCTGAAGGTCTTCGGGACCACCTTTGGAGGCTTTGCCGGAGAGGTTATTAAATACCAACACCCCATCATTCATTGGATCTTGGGATACGGGTTCGTCATCAAACGTCGATGGGCTCTCTGGGGATACCTGGCCTATTTGACTCTTGGATGTCTGAGTGAATTGACGACTATGTTCGTGGAGGGCTATCACCCGACTCGAGCGACCATGATTATCATTACACTCATCTTTAGCGCCTATGTGTTTCTTCGTCGCTCGGTATTTTCCCGACCCCCAGCCGCCGCCTCCAACTTTCAAACCGCTTCTTAGAGACATTTTTAGGATTCTTGGACCAGACATTCCCATTTTTCAGGTGTTCCCTCGAAACAACATTGTTTGTCTAATCTTTTGCAAATTTCTTGGGGACGACGTTGAATCGAGGGCATTCAGAAAGAGATAATGCCTCATCCTGGTTAGGAACCTGGCTGCGACTTAACCATATTCCTTACACCTTTATCTAAGGAGGTCCGCTATGCGTTCGCGCTCTCGCGCATCAACCATGGTAGGAGTCGGAGTCTTCACTTTTATCTTTCTCGCAGCCTGTTTTCTCACCGCAGGGCAGATTCCGCTGGCAGTGTCGCAACCGGTGACCATTCCGGTCGGCAAAATCTCGGGAGCCATTCCGATGGATGCGGCGAATCCCGTCTGGGAATCCGTGCCCGGGATCGTGGTGCCCCTCAGCGGACAAACCATCACCACCCCGATGCACCCCAACATCTCCGTCAAAACCGTCATGGTCAAAATGGCCACGAACGGCAAAGACATCGGAGTGTGGGCCAACTGGGGTGATCAAACCTTAAATAACACCACCATCGGCCCGCAAGATTTCCGGGATCAAGTGGCGGTGCAATTCCCTGTGCAAACGGCGGGCGCGCCTCCGTTCCAATGTATGGGCCAATCGGGCGGCACCGTGAACATCTGGCGGTGGAATGCCGAATGGCAAAAAGACTTGGGAGCCGGCGTGGCTGGCATGTGGGATGTGGACCAACAATATCCCTCGATTGCCTGGGACTATTACTATGAAGAGCCGGCGGGCGGCGTGACCTATCCGGATCGGATCGGTCGGAGCTTAGGCCCCTTCAACCCGGGGATTTGGTCGGGGAACATCATGTCCGACCCGAACCTGCGGGTGGGCTCGGTGGAAGATTTGAATGCGAATGGGTTTAGCACGTTGACCACGCAAGCGTCGCAAGACGTGGTGGGCAATGGGCTGTGGGAACCATACGGGGCGTTGAAGGGCGGTTGCTGTTCCGGTCCGACGTGGCGTGTGGTGATGAAGCGGAGCTTGGCGACGAATGACCCGAACGATGTGCAGTTCAAGGCGGGTTCAAGCTTCCCGGTGGCGTTTGCCGTGTGGGATGGCTCGAACGTGGAACGGAACGGCATGAAGGGCATTTCGACCTGGTTCACCGCGCACATGCCGAACTAATAGCCATACCATACATCCCATCATCACTGTTGGTTATGAACACTGACATGAGGTTCACACTATGAAGTGGATTCCATTAATCGAAGGCCAAATGCCGATGCAAATGATCACGGAGTTGGCCATCTGTATCCTGTTTTTCTCGATGTGCAACTACCTGCTGAAGCGGGCGGGCATCGGGTTGCCGAAGTTCTGGGCGGGGATTTTCGTCTGGTGCTTCGTGAACCTGTTCTACCTGAAGTATCGCATCTATCCGCCGATCCCGTTCAGCGTGCGGGCCATTTACGGGACGGTGTCGGCCTGCGGCATCTTCATGTGGGTCTCAGGCTCGCAACCGGAGTGGGAAGAATTTAAACGCCCCATCATCTCGGTGTTGGATGCCAACTCGGGCCTGACCAAAGTCATCCGGACGCTCCTGTTGGTGCTCCTGCCGATCGGCCTGGGCGGGTTCATGTACAACTCGCTGTTGCCGAGCTTTGAAGAGCCGATCGAGTTGCGGACGGTGCATCCGGCGCCGCCGGCGACGACGAAAGTGCACGGCAAGACGTACGTGCTGCAAACGGCGCAAAGCCCCTTCCGGGTCAACCCGGAAGGCAAGTACGACCAGGAATACAGCAACGCCCATATCGTGGAACAATCGATGGGGCGGTTGATGAAGAGTGCCAGCCCGGAAGATAACCCGTGGGATCCGAACGCGCAGGGCTACATCAAACATGTGCGCGAGGGCGGGGAGATCTTCTTTCAAAACTGTCACTTCTGCCATGGGGATAACCTGAACGGGCGGGGCCTGTGGGCGTTTGCCTTTAACCCCATCCCGGCCAACTTCACGGACGCGGGGACGATCGCGCAGCTGCAAGAGACCTTCGTGTTCTGGCGGGTGGCCAAGGGCGGCATCGGGCTACCGGGGGAAGGGTTCCCGTGGGCGTCGGTGATGCCCCCCTGGGAGCAACATTTGACGGTGGATGAGATTTGGAAAGTGATCATGTTCGAATACTGGCATACGGGCTACTACCCGCGGACCTGGGATTAAAGGAGGACCACGGGATGCCTATAACAACACTGACAACCACTCGAGGACGCAAGATGAACGCAAGAACACAAGCACAACGCAGCCGGTGGAGCCTGGTGGGCCTGGGGCTGCTGAGCCTGAGTTTGCTGGCCTCGCCGACCTTCGCGCAAGAAGGGGCGGAAGGCTTTAGCGCGGGCAAGTTGCCCGCGCCCTTTCCGGCCGAACAAGTGGAAGCGGGCAAACGGGTGTACTTTACGAAATGTGTGTGGTGCCATGGGGTGGAAGGGGCCGGGGACGGCCCGGGTGCCGATCGGCTGTGGCCGCGGCCCCGCAACTTCAACGCCGGCACCTTTAAGATCCGCCATACGGCCAGCGGCGAGTTGCCGTTGATCGATGTGGACCTGTTCCAAACGGTCACGCATGGGCTGCCGGGTTCGGCGATGCCCTCGTGGGAAGGGATTCTCTCGGAAGAGCAACGCAAAGACGTCTTGGCCTTCGTGACGACGGAACTGGTGAAAGATCGCTCGTGGCAGGATGAAGAGTTTGAAGAACTCAATATCCTGCAACTGGATCAACTGGCCGCCAAAGCCGTACCCCCCACACCCGAATCGGTGGTGCGGGGTTCCGAGCTGGTGGTGGAGAATAAATGTATCGAATGTCATGGGCTGGAAGGCCGGGGCGATGGGAACGCCTTCAACCTGAAGGATGACTGGGGCTTCTCCATTCAGCCGGCGGACTGGCATAAATGCTGGAACTTCCGGGGCAGCCGGCAAGATGCCTACAACGTGAAGAACATCTTCCGGACGTTCTCGACGGGCATCAACGGGACGCCGATGCCCTCGTTCGCGGATAACACGACGGTGGAAGACCGCTGGCACATCGCCAACTACGTCAATCATCTGTGTGAACGGGATGTGGACGTGGACATCAATGGCGGGAAAGTGACGCCGGAGATTGCGGCCGCTCTCGTGGCGGCTAAACCCCGGGGCATTGACCCGTTGACGGATAAACCGAAGATCAACTTCGTGATCCCCTCGAAGTATGCCGAAGGGGAGCTGCCGACGGATGAGCATGATGAACGGTGGAAGACGGTGGGCCGCCGGATCGTGGCGATGGGCGGGCAGATCACCCATAAGCCGCGCAACTTCGTCAACCGCATCGATGACATCTGGGTGCAGTCGCTGTACAACGACACGCACGTGACGATCATGTTCCGGTGGGATGACCGGACGAAGAGCGTGCAGGAAGATGAGGTGGACTGGGAGCCGTATGAAGTGAACCTGGCGGACTATGGCATCGTGGAGCAAGAGCCGGGGGGGACGAAGTTTGACGATGATCCGTTCCATCCGAGCTCGATTGCGGCGAAGCAGACGAGCTATCAAGTGTTCAATGATGGCGTGGCCTTCCAGATGCCGATCAAGTGGCAAGAGCTGCCGGCGCCACGGAAGCCGCGGTACTTCTGGGGTGATGAAACGTTCCCGGTGGATATCGTGAAGTGGACGGCGGATGGCAACACCCTGGCCTACACGGGCAGTGGCTGGGATCAGGACCTGGAGGACCGGGAGGACTTTAGTGAGCAGTTGAAGCTGGTGAAGGCGGAGTGGAAGGATGGCCGGTGGACGGTGATCATTTCGCGGCCGCTCAAGGGCGACTACGAAGAAGACACCTATATTGAGCTGGGCAAGTATATTCCCATCAACTTCTTTGCCTGGGACGGGCATAATGGGGACGTGGGCCGGAAGATGGCGGTCTCGGCGTTCTATTATCTCGTGCTGGAGCCGCCGATACCGGCGGAGGCGAAGTGGTATGCGGGCCTGGCGGCCGTGGGGTTGGTGATCGTGGAAGGGTGGATTTTGACCCGCCGTGCCAATCGCCGCAAAGAGCAGCAAGGCACCAGCTAAGGGCCGCACACCGGCTCAACCAGCGAACGCAGTGAGAAAGGGGGTGGGCAACCACCCCCTTTTTTTGTGTTTCAGGAAGCTAGTCTACCTTACAGGCTCAACACATTGAGGAGAATTACTCCGAGGATTATTCACGAGGGTACTCACTGGAAAGGCTTCCATTTCCTCATCGGAACAGGGTTGGAGCAATGGCAACAGGGTTCCACGATCATGCTCATTCGGATTCAACCATAGCGGATAATGTTCAGGATCTAGAATGACAGGCATCCGATCATGAATGGGCTGCATCAGGTTATTCGGCCCGGTGGTGATGAGAGCACACGATTCCAGAGGTTCCCCATTGCTAGAAGTCCATTGCTCCCAGAGTCCGGCAAACGCAAATGGCCGGTTGTCACGGAAATGGATATAGTAGGGCTGTTTAGCTTTTCCCTCCCGTTTCCATTCGTAAAATCCATCGGCGAGCACCAAACACCGCTGCCGGGCAAAGGCTTTACGGAACGAGGGCTTGTCCGCCACCGTTTCTGCCCGCGCATTGATCATCCGATACCCAATCTTGGGATCCTTGGCCCAACTGGGAACTAGCCCCCATTTCAAAGCCGTATATTCAACCTGATGTGTCTCGGGATGTGTTCGGACACTCGCGACCATTTGCGAGGGAGCCACGTTATAGGAAGGGTCTAATTGGAGGATGGAGTCGAGACCGAGTGCCTTAGCCAGAAGGGCAAAATTTTCTTTCCGCGTAAAACGCCCACACATGGTCGAACCAACCTGGGCACCACAAGCTAATGAACAGAACCGTTACCGGGTCCGTCAATCCTTTGAGTCGTGACCCATTAACGGGTCACGACGATATGCACGCGTTCCTCATCCTGCACCGTGGCTTTGCCATGAGCCAATTTGCTTACTCGCTCGCCATCACCAGAACGAGAGAGCGTGACATCAGAGACGACGTAATACGAACCCGCTGCAATATTCGGGAAACAAAATCGTCCTTCTTCATCTACCCGTGTCCGTTTTTGAAACCGTGCGGCATCCGGATCTCCCTTGCCTAAAGGCCGCCCCTGCAGGACTTTGACTTTAAAGGCTTCTTGCGTGTACGAGGTTACCGGAGCAAGGAGCACCTGATCGCCGGCTATGGCAATCTGCGGCTCTCCGGAGGATGTCGGCACCAGAACCTGGCCACAAATCGTGGACGATCCGGCTCCTTCATATTGGGCATATTCTTCTGGGATAAACTCGGCTTTGCGTTTATACGGCTTCACACAACTCACCACAAACAACGCGATCAATACGAGCACAATCCATCGCTTCATGTAGGGGGCCTCCTTAGGTACCGAAAAACTGTGACAACACCAACCACACCCAAGCGGCGCCGAAGATGTACGTCACCTCAGGTTCGCCAATCTGCTTATACAAAATACGATACCCTACAATCGGCACTATGGCCAGGATGAGCGCTGAAAAGAAATGCCCGACAACATCACCGAGTATCGACCGAATATCGGAGTGTCCGGGAATGGCCAGCATCAAACTGCCCCCAACCATGGCTACCCACAACCAACGAATATGCACACCCATGTTACGGAATTCGCCTGAAAAGAGGATTGTGAGGCGGAGCAAACCGCAGATGATACCGGACACGGCATAAAAGTTTCTGATCCAATTCCACCTTATTATTCGAGGTTAAGATGACCAAACCCCGGTAAGCCTCCATCCTGGAGAGTAAATAATTCGTTTCAACATTGGCATAGCGATCATGACTATCCTTCACCTCTGAACGTTTGCCAAAAATCGCATCGGCTTCGTCAAATAACAAAACCAAATTTTTCCGCTCGGCAAGTTTAAAGATCCGCAACAAATTTTTTTCAGTCTCTCCAATATACCGGCTTATCACACGCTTGAGATTCACTTGGTAGACCCGCGTGCGGAGTTTCCTGGCTAAGATTTTAGCCGCCATCGTTTTCCCCGTCCCACTGGATCCCGAAAACAAGGCCAGCATACCAGGGGTTCGACTGGAGACCTTCCCAAATCGAGACAAGGCCATGGACTGTTGTGTTTCCTGAGCGATTTTATTGAACGTGGCCTGGTGGACCGAGGAAAACGATAAGCCGTTTCGAGTGGAAACCGATTGAAGCTGTCGTGAAGTCGTCTGCGAACAACGTCTCGGCATTCTAGGCTCTCTTCTTCAACCTACCAACATCATATCTGCATGCTTTTTCACAGACATCGTTCTTCTTAACGTCATACCTGCGTGTCTGTGCACCCCTTTAGTCATTCCTGCATGTTTGTGGCGGAAATCTTTCCTTTTTCCGTCATCCCTGCATGTATCCGCCGAAGCCTTTTGAGGCGAAGGAGGAAGCAGGAATCCATCCTCTCATGACAGAGGATGATAGATTCCCGATTACCAATGTCGGGAATGACAAAATAACATTGAGAATGCCACCTCACCACAAGGGAACTACCTTTGAATAGCAGATACGGCAAAAATTGCCTGCCTAATGGAAATGCAATTCAAACGAATGCGGGTGTCAAGAAAACCTGACTGACAATGTGATGCGATAGAATACTAAGATTCAGCAGGTTTCTCAAATCAACCACGTGGGGTCTTTCATTAAGAAAGACCCCACCTAAAATGAGGCAATAACAGAAAAAGTTTTCCCACATCCGTCCTACTCCGGAGGCGGGGATGGATATGAGCCCTACCGAATGTCCGGTCGACAGACCTTTTGTTTCACATCGCAATAATGACTGCTGGGGCAATCCGAATTGGCTTTGCACCCTTTGGGTGGCATCGGTTTATCGACAATGAGATAGCCCTCTAGCCCGATTTGTCGATATCCATTCTGTTTGGCATGCTGCCGATCTCCGGGGCTTGTGGCAATGAGGTTATCCCGAGTCTTGGAGTTATACCATGAAGTCATAGGGATCAATCGACTCCGTAAAGAATTGGGAAGCTTTTTGAACATCGTCTGGGAAAACACATAGCCCTGTACGCCAACATGCCGATATTTCCCCGCGCCTTGCATAGCTTTTTTCGCACGAATAAATGACGTGGTTGAGAAATATTCTTTGTACTTGTCACTGTAATACAAATTGAGAGGGACAACGGGCCTCTGAACAATCCTGAACCCTTTCTTTCGGGCTTTGGTCATTTTCCTGCCGGAACTTTGGGGAGCCGGCTTCGTCGAGGACTTGCTTGATGGCCGTATGAGCAACCGTCGAGGTGACGCTTTTCTCCGCAATCCACGTTCGACGATCTGTCCCGATTCCTCAACGTTAGACTCCATGGCTAATTCAGAGGCCATATCTTCTTCTATCTCTTGATAGGTCTCCTCGAGAGCTAGAAGATCTTCTTCACTCAATTCCAAAGGTTCCGTGTCTTCTTCCACCGTACCCGAATCTTCCAGAACCTCAAATCCGATCTCTTCGGCAGGTTCTCCTTCTTGAGGGATACCTCGAGAGCGAATCCGGCTGAAGGACCGTCTCGATTTGGAACCCTTTCTACCTGCTGACGAAGACAAGGCCACTCGTGTTTTTCCAGAACCTTTCGGAGCATCCTTGGCCCACTTAGTCGCGGCTTCCGAATTTCTGAAGAGTAGCCCATGATCGCCCACTCGGTTGTATCCCTGCTGCTTTACCGCATCATGCCCATTGGTGGTGGCTACTGCCACAATATCCTTATGCTTTCCGCTGTAGTAACGGGTCAATTGTCTCGTGTCGATACCCGGATCGAAACCCAGCTCTCTTCGAAAATGCAGATTCCCATAGACGGAAAAATGGTCGGAAATTTCCCAACGAGCCAGGTCTGTCTCTAATTTTTTCCATTCATCGGTATGTCGCAAAATTCGGGTTTCCGTGAAGGATGCCTCAGTTGGCTTCACATCGTTCTTGACGATTAAAATATGGTCCACTTGACTCGTCCGGCCTTTATGGATAGGGCGCAAACCCGGATCGGTCTCCCAATTATTAAAACCGTTGATATTCCCGTCCAGAGTAAACTTATAGCCCTTACTATCAACATCACGAGCGTTTAGAATGTCGAGCATCTCTAGGTAATTGGGATGCATCTCCTTACATTCATGAACGGGGGCCTTTGGCACGGGATCGATGGTCATGGGCCCATCGGCAAACTGCTTGCACTTATTGACGTTTGTATCGCCAAGAACGATGATGGGCTCACCCCCCGGGATTTTTTGTTTCGCAATCAATTTCTCAATAATCTTAAGCTGCTCTCGCTGGTGTTTCCATTCAGGTCCACCTTGATTCATGTGCGTTGCGAAAATGTGGAAAAAATTGTGGGCACCCTTCTTCCTGGATTTATCGATCTTGGCGTACAGCACGCCCTTGTCGGCATTACAGTCGCTATCACAATGGTCATCATAGAACGCCTCATCAGTTTTCACGATTGGGTATTTGCTGACGATCATCACCCCACCATTCCATACCCCCTTGGATATAGGTCTGCCACGACCAAGAACATGAGTCTGGTGTGGATATCCAGCTTTTTTAATGGCTTCTTTCAGAATGGCTTCACCGTCATGGTCAAACACTTCGTTAAAGGCAATCACGTCATATCCTGGCACCTTGGGGGCAATCATTTTGGCACGCCCGCTTTGATATTCAGCCAATGGAAACCCACGCATAAAGACATTCCAGGTCAGGATATTGAGATGGTTATCAAACCATTCACCGGAGGTTTTATTCCACCAGACCGGCTTGGGGTATTCTTCCTGAAAGACGTACTCCACATTATCTTCCGTCACCGCATAATAGGCCCAATACTTCACATTCCATTGGCGTTGACCAATGCGCATTTTGGCATTCCATTTTTTCCGATCATCGTGCCACGTATGCTGGCGATCAACTTGATCTCGTACGGATTGCCACATATGACTATTCACCGTACTTCCTCTTAACTTGAGACGTAACGCAAAGTTTTGTTGGTGTTGTTTGATCGTACCGTTTTCCCCCTTAACCGATACGTCTGAAGTAAAAATATAGGTTTTTCCATCCTTGACCCCCTCGTCTCGGTTGGTTTCATAGATTTCTCCCCGCCCCCAGGGAGGAATGACCCTGTCTTTCTTTTTCCAATAGGCTCCACCGAGTGTACTCGTGGTGTTAATCACCAACGTCTTCGATGTATTGTTTTGCACGAAGACCCGGCTCGTCGCGTACACCATGGAAGTGGTTAGGAAACCCAATAAGACTCCCAATACCACCACACCATACTTCAAGGGGATTGTCTGTTTCATGTTGACCTCCTTAGAAGATGCAAAAACATATTATTGCTCGATTCCCAACGATGGTAATGACACGACAGTGGAGAATACATCATATCCAAGGGTGTTCCCCTCGGCTGAAGCCTGACGAACAGCACCCAATGCTAGAGCCTGCCCTTGGTACATTGCCATACTGGACGCCTCAATGCTGCCCTTCGCCTCCAAAAGTCCCTGTGGCTTCTGAGCGTTTAGCTCTTGCCAGGCAACATGGCCTTGGCCTGAGACTGAAGAAAAGGCTCCCCAATGCATTCCAGAAATCCAGGCCACAAAGCGACCGCTCCCTCCATGGGGGATACATACCTTGGTGGCATCTGTTTTTTCATGTGGGTTGAGCCGTACAGTTCGATCCACAGTTCCATCCGGCTTGATGAGCAGGGTCATGACGCTCCAAGGACCCGGTGACGAATCCTGCCATGCTACCAACACCCCGCCATCTCCTTGAGGTTGGGCCGAACCACGTTGCAGGGCTCCCCCTTTTCCCACCGCGTAGATCTCAAACGGACTTTTAACCACCTGTCCGTCGGGTGCAATGATCGCGGCATACAAGGCTCGATCTTCCTCCCACACCAGAACAAAGTTCTCATGAGCAATAGCCGACGCAGCCAATACGGTGCCGAATTGTGGGCGACGAAACGTGATCGGTAATCCGAACGTTTTCCCGTTTCTTTCGTACGTCTGAACGAAGAGTTCTTTGTTCATGTCCGCACTGACTACCAAAATTTTTCCTTGAATTATCGCAAAGGCCCAATAAATCCCTTCTTGGCCATGCTCAATCCCAATTGGCGCTTGCGCTCTACCATCCATTCCCACAGGAATGAATCCCTCGCGACCTACAGCCAAGGCTCCACTGGCTGTCGGAAATAACTCTCGTACGGTAAAGGGTAACGGTTGAGGTTCCCCTACTTGTTGTCCTTCCCGATCCCACACATAGAGGCTCTTCTCGAATGAGGCGAGAAATCGGTCGTCGGTTGACCCCGTTACCAACAAGGGGGGGCTTTTCAATGGACTCGTCGCCACTAAGCGATCTAATGGAAAGACGGGAGGGCTTTCTTGACACCCGGACAATCCCACCATCGCCAGACAGAACCGGAAAATATGTTTCACAGTGGATTTCATGAGTAGGAAGAGGTCGCCTTCTTACATGGTAAGTCGCGAGAAAGTCACGAACGGTTCAATCAATTTTCTTTGATTGTTCTCTCAAATACACTCCACCCCACCAGAGCAAGACAGCCCCTAGCCCCAGGCCCAAGGAGGAAAACGTCACGATCACCACATTCACTTCTCCAGGGGCTTGAAAATTTTCCCAGGCCAGCCCGGCACTGACGATCACGAGGCCAAGCCCCACGACAATCGCGATCGCCCGAATCAACATGGTCCCGAAGGTCTTCAATAGTTTCCTTTCTTGTTTTCTGGGAATGGTCGGCCCCTACCCTCAACATGTATGAGGAAAGGTCACGCCCTTCTAAATGTTCTGGTAAAAAAGAGCGGTAGCCGGAGTGTACCCGGCAAGGGGGGTAAATGAAAGGGAGGCGAGGGTGACGAGTTCAGCCCTCACCCAGCATTGATATGAAACTATGGGGTTTTCAGGCAAGAAGATTTACCGAGGGGCATAGAACATATGCCCCTCGATCATATTTACCCAACCTTATATCCGCGTCCTTCCATACAGACCGAATAGGCTCGATTAAACGTGGCTTTGGCTTGATTTTGCTGGGCAGCGGCCTGTTGTTGGTGTCGGCGATACTCATTTTCCGATGAACGCCGACGCGCAGCCCCACCTACTCCCCCAACGGCCGCTCCGATGGCGGCTCCTTTACCGGCATTTCCCGCGATGGCTCCGCCGAGCGCTCCAAGCGCAGCTCCACCCATGGCCCCACTCAACATGCCCCCACGACGTTTTGGCGGAGGTGCTGAGGTCGATGGAGAGGAATTCATCGGATCAGTCCCGGTTTGGCCTTTGGCCCATTTATAACAGGCAAATTCATCTTGCTCTTGTTGTTGTGGACTCTGGCCATTCATCGGGTAAACGAATGATTGAGCTTGCACGATCCCAGCCCATATGACGAAATTCAAGACGATCGCAATACCGATGGGTGCCAAACGCTTCATGATAAACCTCCAGAACATATGTAGATGTATAAAATTATTGAGCATCCGGGATCGAATAGGTCAATTTAGGCCAGATCGCAATACCCTCCCCAACCTGATGGGCAGACTCAAAGCCTTCCACAATGAGAATATCACGTGACTGAATCCTGGAAATCATTTCCCCTTCTCCGGTAATGCCCTGAAATTTACCGGTTCCCCCAACGAGCGTAAACGGCCCACGACAACTTTCCATATCACCAGTACAATTATATTCTGCAAAAACCCGCTCTCCCTCATCATTCGTGATGATGCAATGGCCATGGCCTTTTTTCGTCATGGTATTCAAATCTCCCTCGACCGTAGCAGGGCAGACGATCGACCCGGTATGCAAGGCTCCCTTTCCATCCTCTATAAAGATGGTTCCCGTAAACACTGCGACCATGTACACTCGATCATTCCCAATGGGAAATGCGTACCCATCTCCTTCCCATGGAGATGTCGCCCGGACCGTCTTCTCTTCCCCCCAGACAGGGGCCAGGACTCCCAACACCAGCAACCCACCCAATACCGCAGTTAGCGATGCCTTTCGATACCTCATCGAACACTCCTCCTTCTCATGTAAAAAGACTCAATAACAAAGGCGAGATCGAACGCTTGGTCAATGAACCTTTCCAAGGCATTCTTTCATCATAAATTGCCTCAATCTTTTCTTTTTTGTCAACAATCTTGAGCCATTCCCAAGCTCTCCGAGAATACGGCTAACAAAGGGGACAGATACCTAGGGTGCTTCGGATTGCAATATAAGGTTTTACGGAAATCCCTCTTTTTCGACGAATGCGACGTCAGAAAAACTCTTTATCAAAAATGCATAAAGTAAGGGGGGCAACACATTTTTGACGAAAAGCAGAAAACAGCTTTGCCCGCTCCCTGACGCTACCTTCAGTCTCAAAAATCATCAGTCGATACATATACGGTAGGCCTTATAGGACAATAGTCCAAGATTTTCTCGTGAAATCAGTGAAATTCGTTTCAACCCCGGGTATCGGACTCAACCTTCTCACACCCACAATTATGAATTTCAACCCACTCATTCAGTGACAACCACCCATGCCCAATAACCCCATGCATTTGGGCCTCATTCTTATGGGGGCCGCAACCACCCCTGAAGTGGAAAAGCTCATGCAAAGCTTTTCGGCTTATGGGTTCCAACTCCTCGTCCTACCAGATGGAGAATCGGCGATGACTCAGAGCCAGGAACTCCAACCCGATCTCATTCTACTCGATGTCGCACTCCCAGGGATTGACGGCTTTGAAACATGCTTTCAACTAAAAGAACACGAACACACGAAAGATATCCCCGTGATGCTCATGACCGATCAATCCGACACGAGGAGCATGGCCAAGGGTTTTTCCTTCGGTGCGGTCGATTATGTGACCAAGCCTTTTCAACTAGAGGAAATCATCGCCCGGATCACCACGCATTTAAAGATCCGGAACCTTCAGGTTCTGCTGGAAGAAATCATCGCGAATCTTCAAGAGGAGGTAGCGGAACGTAAGCGGGCGGAAGAAGCCTTACAGGAGTCCCTGGTTCATATCCAACAGGCAAATGCTCGCATGCAAAAAGACCTTGATACTGCCGCACGGGTTCAACAAGCACTTTTACCGGAGACGCTTCCCGAGGTCCCTGAGGTGTCCCTGGGGTGGAATTATCGTCCGTGCTCTGCGTTAGGGGGAGACTCCTTGAATGTCTTTCCGTTGGATAAACACCATATCGGCCTCTACGTCCTGGACGTCAGTGGCCATGGCGTCTCGGCCTCACTCCTTTCGGTCACCCTGAGTCGGGTGCTTATTCCCAGGCGTGACCCTTCGTGCCTGTTTTTTCATTTGGAAGGGTCTTCCCATACTCACACCCTGACTTCGCCTGCCGAAGTCGGCACTCGATTAAACCACATGTTTCCCATGAGTGAAGACGGTCGACAATACTTCACGTTAATTTATGGGATACTGGATGTCCGAGACGGTGTCTTTCGATACATGTGTGCGGGACATCCCCCACCACTCTACCTGGCCCCGAACCAGACCATCATCAAAGGCGAAGTCGGGAATGTCCCTATCGGTTTGTTTGAAGACAGCCAGTACGACGAAGGTTTCATTCAACTCCAACCAGGGGGTCGCCTATTGTTGTATTCGGACGGACTTCTTGAAGCCAGGAACCCCACACGGGAGATTTTTGGGGAGGCTCGATTGTACGAGATTTTGACATCTACCCATCAGAAGTCCCTCCAACACAGCTTGGATTCGATGATCGACACGATCCTGGCCTGGACGGAACAGGAACATGCAGACGATGATTTATCAGTGTTGGGCATTGAACTGAAATAGTGCCATGGATATCCAGACTTCTGAAGAACATGAGCAGGTGCTTGTCAGTCATCGATTCCCTGCCCAGGCAAGGGAACTGAGTGGCATGAGAAGCCTCACCAAAACGTCTCTCAATAAACAAGGCTGGAGCACCGATATAGTAGAGGCAATAGTGCTCGCGATTGACGAAGCCTGTCAGAATATCATCCGTCATGCCTATCAAGGAGAATGTGATGCCCCCATTATCCTTCACATCGAACTTCATGGCGAGACCCTCATGGTCGAACTCACGGATCACGCGCCAGCGGTCAACTCTCATTGCATGCAACCACGAGCGTTCGAAGACCTACGTCCCGGAGGACTTGGTTGCCACTTCATGCAACAAGTAATGGACGACGTTTCGATTGACCCTTCTTCTACCGGACAAGGCAATATTCTCCGAATGATCAAATACCTCAAGAGGAATCCATGAATAGCAGCACCTCGACCTTAGAATATGACTTCCAAGAAGAGCAGGGCTATCACATCATGACCCTGGTCGGCGAGATCGACCTGGAATCCTCTCCGAAAATTCGGTCAATCCTGCTCGATCGGGTGAAGAAAACCCAAAAACTATTCATTGACATGGCCGGCGTCGAATTCATCGATAGCTCCGGCATCGCGACATTGGTCGAAGCCTTTCAATTGGCGAAAACGCAGGGTGGATACATTGCCTTTGTATGTCTGAGTCCATCGGTCGTCCGGGTATTCACCTTAGCCCGGCTCGATAAAGTGTTTTCCATTCACGAATCGGTCGAAAGCGCCCTCTATGCTAACCCCTGACCACGCGTTCTCTCCCCTTACCCAAAAAATCGAAGCCGTAGGGCAGATGACCGCCAAATGGGTAGAATCGATCGGGTTCGGTACGACATTGCTCACTCATTCGGCCTATTGGATTTGTTTAGGAAGTCGCCATAATCAGCGAGTACGTCTGCTCCCTATTGTTTCGCAAATGAGAGAGATCGGCATTAACGCGCTCCCGATCATCTCCCTGTTAGCGCTGACCATCGGACTCATGTTGGCCATCCAAGGCATCGATGCTCTCAAAGATTTCGGCGCTGAACATCAGGTGACCTTTGGGGTGACGCTGTCGGTGGTTCGTGAGTTTGCCCCCTTGATCACGGGAATCCTGATTGCCGGCCGTTCTGGGTCAGCCTTTGCCGCCCGGTTGAGTACCATGACGATCAACAACGAAGTCGACGCACTTCGGGTCATGGGTGTGAATCCCATGCGCTTCTTGGTCATTCCCACCCTGGTGGCCATGACCATCATGGTTCCTGCCATCACACTTTGGGCAGATTTGATTGCCCTCTATGGGGCCGGACTCTACATTACGACCGACCTTGGCTTGACGATGGGAACCTATTTCACCCACACCACCACCTATCTCGGAACGACAGATGTCCTGCATGGATTAGGGAAAAGTGTGGTGTTCGGGATATTGATCACACTGGTGAGTGCCGTCCATGGGTCCTCGGTCTCCGGGGGTGCAGAAGGTGTAGGACGCGTCACCACTCGTGCCGTCGTCGACTCCATTCTTGCGATTATTGTGGCCGATCTTATTCTCGTCTTCGTGTTGACCCGGTAACCCATTCATGCCAGCACCCTCTCTCCCCATCGAGCCCATCATCGAGGTCACCGATCTCACCACACACTACGGATCTCGTCGAATTCTCAACAACCTCTCCTTTACCGTGAACAAAGGGGAAATCATGGTCATCATGGGGGGGAGTGGATCAGGGAAAAGCACCTTACTTCGGCACTTAATCGGCCTTGAATATCCTAGCGAGGGATGCATCAAACTGTTGGGACAGGATATTGGCCAGATGACGGACTTGGACATGATACGGTTTTACCGAAAAATTGGGGTCGCGTTTCAGGGTGGGGCCCTGCTGAGTTCGATGACCGTGGGTGAGAACATCATGCTCCCGCTGCGAGAACATACGCAATTGGATCAAACGACCATGGAAATTATGGCGCGACTTAAATTGGAAGTCGTGAACCTCTCCGGGTTCGAGCATCTGATGCCTTCAGAACTTTCGGGCGGGATGATTAAACGGGCGGCCTTCGCTCGGGCAGTCATCATGGACCCAACTCTGTTGTTCTGTGACGAACCGTCCGCCGGACTCGACCCGGTGGTCTCTTCCTCCTTAGATGAATTAATTCTTCGCCTTCGGGAGGCCCTGGACATGTCCATCGTCGTCGTGACCCATGAATTGGACAGTGCGTTTCGTATCGCCGATCGCATCATCGTCCTGGACAAGGGGGATCTCCTAACCATAGGGACGGTCGAAGAGGTCCGGGCATCTGATAACAAACGCATTCAGGACCTGCTCAATCGCCGTTTTGAAGAGGAGTATCTCGACCCAGAAGCCTATTTGGATCGACTAACGGGCACTTCCCCAAAGACGTTGACCCATGTGTAACCATAAAACGACATCGGTGTGCACAACCTGGAAACCTTATGAGAGAATCACGAACTAATTACCTCCTCGTCGGGGTGTTCGTACTCACCATGGTCGGAGCCCTCGTCGTGTGGCTGGCCGTATTATCCGGCGCCACTCACGCGACAACATCCTATTACATGGAATTTGAGAATGTGATCGGACTCTCGCCGGGAGGACAAATTTTGTTTGAGGGATACCCGGTCGGGGAAATCGAGGACATCACCCTTATACGTCAACCGGAGAAAGCTGTTTATCGTTTGAATGTGAATATGAGAAAAGACTGGGAAGTTCCCGACGATAGCCTGGCCGTCATGACACAAGCCAGCTTACTGTCCGCTACAGTCGTGGATATTCAATCCGGCACTTCGACGACCATGTTGGAGCCGGGGTCCCGCATCCCCAGTTTGGGTTCACGTAACATCCTGACCGCCATTTCTTCTGTCGCGGCAAAGCTGGATAATTTAACCGACACGAGCTTGTTACCCTTGTTAGATAATCTTTCGACGAGCACTAACCCCCTTCATACCCTTTCCAAAGATGCCCCAATCATTCTTGACAATGTCAAAACCTTCACGTCCCAGCTGACCACAGCCACCACACGGTTGAATGACATCCTGGATCGCAGTGGTGGGCGCCTCGATTCGATCCTGGGAAATGCTGATCAGGCATCCGGAAATATTTCGACCTTGACCGGGGACTTTCATCGAACCCGAAAGCAATTAGATGCCTTATTGTTCTCGACTCGATCGCTCATTTCCAAGAACCGCGGGGAAATCGATCATTCCATCGGGGATCTGCATCATGCATTGGAAATCGTCGCCAGTCACGTGCAAGAGATTAGCTCCAATTTAGAAGCCACAACCAGGAACATGAACGAGCTCAGCCACGAACTCCGGCGCAATCCCGGATTACTCGTCAGGGATCGTCAATTTCACGAACCATAAATGAAAAGGACGGCATGAGAACCATCAAGCGAACGTGGATCGTTAATGTTTTGGCATCCGGCATTCTCTTCCTGAACGGATGCCTTGGAGGACAACCGGCACCCGATCATTATTATCGCTTAACGGTCCCGGAGCCGGAGATCCACTTAGACCCCTCCCCCCTGCAAGGCACATTGCAAGTGACCAGACCCCGGGCAGACGCCCTAACCGGGGCCCGTCATCTGGTCTATCGAAGAGCAGGAAACATCTCTCAGCTGAACCATCATGCCTACCATCGATGGATAGATTCTCCTACTCTCCTCCTTCAACAGGAACTCACACACTACCTCAGGAAAGCCGGGCTGGCTCATCAAGTATTCACCCCGGCCATGCGCGCTCGGGCTGACTACGCCCTCTCATGCCGGATTGCCAAGCTAGAACGAGTGTTGGACAAGACTCCTCGCGTCGTCATGGAATTGGAATTGGGGATTACATCAATACAAGACCGAAAGACCCTGCTGATCCGGACCTATCGAGAGGAAATTCAAACAACGGAAACGGAACAGGAAGTGACCACTTCAATTCATGCCTACAACCAGGCTCTTTCCAACATTCTCCATCGTTTCCTTTCTGACATCGCCAAACTCTCTTTCGTCAAGCTCACCAATTCTTAAGGTAGTTTAGACATATCAAGCTCTGCCAATCCCTCTCGCTCGATTTGCCCCAGGGGCGCTCCCTCCTTTCACAGATTTTCGTGGTGTAAACGCACCTTTGGATTGTCGTTGAAACTCTCCAGTTTATGAATCAAGTCTTTCCCTTCGCTTGCATTATTCAAAGCACCCGGCAGTATGAATTCTGGGCCAATGTTTACAAGACCTGGGTCGTGCGGGGTGGAATTGGGTTTACCTTACCGGCCAAATCCAACCGAGGACGTCATTCTTTTAATTACAATTTTGCCATTGGCACCTATCTCACACCCCATGATCAAACACCTTTGGGAGATCTGACGGTGTATCTCGCAGCGGATGGGTTTTCCACCACGGACGATCCAGCCTCGGACGTGGACTTTTTAACCTAACACCTGGATTCCGTTCCCATATGGGTCGAGACTGGTATCTTCTGGGCGGGATCCAAGTCCCACTAACCGGACCAGATTCTGCAAGCTTTGATTACGAACCCAACGTTTGGCTGATGAAAGTGTTTTAAGGGCATGATCGGCTCTGCCCCGCACCAGGACAAAAGGAATTAACTAACCATCAAAAACAGAAGCACAAAAAAGCCAGAGATATAGAAAACAACGGGATTTTTAAGGAAGGGGACTTGGTCAGGGGGATGGATTCGACCCCATACAAACGGAACATAAAATTTTCCCAGATGTCCTTAAGGCTTAGGAAGCACTCAAAGCTTGTGCCATTTTTCGTACCGTGGGATGTTCAAAAATCATACGAAGAGGAAGGTCTACCTTGTGGCGCTCCCTTAACCGTACAATCACTTGCGTCGCTAACAGGGAATGCCCCCCTAACGCATAAAAATCGTCATGAACTCCGATAGGCTCTTTTCCGAATACTTCTTGCCATACTCCTGTCAACAGTGTTTCAAGGTCGTCCTGTGGAGCCTCATAGCGAGTTTCCAAATTCGCCGTGGGGAGATCCGGAGAAGGTAACGCCTGACGATCGACCTTTCCGTTCGGAGTACGTGGCATGGATTCGAGGAACACAAACGACCCGGGAATCATGTAATCGGGAAGACGCGGTTTCAGAGATGCTCGCAATTCTTCTGTTGTGATGACTTCCGTTCGATAGGGGACCACGTAGGCAACGACCTGGGATTCTCCTTCATCCTGTCCCCATTTCAAAACCAAGACTTCGGAGATTCGGTCATTCTGCCGAATCAGGGTTTCAATTTCTCCAAGTTCAAGTCGAAATCCCCTGACTTTGGCCTGCTGATCACTTCGGCCTTTCCAGTTGAGAGTATCATTGGAGTCAAAGCACCCCACATCTCCGGTCCTCAAGAGGCGGCCTCCAGGATTACCTCCATAAGGGTCAGGAATAAACCGGACAGCAGTTAAGTCCGGGCGGTTGAGATACCCTCGAGCCATCCGTCCACCACCGACAAAAATATCTCCAGATTTTTCCCTATCAACAAGATGACATTCATGGTCAAGGAGATACATCTTGATTCCTGATAAAGGCCGTCCAAGCGGAACTTTATCCTCGGAGCTTCCTTCATCTTGCTCAACCGCATGATAGCTCATACTTCCCGCCGATTCGGTCTGTGAATACAAATTCACGATCTCCACGGATTCATCCACATACCTTTTCCATGCGATGACGGTTTTTCTTTCCAGGGCTTCTCCGGTGAGAAAGATCAGACGCAAGGAATTTTTGTTGATGGAATGGGCTATTTCCCTCCTCTCACGAAAAATCACGTCCCCACAGTTTTTCCACACACTGGGTACCGTATCCCACACGGTAATTTGCCTCCTGGCAATCAGGTCATAGAGCTTGAACGGGTCCTGTCGTTCTTGGGTCGTGGCCATGTGGATCGTCGCCCCAGAACACAGCGGAAGAAAGATTTGTCGGGTGGAAGCGGAAAACGCTAATGAAGCGGTTTGCAAATAACAATCATTTGGATGAAGAGGAAAGGCCTGTTTCAGTGAGCGAATATAGGTCGTGAGACTGGCATGGGACACGCCCACGCGTTTTGGGACTTCCGTAGTGCCTGACGTGTACATGCAATAGGCCAGATTATTCGGGCTGACTATTTGGAGTGAACTCATTTGGGGCGAAGACCAATATTTTCCTGCTTCTTGGTCCACATACACCAGTATTCCTGAATACCCTACAAAAATTTCCCTATGACCTTCCTGTGTGATAAGCACACCCATCTCAGCCTCCCTGACCATGAGGGATATCCGATGTTGGGGATAATCGGCATCCAAGACAAGGAAGGCTCCTCCAGCTCTCAACACGGCCAACATGGCGACAATCACCTCGAGAGAACGGTCTAGATAAATCCCCACAACCACCTCAGGTCCGACCCCCCGTGCTTCGAGATGACTCGCGAACTGATTGGCACGACGATGGAGTTCTCCGTAGGTCATTGAGTGCTCTTCACACGAGAGGGCAATGCGATCGGGAGTTTGCACAGCTTGACCTTCCAATATGTCATGGATGCATTCTTCTCCTTTGCCCTCCTGGGTTAAAGACCTTGGCTCTGGCTTCGCTTGGTCCGCCAACCTGCTTGGCGTTTTTGGCCTCAAGGGCAAGAATACTTCGGCAACCCCTTGTGTAGTGACAACTTGTAGTTGATTCGTGCCCGTCAGATTGAATTTCAGTGACACGCCTTCATTCTTGTACGATTTTTCTGTGAGGACTGCCCGATACCAGGTTGTATCTCCGTAAAGATTCGGTTCTAGGATTTGGATCGACAACCGGGTCAAGGTTCCAGAATCGCCCATCCAATTAGTCAGTAACGGACTGATCCAGGCCAGCCGCATCACTCCATTATCGAAAGGGGCAGGCATTCCCCGTTGAGAGGCCAATAGAAAATCTTCGTGCTGTTGGGAATATTTGACGGGCCATCCCGTCCGGGGGTTTGTGACCGCATTGTGGGGGGCTGCCAGACTATCGACATACCCGAGTGAGCCAGGGCGATAAGAGGGCCCGATGGCTGCCTGCCAGCAAATAAGATCTCCAATCGTCAACGGCCCACGCACCAAGGGAGGAAGCTCTTGTCCAATGCGTATGTCTTCGTCCAGCCACTGACGATTCCCCGTCCGGATTTCATGCTTTTGAGCTTCCCCAATGCCGTTCAATTCCTCTGCGGTATATTGATAAATCTCTCTATGGCTCAAAAGATCCTTCTCCCCCAGGGCATACCTCACCATCGTCCCCAAGGCTTTTCCCACCATCACATCATGCTGATTCCGGTACGCTGTTTCAGAGAAGATAAAGACCGACCGCCTGCCTGATCGATCTTTTGATTCAAAGACTCCCTTGATCTTCGCAGAAGCGCGGAACGAATCCCCAAGAACAATCGGAGCATACCAGTGAAACTCAAGATCGCCGATCAAATTCGCGAGAGGCACTTCCATGGGTTCCCCATGGAGATGAGGATATAAGACAGACGTCAGAAAGGCCGGCGGGGCTAACAGTTGCCCAGCCTGAGTTCTGGCCGCATACCCAGGATTAAGCCATAACGGATTGTCATCACTGATCCCATAGGCAAAATGTCGAATGGCATCCTGGGTGGCAACGGTATTCCAACATTCTCGTTCCGATAGATCCTTCCCTACCAAGGCTTTGGTTTTTCTGACAAATTCATCGATGAGCGTATTAAGGGAATCACTGTTCATGGAAGGTATCCAGTAGCCAAGTGATCATAAGTCCTTCTTCAAAAAAGGAAAACATGAGTCAAATATGGTTCGTGATTTTAAAGAACATGCATTCCAGGTAGGATACTGAAAGGAAGGGGGTTATTCCAATATGCTTGGGAAGTTCACCTGTAGCGGATTTTTCTGAGCGCGGACGCAGGAGAAGACCGTTTCGGGTTGGTCATGAAACCTGCGCAGCAACATAAAGGACAACAACGAGCCACATTAAAAAGAAATGGATAATCCCACAGAACCACTGCATTCCCAATTTCCACGTTCTCACTAATACATGAGCTTGAATCAAAAAACCGTTGGAGGGATAGGGGTAAAAGAGTATGAATTTTTCTGGTTAAAGTGATGGAGAACGGGATAACGAAGGTATGAGGCAAATTTCTCCAAGAAGTTGAACAGGCTGTTCCTTCACCGCCTGGAACAGGTGGTAGCCTTGAATCGTGGACAGCAACCCCGTCAACAAGCAGAAAAATTAAGTTCCTGGATAAACGCTAGTCTGCTTTTACCAGGTTCTGAGGCATTTTGTTATCCACGACGGCATCCGAAAATTCCTTCAGTAAGGCTTGGAGAAAGGCATGAATTTCTTGGGAACTCCTTTCAATACGTTGAATCCCAGCTTCCGAAAACTCGACGAGCTGAACATTTTTCCCGTAAAGTCTATGGAAATTTGTCTGATGATCCGCCACGAATTCCACGACTGGAATCACGGCCTGAGGGCCGTCCTTCCCGGCTAGGATCATAATAGGTCCAAGAGTTGACACAACGAGATCGTTCGATTTTCGAACCTCTTCCGGAAATGCCCAAATACTCCATGCATCCCATTCAATATCCAGCATGTTCTGGGGTGAAAGAGTCTGACGTGTCCACGGCTGACGCTCTCCCGCTTTGTGTAGCGACGCCCTCATATTCTGCACATCATAAAACCCTCCCGTCGCCTCCTTGGATGGGGGAAAGTCATGCTGATTCCTTTGCAGAAATACCTTTTCCGATACCACTCCAGGGGCAAACTCCGGAACGCCCCTTACCGGAAACGTGACGTCACGTCTTAACCGTACCTGATACGGAAGGGGGCCAATGGCCATAGAGTTCTCAACCCACTGAGCACCTTTTTGATAGCGCTCGTTTAAAAGGAAAATCGGAATGATATCGAACGCTCCCGAATCCTCGTTTGTCATATGCATTCGGATTGTCCACTGATTCGGACTCAAGGGAAAATCCGTCCATCCACCCATTCCAGGGTAATTTTTGTAGGTTTGATATTCAAACGCAATCGAGGTGGTCAGCGCCGACTTGTGATTGACGCCTACACCCAGGCGCGTTTCCTTATCAGAAAGTTGATGGCCGAAGTTTTCAGAATCTTGGTGAATGGCATGACTACATCCAACTAAGACAAACATCACAATGCCGACGATCCATAGATTTAGCATAACACCACCCCCCTGGTCGGATACGAAGGTGAATTGACAGTCGCCAAGGATGGTTCCATCCTCATCATCCTTGTTTTAAAATTTAGGATAAGCTCAATACTTCACCTTACCAGTCTATATGCGATTGTCCAAATTAGGCTGACATGGACCACTATGGAATCAGATTAGCCTCCAAGTTGCTTAAAAAACCCTTGGGCAGACTCATTAGCAGGCCAACCCACCAGACTCGGCCCTCCGTTGTTGGGTCGGATCACCGAGCCGAGTCCCTAAGTGAATGGCCACCTGGACAGGTTTTCCCCGGAGACGGGACGTCTTGTAACAGTCGAAGCTTCAGAGGTACCCCGTAGGGAAAAACAAATCCAACTGGATTCTTGAAGAGGCCCCTTGTACACTGATAAGGAAGCGAAAGCTTTTTTTTCGAAAATGCCTATCCTAATTGGGATAAGAATACCTCCAATATCATCCCGTTTGATCAAAAATCTTTTATGACTTTTCCAGGAGCACCTATTCAACAGGCCCGCTGGTTCCATTCGCTTTTCATTCGTTCACTAACGTCAGAATGGCAAGCCAGGCCAATAATGGCCCTCGATAATCCCAGGTTTTGAAAGAGAGGACATGAATACCACCATCAGCCATTCCCCATGGTGTCCCGAATCTAGGGTATAATTAAGAACAAACACCCTTGATCCTCTTTTTCCGAGTATGAGCAATACATGACCTTTCTTCCCTTCTCTCCAAAAATGGCAGGACTCCTCCTTTTGCTTGTTTCTTTCTGGGGCATTCAGCCCGTCTGGCCATTCTCGATTATTGCGCCCAAATCTTTCAGCATTCACCCGTCAGGTCAATACATTCCGGTTACCTTGGAGTTGGGGGAGGTCCCGGGCGTCACCACAGTGACCTATTATTGGTATCGGGAGGGGGAAGACATGCTGCAGGAATTTGTAGAGGAAAGAGTGGCCCTCGTCTCAACGGCAACGAACACCCCGCCTTTTGGCGGGAACATCTTGGTACCCAAAGAAGCCATAGGCACTTACCGTTTACTTGCCGTGGCCGAACAAGGTGGCCGCCAATCTGAGGTGGCCCTTTTGGCCATATTCGATGAAATCCTCCTTCAAATTGAGCCCGAGGCCCGCCTGGAGGCCATCGATTTTCAAACAGATAAACCCCTGCGATTGGGACGAGCCCGAGGACCCCGGGTGTATGACAACTTGGAATTCTTGGGGACGACTCTCGAATTACCGGTGGTTGGGCAATTCTCAGACGGCGTTATCCGTTCTATTCGTCACCATACCACCGGAACCACCTACCACTCGGCCAATGAACACATCCTCACGGTGACACAGGATGGCGTCCTTCAGCTAATAGGAAATGGCGAGACCGTGCTTAGGGTGAAAAACCGGAATCAGGAGGCCACATTAGGAATTCTCGTCGAGGTCAACGAAACACCCAATCAGCCTCCTGTTTCCCATACTGAAAAAAAGCAAACCGCATCGGCCGGAGAAGGGGTCATCTTGAATGGCCTAGGGAGTTATGATCCTGAGGGCGGCTCACTTCAGTATCACTGGTCACAAGTACGAGGTAGTAAAGTCCCACTGCTTGATCCCTACTCAGGCAAGGCCCAATTCCTTGCTCCTCTTGTGGCAACCGAACGCACCTTCCGCTTTAAACTCCGCGTCACCGACGCTCAAGGGGCCGATAGCCTTCCGTCTTATGTTGATGTCATCGTTAAACCCTAGAACCAAGACAGTCCTAAGACGGCAACTTGCAGGATTTTCTCTTCAAGCATCCTAGCTAGCATTATCTGTGGGCACAGGGCATTGTCAAATTAAATTGATGCGGTCATATGAGGACAGGTTGCCACTTTCCCCCTATGCACACACCGCGTCCTGCCAAATCTGAAAGGCCTGTGTTCGTAAGAGCCGATAGTTGACCGCCTGCATGAGGTGGCGGCCAAGGCGAAAGAGATTTTGGGTGAGGCCATGCCGTGTGAGAATTCGTTGAGCCTGTCGGGCAGAGGAAAAGCCCCGCATATGGTATTCTTGCTGTCGCGTCGGTTGATGCGAGACTTCCACACGGTTATTGGCATAGACCGTATTGAGATGCTCCGCGGTCGGTAGAACCTCACGGTGTGCCGTATCATAACTGCTCAGTTTGTCGGTGATGAGCCAGCGAGGTGCACCACGTTGCCCTTGCAATAACTGACGGAAGAAGCGAATCGCGGTGTGTTTATTGCGCCGGTGTTGCACCAGGATATCAATTGTGTCACCATCTTGATCAACCGCCCGCCACAGATAGGGCCGTTGGCCTTGGATGGTCACAAAGACTTCGTCGATATGCCAGGTATCACCCAAACGTCCTTGCCGTTTTTTGAGCTTGCGCCCATAGTCTGGTCCAAACTTCTGACACCATTGCCGGACAGTTTCATAGGTGACCGTGATACCCCCTTCGGCGAGGAGTTCTTCCACTTCACGAAAACTGAGACAGAATCGATGGTAGAGCCACACGGCATGACTGATAATTTCAGAGGGAAAGTGATGACGATGGTAGCTGGGTTTTTTGGTATTCATGGCACTGAGTGTGCCAAACACGAGTTAACATGACAATACCATTTCGAAAGTTCGGAGAGAAATGGAAAGTGGATGATGTTTGACACCGAGAAGGCAAAAGTCACCTTGGCCCTGAACTGGCCTCTGATAACCGCTTATGTCTACTTTTCCTTAGGTACAGATTGGATTTTCTTTAGTGAATCTTCCGCAATCTGACCAACGGTCGTGTTCTTAGGCCAAGGGTCATTAAATACTATTTTCGTGTTGTCGGTGTGTAACCGGCGAAGGGAATCGACTGCCTTCTGTGATCCAATTTTCCCCAAGGCGTAAGCCGCATATCCACGCAGACGACTGTCCTTATCTTGGGTAGTTTCAATAAGCACATCGAGTCCTTCAGACAGCCCAAGGTAACCCAGGGCATACAGGTAGCAAACACTCTCATCCCTAGGGGAAGCTGTGACAGCTGCGACTAGCGTTTGTGCCGAGGAAGATCGTCCAAGCTTTTCCGCAAGAGCATGAATCTTCTGCCCAGCGATGTCAGCTACGACATCATATTGAGTTAACCCTTCGAGTGATAACAGAGACCGAGCATATGCAAGAAGAACACGGGGATCTACGAATGAGTGCAAGAGATGGACGAGTGGAAAATTTATGAAGTTATGGCAGTGCCCTAGCAAGTGCTCGAGTGCTCCGTCATTGCCGCTTTCGGCTACAAGTGCAAGTGCTCGGTTAAGATGAAACCAATCTTCTTTTTTCGAAGGATTCTGTATGTACTTTAATGCATATGGAAACCCGAAATAATCGCGCAACAACAGATGCATAAAGCTGACTCCACCGTAGCGATCTCGGATCAATAGATGCAGTCGGAGTCCTTCCTCAATGAATGACTCGGCTGAAGTCCCAAGAAGCTCTTGGAAGGACTTGCTGATAGGCTGCCCCTCAGTTGTACTTATGGGATTGGGGAAATCTGCGTTCTCGACTGCAGCCCATCCGAGTACTCTATGCATCTCATCTAAAGAGAAAGGCAGTGGAGAATCTAGGTGCCGCTGCTCATGGTCGAAACGGGCCTTTACGAACGTTCGAAAGATTCGCTGCCGCAATTCGACTGGAGTTACGTTCAAATCACGCAGAGTCCCCTGACGTGCCCCCAGTGATTGATCCATCGTGAATGCAGTTCATGCGCATTTCGGCATAGTCGCCTCTGGCACTGGCGGTTTGTAGCCCAAGGCGCTATGAGGACGCACTTGATTGTAGTGGTGGCGCCACCATTCGATCAGCACTTGGGCTTCCCGTAGGGTATAGAAGATTTCCCCATTCAAGAGTTCATCCCGCAGTTTGCCATTAAAGCTCTCATTATAGCCATTCTCCCAGGGACTGCCTGGTTCGATAAACAAGGTGCCCACTTCCAGCTGTTTGAGCCATTGTCGAACAGCCTTGGCGGTAAATTCTGGTCCGTTGTCCGAACGAATATATTCCGGACGGCCGTGTTGAAGAAATAGCTCAGCCAGCCGATGCAGCACATCATCGGCTCGAAGATGCCGAGCGACCTCAATGGCCAAACATTCTCGTGTATACTCATCGACAACGGTCAGCAAGCGTAACGGACGACCATCATGGGTCCGCAGGGCCACAAAATCATACGCCCAGACATGGTTGCGGTGTTCAGGTCGAAGTCGGACACAGGAATCCTTATTGAGCCACAGCCGTCCCCGTTTGGGTTGTTTCTTCGGCACCTTCAACCCTTCTCTCCGCCAAATGCGTTCGACTCGTTTATGATTGACGTGCCAGCCCTCGGCTCGTACGAGGGCGGTGATGCGTCGATACCCATAGCGGCCGTACTTCCGAGCTAGCCTGACCACTGTTTTAGTTAAGGCTTCTTCATCTTTACGAACCTGAGGTCGGTACCGTTGAGTGGACCGAGGTTGCCCCAGCACCTGGCACGTCCGCCGTTCTGTCACCCTCAATCGTTGCCCAATCGTGTGAACGGCTCGTCGGCGTCGGGTGGGGCTCAAAAGTTTCCCTCGGCCGCTTCCTTCAGGATCAATTTATCGAGAGTCAGATCGGCCACAGCTCGCTTCAAGCGGGCATTCTCCCGCTCCAAGTCTTTGAGGCGTTTGGCCTGATCCAGTTTGAGCCCCCCATACTCCTGCCGCCACCGATAGTAGGTCGGATCGGTGATATTCCACTTCCGGCAAATGTCTTTGACGGTCTGCCCTTGCCCCAACAGGACCTCCGCTTCCCGAAGGTTGTGGATGATTTGTTCAACTGAATACTTTACACGTGCCATGAGACCCTCCTTTAAAATGTGTCTTAGCCTGTAACATAGGCGTCGGAGCCGTTTAAAGGGGGCACGTCATATCGATGGCAGCAAGGCGCGTTTCCGCGTCTTTTACCGGAGAGTGAATCCTTTGAGGGAACTCATCATAGGTTTTTCCATCCAAAAATCGCCCGGCTTCCTTTTTGCGAATACCTCCCCATTGTTTAAAGAAAAAAGGTACTTTGGTTTTTCTGCATTGGTCGCGAATGGAAATGACCCATTCTTTGTTCATCGGTCTTGCCCCTGGCCCACTTTCTCCTCCAACAATAACCCACCCAATACCACGAAGATTAAGAATCCCCAGTTCCTCCAAGAGGGGTTCAATTGATAGAAATCGAATCTTTGCAGGAGCGTTGCGAAGGTGAATGATACGGGGAAGCCCATTTTTCCGGTTTTCCACGCTTACTCCCCACCAAATGTGTGGTTGTTTTGCCGCAAACTTGAGTCGAGTATTGAGGAGCTCACTCATTCGCTCCGAACGTTTTGTGAGTATCTGGTACGTATGCCAATTAGCCTGAACCATTACTTGGACAACTTTCCCAATATATTCGTCTGAGATATCTTCATGAAACAAATCACTCATTGAATTGACGAAAATCATTTTGGGGGTTCGCCAACGCAAGGGTTCCGAGAGTTTTGCGGGAACGAGTTGTAGGTCAAATCCGAATTCAAAAGGATGGCCTGAAATGCCACGGAAACGTTCCGCAAAAGTCTCTGCATAGCAATTTGCGCAACCGGGGCTTACTTTGGTACATCCCCGAACAGGATTCCACGTCGCATCTGTCCATTCTATTTTTGAGTTATTACTCATTTCTTAAAATTTCCCTCACAAGAGATAGTAGGATTCATTGTAGTATTTTTAATTATCAATTCATATACAAAGAATAAAGGGCCAAAGAAATACTTGAGTCGAAGATTAGACATTGAGGGTTAATTGTTTTCCAATTGGATTGGGAATTTTGCTTTTTGCCTTATACTTAAAAGGGATAACGCCCTTTAAAAATTTTAATTAGGTGGGCAATATAAGGGGCTTAAGGTGTTAACCCATATGTGGCCTTTTAGGAGCTTTGGCACCTGCACCCTCACCCCAACTATGCCCCAGTGTTTACAAACCCCAAGGCGGACTTTCTAAACAGGTATTTTGGGCTATGGGTGTGTAATGGGCCAGGTTTTCCGGGCTAATGTGCGGGCAAGCCGTGTGGGGCAATAACTAATATAAGTATTATGCATTAGGTTGTATGTTGGCTAAGCTTGAGGCCTACCCAGTTAAATGGCGTAAGCTATTAATGGGCAGTAGGGGTATGGTGTAGAGCAGTTTTACCCTCCATCACTCCTACCCAGCCTATACGTAAATCCCCACACCCGGTTTTACACCCGGTTCCATCCCGGTTTTGGTCCCGGTACCAGATCTAACAAGATCTCACTCAGTCACACTCAAAAAATTATTTTCTCCGGTATGGGCGGGATGAACGTATCACTTGGGCCTACCCCATCTCACTCCATCCCACTCGGATTGAAGCGCCTTGCCAAGGCGAAGGCCTTTTCTTTCATCGACAACAACTGTGTTTCTTCTCTTGTCGCTTTACCTTCTCACGTTCCCAACAGGGGACCTGCATCACCTCCAACCAACTGGCACTGGGAAAAGTCTTGACCTTTCTCCCAGTTCCTTTTTGCCCGATTCGTATTGTAATGAGGTATGGGCAATTCTCTCTCATCGTCGAACAAGACACACACTCACCGAGCATCCCGGTCCCCTTCCTATCCGCCAGAGGGTTGGCAATCTTCCTATGCCCAGAAACTGTCCGATCAGGAGATCAAGGATATTCACGAGAATATCTCCGCCTTTTTTTCTATTCTCGAAGAATGGGATCATGCTGATCATCATCCTAAAGACCTCGTCCACCCTCGGACTGGTGACAAAGAGGATCGCTCACGACACTCTATCCCATTAGAGCCTGATCAAGAGGGAAATCATCCTCATGAATCATTTCCAAGCCAGGAACACCATGACTCGTAACCTTCACCGTCTATCAACCGGTTTCAAAATGGTGGGGCATACCACGCAAGGCGTATTCTCATCGATCACGAAACCGCATACAATGGAGCACGGGGGGCCTGCACCATATGATCCCAACCAAGCACACTCACGGAACGCCATGGCAGTTTGGTATTCTATAGGTCACTAACGAGGAACCACGATGTCACGACAACCAGATCCTTCAAATGCCGTTTCGCATTCGCCCCCTTCTGCCCTTAGCCCCGCGGTGGGGTATGCGCGAGTCAGTAGTCGCGAACAGGAACACGGCGGCTTCTCGATTCCGGCCCAACTGAAACTCATTCACGGGTATGCGCAAGAACACCAATTGGAGATGGTGCAAGAATTTGTCGATGTGGAAACGGCCAAACACACGGGCCGGACGAATTTTCAAGCCATGATCCACTATCTCTCCGCCCATCCCACGATCAAAACCTTGTTGGTTGAAAAAACTGACCGGCTGTATCGCAATTTCCGGGACTTCGTGCAGTTGGAAGACCTGGGGGTGCACATTCACCTCATCAAAGAAGGCGACGTGCTGAGCCCAGACAGTCGGTCCCACGCCAAATTCATTCATGGCATCAAGGTCCTCATGGCCAAAAATTACATTGATAATTTGAGTGAAGAGGTCAAAAAGGGCATGCGGGAAAAATGTGAACAGGGGGGCTATCCGGGGAAAGCCCCTGTCGGGTACCGACATAACGTCGAACACCACACCATCGAACTTGATCCCGAGAAGGCTCCCGTCATTCACACCCTCTATGAACGGTATGCGACGGGACAGTACACGTTGAAGGACTTGCGCCAGTATTGCCTGAGTCTCAATTTTACGACCCGCCGGTCCGAACGCCGCATCAGCTTAAGTCATATTGAACGCATTCTGAAGAACCAGTTTTATACGGGAGAGTTTGAGTGGAATGGCCATCGGTATCAAGGGAGTTACCCGCCTTTAATAAGCCGAGAGCTGTATGATCGCGTCCAAGTGGCCTTTGCCCGACATGCCCACTCGAAGGGGCGGCCTGGGCACCAGTTTGCCTTTCGAGGGCTCCTCACCTGTGGGCGCTGTGGGTGTGCGATTACGGCAGAAATCAAGAAGCGCCGCTATGTGTATTATCGCTGCACCGGGTTTAAAGGAAAATGTGGGGAAAAAGCCCTTCGAGAGGAAACCCTTCAAGAGTTATTAGCCGAAAGTGTCAAAGCCATTCATATCCCCAGAGAGATAATCCAGGACATTCAACAAACCCTGCAGCACCAACGCACTACTAATCGTCAGCACCAGGAGCACATGCTCAAACACCTTCACAGCCAGTACAACAAACTCCAGACTTATATTGACCAAGCCTATGTGGACAAATTAGAGGGAAAAATCTCCGAAGCGTTTTGGAGCACTAAAACCCAGGAGTGGGAGAACCAACAGGTGACGCTTCAACAGGAAATCGCGACCTATGAAAAGGGCACCGGACAGAAGGTAAAGGAGGCCGAATCCATTCTCGAACTCGCCAATCGTGCGTATGTACTGTATCAAACGCAATCACCACACGAACAACGCCGATTGCTCAATGTGATACTATCGAACTCCACCCTCAAGGACGGAACCCTGCAATTTTCCTACAAAAAACCGTTCGATGTGTTGGCGGAAAGAGTGAAAAATGAAGAATGGCTGGGGGAGAAGGATTCGAACCCTCACAATCAGAACCAGAATCTGACGTCCTACCCTTAGACGATCCCCCAACCTTAGGATGAGCTTAATTCACCATCGGGAAGCAGTCAAGCGAATGAGCCTTGGGACTTACGGGGTTCCGGAAGACACATTCATGGCCCGTTCCACTCCTGCACGAATACGCTGGAGGGTGCGTTCTTTGCCTAATAATTCCATGACTTCATAAATTCCCGGACTGACCGTTCTCCCGGTCAAAGCCACACGCAACGGTTGCGCCACCTTCCCCATTTTGAGACCCTGCTGTTCGATAATTCCCTTCAGAATACGTTCGAGCGTTTCTTTGGAAAAGTCCGACTGGGCTTCGAGTTGATCTGCAAAGGCTTGAAGACTCGGTGCGATGGTCGCCGTGAGATGTTTGGTTGCCGCCGCTTCATCCATGTTTGGGGAGTCCACCAGATACGGAACCGCTCCGTCGACAAAGTCCTGTAGGGTTTCCGAGCGCTCTCGCAATGGAGGAATCAGCGCTTCCACTCCACCCGGGATACGGGTAAAGGCCGCTTCGTCATACCCTGCCTGTTGTAGGAATGGGATAAGCTCCTCGGCTATCTCTTTGGTGTCCCCCGTTCGGATATATTGCGCATTGACCCATTTGAGTTTGTCCGGATTGAATACCGCAGCCGCCTTTTGTACGGTCGTAATCTCAAACAGGTCCACCATTTCTTGTCGTGAAAAAATTTCCTGATCACCATGCGACCATCCCAACCTGACCAGGTAATTGACGAGGGCTTCGGGCAGATAGCCCATGTCCCGGTAGGCCAGGACCGAGGTCGCCCCATGTCGTTTGGAAAGCCGGGCCTTATCCGACCCCAAGATCATCGGAAGGTGGGCAAATTGAGGAACCTCGAAACCCAGGGCGGAAAAGAGCGGAACCTGCCGTGGAGTGTTGTTTACGTGATCATCCCCACGAATAACATGGGAGATATTCATAAGACCATCATCGACGACGACGGAAAAATTATAGGTGGCATACCCATTCGAGCGGAGAATGATGAGGTCGTCCAAAACGGAATTGTCAAAAACGATTTCCCCTTTGATCAAATCTTGAACCCTGGTTTGCCCTTCCTGGGGAGCTTTAAATCGTAGCGCGGCCGGTTCCGTCGGGTTTTCTAACCCCAGTCCCCGGCACCGTCCATCATATTTCACGGATTCTCCCTTGGCTTGAGCCTCTTTTCTTCGCACCTCAAGCTCTTCGGGCGTACACACACACCAGTACGCCAGCCCACGCTGAAATAACTCGATGGCTTTTTCTCGGTAGAGTTCCAACCGATCGGTTTGTCGAACCGGCCCTTCATCCCAATCCAAGCCTACCCATTTCATGCCTTCCATGATGACTTGAATAGCCTCATCGGTGGATCTGTCCCGATCGGTGTCTTCAATACGAAGGACCAATGTCCCCCCTTCATGACGGGCGAATAACCAGTTGAACAGAGCCGTCCTGACCCCTCCGATATGTAAATACCCCGTGGGGCTTGGGGCAAACCGCACGCGAACCTTACTCATCAGACCTTATCCCTTTCTCTTTCCTGATCATTCCGTCTCCATGCCAAAGCATGGGTAGCGCCTTGGTTGCTTACCATGTCGAAAAGACGGTGTAAAGGGCTGTTTTTGCGGATGACTGATCACTTGCAAATCTCTTCCCGCCCCCTTAGAATTTCTTTTAGGATCGATACTTTCAGTATTTCAGGGAGGCAACATTCATGATTCGGCTTATTCGAGAAGGTTCAGCCAAATACCCATGGATCTTAAAATTGGTAGTCGCCGCCATCGCCGTTACCTTTACGGTAGGCATGGGGTGGTATGGGTATGAAGCCTCTCAACCCAATGCCGTAGCCTCGATCGGGGACTACAAGGTGACGAAAGAAGAATATTTTCGCGCCAAGAAACGCTACTACCAATTTTATCGCGATCAATTGAAGCAAGAAGACATTAAAGATGAAACACTCCAACAATTAGCCGTGAATGGCCTCATCACGACCAAATCCTGGCAAATGATGGCCGATGAATTCAACCTGGACGTCACGCCTCAAGAACTCCACGATTCCATCGTAGCTCAGAAAGAATTTCAAAAAGACGGAAATTTCAACCCTCAGCATTACCAACGCCTCCTGAAAGCCAATCGGATGACTCCTGCACAATTCGAGCAGCAACAACAGGCGCAACTTCTGGCAGAAAAAGCCCGCTTGCTCGTCGCCGAATCAACACTGTTGACCCCTACCGAACTTGAGGAGGTCAAAGAATTGAATGATCGGCAAACTCTGGATGGTGCGGAACCCGATCCTCAACAGTTCGAACAAATCAAAATGCAATTTGTCCTTCAGAAGAAACAACGCGCCATGCAAGCCTTTCAATCCGCTCTCCGCGGCCGGGGAGATATCGTGATTCGCGAAGAACTGCTGTAATCCCACACCCTTCAAAAGTCGTCCTGTAATACCCCTCGCCTGGTAGCCAGACAGCTTCACGTTTTCCTGATGTCCTCGTTGTGACATCTTGTCAGTCTTGTACCTTTTGCCTAATTCGCTCTACATGCTTAGATCTGGCATGGCATTCACTTCCAGATGTACCAGATCCTGCACACCAATTGGCCCGAAATAGCGATTCTTGATACAGCCACCGCTTACGTTCAAGGTCGTCTATGCCATCTGCAATCGCCTCAAGAACTAATGCGCCAACATCACAATCAGCTGCATAGGGTATCTTCCCCGCACAATCATGAAATTTGGCTATCGTTTCTCTTCGATTTTCAACAGATGTCCCTATGAGCTTCTCTCCCAAATTCTGCAAATGATTTACTAACGTGACATAGTTGCATCGCGGCTGGAAGGTCGTCTGAGCTAATTCCGACATGGCACTTTCAAGGGATGGCCATGGCATCTTCATAAGATTAAGGACCAACGAGCATAAGATTGTCCCTCTACTATCCGATTTCTTTTCAAAGATCCCCCCATGACTTTCTCCTTCTTAGAATTTTTGGCCTTATTGTATGAGCATGGCATCCCCATAGCTGTACAGACGATAACGTTCTCGAACCGCATGGGCGTACGCCTCTCGCACAACCTCCAGACCCGCAAACGCCGAGACGAGCATGAGCAAGGTGGTTTCGGGAAAGTGAAAATTCGTCAGCAAACCGTCCACGACCTGAAACGTAAATCCTGGCAGGATAAACAGACGCGTTTCCCCGGACCAAGCTATGATTTCTCCATTCGCATCGAGGGCCGACTCCAGAGTCCGAGCGACCGTCGTTCCCACGGCGATGATTCTTCCTTTTTGTCGTCGAACCGCTCGAATCCGATTGGCCGTTTCCGTCGACACACTGGCCCATTCAGGATGCATGTGATGACGTTCCACGTCCGTGACCTTCACGGGCTGAAACGTTCCCGGGCCGACATGCAGCGTGATCATCCCGACCTCAATGCCTTGTGCGGTTAAGGTCTTGAATAACGACTCGGTAAAATGCAACCCTGCCGTGGGAGCTGCGATGGCCCCATCAACTTTGGCAAAGACCGTTTGATAATCCTCCGTATCACGATCAGTCGGCGCGCGTTTGAGATAAGGCGGAAGGGGAACTTCTCCATACTGACCTAAGGTATCTTGAAAAGAACCGGGACCTCGCCATTCCAATGTGATGCATCCGGAATCCTTGCTCAGAACCCGGGCCTCGGTATGACCCGGGCAGGCGAGGATTTGCCCCACCTCTACCCGCCCCTTCACTAACACCTCAATCACATTCTCTGCCTTCTCCTTTACGAACATGATTTCCACTCGTCCTCCCGTCGGCACCTTGGTTCCCCACATTCGTGCCGGAATCACCTTGGTATCGTTGAAGACCAGCATATCCCCGGGACGAAGGATATCCGGAAGATCTTTGATTATCCGGTCGGTTATTTCGCCTGACGAGCGGCTTAGAAGCAATAACCGGGCTGCATCCCGAGGATGGATTGGATGCTTGGCGATGAGTTCCGGGTCAAACGGGAATTGATAATCGGAAAGGAGCATCATCCATAGAAGGGAAATCGGGTCAGCCAGACCTGGCAGAGGTTAATTTCACTTTGTTAAGCGGAAGGAGGGTGGTCCCGGGATAATAATGCTGCAAAATCGAGCGATAGTCATACCCCAGTTCCGCCATCTCTCGCATCCCCCACTGGCACATGCCGACGGCATGTCCTGCCCCATGGCCGACGATGACCACTTTTTCCCCCAGAGACTCGATGGAAAACTGCGTACTGAAAATTTTGGAATAGCCCACCACTCTTCGAAGATCCTGTCCCCGGAGAATAATTTCTCCCCGAGAATGCAGGAGCCGCAAACGATCGACTCGTCCTGCAGGGGTCTTGGTATAGGGAGTGATGGTAGCAATCTTTCCGACATTGTACCCCTCTTTTTGCAAGCGCTGCTCTAAAAATTCCCAAGAAAATTCCGTACGCCAATCATACCGGGGAGCCCGCTCATCAAACGGACATTCCACCCCTTTCAGATAGGGCAAATCCATGGCCCAAACATACAGAGCATCTTCCGTGGGACCGGCCGCCGTGGAGGAATAGGCCGAAAAAATAGGGCGCTGCTCATATGTCAGAACTTTTCCCCGTGTCTGCTGTATGGCTTTTTGAACAGACTCGGCCCTCACCGCATGTCCATGGTACACTTGGTCCTGGACACTCGCCACGACATCAAAGGGTTCCGATTCATTTTCCACTTTTTTATAGAGGACATAGGTTCGGGCCGCGACAGCCTGAGCTTTGAGAGATTCCAACGGCCACTTCGGACTGACTTCCCCTGAGACGACCCCGGCGACGTACTCTTCCAACTCAATCCAATTGATGACGGCCAGACCGCCCGGCAGTTTTTGAATTTCTACGGGCCCCCGAAGATTCCACATTTTTCCACCACCACTCTCAATTTTCACATGATAGGCGCCGGGGGACGAACCCTCGATCAACAATCGAGAGGTTTTGACACGCCGGGTATTGAGAAAAATGTGATCACCATCCAGCCGAATGTTGACGGTGCCTTTTGCCTTAAATTTTTTGCCGGTCGGTAGCCTGACCCCAAACGGGTCTGGGCGGCTAATTGAAAGGGATTTGGCCGAGGAAGTGAGTCCAACTCGGATCGCGAGTTCTTCAGCCCCAAGGAGCGAAGGCCATGCCAGGTGGCCCCAACCGAGTATCACAAAGAGGGTGAGAAGAGACCTCAAGATTTTCCACATCGATTGGATGGAAACTACCGGCGGAACAATAGGTAGAGAATGAGACTGCCAACAACACTGATGAGGATACTGGTTGCGATTGGGAAATACCACGTGACCCTATCCCGCTTGATGATCACATCACCAGGCAGCTTTCCCAGCCACCCGAACTCCCCTCCTGAATCGATCAATTTTCCCAGGATGACCATGATCAGTCCAAGGATGAGCAACAGACCTCCCAGAAACATCAGATGTTTCCCCATGCCCTCCACCTTCAGCCTGTCCACTCACCGAATCAATTCCTCAGCAATCTGAACGGCATTTAAGGCCGCCCCTTTTCGCAAATTGTCCGCCACAATCCAGAGGTGTAATCCTTGGGGATGTGACTCATCTTCTCGAATGCGTCCGACAAACACCGCATCCGTTCCCACCGCATCGATGGGTAAGGGGTACAGGTTTCGACTGGGATCATCAAAAACTTGGACCCCGGAAGCAGTTGAGAGGATGGCACGAGCTTCATTGGCTGGCACCTTCATTTCTGTCTCAATATTGACGGATTCCGCATGCGAAATGAATGTGGGCACTCGAACCGTCGTCGCCGTCACCGGGAGGGAGGGTTCTTCGAGAATTTTTCGGGTTTCATTCACCATCTTCATTTCTTCTTTGGTATAGCCATTGGGCAAGAAATCATCGATATGGGGAAGACAATTAAACGCAATCTGATGTGGATACACGTTTGGTTCGGCCTCACCCATACTCAACAATCGTCGAGACTGTTCCGCGAGTTCTTCCATCGCTTCCTTTCCCGTGCCCGAGACGGATTGAAACGTCGTCACGACGATTCGCTTGATACGCACCGCATCATGCAAGGGTTTGAGCGCCACGACCATTTGAATGGTCGAACAATTGGGATTCGCGATCAGACCCTGGTGTGCGGAAAGAGCATGTGGATTCACCTCCGGAACGACTAACGGTACCTTCGGGTCCATACGCCAAGCCGAACTATTGTCGACAACCACTGCCCCCGCCGATACGGCTATTGGTCCGAACTCTTTACTGACTCCTGCACCGGCTGAAAAGAGGGCAATGTCCACGCCTTGAAAGGAATTCGCTTCCAACACCTGGACAGGGAGGTCTTTCCCACGAAACGATACCTCATTGCCTTCCGACCGAGCGGAGGCCAGGGGGATTAATTCACCGACCGGAAAGTCACGCTCTTCCAGCACTTGGATCATTTCGGTTCCCACGGCTCCTGTGGCCCCGACCACGGCGACAGCATACGCAGGTTTTTTAGTGAGAGGCATCGCTGTGGGTTCCACTTAGTCTTGGGAAAGCTTTATTATCATACCATGACAGCAAGGTTCGGGCGCGAACCGAAGAAGGTCACACAACAATCAACCGGATTCTGTGATTAAAGGTATCGGCAATGGCCAACGCTCCTGAAGGGGCCACGGCCACACCAAATGGGTAATTCAAGGAACTATCAGAAGCTGTTTTGTCATCACCGGTAAAGGAAGGTTGCCCAGTCCCCGCGACTAAGGACATGGTTTTCTTTCCCGGATCCCACTTGCGGAGAAGATGATTATCTGAGTCGGTAATCAAGACATGTCCTTCGGGAGTCACCGCGATTCCATAGGGACGTGAAAGCGAGGGAGCGGTTTCATTCACTCCAGGTTCATACCGAAATTCCGCACCATCTCCTACGACCGTGGAGATGACTCCTGTTTCACGATGAACCATCCGAATGCGTCCATTGAAGGTATCGGCAATCAAGAGATTGCCTTCGGAGTCGAGCGCCAACCCACTGGGCCCTGCCAGCCCGGTTTCCGTGGCGGCCATCCCATCGCCATTGAAGGCAGACTCCCCTGTACCGGCGATCGTCGTCATTTCATGGGTATCAAGATCGACCATTCGAACACGATTGTTACTCTGGTCCGCGATATACAACTGGCGACCAAAGATAGCCAGGGCCACGGGTTCGTTCAATGACGAGGATGGTCCAGCCCCATCCCCCGTCCACTTGGTCTGACCCGTTCCCGCGATGGTGTCGATGATACCCGTCTGTGGGTCGACTCGCCGCACTCGATGGTTTAGTGTATCGGCCAGATAGATGACTCCCCTGTCATCCACCGCGACGGCAGATGGAAAATTCATTAGAGCTTGAGTGGCCAACGCTCCATCACCGGCAAACCGATCTCTCCCCATTCCCTGTCCCACGACATACCGGACCGTCCCACTTAAATCAGGGGTTTGGGTATACCCCTGACCGGGTATATCCTCAACTTCAGCCAACGGGTCGACTGGGTCTTCCTGCGACTGAATGGGCTCAGAGGTCGCCGCCATTGCCGCCGGTTGCACATGCGTTCGTCCCGCTACGGTTTGGATCGTCCCATCAGCTTGACTGAGCCGGCGAATGAGGTGGTTTTCCGAGTCCGCGATATAGAGGTTGCCTTCAGAATCGAAGCAGAGATTCTTGGGTTCATTCAACAAGGCGGCAGTTCCCGGCCCACCATCCCCCCCATTCCCGGGTTCTCCGGTTCCCGCCACGGTAATGATCAACCCGGCCTGAGCATCTTTGAGCATGCGGTTAGGGCTCCATATTTTTGAGGATTTGATCACCCATTTCGGTCGTTCCCAGCAGCGTCGTCCCTGGACTTTCTATATCCTTGGTTCGATAGCCCTGTTCAAGCGTTTTTTCAATGGCGGATTCAATCAGGATGGCCTCCTGAGACAAATCGAAAGCATAGGTCAGCATCATCGCCACGGAGGCGATGGTTCCGATCGGGTTAGCCATATTCTTCCCGGCGATATCCGGGGCGCTCCCGTGAATGGGTTCGAACATCCCCACCGTGGCTCCGACACTCGCCGAAGGCAACATCCCGATCGACCCAGTTAACATCGCAGCCTCATCACTCAGAATGTCACCAAACAAATTGGTAGTCACGATCACATCAAACTGTTTGGGATACCGAACTAACTGCATGGCACAATTATCCACGTACATGTGTTTCAACTCGACGTCTTGGAATTGTTGATGCACCGTCATCACTTCTCGCCTCCAAAGCTCCGATGATTCGAGCACATTGGCCTTATCGATCGAGGTCACCAATTTGTTGCGTTTTTGTGCTGCTTGAAAGGCCACCTTGGCTATCCGGTGAATTTCCTCAGTCGTGTACACTTCGGTATTGATCCCGCGATGTCCTGTGGGGGTCGTTTCAATCCCCTTAGGTTTCCCGAAGTAAATACCTCCCGTGAGTTCCCTCACCACTAGGACATCGATCCCTTCCACCACTTCAGGCTTGAGACTGGAAGCCCCAATCAGGGGTGAATACATTTTGGCTGGTCGCAAATTGGCAAAGAGTCCAAGTTGTTCACGCAAACCGAGCAGCGCTCGTTCCGGACGTCGTTCATAATCCAAACCCTCCCATTTGGGACCGCCCACGGCCCCCAAGAGTACCGCATCACTGGACTTCGCCAATTCGAGTGTTTCCGCTGGCAAAGGCCAGCCAGTGGCATCGATGGCCTCACCCCCCACTTGAGCAGAGGTACAGTCAAACTGGTGACCAAATTTCTTGCCGATGGCCTCCAGGACTCGAAGGGCTTGGGGAATGATTTCACATCCGATGCCGTCACCGGGCAAGACCGCGATTCGCTTATTCATAATTTCTCCTCTACTAAGCTGCGCAATACATGGAAAATATTGGGACGCTTATCCCTCGAAGAAATACCGTATCAGCCACTCATGTCGCCGGGATTGTTTCGTGAAGTCAGGCGTCGCTCGATCACCTGGAAAACGGACTCTTAGCTCACCCCGACCCTAACAAAGACCAATCTTTTGTTCGGCTCGTGCATTCCGTTCCATCAAGTCCGCTATTTTATTGAGCGCATTGAGGTAGGCTTGTGCAGAGGCAATGATAATATCCGTATCCGAACCATGACCCGTCACGGTTTCGCCACCTTCTTCCACCCGGACCGACACCTCTCCTTGCGCGTCGGTTCCTCCCGTAATGGCTTTCACAATATAGGCCTTTAAATGACTTTTGGTTTCGGTCAGGGTCGCGATCGTTCGATACACCGCATCCACCGGCCCATCCCCTGATCCTGTTCGACTCACTGACCGCCCGTCAACCGTAAGGGTCACGGTAGCCGAGGGTGGTTGATCCACGCCACTTTCCACGTGTAAATGGTTCAATACATACCGTTCGGGAACCTTGATCACGGCTTTATTGACGATCGTTTCTAAATCTTCCTCGAATAATTCCTTCTTTTGATCCGCTAATCGTTTGAATCGTTCGAATGATTCTTGAAGCTCCTGATCGGTCAGGGTGTACCCCAACCGCGTCAGTTCTTCCCGAAACGCATGGCGACCGGACAACTTCCCCATCACCAACCGGCTTTGTGTCAATCCGACCGATTCCGGTCGCATGATTTCATAGGTGTTCTTGTCCTTCAACAACCCGTCTTGGTGAATTCCCGACGTATGGGCAAAGGCATTGGCGCCTACAATGGCTTTATTGGGCTGCACCACCATGCCGGTAATGTTGCTCACAAGGCGACTCGTTTTGGAAATTTCCTCCGTGTGAATCTGCGTATCCGCATCGTAAAAATCTTTTCGGGTTCGCAAACCCATGGCAATTTCTTCCAACGAAGCATTACCCGCTCGCTCACCAATGCCGTTCAAGGTACATTCCACTTGACCCGCCCCGGCATGAATGGCCGCCATGGAGTTGGCGACCGCTAACCCCAGGTCGTTATGGCAATGAACGGAAATGACCGCTCGGTCCATGTTCCGAACCCGGTCACGTAGGGTTCCGATGATATGGCCAAATTCTTGAGGCGTGGTGTACCCAACCGTATCGGGAATATTCACGGTGCCTGCCCCAGCCTCTACGACGGCCTCCACCACTTCACATAAATAGGACAAATCGGAGCGCGTCGCATCCATGGGGGAATATTCCACATCCTCAACATAACTTCTGGCATGCCGAACCATTTCGACCGCTTTGTTGAGCGCTTCCTCACGCGACATCCGAAATTGATGCTTCAGATGAATGTCAGAAGAAGACAAAAAGGTATGGATCCGGCACTTGGGCGCTCCCTTGAGAGCTTCCCACGCACGATCGATATCTTCAGGTTTCGCTCGAGCCAAGCTACAAATCACCGGACCGTCCACTTCTTGGGCAATCCGGTGAATAGCTTCGAAGTCCCCAGGGGAACTGAACGCAAAGCCAGCCTCTATAATATCCACGTTCAAGCGCGCTAATTGCTTGGCCACGAGGACCTTTTCCTCGATGGTCATACTGGCACCAGGAGATTGCTCTCCATCTCTTAAGGTCGTATCAAATATTCGTATCATTCGTGCCATATCTTTGCCCCTTTCCACTAATTCTCTGTCGTGTCAGCCTTCGTTCATGCGGCTCGTTACTCCTGAAGTCGATCAGGTGAGGCTTCCCCCTTGGACTTTTCCTTCTTCAATCGTCCCGCTAGCCGCCACCCCTGCTCCACGACTCCTGAAAGCGTATAGGTCGCAAAGACGACAAATAGCATGGCCTGAGGATAAGCCAGCACGGCCATAAGAATGAGAACGGCATACACCAGATAATTAAAGTGGTGGTGCTCCTGTGTCTTGAGTTCCTTCAAACTGCGATACCGAATCGTACTCACCATGAGAAACGCCAACGACAGGGTCAACACGATCCCCAGTATGGGTTTCACTCCCGCACCTAATGGAAGCACATGATGATCAAAAATTACTAAGGTGCCGATAACTCCGGCAGCCCCTGGGATCGGCAACCCGGTAAAGGGCTTGCCTTCGGGATTCGCTGTCGCCAGTACATTATGTCTGGCCAAGCGCAAGGCTCCACAGGCCACAAAGGCAAACATAACCGCAGCACCCAACATCTTCGGGGAGCTCAAGGCCCATGAATACATCAACAAGCCCGGCGCGACCCCGAAGGAAATCAGATCTCCCAGGGAATCATATTGCAAACCAAAGTCACTGGTACTTTTCATCAAGCGAGCGGAGGTTCCATCAAGCACGTCAAACACGATCGCGACCAGAATCGCGATCGCCGCCGCCTGGTAGTTTTGATCGAACACGAATAGGATGCCCGCCAGCCCGCTAAAGAGGTTTCCCGTCGTCAAGAGGTTGGGAATGAGGTAGACCACCCGCCGTCTTCTTGGTTGTTTCATGAAATTTCCGCGCATGGCAACTCCGCTAGAATAGACGAACCTCCCTTGACCTTATCGCCGATGTTCACCATCAAGACACTGGACTCGGGAAGATAGACATCCATTCGTGATCCGAATTGAATCAAACCAAACCGTTCCCCTTTTTTAACTTTCTCCCCCGCGACAACCCAACACACAATCCTTCGGGCAATCAGCCCGGCAATCTGTACACACAAAACCTTTTGCCCGTCTTCTCTTAAAATCATGACGGCATTTTGTTCGTTCGCGGCAGAAGCCTCCGGTTTCTGCGCGACCAAAAACTGCCCGGGTTGATAGGCCACATCCTGAATCGTCCCCCCAACCGGCATCCGATTGATGTGCACATTGAACACATTCAAGAAAATACTGATCCGAACGCTGGGTTCTTTCAGAAACCGATGTTCAAATTCTTTTTCCACGGCCACCACTGTGCCATCACCAGGGGACACGATCAGGCCGTCTCCCGCGGGAATTTCACGAGCCGGGTTTCGAAAAAACCACGTCGTAAAGAGCGTCGAGGACCCAATCACACAGGTTGGCCACACCCAGCCTGCCCACCAGCATCCCAAAGTAGCCAGCCCCCCGAACACAATGAGCGGAAGCCCCTCTTTGGCGATGGGAATCCCTTCTGCCTGATCAGCCATGAATGGTCGGCGCTCTCATCAACTCCCAGATTACTTCGAGTGACCGTTGGTTAATTTTTATCCTTATCCACGAGTTGGTCTTTTTGCAACCAGGGCATCATGCCTCGCAACTTGGCTCCCACTTCTTCGATAGGATGCTCTTCACCTTTTTTCAACAGGGCATTATAGACAGGACGATTAGCTTGGTTCTCCAATACCCATTCCCTCGCAAATTTCCCGCTCTGAATTTCCGATAAGATTCGCTTCATCACTCGTTTCGTATTAGCCGTGACGACTCGAGGTCCTCTGGTCACATCTCCATATTTGGCCGTCGTACTGATGGAGTACCGCATGTTGGCAATCCCACCTTGGTAAATAAGATCCACGATCAACTTTACTTCGTGTAAACATTCAAAATAGGCCATTTCCGGAGAATAGCCGGCTTCCACCAAGGTCTCATAGCCTGCCTGAATCAATGACGTTAATCCTCCACACAGAACGGCTTGCTCTCCAAATAAGTCGGTCTCGGTTTCTTCTCTAAAAGAGGTCTCAATGACCCCTGCTCTGGCACCCCCGATCGCACTGGCATAGGCCAGGCCCACTTTGGCGGTATTCCCACTCGGATCCTGATGAATGGCCAGCAGACAGGGGACTCCACTTCCTTTGGTATATTCCGATCGCACCAAATGTCCCGGGCCTTTGGGAGCGACCATAAACACATTGACATGATTCGCGGGTTGAATCTGGCCAAAGTGGATATTAAAGCCGTGCCCGAAGGCGAGGTAGGCCCCTTGCTTGAGGTTAGGCCCGATGTCGGCATTATAAATGGCCGCTTGACGTTCATCAGGTGCCAACACCATCACCACATCCGCTGCCTTGACCGCGTCGGCTACAGGCATGACCTTGAGCCCCGCCGCTTCGGCCTTGTTCCAGGATGCACCTTCACGGCACCCCACGACCACCTGAATGCCACTATCTCGCATATTGAGCGCGTGGGCATGGCCTTGACTGCCAAACCCCACCACGGCGACGGTTTTTTTCGCCAAACTTTGTCGATCCACATCTTTTTCATAAGAAATTTTCATAAAGCACTCCTCATAGAGAAATAAAAAACATCAGGTGTCAATCCCGTCAATGTGCTGGATCAGGATCGTCTATCTATAAAAGACTGAGTGTTGGTCCGTCAGGTTAGTTCGCTTTCGCAAGCGGTCGAGGCTGTACCTGTGCGGGGCGTGTCGGTTCCCGTCCTATGGCAATCCGGCCAGTTCGAACCAGTTCTTTAATGCCTAGCGGTTGAAGGAGATTGATAATCGCCTGAACCTTTTTGACATCCCCGGTCACTTCAATGGTATAGCTCGTGGGAGAGGAATCCAAGACATTGGCTCGGAAAATATCGGCAATCCTGAGCGCTTCCGCTCGATCTTCGGCTCGGGTATGAACTTTAATCAAGGCAGTTTCCCGCTCCACAAATTCATTCTCACTGATATCGACCACCTTAATCACATCGATCACTTTATTTAACTGTTTCATGATCTGCTCAATGATTCGATCGTCCCCTGTCGTGACGAGCGTCATCATCGAGACGGAAGGATCGAGCGTCGGAGCCACTGATAAGCTTTCGATATTGAACCCCCGCCCGCTAAAGAGCCCAGCCACACGCGAGAGGGCACCGGATTTGTTTTCTAATGTTAACGAAAGAATATGTTCCATGGACGCTTCCTAATGGTTATGCGGTGAGGACGGTATCGGAATCCGATTGTGCACTCCCCTTCTTCGCCGTCTTGGCCTTCGTCAGTTCAGGGGGATCGGCCAATAACATTTCATGGTTACAGCCACCAGCCGGAATCATGGGATAACAGTTCTCGAACTGGTAGACGGGAACATCGATGACGACCGGTCCCGGAGTGGATATGGCTTCCCGAATACCATCGTCCATTTCACCGACATTCTGGATGCGAATCCCGGAAGCCCCATAGGCTTCCGCCAACTTCACAAAATCAGGCACGGCGCCCAGATAACTGGAGGCATAACGCCCCTCATAGAACAGGTCTTGCCATTGCCGAACCATGCCATGGAAACGGTTGTTAATGATGAACACTTTCACCGGAAGCTTTTCCACGACAGCCGTCGCCAATTCCTGAGTATTCATTTGAATACTTCCGTCCCCGGCCACACAAAGCACCAACCGGTCCGGATACGCCGCCTGTGCTCCCATCGCTGCCGGCAACCCAAAACCCATCGTCCCCAACCCTCCCGAGGTGAGCCAAGTCCGTGGATTGCGCAATTTAAAGTATTGCGCGGACCACATTTGATGTTGTCCGACATCGGTCGACAAGATCGGGTCTCGATCACCCGTCAGGTGATAGAGCCGATCGATGAGGAATTGCGGTTTGATCTGACCGTCAGGATCTTGCTCATACCGTAAGGGATGTTCCTGCTGCCAGGCATGCAATTGATCCCACCAGGGTTTCCGCAAATCCTTTTGGTCCCCGTTCACGGTCGCTCGCAGGATGTTGTTCAGCTCGGTCAACACACGCTTACAGTCACCGACGACGGGAATGTCCACATGAATATTTTTTCGAATCGAAGTCGGATCGATATCGATATGAATAATTTTCGCCGAGGGACAAAATTCTGAGACTTTGCCCGTGACTCGATCATCAAAACGCGCGCCGACGGCAATGACGAGATCGGAGTAGTGCATGGCCATGTTCGCCACGTAGGTTCCATGCATCCCCAACATTCCCAACGAAAGCGGATGGTCTCCCGGAAATCCTCCCAAGGCCATCAAGGTCATGTCCACGGGGATCTGCGTCAGCTCGGCCAATTCTTTCACTTCCGCCGAAGCCCCGGACAGCAAGACGCCCCCGCCGATGTACAAAATAGGGCGCTTGGCTTTGACGATAGCATCAGCCGCTTGTTTAATTTTCCATTTGCTCCCCTCGTAGTTCGGACTATATCCCCGAATAGACACTGAGGTCGGGTAATGAAATTCCGCCTTTTCCATGGAGATGTCTTTAGGAATATCCACCAAGACCGGTCCGGGTCTTCCCGTCGTCGCCAAGTAAAACGCTTCCTTAATCGTCTGAGCTAAATCATTTACGTCTTTCACCAAAAAGTTATATTTCGTACAGGGACGGCTCAGTCCAATATTGTCGGCTTCCTGGAACGCATCATTCCCGATCAACCCTGTGGGAACCTGGCCGGAAAAGACTACCAGCGGAACCGAATCCATGTACGCATCGGCTATCGACGTGATAACATTGGTCATTCCGGGCCCAGAGGTGATGAGCGCTACCCCGGGTTTTCCTTTGGCTTTGGCATATCCCACAGCCATGAACCCGGCACCTTGTTCATGACGAGTCAACACTACACGAATGTCATTTTGTTGGTGCAGGGTATCGAAAATCTTTAAGACGACTCCCCCTGGAAGGGCAAAGATGCTCTCCACCCCTTCACGTTTTAAGGCCTCGAGAAAAATTTCTGCACCAGTCAGCTGCATGATTCTCACCCTCTGGTTAATGGACCCCGTGGAGGGCCCGGTTTACACACGTTACCCCTAGAAAATGCACAGGGGGAACCTCCTTTTTCGAGGAACACCATTCCCTCGAAAGGAAATAAATAAATAATGGTAATCTTTATAGTTTTTTTAAGTCAATGATCATTGTAGCAGGGTTTTGCCAATTACGAAACACATCAGAACCTGGGGTAAAAGACCCACTCACCCCCCCCGGCCTTACCGAGATTCACAGCCATGTTTGAGGAACACCTCCACCAGTTAGCACAAGAGCATCTTCTGCGAGAATTACGAACTATCGATTCAGCCCCAGATCCCGTCATTTCCTTGGGAAATCGTCCTACGCTGCTCTTTGCCTCGAATAACTACTTGGGACTCGCCAACCACCCCGCTATTAAACAGGCCGCTCAAGATGCCATTCAGCGATTCGGAGTCGGAGCCGGGGCATCCCGATTGATTTCGGGAACTCTCCCTCCCCATGAGCATTTAGAGCAGGCATTGGCAGAATTTAAAGGCAGTCAAGCCAGTCTGACCTTCTCTTCCGGCTATATGGCTAATCTCGGAGCCATTCCGGCTCTCACCACCGCAGAGGGGTTAATTCTAGCCGACCGGCAGTGTCATGCCAGCCTCATTGATGGTTGCCGGCTTAGCGATGCCACCCTGCGTATTTTTCACCACAACGACATGGACCATCTCCGAAAACTTTTGGCCCATCGTCGTCCCGGAAATCGACCGACTCTTATCGTGACCGAAGGGGTGTTCAGCATGGATGGCGACCTTGCACCGCTTCCGGAATTGGTCGCCCTAGCCAGGGAGTTTGAAGCCACACTACTCCTGGATGATGCACACGGGACCGGGGTCATGGGTCGAACCGGACAAGGGACATTTCAGCATTTGGCGTCGACCCTGGCGACCATATTCAAATGGGAACCCTCAGTAAGGCCTTGGGAACGAGTGGGGGATTTCTGGCAGGAGAATCCAACCTCAAAGCCTACCTCACCAATAAGGCCAAAACTTTTATTTATACCACTGCGCCACCTCCGGGGATTGCCGCTGGAGCTTTAAGGGCCTTGACCATCATCCAACAAGAGCCGGAGCGCCTTTCCAGACTCTGGGAAAACCGTGACTACCTGTTCAATAATCTCGGGGACTTAGGGTTGCAATTGACTCCCTCGCAAAGCCCCATTCTCCCGATCATTCTGAATGATCCAAAATTGGCGGTAGAAATGAGCCAACAATTAATACCACAGGGGATCTACATTCCGGCTATCCGTCCCCCCACAGTTCCCAGAGGGACGAGTCGGTTACGAGTGACGGTGACTGCCGATCATACGAGGGATCATCTAGACACACTTCTGACTTCCCTCCAACGGGTCGCAACAGCCCTCAAAGTCCTCTGAATGCCTCAAAACTCATACATCCGCGAAAAATTTTCTCTTTCTCTGTGAAACAACCAAAACACAGAAATCCCCTTCATTCAAGAAAATCTGGCCTTATTCCGAATAGAAAGACAGAAAAGACCTGCGTTTCGGGTCTATCTTCGCTCAAAGTCTTGAAAGATTACTGGAAAATATAGGACCAGAAACGGAATTCCTCTCTTACTGTTAATCACATGATGTGGATGACTGAATGAAAACCCAACTTTTTTCAGGAAAATTTGAAATCCAAAAGGAAATCGCCAAAGGGAAAACCGGAACGATTTTTTATGGCTACGACAACGAGCTTCGGCAAGAAGTGGCCATCAAAACATACCATTCCCATATCAATGGCTGGGTCATTCGAGCGAAACCCTTCATTGATAAAGCCAAACCGCTTTTATTGTTAGAACACCCGAACCTCATTAAGGTTTTTAAAGTCGAGTCTGATGAGGACACACCGGTTGTCTTCATGGAGTTTTTGATGCCCCAAGCTTAGAGCAAATCATTCGTCAGAAGGGTCCATTATCCGTTCCCGAGATGTTGGACATTTCCCGAGTAATCACGGAAGTCCTGGTGCATACCCATTTGCAAGGCATCATTCATGGCACCCTTCATCCCGGGCATGTGCTCGTTGGGCCTCACCGGGAGATTAAGGTGATGGATTTGGGTCTGTCCTGGATTTTAATGGACATCCTGTCTGAATGTGATGTGGACTTACTGCGGCCACTCTACTATCTCCCGCCCGAATTGGCCAAAGGTGAGCTACTTTCCGTGAGTAGCGACCTGTATTGCCTGGGCCTCATGATGTATCACATGCTGACCCAAGCCGTGCCGTACGAGGGGCTCCCCAAGACTTCTATCATGGGAAGACTCACCTTCGATCAATCAGACCCTGAATTCGTCTTTCCGGAAGAGGTCCCTCCGGTTATTTGCCAGCTTATCCAGGACTTAACCAGGCATAACATGCAGGACCGGGTTCAAGAAGCCACCCATGTCCTGACGATCATCGATCAACAATTGGCAAAACTATCCCCTGCTCAAAGAGCGCCTTTCTCCAGCTCCAGTGTGACTCAACGAACTGCGGCCAAAGCACCATCCAAACCCTCTCAACCGGACGATCTTGTGCCACCAGAAAATCAGGAATCCACGTTAAGACGAACCCCACCGGTCCAACGCCCTAACCACCAGATGAAATATGACCAGGTGCGAAGAAATAAAATTCTTCAAAAACTGGGCTTTGTCTTAGGATTGGCTTTGCTCATTTGCGGAGCCATCGCTGGCTATTGGTATCGAGATGTCATGGATACATTACCCACAAAATTGTACCAACAGACTTTAACGCCACAGACCCCGGAACCCGCTTCTGGGCCCTCAATGATCAACCCTAACTCTCAACCCTCATCAGAATTGAAGGAAGAAGGCAGCTCCCCATTCTTCTCGGACCAAGTCCCAGGCATGGCCCGGACTTCTGAGCCGCCAACATCCACATTAACCCCGAATGAATCCGGACCCGAAACCCAAGAAGGAATTCATCCAACGATGGAGCCGCATGGGGAAGACAGCGTCCCGGGACTTGAACCACAGACGAAGAATATTCAAGACCATAATACCAGGAACCCCAAATCCGTCATTTCAGGTTCACCCGTGACCACTTCTCCGGTTTCTGAAACGGAGGCGCGCACCATCAGTCCATCAGGGAATACCTCCTTACCTGGACAGAGGGCAAAACAACAATCCCCGAAAGTTACGCCAATTCCAGCCAACATCGGTACAGGAGAAACTGGTCAGCACCCTAGGCAGGAACCGCAAGAAAAAACCATGCTACACACTCCTTCCCTTAGGGAAGAATCGGTGGCCTTTGACCCGACACCATCCCAGGAAGGGGCCAAACCGGGTACCAACATCGGAACTTCCCTACAGGACTCCACCAATGGGCCTGAATCGGCTTCCCCCGCAAAGAAAACTGCCACGACAAACGAATAAAACACTCACTCCACGGGTTTTAGTCCGTTCACTTCCCCCTTTCATTTGCACCTTTCGGCTCGTAAGAATATATAAGTAGGTTTTTCAACATATAAGAATAAATAATTACTCTTCATGCGTTGTAAGACCTATCCATGAGCCATATAATCCCTAAATTCACCATTATCGACCAACCCTCACAACAGGCTCTCTATAACCACCAAGCCCCCTCATGGGCTTTCCATGCTCGCCAAAGTACACAGCCTGGGCTTATTGGGGCTGGACGCTCATCCCATCGAGATCGAAGTAGACATTGGTGGCGGCCTTCCTCAATTTTCAGTCGTTGGACTCCCAGATGCTACGGTCCGGGAAAGTCGGGACCGCGTTCGCTCTGCGTTAAAAAACTCGGGGTTTCACTTTCCGGCAAAAAAAATCACCGTCAATCTGGCTCCTGCCGGCCTGAAGAAAGAGGGCGCTGGCTTGGAATTAGGTATCGCCATCGGCTTATTAGTGGCCGAGGGGATCATTCCCCAAGAATCGGTCACGTCCTTTATTTTTGTCGGAGAACTCGCGCTTGATGGGCGCATTAAGGAAGTATTCGGAGCTCTTTCGATGGCACTCGCCCTCACTTCCTCACAAGCATTGATTCTCCCGGAGTCTACAGCCCGTCAGGCTGCAGTGGTGAAAAGTGCCACCGTGTACGGTTTGCAGACTCTCCCCCAAGTCGTGGAGTTTTTAGAGGCTCCGCTCTCGCTATCCCCGGCGACTTTTGACCAGGATTCCCTGCACCACCCACGTTTTTCCCAGGAAGAAGACTTTTCGGATGTCATGGGACAATATCAGGCCAAACGGGCCTTGGAGGTTGCTGCTGCGGGGGGGCACAATCTTCTTATGATCGGCCCCCCCGGATCGGGAAAGACCATGCTGGCCCACCGGTTAATCGGCATTCTGCCACCCATGAATTTCCAGGAATGCTTGGAAGCCAGTCAGGTTCACAGCATTGCCGGTTGCCTCCCCCCGGATGCTCCCCTGTTAACCACCCGGCCGTTCCGTGCCCCCCATCATTCGATCTCTGAAGCCGGATTGATCGGAGGCGGGACCATCCCCCGACCTGGAGAGGTGTCGTTAGCCCATCAGGGCGTTTTATTCCTGGATGAAACGCTAGAATTTAAACGAACCTTACTGGATACCCTGCGCCAACCCCTGGAAAAAGGAACCGTAACCCTCACCCGTGCGCAAGCCAGCCTTACCTTTCCGGCCAGACTCATGCTGGTGGTGGCCATGAACCCCTGTCCCTGTGGGTATTTCAGTGACCCCACACGAGATTGCGTTTGTACCCCCTATCAAATACAACGGTACCGGAGTCGGCTTTCCGGCCCCTTGCTTGACCGCCTCGATTTACATGTTGAAGTCCCTGCGGTCCCCGTGACTGATTTATCACAGCACTCTTCTGGAGAGGGATCCCGCCACATTCGTTCCCGGGTGATTCAGGCCCGTCTTCGACAAGAGCGCAGGTACGCTCAAGAGCGAATTTTCAATAATGCTCAAATCAAACCTCGCTCGGTGAAAAAATTTTGCCCATTGGATAAAGAGGGAAGGCATTTGTTACAAGAGGCGATATCACGGCTGGGACTTTCGGCGCGGGCTTATGGCCGAGTTCTTCGAGTTTCGCGAACCATAGCGGATTTGGCAGAATCAGAGATCATTCAAGGGCCCCATGTAGCTGAAGCCGTTCAATATCGAAGCCTGGATCGACCAATCACTCTCTGACCGAACGTATGGAATCCTTCAAGATCTTTCGCTGGTGGTTCATGATTGGCGCTCTGATGGCGCTGGCGGTGATCATGATCCAAGGGGGCATGCGGGACCTGATGCTCGCACAGGAACCGATCTGGGATATTCAACTGGTGGAACTCATCCCGCCCATTTTTGGCGGAGGCATCTTGGGTGGTTGTATCGCGTTGATTCTCAATCGGATCAAATCTTCCTAATCGCCATTCCCCAAAATTTCCTCTAGCCAGGCATCCCCGACACTCAGTACAATACGTCCTGGAATCTTCACTATAGGACTTTGCTTGAAAGGGGGAAGAGTGGGTATGGATGTGAAAGTCGGGCCACACCTGTATCGCAACTCCAATGGAGTTCTCGAAATTGAAGGGCTTCCACAGATCGAGCTGGAATTCCGGAAGACCGGAGGCTTGCCTTTCAGGGTTAACTTCGCGATTTTCGATAATGTTGGAAAAATGCATGCGAAAATCGAAGCTAATTCTTTAGTCATTAATGAACAAGGGGCATATAAGTTAGAACGACACGATAAAGGATTGTTACTCACCAATACGGATCGGAAAAAGGTTCTCTCGGTTCGGATCGGGGAAAATGACCAGGTCGAGATCCCGGAAGGGGAATTTTATACGCTCAAGGGTCACCTGTTAAAAATCACTCCGAAGGAATGGTCGGTGGAGAAAACGACGGAAGGATCTGGAGAAACCGATGCAAAGGGTAACGCGGTAGCGGTAGGAACCTAAAAAGACACTTTCCTTTCAAATTCCCGGGCTTCTTTTCCTCTCTCACAACAAGTCCACACCTAAATCTCTGCCGCGGGAGCATTACACCGCCCCTCGCAAATCGCACAGATGCGGCTGGCCACCCCTTCTCCGGCAACGGCGGGGCCAAGGGAGCAACTCAAATCCAGGGCCACAACGTCGGAACCTTGATAGGTCCATAGCCGTCCGCATTCTTGGCAACAGTACCAAATGGTGTACCCTGGCCACTCTCTATCCCTCACTGCCATTGGGAGACACTCCTAAATTCTGGTCAAATAATGGGTACGGCCATGGGAGGTTACGACTCTTGGTTTGCATTCACCGATTGAATCTTTTCGGGTAATGTCGTCAACCATTCTTCAAAAGGGACATCAGCATCCACGACAATCTCGATCTTCCCGTTGGACAACTGACGCACCACTCCTGGGCTTTCTGGAGAGAGGGGGATTTCCACCGCCTCTCGTGAAATTCCCAACTGATCGATCAACTCTAGTATCTTTGTGATATGCTGAAACGAGACCGTGTCCATGATTCCACCTTACGCGGTTGAGTCCGAAACGACAGCAAATTGTAGGAAGGTATTCCGACCCTGTCAACGCTCAGGTCGAGAGTACAAGGTTAGTTTCCTGCCAAGACCTCTCCAAGGAGAGTCCCAGCCTTTTCCACATCTTCCCGCGTAACGTCCAAATGAGTGACTAAGCGAAAGGCCCGATCCCCCACCGCATTCAATAACAAACCGGCTTCGCGGCAGGCCTTGAGAATTTCCTCACTCGACCTTGTGGAATGAGGGACCTGAAACAACACGATGTTGGTCTCGACGGAATTCATATCCAGCGTCACACCGGGAATTTTCTGAAGGAGGGTAGCCAGCAGACGAGCATTCTCATGATCTTGGGCCAATCGATCAATGTGATGTTCCAGAGCATACAGACCAGCCGCAGCCAGAATTCCCACTTGCCTCATGCCCCCACCAAAAATTTTCCGAAGCCGTCGAAGCTGATGAACGCGCTGACGATCCGAGACAATCATCGATCCAATCGGGGCTCCCAACCCCTTTGACAGACAAAACGAGACGGTATCAAAGTATCGGGCAAATTCTTCAGCCGTTACTCCCGTAGCCACCACGGCATTAAAAATCCTGGCCCCATCCAAGTGAAGAGCCAGACCCTGGGTTCGCCCCACGTCCGTCACCCTGCGAACCGTCTCCAGGGGATAGACGGAGCCACCACCTACATTGTGCGTTTGCTCCAAACATAATAAGGTGGAAGATGGGGTGTGGAGATCGCTAACCCGGATAGCGGCCTGTACCCCTTCAGGAGATAGACGCCCTCGATCCCCGGGAACACAACAAAGTTGAACGCCGGACAAAGAGGACGCAGACCCCCCTTCGTAACGAATAATATGGGCAGAGGCCTCAATGATCACCTCATCACCGATTCGAGTGTGGAGACGAATGGCGAGTTGATTGGCCATGACTCCGGTCGGCACGAAGATTCCGGCTTCTTTCCCCAACCGTTCGGCAGCCATGGCTTCCAGTCGGTTGACCGTGGGGTCTTCCCCATACACGTCATCCCCGACTTCCGCCCGGGCCATGGCTTCCCGCATTCCGGAAGTCGGTTTCGTAACAGTGTCACTGCGAAGATCAATTATGTCCATTAGGTTTCCTCGTCAACAAAAAGTATGGGTGTACTGAAGGATATGCTAAGGCACCTCAAAATTTCTAACAAGATTTTTCAGGATACCCTGACTTACAATAACCGATCATGAGCAGAAAACTACTCATCACCGGAGGAGCCGGCTTCCTTGGCAACCACCTTCTCCGGCGCTCTTCTCATTTTACCACTTCAGGAACCCTCCATGTGAGCCCCGCAACATCCATTCCCGGAATCAGTTTTCATGTCTGCGACTTGCTACAACCTGAAGCTGTCCGTTTGCTTCTCGACCGGGTTCGGCCCGATATCATTATTCACACGGCCTGTTCCGACCAAGGACAAAATCTGGACGCTATTTCGGCCACAGCTTGCCTTCTCGCATTGCAAACTGCCGAACGGGATATCCGCTTTATTCACGTATCCAGCGATCACCTCTTTGATGGAAAGAATGCTCCCTATTCTGAGTCCCATATCCCCACCCCACTTACGGAATACGGGAAAGCCAAGGCCCAAGCCGAAAACCTCATCTCCTCACTCAATCCCGCCGCTACGATCGTACGCACTTCCATTCTTTACGATCTTGACACGCCTGACCGCTTTTTTCGAAGACTGTTGGAAGCGGAAGAGCAGGCAAGTGTCTTTTGCCTGTTTACGGATGAAATTCGATCGTCAATGTGGGTGGAAAATTTCGCTGCTTGCCTATTGGAATTGGCTGATCGAGATTATTCTGGGATTTTACATGTGGGAGGTCCTGAGCCTCTCAGTCGGTGGGACTTAGGTATGGGATTAGTTGAACATTTTGGTCTATCCTCAACAGCCTATATTCAAAAAGGGACGGTTCAAGAGGCAGGATTGGTTCGCCCGAAAAATCTGACACTCGATTCGGGCAGAGCTCAAAAATTCCTGTCCACCCGATTGTTGACCTTCAAAGAAGCTTGTGAGGCAGCAACAAATCTCTAGCCATGATGGACGTGGACATCAAAAATTAATCATCCGAAAATGAAGCCATGAGCCATTACGAACAGATCCCCTGATTCAGGAATGGGGTTCAGTGACCAGCGATGGGGCAATAGCTACGAGTTGGTCTCGCGAGGAAATTTGGAGTTTGAGATACAGGTTCTTCAAATGAAACTTCAGGGTTCGCTCAGAGATTGTGAGGATTCGAGCGATCTCTTCATTGGACTTTCCACAACACACCCATTGGGCCACCTCCTGTTCACGAAGAGTTAAGTGGATGGGTGGATGTCCTTGCCCCTTTAACGGTACGCCATTGCTTTTCCAGGTTCGAGACTGCACGGGAAAATCATTCACCCATCCGACGGTACTCTGCCGAACTGGGAATAGACGAACGAGAGACTGAAAGATCAGGTGATTTGAAGAAATGGAAAGGCGGACAGCCTGGGGTTCCTGTGTCTGACAAGCCTGATGTATGGCTGACAACATAAGGGTTGCTCCTTTTTTGGAAAGTACGTCTCGCAGCTGGCAGCCCAATAAGGCTGCCCCTCCCAGGAAATGCCCATACAGAGGATTAGGGAATTCACAATCGACATAGTTCCCTTGGTCATCCCACCAGAAAATTTTGTGCGGCGGCAAACCCCAGAATAACTTCCATCCTTCTAAAGAGTTCGAAGGCTTCGTTAACGCCCCAATGAGAAATGACTTGTCCTGCACTACACTCTCTCTTGTAAGGGTAGGAACAGCCAATTTCGAGAGAAGATCCTCGAAAGGCCAATTTTCTGGAAGAGGGGGTTACACCTAAGACGAAATCGTAGAGGGGACAACGAGAGGGAGTTGGAGACCCGTTGATTTGGCTAGACCCAACCAGGCCTGTAAATCGTATCCGAAATGCTGAAAGTTATGTTGGACGTTCACATACGGGGAAGTCAAGGGAAGGAACAAGAAACGCCGACTCCAGCGGCTAAGGATAGGAAGGCAAACCTCCCGATAGCTCGTAGAGAATTGTTTTAAGGAATAATGGAAACGGTAGGGCCTAAGTCCTTTTGCAATGAATCCACGGGTAAGGCTCCCTGACGGATGACCCGAATGTGATCGGTAACTTCCAACACCGTCGAAGGATGCCCACCAGGGGTTCTACCCCCATCCAAGATCAGATCGATATCCTCACGAAGTTGTTCCTGAACATCCTCTACCGTCAGACAAGGTAGGCCACCCGTTCGATTGGCACTCGTACCCGTGACGGGACCGATTCGGGTTAGGAGTTGACATAAATCAGTATGGGCCGGTTGTCGAACTCCAACCTTTCCTGTTCCTCCTGTCGTGAGGGTCGGGACTTGCGGGTGGACGGGAACAACGAGGGTGAGTAACCCAGGCCAATACTTTTCCATCAAGGTTCTTGCGAGTGGGGGAATATTCACCACCAATTCCTGCAATTGTGAAATCTCTCCAATCAGCAAGGGAAAAGGTTTTTGTTGGCGATCTCCCTTGATGTGCATCAACCGCTTGACCCCTTCTACGTGAAAGGGGCTCACGGCTAATCCATAAAAACTATCCGTGGGCAGGGCAAGGACTCCACCTTCTTTCAACGTTTGAGTTGTCCGCTTGAATAATTCAGGAGAACATTCTGAAGAGAGTCTGAGAACGGAAGCCACGAGGCAGAGCTTTTCAGGAAGGAGCCAGCACTCGATGAGCAATATCTTTACGAAAATATCGCCCTTCAAATTCAATGGATGCAGCCATTTGATAAGCCCGGTGGGTCGCACCACTTAAGGTCGTATCCAAACCGGTAACTCCTAATACCCGACCCCCATGAGTCACGATACCGCCATCTCGCTGTGCAGTACCGGCATGAAACACCTTGACGGAATCGTCCTCTTTCGCAGGAAGACCGGTGATGGGATACCCCGTAGGATACGATCCAGGGTATCCTCCAGAAGTCAGCACCACGCAGACGGCTTCTTGATCATGCCATTCAATTTGAACCTGATCCAACCGATGTTCCACTACCCCTTCCAGAACATCCAAGAGATCCGTCTTCAACAACGGTAACACCACCTGCGTTTCGGGATCCCCAAATCTGGCGTTGAACTCCAACACAAAGGGGCGGCCTTCCTTTATCATTAATCCTGCATACAACACTCCATAAAACGGGCTCCCTACCTTTGATAACCCGTTTACCGCGGGATACAGAACCTGTTCGAGAATTTGTACTTGAAGCTGAGAGGTCCCCAGAGGAGCCGGGGCATAAGCCCCCATTCCTCCGGTATTCGGTCCGGTATCCCCTTCTCCGATTTTTTTATGGTCTTGTGCCGGAAGCATGGGGAGGACCGTCCGTCCATCCACAAAAGCCATGACGGTCAGTTCCTCTCCTTCTAAGAATTCTTCAATCACCACTCGGGCCCCCGCTTGGCCAAATTGCTGGTTTTCTAGCATATTTCGAACCGCATCTTTGGCTTCATCCCGGGAAGAGCAAATGAGGACCCCTTTTCCCTGTGCCAAACCATCGGCCTTTACGACAAGCGGGTAGCGACAGGTCTCTACGTAGGCCAAAGCAGGCTCCGCTCGCTCAAAGCTCCGGGAGTCTGCGGTAGGTATTTTTTCACGAATCATGAGTTCTTTGGCGAAGGATTTGCTGGATTCAATAAGCGCCCCATTTCGAGTCGGCCCGAAAATTTTCAACTTGGCCCTTCGAAATTCATCCGCGATTCCCAAGGACAGGGGAAGTTCCGGACCGACCACCGTGAGGCCAATATGATGTTCTTGGGCAAAGGATTTCAAACCCGGGATATCATCAACCTTCAACGGAACACATTCCGCATGTTGTGCGATCCCGGCATTCCCCGGGGCACAATAGATGGTTTTGACACGGGGTGACTGTGCCAATTTCCATACCAAGGCATGCTCTCGTCCACCGTTACCAATGACTAAAATATTCATGAATAGGGTTACAATAACAGACCGGTGATTGATCTATTCTTCCAACTCCATAATAAGAACGCCCTGTACCCTCATATTTGAGGATCCACGTTCAACCTATCTACCGATCGAGTGAGCAGAGGTAGGGACGCCAACAACTTTTCCAAACGGGTAAGACCGTCAATGCCTAAAATGACGCATTCCGGTCAACACCATCGCCATCTGATGCTCATCCACGGCTTGTATGATTTCTTTGTCTCGAATGGACCCACCTGGTTGAATCACTGCGGTAATGCCCGCATTTGCCGCCGTATCGATCCCGTCCCTGAAAGGAAAAAACGCATCAGAGGCCATCACACAGCCTTTTAACGGAAGGTTGGCTTTCATCTGAGCCAATTTGACGGAATCCACCCGACTCATCTGTCCGGCTCCGATGCCGACTGTTTGCGTGGGATTGGCAAAGATGATGGCATTGGATTTCACATGCTTACAGACCTTCCACGCAAAATCACACGCCTGAAATTCTTCATTGGTCGGCTGCCGTTGAGAAGGAATATTCAGATCTCCCAGGGCTTCCAGGGCGCCAAGGTCCCGATCCTGAACCAAGAGTCCCCCCACGATTTTTTTCAAATCCAGCGGATCCCGTTGAGTACTCTCCAAGGATCCGACAGCCAATAATCGCAAATCTTTTTTCCGCTGTAATTCCTCAAGAGCTTCCCCGGAAAAACTCGGAGCAATTAACACTTCCACGAAGGTGGAGGTAACTTCTTTCGCCATAGCCAGATTGACCTCTCTATTGCACGCAATCACTCCACCAAAAGCAGAGACAGGGTCCGTCTCCCGGGCACGGACATAGGCTTCAACCGGTTCATCTCCCAAGGCCACTCCACAAGGGTTGTTGTGCTTAATGATCGCCACAGCGATATCTTCAAATTCTTTCGCCAGTTCCAACGCCGCATTCGCATCCAAATAATTGTTATACGACATCGCTTTGCCATGAAGTAGCTTGCCATGACACACAGAGGCTTCGGTTGGCTGTCCCTCCCGGTAGACTGCCGCCTCTTGATGAGGGTTCTCTCCATACCGTAACTCTCCGACTTTTTCGTAGGTCATGGAGAAAAAAGTCGGAAAATGTTGCTCTGAGCTCTCTTCCGCTTGAGAGGTTAAGTAATTGGCGATCAAGCCATCATACCGTGCGGTGTGCGCGAAAACTTTCCTGGCCAGCTCTCTCCTCAAACTCAAGGACACGGTCCCAGCTTGAAGGGCATTGAGCACACGATCGTAATCTTCTGGATCGACCACCACCAACACATCTTCGTGATTTTTGGCGGCGGAACGCAGCATGGAAGGGCCTCCAATGTCGATGTTTTCAATCGCTTCGTCAAAGGAGCAACCCGGCTTTGAAATGGTTGATTCGAAGGGATAGAGGTTCACGACCACCACATCGATCGGATCGATACCCTGCTCATTCATCTGGGCCACATGGGAGTCAATGGATCGACGTCCAAGAAGCCCTCCATGAATTTTCGGGTGTAAGGTCTTAACGCGCCCTTGAAGAATTTCCGGGAATCCCGTGTACTGGGCAACCTCCGTCACGGCGATCCCGGCTCCTTGAAGCATTTTTGCGGTTCCGCCGGTCGAAAGGATCTCAGCGCCTAAACCGACCAAACCTTTGGCCATCGGCTCCAAGCCCGTTTTATCCGATACACTGACGAGTGCTTTTCTCAAACGCGCCATGATTTCACCTATGGGTTTTACGTAGGGTTAGTGAACAAAAATGGGATCGGAGCTTACCAAATGACCTTGGGAACTTCAATGAACAGACATGATCCACCACGAAGTCTCGAGGAGTCCGGTCACGGCCACTTCAGGATCTTCTTTGTATCGAAGAAAAAGTGGGTTGTTGAAGGTCAGATTCCAAGGGGGCAATGATTCCACCGGATCGAATTACGTAGAAAAAAACAAGATTTTTTCGTTCCATTCTCTTTAAGACTTTTCCCGTCCGAGCCGAAAAATACTCTATTCCGATAGAGACAGGCTATCTCCCCCATATCAGGACATCGGATAGCTATCCGTCTCCTCATTCTACGGAATTTTTTTCGAAACAGTACGGTTATGGTGGATTTTCCGTTAGGCTCAGTCGGTAGTGATTTGTCTCCACTCGGATAGAACCCTGTAAGACATCTTTCAACAATACGGCACATTCATGGACTTTACGGTTGTTTTCCTTATTCTTGTAGGTGTGATCGGCCTAGGGGCCATCTTCATGATTCTACATTCCAAACCACCAGAAAAGGCCCTTCCTCAAGAAAAGATCGAAGGGACGAATTTTATTCCTTCGCAAATGTTCATGGGCAGCGATGGCCTGAGTGGAATTGCCGTCAATGAGCAACAACAAACAGTCTGTCTACTCGGACTCCCTTCTGCAACGCCTCGAATCCTTTCGAGCACCCAACTCGTTGGATCGCTCGTCGTGAAAAACTCTGAAATCCTGGAACAGGGAGTACGGTCCGTACCTGAAGACCTTCCTAAATGGTTCGAGCAGCAACAACGAAGCTTACAGAGGCACATCAATCAACTTAATCATGACCCAACCGGCCGTTCCAACCAACGCATCGACCTTATAGCGATCCTCCATGACCCGGAGGACCCGTTTCATACCGTTAACACCCTGGATATGGACACAAAAGAAGGGGGAATCCTATTTGAAAAAGCCCTGGGCACCGCCCGGCATTGGCATGCCATCCTGGATGGACTCCTGTTACAGGCTGACCAATTCGTCAACGTGAGACAAAAGACGATGCCTTCGGATTCCCTGCCTCAGGAAGCGGTCCTCGCAGAATTAGAGCGACTCCAGGGATTGGTTGAACAAAAAATCCTGACGCAACAGGAATTTAATCTTCAAAAAAACAAACTCTTGGCCACCAAGGCATAGACCTATCTTTTCTCAACTCTTCACCATTGTTTTCACCCTTTTTTGAGGTTTTCCCCTTAAACCCTATATTTTTTTTAAGGCTTTAGGGCCTTTTCCCTTTCCTTATACTTGGCTCTTCCTTGAAATATCCCGCCAAATGGGGAATGGTCAACCCTCTCCTCATTTTGATTTCCTAGTGACAGTCACTCAATCCTGCAACTCAGGTGTCTCAACGCTCATCTGGTTAGATCATCTTTTTCATGCCCAACACGCAAGGTTTTACCATTTTCAAGTATATTGCCTTAGGACTAGGCATCTGCGTTTCCTACATCATGACCTCTAGCTGGATTGAACCTCCACCCCCTGATCTTATTCAAGCCATCCAAAATCGAGAATTCTCCGAAATTCGGCAACTGGTGGAACAAGGGAGCAACGTCAATCAACGGACACCCGAAGGAGCCACTCCACTACATTTCGCAGCCCAAACGGGGCAACTCGCCACTGCCCAACTCTTACTCCAACATGGGGCGGATGTCCAAGCCCTCTATCATGCCCAGTGGATGCCCCTACATTTTTCCGCACAACAGGGTCACGTGGACATGGCCAAACTCCTTCTAAAATTTGGGGCCCCTATCAATGGAAGAGAAGGAAACGTCACTCCCCTACACATTGCCGTACAGGAACGCCAGCATAGAATGGTGTCATTCCTCTTAGCCAAAGGCGCAGGCGTGAAATCGTCGTTTCAAGAAGGATGGACAGCGCTACATGTCGCTGCCCAAACGGGGGATACCGAAATCGCCAGATTGCTACTCGACTCCGGGGCGAGCATCGATGCCACGAATGTGATCGGAATGACCCCATTACATTCAGCCGCATTCTCAGGGCATCTTCCTCTCACAAAATATCTCTTAGGAAGAGGGGCAACCTGCTCCATCCCCAAGCAACCCCTTCAGCAACGATCCGGGTTAAATCGGCCCAAAGAAGTTCTTCTGGCCATTCAAGAAATCTTAAAACAGTGCCCCATGGGTTTTACATCTTGACGGGGCCACCGGCTCGCTTTCCAGCGGCCAAATCCCTTACTCCATCGATTCGGACCATCAAACAAACTGTTGCACTGGTCTCTAAATGGGAGATCGACAACAAGCCAGCCTACTTGAGGAAAAGAGGCCTAGGACTAAGATTCAGAGCAATTATTAGAGGACTTATTTAATTTGAAGGGTAGAGAAATCAACAAGACTGGCAAGGGGACCGGGATACACCCCAAGGAGGACTACTCCGGCAACGGCACAGGCTAAGACCACACTGACCTGAGGGGAAAGGACAAGCCGTGTCTGAGATTCTTGATCTGCCGAGGGTTCACGCATATACATCACCATGACCACCCGTAAATAATAGAACGCGGAGATCGCCGCAAAGATCAGCCCATAGAGAGCAAGCCAGGCCAGGTCTGCATTGACTGCAGCCATAAACAAATAAAACTTCCCGATAAACCCGGCAGTCGGTGGAATACCGGCTAGGGACACCATAAAGACTAACATAAGAAACGCCCCGCCCTTATGCCGCTTCGCTAAACCCGTAAAATGTTCGATTTCCTCACCCTCCAACCCACCATTGCGTAGAATAGCCACCATCGCAAAGGCCCCAAGGGTCATAAACGAATAGATCGCGAGGTACAACATCAGACTGGAAACCCCACCGGAGACTCCGGAATCGGCTTCAATCCATCCAGCCACCACGACGCCAATGAGCGCATAGCCCGCATGGGCAATGCTGGAATAGGCTAACATCCGCTTCACGTTGGTTTGGACCACCGCCACAAGGTTGCCCAAGGCTACGGTCACTAAACATATCCCCAAAATCAACACGTTCCAGTTTGGCTTCACCCCGCCAAACGCCTCCAACAGCACCCGGAGGAACGCGGCAAAACTCGCAGCTTTCGAAGCCACCGCCATGAATGCGGTGACGGAAGTGGGGGCCCCTTGGTACACGTCAGGCGTCCACATGTGAAAAGGTACCGCGGCCACTTTAAACCCAAAGCCCACGATGACCAGCGTGAGGGCCAAGAGCAGAACCGGATCGTTCATGTCTTTCCCACTCAATGCAGAAGCAATTTCGACGAGTCTGGTATTTCCGGTCAACCCAAAGAGAAGGGAAATGCCATAAAGCAAGATGCCGGAAGAAAAGGCCCCGAGTACAAAATACTTGGCTGACGATTCGATCGAGCGGGGCTCAAACCGCTTAAATCCAGCCATGATGTACAAAGTAATCGACATCAGCTCGATGCCCAGGTAAATCGTGAGCAAGTCGGCACCGGAGACCATCACCATCATTCCCGCAAGAGCGAGAAGGACAAACGCATAATATTCGGCCAAATCGATTTTTTCTTCTTTCAAATAGCTCATGGACAATAAAATGGTGAGGGCACTCACTAGATATAAGAGCATTTTCCAAAAGGCCGCATAGGAATCCACGACGACCAGACCGCTAAAGGCCGTCACTCGATCTCCAAATGACCCTATCGTGATAACTCCACAGATCACTAACGCCCCGAGGCACATCCAGGCCAGAAAATCCTTTTTGCCAGTCGGGGTAATAGGATCAAGAACGAGCAAGGCACAGGCCGCTGCAACGACACAGAGCTCCGGAAGAATCGCGGCCAGATCAGCGAGAGGAAGGGTCATGGGAGATCCACCTGTCCATCGGAGGCCTTGAGTACCGAAAGGTCAAATTCCATCGCCACTTCAGGCCTTTTGGAGTCTTCCTGATGAACGACCATCTGGGATGACTGACTGGCCAAGACCCGATCGACACTGGCATGCATCACATCGAGTAATGGCTTGGGATACAAGCCAATCCAAAAGATTAACACGACCAAGGGCACCAACATCGCGAATTCTCGGGAATTGAGATCAGACAGTTTTTTGAGCATCTGTGGAGCGGCAGGGCCATAGATCACCCGTTGAACCAAATACAGGATATAGGCCGCGGCCAGGATAATACCCAGCGCAGCCAAGAACGCGGTGAATTTACTCCAGGCAAAGGTTCCCACGAGGACAAAAAACTCTCCAACAAAACTATTCATACCGGGCAGCCCGACGGAAGATAAGGCAAAGATGACGAAGAAGGTGGCGTATTGAGGCATATATTCTGCCAGTCCCCCGTTGTCCACGATTTGCCGACTGTGCGTTCGCTCATAAATGATCCCCACGCACATAAACAGGGCTCCGGTGGTGATGCCATGATTGATCATCTGAAGGACGGCGCCCTCGATCCCTTGTGCATTCAGGGCAAAGATCCCCAACGTGACAAACCCCATATGGCTGACACTGCTGTACGCGATTAATTTTTTCAAATCGGATTGCGCAAGGGCCATGTAGGCCCCATAGATAATCGCCACGACTGACAGGCTCATAATGAAAGGGGCAAACAGCTCAGATGCATCAGGCAGCATCGGCAGGGAAAACCGCAAAAACCCATAAGTCCCCAATTTCAAGAGTACGCTGGCCAAAATCACACTTCCCGCCGTCGGAGCTTCGACGTGGGCATCAGGGAGCCAAGTATGAAACGGAAACATCGGCACCTTCACCGCAAATGCCGCAAAGAACGCCCAGAACAGGAGTGCTTGGAGACTGGGAGCGTAAGATGCGTGAGTCAACGTCAAAATATCGAAGGTCTTCCCCCCCTCGAAATACAGCACGAGGATGGCTACCAACAACAAAATACTCCCCGCCAAGGTATACAGGAAGAACTTGATGGCCGCATACACCCGATTCGGTCCTCCCCACACACCGATCAGGAGATACATCGGAATCAGCATCGTTTCCCAGAAAATATAGAACAAGACAAAGTCCAAGGCGGCAAACACACCGATCGTTGCGGTTTCCATGACCAGTAAGCTGACCAAGAATTCTTTCAATCGCGATTCGATAGAAGTCCAAGACACCAGAATGCACAGGGGAGTTAAAAGGGTGGTCAACAGAACCAGTGGCATGCTAATACCATCGATTCCTAAGGCATAATGAATTGCCGGAGACTCGACCCAGCGAGCTTTTTCAACAAATTGCATACCCGTCTGCCCATTATCGAACAAGAACCACAAGGGCAGGGAAATCAGAAGCGTCAGCATCGAGGTGCCGAACGCAATCTGCCGAGACATCGATTCATGCGCCACCAGAACCGCTGCCACGCCGAGTAAAGGCAGGAGAAGCACGAGGGTCAACCAAGGAATCCCGTCAGTCGGGACGACCATTTCAGTCATGGGCCATTACTCTCCTGACGTTTTGCTTGGTTACCATTCTTGCGAATGACATCTCACCTTCCATCGATTAGACTCAGAAAAACAACACGGCTCCTAAAATCATGACGGCCCCCACGGTCATCGCCAGCGCATAGTTTTGCGCCTGTCCACTTTGAAGTAGTCGCGTCACCCATCCTCCCCAGGCTATGGCTCGCGCCACTCCATTGACCGCACCATCAATCACTGCCACATCCACTCGTTTCCACAATTGATCTGCCATCTTCATCGTGGGTTCCACGACGGTTCGATCGTAGGCTTCATCGACAAACCATTTATTCAAGGACATCTGATACAAACTCTGCCATTGGCTCGCGAAGCGATCAGGGAGCCCAGGTGACTTCACGTAGACGAAGTAGGCCCCAGCAATGCCAAGTAACCCCATCGCCGTGGCCACGACCATGATTCCCAGAGCCGCAGAACCCTCGTGATGCGCGCCTCCACCCTCTCCCCCCGGAAAGGCCGGAGCCAAAAATTCCGGGATCCCCAGATAGCCTGCCGCTATGCTTAGCACGGCGAGGATTAAAAGGGGAACGGTCATGGTTTTTGAAGGTTCATGGATATGCGAGGCATGTTTGGGGTCCACCCGTGAGTCACCCCAAAAAGTCACGAAAACCAATCGAAAACTGTAAAACGCCGTGAGAAGCGCGGTCAGTAACCCCAAAACCGTGAGGACTTTTCCTAAGCCCCCCGACATCCAGGACACCAACAACAACTCATCCTTACTGAAGAAGCCCGCAGTTAACGGGAATCCAGCCAAGGCCAAGGATCCGATCACAAACGTCCAATAGGTGACGGGCAATTTGTCTTTCAGCCCACCCATATGACGCATATCCTGTTCGTGATGTAAGGCAATGATGACGGCTCCACAGCCTAAGAACAGCAATGCCTTGAAGGCCCCATGCGTCAAGAGATGATACATTCCTGCGATGTACCCTCCCAATCCACAGGCCATCATCATGTAGCCCAACTGACTTAACGTCGAATAGGCCACGATTCGTTTGATATCGGTCTGAGTGACCGCAATAGTCGCCCCCACGACCATCGTCAGACCTCCGACGACTGCGACCACATCCATGGCAACAGGTGAGAGATTAAACATCGGAGCCAAGCGAGCCACCATAAAGACCCCTGCCGTCACCATCGTGGCCGCATGGATGAGTGCGGAAATAGGAGTCGGGCCCTCCATCGCATCAGGCAACCAAACATGAAGGGGCACCTGAGCCGATTTCCCCACGGCCCCGATAAAGAGGAACAAGCAGGTCAGGGTCATGACGGAAATTTCCCAATTCCCTCCGATGGATCCCAGAAGATTCACCACCCCTCCAGACTTCTCCCCTAATTGGGCAAACACCTGTTCGTATTGCAAACTTCCGAAGGTCACGAAGACCAGCAGAATGCCCAGCATAAACCCAAAGTCCCCCACCCGATTGACGAGAAAGGCTTTGGTGGCGGCGGCACGAGCCGACTGCCGTTCGAACCAATGGCCGATGAGCAGATAGGAGCAAAGTCCCACCGCTTCCCAGAACACGAACAATTGCAGGAAGTTATCGGACATCACTAGCATCAACATGGAGAAGGTAAACAGGGCGATGTTGCTAAAGAATCTCGCATACCCCGGTTCTCCATGCATGTACCCAATGGTATAGATATGGACCAGAGAACTGACGATGGTCACCAAAAGCAGCATGGCTGCCGTCAACTGATCGATGAAGAGCCCTATTGAAATGGTGAGAGTTCCGGAACTTCCCCAGGTATAGAGGGGAATATGGAGTATCTGGCCCCCGGCTACCTCCAACAGGGCCATCACGGAAAGGAGAAAAGACACCACCACCGCCGGGACCGCCACCAAATGGGCGCGGTCCTTGATAAGATGCCCTCCCAATCCAAGTATGAGAAAGGCAAACAACGGCAACAGAGGAATTAACGCGTAGAGCATCCCCTTACCATTTCAGCAAACGGAAGTTGTCGATGTTGATACTCGTCGAATGACGGTAGAGGGCGATGATGATGGCCAACCCGACCGCGACTTCTGCAGCCGCGACGGTCAGGGCAAAAAACACGAAGACCTGCCCCGAGAGATTCCCCAGGTAGGAAGAAAACGCCACAAAATTAATGTTCGTGGCATTCAGCATCAACTCAACGGATAATAAAATGATGATGATATTGCGTCGTATCAGCACGCCGACCAAACCTATTGAAAAGACGATTCCGCTCAGCACTAAGTAATAGCTCACCGGAACTTCCATTAGTCTCCCACCTCCATAATGCCTTTCTTCGTCAGAATGACCGCTCCGACCATGGCCACGAGCAGGATAAGGGAGGCCACTTCAAAGGGAAAGAGGTAGGTGGAGAAAAGCAGTTCTCCGATGGCGTCCGTATTCCCTTCGGTTACTCCAGCAGCCCCTGATGCAGGTGCAAGGTCACTTCCCAATGTGGTATCGCCTTTAACGACGAGGAGAACGGCCTCGGCAAATAAGACACAGCCGAGGAAAAACCCAACCGTTCCTTGATAATGGAATCGTTCCTCTCGTTTCAGGTTCAACAACATCACGACGAAGAGATACAGCACGAGAATGGCTCCGGCATACACCAGGATTTGAATCACGGCTAAAAATTCCGCGTGCAAGGTCACGAACAATCCGGCCACGTGAAAAAACATGACCAAAAGAGCCAAGGCACTATAGACCGGATTTTTCATGGCGACGACAAAGCCTGCCGTGGTCACGATCACGGTAGCAAAATAGAAAAAAATGAATGTTTCCATGCGTCCGACTACTCGATTGAGGACAAAGGTTTTCAGCGAACGCAGGCAACCTTCGCCTGCGTTTTTTCAGACATTACTCTTCTTTCTGAGGGATATCCTTGAACCCCACGTTAAAATACGCCACGTTGGGATGTTGAAATTCTAGGCGCTTTTCCCTGACGGAAAAATTCCGGTCCCCCACGGCCAGCAACTGCTGCTTGTTCAAGTGAAGTTGCCGTTTATCATACACCGCCCACTCATATTCTTGAGTCATCGCCAAGGCATCTACCGGACAGGCCTTCACACAAAGCCCACAGAAGAGGCAACGGGTCATGTCCATGTAGTATTCCTTGGAATACCGTTTCGTGGGTTCTCCGGGCACTTCGGCACTCACCACTCGAATGACCCTGGATGGACACGCCGCTTCACACAGATCGCACCCTACACATTTTTCCGTGCCATCGTCGTAGCGTAATAAAGCCAACATCCCTCGATAATTCGACGGGAGGGGCTTTTTTTCATGGGGATATTGAAGCGTGATCGGCTTATACCGCAACAAATGCGAAATCGTGGCTTTCATGCCCAACAAGATTTCGTAGAAGGTCAGGGTTTTGATCCACTCTTTAACATCCATGCGTCATCCCTCCAGGCTGACTCAACCCGGGAAAATATAGGCAATGATAGAGGTAATGATGATATTGCCTAAGGTGATGGGCAAAAGCACTTTCCATCCAAACCGCATCAATTGGTCATAGCGCAATCGAGGCAAGGTGGCTCGCAACCAAAAGAAGAGGAATAAAAAGGTGGCGACCTTTATGACAAACCAGAAGATTCCGGTTAACCAATGGATAGATTCCGGACCTTGGAGGATTTCCAATGGCGCATACCAACCACCGAAGAACAACACCGTCGCCATACAGGACACCAAAATCATGTTGCCGTATTCAGCTAAAAAGAAGAAGGCGAACCGCATCCCGCTATACTCGGTAAAGAACCCCGCCACGAGTTCACTTTCGGCTTCCGGTAAATCGAATGGCGTTCGATTGGTCTCAGCCACTGAGGAAATGAGGAAGACGAAAAACGCGATCGCTTGGGGAAACGCCCCTCCACCAAAAAAGTACCAATTCCAAAACCCGCCGGCCTGTGCATTCGTGATGGTGACCAAACTCAAGGAGCTGGACAAGAGCAAAATCCCCACGATTGAAAGCCCGACGTTCAATTCGTAACTGATGAGCTGAGCCGCCGACCGTAATCCCCCAAGCAGGGAATATTTACTGTTGGAAGACCACCCTCCAAGAATGATGCCGTAGGCACCGATGGACGCAAAGGCCAAGATATACAACACCCCAATATTGATATCCGTGATCACGAAGGGTTTAAAGTCTACCCCTCCCACATCCACCGTCCAATCGGGTCCGAACGGGATCACGGCAAACCCAATAAGCGCCGGGACGAGGGACAGAATCGGGGCCATGCTAAACATAATCCTATTCGCTCCAGCCGGAATGATGTCTTCCTTAAAGAATAACTTGAGTCCATCGGCCACGGGCTGCAAGATCCCATAAGGACCAACCTCCATCGGTCCCATTCGATCCTGCATCCACCCCAAAACCTTCCGTTCCAATAGAGTCAGTAGGGCCACAGTCCCCAGCACGGCACCCATCACGGCTCCAATTTGACTTAATGTCAGACCTAAACGAATGAACGTTTCCATGACCTCCTCACCTCTTATCTCTGGGCAAACACCCGCTCCCCTGTCAGGAGCTGGTAACCTTTTCTACGTAAACTGCGGTGTATTTGGTATAGGGCACTTGCGTTTCCGAATCCACCCCGTAGGGCAACAATCGACGGATGTCCTGATCAAAATGCTCGGGGAATACCACCATCCCTTGGGGTATTCGCTCACGAAGCCGGACCGTCGTGATCGCTTCCCCTAGGGCATTCCTCACCTTGACCCGATCCCCATCCATCAGACCCCGTTTCTGTGCCTCCGTCGGATGGAGAGAAAGCCGACCTTCCGATTCCACTTGCATTAAGCCTTTAGCTTGCAGGGAGTACTTTCCTGAATGAAACAGCGACTGAGACATGGCCAGGATTAATTGACCCGACTCACTGGCCATAGGGCTCGGGACTCGATACCGCTCTGCCAAATCACGTTGGTAGTCAGAGCTGACATAATTGGTCATGGCTAAGGACTCAGGCTTTGCTGGCAAGGGAGACGGGCCCAGGGCTCGGGTACCCGGGAGAAGATTACGGATCTCCTTCCCGATTTCCTTCACATCCAGATATTCCATGGGATCACCCATCATCACGGAAAGGGCCGAAAAAATTTCCCAATCCGGCCGGCTTTCCCCAACCGGGTCCATGGCCTTCCTGACCGATTGAATATGTCCCTCGGTATTCGTAAAGGTCCCATCCTTTTCAGCGTACGAACAGGCCGGAAAGATGACATGAGCCTTTCTTGCCGTTTCAGTCATGATTAATTCTTGGCACACCACAAAATCCAATCGTTCGAACGCCTGGTGAACGTTTGAAGATGGAGGAAGTGAACCTAAAGGATTCTCCCCGACGATAAATAAGGCTTTCATAGCCCCTTGGTGTGCATCTTCCAGCATTTGGGGAAGACTAGCACCTCGAACGTCTGAAATAGATTTTCCCCATGCTTGCGAAAAGGTTTGTCGAACCTCTGCATTCCCCAAGGAATGCCCACCAGGAAGGACCGCCCCGATACCGCCCATCTCATAAGCCCCTTGATCGTTGTTTTCCTCGGCTAAAGGGGCCAATCCACACCCAGGCTGTATCAACTTCCCCGAGAGCAGAAGGAGATCTAACAGGTTGACCGTCATCCCAAAGCCTCCAGAGTTTCGGAGGACCCCAGGCCCCACGAGGATGACGACTCTCTTCCCTTCCACCAATACTTTGACGGCATCTTGAAATCCCGAAGCAGCCATTCCAGTTCTTTCTTCAATAATGGTCCAGGGGATGGCTTGGATGGTATCCGAGAGATCTTGCACGTATTTGGGAGAACGAGATGTCAGTTCGGAATCGACCCCCTGTTGATCGATCAATGCTTTGAGGAATCCTATGATGGCCGGGCCATACCCATCCGGTTTGATGCCAAAATGTTGGGAGGACAAATTCACGATGTTACTGATCGTCCCGACCGCAGGCTCCAGGGATTCAATCGTTAACAGCTTTGCCCCATGACGTTTGACGGCTTCCTTTACCTTCAGACCAGAAATCGGATTCGTTTCGGTCACGTTGGTTCCCACCAGGAGAAGAACATCGGCCTGAACCAGATCCTCGAACGTCGTCGCCCATCGATGAGTTCCCTGAACCCGCTGCAACGCGTGCACGGCATTCAGATGCCCATACCGCACACTACTATCGATTTGATTCGTCCCCACGATCCCGCGCATAAATTTTTGAAACACGTAGATGTCTTCATTCGTGCATCGCCCGGAGATCAACCCGCCGATGGCTTCCGGGCCGGAGGTGCCCTTGATGTCTGCCAACCGCCCCGCCACCAACTCTAACGCTTCTTCCCAAGTTGCCTCTCGCCATTCTTCCCCCTCACGAATCAGAGGAGTCGTAATTCGATCGGGATGTTCGCTGACATGGTATCCAAAGTACCCACGGGCACACAGGTCCCCGTTATTGCGTCCGGTTCCCTGCGTCGAATTAATCTCGATCAAGGCGTTGTTTTTTGTCTGAAACGTGATTTGGCACCCATCTCCGCAATACCCACAGACCGAATCAGTCCGTTTAAGCATCCATGGACGAAACTCATACATCGACAGACGACTGGTGATGGCACCGACCGGACAAATCTGAACGCACCCTCCGCAAAATTCACAATCCAACTCATGGGTCCCGAACGCTTTGATTTCCGTGAGTGTTCCCCTCCCCACCGGTGCCAAAGCTTTCACATCCATGACCTGATCGCAATAGCGCACACACCGTAAGCATTGGACGCAACGATTCATCTGGGTTTCGATCAGGGGGCTGAAATACTCCTTCTGGAAGACTCGTTTGAGTTCTTTGAATCGGCTGGTCGTCGCCGTATATTCATGAGAGAAATCTTGTAGGTCGCACCGGCCTCCTTGATCGCAGACCGGACAATCCAAGGGATGATTGGCCAGGATAAAGTCCAACACCGACTTTCTGGCATCCTGAGCCACGGGGGATGAAGCCGATTTGACTACCATCCCCTCAGCCACCGGTGTGCTGCATGAAGTTTGCAGTCGAGGCATCTTTTCGATTTCAACCAGACACATCCGGCAATTGGCGTCAGGAGACAATTTGGGGTGATAACAAAAATGCGGGACCATCACCCCTACCTGACGAGCCGCTTCGATCACCAACGTTCCCTTGGGCACACTGACAGCCTTCCCGTCAATCGTGAGAGAAATCATTTCAGTCTTGGTCTCTGGCATAGCAGACATCAACACTATTCCTAATGGCTTAAGACCGGAATTTCTTTCCCGGGAGGGTTGGCTTCTTGAGCCTCCCGTATCAGCATCTCATATTCTTCGGGCCAATGTTTGACGGTACTGAGAATAGGAGCGACCTCGGCTTCCCCAAACGCACAGACCGTCCGTCCTGCGATGTTCCCGCACAACTCCTGAAGGATTTCAACGTCCCCCGGCCTTCCACGCTTATTCCAGATTCTCTGGAGGGTCTGGACCAACCATGAACTCCCCTCACGACAGGGTGTGCATTTTCCGCAGGACTCATGATAGAAAAATTCCATCAATCTGAGTGCCGCCCAAACCATATTGGTCCCCTCCTCCATGACCGTCACTCCACCAGACCCTAACATGGAACCGGCCATGGCCACCGATTCAAAGTCCATTTTCACGTCGAGATGATCCGGAGTCAGGAAAGGTGCAGAGGCCCCGCCGGGGATGAAGGCCTTCAAGGGTTTCTCGGATCGCATGCCACCACCAAGATCATAAATAAGTTCCCGAAAGGGTATGCCCAACGGGACTTCATAATTCCCCGGACGCTTCACATGCCCGCTTAAACAAAAGATCCTCGTCCCGGAACTTTTGGGAGGAGAGCCAATCCCGGCATACCACTCCCCTCCTTTATTGATGATATGAGGAATGTTCGCCATAGTTTCGACATTATTCACGACCGTGGGCTTTTGATAGAGTCCATGGGTCGCCGGAAAAGGCGGTTTAAAGCGCGGCATCCCCCGTTTTCCTTCCAACGATTCAAGCAGAGCGGTTTCTTCCCCACAAATATAGGCGCCCGCACCGGGATGGACATAAATATGCACCGTAATCCCGCTCCCCAGGATATTTTGGCCTATGTAGCCAGCCGCTCTGGCTTCTTGAACAGCCCGTACGAGGATAGAAGCTCCCAGTCGAAATTCTCCCCGAATGTAGATATACGCCGTTTCTGCCCCGATGGCATAGCAGGTGATGACCATTCCTTCCAACATCTGATGCGGATCGCGCTCCATCAATTGACGGTCTTTAAACGTCCCAGGCTCGCTCTCATCCGCATTACAGCAGAGGTACTTGGGACCGGGATGATCCTTGGGAATGAACCCCCACTTCACCCCGGTCGGGAAGCCGGCCCCGCCACGTCCCCGCAACCCGGAAGCCTTGACTTCTTCGATAATCTGACCGGGTTCCATATCCTTCAACGCCTTGCGAAGAGCTTGATACCCTCCTGCCGCTTCATAGTCAGCCAGGGAACCGGTATAGCCGGGCCGCTCCATATTGGTAAGTAGGATTTTTTCGTATTGCGCCATAATCGTTATCGTATCCGCTTAGGAAACCGGCTTCGGAAACATAAAAGGTCCGCTTTTCAAGGAGCAATCCCCGGTCGACGCCAGATCATCTAAGACACGGCCCAGTTTTTCCTCGGTCAATTGCTCGTAATAATCATCGTTGACTTGCATCATGGGACCGGTTCCACACGAACCCAGACATTCCACGATACTTAACGTAAATTTCTTGTCTGAGGTGGTTTCCCCCGGACCAATATTGAGTTTTTTTCGAATCCACCCGACCAGAGTGTCTGATCCGACTAGCGCACACATCAGAGACTTACAGACCTGGAGATGAAAAGCCCCGATCGGCTTGAGATTAAACATCGTATAGAAGGTCACAGTCTCGAATACCTGAGGGGGGGTCAGATCTAAAACCTTCGCGATCTCCCTCATGGAGGTTTCGCTGACATACCCCTCTTCTCGCTGGGCCAGGTTTAACAATGGCAACAAGGCCGACCGCTTCACCGGATAACGGGAGAGGATATCGGAAACTTCCTCTTGAAACCGTTCTAAGGACATGATCTGGTCGATCCTTTCCGCGAACGGGGAGTTCTCAATGGTAGGTTCAATGGGCTGCCCCAAGACAATCTATTCCACGCATTCATCGATCACACTCACCCATCACAATATCGTAGGTTCCAAAAATGGTGATAATATCCGATATCAAATATCCTCGGGCCATAAAATCGAAAGCTCCCATATGAATAAAGGAAGGGGATCGAATTTTTAAGCGATAGGGCCTGGGACTCCCATCACTCACGAGGAAAAACCCCAGCTCTCCCTTCGGAACTTCGGTCCCACAGTAGGTCTCCCCTTTAGGAGGCTTAAATCCCTGGGTAAAGATAATGAAGTGATGAATTAAGCTTTGCATATCACGCATCACTTCAGGCTTGGGAGGAGGGATCACCTTCGCATCCTCAGCCATGATGGGCCCTTCAGGCAATTGGTCGAGACATTGTTCGATAATTCTGGCACTCTGCCACATCTCTTCCATACGCACCCAGTACCGGTCATAAGTATCCCCGTCTTTTCCGATAGGGACTTCCCACTCCACCCGGTCATAGACTCCATAGGGTTCCAACTTTCGGATATCGTACGCCACACCGGAGCCCCGCAACACGGGCCCGGTGCACCCGAAGTTTATCGCATCCTCACCAGAAATCACCGCCACATTCTTGGTCCTTGCGATCCAAATCCTATTTTTCTGCAAAAGGGTATCGTATTCTCGTATATGATCGGGGAAGGTTTTCAGGAATTCCCGAAGGGTGGAAATAATCTCGGGTGTCAGATCACTGTCCACTCCACCAATTCGGTAATAATTCAAGGTCAGCCGAGCCCCACAGAGTTTTTCGAATAAATCCAACAGCACCTCTCGTTCGCGAAAGGTCCAGAAAAACACGGTCATCGCACCAATATCTAAGGCTTGGGTCCCTAACCAGAATAAATGTCCGACGATTCGTTGCATTTCTGCGATGATGGTCCGCACATACTCCGCCCGTTCAGGAACCGTTATCCCCACGAGCTTCTCTACCGCTCGAACGTAGGCATAATTATTCGTCATCGCACAGACATAATCCAAGCGGTCGGTATGTGGAAGGACTTGCATGTAGGTCAGACCTTCAGCCAACTTTTCTACTCCACGATGCAAGTACCCCAGATCGGGCATCGCTTTACTCACTCGCTCTCCATCCAATTCCAACACGACTCGGAGTACCCCATGGGTACTGGGATGTTGCGGACCCATATTCAGCAACATTTCGGTGGTGCGCTTTGAGTCTTCGGGACGATCTTCGGCCATGAATTGATGTCGTTGATCATCCGGCACTTCCGCATCAGACCATTCACCAACCGGTTCATCCAATCGTGGAAGAAAATCAAATCGGCTCCGCCACCCCCTGCCCTCAGCAGGGAAGTCCTTTCGAAGTGGATGTCCTTCATCATAATCTTCCGGCATTAAAATGCGGCGAAGGTCAGGATGGCCCGAAAACCGAATCCCCATAAGGTCGTAGACTTCCCGTTCGAGGAAATTCGCACCTCGCCAAATATCGCTGATCGAGGCGATTTCGGGATGATCTTCCGGAAGGCGCGCCTTAATCCGGAGTCGAGTACCATGCGGCAGGGACAGGAATTGATAAATCACTTCAAACCGTTCCAAATCATCGGGATAGTCGACTGAACAAATATCCGTGATGTGATCCAAGGAGAGTGCCGGATCATCATGCAGAAATTGTGCGACGTCCCGCCAGCGATCGGCTTTGATTTGAGCCCAGAGATCTCCCCGAGCAGGATCCTGCTCAGCGGTCAGAACCGCATCAGGAAACCGGTTCACGAGTGATTCCAGGAATGGGTGCATGGGAGATGACTTAAGGAAACAATGAGACGTTCGCGAGCGAGATTACCCTCGACATCTGCCTTATTTAACGAAAAACTTTTCTTGTTGAATTTTTTCTTGTAATTTAATGAGGGCATCAAGAAGCGCCTCGGGCCTGGGCGGACATCCAGCAACATACACATCGACGGGCACGATTTGATCGACACCCTGCACGACGCTATAACTATTGTAGTGATTCCCTGAAGTCGCACAGGAGCCCATGGACATCACATACCGAGGTTCGGCCATTTGGTCATAAATTCGGCGAATCACGGGAGCCATTTTCCGACAGACCGTCCCGGCCACGATCATCAAATCTGACTGTCGTGGAGAGGCCCGAAACACTCCAGCCCCAAAACGATCGATATCATACCGAGAGGACACCGACGCGATCATCTCAATCGCACAACAGGCCAAACCAAAGGTCATCGGCCAGAGGGCCGATTTTCGGCACCAATTGATGAAGTAATCCAAATTGGTGGTTACGATATTCGGCTCGAGTTGCCGATCAAGCATTCCCATAATTTTGATCCCTCTCCACAAATAACCCGCGTTGGGCTCGGCCCCTTTCAGGCCCGGATTCCCGACACTTTTCCGGTGAGCAAAAGCCGTTTATTGTACTGGCAAGACCCACCGGTTTTCCAGGCTTCTACTCCAGACAGATGAATGTTTCGCCTTAGTCCCAATCGAGTGCGCCTTTTTTCCAGGCATACCAAAAACCCACGATGAGAATGGCCAAAAACAGCCCCATTTCAATCAGGCCGAGGAGACCGAGTTTTTTAAAGACCACGGCCCAGGGGAATAAAAACACGACTTCGATGTCGAAGATGACGAACAGCATGGCGATGATGTAGTAGCGCATCGGAAATTGAATCCGCGCATCCATAAACAAGGGGCTGCCACTTTCATATGGGAGCAATTTGGCACGATAGGGCCGACTCGGTCGGAGGACCCAGCCGACCAACAGGGAGACAATCCCGAACACCGCCCCGATCACCATGAAGAGGACGACGGGAATGTAATTAAACGGGACCGGCTCACTACCCATTATGCACTCCAACACCTGGCCAAAGGTTTCTGGATTTCATCATCCTTACAACAACCTCTCCTATAAAACATCCCCAAAAAATGCGGGATATCGCAACCCTTGCACCGTACCCAGTTCCATATCTTTTTGCTGCACGAGCACCTTAAAGGTTTTGCCCATCCCATGAGGTCGTAATAATTGCATCAGCGCCTGAACCTCTTCAGAATCCTGATCCTTATCCATGACCAAATCTTCGACTCCTAAACTCATCAACCAATTGGCCATGGTCGTAAACCCCACCGGCATGAGTCCACTCCATTTCCCGCTAGTGGCCAGGCAGGAAAAATTGACATGCGCGGTCATATCTTGCTCCCCCACACGAATGTACGGATTCTTTGAAATCGCATGCTGAAAATAACAAAGCAATGTCCCCTCCGGCCTGTCGGAGCTATAATAATCTTCCGTGGTATGGCCGTAATCAATCGTGACGACCGCCCCACGCTTCATACTGTTAGCAACCTGAGTCATCCAAGCTTGTGAAGCAAGATGCAACTCTGTGGTTTGTCCTTCTCGAACGGACACCTGATGTTGCTCGATGTAATCAGTGAGGGCCGGAGTCGAACAGGGGTGAAACCGTTCGACAAATCGACCGTCTTGGTAATCCACCCGCACTTCCTTCAGCCCATGTTCTTCATGCCTGACTCGGTGAACCGGTAGGGCATCGACGAGTTCGTTGGAAAAGACGATTCCCTCGATGAAGTCCGCCGGAAGTTGGTCAATCGACTCCCACCATCTCAAGCTTGGTTCTACCTGCTCTCCCAGCACCTCCTGAACCTTCGCCATCTGACAGGTCTTGAGATACGGACTACATTCGACGATGTGATAGGACAATCGGTTGAGAAAATCTGGCGCCGTGGCTTGGCATTCTCTCAAGAAATCTTTCACAAAACTTCCTGTCCCACCGCCGACTTCCACCACCATAAACGTGGGCGGATGTCCAAGTTGGGCATCAATCTCCAATGCTTGCCGCACAAGAGTCACCGCCAAAATCGGAGATAATTCGGGTGCCGTAAAAAAATCCCCTTCCCATCCGATTCGATTCCGGGCCTGTCGGCCTTGTTCAACAGCTTGGGTCATGTAATAACCATGAGGGAAATCGTACAAAGCCATTTCCATAAACCTTGAAAAGCTTATAGGCCCCGCACGTGAGATCGCCGCAATTATCTTGTTAATAAGTTCGGGATTTCCTTTGGATTGAATTTCAATGGATGGCACGAATGGACTATAGTCACTCCTTCTATATGCCTACGGGGAATCGGCTAAGATACCCACCCATCCTGTCTCAAGTCAAGGGAAATTCTTGAGATGCTCCACTGAATTTCCAAGGAATACAATAACTTATGGAATTCCTGCGCAGAGAATTTGGTGAAAAATTCCGGGAGGAGAAGAAAGCGGGATGTGGAAAGCCTTAGATCGTATGAAAAGTTAAAAGATTTGAGTCAGGCACCATGACACTTTTTATATTTTTTACCACTTCCACAGGGACAGGGATCATTTCGCCCAACCTTTTCTTCACTTCGTAAGACCGGACGTTTTGGCCCAGCCGATGCGGTATCTCCTCGATTGAGACTCAATTGTGAGGGCGGCGGAGCTTGTTGTTCGGTTTCCGGTCGTTCGCCCCGAACCAATTGAAATTTAAACACCCGTTCCAACGTATCGGTCTTTATCCGATCCATCATGCCGGCGAACATATCGTAGCCTTCTCGCTTATATTCTGCCAACGGATCCTTTTGGCCATACCCTCGGAGGCCAATGCCGTCTTTTAATTGATCCATCCCCCAGAGGTGATCCTTCCAATGTTGATCGATCATTTGAAGCAAGATGGTCCGCTCAATGTAGTGGACCAACTCTTCCCCTGCTCCCTCCTCTTGGCTCAGACGTTCGATTTTGTCGGTATAGGCCTTTTTTAAGGAATCCTGGACTTCTTCACGAATGGCCTCCCGTCCCATTTCCCTAATTTCATCCGGTTTGATGATATCCAGGCCAAATTGCCCGTGGATCGACTCGATCAACCCGTCAAAGTCCCATTCTTCCGCATACTGCTCCTCCGGACAATACATGTCCACGAGTCCCCCACCCACTTCCTCGATCATTCCCAAAATATCATCCGACACGTCTTTCCCATTGAGAACGGTCTGACGATGTTTATAGATCACTTCCCGTTGCTTATTCATCACATCGTCATATTCCAAGAGATGTTTCCGTATCTCAAAATTATGAGCCTCGACCTTTTTCTGGGCATTTTCGATGGACTTGGTCACCATGCCATGTTCAATGGGAACTCCCTCTTCCATCCCAAGCTTCAACATCAGGTTGGACACACGCTCAGAAGCAAAAATACGTAGGAGATCATCTTCCAAGGATAGGAAAAACCGCGAAGACCCGGGATCACCCTGTCGACCCGCCCGTCCTCTCAGCTGATTATCGATTCGACGGCTTTCGTGCCGTTCGGTCCCAACGATGTGCAACCCTCCAGCCGCTAAGACTTCCTTTCGATGGTTTTCACACGATTCCTTGATCGTTTCAAAGGCTTTTGCCTGCTCTTCTTCCGTCAGTTCTTCCCCCCGATATATCACCTGCTGCTTAAACAGGGCTTCGGGATTCCCACCCAAGAGGATATCGGTGCCACGGCCAGCCATATTTGTGGCGATCGTAACCGCTCCCTTCTGTCCGGCTTGCGCGATAATTTCGGCTTCCTTCTCATGAAATTTGGCGTTTAACACATTATGCTTCACTCCCCGATGCTTGAGGAGAGTCGATAGCCGTTCGGATTTTTCGATCGTGATCGTTCCGATGAGCACCGGCTGACCTCGATCGTGATATTCCTTAATTTCGTTCGCGATGGCATCAAACTTTTCCTTCTCAGTCCGATACACCACATCAGGATTGTCTTGGCGAACCATGGCCCGATTGGTGGGGATGACATTCACTTCCAAATTATAGATCTTGGCGAACTCAGAGGCTTCGGTATCAGCCGTCCCGGTCATCCCAGCAAGCTTGGAATACATCCGAAAATAGTTTTGAAAGGTGACGGAGGCGAGCGTCTGGTTCTCATTCGCAATCTTGACGCCCTCCTTGGCTTCCACCGCTTGATGAAGGCCATCACTCCAACGCCGGCCCGCCATCAAGCGCCCCGTAAACTCATCGACGATGACCACCTCACCATCCTTCACCACATAATCCACATCTCGTTTATATAAAGCATGGGCTTGAAGCGCCTTCACCACATGGTGGACCAATCCCAGATGCTTTAAGTCATAGAGATTATCGACACCCAGCGCTTTTTCAACCTTGGCATTTCCCTCATCCGTCAATGAAACCGTTTTCGTCTTTTCTTCGATCGTGAAATCTTCTTCTTTTTTCAGGAGGGGGATAATGCGATCAACCTGATAATATTGATCCGTACTTTGTTCAGCAGGACCCGAGATGATTAACGGGGTCCGCGCTTCATCGATGAGAATACTGTCGACTTCATCCACGATGGCGTAATTGAGTTCCCGCTGCACCCCTTGTTCGGCATCGGTGACGACTAAATTGTCACGCAAATAATCAAACCCGTATTCGTTGTTGGTTCCGTAAGTAATATCTGCCCAATAGGCTTCCGAACGGGAGCAAGGACGCAGGTATTGAAGACGTTTATCCGGGGAATCATAGGTAGGATCGAACAAAAACGACGCTTCATGCTGAATGATTCCGATTGATAACCCTAAACTATGGTAGAGGGGACCCATCCATTGGGCATCCCGCTTAGCTAGGTAATCGTTGACCGTGACCAAATGGACGCCTTTCCCTTCCAGGGCATTCAAATAGATCGGAAGGGTGGCCACGAGAGTTTTCCCTTCCCCCGTACGCATTTCAGAGATTCGCCCCTGGTGCAAAATCATCCCGCCGAGGAGTTGGACATCAAAATGGCGCATTCCCAAGCGCCGCTTGGACATTTCCCGACAGACCGCAAAGGCTTCGGGGAGGATATCATCCAAGGTTTCTCCAGCTTCCAGACGTTTTTTAAATGCCTGAGTCTTTTCGGCCAACCCTTGGTCGTCGAGGGGTTGAAGCGACGCTTCACATTCATTCGTTTTATCCACAAGAGGCTGAAGGCGCTTCAGTTCTCGTTCGTTTTTACTCCCAAAAAGAATATTTAGCAGCCGAACCAACATGTTATAATTATCCTTTATTCACCGGATCAGATTGGGGAAAATTCAATGAAAATGATAGGAATGGGGCTTGAACAACCTTCAGAACATTACCACCCCTAGTATACCGTATTAGAGCCCGGAATCAACTCATTCTGATACCCCTATTTCCTAAAACCCTTGAATTTTCATGCTAAATTTCAAGGCAATATTTTGAAACTCCCGATCAAGACCCTTTGACGGATTCCGACTCCTGGATGCCTTAGTTCTTGTTGGCTCAAAAAGAATGATTACTTTTGGGCGATGAGACCTGGCTTTAAGAGGATACTCAATCATCCCCATTCGGGATTCAATGGGTGGTTATAATCCCCCATTGAAGTACAATACGGGGGTTCTTCTTCAAAACCTGGACAGGCTATGATCTGGTTTACAATTTTTCTGAACACAAACTCCACTCAGGCCCTAACAGACAGCGGAAGGGCTCGACAATTACGTCCCCGTCCCCTCGCCCATGTCATTCCTTAAAACAAAGATCATGTTGCTGGTCAAACGAGGAGGGATGTCTCACCCTCTATACTTTAGACTTTTGGGGATGTTCTTGTTGGTCAATCCGTTGCTCCTTCCACTCTTTGTTATCGCAGAAGGTTCTCCAGGGGCTGAGGAAGAAATTGAAACTCTTGCAGTCGTTGAAGTACTGGGAGAATCGCTTAAAAAAACCCCACCGCCCGTTTCCTTTGCTCTACCCTCCCCGACAATTTCTTCTTCACTTGAAAAACCAGCTCACAACTTACGACCCCAAATCAATATGGGGCTAAGCCTACCCCCACCACCGCACGCGATACTTTTAGATCCTACAGCAAAAGAACGGGGGAAATTGCGCGCGGTCAAACCCCTACAAACCACCCACCCGACCTACCCTCGAAGAGCCAGAGGACAAGGATGGCATGGGACAGTGATTCTCCGTTTAGAAATTTCCGACGAGGGGACGGTCCTCGCTTCATCAGTGCAAAAATCTTCTGGCATTACCCTTCTCGATAGTACGGCCGCCCAATCCGCAGAAACCTGGACATTTGTCCCAGCTCAAAACGGCGAATTTCCCATCAAAAGCCTCGTGAACATTCCAATCAGATTTGACTTAGTGAATCAATAAAGTAGAAGCTCTTTTCCATGAATCGCATTCACCGATTTTATGTATTCGTGATTTTCTTCGTCATTTTTTGTAGTGAGGCGGGACCTCCCTCTCAACTCTTAGCCGGCCAGGCTCAAGAACGACTGGCCACCGCCTTCCAAGCTTACCAGCAACACAACTGGGATTCTGCCGAGACGGCGTTACAACACGCACTCAAGGTCTATCCAAACTACGCAGAGGCACATCACCTTCTTGGGTTAGTCTTGGCTCAACAACAGAAAATCGATAAGGCCATTCTCTCGATTAAAAAGTCTGTGAATCTCTACCCCAGCTTTGCCCAAGCTCATGTTGACTTAGGTGTACTGTACCAACGAACGAATCACTTAGCCCAAGCAGAGCAATCCTTCCGACAGGCTTTAACGGTCTATCCGACCTTTCTTGAGGGTTTACAGGCTCTTGCCGCTCTTTATGATCAACAACAGGCATCTCAAAAGGCTATTCTTGCCCACCGAAACATCTTGAAGCTCTCCCCTCAAAATAAGGAATCCCTCTATGGGTTGGCCTTTTGGCTTGTCCACGATCACCAATCATCCAAAGCTCGACAACATCTTCAAACCCTTCTCTCTCTGTACCCGGACCATGTGAACGCTTGGCTGTTAGCCGGCTCAGTGGCCGAACAGTCGCAACACACCACCCAAGCCATCGAGGCGTTTGAGCGAGCACTCACCCTCAACCCGAAGTTACCCGATCCGTATTTTCATCTGGGTATGCTGTACCAGAAAGAGGGGTTGTATGAGAAGGCAGCTGAAGCCTTCGAACACGTCATCCGTTTGGATACGGACAATTCTGAAGCCCACGCCAATTTGGGAGTCGTGTACGCCGCCCTTTCACACATTCCTCAAGCCGAGCAGCATTACCATACGGCCCTCCGATTAAACCCCAATTTGGCCGAGGCCCATTACAACCTAGGCCTACTCTATGAATATCATAAAAATTCACCGGATAAGGCTCTTCAACATTATCAGACTTATGTCGATTTGGGTGGAAAGGACCAACGAATCATTAACCTGTTAAAGCGAAGAAAAGGATGACCCTCACATTTTCCACGGAATCTTGGTGCCCCCGTGTTTTCTTATTGAGTGGACTGGGCAGTCTTGGATTCCATGCGCTGTTCCTTGCCATCCTTGCATCGTTCTCTCCACAATCTGACGTCCCGGAGCCCACACCGACAGTTCAGGTCAACCTCATTCCCCCATCCAAGGACAAGGCCCCCACACCCGGAGAGTCTCCGACGCCCCTGCTCTCCCCACAACCCCTGTCGAGGCCTCCGGTCCCCTCTTCATCCTCCCGATCGTTACAACCTCCTACAGTCCCCTCCCTACACGCGTCCTTACCACCGCGTGTTTCACCCACGATGCCTTCCAGACCTCAAACCCCTAGCCCTCCCGTTCTCAAAGATAATCAGACTGCCAAAATCCTCCAGGCGAGAACGATGATGAAGATGAAAGCACCAGAGGCCTTGGAGTCCACGGCCCTACTTCCTCAACGGACACGAGGAGCTTTACGGTCATCCCCTAATCTCACTCCCCGATTTCCGAGTCTTCAACGACCTTCAACTTCGACCCTCTCCTCAAAAACGCCGCTTTTGCCGAGACACCAAAGGCTCACCGCACAACCACCGGCGGGCGGAGGAGGCAACATTTCCCGCCCAACCGTTCTGGCTTCTTCAAAACCGTTGTACCCACGGATCGCGCGGGAATCAGGTTGGGAAGGCACCGTCGTCCTCCGAGTATTCATCGAAACATCCGGAAATCCCGGAAACATTCAAATACACAAAAGCAGTGGATATCGACTTCTCGATCACGCGGCACAAACGGCGATTAAAACCTGGACTTTTCAACCAGCCAAGGATGGGAATATTCCGGTCGCCAAATGGGTCGACATCCCGATCAAATTCGACCTTGATCGCTCCTAAAGGACAATCATGGAATCAGGCATCATTCAGGTACTGATGAGCGGAGGATGGATGATGATCCCCATCGTCCTCTGCTCCATTCTCGCCCTGACCATCAGCATCGAACGATGGACTTATTTCCGCTCTTTGCGAACGAGTCGGTTGGCCCCCGAGATGCTTAAACTCCTCGACCAACAGGAATTCTCAAAGGCCCTAGCTTTTGCCCAAGACCACCCGGGCCCTGTGCTGCGGGTCGTCGCCGAGGGAGTCAAAAACCGAACCCAACACCCGACCAAAGCGATGGAAGCTGCCGGATTAGCAGAATTGGTACTCATGAAACACGGACTGTCCATCCTGGATACCATCGTGACCTTGGGCCCGCTCCTAGGCCTCTTAGGGACCATCATTGGTATGATCGACTCTTTTGGTGTGATGTCAGAATCCGGGCTGGGGAATCCCAATGCGGTCACAGGAGGAGTGGCTGAAGCTCTCGTCTGTACGGCAGCCGGAATCTTCGTCGCCGTCACGACCTTGATTCCTTACAATTTTTTCATCCGAAAAATGGAAAAGGAATCAGAGCTCATTGAACTGTTTGCTACCAAAACAGAGGCCGCTCTCCTCAAAAGCTCCGGTGAACCCCGACCATGAAACTTCCTTCGACACCCAGAAGACCGGCACGAATTGAGATCATTCCCATGATCGATACCATGTTTTTTTTATTGGTGTTCTTTATGATCGCCACCCTTTCCATGACCATTCAACATGGACTCCCCGTCAACCTTCCTACAGCCGCCTCCGCCACGGACAAAATTCCTGAGGAATACTCCTTGACCCTAACAAAAGAAGGAGGACTCTATTTCAACAAGGAACCCCTAAGTATGGAAGAGCTAAAAACGCGCTTAACCATCATGGGGAAATCCGCCCCTCACCCTTCTCTCGTGATTAACGCAGACGAAGAGGTACCCCACGGCCGAGTGATCTCTGTCATGGATTTGATTCGTACCAGTGGCCTTTCTACCATATCCATCGCCACCAAACCGGCGGGTTTCTAGGGCTCTCCGACTGGAGATTTCCTCAACTGTTCTGGTATAAGTCCTGACAGGACTCTTGAATTTCCAAATCCGTATGCAGACATGAGAAGACAGAAACCATCCAGTCTTTCCCGACTACCTACCCGGGGTGCGATCTATTTAATCGGGCTTTTGGTTTGGGCACACCTCCTGCTCCTAGGAGCCGGAGCTTTCTGCTCCGCCTCTTTTCTGCAACCCGCATCCGAACACCATTCGCACCCGATTCCGGCCACCACCATCTTGTGCTCGTGGGCCTGCCATGTCGGTCAAATTGCGACCTTGACCACTTCTACCGCACCGGTAGCTCTTTTAGGGATGCTTGTCGCCACTCTGGCACTCCAACCTACAAGTTACGTCCTCGCGCAATTGACTTCTTCCCCATTCGCTCCCAGGGGTCCCCCTCAATTTTCTCCTTAAATTTCCATCACATTTCCGACTGTCTTCCAGGTTCTTCATAAATTCATGGAGAATCTGGGGTTCCTATCCCAAAAATTCTTCTAGGAGGAAAGGTTTCCTTATAGAAGTCTTGGGGACCCTCCTAATGGAAGGGCTTGGATCACCTGACAGCCATAACCAGGTTGTGTATGTGAGAAGGCCAATCCTCCAACAATAGGGATTGTGGACTTTGCAATGCACACCTACCCGGGGAGAAGGCCATCGGCTATGGCCAAGGTTCTCCTCATTTGGATAATGCTCCATAAAGCCATGAAGGAGAAATTATGGAACCGGAATTATTACGAGTGGGACAAGCTGCCAAAATCCTCAATGTGAGCCGGTGGACGATTTACCGGTGGGTTGATGAAGGCCGGTTAAAAAGCACAAAAATTGGAAAAGGGAGCTTACGAATCTTCCGAAACTCTGTTGAAACACTGGTAGATCGCAACCGGAATGATCGGTGGGAATTAGCCCTCACAGAATAGTGATGACTCAAAAACCAGACTGTTGTAAGAGTGAGCAACCATGTGTAGACACATTTGCATAACCTGGCTAGGTTGAGACATGCACCAACTCCATCTCACCAATAGCCGTTCCCTCTGGACGACGAATCAAAAGCTTTTTGCCTTTAAAGTTTCCCTGATTGGCGGGATTGCCTTGAGCTTTCTCCTTGCGAACCTGGCCTTTGCCCGTTATCAACCTTCAATCCACCATCATCAACATGACAAAGATACACACAGTCAATCTTGGTGTAGTTGGTCCTGCCAAGCCGGACAAGCCGCTTCTGTCAATCATTTTCATTTGGAGGTCTCAGAGAAACTTCTTAACATCCTTTCACCTACCGTTCCTCTGTTTCGGATAGTTCTATTGAAGGACCTTCCTTCCCCCCGGGGACCACCGCCGTTTCATACCAGTCCCTAGAAATCATCCATTAACGAACGAATTTCAACAACGGCCACAATTCCTTTTACGGTGCGTTCATAGGTGTTGGCCATACCCAATCGTCTCGGTCATCCAAGTTTTAGACGGCAAATTCCGAGGCAATGGACGGGAGATAATCCAATGATCCCCTGTTTTCGAATTTCAGCCACAGTCACACCATGTATCACATTTTTCCTGACTGGAAGTATTTTCCTAACCCTCATAACCGGCGTTGCATGGGCCGCACCCTCTACCAACGATGGTGTGTACCGCCTGAAATTAGACCCCAAACCTTTTCGCGCCGGTCTGTGCAAAGAGTGGAAAAACGGAACCACGATCAAAATCCAAGCTGCCAAGCATCGAGATTTGGTCATTCACACCTTGCCTGGACAATGGATCCCACAGGACCCATTACAAGCTCGAACAAAAAATTACACACACTTCATTTCCCTCGAGGATTTATCCAATGGGAGGCTTTCCTACGGGGCCATTGCCTTTCGAGAAGATCGTGCCGCGATCTTCACGGCCAACTTTCCCAAGGGGATTTCCAGACCACAATATTTATCCTCGCTTGGACCAAACCTCCAGGCTCAGGGCAATTCGGTCTTAGATCGATTCTTGCGTTTGCTGCCTATCCTCAACGCCGCAATCGATTCATGCCGCCCTTACCCACCATCGATTACCTATGATACAGATGATGAGATTGATCGCATTGAAAAAGGCCGGCTGGATTTTTATCATCTGATTCGCGCATACAATGAGCGCCCCCTTCCCAAAGGCCTCCGCTACCAGCACGAATCGGGAACCTCTGGTGGGTTTTTTGACCCTGATGCGGGAAAAGGGAATTCAAAAGTGAGCTATCATGCTCTAAATCCCCTCGATTTTTATACATCAGAAGACTCACCACGATGACACTGCTTTATTCCAAGGTAGGCTCTTCCTCCTGACCTTGGGGTAGCCAGGGTGAAGGTGCTTGGACCGCGACCTCCTTTTCCTTCACCCTGGTTCTTTTTTCAACCGCTTCACGTCCCACAACACACGAAAGTCCGAGTCAACACTCTAGAGACAACTTTCGCGAAATGTTGTATGAGGACTGACAATTAATCGATCCTGTTCTTTTCCTTATTGGTCTCTCCCCGGATTTTCAGTTGTCTGCATGTGATTTCTTTTAATTTCCCATAAAACTGTTGCACCCAATGGCATCCATCAGTAGACCATCCTGTCGCATCCTTCTATATTGATGATGCTCCGAATATCGTGCCTCCTAGCCTTGGGTTAATCCCAAAAGCGCTATTCGGATTGCCTGTTCTGGTAGTTGGTTTGACCGGCCAGAGAAAAAGCTCTTCAGGGGACCCTGACTCCCTGTGCAGTTTTTCTCACATTTGGAGAAAGGTCGGGATGAAATCCGAAAATGCCTACCACGGATTTCAATCCCGATCTTCCCAATGTTACGTCCTTCATCCCCGACATCGAACAAAAATCTGGATTATCTGCTTTTGAAAAACATCCATGTCAGGAAATTCTGCAAACGGCTATTCACCCAGACCTCAACCATTATCCGATCAGACGTTCACCTAACCCAGGGAGGATTTTTCATGATCTGCAAAAGAAAAGGATTGTGCATTGTACTAATGGCTGTGATGCTCGGATGCATCATTTCTACCGTTCAATCCGGCAACATGCCAAAAGATGGAGAATTGGCATTTCCCTCTGATTACAAATCGTGGCCCCCATTTTTAACTGGCATACAAAAACCGAATGCCGTCCGGGATCTCTACATCAATCCGACCGGAGCAGAAGCTCAACCTGGACAGCCCTTTGCGAATGGATCCATCCTCGTCATGGAGATTTACCATGCGAAAAAAGGGGCGAATGGAGAATTCCAAAAAGACAGTCAAGGCAAATTGGTAAAAAACGGCCTGGCCAAAGTCTACACCATGCAAAAGGGTAAGGGCTGGGGCATGCACGCACCCGAGGGGCTAAAGAATGGTGATTGGATTTATTCGGCGTTTAAACCCAACGGAGAACACCTGGAAGTCGATTACTCGAAATGTCGAAGCTGTCATCAACCCCTGGGAAACAATAAGGATTACGTTCAGGGTTATGATGAGTACTTTGAGAAACGAGGCCACGAGCACTAAAGTCGAATCCCGCATCAAAACTCGCACGTGAGTATTCTTGGCAGTTTCTTCAGACCATAGTCCAGCCGTACGGGCTTTACCATGGAAGGAGGTCAATCTTCAGAAGGCCTCCTTCCTCCCTCTCAAAACCTCGCATCCATCAAAACTCAGAAGTGATTGGTCTAGGTAGCATGTTTTTCCTTTTCTTCCTTTCCTAGCAAGTCTATTCTTTCCCAATTTAAATGTTTTCGGCAAAACTGTAGTATTGATGAGCAAGCCTTGGTAGACGGGCGTCTTCCCCCCTCCTATACTTGCTGCTGGTTGACATCTTCCTCAACACAATTCCTCATGAGAAGCGGAATGGCCTTCGGGAAATGTTGACCATGGTTCCTTTTTGAGGAAACCAAGAGACTTGGGAAGAATCTTGAGGCCCCTGACCCTCAAGCCACTTCCCATCTCATCTGTGGAGGACACACGGGGTAAAGCTTGAGATCGCCTACCTTAAGCTTTACCTCTGTCTTCCCAGACTATACACGAAGAAATTGAGGACATCATTAAACATATAGGTAGTGTTGACTTGCTCTTACTTAACCATTTTTTCACTTATTGGCATTCACAAGGAGGATTATGATGCGTCGCGCTGTCATCCTTTCAGGCTTGCTTTTCTGTTCTTCGTTATTGTTCTTCATGAGCTCTCCTCTTCTGGCGCTCCAATCAGGGGGAGTGGAAATTGGAGACCTTGAATCAGGTTCGGTTATCGGACAACCATTCAAGGCTTTGGACGTCGACTTAGCCTTTACGGCTATGAGCGTCGGTGGAAGCAATGTGTGGTATCCATCTACGGCCGTGTTAAACCTGGTCGCAGAAGGTACAGGGGGGCGCGCTGGTCGACCGGTACTCTTGAAGGTCACGAATAAACTATCGTCGGACTACACGTTTAATTTGTCAGCCGATTCCGCGTTTGCCGGGCCTACGTCCATGCATATTAACCTCACCCTCAAACCAGGAGAAACCAAATATATTGGGATCCCGATCAGTGACTTGACCTACGTGACCGCGAGTAATGTCTTGGAATATAATAACCCTTCTGATCCAGAAGGAATTTCTGGTCAGCTTGTGATCTTGCGTTAGTTTTTCTCAATCGTCAATCCAAAGGGTTTACCAACAGCCCTCTACCTTGTTCTATCGGTAGAGGGCTGTTTTCCTCTTGCCCTGAAATTCTCCGGTTCCCTTTTTCTCGAACATCCCACCAATACAGGTTGCCTCTGGAAATACAGAGAAACTTCGAGTACTATTTCAACCCTTTCAGAGAGTTTCCATCTTCTTTTCGATTCTCAAACAGAAAAACCACAATGGCAGAGAGGATTGCTCAAAGGACATCGATTCTAATGAGCCTCATATTCTTCGTGGGACTCTTGGGTCTATCCTGCGTCAAACCCCTCCCAGCTTTTTGCCATCAGGCGGACTCTCTGTATGAGAAAGCCGTCACCTCCGCCAATCAAGGAAACCTTGAACAGGCTCGAGATTTGCTCGACAAAGCCATTAAAGATTTCCCAGCTTTTTCAAAAGCTCACCATCTCTATGGGTTGGTCAATTATCAACTGTCTCATCAATCGGAATTTGCCGTTACCGCACTTCAGAAAGCCATTTCCCTCAACCCCCACTTTGTTCAGGCCCGTTATGATCTGGCCCTCTTTTTCATCCAACAGAAACATATCAAGGAGGCTCAGGAACAACTCGAAACCGCTCTTCAATCATACCCAAAATATTGGGAGGCTCAGCTCTTACTCGGGAAGCTCCATCAACAACATTCCGCCTCCGGCAAGGCCATCGCAGCGTTTCAAGGTGTGTTAGAACAACAACCGACTCAACCCGATGCCTTATTGTACCTTGCTTATGAATATCACCAAGGAAACGATCAGGCTCAAGCTCAAGCCTTACTCTCACGATTAACCTTGGCTTACCCGGATCATGCTGAAGGTTGGTATCTCACGGGACGTCTGGCGGAACAGCACAATCAGGACGAAAAGGCAAAAGAGGCTTACCATCACGTCATTCGATTAAACCCGGAACATCGGGAAGCGCATTACAGTCTTGGTTTTCTGTTTCAGCAGACTGGCGATCATGAAAAGGCCATCCATCATTTCCGGATAGTCACCCAACTCGACTCCAATGATGGCGATCCCTTTTTCACTTTAGGAGCCCTCTTAGCTATCGAGGGGAAGCTTCATCAAGCCAAAGCTGCATACGATCAGGGGATTGCCTTACAGCCTGATTCGGTGGAAGGACATTTCAACGTGGGAACCTTCTATGAATTTCACATGAAAGATCTTGAATTAGCGAAGCACCATTACCGACGGTACATTGATTTAGGAGGGCCGGACTCTCGAATCCACACCCTCCTGCAACAATTGGACGAATAACTCTCTCCAAAGATTTATCGCTCCTCATTCCACTTAAAAAATAGCGCGGCTGAACATGAGGGTACTGTCGTTACGGCCTCCGCCCCCAAACCAACTGAGGCTGCCGAAGGGCGTGAGCGGATCATGCTCATAATAGACCTTCACGACCGTAAACTGTTCGACTTTGGCCGCCCCAATCCCCCATCAAACGTGAGGTAATCCCAGAGCGTCCCCGGCAATTCACCTTGCGCATCATCCTCCGGCGATTCGACCTCCCCTCCCCCTAACCCGCCACGAGCCACGACCGTGCATTGCGGTTCCGGGTTGGCCGCATCTTCTCCCGCTTCAATTTGCGCCAGGAAGATCCAAAATTTATGCGGCTGCCCTTTAAAGTCTAAGGGATTGTCGGTGGATTCCAGCAGATCCAGCATGTTTTGATCCGTGATCAGGTTGCGCGAGGGCAGACTGGCCCCTTCCTACGTCCGTGAAAAAAAGGATTACCACTAACAGGGCAACGTGCAAGAATGCCCAGAAATAACACACAAGATCGCAAAATTGTTTTGAAGGAAAGGATCATACAATATTTTGTATTCGCAAGGTTTTTCTCAAAATGACGATTAGAATCAGTACAGTACTAAGTAGATTCTCATTCATGTGATCGTGAAAAGACATGAAAGACCCTCAAAACTCAAAGGGTTGAAAGTACTTTCATTGATATCCCCCGGGAGTTAGTCCTCCCCATTTCCCGGGTTTCGCACCCCCATAGAGACAGTTAAATACCACCCCCTTTTCATTAGGAATTGCTACGACCCTTAAGGGTTAAGTGGCCGGAGGTCATCTTATGCCCCGTACACCGCGTAATAACGCAAGTTTTCCTAGCAACAATCAACAGGGCACCTACCTCATCTTTTCCGCCATCGTCCTCATGGTGATGTTTGGCTTTGCGGCGTTGGGAGTGGAAGTTGGCCGGTGGTACGCCATCCAGGGCGAGTTGGGTAAATCGATCGATGGCGCGGCCTTTGCCGGAGCCAAAAACGTCAACAACCCCAATATTGACCTGAATACATTCGTCCGGGACGTCGCAGAAGCCAATTTCCCGGATGGTCTGCTCGGAACGGACTTCCCGACTTTTGACATTTCCACCGACGGACGTGGAAGAGTCATGGTCGACGGTGAAACCCATTCCCTTAATACTCTCGCTAAAGCTGTCGATCCGGGATATGCCAAAACCAGGGTGGTCGCTGATGGGGCGGCAAAACTGCGAAGGGCCGAAATCGCGTTAGTCTTGGATGTTTCAGGATCCATGGCTGGAAATGCGCTGACAAACTTGAAAGACGGGGCGAAACTCTTCGTCGAAAATTTTGATGATCAGGAAGATCAGACCAAAATGGCCTTATTGGCCTTTGCCTCAGGAGTGGATGAACTGCATGACCTTGACTTTGGATTCACCAGTCAAATGACCACAGATATCAATGGCCTTACTGCTCAAGGAATGACCAATGCCGAACATTCCCTCCGAAAGGCCGGAGACCTTCCTTGGGAAGATCAGTCCGGCCTCTCTATGAATGAACAAGCCATTCAAGCCGTCATATTTTTCTCCGATGGAAATCCTAACACCTTTCACAGTACCTACAAACGCGACAATAACACTTATAAGGCCTCTAACTTTGCCTCAGGCAAGCGTCTGTTTGATAGCGACTACCAGAATCAAATATTCTCTCCCAATTTCGATCCCACGATAAACGGAGACGGACTGCCTATCGGCACCAGTGCCTGCAAAAATTCCAAAGAGCCGACGGTTAAATGGGAAATTTTCGAAGACCCTAATTATGGGTTTTCCAGCGGAATTTACCCACCATTGGATGGGACAAACCCTGAATCCTGTACGAAATTAGATAGCAGCGACCTATTCAGATATGGGCAAAGAGTGGCACGGCAAATGGCCATCGACAACGCCGCGGCACTCAAATTACGAGGCATTCTCGTTTATACCATCGGCTTGGGATCTGTCGATCGAATTTTTCTCGCAGAATTATCAAGCGGCTCAAAATACCAATTCTACACCAGCGATCCGAAAGAACTGGAAGGCATTTTTCAGAAAATCGCCAATATTCTCAAGCTCGTTCTGGTTCATTGATACGCAGAATGTGTCGGGTCAAACAATACCGTAATTGGAGGCACCCATTATGAACATTTCGAGGCCAATTGCTCGGGCATTGGGAGTGAACAAAAACAATCAAGCAGGGGCGGCAGCCGTGGAAATGGCGGCAACCATGTTGGTCTTCTTCACCGCCGTGTTTTCAGTCATAGAATTCGGCTGGTTTTACGTCCATCAAAACACCCTCACCGCTGCCGTCCGGGATGGCATTCGGATCGGCGCCCTTGGCTCCACCCTCACCGATGATCAAGGCAACGCCATGTCCCGTGAAAACTCCATCCGTAAAGCCATTCAGGATCGTGCGGAACCTGTCATGGCCATCGATCCTGCTTCTATTCTGATCTTTCCCGTTAAAACTAACTTTACCGATGCTGATGACCCTGCCGTGAATAACGCGGGCGGAGCCGGTGCTTTCATGCGCGTGCGGGTCCAATATCAACATCAGTGGCTCTCCCCCCTCCTTGCTAATATGATCTTCGGTCGCGCATCCACCCCAATCCAATCCGAAGGCACGTATCGGAATGAAAACTTTATTCTCTAGGAGATCGTTATGAGTCGTGTACGAATGCAGTCCTTCCCCTGGCGGAATCACCATGGCGCGGTCGCAGTCGAAGCCGCAGTCTCGATCATGTTCTTTTTGTTCCTGGCATTTGGCGTGATCGAATATGGGGCCATGATTAATGAACGCAATGCCCTGACGCAATTGGCTCGCGAAGGGGCCAGCCTGGCCTCACGCAACCTGACCACGGATCAAAACATGCTGGATCTGCTGGAATCCACCGACAATGCCTTAGACTTTAAAGGGCAGCCGCAAAAATTTCGGATCTTCCTGGCGCAAATTGAAGCGGGAGAAGATGCGGCCAACCCGGAACCGCAATGCACGGTCGTGGCTCGTGGCGGGTTAGGGGGAGGGGAGGTCGAATCGCCGGAAGATGATGCGCAATGTGAATTGCCGGGGACGCTCTGGGATTACCTCACGTTTGATGGGGGGATTGGGGCGGCCAAAGTCGAACAGTTTACGGTCGTGAAGGTCTATTATGAGCATGATCCGCTCACGCCCTTCGGCAGCCTCAGTTGGTTTGGGGGCGGAGGCCGTAACGACAGTACCATCATGTTCAGCCGCGCTATTTTTTAGGAATCCAGACGTACGAATTTGGATCCCCTTCAAACAGGCCTCCTACGAGGCGAGTGCTTCGAGGACGACCTTTTGAACGAGGAGGGAATCATAAGGTTTAAGAAGAATGGCACAGGCCCCAAGACTCTGTGCCAAAGCCTTAGCCTGAAACCCATGGCGGGAAAGAAACTTTAAACAGGCCACGACTTTCAAGGAAGGAGAATCTTTCAACATTCTCGAAATCGTTGAAAACCCCTGCCCATCAGACAGATCGACATCGATCAAAACCAGGTCTAACGACGTAGATTGAGAAAAAATGAGTGCCTCCTGACTCGTTCGGGCAGAAAATATTTGATGCCCAAGGGGCTGTAAAGTTTTCCTTAAAAGGTCCAAAGATGCTTTATCTTCCTCAATGAGCAAAACCTTAATCGGCGGAGATTTCATAACAGGCCCGTCGCTTCAGATCCTGAAACACTATCCATTCAAGAATTATCTTCAATAACGGAACGAACGAAAAAAGAAGCCGCTTCCGGACGCCGTCTTATTCGAAGTTTTCGAAATATGGAGGTCAAATGATTTCGAACCGTTTTGTCGCTAATCTGCATCAGGGCTGCGATTTCCTTATTCGTTTTCCCCTGCGCCACATAGGCCAAAATGGTCCGTTTTTGTGGAGTTAATTGAGAAAGTTTGGCCCACTCTGGTGAGACTTTGACCTGAGAGGGCCTCTTCTGAACCTGTAAAGACCGGCCTGAAGATCCTTCAGAAGAATCCGTCCCCCTCTTCATCCCTTCCTGTACGCCTTGCATAAATCCTTCTTGCTTAACGATATCGGTGATATCTCGGGCACACACCATGACCCGATCGACAGGACCGGATTGAAACGACCGCAAGGGAGCATAGGTGACTTCCATCTGACGAAATCCTTTCCCTTTAAAATGGAACCCATATTGATACACCACCTGCTCCCCGGACAAACAGCGATCAAGGTAAAACTTGGCGACGGTATCAAACACATACTTTCCCAATATTTCAGCGACCGTCTTTCCTACAATCTCGCCCCGAAGAAGACCATGGGCATGCTCATAGACCCAATTGACGTACTGGTATCGATATTGATTATTCACGATCGCGATATGATCTTCAGAATATTCAACGATTTGAAAGTCTAATGGTAGACAGCTTTCGCCTGCATGAGGTTCGGTTGGAATCCCCATCAGTAACACCAGAGCCATGGTTCTTTCCTGGACCTCAAGGATATTCAACCCCACTTTCAAGAGTAGTTCCCGACCCTGTTTGGAGTAACCCCAAAAGTCCGCTCCGGCCCCCAAGGATCGTTCAACGGGAGAAGAGAAAAATTCTTTCAAAAAATTTTTGTGTTTCCGACGATACCGAATCGGCATCAAGGACCAAAAAGGCTTCCCTTGTAATTCCTCAGGAGCATACCCAAACATGACCTCTATCTTGAGATTGACTGCAACAATCCGGCTTTTGCGATCAACCAGAATGACCCCACAAGGCATGCCATCAAAAAACTCATGCCATTCTTGTGGAGAAAAAGGAAGGTCGGGTTTTGGTTTGATTCCGACTTCACTTTCCATTCTGAAGAAGTTACTCCCTCTTTAAAAATGGGGACGAAAGAGAAAAAATTTCAGAAATTCGGCCGAGAATGAAGGGAAACCCACCAGTCAGGACCCACTTTTTGTGAAGGGAACACCTAAATATCCGATATTCGGTTTCACCTCAGTTTCGCGAAGGAAGACGGAATCCCACTATCCTTGAATGCCCAAATATTCTTTGCCAGAAAACCTTCCTAACCTCTCAATTCCTCAAATAGGGTCTATTAACCCTATAGAAAAAATGATTAGCAAAAACCCGTAAATAAATCAAAAATTAAGAACGTGTTTTTTATCCTACGTATATTAACAAAAATTAAAAATATATATATTTTTCAATAATTTATTAATTCAAAAAAGATTAACACTCAATAAATTTTCGTAAGCATTTTAGTAAGGATTCGTTTAAGGCAAAAAGCAAAGAATGGTCCGCACCTGAGAATCCTACGTCCAGACCAGTAAATGTTGGGGTAGAACTAAGACAAGAGAGACAGATTCGACCCAAAAAGGGCTAAGGAAGAGCATTCAAAAACGCACCGGGCTTAACAGGCGTGTAACCGCCTCTACAGACCCATCCAGCCCATCAGGCCGATCATTGGGATAAGAGATTATGCCCAATCACCGCACAAACCTGGCGTATACCTCGTTGAATGGACTGATTTCCAGTCGTATCCACCGATATGACACAATGACGCTCCTGAGCACTAAACGGTTCCTGTATTCGGCGCTGTCGTTGCCAAACCTCTAATGTCGCATCCGACGCATCCAAACCTTTTTGCCTCCTATTCGAAATTCGCTGTTTCACCACATTCTCCGAAGCACTCACATCGATGATATGAATGGGTATAGCCTTTTCCATGGCCATTCGAAAAAAAGGTTCTCGGTGATTCCCACGAAGAAAGGTGGCATCGACGATGACGGACACCCCTTCGGCAAGCAGACCTTGTGCTAGCGCCAGGAGCCTGGCATACGTGGCTTTATTCATGTTCTGAGAGTACCGTTGAGCAACCTCACTTGAGGTAACCGGGTCTAATGAACCCAGACGTTTTCTTTCCACATCGGAACGCACCCGCACGATCCCGAGGACTTTCATCAAGTGTGTCGAAACGGTTGTCTTCCCTGAGCCTGAAAGACCATGCATCAAGAATAATCGTGGAGCGGATGGAGAAAGGAAGTCAAAAGCTAAATCTACGCACCGCAAAAACTCCTTGGATACCTGCTCCCAGAGAGGATCTGCTCGCGAAAACTGCCTCAATCGTATCCCCGCCACTTTAGCGCGAACCAAAGCACGATACACTCGATAAAAGCGAAAGACCCGCAACCCGGCATAATCCCCTATGCCCTCCAAATACGTATTGAGAAATAAAAAACCCAAGTCTCGACGATGGTGTTTCTCCAAATCCATCACCAAAAAAGCAATCTCACTCATGGTATCAATCCAGCGAAGGTGAGAGGAAAATTCTAACGCATCAAACACACACAGTTGCCCTTGGAACACGGCAATATTTCCCAGATGAAGATCTCCATGACATTCACGAACCCATCCTTCCTGCTTTCTCTCTACAAACGTAGGGACCAGACGAGTCCATTCTTGCTCAACCCATCGGGAAACTCTGTCAAGATGATCACTGACTCCCGTCAAGGAACCCTTCCGAGGTATCCCTTGAAGGCATTCTCGAACTGTTCCTAAAACGGTTTCCGGCGTCCCATACTCATCCGATACCTTTGCAGGCTCGAGCATCATATGGAAACGACTCATTTGCTCGGCCAAGGCAACCATATCTTCTGCACCCTCATAATGAGGGTTTAGTACCTTTGCTTGAAAGTCGTCGGAAAATTGCTGCATTTTGACGGCAAATTCAAAGGGCTGATCCGTTCCATCCACATAGGGATCAGAAGGAGCTCCAGTAATCGGAACCACTCCAAGGTAGAGTTCAGGAGCCAAGCGCCGGTTCAATCGCACTTCTTCCTCGCAGGACCACCGTCGCTTTTCTAGGGTAGAAAAATCCACGAACGAATAGTGCACCGGCTTTTTAATCTTGTACGCAAAAGGACCCGTCAAAAGAACCCAAGAAATATGGGTTTCTCGTATCCTTATCTCTGAAACAGGGTGAGAATACCTTCGAGGATGACACAGGGCCTGAATGAGGGTAGGGAATCGATCGTTATGGAACAATAGCGCCTTCCTGCCATCCCGCTCCTGAACCACACCAGGAACGCTTATGGGACACGGTTTGATGTTTTTTCACAAGGTCAATCCACACATCTTTGTTTTGGCTCTTAATTTTCAGGAAAGAACCGAAGAACGACTTGTGATAAATTTTCCCGAACAGGTACACTATCGTAGGAGCTTTTAATGTTTCGACGAATCAAGATCCTCTTGTTTCTCATCCTGTTCCTGACGCTTATGGGAGGGTTATTGGCCTTGTGGATGTTACCAGGCTCCTTCAGTGCCAAGGGCACGCCTCCCCCCTGGGAAGTGAAAATCGCCAGGTTTGTTCGACATCTCGCTACCCCAAGTCATTTTCTCAAAATGTCAAATCCCGTTCAATGGACTCCAAAGATTTTGGCTGATGCCCGACATCATTTTGCTGACCACTGCGCAACATGCCATGCGAATGACGGAAGTGGGAAAACAGCTATGGGTCCAAACTTCTATCCTCCCGTTCCTGATCTCCGCTCCCCAGAGATACAGTCTATGGTTGATGGGGAACTCTTTTATGTCATTCACGCCGGAATTCGCTTTACGGGTATGCCGGCTTGGGGAAAGGGACCACCAGAAGAAGATCTCGAAAGCTGGAAACTCGTGCGCTTCATTCGTTATCTTCCGCACCTTACACCAGAAGACATCGAAGCGATGAAAAAGGATAACCCCATGACTCGACAGCAACGGGAAGAGCAGGAAGCAATAGACCGGTTCCTTTCCGGTGAGGACATACCTCCTCAGACTGAACACCATCATTAATAACCCTCTTCTGTTAAAGGAGTTCCCATGAAGAACCGTATATTTCTCGTGATTACCCTGCTACTGTTACTCTTCCCATTTGCGGCGGGAGCGCATGGGGATGGGTCACATATCATGGGAACGGTTACCGTGACCGAGGAAGATCACGTCGTGATTAAAACCCCAAAAGGGAAAACCCTATCCTTGGCCTTTCAACCACAAACCACATTCCAACAAAATGGCATTGACTCCAAAGAAGCTCGTCCTAAAGTTGGCGATCGGTTAGTTGCTGAAGTGACCAAAAAGGGATTACCGGAAAATCGGGATTGGATTGCGACCGAAATTAAGTTTGCCACACCTAAAAAACCTTAATTCTTTTAGGGTCCCAACACCTGGATCTTAAACAGTTTCGACTGTTTCTCATAACGACGCAAGCTGTCTCAAGGCGCTCTCCCCCACAGGGCACCTCACCCTCCTCCAAACCACCATTCGGAGTCATTTCCCTGGACATTTGCCAAGACAAATGTCCAGGGAATATCCTAAGCTATGAGGGGTTGTGGAATATTTTCAGAAGGGTTTTTCAGGAAGACTTGGGAGAAGCCCCTGGCCCTAAGAGGGAGGCAGGTTGGTCTTCTCCTATTATTCATCATTCTCTCAGGATGCTTCACGACATACCGAGAAACACTTCCATCTCAACTGTCTTCCCAAATTGACGACACCCTGTCCTTTGAACAAGTCCTGGAATCCCCGGAACAACATTCCGGGAAAGTGGTGTTGCTCGGCGGGCAAGTTCTCTCCGCAAAACGGCTCAAGACCTCAACAGAGCTCATCATTCTACAATTACCCTTATGGGAAAGCGAAGAACCGTCAGACGAACTGACACAATCTCAAGGGCGTTTTATCGCACTGCAAGAAGAGTTCCTAGACCCAGCGACCATCCCGGCGGGAACCCGGGTCACCTTGGTTGGAGAAATCACTGGCTCAAGCACCCGGAGCTTAGATGAAACGACCTACACCTATCCTACCCTCATTCTCAAACGCATTCAGGTATGGCCTGCTTTGACATCCGATTATCGATACTATGGCCCACCCCCTTACCCCTATTGGGGGCCTTATCCCTATTTCCATCCCTTTTGGGGACCACGTGGTCGTTTCTATCACCCCTACCCTTATGGGTATGGATGGTAAGGAATTGAAAACCACAGAGGTGCTCTCACCCACCGCTCAAATTCAATGAGGGAAAAGATAGGGGATCTTCTGAAAGAACGGGAGGAAAGGCTGGACCATTTGCCCCTTGTAGGACCAAAGGAGAGGAAATAGTTTGGGATCTGGGAAAATAGTTTTCCCAGACCCCAAGATTTCGGTCGATTAGGTTCTGAAAAGGAAAGGACTAGAGACTAAGCGGTGTTTCGTCAGACTCTAATTCAACATTGCTGACATTGTCACCACCAGGACTTCCTTCAATTGGCTGGCTTTCAGGTTCGGACATATTTTCTATCCCGGAATGATCATTCTGACTGGAAGAGTCTAGAGCAGAAACTTCTTCCTTTTGTAAAATTTCAGGCTCGGTAGGCACGGGCATATCAGCAGGTTGCCCTTCCGTCCCGGGTTCACTGGTCATGTCAGGACCCACGGCACTCACGTCTTCCTGCATACCCGCATCGTTTGGATGGGCGGGAACTTCCACCGGCTCTTCTTCCATGACCATAGGTGCATTGGGCATTCCAGATTCCACGGCACTCACGTCTTCCTGAGTAACCCCATTTTCTGGATGCACGAGGGAACCCGTAGCCCCGTCTTCCATAGGCATCGGAGCATGGGCCCGTTCCTCGGGAGTCAAGGAATCGACTGGGCCTTCCTGAAAATCCTGCTCGATTTGATCGGAAGAATCATCCGTCAGAGGGTCGATGGAAACCTGATTGTCTGCGGGCATTTCCTCCATCGTCGGCTCGTTTAAGGATACCGGCACGCTTACTTGAGTCGAGGTAAAGTCGGCGACCAGTCCAACGGTGTCGCCACCTCCATCCAAGACAAGGGTAACTTCGGTTTCAGGATATTTCCATTCTGCCATCATCACCAAATGCCCTCGTAACACTGCCTGGCCCCAGAGGCTTTTATCGTAGGCATACAGGTCATCAAGCCAAATTTCCTGTTCGTCAGTTGGTTCACCATATTTTTGTTTGACCCACTGTTTGACAGCCTGGAAATCCTGAACATAATTCGAAGCATCTTCATGATTCGCCTCGAACACGTAGGTAGCCTGACCGAGTTTATTATCATAAAAAGTATAGATAAGTGAGGTATCAATGTTCTCGATTTGAGTATGATATCCCACTCGATATTCATGATGCTCAAGAACCGGTGATTGCACTTCCCAAGCCGGAGGTACCAGTTGGTTATCTTTCACCTCTTCAATGCTCGTTCCCCAGTCGACATTCCCTTGGTTTTCTCGAACCCGTTCTTCAAAATTTTTTGGCTGTGCGGGTGCGACGGTTTTTTGAAGGACATCGGTTTCGGGCTGATGGGGTGTCGGCCTTGCCAATAGATTGCCCTGAGAGTCCCGATGCCGAACCAGGTGTAAGTAATCTGATGATGCATATCCCACTCCGGTCATCATCACGGTTAATCCAAGCACTCCATTGGTTAGCAGAAGGTGTTTTTTCATAATCAATCCCATATTTTCCTCGATTGTCCCTTACAGCCAATAATCGACAGTAGGCATCAGCTCGGGAGTAAAAGCTGCACCAACGCCCCCTATTGCTCGTCTGTATAGAATACTGTCGGTTGTTGGGACACGAACTTTAGCTAAAAATCAGGAGAAATTTGAGGAAAGCGGAGACAGAACCACCCAAGAAGGACAGTGGTCCGCCCCGGATATCAGACCGGGGGGAAGGAAGAAGCCCGATGGGATTCCCAAAGATTGTGCATTCCTAAGCACTAGGGAAACAGTAGATTCTTTTGATTTCTCTTTTTTTTGAGATGCTTGAGGTATTCATGCATCGAATGGTCCTTGATCCCATCAGTCCCAGGCTTTCCTAAGTCCTGGATCCGTCCAGTCACCCGATTCAGGAACACATTCCAAAAGTGCAAATCGGACTGAAGTGTTCCCATGGCATCAAAGACCAGAACTTGGCCAACATGGCGATATCTCATTTTTCTCGTCGGCACCCTCGTGACCACGTCATTATTATTCACAAAACGAAATGTCCTGGTTTTAAAGTCCAGATTGAAATTTCGTGCGAACGTTTTTCCACCGACTCTGGGTTGCCCGAAGGTATAGAGGCCATGGACCGGTTGAGCTTCTTCACCTAAAGTGGCCACCCCCAGGGTCGCAAGTGCAGCCCCCAAACTATGGCCGGTAAACCATAACGATTGGGCAGAAGTCTGCCATTTCCTGAGCGTGGTCCGAATTTCAGGCCAAACGGATTGGAAGGCTCGTAAAAATCCACGGTGGACCTTTCCATAGGGACCTCGTTGTTTCCGAAACTGAATATCCGTCATCCAATCTTGCAACTTATGCGGTTCTGTTCCCCGAAAGGACACGATGATCATGTCACGGTTTCCGGCCAAGAATACTTGCGTCCCTTTTCGATCGATAAACACAAACTGAGAGAGACCCCATTTTGTCACTTCCGGCTGGATGACATCGGGCGGGCGGTAGGCCATGGAGGCCGCTTTGGCGAGCAACAAGGCATTGGCTGGGCGATAAAGCGTGGTTCGGGAGTCAAAAGATCCTAAGGCCATACCAATCCTCCTTAGATAACGATGAAACCCAACCCCCACGTCATCCCAAAGAAGAGTAATTGTGCACTTCAACCGGACTATACGCTATAGACGATCCCAAATCTAGGAATTCATCCTTCGAAAGGAGGCCTTCTTCAAAAAAAGGGGCAGGAAAAAGAAAAGATTCAGGAACTCCAAGCCACGTGGCCCGACCAATTTCCTGGTCCTTGTTGGGAAAATGGCCGGTGAAGAATTTCTCCCCAATGTTGACGTAAATTGGTCAACATTTGAAGGTATCCAGAATAGGTATCGGGCTTTTGGATGTACCCGTTCACTCCCATTGAGGCCGTGTGACAAATATCCCTCGGTGCTTTAGAAGTAGTGAGAATCACGATGGGAATTCCGGAAAACGGGGGATGCTTCTTGATTTCGGAAATAGCCTCTCCTCCGGAAAGTCGAGGCATATTCAGGTCCAAGAGAATCACGCTGGGGCGAGGCGAACTTTCTGGGGTGTGGTATGGAGGATTGCGGTGCAGGTAATTGAGCAGGTCCAACCCATCGGAAAGGCAACGGAGTTCGGTTCCTAAAGGAACCTCGTCCCAGGCTTCGATGACTAAATCACAATCATCCGGATTATCATCAACGAGTAAAACGGTGTGAATCGGTCGATCAATCATTCAAATAGAGGTCTGTGGAAAATAATGGACCCTTCACTCGGAATTCGCCCCATGCACCTAACATAATTCCCGGAGCACGAACCTTCACAAAAGATTTATCGGCCATCACACGAAAAACTTGCGCGTCACCAGTCCTATACCGCGTCATCCCGGAATGCGGACTAGCCATTCGAACGAGAAGAGTCGGGAAGATTTTGGCTTAAAAATTATCCGCCGGGGAGGAAGAGTTGGGAGTCCAATTAGACCAATCCTTGATATCGCGGACCGTCAACCATTTGAGGAGCGCATCCCATCCTGAGACTCGAATGACATCAGAGGGAACCTTAAGACGATTCCAGGGTTGATCCATCACGAACACCCGGACTCCAAGGTTGACATAATTTTGGATATGATGTGGGTGATCGTCAATGGCCGCGACCAATGGTTCCCCGATTTCATCTTTTTCCTCCGTATGGTAGAGCGCATCGAAAGGGAGACCATGCTCCGTTAACCAACGTAAGGTTTGAGGACGAGAATAAGGGCGCCTCGCCGTCACGATAATGATCCGAAAATACTGTTGAAGCCAGGTTAAGGCAGGCTTGGCACCCGGTAAAACCGGCAATTTTGGGATCGATTCTTCATGAAACCTGATGAAAATTTCCTCGATCATGGAACGCCCTAAATCGCTGGAATCGAGCCCCCCCGCGCTACCATAGGTGCCACGCGGCCATTCCGTTCCCGTCACTTCACGGAATAAACGTTGGACTTCGGCCTCAGCGCCACACAACACGTTGTCAATATCTACAGCAAACCCTCGGCGCGGAGAGATCATCGTCGTTATCCAAACTGACCCTGTTGGCTTTCCCAGGTACTCAGACCCACAACCTTGTCATTTCATGAATCGTCAGATAGGTCCTTACCATAACTTAGGTATCAAAATCTTGGCAAAACGGAAATACGACGAACGGCAAAACGCATATGCACGAAAACTCCATTCCTCAGCACATTATCAGACTCCTCCGTCGACCTGATGATTCGGCTCTCGGGAGGACTATTCGTGTCTGGGTAGTTTAGGGGGCTAATCGAACCGCGAGAGGCCGACTGTCCCCTGAGGTTTGTAGAGGATGGTTCGTGAGGGCCAGATAGGCTTTCTTAATGGACCGAATAGGAGTGACTTCCATCAAAAAGGGTGTTTGCCAATCACCGTCGGCCACATCAGGAATTTCCGGGATTAAAACCCGCCGAAAGTGTCGTTGATGGGCGGCGACAATTTTCAGGGGTACACCTCCAACCGTCCCCACCAGCCCATCAGGCGTCACAGTTCCGGTCACGATGGTCGCCTCATCCACAGGTTCATTCTTGGCCAAGGCCACGACATTCAGGGCGGCCATAGCCGACAAACTTTCCCCATACAGCGTCACACCCGGATAGGGCAACACAAAGCGGACGGTCCAAGAATCGGGATTAAGGCGAGCGGTCTCGACAACCCGTTGAATCGCTTGGATGACCGATTGTTGGGCATAGGGGGAAAACTGGCCGGGACTGGTCTGAAATTGGACGTCCAAGCCTTCATGGTCACGCCGCTGAGTAAATTCCAATTCAATTTCGGCCACGATTCCGACCGGTTCATCCTGATCATCCCGCGTGGTTCCCAGGATTGGGATAGTCGTCCGAATATGCCGAACCGGCCTTTCCGAATACTCAACGTTCGTCGCTCCAACTGCCTCGGAACCCGTTCCCAATATACCCAGGGCCAACACCCCGAACAAGAGGGATAGGATCAAACACCAGCTATCGGGATATACACCGTTTGTCTTCTCTGCAGGGCGAGAGGAAAAGATGGGGGGGGCTATACGATTCGATGGGAGATGGCCAACCACCGTAACTCCTCCAAATGGGTTTCTTGCTTTCCCTTCGGAAAGCGACAGATGAAACTTAAGGAGGAGCAATGTTCAAGTTCCGCTCAATTCCTTTCTCTTGTTATTCAGACATTCTCTTATCCTCACCCAATGCCCACTGATGTTGCACACCATGCCATAGCCCTGTTTTTCCTGAACCGTCAGAGAGAAGATTCCGTCAACGAGTGTTCCTCCGCCCTTTCTGGCCCAATAAAGAAGCCGCTGAATGAATCCGATGAATAACTTATTCACCCCCCTCCGCGAATGGGGGTAGGCCAATGAAGCGCTTTCTTACACGAACACCCTTCGCATCAAGAGGTTTATGGCTTTCAAGACAATTCCTCTCTCAGCCATTCGAATCGGAATGTACCTGTGCGGCATCGATCGTTCCTGGCTCGATACCCCATTTTTAAGGCATCGATTTCTCATCAGATCCGACAACGATATTGCAAAACTCCAAACATGTGGAGTTCGAGAGATTACTATCGACACGGATCGAGGACTGGATATCCTGGCGAATACCGAACATTCCGAAGACATCCCGGAACCTCTCGTGGAAAGCCCGCCCAAGGCGGAACCTCCATCAGCACCCACTCCGGCTTCAATCGCGATCAAACGCTTACAAGGATTGCCAACCTCCGTTCGCGGCAAATCCTTGGCAGGGGAGCTGACCTCCACGAAACTGACGCAACAAGCCATGTTGGAAAGTGTGAAGGATATTTTGCACACCCTCTCGAAGACCGGAGGATTCGCTTTTGAAGAAGTGCAACAGGTAACGCACTCCATCATGGCGGAAACCTTAAACCACGAAGAAGCGTATATTGACCTCATCCGTAGTCGTGAATTTTCCCCGGCCCTCTACGACCATGCCCTGGCAGTCAGTACTCTAGGGGTATTATTAGGAAGGTCAATCGGATTAGAAGAACCGACATTACAACATGTAGCCTGCGCCGGCCTGTTGCATGATGTCGGTCTGTTAAAGGTCCCTCAATCTCTGCATCGGCCCCTGAACCAACTGTCAGATTCTGAACTAAGGATCTATTTCACTCATCCCAACCGAGGACTGGAATTTTTATCCCAGCAATCGACACTCCCCCAGGAAGTCGAAGCCATAATCCGAGAACATCACGTGGCCGGAGATGGGACAGGGTACCCTACGACGATTGACCCCGAAGAAATTGGCGTCCCCAGTCGTATCATTCGCATTGTCGATGAATATGAAGAGTTGCTAAGCGGACATCAGACGGGCAACCCCTTATCCACCCGAAACGCGCTGCAACAACTGTATCAACAAGGAGCTAAGGGAATCCTCGATGCCGAACTCGTGGCAAATTTTGTATCCTTGATCGGCATTTATCCAACCTATAGCATGGTTGAACTCAGCACAGGAGAACGTGGAATCATTACGGCAAATTCCCCAGATAACCTACTCCAACCTACCATCCTTCTGATTCAGGATGCGGAGCATCAACCTTTACCGGAGCCGATCCCCTTTAACTTTTCTCTGTTGTCTTCGGAAGCATCCTCACCTGAAATCGTTCAAATCCTCGTTCCTGAGGAAATAGGAATACATGTCCCCGAAGCCCTCGAAGATTGGGTATCCCTGTAATTCCTTGAAATTTCCCTCCTTCAGGCCTGGCCGCACCAGAATGTACTAACTGTCATGAAACCACAAGATTATCCTCCAACCGACAACAATCATCTCTTGGATCAAGATTGCCGTCAAAATGACGATAAGAAATCAGGTGAAAATCCCTCATGCGGAAACCGTCGGCCCCTGAATCAGAGAAAGGGAGACCCATCACATGAAGCACTTCTTCAAACACACCACAAAAAAACAGTGGGGCTTTATGGGCTTGGCTGGACTCATGTTATTGGCTGGTCTTCTATTAGGAGAGGGTCAAGCCAAGACGGTGTCAACTACCCCTATCTTTGACGCCAAATCCCCTTCCGAATTCGTACATCCAAGTACACAAGACGAGGCCCTCCCTAAAACCCAAACGCAACACAAACGAGAGCCCAATAGTCCACCTGCCAGGAAATTACCCGATAAAGAGATGGGACTGAAGACCCCGAAGGAAAAGAAAAAGGCTGGATTGGCGATTTTATTCTTAGGAGTTCTGGCAGAAAAAAGTTAAGTCTTTTGATTCATCCCGACCGTCCGAAGCCTATTCAAGGCAGCGGCGATTTCACACTTCCTTGGACGGGCAAAATTTCCCGGATGCTCCCCCTTCCTCCTGAAGGGCGACAGGACATCCAAACTTTCCTCATCGATCCGTTCCAGGACTTTTTCAACCAGTTCCTTCACGGTTCGCTTTCCATCCAATAATGAACCGGTCGCGTAATGCAGGGCATATCCGATCGCCCGGGTTTGGCTTTCGTCCACTAATTGCTCAACCCCCTTCAGATCGATCGATTGGGAGCCAAACCCCAATTCAAAAAGTGAATAGGCCGTGATGTTGGTCCGTTGTTTGCCCTTAGCGGCATTAAGCGATCCAGGATGAGGTGTTCGGTGAATGGGAGGAGCCAGGGGGCCTGAACTCTCTAACACGCGTCCCACAGGGTAGGTTGTGGCAACATTCTTAGCCGCCTGGGTCACATCCTGCACCCCATAATCTTTCATCATCAATACCGTGTCAGCCACGTCAAAATAATCCCCACATCCCCCCATCACGAGAATACTTGAGACCCCAAATGACGCATACAGGTCTCGGATTCGATCCAGATATGGGGTAATCGGTTCGTGATCCTTTTGGACCAGTGCCTGCATGCGAGCATCCCGAACCATGAAATTCGTGGCACTCGTATCTTCATCCAACAGGAGCAGACAGGTCCCTATTTCCAGTGCCTCCATGATGCCTGCAGCCTGGCTTGTTGAGCCACTCGCATTGTCGGTCGAAAATTCGCTTGTAGGCATCCCTTGAGGTAACCGATCGATAAACCCGCTAATATCGACCCGTTCGACGCGTCGCCCGTCTTCTGCCCGAATTTTGACCGCGTCAGGTACGGTCACGACCAATTCTCGACCATCACCAGGAATATGGGGATACACCCCACGTTGTAACGCTTGAAGCAGAGTAGATTTCCCATGATATCCCCCCCCAACGATCAGCGTAACACCCTTGGGGATACCCAAACCGGAAACTTGAGTGCGAACACCTCTTTCTCCATCGATGGCATGAGGGACCTCAAACATCACCGACAGAGAGGCCGGAGATCGTAAAGGTCTGACTTCCTTCCCCACTAATGGGACATCCGAAATTCCACTGGCTCGAGGCAGCACAGCGCCATCCGCGACAAAAGCCACGAGGCCCCTATCGGAAAGTTGCGATTGAATACTCATAAAGTTTTCAACTTGATTTATGAGCCGACGGCATTCTGCCTGAGCGAGTTGCTCCCATCGTAAACCCTGGCTGACGAGTCGTGGCAATTCCTCACACAACATCTCCTGAGCCTGTCGCCCTAAAATGGTCCGACCATTTGCCGGAAGTCCGATTTCTAATCGGGCTTCTACCCAACTTTCTCCGACGACCACGGCCGTTCGTTCCAACACTTCTTGTCCACCCACATCGATGCGGATGAGACCGCTTTTTCCCATACCTCGGCGGCCGGCCACATTCGTTCGAATGGCTCGATGAACAGATCTGGAGAGAAAATCCCGAAACGCCACTTCACGAACTTTATTACTCCAAAGGTCAGGAGGAAATCGTGAAAATTCATGAGGCACACGGATCCGAATTTTCGATGGGGCTGCGAATGGATCTCCCTGCACATGGTCGATGAATACGGCCCATGGGCCATAATCATACGCTCCCGCGAGTTCTTTGTACGCTTTGAACCCTCTTCCATCCAACCCGAGGAGTTGCTGACGCAGGGAAGACAAGGACAACATGAGATTGAAGGGATTAGGGAGATTGGCTGACGACAGCTCTGGGTGAAAGATACTCCAAGGCCAACAATAAGGCATGGGTCCCACTCCGGCCATGCGATAACGCCTGTACGACCTGATACACGTGCCTTACCGTAGCGAGTCCCGGAAGGAGCAACCCCATCCGTTGCGCTTCCTCCAGGGCAATGCCCATATCCTTGATGAAATGTTCAACGTAAAACCCTGGTGAAAAGTCACGATCCAAGACTTTCGGGGCCAAATGATCAAGAGTCCAGCAACCCGCCGCGCCCTGTCGGATAGACTGCAATAAGGCCTCCCCATTCAATCCGGCATGATGGGCATACAACAAGGCCTCACACACCCCGATCATGGTTCCTGCGATCGTGATTTGATTGCACATTTTCGCATGTTGGCCCGAACCCGATTTTCCATGGTAGATCACCGTCTTCCCAAAGACCCCCAGGATAGGCCGCAGTCCCTCATATATCGCCTGATCTCCACCCACCATGATAGAGAGAGCCCCGTTTTTTGCCCCAACATCTCCACCGGAGACCGGCGCATCCAAAAGATGGATACCCTTTCCCGTGGCCGTGTCATACAACTCTTGCGCCAATTGAGGCTTGGAAGTCGTCAAATCCACACAGATTTGCCCCGGGCGGCCATGATGAAGAATCCCCTCATCTCCCAAGTATATCGATCGAACCTCAGAAGGAAACCCTACCATCGTGAGGATCACATCGGTCTGAGAGACCAATGTCGTGGGGGAATCCGCCCAGACCGCTCCCTGGTCCAAGAGCATCTGCGCCTTCGCCGGAGTCCGCGTATACACCGTGAGGGGCAACCCCGCGCGAAGTAAATGCCCACATATGGGAGACCCCATGACTCCGGTCCCAATCCAGCCTATTCGAAGGGGGGAAGGCAATGAAAACCCTGGTGCCGTCGCTTGTTCCATCATCACGATCTTTCGTATGAAATCCTCAGGTATTGCCTCACACCAATCTTTTGCCGCGACACCGGAGATCCTTAAGTACGTGACGACATCGGTTGCTGTTGAGTGAGGCAATGCAGGGTTCCGTATCCCCAAACCAAATCCAGAGCATGAATACCCATTACCACCCGTTCAGGGAATAATTCTGACAAAATTCCGAGAGCCGTTCGATCTTGCGAATCATTGAAGGTCGGAACCAAGACAACCCTATTCCCGATGTAAAAGTTGGCATAACTGGCTGGAAGCCGGCGTCCTCGAAAATACACCGGCGCTGGCATGGGTAGTCCGATGACTTCAAGAGCTTGTCCATTTTCAGTCCTCATCTCTCTCAACCGTTCTTTATTATCTTGTAAAATGCCATAATTTCCATCAGTTGGATTCTGCTCCTCACACAACACCACCCTGTTCGGACTCACGAAACGGCACACATCATCGATATGGCCATGCGTGTCATCACCGGCAATGCCTTTTCCTAACCACAACACCCGGGACACGCCCAACACAGCCTTGAAAATTCGCTCATAGTCTGTCCGAGTAAACCCCGGGTTTCGAACCTGAACCTGGGAGTCAAGAAGACATTCTTCAGTGGTCAAGAGCGTCCCCGTCCCGTTGACCTCGATACTTCCCCCCTCAAGGATCACGTGCCGCTCGTTATACATCACGGGCCAACGATCGAGCTTGAGCTTCTTGGCCAATCGAGAAGGGACTTGGTTGTCACGATGCCAATCAGCATAACGCGCCCAAGCATTAAATCGAAAATCAGCGATAGCCAGTGGAAGGGTTCCCTTCTTCCTTTTGAGAAAAATGGGCCCGAAATCCCGAGTCCACCCACGATTCGTGGGAATACGGAAAAATTCGACTCGAGATCTTCGAACCCCAACCCGTTCCAACACCCGCCATGCTTTGCCCTCATGATCCTGAGAATTGACTAATATCCGAACCGTTTCCCCGATAGACAGCTTACGAACGATTTCCCCATAGACCCATTGAATAGCTCCCATTTTCCCAGGCCAATCTGTCGCATTATGCGGCCAGCCAATCCACGTGGCTTCATGAGGATCCCATTCAGCGGGCATCCGATAGTTCGTGAACGAATGGCTTCCTGATGCCATCCGGCTAGAAGGATTATTCATCATGGAGGGGCTTTACACTCGGGGAATGACCACAAGCATACGCACCAGGAAGGATCAACCACATACCGTGGAAAAATGGGAATCACAGCAGAGACATGTCTCGAGGCATGACTTCATAATGGTCAGGTAGGTTCATCTAACAAACGATTGGTGATCCCATTATAGGCATCAATCCGACGGTCACGAAGAAAGGGCCAGTTTCGACGGACTTCCTCGATACGATGAATATCGATACCCACGACAAAGACCTCTTCCTGATCGACTGATGCCTGTTCTTGAATCACCCCGAAGGGATCGCAGACGAATGAACTCCCCCAAAACTCCAGGCCATCCCCTTCCCCAATGGCCTTTTCATGCCCCACTCGATTGACGGAGACCACATACACTCCATTCGCAATGGCATGACTTCGTTGAATGGTCATCCACGCCTCCCGTTGGGCCGCTCCCTCTTCGGCCTTTTCTTTCGGATGCCAACCAATGGCCGTGGGATACAGTAAAATTTCGGCACCCTGTAACGCCGTGACCCTGGCAGCCTCAGGATACCATTGATCCCAACAGATGAGCGGGCCAACCGTTGCATGAGTGGTTTTGATGGCTTGAAATCCCCGATCTCCCGGAGTGAAGTAAAATTTCTCATAGTAGGCAGGATCATCGGGAATGTGCATTTTGCGGTAAAGACCGGATATTTCCCCTCGTTCATCAAGAACGACGAGTGAATTGTGATAGACCCCCGCGACCCTCCGCTCGAATACGGAAACCACGAGCGTCACATGATGACGTTTGGCCATTTCTCCAAACGATTTGGTAGTTGGACCGGGAACAGACTCAGCCAGGTCGAACAGGGCTGCATCTTCACGCTGGCAGAAATATTGAGTTCGAAACAACTCGGGGAGACAAACAATATTGGCTCCCTTCTGAACGGCCTGTTCCGTAAGGGCAAGGGCATGCCTAAGATTCTCTTCAGCATCCTCCCCGCAGGCCATTTGAATGACTCCCATATTCATCGTTGAATGACTTCCCCTGCCCAATATACTTCAATCAGTCTCTTTAACTCCGGAAACTCCCGGAGTCCTTTCTCCATGAAACTACTCATCGCAACGAAGTAAGGCACACCCTGGATCCCTCGCGACAAACCTTCCCGCCACCTTTCGATCTTGTTCCTTAAAGGCTTTATGCCACCAACGGGCCGCGTTCCAAAGGTGTTCGGGCGCACTATTGCGAGCCGAAGCCCCAGGAGTCACACCCAGACCCAAACCTTCAAAGATAAACTCCACGTATGAAGACGCCGGGATGGGCATTCCCTCATTTAAGGGATTACGGGCCGCTCCTTGGGACCATAAAAACCTCTGCCAGGCTCCCAACATGTCCCAAAAGTTATACCTGACACGGTCGTAATTCCAAGATTTTGCCCGCTTGTGCAACGTTTTGGCCTCTGCATCCGACATACTCACTGCCATCAAGGCCACATTCGCATCAAGCGTATTGTCTTCATAATTCCCCAACCTTCCGACATTGATCCCGTTTTGTTCAGGCTTGGGGAAGAGCCCATCGCGAGGATGTAGAGGAATTTCCAAGATTGCAAGCGAACGAAGTGGGGTTCGAGAAGTCACAGATTCCGCCACGACGAATACATGCGACCAAAAGCTGGGACGCAAATCCCACCTCAGAATGGATTGAGCGGTTCGCAAACAGTTTCCTGGGAGATCACGACTCCCTACCAGCCCAACAGTCATGAGACCACGATTGCCCATGTCTTGTCTTTGGAGCGATGCGAAGGCATCGTTAAAGAACTGCAGATTGGTGCGCCTTCGGTACCGACTGGTCCAATCCTTGATATCTGGATTTTTTCGTTCCATGTGAGAATGTCGCATGCCGTGTTCCTTTCTCCGTAGAATCCCAACCTCACCGATCTATCGCTTGTCGCCCTTCCTCATCCTCTCAATTTCCTCTACCTGGAGAATTCAGAGGCCCTAACGGAGCAATAACTCTTTCTTGAAGACTTGCTTCAAAGGTCCGCCAGTGCCTTGCGGAGGGGGATCTTCATCCCAATCAAGAAGAATTTTTTTGGCCGGAAGCCGCCAGAGCTCCAGTTCAAACCTGACCTGAGGGATCGTTCCTTGAGGACTTCCGGTGGACATTCTAACCAAACCCACATTATTTTTTATGGTCGTGACTTCAACATTTCGGTGTGGATCAATATTCCAGACCGACGTTCCTCCGGCGGCATTTGGTTGGATTCGAATGATTTGTGGCGGCAATTCGGGCTTATCATTCCCCGGTATAATCATGCAGGCTGGAGAGGCAATAAACTCCGGAACCCCATAGGGTGCCTCGGGGAACGGACCATGGGCCTCCGCATACCGCCCCGTATGAATGTCGCCCGATAAGACCAGGATGTCATGCGGACGGTTTTGGGCATTGTTTCCCGCTAAACTTCGTTCAATCACATGCCACAGCCGCGCATAATCGTCCGAAAAGTTCGACAAGGAATGATCCCGCCAATCCCCGTCCTTTTGAAAAAGTGGCTGCCCCAGGACTAAGACTCCCGGACCTTTCAAGGCCTGTTGCCATTCCTCAAGATCGTTCCATTGTTCCGAGGGCATAAAATGACTACTTCCATCGTCTTCGTATTTTTCTCTCTGAGAGCGGGTGTCTGTGACGAAAAAACTGACCGGCGCGATCTCAAACGTATACCAACGGTCTTCACCCGGGTTCAGGGCTCGCTGATATTGATAGTACAGCTCCTCTGCACCCCTCGTGTATTTTTTCCGATTCTGTTTGCTCAAGGTTTGATGGAGATGCCATTGTCTTTCAGGAAAATCATTCCAAAACTCATGGTCATCACAGGTAAAAAAATTCGGACAGGTTTGTAGGACCTGGCGGTAAAATTCGTCACCCCAATACTGTCGATAGCGAGCCGCATATAACTCGATTTCATCGTCCCCAAGGTTCCAATCATTCGGCCAGTCCCCATACACCTGATCCCCGACCAACAACTTGAAATGTGGGCCATATAAACGGGACAGTTCGTCCATCCCCGCTCGATAATATCCGTCCCGATCATTGTTCTGCCAAAAACAGGATGCGAGCATGAAGGTGATGCCGGCAGAACTGACTTGATAAGGGAAGGTAGACCAGACAAAACTTTGCGTTTGGCCATCGGTGGTGATGGAAACAAGATAACTGGCTCCTTCTGGAGGCCCTGGCTGCTCAAGCGAAACGGTTAAGACCCCCATCCGGCGTTGCAACCCGGAGACGGAAGGGAGGAGTTTCCATTCGGTCGCACTCGGGACGAGGGACTGTTGTTTGCGCACCTCGACTTTCGGAGGGGAAAAACTGCCTTCTCCCTTCTTGGAAAACCATATTCGCCAGCCGCGTCCTTGAGACAAGGGGGCACCAGGAACGACCCAGACATCCATGGGACAAATTGTACCCGAATTCCAGATACAGTTCGACAGCTATTTGTTAAATTTTCGTGGAACCCGAAGGAATTTCTTCAGAAGGGACAGGAGTTGCGGTTTGTTCCCCATCGTTCGATTCATTATGTTGGGAAGCAATCGAGTCAGATCTCCCCATCAGTTCCCATTCATCCTCACCATCCGGAGGCATCGGTTCATCGGTCAGGATATGTTTCAAGGTGATGCCTTCTAAGGCTCCCTGAATGGCCGCATCGCGCCGCCTTAAGAGGAAACTGATCCGATCTTCTCCCATGGAAAAAGAGCGAGCGGCATGATGCGGCTGATGCTGCACGATCCTTAGCACATCCACGATGGGAATCGTTTCGGGAGGGCGAGCCAAACTCACACCCTTGGGTTTATCCGTTCGCAGGAGCAAATGCGCATTCACCAGGTCATTGATCAAGGACTCCACGATCATCAGCGGGACTCGCTGAATACGTGCCAGATGTTCTTCTTTTAAGGGAGCCTTTCCTCGAAGAAACCGTCTGGTGATATGCCCCAAGAGCGCCAAGGTCAAATATTCACGGAACAAAGGGGTCTGGTGTTTGCGCCGTAAATGCAAGAGGTAGGCGGAGGGATGTTGATGATAATACGCCACTTGCGCTCCGGCCAGGACGATTAACCACCCCACATACAACCAAATTAAGAACAGAATCAGCACCGCAAAGCTCGAATAGATCGCACTATACTTTCCGGAACTCGCCACAAACGCGGCAAAGGCCATTCCCGCAATCTGCCAGAACATTCCTGCCGTCACCCCTCCGACAAACGCCGAGCTCATATTGACCGCGGTATTGGGAACCAACTTATAGACCAGCGTAAACGCCAGACACATAAACAGAAACGGCAACAAATTGGTCAGGAAGACCATGACAGAGCCTAATGGTTGAATTTCCATGACCTTCTGGACTAACCAATGACTTTGGGCCGAGGCCGTGAGACCAAAAGCCGTGAACACGAACACGGGGCCGACCAACACCACACTTAAATAATCGGTGATTCGTCTTGCTAATGGTCGTCCCACCTCGATTCGCCAGATGGAATTCAACGCTTCTTCGATTTTTTCAATCAGGGAATAGGTGGTGTAAAACAACCCTGCCACCCCCACGGCCCCCAGCACACCGACTTTCAGATTGTCGACAAACTGAATGATGTTGGTGGTAATTTCTGCCCCTTTTTCCCCGAGAGGACTGAGTCCTTGTGACAGAATGGGTTCGATCTGTTGATGGACACCAAATGCCTTGAGGACCGAGAACGTGACCGCAATGAACGGGACGAGAGAGAGCAGAGTGGTATAGACTAGGCTCGTGGCCCGAATACTGAGAAAACTTTCCCTAAATTCCGTGGCGGCCACGAGGACCAAACGTAAGAGCTTCACCCCAAGTTGGTGAAACCCGGAGAGTTGATGGACATTCACCGCCCAGACATCTTCTTGGCAATACTGTACCGCACGGTCGATCATGTTCATCGACGAGTTTCTCCTCTTCTCAAATCCTTACGTCTTTACCCTACAAAGAGTCACGTGAAATGTCCAGAAAAGGGAAGGATTTCCCTTCCTTCCCTCCTGAATCGTGACTCGTGGAACCAACGCTGGTTATCGAATGCTCAAACAAGAACTCCTTACCCAATTATGGACAAATATGCTTCTCCATTGTTTGGATTCCTTTTACTTTTCACTACAGCTGGGTTGCTCCTTTTCTTCACCTATGGATGTTCTGAGCCCTCAGCCTGGGAACAGCAATGGACGAAAGCCCAAGAGGCGATCGAACATGAAGAGTACTCCACCGCAAAAACCATTCTGCAGCATCTCTTATCCGATTCCCGCCAGCATACACCCGGCGATGTGCGGCATGCACGAGTGGTCTTTCAATTAGGAGAAATTGCTCGTCTGGAGGGGCAGATCGGAAAAGCTGAATCGTACTACTGGGAAGCGCTTCCCCTGTTGGCTCAATCCGTGGGACCGGAGCATCTCGATATGGCTTCCCCCCTGTTGGCCCTCGCGGCCATTTATCAGGAAAAGGACCAGAACCAATTGGCATTACCCCTTCAAAAACGAGCCTTGATCCTTCAGGAAAAATCCTGGGGAGCGTCGAACCCGCGGCTCCTTCCGACACTTCAGAGGTATCATGACCTCCTTCGTTCTTTGAAGCAGAATACTCAAGCAGAAGAAATTAATTCTCGCATTCGCCATCTCATGACCTTACCTCCCTAACCATGCCCCGCAGGAAATAGGGAGCTTTGCCCTTAACGTTTCCTCTTAGGTGTTCCTCCAAGTGTAAGAACAGGGAACAGATCCATAAGTTTTCACGGCACGGCTATTGCTCTTTTTTAGACATACCGGTACCATGATTCGGAAGGCTTTGCCCCTCTATATTTGGTCGCGGATACCCTGATTCATAGATTGCGGTTCTGGTGCGATTCTCGTCTCCCCTTGCTCCACCCATCACAATGAAACAACGGATACCCATCCAGGACTTACGGCCTGGGATGTACATCGCCAGCTTAGATCAATCGTGGTTTAAAACTCCCTTCCTTCGCCATCAATGGATCGTGAAACGGGAAGATGAAGTCACCCTCCTTCGGAGTTATGGCATTCAAGAAGTGGTGATCGATACGAACAGGGGAAACAGTCCTTCCCCTCTCCCAACTTCAGGCCCCATCTCAAAGGATGGGGCGGATTCCCGTGAATCAGGCCCTGAGCCCTCAACTCCGGAAACAGGTCCCAACCCCATAGACATTGAAACCGCACGCATTCTACGGGCTGAGGCGATTTCCACTCTCGACCTGTTTTTTCAACAAATGGATTCTACCGACCAAGGTTCGCTTCAAGAGGTACGAGGAGTGGTGAGCACCTTAATGGATGGAATCTTAGAGCATCAACCGGCGATGGTTGCCCTAATACAGATGCGTCGCTTTGATCCCAATCTGGCCTCTCACGGAGTCGATTCGGGAGTCTTGGCCATGGCGATGGCCCAGGAGCAAGGCTGTTCTCCCGCTCAGCTCAAGCTCCTTGGCTTAGCGGCTCTCCTGCATGATATCGGACAGCTGCGCTTGCCGTTAAACTTGCTTCGGAAAGCCGAACCCTATACTCCCCAGGACCACCAAGTCATGAAGGCCCATTCGGAAATGGGAGTATCCATCCTGAAACAATGGAGCGATCTTCCTCCCGAAATTTTCCCGCTCATCCTCCACCATCACGAACGCTTGGACGGTTCGGGGTATCCAGAAGGGGTCGCCGGAGATCAACTCTCTCTTCTGACACAAATGCTGAGCATCGCTGACACGTACGATGCTCAGATTAGTGGACGGTGTAGCTATCCCCCCGTGCCACCGGCCCAAGCCTTATCAGAACTCTACCGGGCGGCGATGAAGGGGCAATATCAAACGGTGCTCGTCCAACGGTTAATCCAACTCCTGGGAGTGTATCCCATCGGATCCCTGGTCCGACTCAACACCGAGGAACAAGCCGTGGTCGTGTGGGTACAGAACCATTCACGGTTGACCCCAACGATTAAGTTACTCAAAGACCATACGGGCCGACCCTACCCTGACCAGGAGATAGTCGACCTTTCAGCTCAGAGCGAAGAGCCACATCCCCGCTCCATCGTAGAGGTGCTCGACCCTCACCATACGGATATCGATCTCGCCAATATCCTTGAATCCTTATGGTAGAACCCTGTAGTGTTTAGGTAGTCAAGGCCTATTGAGTAAGCGGACTCGCACATGGACTTACAACCTTCCTTACATGAGCTCCAATCGTTAGACGCCTCAAATCTGAAAAAAAACCTTCGTTCAGTTCGGACATTCGTCAATACTCTCTTGGATTTCATCCACGTGGGAGTGTGCCATGTCAACGCACAAGGGCACATTCAATCCCTGAACCTTGAGGGGGCTCGCATTCTCCAGAGAACGGAACAGACATGTACCGGACAGTCTTTTCATGAATTCGTGGGGTGCCTCCACAAGGATCCCATCACCCAACAGGAAGAATGCCCGATCACCCAAGTCACCAGAACGGGCAAATCAATCTGGACCCCCAAACTCCTGGTCCGCCGACCCAGCGGAGAGACCAGGTGGGTAGAATTTCAATGCACACCCCTCACCGACCCACAATATCCCGGAGCGTTACTCATCTTTCGGGATTTAAGCCAGCAACTCCGCCAACATGAAGAACATCAGCATTTGGCGTCCATGCCGGAGGAGAGTCCCAATCCGATCGTCGAAGTCGATCCGCAGGGACGCTTAACCTACGCCAATCCTGCCATGATTCAATTGTTGGACACGTACGGATTTCGTGAAGACGGCGTGCCTCATGTTCTTCCTTCCACCCTGACCCAAATCGCGATGGAATGTCTTAAGACCATGACCCCCCTGCGGGGGTTAACCGTGGTGGCGGAAAATAGCCATTTTGATTGGACCTTTTCCCCCATTCAAGAACAGGGGTTAATGAGAGGGTACGGATTAGACATCACCAGCCATGTCCAGGTGAGTCAAACCCTGACAGAACTCGGAACACAATATCACTCTTTAGTCGATTCGGCTCACGAAGGGATTATCTCTGCAGACCTTCATGGCACGATCGTTTCCTGGAACCCTGCTGCCGAAGCGATTTTTGGGTACCAGGCGGATACCATTACCGGGAAATCCATCCTCTCCCTTTTAGCTCCTGAATTTCGAGAGGAATACCAAAAGGGCTTACAAGACATCAGTTACGATCAGTCTCCCGGTCATGCCATTCAACGTCCACTCGAACTTTCCGGTCTCAGGGAAAATGGAAACATCTTTCCCCTTGAAATTTCCCTAACCAGTTGGAAAGTGGGATTGGACACGCATTATGGGTTTATCCTTCGTGACATTTCTGACCGGAAACAGATGGAACGGACGGTCATCGAAGAAAAAGACCGCTTGGTCACGACCTTACAATCGGTCGCCGAAGGCATCCTGACCACCGACCGGGAAGGCCATGTGTCCTTCCTCAATACTCTGGCCGAACAAATCACCGGTTGGACTCAACAAGAAGCGCTCCACAAACCACTGCAAGAAATCCTACGCATCACCCATGACAACCCACAGGCTTCTGAAGCTCCATCACCGGCCTTCTCCGGCAGTACGGCCGTCCTCTGGAATCCCGACACACCCCATACCTTAACCACTCGGCGTGGGGATCAACGGACCCTCTTGTTACGAGAGGCTCCCATCAGAGACCACAGTGGACACCTGATGGGAACGGTCGTACTCTTTCGGGATATTACCGATCAGTTCCGGCAACAAGAAGAACAACAACGTATGAGCAAGCTGAACTCATTGGGGGTCTTGGCTGGAGGCCTAGCCCATGACTTCAACAATTTACTCACTACCATACTCGGCAACGTCTTTGTCGCCAAACTCCGTATGATTCCGAATGACCCTCTGACCCAAAACCTGGAGCAGGCGGAACAGGCATGTCTTCGAGCCAAAGAACTCACCCAGCAATTATTGACCTTCGCCAAAGGGGGAGCACCGATCAAAACGTCGGTGGCCCTGGGAGATTTGCTGAGAAAAAGCACCATTTTCGCCCTCTCCGGCTCTTCCCTCAGTTGTCATTTTGACATTCCGGAACATCTCTGGCCGTTAGATGCTGATCCCAGTCAACTTCGACAGGTTTTTCAAAACATCGCCCTCAATGCCCGTCAAGCCATGCCTGAGGGTGGCCACTTCACCATCCGGGTGGAAAACTTGAATCTGCATTCGCCGCCCTTACTCCCCTCCCCTTCACTCTCACCCGGAAATTACCTGAAAATCTCCTTCCAAGATCAAGGAACCGGAATCGATCCCCAGCACCTTCCCAATATCTTTGATCCGTATTTTACGACCAAATCCGGCGGATCCGGGTTGGGATTGGCCACGGCTCATAGCATCATTCAGCAACATCAAGGACATATCAGTGTCGAATCCACCCTGGGGGAAGGCACCACATTTCAGGTATTCATGCCCTCATCCTATGCCGCACCCGATCCGATTGATACAAAGATGTCCGTCCTCCCTCAAGGGCGGGGACGGATTTTAGTGATGGACGACGAAGCGAGCATTCGCCGAATGGTTCAAGATGCCTTGACTCAATTTGGGTATGAAGTGACTGGAGTCACCAATGGACAGGAAGCGATCGAGGCGTTTTCACTGTCATTACAGACCGGGGAAACGTTTGACGTGGTGCTTCTGGATCTCACGGTCCCGGGTGGGATGGGGGGAAAAGAGGCCATTCATCACCTACGAAAACTCGATCCACACCTCAAGGCCGTCGTCACCAGCGGATACTCCGATGACCCTATCATGTCTAATTTTGAACGATATGGATTTCAAGGCATATTGGTCAAACCCTATAAAATCCTGGATTTGGCCAAACTGTTAGAATCCATGCTCCCGCCCGCCAATGAGGAAATGACTCCCCACCCCGGTTTTGTCAAACAAAAGGAATGAAGAAGTCAATTCGAGGGTCGACCTGATCCCGATCGGTTGAAGCTTGAATTCGTGGAGAACATGAAGGGGAAAATTTCTCAGAATGTTAAGAAGAATCGTCTAGATGACAATCGTCCCACGTGGTCTATCCCTGGTGGTCCCATCGCTCCGCCGTTCTCGCCGCAGACATCGATAGTCGCGTCCACATCCCCACCCTCGATCTCCATTTCATTCAATCAAGTCGGGAATATTCCCTTCAGCCACTCACAGACAGGTTGGCTGCCGGCGGATTAATGTTTGCTGCTGGACCATAGGAAGTCGGGAAAGCATCCGATTACTCACAGAGAGGTTCTCTTTGGCTTTTTCATAAAACGTGGGTTCGGCATCAATCGCCTTCTCAAAACACCGGGAAGCCCGCGCATACTGTTTTTCTTCCAAGAAGGCTACACCCAGATTATTGTAGGCTCGAGCGGGATCCATTCCCCGAAGATAGGCATCATAGGCCAGATCGTAATGCCCAAGCTTCGTGAGGGCCAAGCCTAAGTTATTGGCGATTTTTTTCTGCTTCGGTCCGCTGACCTTCATGGCTTCCTGGAATGTCCTCACGGCATTTTCATACTGCTCGTCCAGATAATACGCCATCCCCAAGTTGTTCAGAACGGCAGGATTTTGGGCGTTCTGTTCCAGAGCCACCTCATACATCTGAATCGCTTGTTGATGGTCATGCTTCCGGTCGAATAAAATCCCTAAATAGTTCTGCGAGGTCCAGAGGTTTTGGTCATAGAGCAATGCGGCCTGAAATTCTTGTTCGGCCTCATGTTCTTTTTCCATTTTCATGAGGGCACGTCCCATGCCTTCATAGGCTGGGGCGAAATTCAAGTCATAATCCAAAATTTGATGGAACATGTCATAGGCTTCTTGAGGACGTCCGCCTTCCAGATAAATGACCCCCAGTTTATACCGTGCGGGAACCCGTTCCGGCTCCAATTCAAGGGTCCGTTCATACTGAACCTTGGCCGCCTGCAACTCGCCTCGACCGAGATGAACATCCCCCAATCGCTCAAAGTCATCCTGGTCCATTTCTTCCGTCAGATCGACCGGCGCTTTGGGTTCCGGTGAAATCCCTGCTCTCTGACGTTCCAAAATCTGTTGGTAATGTTCATCCTGAAGGGTAAACATGGACTTTTCTTTATTGGCACAGGCGGTCAAACTCCCTCCTATGACCAGAAGAAAAACAAGGATCATGCTCGGACTCATCATTGGATACCTCGTTGCATTAGGTTCACGAATTGAAAGGGGAATACCCTTGACGTTCTCTTCTATGGTTCCTCGTTGCCACCGGCTTTGTCTCTCTCCTGTTCCCATGTTCCACCATCCTTTAAGATACGGGTTAAAAGGGCAAGGACCTTGGCCCTCATTATCCTCCCTGCAATGCGGGCATTAAGTTTCGCATCAGACTGATTACCCCAGGGCCGACGATCACGACCATGAGAGCGGGAAAAATGAACAGAATGAGGGGAATCATTAACTTCACCGGCAATTGAGCCCCTTTTTCTTCCGCTTTCATCCGACGTTTCATCCTCATGGAATCGGAATGCACCCGAAGCGCTTGCCCGATACTCGTCCCAAACCGATCGGTCTGAATCAACAGAGCCACCAAGCTACGAATATCCTCCAGGTCCGTTCGATTGACCAGGTTCCGCAGGGCCTGTTCACGCGACAATCCGGCCCGCATTTCCAGGTTTAGAAGGATAAATTCCTCACCGAGTTCCGGGTGCCCTTGTTTGACTTCGGCCCCGACTTTGGAGATCGCTTGATCCAACCCTAACCCGGCCTCTACACAGACGACCATCAAATCCAACGCATCCGGAAATCCGTTCACGAGCAGGAGTTTCCGTTTATCCGTCGTATTTCGCAACCACATCACCGGGCCAAAATATCCGGCGAACATCGATCCGATTAACGCTATAGGTAACACCATCGGATCTTTTCCTTCGACCGAATCGAGTCCAAAGATTAAGAATAAGACCCCGAACAGGATAGCCAGAAAGATACGAGCTCCCATGAACACCAACGGCGCTTGAGGGTTTCGATACCCTGCGACAGTCAGCGCGGCCTTGAGCCGTGATGTGGCAGCCTGATCTTTCGACTGCTTGTTCACATTCCCCAGGCGCTCCAGCATTTTCAGCGCATAATCTTTAGCTCCCGCCTCTTTCCCAGTTTCCTTCACAGCATTTTTTTGTGAAAGGGATTTGCCTTGTGCACGGGTATTCCAATCACTGACCTTTTGCTGGGATTGAGAATAGGCATACAGCCCCCAACCGATGAGGAGGATACCGAAAAACACGAGGACGCTTATGAGAAGTAATGGATCCATGATTCAGCCTTATACTTTAATATCACACATGTTTTTCATCACAACCGCTCCGACGACCATCAAAAAGGAGGCAGCGACGATCATCATGATTCCCAAGTCATCTTCGATCAATAAACGCATGTAGGGCTCGTTCAACCAATAAAGAACCCCGGCCATCACGATGGGCATGGCAAACAGGACAATCCCTGACAATCGCCCCTCGGCAGAAAGGGCTTTGACTCTCCCTAACAACTCGAACCGTTGTCGAATGAGTCTGGAAATGGCTTCGATGATCTCGGCTAAATTCCCCCCAGTCTCCCGTTGAACGATCAGCGCCGTGATGAAGAACTTCAAATCGGTGCTGATGACACGCCCGTTCAGATTATTCATGGCCTCAGGCACATCGATCCCGAACGATATTTCCTCAACCGTACGAGCGAACTCAGGTCCAATGGGATCGGAGAATTCATCCCCGACCATTTTCATTCCGACGGAAAAGGCATGGCCGGCTCTGAGGGCTCTCGCCATCAAATCCAAGGCTTCCGGCAATTGCCGTTCGAATTCCTTAAAGCGACTCTTCCGTTGCCAAAGTATCTTCATATAGGGAATGAACAGGCACACCAAACCAATTCCCAGGGCAATCGGAAGGGGATAATCCATAAACCCGGCCACCACGACACCGCCTCCACCCATCACACCGGAGAGCAACAGAAAGACTCCGATCGGCATCTGGCTGTTCGCCTGCTGAAGGGTCTTCTCCAACCCACCCAGATTACTCATCGACTCCAGCATTTGATGCAGCCAAGGGAGCGCACTCAGGTTTCGTTGGCGAAGGATCTCCACTTTCTTCCCGTCTTTATCCTCTTGTGGTCGCGCGGCCCCACCACGCAATCGCCGTTTCAGATCCCGGCTGCTCTTACTCAAGTTCTGGTGGTAGACATAATACAGCCCCTCAATGAGCAGAATGATGGTAAGGAATATTCCGATACTAATGGCGATGGTCATATCACACTCCAGTGAGCCCTCAGGGCCGGCAGTGTGGGTGAGGGCTCGCTCACCACGTCACCCGTTGCCCCGTCAAGAGGGAAATCCACATTCTTACACTTCATAAATTTTTTCCGGATCAAAGATGCTCGGATCACAATCAATCCCGAGTGCCTTAAACCGTTCCACGAATTTGGGACGAACCCCCGAAGCTTTAAAAATCCCATGGACTTTTCGTTCTTCATCGAGTCCGGTTTGCTGAAAAAGAAAAATCTCTTGCAAGGTGATGGTTTCACCCTCCATCCCGACGATCTCCGAAAGACTCGTCAGCTTTCTTGACCCATCCGACAATCGCGTCATCTGCACGACCACATCGATCGCCGAGCTGACGTAATGACGAAGGGCTTTGGTCGCCAAATTCAACCCCGCCATCGCCACCAGGGTTTCGACCCTGGTCAGACAATCTCGAGGGGTATTGGCATGGATGGTCGTGAGGGATCCATCATGACCGGTATTCATCGCTTGCAACATGTCCAAACATTCGGCGCTCCGGACCTCCCCCATCACGATCCGGTCAGGACGCATCCTCAAACAGTTCTTGACCAACTCCCGTTGGGTCACTTCGCCCCGGCCTTCTACGTTGGGAGGGCGCGTTTCCAAGCGCACGACATGTTCCTGACGCAATTGAAGCTCCGCAGAATCTTCGATCGTGACGATGCGTTCATCCGCCGGGATAAACCCGGACAGAATGTTCAGGATCGTGGTTTTTCCACAACCCGTCCCTCCGGAAATCAACACGTTCAGCCGGGCTTCCACGATTCCTCGCAACAATTCGGCGATTTCAGGGGTTAACGACCGTTTTTCGACCAAATCGGCGATCTGCAATTTATCTTTCGAGAATTTTCTGATTGAAATCGAAGACCCATCCAAAGCCAGTGGGGGAATGATGGCATTGACCCGGGATCCATCCAACAACCGGGCATCGCACATGGGAGCCGATTCGTCAATCCGTCTCCCCACCGCGGAAACGATTTTTTCGATGATTTTCCTGAGATGGCCTTCATCACGAAATTTGACGTCGGTCAGGACAAGCTTGCCGGCCCGTTCGACGAAGACCTGATCGGCTCGGTTGACCAGGATGTCGTTGACCGTTTGATCTTGCACCAGCGGCTCGAGAGGCCCTAGCCCCATCACCTCATGTTGAATCTCGGAAATCAGGCCATCCCGCTCTTTCATACTGAGCGGGACCGATTCCTTTTCCAGCATCTCCTGAACGAGCTTGGTCAGCTCGACCTTCAAGAGATCTTCATCGAGTTTGGCGACGATCGAAAGGTCCAGAGAATCGATGACTTGTCGATGCAACCGTTCTTTCAAGGGGCCGAGATCAAGCGTAGAATTCCCGACTGCCCCACCTACCTCATCCCATTTGGAATCGTACATATGCTGGACTACCTCAATATCATCACAGGTTGATTAATCAGGCTTGAGAGGGCGCGGCCTCCGAACGTCGACTTTTGAAGGGGCTGAGCCAACTCGTCAAAGACCCCTTCTTGGCCTTGGCCGATGAGGTATCGTCAAACGATTGAGCCAATTCTTTAAAGGATTTGGCGATCGCGGAACGCGGAGCGATTTCAATCAAGGACTTTCCGGTATTGACCGATTGACTGACCGACGGATAATCGTTGGGTAACAGCCAATAGGTCTTCTGCTTTAAGATTCCTTCCGTTTCCTTGAGCACATCTTGTTCCGCGGAAAGATACCGATTCATGAGTAGGCGAATCTTCGATTGCGGAAATCCGGACCCCCGCAACAATTCCAAAATCCGCTTGGTCCGATGCACGACGGGAACGATCAGGGTCGAGGTCACTAAGATCCATGAAGACAACTCCAAGGCCTTTTTGGTGGTCAGGTCCAAGACATGGCCACAGTCGATCACGATATAATCAAAATTGGCTTGCAGTAACTTCAGTGTGGCTTCCACACAATCGGGGTTCAACCGTCCGGTACTCAAGTCGTCATAGCCTGAGGGAAGGACCTGCAATCCCGACTCGGTTTTCGTCAACACTCGTATGAGAAAGGATTGATCCAACCTGGAAAGATCGGCAGCGATATCCCGAAAGCTATGATTGGGTTGTAAATCAAGGTACAGGGGAAGATCCCCTCCATGCTGATTCACATCGACCAATACGACTGAAGGATTTCCCGAGAGGCTGCCGATCGCGGAAGCCAGGTTCACCGCAGCACTGGTGGTGCCGACTCCCCCTTTCCCGCCAAAAAATGCCAAAATCTTGCCGGATTTTTTCGTCGCCGCGTTCTTTTCCGACTGATCGGTCGCCCGCTCGATAAAACGAGCGATGGCCGGCTCGACTTCATTCTTTTGGATAGGCTGTGCCAGAAATTCTTTGGCACCGGCCCGCATCGCTTCCAACAAGACTTTGGGGTCTAATGTCGGAGCGGTCAGGAAGACCTCTATGCCTTTTTGCATCCTTCCCATCTCGCGAATCACGGAAAACGTGTCCTCCGGATTTTCGTCCAGTTCCAAGATCACCAGATTCGGAGGCTCCCCACCTTGGGAAGCACTGACCCGAACCCCGTCAATCTCACCGATAATTCCCTCGAGCGTCGAGCGACTTTCAGGGTCCTTTACGGAAAGCTCAACAACATATCCCTGACCAGCCCCTTCCGATGAGGCACCGGCCCGTTTTGGTTTCCATGCCTTGTCCGTCATTTCTTACCTCCCGATTTTCCCGACTTGCCACTACTTTTACCTTTCGACCCGCCACCGATGGAACCGGAATCCTTCAATTCCCATTCAGTGTACGGAGGAGTCTTGAAATGCAATTGATACCGGGTCAAACTATACTGCAACCCTTTGGGATCAGCCGGTCCTTGAACGGGTCCCACATTATTAGCCGCACGGGGGTTGAGAATTTGGCCCTCGACCGCCTGCCGGTAGGCTATGCCATATTCCTCGTTCAAGTGCACCGGATGAGGGGCCCATGGGTACGCGATTTGATCGCTTTTGCCCATCGCAACCGGGCGGCGTCCATTATCTTCGGTCATAAACGGCCAGATTCCGCATCCGGTCAACCCAATCAGAAGCAGGCTGAAGAGTCCCACATATTTCACATTCAATGGCGATTGCATATCTCGTCTCCTTTTTCTCTGGATATCTTCTTATGGAGCTAGATGACCAAACGTTCCTTCCATCCCCCCTTTATTGTAGGGAATGCGATTGGCCACCTTTGGTCTCTTCGTCGAGTAGGCTTCCTCGGGCTTGGCCACATTGGTTTCCGGATACACCCCTTCGACATAGCCCATCAGCATCAACTCAAAATCGTTGGGTTCCAAGTAATAGTCCGTCGGCAACGTCTGCTTGGCCATGTTTAAGGGTTTGACCAAATGGGGCGTCACGATCACGATCAGTTCCGTTTCGTTCTTCTGGAAATCCGTACTCCGGAACAGGGCTCCCAAGATGGGGATGTCCCCCAAGACCGGATACTTGGACACCGTCTCACGAATATTCTCTTGCAACAGGCCGGCAATCGCGAAGCTTTGTCCGTTCCCCAGCTCCACCACGGTTTTCACACGACGGGTGATTAAGGAAGGGATCTGGAATCCCGCCAGTTGAACCCCGTTTGAAAAATCTAATTCCGATACCTCCGGATTCACGATGACCGAAATGCGTCCGTCAGCCAGGACCGTTGGCGTGAATTTGAGGCCCACACCGAATTCTTTGAATTTAATGGTAACCTGGCTGAACTGTTGGGGGATAGGGATGGGAAATTCCCCACCCGCCAAGAATTCAGCCGCTTGTCCGCTTTCCGCGATCAAGGTCGGTTCGGCCAGCGTTTTGGATAAACCATGCTCTTTCATCAAATCCAGATACACCGTCCACAGGTCATTCCCGATACCGAATCCCAGGATCGCGCTCGTCGTGAGCCCGGGAATTTGCCGCCACAGCTCCGTCAGACCGGTGGCAGGAAATCCATTTTGGGTAAGCGCCCTTTGTGACTCAAAAAGCACGGCCGAATTGTCGACATCGATATTCGTCTGTCCACCCAATAAGCCGATCGTGAAATCACGATGATTCTTTTGCTGCCGTTTAAAGTTCACCCCGATCCGTTTGAGCAACCCGCGTTGCATCTCCGCGATCTTGACTTCCATCATGACTTGTTGCACACCGCCCACCTGGATCAGGTTCACGACTTTTCCGGGCGCATAGGGTTCGGCCACGGCCAAAGCTTTGCTGAGGGCGGCCATGTTCGTGGCACTTCCGGTCAGGGTGATATTGTCATGACTGCTCATGACCTTCAGCTCCGGCTCATCCGGCAACATCGTATGCAACTGTTCTTTCAACCGGTTGATATCGGGCGTCACCTCAACCTGAAACACATTCGCGACCTTATTCTGTTTATTCCACAAGGTGAGGGTCGTCGTGCCGATGCCCTTACCCGCCAGGTAGACCTGCTTGGGAGACACCACGATTTGATCGGCCACGTCGGGATTGGCCACGGAGGCCCGCTTAAACGACGTTCCCGATTCCACGATTTTGGACTCACCCACGATCAACCGCAGCTTCTGCGGTTCATCCACTTGGACAGCTTGATGCGTGAGCCCCTCTCCAAACGCAGCCGTATGGCTGCTCAAGAGGAAGACCACTCCGGTTAGGACCCTGGTCAATGGAATGTTGCGAATGATATTCATAACCGTACCTTTCATGACAATCCCTTTAACGTCCCCGTTTTTAAAATTTCATGGTTTTGCGGTCAGTCCCGCTGATGACTTCGACTCTATCCTTAGGTTTATATTTTCGCTTGGCCTTGACTCGCTTTTTTTGGTGCGACTGCATCAAATCATCAAAATTCGCCCCCGTGGTTTTCATCACATCGGGGTTGATGGGACTTCGCAGCGCAAGCCGTAACTTCCCGCCATTTTCGGCCATGGCCAATTTTTCGGCTTCCTCCAGCGACACTTCAAGGGTGATGACTTTCACCGGGGTCGGCTCATCTTCCCCGTTTTTCCGTTCCATCTGAGTATCCGTCGCCAAGACCAGCATGTTTTCCAAGATCACCTTGGTCACCTGATCCTGCTTTCGTTTTCCTCGGGGATCTTCAAACGTCGCCATCACATCCACTCGGTCACCGGGCTGGACAAAGCCCGGGAGTCCCACGATTTCATTGACTTTCACGGCCATCGCCCGTTTACTGGGATCCATGACCGCAGCCACCCCCCCGGTCTTTAAATCGATGGGAGCCAACTTCCCTTCTAAAATCGGTTCGTTCTTTTTGAGGTTCGTGAGGATGACACGGCCCTTCAGCGTGTCCTCATCCGAAAAATGCCCTGCGGGGATGCTTTCTTCAGGATAATGGACGATACGGACCACATCTTCGGTCAAGGGAGTTCCCCAGGGAATGTCATTACTCGCCACAGCCACTCCGACCCCCTCTACCTCCACGACGGCCGGTTCGACCTCCGTGACCTTTTGTCCCTGGAGCCATTGATACACCAGGATGGTGGTCACCAGGGCGATTCCCACGGCCACTCCTAAAAAGACTAACGGTCGTTTTTGTCCCATTATGCGTCCTCCCCTATGTGCCAGACTTTCAACATGTCGGTATGATCAATTGGATATTGAAAATTGAGTTAAATGACCTACAGTGCATATCGGATGAGAATTTGCATTCTTAATAGCCAACGGGTAACAAATACCCCGAAAAGTTCAGCTTTTGTACGAACCAACCCTGAAAAGTTAAAGAACGCCATAGAAAAACAGGGTTTGGGTCACAACGGTCCCCAACCCGATCACCAGGGCATAGCGCAATTTGGGTTCTTTCCCGTTTGCCGATTCGGCCGTAATCATCGATTGGGAACAGCGCAGGGTCGTTAACAGCAAAAAGACGCGCTCCCACAGATAGCGAAACCCGCCCATGCCGAATAAGACGATCAGACTATAGATTCCGCCAAGGATGGCCGCGAAACAGAAAGCAAAGAAGACGTGCTTGGTCCCGATGATGGCTCCGATGGCGGCGAGTAATTTGACATCTCCGGCACCCATCCCTCCTTGGATGTAAAAAAGCATGAGGCACGCGAGGCCTACCGCCATACCTTCTATGCTGAAGAACAACCCGGACCATCCCTCCATCCAGGTATTGGCTCCAATACCGAATAGGGCTAAAGAACCGGTCAGCCAATTGGGAATCCGGTATTCCCGCACGTCGGTATAGGCCGCCAACACCAGCCCCACGGCCAATCCAACCAAAAGAAGATGTTCATTCATGAGAAGACGTTTTCCTTTTCCTGTTGTTTACACCTCCTACCCGTTCAGACGGTCACAACATTGGGGTGATAGGGGGTGAAAACAAGAAAACCTATGAAAAATGGGTTACATGGCCCACTGGAATTGATTCGGTGGTTTCTCTTGCCTTCTTGAGAGGCTGTTTGCGAAGAATTGATTGACCCCAGGAAGGTCAGGACAAAAAAACTTCGTGGAGATAAGGATGAGAAGAGAAATCTTTCCGAGAGGAGATCAACTTCGAGGAAGGAGCGACGGGAAAAAAGAAGCCCTTGAACGAGACATCCATCTCATTCAAGGGCTCGCTCAAGGGCAACACATACCCTATGGGACATTCCCTAATTACGGGATTAAGACACCAATCGTGGGTAGGGCGATAAGGGCGTCGGTGCCCCACCCCCACCGATAGGATTGGGAGTCGGAGCGCCGTCAAAGAAGGCATCGCATTGCACGTTGGCTTCGATATAACCCTGCCCCTGTCCCTGAGGAGGCGTGACTTGCGTAACGGCCACCTTGGCATAGCCTACGATCGTTACCGGCCCAGTTGGGTTTGCACAATTATTGGCCTCGTAGACCGGGACCGAAATGTGCCATTCGCCGGCGGAATTTTTATGATTATTGTACATGTCCTGCAATTCTGGGAACGCCGAAGACACTTCACCGCCGGTGAACTCAAACTGCGTCACTCCGGGATAGATAGGCGGGCTGGTATAGTTTCCGGCATCCAGACATTCGATGACTTGATCCATCATATGGGCGTTGGCACCACTTTGCCCACCACTCCCACCACCACCACCGGTAGTCGTAGTCGTGCTGCAGTTTTTCGGTTTGTTGCCGCCCGACACTTCTTCATCAAATTGATGCCACCCGGCACATCCCCCTTGGGTTCCGGTCGGAGAAAACGTGATCGTATCTCCACACGTCGCCGTACCCGTAAACCAATCCTCCGAGATACCGAACGGGGCGTTAACCGCTCCAGGAGCAGCTGGCCCTCCGGCCGTTCCCAAGGCGGCGACCGATGTGGCGGAAACATCCATATCGGTCACACCCATAATTCCCGCGAAAAATGTCGAAATGGGTCCGTTTTGCACACCATCTCTACGGGCCGTGACCCGAATGGCATTCGGCCGGGTAATGCCAGGGGTAAAGGTACTGGCCGCGAAGTCCCATCGACCCAACTCCACTTCTCCCTGGGCAATCGTGATATTATCCAGGTCAGAAGCCCCATTGGCATAGGCCGCGGTGGTAGCTTGTCCGATGACATCTGTCTGCTCGGTTCCGGTGAGATCCCGTGACATATCCTTCTGTTCAGAAACCGGCAGTTCGATATAGGTCACCCCCAATTCCCGTCCAGCAGCCAGTGCTGCGGAATCGGCGGCATTCTGTAATTCATTCTGAGTCACCAGGGCATGCCCGATATCGATGGCGAAGGCAGCCATGGCGACCAGGACTGTCCCGGTAATGGCGATGTTGATCGCGGCAATACCTCGTTGGTTTTTCAATGAAGCCTTAGGCTTGGGGGCTGATGGTGTCATAAGTTTACTCCTTAGGGTAGCAATCAACGCGTATCCGTCTCTTCCTCTTCTATTCATTCATCATGGTGACCGTGGAGGTCAACTGATTCGTGGACACTCCAGGGACCAACTTATCGACCACAAAAAACTGCCAGGGAATCGTCGAGGTCACCGTGAGCGGATTTCCCTGACCCGTCCCCACACCGGTCACATTCACACTCAGACCTCCAGCCGGCACTCCTGCGTTCGTCAACGCTTGGGAGACAAACCCCTCAATCTGGGTTTGTCCGTTCCCCGAATTAAATAAGATCCCCTGGCGTGCCCCCGTCCTCGTGGCGTTCACCAGGACTTCCTGGAACCAGAGCATGCGACCAAAGTCGATGATTCCAAACACCAGGGTGGCCAAGATCGGGAGAATCATCGCAAACTCTACAGCAGCCGACCCACGTTCAGATTTGATAACACGATCAAAGCGAAAAATTCTGAAGTTTTTCATGGCACCGATTCCTTTTATTGATTAAGCTCGCGAATACACGATTACATTCAAAAGAGGGATAGCAGAGTAATTGCCCTAGGCCTCAAGCAAGACCAGGACAAATAAAGAGGGAAGTCAAGAGAGGTATGTCACACAATCACGTGCTCATCGTCCCGGTGATCAGACCGACGGCATTCTGGTACATATTGACGACCGTTTGGCCTAACGCCGTTTGCGCCCCGATGATCGTCGTACCAATCAGCGCAGCCAAGAGGGCATATTCAATAGCCGTAGCCCCTTCTTCGCTATGGAGAAACTCACTGATCCTCAACTCCACATTCTGGTGACTCATCCATACACTTTTCATAATCCTCTCCCTTATCCTGGACTCTCTCGTATCCAGAGACCTTCTGCTATCTCCCCAGCCCCCGAAAACCCTTCTCGGACATTTCCCCCGGATGAACCGGAAGAAACATCCGAGAAACGATTCTGTGGGAACTCAGGATTACGTCGCGTTGATACCCGCATCCACGTTCTGGAAAGCCGTGTTCACGGTTCCACCCAAGGTTTGGACGGTCCCGACGATCACAGCCGCGATCAAGGCAGCTAAGAGACCGTATTCGATGGCGGTGGCTCCTTCATCTTCCTTGATAAAACGCTTCAAAAGGTTAACCATAGCGTATCTCCTTTTCGGGCTGTAGTGTGGAAAATCTACGCCAGTTTGCCCGGAATAAACTGTCGTAGTTGTTTCCCCTTTTTCAAGCCTCTGTTCGATAGCCCAGCCACCCGAGCCCAGCGAGGGCCCCAAGCATGCGATCGATGCTTTGGACCGTGGCCACCATAACCGAGAGGGGGAATCCGGTTGAATGCATATGACTTGGTGATTCGCAGATGTTCGCTCACCCAGGTCAATCGTTCATCCCTTTTTCGTGTTTCTCTTGTGATCATGCTCCATTATCGACTTCCTTGAGAAAAACTTGCCTATGTTTTTCTTTCCATTTTCAAAACCTTTCCGTCCTTTGGTGTTCGCTGTACCACGTTGGTGAGGTCACCCTCTTGGCGGAACCCCTCCTTTTGGGTCAGGGAAAAGTTTTCCTCCCTTTTGGACGTCCATTTCCCGGGACCGATCATTTAAGGGCCTTTTCTTTTTGACCGACACACTGTTCATCATCCATCTTCTCTAATCTTTTCATAGCCCCTAGGATCCATGATCGACTATTCTCCATCCCTGGAATTCCTTCATTCGCACCAACGGCCAGACGGCGGGTTTTCTTATCAGCCAGGTGGACAAGCCAGACCCGACTGCACCGCTTGGGCCATCCTGACGCTCAGCGCCTGTGAAGGTCAGGACCGGAGCATCCATCTTGGGCGGGACTATCTGAAGAAGCTTCAGAGCTCCGACGGACGGGTTCCCCTCTCCTCCCAACATCCGGAGGCTTGCTGGCCTACGGCGTTAGCGGTCCTGGCTTGGGACCAGGCACCTGAATTCCAAGAGGCAAAAAACCGTGCGATCGATTTTCTCGTGGGGTTTACGGGTCAACATTTCCCCAAACCTCCGAATTCGGTCTCGGGTCATGACCCGGCCATACGGGGATGGCCATGGATCGCGGAAACCCATAGTTGGGTGGTCCCCACGAGCTTAGCCATCCTGGCGCTGCAATCCGTCGGGTTAGGCACACACGGACGCGTGAAGGAAGGGATACGAATGATCCTGGATCGACAGCTGGCGCAGGGAGGGTGGAATTATGGGAGCCCCAGCGCGTTCGGGAAAGCCTTGCACCCACTCCCTGAAGCGACCGGGGTCGCGTTGCAAGCTCTGGCCGGAAAAGTGGAAAGGGAGGGCATCGCATCCAGCATTCAATACTTGTCACAAGAAACCACCCGGCTCCATACCCCGGTTTCGTTGGGATGGGGCCTCTTGGGGTTGGGAGCATGGGGAATCATTCCCCAAGATAAAGAGGAAATGATTCGAACGAGCCTGGCGCTTCAACAGAAATATGGGCCCTACCCCCTGCCCTCCCTGGCACTCCTGTTATACGCCGCTCACCGCGCGGGTGGGGTGTTCCCGTTGCCGATGGGTGACCACGCGTCTCGATCAGCGAAGGCCGATCACCAGACTTCCCAGGAGGTCGGATGAACCCCGCATCCACACACAAAACTGAACCCCGACAATGTTCCAGGAGGGAATTCCTGATCGCATCCTTGGTGGGAGGGGGCGCGGCCCTCTCAGGGCTGTCCCTATTCGACTGGCTGAAAGGCCCGCCGTTACGCGCCCAAACCTTTATCGGGAAAGCGACCCACTACCAAACCAATCTGACCGGTCTGATTCAAGACGGCTTTCGTGAATTGGGTCTAACCGAGACGGCACTCAGAGGGAAACGGGTGCTCTTGAAACCCAACCTGGTCGAGCCACATAAGTTCGCGGCCCATATCAACACCCATCCCCTCGTCGTCCGAGCGACCATCGAAGCCTTCCTTCATTATGGTGCCTCAGCGGTCCTGATCGGCGAAGGCACAAGTCATAATCTCGACAGCCTCCTGGTCTTAGAAGAGTCCGGATTGGCGGACGTGCTGATCGAAGACCGGATTCCCTTCCACGATTTGAATGCCATGGAAGGTATTCCGCAAAAAAACCTTGGAAGGTACACCTCCTTACCCACTCTGACGTTTCCCCACGTCGTGCACGACGTCGACATGATCGTCTCGGTGGCGAAGATGAAGACGCACCATTGGGCCGGAGCGACCTTATCCATGAAAAATTTCTTCGGGGTGATGCCTGGGCTGTACTATGGCTGGCCCAAGAATATCCTCCATCAAGAAGGCATTACCCAATCCATCCTGGACATCAACGCGACATTGAAGCCGCATTTTGCCATCGTGGACGGCATCACAGGCATGGAGGGAGACGGACCCATCATGGGGGATCCGGTATCGCCTGGCGTGCTGGTCATGGGATCCAACCTGCCTGCGGTTGACGCCACCTGTTGTCGGATTATGGGGATCAATCCAGAGCGGATTGACTATCTTCGTGTGGCCGATCAATGGTTGGGGCCTGTTTCGGAATCCTTGATCGCCCAGCATGGGGAAACGTGGAAGTCCGTCCAACACCCCTTTGCCTTACTCCCGGAAATTCCCGCCCAGCGCCATATTCGTTTACAGGCCTGAGACAGCTTCTTATTCCGACTTATATTTCCGGCACGTTCGTTCCGAACCCTTCTCACCAACACTACAGTGCAGTTCGGCTATTCCCCGACGCCTCAAATGCTATCGCACAACCTCGAGAACTTCCACGACCTCAGGTTGAGAGGCACGGACACGTCGTTTGACAAACCCCCTGCATGGTTTCTCGATCCAGGCATAACAGAGCGCGGCGGCACCAATCACGATGGCAACCATCAACCCTAAATGGGCATACAGAAGGAGCTGATCCCGGGCGGGGTCCAAACCCGCATAATAATCATTCAGGCTCCATCGAAAGATCTCCAAGACCGGATAATGCACCATGTACATCGCGTAAGAAACCAGGCCTAACCACACCATGATGTTATGGCTGAATAGGGCCCCGATCCCATCACGGGAATAGGTCAAGGCCAGGATCATCAATGGAATGAGCGGATAGAGAAACATGATCGACCAGACTCTCGTCAACCCAAACAAAAAGAGGAACACCAGAATCAGGCACCATCCCGACGCCATAGGATACTCGCGTTCCCCCAACCACTGTTCCTTGAGATAGTAGAGGGCGCCGCCCAAAAAGAAACCATTGAGGACTCGAAACAAGGCCACCCACCCCACATGCCAATCCCACCCCCAATCAAACACCCCAACACACCAGGGGTACACGAACATCAGCGGGATCATCAGGAGCATAAGCGAGGAATACCGCTTCCACCAGAGTAAGACGGGGATCATGACCGGGAACGTCAGATACGCTAACCATTCGGCGCTGACGGACCAAGTCGGGGTATTGATCGAAGGGTCGGACCACATATTCATCAGGACAAGACTGAGCGCGAAGGCTTCACCCGTCACCGGCTTCTGATTCCAGATACCCAACGCATAGGCCGACCCCAATCCCCCCACGACAAAGAGATGAAGGGGATAGATCCGTGCAAGACGAAGTGCGAGATAGTGCCGGATTTTTCTGATGGTGACTGACGATTCAAATTCTCGTCGATGGACATGAGTCAGAATGTACCCGCTCAACACAAAAAAAATATCGACGGCATAGACCCCTTGGATGATGATGTTCCGGAAGATTCCCCAGTCCAGCTTCTCTGAGAAGCCCGGCAAATAACCGTTTGGCGCTCCAAACGTGACGTGGAACAGCACGACCCAAAGGGCCGCCATCCCACGTAAACCGGTTAACGTATCGATCATGTTGCGAGACGAATGCGGCATGAATAATCCGGACAATGATTGGAAAACGGAAAGTATCCACCAAATCGGCCTGATTCGAGTATTTCTTGAATGGGGTTCAGGAGGTGCAGAAGATGGCCGTTTCCGGTACAACCTGAGGTGGCTCAATCATCCGGCAAAAAACCTGAACACAGAAGACTCCGACTGTCACCAAAGCAGGATTGAGAACAAAGGGGCCCGGGAGGAATACCGGCCCAGATGAACGTCGTGGAATCAGGAAGGATTGTTCAGAAAGGCATTGACTTCCTGAAGGCGACCATGGGCTTTGATCGCTTCAGAGCTCTTGGGGTAGGTTCGCACTAACTGTTGAAAGACGGCCCTGGCCATAGCGGGTTCTTTCCGCTCCAGATGAGAATACCCGATCTTTAACAAGGATGCCGGAACTTTGGGACTGGTGGGGTAAAAGGCGAAGACCCGCTCGAATTCATCAATCGCCTCCTGAAAGCGCCGTTGTCCATAGTAACATTCCCCCAACCAATATTGCGCGTTTGCGGCTAATGACGACTCCGGGAAGGCCCGCAAAAATTGAGAAAACTTCTGGGAAGCCGCCGAATAATTCCTCTGTTGAAGCAGGCGAAAAGCTCCTTGGTAGAGCCGACGAGGGTCCGGCTTCCCTCCTGGTGGTTTCATGCCGCCCGATGATGGAGTGGTCAATCGGGGAAGAGACGGGGTCACGACACTGGCCACGGTATTGGCGTCCTGGGAGGAACGGGCCTGCACCCTATTCTCGGGAACCGAGCGAGTTGGAGAATAGGAGGGTGGCGTCGCTCGGAAGGCTGAAGGCACACGAATCTTCTCCACTGAGGAAGAAGCCGAGGGCCTCACGGATGCCTTCTGGGGAAGAACCGACGCTTGTGTGGAAGACAGCCGGACAAGACGTTGTTCATGTTCGTCTAGACGTCCCCCGAAGGTCGTGCTGACTTTTTCCAAGGCCCCGACGACCGACTGAATACTTGTCCGTACTTCTTCAAAATGGGCTTGAACCTGTTGCTTCTGACCCTCATGATCCCGGTGAAGATCCTGAATATCCTGTCGTAAGGCAGAGACCTGTTGCTCCTGTCGGGAGACGGATTTCCTCACGGATGCCAGCACGTCCTGGTAGTCCACCAAGGAAGACCGGAATTCCCCGAGTTTCCCCCCCTGCTCCGTAAGCAATTTCTCTTCCGCTCCCAATCGATTTTCCAGTTGCCGGATGAGAGGGTCTACAGCCGCCTGAGACTCCTGCAGTTGAACCCGAACGGTTTGAAGCTCTGCCTGAAATCCCGAGACTTTTTGGTCTAGCTCTCCGACTCGATGATCATTTTGCTCGATGGCACCCCGTACCTGAGACAGATCCGTGTCTTTCAATGTCGCGACCTGATCCATGAGTTCGGCCCGCGCATGGAGCAGTTCCTTGATTTCGGCTCGCTGTCGGGCGATTAACCCGTTGGCTTTCTCGAGCGCGGCATTGGCTTCTCCTACCGCATCCTGCAAGGACGTTTTACTTTTGTTGAGTTGATGGATCTTCGCATCCAACTCCCGTTTGATACGGACGACATCGGCCTGTTGCGCGACACATCCGACGATCAGACACGCCATCCCGGCCAGGATCACTCCGGCCATCCATCGCACGATGGGACTCAACGACCTTCGTGATGGGATAGTGGCTTTCATGAGATGTTCACGCATGAATATGGTTCAACGCCTCGGCCAATAATTCTTGAGTTATCGCATGGCAGTAGAGGCCAGGCTCACGCCTAATACCATATGAGCCCTTCTATTCTTTTGATAACAGGTTTCCGTTGGGTCCCAACAGGCCGGATTATCTTTCCCGAACGACATTATTTCAAGTTGTTTATCCTTGACACCCAAACTGGTTAAATAGTTTTTGGCCCGAACGGCCCGTTTTTCCCCTAGAATATAGTTATAGGCGGATGTTCCACGATCATCACAATGACCTTCGATCGTAATTTCCGCATGGGGATGATCCTTGAGCCACTCGGCATTCGCGGCCAGGATGGCCTTGGCCTGTTCGGTTAATCGCGAACTATTGAACGCGAAGTGGATATCTTGGAGTCCGCTCTGGGCCGTAATCTGCTCGGCTTTCGTCCGATTGGCCCAGTAGTCCTGAGAACGATTTCCTGTATGATTGCCCTGACTAAAATCCGGGTCTTCCTGAATTAACGCATCGTCCTCCAGGAGATCCGCGAAGGTCCCCTCACCCTTGGGAAAATAATCCTCCAATCCGGAAGGGGTGCCGTTCGTGGTTCTCATCTTCTTGGAGGAATCTAACTGACCCTGACCCTGATGCGAGGCATACCGCGTTTTTTTCGAATGCTTATGAGCCCCATGGGAAGCCCGATGTGAACACCCAAAGGACAGCAAGACGAGAATAATCACCAATCCCTTCAGGATCAATTTTGCATCCAGACTCTCACACTTCATGATTAGCCACTCCTTACTCACACCATATTCGTAATACATTGATAAACGGTTGTTAGACGACATATGATCTCGAAGCTTAAATGTGCAATATCGAGGCCAGCCAGCCCTACCCTGGCCTCAGACGGATAACGAACGGGGGGTTTCCATTGACGGCACACCGATCCAACCGACGAAATTTCTCATCGACTGGTCAATAAATCCTAAAAATATTCCCTAGTTTGCTCGTTTCACGGGAAGAAGCGCTCAAGAATCCTGCTCCGACCTGCGTATCGACGCGGGACAGAAAAGTCGGGGAAAGAAGCCCAACTGGTCTGCAAATTGGAGGGAACAGCCTACAGAAATCATGCAGGGTTGTAACGATAACCCCGCAGCTTTTTTTCAACAGTCGTGGCTTTTCATCAACGAATGTCCGGAAAAACGATCAGGGAGTCGAGAAATGAGCCTCTGCGGAAAACGCGACCGAGGCTAGAAAAGATGCATCCCGCTAGAAGGACTCTTCAAAATTCCATTCCGAGGTGGCAAAGTGCCAACATTGCCCACCAGATTCTTTGGCGGAATACATGGCTTGATCCGCGATTTCGAGAAGCCGAAACCCATCGACCGCATCTTTGGGGTAGACCGAAATGCCGATACTCGATTGGACACCAAGGTCGTGCCCACCTAACCTGACAGGAGATTGGAGACTATCCAGAATTTTTTGGGAGACCTGACGAATATCCGGGATATGCTCGAGGTCTTGGAGAATAATGGCAAATTCATCGCCACTGAGCCGGGAGACCGTATCCGTTGACCGGACACAACTTTGCAGTCGCTTGGCCACAATCCGTAATAACCGGTCTCCAACTGGATGCCCATGTTGGTCATTGATGGATTTAAAATTATCAAGATCCAAGAACAATAAGGCCAAGAGACTTCCTTTCCGTCTGGCATGAGCCAGAGCCTGTTGCAGACGGTCATCAAACATGACCCGATTGGGCAGATCGGTCAACGGATCGTGATAGGCCTGGTAGGTCATCTGTCGTTCCGTAGCCTTCCGAGCGGTGACATCTTGAAGAATGGCCACAAAATGGGTAGGAACCCCCTCTTCATTCAATAAGGGAGTCAAGACCTGCTCTAACACCACATCATCTTTTCCGGGACGTTCTTCGATGATTTCCGTTTTCAGCACCCCCAAAGATTTGAGAGAACCGGAGGAATGATCTGCCGCGGCCTGAAGGTGCTCATGGGGAAAAGACGATAAGGTATCACCCAGAAGTTCACTCGTAGGGACCCCCATCAATTCGGCATAGGCTTCATTCATCCATTGCAGGCGACCCTGCGGGTCCGTAACGCAGACCGCATAATTGACCGACCCGAGGGCAGCACTTTTGAGCCGCAACTGTTCCATTTCGTAGGCACTCGCCATCAATCCTTCGATTTGATGACCCAAGGCTCGTAACCATGACTGTACCGAAGCATCAAACACATTGGAGCTGGAAGAACACACCACCAGCATCCCCGTCGATCCTTCCTGAAGATGGAGCGGAATTCTCAGTGCCTCGTGAAGGTTAAAGGACTGAGGAAACCACGGTAAACCCTCGTGGGACGGTTTTGAAAGGAGGACAGGAGCTAAGGTCGGGGTAGAACAGGCTTGTAACAATTCCTCGTGTTGAACCGTTCCCTGCCACCAACGTGATCCATGGAGGTCCCAATCCAGTTCCGCGTTCACACCATAGGCCTGCAACTCTAGGACGTGATTCTCACGAGAGGTGGCAATCCACACGAACGGAAAGCCGAAGGTATGGACTAACCCTTCACAAATTTGCGTTAAACACACCTCGACATTTTGCCCGGCGAGGATTTGGGCTTCCAGGCTTTGGACTAACTGCGGGAAGGGGGACGGAACGGCCCGCTCATGCTCCCACTGTAACCCCCAATGCCATCCGGTCACGGCCCGCGAGTGGTCGAACATGGGTGTGATGATGCACGGAACTCGGCGAAAGACGCCATCAAGAGCATGAAACGTCACCACCCATTTCATCGGCTCCAGAACCCCACTGAGCCGAGGATGAATGACTCGCCATTCCTTCAGGGGAATCCATTGGGAGAGAGAAATGGACCCTAAGGCAGCGAGATCGAGGCCCAATACGTCACAGACGAGGTCATTTGCCATGATGACCACCCCTTCACAGGAGGTGACCAGGTGAAGATTTTCCTGGCGAGGAACGGGAGAACACGCCGAAGCATCATCCCCCGCTAGAGAGGATTCCACTGATTCTCCTTGTTCGACGTCGGAAGGCGACTCGGCAAGGATATCGTTCAATCGACCCGATAATCGATGAAGAGCCTCACTTAATTCTTTATCCTGTACCGTATCCTCATGGTTGGCTTCGGTTTGGATATCGCGGAGAGACTGTTCGAGTAGTTGATGGAGTTGATCAAATGACGCCATAACCGTTCATTCCACTAGCCCAATGATTGGCCCATTTCATAATTAAACAGGGTAAGGATATCTTTTGGCAAATGGCTGAAAGAAGTCAACCCCTGCCGGAGGGAAGCATGATGGCACCACTCTCCACATCAGCTTGCGCTCGAGCCAAACGCTCGAGCGTGCCGATGTCGGACCAATAACCAGCATGAACGAAACCAAACATCCGAGAACCTCGCGCAAGCTCTCGTACATACGGATCGATGATGGAGAACGATTCTCCTGCAGGGGAGTCCTGAAGGATGGAAGGATGCAAAATATGCACTCCGGCAAACATCCGTGTCACGATCTCTTCCTCATCTTCCCCACCTTCCAAGCCCCGGCCGGTAATCCGCAAGATCCGGCCCTGGGCATTCGATTCCACCGCTCCCCATTGCTCGGCGTTGGGATCATCTCGAAGCACGAGAGTCGCGACTCCCCCATGTGAGTGGTGAAAATCGACAAGGGCCGGTACATCCAAATCAATCAAGGTATCCCCATTCATGACCAGGACCGGCTTCCCTTCGAAAAAAGACTCTGCCGCCTTCAATCCCCCACCCGTCCCCAAAATATCCCGTTCGCAAGAGTAGGAAACCTGCATTCCCCAGCATGTCCCATCTCCCAGGGTTTCTTGGATTTGATGACCGAGGTAATGAAGGTTGATGATCACCTCTTTGATCCCTGAAGCACGCAGCAATAATACGTTCCAAAGGATCAGCGGGGTGCCTCCGACTTTCAACAACGGCTTCGGGGTGGTTTCGGTCAAAGGCCGCAAGCGAGTCCCGAATCCGGCGGCCAAAATCATGGCTTTCATGGGCATGAGACTATTGCCATTCAGGCACGTAAGGAGAAAGGTGCGTCAACACCGGCTGGAGTTCCGGATACTTGAGAAGATTGGTCCGGACATTCGACAGGGTCTGGGGAATGGATCGTAGGAAACTGGGGTTGCCTTTCACCCGATCGATATACACAAACCGTCCAGCGGCTTTTAAATTCCGCTGAATACTCGTGAAATCAAAGAGCCGGCGAAAGGCATGTGTATCATCGAGCAACATGTGGGTCGACTCGTTCGACGGGAGCCCTTGCCGCATACCCTCGCGATACCGATCGATTAATCGATCGACCAGGGGCTCTTCCAACTTGATGTAAGAATCGCGCAGTAACGAAGCCAGATCATAGGTCACCGGCCCCATCAACGCATCCTGAAAATCAATCATCCCAAGCCGGGGGCCATCCACCATCAAGTTGCGTGAATGATAATCCCGATGGGTGAGCACGTTCGGTTGCTCGGCCAACCAGGATGCGATGTGCTGAAAGGCTTCCCGAACCATCAGGTAGTCCTCCGAACACATGGGTTTTCCCTGACGGGCCACGATCCCATATTCCAGAAAATGATCAAACTCCCACATGTATAACGAGGTATCGAAGGAACGGGCAAACGCCAGGCAGGAAAACTCCGACGGCTGCGAAGCCTGGAGATGCAGATGAACGAGGGCATCGATCGCTTGAGAATAATACTGTTCCACGCGTTCGAGGGTAACTCCTGAGCAGGCCTGCGCCAGGGTCACATCCCCAAAATCCTCCAAGAACAACAGGCCGGCTGGTTCATCGAAATATTGCAAGACGGGCACCGTCACCCCGACAGCCTGTAAGTGTTTCAAGATATTGATAAACGGCAACTCAGTGATCGAGTCTTCGTTCCCACTCACGGCCTCTTCCGAGGCTTTAAACCCTTCCGGATCGGCCAGTTGCATGAGTATCAGAGAAGACACCGGAGCTTCGGATAATCGTAACCGGAAATACCGACGATTGGATGCATCACCCGCCAGCGGGACGCACTGTTCTAGAGAACCAGTGAAGGGTAAATGCTCGAGCAGGGTATTCTGTAGACGGGTAAGATCGGGTGAGGGGGGAGGCGAGGAAGACTGAGTGACCATCCTAGCCGATTATACGACGACGACCCCTTCTTGTCATCAACGAGCCAATACGATTGGAGGAAGCCGCTTTGCTCGAGAAAACTTAGCGGTGATCAGTCGCCACTCCAAAAACATCCCCCTTTGATGGGCTTCAACTCATTCTAGCGCTGAACAGGCTGTTCCCTCCTGAATACCACATGCATTACGGATGGATAACGAGGGTTTCGATTCCGTCCAGAGTTTCACCTTACCTCGCAGCTAAATAATTTTATGTTTTAGACAGGAATATTTAAAGATTGAGAATGGCTTTGGCTCAGTGGAAGCCGCCGTACTGTCAGGAGGAGGAGTCTGAACCTTAAAAAAATACACTTCTAAAAACCGAACCTGCTGTAAAGGAGGATGAGACTCGTTCCAACGATTGCAAAGGTATCTACCATAAGAAGGTCTGGCATACTTTCCCTTCTTTACGACTATTTTATGTAAATATTTGCGCCAGCGATAGTTCGCATAAGGATAATGTTCAAAGGAAGAATCTTTAAATACCGGCGGGGTCGAACGAAGGTTATATAAGTCCACGTCGGTTCCATCGACCAACCGACCAAAAATCACTAGCCATCCATCCTTTTTGCGAGGATGCGGAGCAAACATATTCCACTTTTGGTTAATCCTTAGACCCTTCTTCACCAGGGCAATCGGGTCTGGAATTGGCCCAGGAAGGATCGGCGATGTCGCAATATTAATGAACACCATATATACCACCAAGAGGCCCACGATCACCTCCATGGTCCTGGGAAGATAGAGCCTATAATCCCGATAGGGAAGAACCCGCTCAAACAAACAGCTCAGCTTTCCTCGATGGGACTCGATGTTGCCGGAGAGCCAGGCGCCGGCAGTCTTCATAAATGAAAAACTCAGGAGTTTACCGAACATTGAAAACACCGGAGAATGGCTAACGAGTACGACGACGGCATCCCATTTGCCATAGTACTGCCCTCGAGCGTCCCGCACCACATAAGCATTCTCCCCCATCATCGCTTGGGTCGTAGAGTCCGACTGGGCTGGATGAATCGGAGTTGAAGGAAGCATCAAAAACGTCCTTAATAACAGACAGAGCTTCCGGCAACCATCGCAGCCCTGGTCATAAAAAATGGCCAACTCCCCGGATCCGGATTTTTGTAATCTCACTTTCATCGAATCCCATACCCAAGCGGGGATGAATGGCACGAGGGAAACAAAATTCATGAGTGGGAATAACCCAACATTCATACAGACCACGATCCCAAGATGCAGCAACCCGAACAGGGTCACCATCAAAATCCTTAGGGGCAAAAACAGCCAAGGCGAAAACAGGAGAATGGGTCCGATCAGTTCAAGCCCCCAGGTGAAATAGGTCAACCCTTGAACGACTTCATGAAATTCACGCAACCATCGACCAAAGGGAAGGACAAGCGACTCTAAATGAAGCGCGTAATACAACGCGGTTCCCTCGGGCATCCATTCAGGATCGCTTTTCAGGAAGGCACTAAAAAAATACAGACAGGCTACCTGGAGTAAAATCGCGAGGGTTCCCATTGAAAAATGAGCATTGGACGGCTCTTTTTTCGCCGAGAGATCCAGTGCGGCATCGACGGAATAGCGGGCTCCGATGGGCAAAAAGATCGCCCAGAAATACAGCAGGCGCAGCAACAAATCTCCCCCCTGAGACACGAGGGGGTTGCGAATCTGAATCACATTGAGAAGGCACCATCCTATGATCGTAGCCAACCTGGTCCGGTATCCTACGAGCACCGCGAGCGCCGCTAAGCCATCAAAGAAAAAGAGGCCGGCCTGAACCCACGAGATATTAAGAAAGGGTTCGACCCAGGACACCAGAAAAGGGGTGCCTTGGGGTAACGGAGGAACTGCCCCAAAGAGCGTATAATGGGCACGAAAATCTCGAGCCCGACTCAGAAGATCAATTAATAGGGCAACGCCCAGCCCGACGCGAAAAAGGGCCAGGGTTCGAAGGTCACAGCCAAATATGGTCCGCCAAGATGTCATGAGGATAGAAAAAAAGCTTGAGCTACTCGTTTTAGTCGGCAGGAAACACTAGGAACCTGAGAACCTCATACTAATTCGACCGATGATAAAAAAAAAGGGCGGCTTCATCGGATGATGAAGCCGCCCCTTCATTGAACTGCTTTTCTAAATATTTTCTTACTTCTTTTGTTTCAATCTCCAGAGTCCCAATCCAGCCAACCCTGACCCGAAGAGAAGAACGGTGGCGGGTTCCGGAATGGCATCGGTCATGTCATCCATGTCGTTCATGTCATCCATGTCATCCATATCATCCATTTCACCGCTAAAAAGAGACACGTGTGAAATGGCACCTGTACCTGGCCAAAATTCTTCAAACCAGAGGTCATCCGTCCCATTCCAACCCAGGGCATTGAGATCAAATGCATAGGCCAATGGGGGGCCATTCCCATCTTTCACCAAAGCCTTACATGCAAGGTTTTGACAATCCAGGAAGGGATCCGGATCTCCATCATAAGTGATATGGGCATCTTGAGGGTCACCTACAGTGTTGGCAAAGGTCGTGTCATAACTTCCAGCCAGTGAGCCCGTATCGTTGGGTTCCTGACCTTGATCCATCTTGTAGACCTCGGTCAACCCAGGCATACCCGTAAGATCGGACATACAATCGGCATCACAATTCCCCGCTGGCGACCCGTCTCCATAGTCGCTATAGTCGTTTCCGGGGGATCCATCGATGATCCAATAGTTAGTCCCAAGGATGAGGTTACCATCCGTGGGCGTAATGGTCAGGGCCTGGGCACCTGTGACCGTCATTCCCAACAGCAGGGCTGCCCCACCGACAAGGCAAGTCATTTTTTTGAAAGTTTGTTTCATAATCCAGCACTCCTTAATTAGTAAAAATAGGGTATAAGTGCTTTTTTTCCTTCTGGCACTCAAGTTTCCTGTACAGATGCCGAGAATTTTGCAATTTTGATTCCAATTTTTTTCTTATTGTTTTTAAAAGGTTTTTAAACAATTCACCTGGGTTACCTCGCTCCATTTCAATTCAGGTGCAAAAGTTTTCGACAGTTTCACAACAAATGTTTTTTGGCCTAATGAGTCGTTATGACAAATTTGTCAGCATTTAATAGAGTTCCATGTGAATAATCTTCGATCTATCAGCTGTTTTATCATTTATTTCCATTTTGGCATTCATCCAGATATTTATTAAAATTCATTAAATATACCAATGACTTATAAATTTTTTACCAAAATTTTTGGTGTAATATTTTCCGACATTTTCCAGATTTACCATGTCGGTTTTTCTTGCTTTCCTTGTGTTTTTATGAATTTTCTTATGTTGTATTTGGTTGAAGTGAGACCAATAAAGAACTAAGTAAAGAGGGGATGCCAGGAAAACAATCAGGTAAAGATTATTGAGGTAAAAAAAAAGCCCCGGCTGGTAAGCCGGGGCTTTCTCCTTAATCCGCGGGAAATCTTTATTGAATCTTAAATTATTTTTTTATTTATTTCTTCCCTTCCCTTTGTTCTTGCTTCCACCCCCACCGCTGGTACTTCCGCTCCCTACGGTGACTTGAATTTGGGTTTCGGCGGTATGATTCGCTCCATCAATAGCCACAGCCCGGATGGTATGGGTCCCGCTATTGACCTTTCGCGTATTCCAGGAATACTCCAGAGGGCTGATATTCGAAGAGGATTTAAGAGACCCATCAATATAGAGCTTCACGGAAGAGAGTGTGACATTATCTGCCGCATTTACGGAGATTTGCACGGTCCTACTGACCGAACTTCCATCTGCCGGATTGGATATACCTACGGTTGGAGGGGTAGTATCGACCGGATCAGGCACATTATCCACGAGGACCGGGTGTGAGCCCGAACTGGCATCGTTGTTGGCTGCATCATAGGCATAAGCAAGGAGGGTGGTGGGCCCATCCGATACCGTCGTCGAATCCCACGAGAACTGATACGGTGCGGTCGTATCCTCCCCTACCCATTGACTGCCCGCATACAGTTCCACTTTCGTCACCCCCACATTGTCCGTCGCATTCACATCCACGGTTTCCCACCCACTCACCGTCGTGTCTCGCGCAGGACTGAGGATCGCGACCGTCGGACGTTCCGTATCATTGCCTCCTGATGTATTCCCGGCCAACTGAACCGCCTGTGCGGCATTCACCCGCCCCGCCCCATAATACAGGCTACTGCCCAAATCATCGGCGGAATCTTCCAAGACCCCTTCCACCTCGTCTGGAGAAAGGCTCGGGTTCTGCGCCATGATCAGGGCCACCACCCCTGCCGTCAGCGGAGCGGAATAGGACGTCCCCCAGCCCATCGTCGTGCCCCCGCCATTGCGGGTCGTATAGATATCTATGCCCGGCGCCGCCACATCCACATAATCCCCATAATTCGACCAACTCGTCCGCACATCACTCTGATTCGTCGCCGAGACCACCACCAAGGCCGGATTCTCGCTAATACCCGGGTTGGTCCCATCATTCGACGCCGAGGTCACCACGATGCCCCCCTTACTCCGAAAATAATTCGCCGCGGTGGTCACCGTATTGTTATTCAACGGCCCAAAACTCAAATTGGCCACCCTCGCACCATGATCTGCCGCCCAATTCAAGGCCGCGGCCATGTCCGACCAATAGGCTCCGCCGGTTGGGGGATTATTGATTCGCATGGGCATGAGGCTCACCTGGCCGGCTACCCCCGCCACCGTCAGTCCATTATTCGTCGCCGCCGCCGCCACGCCGGCGACCGACGTCCCATGTCCATGCCAATCGGCCGTGTCCGCATTGTTCGAGACGACATTCCACCCATTGACCAATTGATCAGCCAAGTCCGGATGATTGGGATCGATCCCGGTATCCAGGACCGCTAGGATCACCCCTTGCCCTTGAGTCGAATCCCAGGCTTGAGGGGCTTGAATTTTGGGTAAATGCCATTGACTCGGGTAGGTGGGATCATTAGGGATAAAATTGGCGGTCGCGAGGCCGTCCACTTCGGCAAATTGAATATGGGGATTCCGGGAAAGAGCCCGCGCCACCGCCTGCTCGGCCTGCGGGGGGACTTCGACGACATGGATATTGAGGGTTCCGATTTTGCCTTTGGCTTTGCCGTTAGACTGTTGCAGAATATGGGCGAGTTTTTCCTCGGACAGGCCGGCCCGGGGCTGTACCAGAATGCGCCCTTCCGCCCACTCCACCGAAGGTTGAGCCAAAGCCGCTGTCTGCCCTCCGTTGAAGAAAACGGCCATGATCGCCCACGCTAGCACGAAGGCATTTTGTCGATAATTAAGACAAACCCCGAAGGTTCGTTGTCGGAGTCCCCGTTCGTTTCCCTTTTTGCGAACTAAACATTGCGCCATACCTTAACCTCCACACATTCAACATGGGTAAATGTCATTTCCGAAAGAAATCTCTCCCGAAGAAGCAGGAGAAACGAGTTAGGGGTTAAGAACATGCCCGTCTTCCTGGCAGTCCCGCTGTCCTAGGAGAAATTCCCTTAGACCGGTGACTTTGCGTCCTTCCCTTTCGAGAAGTTTGCTCTTTTCAGGTCAGTGAGTAGATTTCGTGTTGATCGTGTTATCGGGCGGGGGAAGAAAAAACTGAATGGTTTGTTATGCTCTCTTCATCCAACTTCGCGAGCATTGGTGTTGTGGAATAACTTGGATGGATTTTTTTTGGCGATAATAAATAAGGAGACCTCACAGGATTCCCCTACATGAACGGAAGCAGTGCGTTAGGAAAAGCCGCCTCCCAAACCGTTAAAATATCATTACATTGGATTGACATGGAGATAATTCAAGAGACTATAGCCACTACTGCCCCCCAACGTGATCGTCAGCGTCCCATCCACAATCGTCACCGGCACGTTCTCCACCGTCAAATACGCATCCTTGGCCGAGGTCAGATTATCGATCACCACCGTCCCTTCCACCTCCACCCGTTGTGGACCATGGCTATACGCCGGATCCCCACTCGCCAACGACACCACATAGTCCCCATTGGGTAAATCATAGTGCCACACTCCGGTTTCGCCCGGACTCGCAAAGGCTAAAGTATCCAGCCGTTGGTCGACCTGTTGATTCCGCTCCCGCGTACTGCCCGTCCGGTTCGTCGTCCACCCATACCCGCGACTACTACTATACGGACTCCCGTCATCCGCCATATACCCACTCGGCATCGTCGCGCCACTCGGCTGAAAATTCACCTGGATCCCCCCGCTCGGCGGGGGTGGAGAATCCGCCGCTACAGGAGTCACATGGAGATAATTCAAGAGACTATAGCCACTACTGCCCCCCAACGTGATCGTCAGCGTCCCATCCACAATCGTCACCGGCACGTTCTCCACCGTCAAATACGCATCCTTGGCCGAGGTCAGATTATCGATCACCACCGTCCCTTCCACCTCCACCCGTTGTGGACCATGGCTATACGCCGGATCCCCACTCGCCAACGACACCACATAGTCCCCATTGGGTAAATCATAGTGCCACACTCCGGTTTCGCCCGGACTCGCAAAGGCTAAAGTATCCAGCCGTTGGTCGACCTGTTGATTCCGCTCCCGCGTACTGCCCGTCCGGTTCGTCGTCCACCCATACCCGCGACTACTACTATACGGACTCCCGTCATCCGCCACATATCCACTCGGCACCGTCGCGCCACTCGGCTGAAAATTCACCTGGATCCCTCCGCTCGGCGGCGGTGGTGAAGAGGATGTCGTAAAGGTGGCTGTTACACTCCGGTCCGCACTCATCGTCACCGTACAGGTCGTGGCACTGCCTCCACAGGCCCCGCCCCACCCACTGAACGTCGCGCCACTATTGGGAGTCGCGGTCAACGTCACCGTACTCCCATTCCCAAACGACGCCGTACAGGTCCCACTCGGACAGTTGAGCCCGGACGGGCTACTCGTCACGCTCCCAGACCCACTGACCGCCACACTCAACGTATAAGAATCCGCCGCTACAGGAGTCACATGGAGATAATTCAAGAGACTATAGCCACTACTGCCCCCCAACGTGATCGTCAGCGTCCCATCCACAATCGTCACCGGCACGTTCTCCACCGTCAAATACGCATCCTTGGCCGAGGTCAGATTATCGATCACCACCGTCCCTTCCACCTCCACCCGTTGTGGACCATGGCTATACGCCGGATCCCCACTCGCCAACGACACCACATAGTCCCCATTGGGTAAATCATAGTGCCACACTCCGGTTTCGCCCGGACTCGCAAAGGCTAAAGTATCCAGCCGTTGGTCGACCTGTTGATTCCGCTCCCGCGTACTACCCGTCCGGTTCGTCGTCCACCCATACCCGCGACTACTACTATACGGACTCCCGTCATCCGCCATATATCCATTCGGCACCGTCGCGCCACTCGGCTGAAAGTTTATCTGAATGCCTCCGCTCGGTGGCGGGGGTGAAGAGGATGTCGTAAAGGTGGCTGTTACACTCCGGTCCGCACTCATCGTCACCGTACAGGTCGTGGCACTGCCTCCACAGGCCCCGCCCCACCCACTGAACGTCGCGCCACTATTGGGAGTCGCGGTCAACGTCACCGTACTCCCATTCCCAAACGACGCCGTACAGGTCCCACTCGGACAGTTGAGCCCGGACGGGCTACTCGTCACGCTCCCAGACCCACTGACCGCCACACTCAACGTATAAGAATCCGCCGCTACAGGAGTCACATGGAGATAATTCAAGAGACTATAGCCACTACTGCCCCCCAACGTGATCGTCAGCGTCCCATCCACAATCGTCACCGGCACGTTCTCCACCGTCAAATACGCATCCTTGGCCGAGGTCAGATTATCGATCACCACCGTCCCTTCCACCTCCACCCGTTGTGGACCATGGCTATACGCCGGATCCCCACTCGCCAACGACACCACATAGTCCCCATTGGGTAAATCATAGTGCCACACTCCGGTTTCGCCCGGACTCGCAAAGGCTAAAGTATCCAGCCGTTGGTCGACCTGTTGATTCCGCTCCCGCGTACTGCCCGTCCGGTTCGTCGTCCACCCATACCCGCGACTACTACTATACGGACTCCCGTCATCCGCCATATATCCATTCGGCACCGTCGCGCCACTCGGCTGAAAGTTTATCTGAATGCCTCCGCTCGGTGGCGGGGGTGAAGAGGATGTCGTAAAGGTGGCTGTTACACTCCGGTCCGCACTCATCGTCACCGTACAGGTCGTGGCACTGCCTCCACAGGCCCCGCCCCACCCACTGAACGTCGCGCCACTATTGGGAGTCGCGGTCAACGTCACCGTACTCCCATTCCCAAACGACGCCGTACAGGTCCCACTCGGACAGTTGAGCCCGGACGGGCTACTCGTCACGCTCCCAGCCCCACTGATGGTCGTACTCAAGGTCTTGGGACTCCCTTTAAACACTTGAATTAGGGTAGTCGTTGATAAACCTGCCGTATCCGTGGCCACAGCTTTTAACTCATGCGCTCCATCGGCCACTTTTCTGCTATTCCAACTGTAGGCCAGAGGGCTGACGTTTCCCGAGCTTTTTAAAACCTCATCAATGTACAAATTGACTGATTCCAGACCCACATTGTCCGAGGCCTGAACCGTTATTTGAACAGTGCCTGTCACCGTACTGTTAGCACTCGGTTGTTGGAAACCCACCGTTGGCGGGATAGTATCGACCGGGTCGGGCACATTATCCACGAGGACCGGGTGCGAGCCGGAACTGGCATCATTGTTGGCTGCATCATAGGCATAGGCAATAAGAGTCGTGGTCCCATCCGATGCCGTGGTCGAATCCCACGAGAACTGATAGGGCGCGGTCGTATCCTCCCCTACCCATTGACTGCCCGCATACAGTTCCACTTTCGTCACCCCCACATTGTCCGTCGCATTCACGTCTACCGTCACCCAGCCACTCACGGTCGCATCACGAGCAGGACTTGAAATCGCCACAGTAGGGCTTTCCGTATCAGTTCCTCCCGATGTTCCTCCGGCCATCTGAACCGCCTGTGCGGCATTCACTCGCCCCGCACCGTAATATAAGGAACTCCCAATATCATCCGCCGAATCTTCCAAGACAGCCTCAACTTCGTTCGGCGTCAAGTCAGGGTTCTGCGCCATGATCAGGGCCACCACCCCTGCCGTCAGCGGAGCGGAATAGGACGTCCCCCAGCCTATCGTCGTGCCCCCGCCATTGCGGGTCGTATAGATATCAATCCCGGGGGCCGCCACATCCACATAATCCCCATAGTTGGACCAACTCGTCCGCACATCACTCTGATTCGTCGCCGAGACCACCACCAAGGCCGGATTCTCGCTAATACCCGGGTTGGTCCCATCATTCGACGCCGAGGTCACCACAATGCCCCCCTTACTTCGAAAATAATTCGCCGCGGTGGTCACCGTATTGTTATTCAACGGCCCAAAACTCAAATTGGCCACCCTCGCACCATGATCTGCCGCCCAATTCAAGGCCGCGGCCATGTCCGACCAATAGGCACCAGATGAATTATTGATCCGCATGGGCATGAGGCTCACCTGGCCGGCTACCCCCGCCACCGTCAGTCCATTATTCGTCGCCGCCGCCGCCACCCCGGCCACCGACGTCCCATGTCCATGCCAATCGGCGGTGTTCGCATTGTTCGAGACGACATTCCACCCATTGACTAATTGATCAGCCAAGTCCGGATGATTGGGATCGATCCCGGTATCCAACACCGCGAGGATGACTCCTTGCCCTTGGGTCGAGTCCCAGGCTTGAGGGGCTTGAATTTTTGGCAAATGCCATTGACTCGGGTAGGTGGGATCATTAGGGGTAAAATTGGCGGTCGCAAGGCCGTCCACTTCGGCAAATTGAATATGGGGATTCCGGGAAAGAGCCCGCGCCACCGCCTGCTCGGCCTGCGGGGGCACTTCGACGACATGGATATTGAGGGTTCCAAGTTTGCCTTTGGCTTTGCCGTTAGACTGTTGCAGAATATGGGCGAGTTTTTCCTCGGACAGGCCGGCCCGGGGCTGCACCAGAATGCGCCCTTCCGCCCATTCCTTTGAAGTTTGGGAAAGGGCAGGTGATGGAAATATTCCGAATAGGCAGCTCAAGATGAGGCTTATCAGAATCAAAGGCCGCTTTGAGGAATGGAGGCAAAAAAGAGTGCTCATGGACAAACTACGTCAAGTTTTGTAGATGAAGGAAAAAGCGGGTAAACCAGATTAAAGGGGAAAAAACCTCGGATGACTTTTTGGATTTTTGAGTAACCGCTGGTAGGACCTAGCAGGATAGATACCGGAGGAAGTCAATATTTGATCTTTTTCTTGAATATTCAAAAAATTTTCATAAATATTTGTTTTTATTAACACTTCATATTGTGATATTTAAAATTTTCTTGGAAATTTCCTTTCCACCCACTACATTAGGGTGACCTTATGCTGTTGGCTTGACCCTACACTTTCGAACTTGCTGAAGGAGGGAACCTACAGAGCGTTCCCGCATGGCTCAAATAAGGAATTCTTGGATTAACCAAAAACTGTTTGTCCTTACGGGCCTTGGGTTAACACCATATTTTCATTCCTCGAATGGGTGAAGAACCTTCTCCCCATAAAACACAACGGCCCTTGCTCGTTAGAACAAGGGCCGTTGCAGATAGCCTTTTGATCCAGAATGTGGGTGAGGCGTGAATTAGGCCTTTCGTTTGGAGGACCGTAACCGCCAGTACCCTAATCCCGCTAGGCCGGTCCCGAAGAGCAAGACGGTGCCTGGCTCAGGCACTTCACCTCCAGCAGGAGGGTCCTCTCCACCACCTTCCTTGGTATAGATGGCCACATGCGAGATGTCTCCACTAATACCCTGCCAGAAACCTGTTCCGACAATCTGCTCTGTCCCATCCCAATTCCAAGTACCATCACCAGCACCGAGGTTGTAGAAGTACCTTCCCGGTTCGTTATCGCCGTCTTTGACCACTAACCAACAGGAATTTTCGGCAGAACAGTCGATTATATCCCCAAATTCCCATCCAATAAGAAAATCGTTCCATCCATCCGCATCATTATCCGTCCGAAACCCGTCATAATTCAAAAAAGGACCCTCTTCGCCCTCTGGTCCGAATTTGTACGCCAGCTCAAACATCATATTCTCCATTCCAGGCAAGCCCTCTAACGCTTCAATATCATTCCCTTGATTATCACCAGTGAAATCAGCATCTCCAGGTCCTAGAGAAAGTGCGAAGGCCGTGGAACTTAATCCCAGCATCAGGAGAGTTCCGCATAGCACCCCGGTGAGTTGTACAACCTTTTTCTTCATCATGTTCATTTTCGATACTCCTTTGTGTTTCGAGGGGATAATGGGGTTAATAATCACCTTATCCACGGACTTGTCCTTGGCATAGCCGAACCCAAGAGCACCAAGACCCTGGCTCGAAACGGCTAAACAACGCCTTAGAATTAACTAGGGGGTAATTTTTTAAGGGGGTTAAACTTTAAAGAGGGGTGGGGTTTAACTAGAGAATGACCTTGGATATTTTAATTGCAATTTATGGACCGCTTGTAACCATTTGGAAACAAATTTCATAAAGTGCTGTTTTCATAACATTTTTATCCTACAATTTAAGCATGTAGCCTCAGGCCTTACTTATCATCCTCAAAAATATTGTAAGAGAATGCTTACAAACCACCAAGAGAAAAATAGGATATCATACGTACGTAAAATTAAAAAAACCGCGTCTTTACTGGAAATATATAAGCGTAAAATTTTCTGACATTATGAGTAAATTTATATTACGTACTTTCATGATATTTCCGAAATACCTTAATTTTCACTCGATAAATACTCCCCTTCCGAAGCCCTTCCTGAATCATTCAACGCCCTTGGGAACCGTGATCCATATTCTTGGATTAAAGTTTTGAGAATTTTTCACGATAGAAACATTAGAAGGGAACTGAAGGTAAAACTCACGAATCACGTTCAGGTTCAACAATCCTCTTAGGGTGGCCTCATGGAGATTCGACAACTCCCCCCCCTCTCTCTCCCCGACCGCAAAACTTCAGCCGTGGGAGACGGAGATGTCGGGCAACAACATCCCTACTATCGAGGGAATCGCAAAAAGACCGAACCAGAGAAAACTCCGGAACAAGAGGGCGACCCTCCTCGCTTGGACGGCTCTTCTTCACATATCGATATTCGAGTGTAATAATTCCCATGGGATACCGGGACCAATGGCAAGAAGACTTTCTCCCCTTCCGACTGTGAATCTAGATCTTGATGGGTATCACAAAATTCCTGCCTATATATAGTATTTCAACGCAATCTTGGGTATTATTGCCCCTACTTCCTCCAACATCCACGTTGCACATTCATTAATAGGACCACCACATGGCTTATCAGAATATCGGGGATTACGGGATTATCGGCGATCTCCACACTATCGCTCTGGTGGGTCTTGATGGATCCATCGACTGGTGCTGCCTTCCCCGTTTCGATTCTCCCAGCATCTTCTCCTCCATCCTCGACGACAAAATTGGCGGGCACTTTAAAATTGCCCCCTTGCACCCGGGGAACACTCGGCAAATGTACCTGCCGGAGACGAATATTCTTCTGACTCGTTTTCTGCAGCACGATGGGGTTGGGGAACTTACCGACTTTATGCCCGTTGAATCTGATGAGGCCGGGTACCGCCCGCGCCGACATCAAATCATCCGGATGCTTTCAGTGGTGCGAGGGACCGTCACGTTCAAGATTGATTGCACTCCGGCCTTTAACTTCGGGCGCGACTCCCACGAGATTGAAACCCGGGCGCAGGGAGTGATTTTTAGAGCTGGAAGCTATTCCGTGGGCTTGGTCAGCCCGATCACGTTGAATACCAACGAGCGAGGGGCCTATCAGGAATTTACCTTGCAACAAGGTGAGAGCCTCACCTTTTTCCTGGAATATTTAGAGAAGAAAAACGGTGACCATCTTCTCGCCACCCCCGAATCCGGAGAGGAGGCGTTTCAAAATACGTCGGCCTTTTGGCAACGATGGCTTTCTCAATGTCAGTATGATGGACGTTGGCGGGAAGTCGTGCACCGTTCGGCCCTGACCCTGAAATTGCTGACCTATGCCCCGACCGGGGCCATCGTGGCCGCCCCCACGACCAGTCTTCCGGAGCATATCGGCGGACCCCGCAACTGGGATTACCGCTACACCTGGATTCGGGACTCGGCTTTTGCCCTCTACGGACTCCTGCGTTTGGGCTTCACGGTGGAAGCCAGCCGTTTCATGGATTGGATCAATGCCCGATGTCATGAGCTGAATCCCGATGGTTCCATTCAACTCATGTACGGAATCGATGGCCGGCGCGATTTAAAAGAAGAGGAACTGCCTCACCTGGACGGTCACCGCGGGTCTCGTCCCGTCCGAATCGGAAATGCCGCAGCGTCACAACTCCAAATGGATATGTATGGCGCACTCATGGACGCAGTGTACCTCTACAATAAACATGGAGCTTCGATTTCCTATGACCTTTGGGTCAATCTCTGTCGACTACTGGATTTCGTGTGTGACCACTGGGAACAACCTGACGAAGGCATTTGGGAGGTGCGCGGCGGCCGTCAACATTTCGTGTATTCCAAAGTCATGTGCTGGGTCGCCTTGGATCGCGGGATTCGCCTGGCCGACAATCGAGGGTTCCCCGGAAATCGAGCGCGCTGGATGACAGAACGCGACCGTATCTACCGGGAAATCATGGACCGTGGGTGGAATCCGAAAGTGGGTGCCTTTGTCCAAGCCTACGATGGAGAAGCCCTGGACGCCGCCAATTTGATCATGCCATTGGTCTTCTTCGTTTCGCCTACGGATCCCCGGATGCTCGCGACGATCGATCGAACGTTAGAACAATTGGCCCTCGGCAGTCTGGTCTATCGTTATGATACCAATACGGCCGCTTCCGACGGGCTGGAAGGGGAGGAAGGCACCTTTAGTATGTGCACATTCTGGCTGGTGGAAGCCCTGACCAAAGCCGGCCGGCTTACCGAAGCGCGACTCATCTTTGAAAAGATGTTAAGCTATGCGAATCATCTTCGTTTATACGCGGAGGAGGTCTCCCATTCAGGTGAACAATTGGGAAACTTCCCCCAGGCTTTCACTCACTTCGGCTTAATTACCGCCGCCTGCAACCTAGATTTGGCGTTAAATACCAAACGTGCGGTCCATACGGTCGTTCGGCGCAATCGCCCGTCATTTTATTCTTCGCTGTGATTTTTCATTAATGGCTTCAGGCCACATGAGGTCGTGGGTTTAACCGAAGGAGGATCCCGCCATGGAGATCGGATTCATCGGACTTGGAAAAATGGGTATGAATATGGTCACCCGGTTGCGCCAGGGGGACCATCATGTCGTGTGCTATGACCGCTCGGCTGACATCATTACTCAAGCCGAAAAAACCGGGGCTATTGGAGCATCGTCCCTTGAAGATTTAGTCGGAAAACTATCCAAACCCCGGGCCGTCTGGGTCATGGTCCCATCCGGTGCTCCGACAGAAGATACCATCACGCAACTGTCCACCTTGCTGGAACCCGATGACATCATCATCGATGGAGGGAACACGAAATTTCATGACGATGTCCGGCGAGCCAACACCCTCCAATCCCGTCGCATTCACTATGTCGATGCCGGAACCAGTGGAGGCATTTGGGGACTTCAGATCGGCTATTGTCTTATGGTCGGAGGGGAATCCTCTCCCGTTCAACACCTGAGTCCGATCTTGACGACCTTAGCGCCTCCCGATGGGTGGGCCCATGTCGGCGGTGTGGGTGCGGGACATTATGTCAAGATGGTTCACAACGGGATTGAATATAGTATGATGCAGGGATACGCCGAAGGCTTTGAGCTGATGTCCAAGAGCGAGTACCAGTTGGACCTAGCCAAGATCGCCGATCTCTGGATGCATGGAAGCGTCATCCGCTCTTGGTTGCTGGAATTGGGAGCCGGAGCACTCAAAGAGGACCCAAAATTAGAGGGGCTCAAAGGATACGTCCAGGACTCTGGGGAAGGACGGTGGATGCTGATGGATGCCTTGGATAAGGACGTTCCTGTCCCCACACTTTCCACCGCCTTGTTCACCCGGTTTCGATCCAGGCAAGAAGAATCATTCTCGGAAAAAATGCTGGCAGCATTGCGCAATGCATTCGGCGGACATAGTGTTCGTCGACCCACCGATTAAAGGAGAACTTCATGGCAGCCCCGAGTGCACCCCCAAAAGAACCCACCGTCACGGTCAATCGGACGGCGGCCACTCATCCCTGTACCGTGGTCATTTTCGGGGCTTCGGGTGACCTGACCAAGCGTAAACTCTTGCCTGCACTCTATAACCTTTTGCTGGACAAACTGCTCCCCGATAACTTCGCAGTCCTGGGGCTTGGCAGGAAAGATCTTTCTGATGATGATTTCCGAACCATTGCACGGGAAGGCATCGAACAATTTTCCCGACAGTCGCTCAAGGATGGCACGTGGGATACCTTCCAAGACCGTCTCTTTTATTGTGCGGGGAATATCGGAGAGACTACGTATTACGACAAGGTCCGCGACCGCATCCAGGGCATTGAGTCACAATTTCACCTTCCCGGGAACCGCATGTTTTATCTGGCCATTCCCCCCACATCCTTTTCGCCAGCTTGTGAGGGGCTTCAACGCGTGGGGTTAGTCGCACAACCCGAGCATAGCGAGACCTATTCCCGGGTGATCGTGGAAAAACCCATCGGACACGACTTGGCCTCTGCCCAGGCCATCAATACCGCCATTGGAGATGTTTTCGATGAATCTCAAGTGTACCGAATCGATCATTACCTGGGAAAAGAAACCGTGCAAAACATCATGGTCATGCGGTTTGCCAACTCGATTTTTGAACCCATCTGGAATCACAAATACATCGATCACGTACAGATCACGGTCAGTGAAGCGGTGACCTTAGGCAGCCGGGCGGCCTATTACGAAGGGGCCGGAGCTCTTCGGGATATGGTCCAGAATCATATCCTGCAATTACTCTGTCTCATCGCGATGGAACCTCCCTATTCCCTGGACCCGGATGTGGTCAGGAACGCCCGTATGGATGTCCTACGGGGACTTCGCCCCATTCAAGAACAAGAGGTCGAACAAATGACGGTGAGGGCTCAATACGCACACGGAACGATCGGTGGCAAGGAAGTTCCCGGATATCGACGAGAGGAAGGCGTCCAACCCGACTCCACGGTCGAAACATACGTGGCACTGAAGGTGTTCGTGGAAAATTGGCGTTGGGCGGGCGTCCCCTTTTATATCCGAACCGGGAAAGCGATGACCAAACGCGCCTCCGAGATCGCCGTACAATTCAAAGATATTCCACAGATCCTGTTTAATGCCGATCCGACGATGCCTCAGGCTCCAAACGTCCTGAAATTGCGAATCCAACCCGAGGAGGGCTTATCGCTTCGAGTGATTTCCAAAGTCCCAGGCACCAAAGCCCAAACCCATCCCGTTGAGATGGACTTTCAGTACGGAGATGCCTTCGATGCTCCCTCTCCCGAAGCCTATGAACGTTTACTATTGGATGTGATGGCGGGGGATGCCTCGCTGTTCATGCGGCGGGATGCGGTTGAAGCCTCCTGGGCCTGGGTTACCGATATCCTGGATGGGTGGGCAAAACATGGGACAAAATGGTTGCCGGAATATCAGGCAGGAACGTGGGGACCGGTTGAAGCCGAACGACTCATCGAAACCGACGGACGTCACTGGCGGCATGTCTAATTCAAGGCAAAAGACTCAACCCAGTCGGTCCGTTTCCTTCATCTTTCACTCCGCTCCATCTCTTTTCTACTGAACTGACACGCACAACGCAGTCTCGATAGCCTGCTCCAGACGGGCCAGATGCTTTGGCACATCCTTTCCGACATGCACCCGAATCACTCGCCGCTGGCGTGACGACAGGCTTTGCATATCCCCTAAGGCTTGCGCAGCTTTTAAGGTTCCGAAGGAGTAGGATTCTCCCGGTATCGGTAAATCGGGATCATCATCACACGTGATCTGCCAGAAGACTCCGGAATTGGGTCCTCCTTTATGAAGCTGTCCCGTTGAATGTAAGAATCGGGGCCCGTACCCTAAGGTTGTTGCCACGAGTTTCCCTTTACGAACTTTTTCCCGAATCCTGGTCAAGGTGCGGTGAACCTCATCAGTCCGCTCGACATAGGCATTGATCGCGACATAGTCTCCCGCTTGAATCTGCGCCACATGCGATGCGACGAGTCCTTCTATGGTTCCCTCATCCCCTAGATTCTTCCGGTTCAATTCATCAGCATAGATTTTCATCTCTCCATCAGCCACGAGAGGAGAGGATTCAGGAAGCGCGCCGGTTTCTGAAAATTTTTCCAGGTAGGCCTTCGTATTGTCCTTACTCTCTTGCACATTCGGTTGGTCGAACGCATTGATCTCCAATATCGAACCAGCCACGGCCGTCGCCATTTCCCATAAGAAAAATTCTTGCCCCAGATTCAGAAGGTCCGAAATGTGTATCCGAATGATCGGGTGACCCGATTCTTCTAATTCTGCCACCACCCGTTCTTGGTCAGCATCCACATTCGCGTCATATCGGATGTATACAAAGACTCGATCCTGCCCATAGTGGGCAGAGGCACCAGGCGGTTCATCATCCACCGGAATGACCCCCTTCCCTTCTTTGCCGGTACTTTCTGCTAACAACTGCTCCAACCAAGCTCCAAGATCCCAGAGGACGGGTGAGGCGATGATGGTCATTTTGTCTCGGCCTCGTTTGGCCAAACACCCCAACACGGTGCCTAATTTCACCCCTGGGTTGATGGTTGCCGGGACACTGGCATCACAGGATTGGCGCATCCGGTCCGCTTGCTGTAATACCCGTTTGACATCCACCCCCATGAGGGCGGCAGGTACCATGCCAAAATTCGACAAGGCCGAATAACGCCCTCCGATCTCGGGCACCCCTGGAAGAATATGACGAAAGCGCTGTTCTTGAGCCATTCGTTCCAACAAAGACCCGGGGTCGGTGATGGCCACAAAATGTTCTCCTGCTTTTTCTCCGACCGCTTCTTTCATCCGTTCGAAGAAATATTTTTGAAAGACTAAGGGTTCCGTCGTCGAACCGCTTTTACTGGCCACAATACAGAGCGTTTTGGAGAGGTCAACTCTCTGCTCAAATGACCTCACCTGAGAGGGCACCGTACTGTCCAACACATGGAGTTCCGGGAAACCGGGCAGGACACCGAATGTCATACGGAACACTTCTGGACACAGACTGCTCCCACCCATCCCCAACAACAACACATGCTGAAATCCCGCTTGCTGAATATCTTGCGCCACCGTTTCCACACGTGCAATCGAAGGAATTTGTTCCTCGATAATCGTCAACCACCCCAGGGCGTTCCGAATGATCTTGTGGTGGGCCGGATCTTCGTGCCACACCGTGGCATCTTTCGCCCAGATACGACGGACCAGATTATCGCGTTGGAGATTTTGAAGGGCTTCATCAACATCCTGTTGGAAGGACCCTAAAGAAAAAGAAACCCGGTCTAATTCTTTTCCCAATACCTCCGCCCGTTTCTCTTGAATGACGCCCAAGAGTTGATCGAAGGCATCCACGAAGAGCTGTGCCCCGTCCTTCAACAATGCGTCTGTGACCACATCGATTGAGATCCCAACCTCTTCCAGATCCTTCATGACCTGTCGTGCTTCATGCACTCCAGCCTGAATCGTATTGGCCACCACCCCATGGTCCCTGAATGCGGCGAAGGTGGCCTCCGGCATGGTGTTCACCGTATCCGGTCCGATGAGGTTGTCGACGTAATAGGTATCCGGATATTGGGGATTTTTGGTTCCGGTACTTGCCCACAATACCCGTTGAACCCTGGCCCCTTTCTGTCTCAGCCCCTCAAATTCAGGTTCGGCAAAAATCTGTTGGAAGCGTTGATACGCCATTTTGGCGTTGGCAATGGCTACTTTTCCCTGCAGAGACTCCATCTTCGCACGGCGCACGGCATCCGTTTCTTGTGCGAGTTTGGCCTGAAGGCGTTTATCGATCAGAGAATCGATGCGACTGACGAAGAAACTGGCCACGGAAGCAATGCTCTGCACATTCCCCCCGTTTTTTACCAGGCGCTGAAGCCCCTTGATATAACTCCTGGCTACTCGTTCATACATTTCCACACTGAACAACAGAGTGACGTTGATATTGATGCCCTGTCCTAACAAATGCTCGATGGCAGACAGCCCCTCGGATGTTCCAGGCACCTTGATCATCACGTTCCTTCGGTCCACCATCTTATAGAGCCGTTCAGCTTCTTCAATCGTGGCTTGGGTATTAAATGCCAAGTCGGGAGAGACTTCCAAGCTCACGTATCCATCTCGCCCCTCCGACTCTTGATAGACCGCTCCCATCACATCCGCCGCATCTTGAATGTCCTTGATAGCTAACCGTTCATAGATACCTTTGACACTCGTTCGTTCCTGAGCCAGCCGCTCTAACTCCTCAGAATAATCCGCACTCCCGGCAATCGCCTTCTCGAAAATGGCCGGGTTAGACGTCATTCCCATTAAACCATCTTCTTCCATGAGGCGTTGAAGCGTTCCGGAAGACATCAACCCTCGCCGAATATAGTCATACCAAGGACTCTGGCCGACCTCCCGCAATTGCTTTAAGGGATTCATGTGGACTCTCTCCTTTTCCTCAAGAACCATTCCCGTTCGATGGCTCATGGTTGAGTTGGGCTTTTGCCCGGGCCACGACTTGGTCAACCGTAAAGCCAAATTTTTCAACCAGCGCCTTGAGGGGTGCTGAAGCCCCGAAGGTTTGCAACCCGATGACCGCTCCCTGGCTTCCCACATACCGTTCCCACCCTAAGGTTGATGCCATCTCTACCGCCACACGAGCCGTCACGGTTGGAGGAAACACCGAATCACGATATTCTTGGGTCTGTTGTTCGAATAGTTCCCAGGAGGGCATACTGACAACCCGACTCTGTATCCCTTCCGTCTTGAGCTGTTCATGTGCCCCCACACACAACCCCACCTCACTTCCTGTGGCGACCAAAATCACGTCCGGCTTATGATCAGGAGGGTCTGCTAAGACGTAGGCACCTTTTGCGACCCCAGAAGCCGAGGCATAGCTCTCCCTGTCAAGAGTCGGCAACGCCTGACGTGTCAGAATCAGGGCAACAGGCTCATGCCGTAACGGCATGATGACTTTCCAGGCTTCCACGACTTCATTGGCATCCGCCGGCCGTAAGGTAATCAGTCCGGGAATAGCCCGCAAAGAAGCCAGATGCTCTATAGGCTGATGGGTAGGGCCATCTTCCCCCACTCCGATCGAATCATGGGTAAAAATATGAATCACGGGAATTTCCATCAACGCCCCTAAGCGAATGGATGGCCGGGCATAATCACTGAAGATAAGAAATCCGGAGCCATACGGACGAACCTTGGAGAGGGAAAGGCCATTCAGGATGGCTCCCATGGCATGTTCCCGCACACCAAAATGAAGATTCCTCCCGGACTCCCCTTCTCGAGAAAATTCTCCGGCCCCCTCAAACGTCAATCGGGTCTTCGTGGAAGGGGCTAAATCCGCGGAGCCTCCCAACAGCCAGGGAACGTTCTGGGCACATACATTTAAGACCTTGCCCGAGGCTTCCCTTCCCGCCAAACCTTTGGCATCGGGAGGGAAGACCGGAAAATTCCGATCCCACCCATCCGGAAGCTCCCGATGTTGCATGGTGACGAGATGCTGTGCCAACTCAGGGTATTGCTTCTTATAGTCTGTAAACAGGGCATCCCATTCCGCTTGTAAGGTTTTCCCCCGTTGACCGATTCCATCTTGAAAATTTTTGAGAACTTCATCAGGAACTAAAAACTTCGAATCTTCCGGCCAACCATAATTCCGTTTGGTGAGTTGAATTTCCTCTACACCCAATGGCTCCCCATGTGCCTTATGGGTATCTTGTTTATTCGGCGCCCCAAAACCAATATGACTCCCGACGATGAGGAGGGTGGGACGCGCCTCTTCTTGAAGAAATCCAGAAAATGCCGTATCGAGTTTCGGGAGATCATTCACATCATCAACACGAAGCACATTCCATCCATACGCCGTAAATCGGGTGGCAACATCTTCGCTGAATGCCAGATCCGTCTTCCCTTCAATCGTGATGTTATTGTCGTCATAAATCCAACAGAGATTGGAAAGCTTGAGATGCCCCGCCAAGGAGGCCGCCTCCCCCGAAATACCTTCCATCAAGCACCCATCTCCACATAAGGCATACACGTTGTACGAAAACAGGGAAAAATTCGGACGGTTAAAATATTGGGCCATCCATCGCTGAGCCATGGCCATCCCCACACTCGTCGCCAATCCTTGTCCCAATGGGCCGGTCGTGGTTTCGACTCCGGACGTCCAACGATATTCGGGATGTCCCGGGCACTTACTCTCCAACTGCCGAAAGTGTTTGATGTCCTCTAAAGGCACGGCAAGTGTTTCGAGTCGTTCGTATTGACTATTCACGGATTTCACGCCTGTCAAATGCAACATGGCATAGAGCAACATCGAGGCATGCCCCACCGATAACACAAAACGGTCACGATCTGGCCACAGCGGACCATCAGGATCATATCGCAAGATTCGGTTCCATAACCGATAGGCGACCGGGGCTAAGGCCATCGGGGTCCCTGGATGACCGGAGTTCGCGGCCTGAACCGCATCCATGGACAGAGTCCGGATGGTATTGATACACAGTTGATCAAGAGATTGTGAATCATGCATGTCTACAAACCTGTCTTTGTGAGTTAAGGATTAGTGGAAATGAATATATCATCAAGAAACGCGACATATATCGTGAATGGGAAATTCGTGCAAGAATCGTATCCCCATTATCACTCGATTGATGCCTTATGGCCAATCTCAAACGTTCATAATCAGACTCTGATAGACCATTCAGCCAAACTCTCGAATTCCCCGTCTGATTCCTGTCTTATCCTTTGGGGGTAACTACCTAGCCACAATCCATCCACACGGACTCCATTCCTGGATGGGTTTCAATATGGCGGCCAGGATACCACCAACGATTTCTATTTGAACTAATGAGCATAATTATGAGAACTATGGTACAACTCCCTTCCTCTTAGTATGGCATCGGTGTTTGCCATTACCACAACGTTCTTTTTATCATGGGCGATTATGAAAATTTTATTAAGCCATCCTACACGGGAAGTTGAAGTTCAGGGGCCTAAACGAGTCACCGACCTTTTTCAAGAACTCAACCTCATCCCTGAAGCCTTTCTGGTCATACGGAATGATACCTTGATGACCGAGGATGAAATGTTAAGCGACGGGGATGTCATCGAGGTTCGTCCGGTTATTTCCGGGGGTTAACCGATGCGCTGTCGTAAATGTCCACAATCTGCCGTCCTAAGGCTTCCCCGCCACAATACCGCCTTTTGCGGCCCATGCCTCACGGACTTTGTCAGAACACAAGTCCAGCGAGCCATCAATTCCCAAAAAATGTTTTCACCAAGCGAAAAGATTCTCGTGGCCGTTTCCGGCGGAAAAGATAGCCTGACCTTGTGGGAGATTCTCCTGAAATTGGGCTATCATGCTGATGCGCTGTACGTCGATTTAGGCATTCCGGGATATTCAGAACGCTCTCGAGAAAAGGTCGAACAGTTCTCCGAGAACGTGGCCCAAGCTTGCGGGTCCCAACTTTTCATCCATACGGTCGAGGAAGATGCGGGAGCGGGCATAAAAGAACTCGCCAATCTCGTGAAACGTCCAACCTGTTCGGCCTGTGGCACCATTAAACGGTATCAATTTAATCGTATCGCCTGGGAGAACAAATTCCATGTGATGGCTACCGGCCATAATTTGGATGATGAAGCTGCCCGCCTGCTGGGCAATGTTCTTCAATGGCAGGAAGAGTATCTACAAAAACAAGCGCCAGTCCTTCCCGCTTCCGTGGAGGGATTTGCTAAAAAGGTCAAACCCCTGTATCGCATGACCGAACGGGAAATCGCCGCTTACGCAATCGTGAATCGTATCGATTATTTAGTCGAGGATTGTCCCATGGCGAAAGGGGCCAAGATGCTCGTCTATAAGGATGCCCTCAATCGATTGGAAACAGAATCTCCTGGGACCAAACAACGGTTTTACTGGGGATTCCTAGAAAAACAACGAAAGACCGCGTCTTCACCCGACCCCATGACCGATCTGGACCAAGCCTCCCTTCACCCTTGCCAGCATTGCGGCCAACCCACTACGGCCGAAACCTGCTCTTTTTGCCGCTTGATGGCCCGTGCGAAAACCACTCAACCTTAGAGAAAAATCCCTTTCCTTTCAAATGGACCGCACTCCACCCCCTTAAGCCTCTTTATTCATGGCCGGGGGGCTTTAGAGGTGGTGTGTTCAAAATAGTTTTCCCAATTGTCAAGGTTTTTCCTGGCTTCCTGCACGTAGGCCGATCGCTGAATGCCAAACACCAACCCTCGCGCCACCATCTTTCCCCAAAATTTCATGGGACGCTCCACGTCAATCAACAGGACGATCCGCTCCTCATCGGTCCTGTTCCACACCTCATGTTCAAAGGTGTCGTCAAATACCAGACATCGCCCTTCTTCCCAATGCCGCGCCTCCTCACCCACCCGAAGGCCCAACTGATCTCTTTGCTTTGGAACGATTAACGCCAAATGGCACCGGATAATACCCTTGGTTATCCCTCGATGAGGAGGAATGTAATTGTGAGGGGCCAAAAACGAGAAAAACGCTGTTTCAATCCCCGGTATAGTAGAGAGAACTTTCATGGTTTCTGGGCACCGCTTCCAACTCTGTTCCGATTCATACCCAAATCCCATCAGGAAAAAGACTCGCCAGTTCCCCCCCTGTGAAAGCTTCTTTTGGTCACTCGATATGGTACTAAACTCGGGAATATGCTCTCGTTTGTTCAACAGAGCTTCGAGCTCATTGCGAATAACGGCATAGTTCTCTTCGAGTTGGCAGGCCCAGGGAAAATCACGTGTTTCAAAAAACGCGTGATCACCAACCAATGATTGTGTTCCAAGCCATGAAAATAACGACCGAAAAAGACGTTTTCCGACCTTTTTTACGTACCTTCGTCGTTGCGCTTTAAACCCTTTTTTCTCCATGGTGGCCTCTCTTCAGGGATAAAACTACCGATATCGTCTCGTGAAAGGTTCAGACCGGCCTCCTAACGTAAGCCACCCTCTTTTTCAGTCGTTTCGTCATTCCGGAAGCTGGATGCCTCCTCCCTCCAGATCCATATCGATTCCCGTAAGTTCCATTTTATTCCCAACCCGCCACCAGTCGGCCGACACCTCAGACAACACGCCCTTGGAAGTATAAAATTTTGCAGAAGAAATTTTCACTCCTTGGTCGACATTTTTTTGAAGATCCATGACGACAGTCTTCAACGTCGTATCTTCTACTTTTATTCCTTCGGGAGAGGTCGTCAACACGAATCGCTCGCCGGGGTTCGTTTCCCAAACATTAGACTTCAACGTGGCCACCTCCGTACCCGTTGGCATAAAAATACCCATGCTCAAGGACAACTCTTTCGTGCCCTCTGCCCATTCTATCCGCAACTGTTCTTTCCCATTCTCCAGAAACACCCCATTGGAATTTCGCAGTGTATTCGTCCCAAGTTGAATATCCATCACCTCATCCTTTCGCTTCCTGGTGTGTACAGACACAAATTATTCCTGAGTAGGGCGAAGAGTTCAAGGGATTCTCCGGGTTTCTTGAGCCACATAACCAACCGACGGCGAATCCAGCAGGGTCAGGACTTTTCGATCACTCCATTTCGACTCCGCACAATCATCATGCAAAGCAACCCGATGAATATCCAGAGAATTTCCCGCACCCTTCGTATTAACGCGAACGTAATTCCGGTGACTTCCGTATAGCCGAATCCCACAAGCAGAAGCGTATACCCCCCTTCCTGGGCACCAAGACTCCCAGGAATAAAAAAGGTTCCTCCTTTGATAAATACCGTCAACGCGGCGATGGAAATAGAAGCCCATACGTCTACGCCCACACCCAAATAATATAAGATGGCAAAGACCTCAAGGGTCTCTGCCAACCATGCCACAAAAAAGGTCGTCAAGGCCGCATAGAATGTCTTGGTATGCTCTGCATAGAATGTTTTAATGGTCCTATCCAGCTCATGGATTTGCTGCTCTCGGGATTCCAAAAATGCCAATCGTACGTTGCAAGTCCGGAGCATGCGCAGGAAGACCATCCCTATCCCATGCCGCTGCAACAGGACGAACAAGGTGACGCCAAACACTAACAGTCCCAGGCTCACTCCCATGGCCATCCAATGTTGACCGGAGTCTCCGATGATGACCAATGCTAATCCCAACCCGACGAGGATAAACACAATTTGGGCCAAGGTCATCGTGGTCTTCGCAGTCACCACAGAGGCCAGAGCCTCCACCATCGGAATCCCATGGTCCCGAAGCAAGTAGGCCTTCAGAGGTTCTCCGCCCACATAGGCCGTAGGAGTCGTGACATTGACCGTCTCCCCTGCCATTCGTATCGCGAACAGGCGCAGAAAACTCACCCGTTTCGCCAGGCGGCCCAAGGTGAGCTGCCAACCGTACGCTTCCAAGCCATACACCAGAACCATGGGGAGGAGAATCAGGGTCATTCCCAAAGGTCCGATTCGGGAAGTCGCTACGAGAATAGCCTCTGGACCGATGTGAAGGATTATCCCGATCACGGCCACGAGGCCAATGACCAAGAAGGTAAGTTTAAGCACGGGATAGTAGGCTTCGTCGCAAGACCCAAGTCATGGACATCACGAAAAACCATGTCCCGATCGCCGCTATCGCCAGAAACCAATGCAGCATGTTGAACCAAGCTCCAATCAACACGATAAGGGAAAAATCTCGATTGGCCACGTTCCCCAATAGGACATCAATCCGGGACCGTTCCTTGTCATGTAATCGTTGAAGATGGCGAGGGCGGGAGCGTAATTGCCTGGCATGATTGACCAAGAGCAGTGAAACCACGTTGGCTAAAATCACCGAGGCGCCAAGGAGTAAAGGGAGGGTCGTTTGGGACCAAGGTCCGTTGAGAAACACCCCGCCCGCCATCCCGGCAAAAATGGCGATATGAACCACATTATCCGCCCAAATATCTAATTCCTGCCCAAACTTCGACTCTGAAAAGGTCAATCGGGCCACTTCCCCATCACAACAGTCGATGATAACCGATAATTGAAACAGCAATGCCCCAACGACCGTCCACTCCCAAATACCAGGAATCAAGCATCCAGCGCCCAGCAATCCAATCCCCATCGACAACAGAGTGATGGCGTTTGGAGTCCAGCCCAGCTTTAAAAAAATTCGGGTAAAAAACCCTGAGCACCGTCGATTAATGTATCGGTCAACGAATCCATCCATTCCCCCCTTTAACGTTTGTAGGGATTGAAGGAGCATCCGTTCTGCCCATTGCTCCCCTTTGGTCCCCCGTACATCCCGAAACCCATTGGCTTGGCCCGAAATCGTATGGACGGTCCCTTCCACCGCCGCCTGTTCCAAGGCCAAACGCAAGGGATTGGTGCCATTGGCCTGAAGAACCCCCGAGATACCCAATAACCTGACCGGAAGAACCATCATATCTGCCACGATCGGAAGTTGATGGTTTTGCGACAATTGAGTTGCGGATGGATCAACTGGAGAGGAATACTTGTGGTCGTCCTGAAACATGACCGAGGCTGCAGATCGGCCATTCGTGTCTTCCTTCCTGAGAAGTACCCGTGGGTTCCCGGGATGAACCCCTTCTTCCGCTGTCCCTACCACGACCACCGCTTTTCCATCCTCCCCTTCTTGCCGCAATCGATGAACCAAGGCTGGTGAAAAGACCGTGTGGCATCCCACCACCATACAGGCTCCGGGGACCTCTGCTGCCAATGTTTCCCAGGTTTCGGGATCATGAGGTGGGAATTCCGCAACAGGCAACCACCGGACGGCTGCCTGAATTCTGGGATCTTCATGAAGTAACCCGCGGAGTGTCTGCTCTTCCGAACCCGCCAATACCCAAATCTGAGAAATTCCTCCCCGCTGAAGGGTCACGACTGCTCGTTGGAACAGAGTCATCCCTCCCACCTGGGTGAGCGGACTCGGAATAGATTCCTGCTCTCCTGCCCCTCCACGAGTAAACACCCCGGATGAGGTCAGCAGAATTGCCGTATCAACCGCGTAGGTCGTTTCTTGTTTCAGTGTCCCATCCATCAGACCATCTTATCCTTGTGAATCCTTCGCTGAGACATGACGCTCCAGGGCCTTGATCGCAGGCAAAACCTGCGTGACCGCACGGTCGACGTCTTCGGGAAAATCAATCTCCACCCAAGGCAGCCCACCGATTTTTTCATACCCAACGGGTACCCGTTCGAAAAACTCTTGCAAGGCATCTTCATACTCTATGTCCAATTGCTGGTCCTCAACCTTCCGCTGCACGGACTGAATTAAATATGGCACATCTTGCTGATGCACCTTCAGGAATCCCACACCCTCACCGATTTCATCGAAGTTCACAGGAACCCGTTTACTCAAACGAGTCACACGCCGATCTTTTACGGCAACCATACATTCTTCGGAATCTTGCCGCACCGTTTCATCCATGAGTAACGCTGTCCGGCTTTCAGAAGAAAGGAGTCTGGCGAGAATCTCGTGGCCATACAGTACATCGGCATCCATGAGGAGTATATCTTCATCCATCTCATCTCTGGCCGCCCACAATGAGGTAATGCTTCCTCGGCAATATTGCTCATTGACCACAAACCGCACGTCTCCGGAAAAATGACCGTCCCGCTGGACCGCATCTCGCAGGGCATCCTGCTCATACCCGACTATTATGACCAAGGAACCGATCCCTTGTCTTTCCAAATGTTCCAAATGACGGGACAATAAAGACCGCCCATCGAGTTCCACCAGACATTTGGGACGCCCCTGAGATATGGTCTGCAACCGCTTTCCGATCCCCGCGGCAAAAATGATGGCCTTCACGCGCGCCCAGACTTTTCTTCCACGGTAGCCTGAAACGCGGACAAAAACCCTTCGATCAGTTCAAGGTTCAAGGCACCGATATTTGCCACACGGAATATTTTATCCGCAAGATGTCCCTGGCCCGCGTAGATCACGTACCCCTTCTCCCGTAACCGATCATGGAGCATGGGATAGGTCATGCCCTCAGGCAGATAAAACGCGGTGAGGGTATTACCTTGAAGCTCTGGCGGAAGAACCGATCGAATGCCCAACGTAGTCATCCGTTCTCGTATTAAGTCCGCATACCCCCGAAATCGTCGGCATCGATTCTCCAAGCCTTCCTCGATCAATTCATCCAACGCTTCCCGAAAGGCATAATACACTTGGACGGCCGGAGTAAAGGGAATGCTTCCCCGTTCTTGTTCCTCATAATAATTGGCCAGGTTCAGGTACCATGAACGCTTGGGGTATTTCATGACCCGCTCCATAAAACCTTTGCGCACGAGTACGAAGGATACCCCCGGGAAACCTTGAATACATTTCTGAGCGGCCCCCGCGACCATATACAGGTTGCTTCCCGCGATCTCCAAGGATTCCCCACCCAGCCCACTCACGGAATCGACGAGAAATACCCGGTTATACCCGTCAACCAACTCGGCGATTTCCTTGATCGGATTGATTAATCCTAATGTGGTTTCATGATGGACCATGGCCACCGTATGGGCTTCAGGATGCTGTTGCAAGGCTAATTCAATCGTTTTAAGACTGGGAATCGCATCCCACCCAAACTTCAGATCGGGGATGGTGAGTCGTTGTGTCTGAAGAATCGAGGATAATCGTTGACCATAGACCCCGTTATTAATGACCATGGTCCGCTTCCCCACAGGCAAGCTGGATAATAAGGCCGATTCCACCGCAGCCGTTCCCGATCCACTCAACACGATAGCCGTATAGTCTTCCTGCCCCTTAGGGATAAAGATATCCAGGAGTTTTTGTCGAATATCGGCGATTAATTCCGAGCACTCGGATTCTCGATGACAAATATCTGGTTCCTGTAATGCTTGACGAACACGGTCAGAAACGTTGACCGGACCCGGGTTGAGTAAAATCATACCGTGGTTTCCTCGTTGATCAATGCGCTCATCCAAACACGTTTACGCGACACAGTTTTTAAACCGTTGAGTGATGTCGGCAGGAGAGAGTGAGATCCGGTCGGCTTCTTCCAATTGCTCATTGACCTTGATTAACAAGAGATTCGGACCCGGCTCCTGCAACATGGTCTTGCATTCATACACGATATCTTCGCGTTCCCACACCCGTTCCACATTCACATAGCCAGCCGCTCGTGCCACTTTATCCAGTCCAACCAGCCGTGAGTATGTCGGCTGATTTCCGGTTGATCCATACACTTCATTGTCAAAGACCACATGGAGCAAATTCTTGGGTTTCAGGGCCCCGATCGTGGCCAACGTACCCAGGCTCATCAATACATTGCCATCCCCATCAAACACGACGACCGTCTTGGATGGTTGAGCCAAAGCCAGGCCCAATCCAATACTCGCCGTCGCACCCATCGAACCGATCATATAAAAGTTGGCTTCCCGATCTCGGAGTTTGCACGCTTCCCGGGAGGGAAATCCATTACACACGATCAAAGGTTGATCGGTCAGTAACTCAAAAATAGCCGCCATGGCTTGAGCCCGGCTTTGCATGACCCCTTCTTCCGGACCGATCATTCTACCTCCTCCCGAATAGATGTCCCCACACTCATTCCTATGGCTGGACGGTCTTCACGATCCCTTTTTTAAGGACCAGGGCAATGGGGATTCGTTGTTCCATGAAGGTTTTCGCGGTCCATTTCAAGTCATCAACCACCGTCTCCTTCGAGAGTACCCGATAGGGAATTCGGATCGTCTCGAATATCTTGGTCATGGTTTCACCCATGACTAGATGCTCCGGAGCATCCTTTCCCTCAAACCCTCGCCAGGACACCAAAAGCAAGCAAGGGATTTGATAGATTAAATTGAGAGAGGCCAGGACGTTGAGAGCGTTTCCCAAACCGGAATTCTGCATGAGTACCGCCGGCACCCGTCCCCCCAGGTAGGCACCCGCCGCCATGGCCACCGCTTCATCCTCCCGCACTGCAGGGGTATACAGGCGTTCTTCGGTCAGATGAGCGATGATCCCGCCCAGAATGGTATCGGGAACACCCGTGAAAAAATCGAACCCTATCCCCTGAAGAGCTTTGACAAAATCATCTGCTTCCAACATGCCAGCGACTCACACGAACAGGCAAACCCGCCTCCTCACCCTACAAAAGGTCCAGGCGGTTTAGAAATACATTTGATAGGTAATTGAAAAGGACGAACCTTTGGGATACGAAAAACCTTAATAACGGAAGGCTCTCCCCTGCCTCCTACGGAAACGGCGATTATAGCCCACAGGAATGGGGTTTCTCAAGAAATTCATGGAGATAGGATTAACCTCTGGAGATTTTCTGAGTGGAAAATAGGGGAACAGGCCAGGGGCTCAGGACATCAAGATTTAATCATCCTCCGGCTTTTTTGTACATTCCTATACGCTCCAACCCCGGCCCAGACGCCCTGACCTGAAGGTCACAAGATTTGGAACAGGGAAGGATGGGACGGGATCCCTATTTGAATAAGCTTTGAATTGCGGTTTGCGGCCCGGCACTCACACGCCATCATGAAGCTCGATCAAAGAATTTTTTGATGGTCTGAACCACATAGGTCATGGCATCGACCGTAAGCTCTGGATACACGGGAAGGGACAATACTTCTCTGGCAGCTTGTTCTGCTACCGGAAAGTCTCCTTTTTGGTATCCAAGGCGTTGATAGCACTCCTGCAGATGCAGGGGAACCGGATAATAAATTCGGTTTCCGATATGATGTTCGGTCAGAAAGGCACTCAGTTCATCCCGTTGAGGGGTGCGGATGGTGAATTGATTGTAGACATGCGTGTTCCCTTCACCTAAGACCGGCAACTTGATCACTTCATCCAGGCCATGTTCCCGACACAATCGCTGATAGATGGCCGCATTTTTCTGACGCTGGATAGTCCACCTTCCGAGGGATTCAAGCTTGACGAGGAGAATGGCCGCTTGAAGCGCATCAAGTCGGCTATTCATCCCGATCAAATGATGGTGATATTCGGATCGACTCCCATGCACCCGTAATAATTGCAGCCGTTCAGCAATCTCTGGGTCATCGGTGGTGATGATTCCTCCATCTCCAAACCCACCTAAATTTTTTGATGGAAAAAAACTAAAACAGCCAGTTCGCCCATACGCACCGGCTTTTCGGCCATGATGATCGGCCCCGATAGCCTGACAGGCGTCTTCCACCACCGGAATACTTTGATCCTGACTCATTCGTTGAATGGCGTTCATATCTGCACATTGTCCGAATAAATGAACTGGCATGATCGCCTTACAATCCTCGGTCAACGCATCTGCCAGTTTTTCCGGGTCAAGGGTAAATGTCTCCGGATGGATATCCACGAACACGGGTTTGGCCTGCAATCGAGAAATGACCCCGGTCGTCGCAAAAAACGTGAACGGAACCGTCACCACCTTATCCTCAGGCTGCACACCCAGTTCCATGAGTGACAACAGAAGAGCATCGCTTCCCGAGGCCACACCAATGGCATGCTTCACGCCGATCAGGTCAGCGAGAGCTTGTTCCAAAGCCTGCACCCGTGGTCCCAGGATAAAGGCCTGTTCGGCACAGACCTCTTCTATCACTTTTACAATCTTTCCCTGAATTCCGGCATACTGGGCTTTTAAATCAAGTAAGGGGACTCTCACGGCAAAGAGCTTTCTCCCGGGTTCCTCGAACCATCAGACGTGTTGACCTGAGGCACCATAGCAGCAACGCTCATGGATTGCCATAGGTGCCTCCTCTATTTCAAAAGGGTTGCATCAGACCCAAAATAGCGCCATATCTAAGTACCTTGCCTGTTCCGATAAAACAGAGCGCCCGAACCCACCCAACCCGTAGCCACCCTGCAGCGATGCATAACGGATCGCCAAGGAACGGGACCCATGAAAGCAAAAGAACAGGGCTTCCCCAACGACGAATCTGCATGACCGCACGACGATGTTCTTGTTTGGTTAATCGAGAAATTTGATACCGCCAGCTGATCATCCATCCTAATCCCCAGGAGGTCATCCCTCCCAGGGTATTGCCAACGGTCGCGACAGAGAGTAACACCCAAGCAGGGTGGTCCCCTTGATGAACCAGAGCCGCTAAGATCAGCTCTGAACCTCCTGGCAGTATGGTTGCCGACAAGAACGCACTGATAAACAGACCGACAAGGGAGAGATCTTCCCCCGTCATCTTGCGAGTCGCCAGTGACTACTCATTGACCGCATGGATGGACTGGAACTTCATGGCATCATCGTACGTGATCTCGAACCTTCCATGAATTCCTTGAAAAGAAAAGAAGGGTCGAAGGACGCGTGCGGGAAACTGAACGGTCCGACCATCCTCGGTAATCGTTCTTACGGTATCCACCGCCCCCTGATAGTAGGCTTGAAAACGTTCAGCAGAAATGTCCAGCCTTACTCTGACTCTTTGCATGATAGGCTCATTGAAACCACCCACTTTTCAAACGGCTTTTGACATTCGTCCGATCCCCTTCTACCCAGAACAATCATTGTCGTTTACCCCAGAGACCTTTATAAGGTATTTGAATCTCACACAGATTTCAGGCAGAAGAAGGAGCCCTACAGTTACCAAAAATATCATGTAGAATACTAGTGCTCCCTGTCAGGCACCTTTCTTTCGTAAACCAATTCTCCCTGGAGGAAAAGGGTTCAAGAATGGGCTCCTTCCAACAAGAACTCGCGATCATCAAAACAATCGTCGAGGAGATCAATCAGTATCTGAAGAAGTTGCCATTACAAGATCTTGCCGTTCAAATAAAAGAGGATGGGTCTCCCGTGACCAATGTGGATATTGAAATCAACCGCATGATCCACGAAAAAATCATCACAACCTTCCCACAAGACGGGTGGCTATCGGAGGAAACACCAGACAATGCGACTCGACTCGACAGGCAACGCGTATGGGCAATCGACCCCATAGATGGCACCAAGCCCTTTATCAAGTCTCTCCCACAATTTTCGATCTCAATCGCACTCATCGAAGAGGGGAAGCCAATCCTGGGAGTGATATTCAATCAAGCCACCCAGGAATGTTTTCTGGGAATTCATGGAATTGGTTCGACCCTCAACGGACAACCTATCCACGTGAGAACATCACCACATGTTCCCCTCAGGCTCCTCGTGAACCCTTGGCAAGTCCCGAAACAAACTCTTCACGCCTGGAGGCAACAAGCCGATTGCCATCTTCTCTTCGGTTCTATTGCCTATTCCCTCGCTCTTGTAGCCTCGGGGCAGATTGACGGAGTGGTGAACGTGGGACGCCAGAATGAATGGGATATCGCTGCGGCCCATGGCCTGATACAAGCGGCAGGCGGATTCGTCTTAGATAGTCAAGAACAACCCATCTCCTGCAATAAACCACAACCGATCGTGAATGGCATCATCGCCGGAAGCCCTGATGCCCTTCCTCGGATTCAACGCCTGTTACAACTAACGGGCACATAGGGAAGAAGGTGTCTCGCCGGAGGTGAAGGAGCTCGGCTGCAGACCCGAACCGAACGGGGCTCCAGTAAAAACCGACCGACCTTTGGATCAATCCGATTGCTGATCATTATTACCCCTTAATGGAGATTCTTGCCCACCTCAGACTGATGTCCAGCCCTGGCTGTCCCCTCGATTAAACTCAAAAGCAATTTAACCGAAAAAATCATCAAGCCAGAACACTCGAATTGCGCCATATTCATCACACACCTCCCCTCGGAGGTTGGGCTACCCTCTTCGACCCACATGGCAATAACAATAGGCAGGGATATATGAGAGGCGCAGTAAAAAGTCTGATAAAAATCCTCACGATTGAAGATGATCCGGCTCAGGTTGAAGCCTTGCGGGAAGCCCTGTCGGTCGCACAAATTATTTGCGTGGAAATTCACGAGGCTGAGGATGGAGACAATGCGATTGCCTTCCTGAATCAGGAATATCCCTTTATGGAAGCTCCCAGGCCAGACCTCATCTTTTTATCCAACCACCTTCCTGATCGATCAGGGCTCGATATCATCAAAGAACTTCAAGCCGATCGCCAACTCAAGCACATACCTGTGGCCTTGTTTTCTGACGAACCCCCAGCATCTCCCAAGAATTTCTCCTATCCCCCTAATTGCCACTTTTTCAAACGCCCGACCACCTGCGACGAATGGATTTATGTGTTGCGCTGCATCGAAGATGTGTGGGTGACCCTCATCAACATGGCAGGGCAACCTCATCTTTAAAGGTCGCTCTTCAAATTTTCAGCCTGCTTCAACAGTCGAGCTGATTTTCGATTTCCTCCCGCAACCATCCGAAATTCATACAATCGTGATTCTAGGGGTCCATTGTACAGGGGAATTCTTCTGGATGGAGATAACCGAATGAGTTTTGGGAGTCGGGAGTCAGCGGAAAAGATATACACCCGCCAACCGGCGAATCGTTGTTTTAAGATATCCCCGAATCTGGGATACCATTCCGTCAACTCCGCACGATCACCCATACGAACGCCATAAGGAGGGTTCGTCACCAGAATCCCGGCCGGCGAGGGAGCAGTGATGTCCAAGACATCGGCTTTATGAATTGTCAGACCAGGAATTCCAAGCTGATGACCATGCTGTCGAGCCGCATCCACCGCTTTTTGTTCTCGGTCAAAACCCCGAAGAGAAAGGCCCTGACTCCTATCAACTCTCGGAGATTGTTCTCGTACCGTTTCCCAAGCATGCCGGTCAAAATTCAAGAGATGGCGAAAAGCAAATTCCCTCCCTCTTCCCGGAGGCACACCCCCAGCCAGTAAGGCCGCTTCGATTAAAAGGGTCCCCGACCCGCACATGGGATCCAACAAAACCTGGTCCCCTGTCCACCCGGTCAACTTAAGGATACCGGCGGCGAGATTTTCCCGTAATGAGGCCTGGCCACCTTCTTTCCGCCAACCACGTTTAAAGAGTGGCTCTCCGGATGTATCCAGATACCACAGAACATGGTGGTGATCCACAAACACCACGATCTGCACGTCCGGACGGTGCTTATCGACCGAGGGACGCCGGTTGGTATCTTTCACAAAACGATCGCAAATGGCATCCTTGACTCGCAACCCCGCGAACTCCAAGCTCGGGAGAGGCGACTGTTGAGCGATTACTCGAACTTTGATTCGACGATGATTCGAAAACCATGTAGGCCAGGGAAGACGGATAGCGGATTGATAGAGGTCGTCAACCTGACGATAGGCACCCTGACCGATCTTCCATAAGATTCGACTGGCGATTCGACTCTGGAGATTCAATCGATAACACAGCGAGAACGGACCCTGGCAGGACACCCCACCGGGAGTGGGGTGCACCGCCTGCCCACCGAGTTCTTGAAACTCATGACAAAGGACCTCTTCCAAACCACGGGGACATGTCGCAAAAAAGCTTTCCATCTATTCACAAGGACCATCCGATGCCTGAAAAAAAGAGAAGAGCATCTAGATGATCACCTAAAATTCTTGTGAAACCAGAGAGACTAATCATAGACTTCAGGATTGACGCAATAAGGAAGACGCTCGCCTTGAAGACCCAAGATCATATTATCCACGGCCATGCAGGCCATCTTGGTTCGAGTCGCTATTGAGGCACTGCCTAAATGAGGAATGACCAAACAGTTTGACAACTCCAGCAGAGGATGGGAAACCGGAAGCGGTTCAGGATCCGTCACATCCAAAGCCGCGGCGGCTATCGTTTGGGTCTTCAGAGCCTGAACCAACGCCATGGTATCTACCACTCCTCCGCGCGCGGTATTGATCAGAATGCCTGTCGATTTCATCTGAGCCAACTCTGGGGCACCGATCAAACGCCGAGTGTGGGCATTCAAGGGGACATGAAGACTCACAAAATCGGATTGAGTCAGCGCTTCGGACAAATCCGCACTCCTGACCCCGGCGAACGCATGAAGGTCCAAAAACCGATTCGACCCGACCGCCAAGACCTCCATTCCAAACCCTTGTGCTCGACGGGCGACCGCCCGTCCAATCCGACCGAATCCCACGATCCCAAGTGTCGCCCCGAATACATCCTGCCCCAGGAACAAATCCGGACTCCATGTGGTCCAATGGCCCTTCCGAACGTACTCAAACCCTTCCACCACACGACGGGCAGCCGCCATCAGCAGGGTAAAAGCTAAGTCAGCCGTGGTTTCCGTCAAAATACCCGGAGTATGCCCGACCGGAATGTTCCGTTTGGTACATTCCGGGATATCAATATGATCATACCCAACGGCCATGGTACTGATGACTCGAAGGCGTTTGCCCAACTGCAACAGATCCCGGTCGACTCGATCAGTCAGGAGACAATACAGGCCCTCGGCCTCCGAGATATGATCCAATAACCACGTGCGATCGACCGGGCAATCCTGATCCCAACAGACCAAATTGGCGTGGGGAGTCAAGTGATTCCAGGCCTTGGGGGGCAACCTGCGTGTTACCACAATTTTGGGTAATGCCATCCTCAGGCCTCTTGACAGAGAACGGCAAGGCTTTGATCCATCATGCTCTTTCGTTCCTCACCAAAATAGGACCGAGATCACAAAGATCAGATAACACAGACCGTTCATGAGCAAATGTTTCGGAGTCACCGAACCCCGTCGTACCACCCAGGTTAAATAGGCTGCAGCTGCCAGGGTCATCGCCATCCCCATGAGAATTTCATGCTGGGGAACCCATGCCGTTAACATAATGCCCAACGCTGGGAGCAAGCTCCCTTGAAAGACCATGGCTCCCGTGATGTTTCCAACCGCTAGGGTATCCCGGCGACGGCGAATCCATAGGATGCTGTTCACTTTTTCCGGCAGTTCAGTCGCTACCGGAACGATTAACAGGGACAGAGCCAGAGCGGAAATTCCCCATCGAGGGGCCAACTGTTCAATACCGTACACAAAACCTTTCGCCCCGAGGAGAATCAACCCGAAGCCACATCCGAGTTGAAACAAGATGACCAGCAAATTATCCGGCAATCCGATCTTCATGACATAGAGGGGATGGTCCGCCTCAGTCCCATGCCCCTCTTCAACCAGATTGGAAGAGGACCGAATCGTGATGACTAAATAGACCACATACAACAAGACCAAACTGGCAGCCAACACACCCCTTACTTTACTCCAATCGTGTGGAATGAAGGTGGCCAGGACTCCGATGCAAAAGGCCCAGTTAAACCAGACAAGATCACGTGAAAATCCTGTCGGTTCGGGTTGGAGTGGAGCGTTCCATCCACGGGAACGAGCGGCAAAGTACCCCATGAGAAAAAATGCCAACGTCACCAGCATTAAGGGGGCGCCAAGGATCGCACCCACTCCAACCTCATGACGTAAAGCTTCAGTACCCGATCCGAACAGAATGGCAAAGACGGGAACCATCGTTTCCGGAAGTGCGGTTCCGATCGCGGCAAAGACTGAACCCGTGACACCTTCGGAAATACCCAGACGTTCACCAAAATGTTCAAGACTATTGGTAAAGGCCTCAGCTCCCAATAAAATCACTAGTAGTGCCCCGAGTAAAATAAGGATGTCTATCATAATCGTGGGTCAAGGAGGTCCGACAATACCGGCATCACTAAAACATGATTTTTCTCTTTTAATTCAATATCTTGCATGAAACATTCCGCCATTAATTTTCGAAAAAACTTTTCGGCGATATTTATTCTCCATCGATCTTGCCATTCAGAAAATTCATCTTATACACTGACCGTATGGACAGCCTTTCGACCGCCCTCCTCCTCATTCTCATCACGATCGTCGTATACAGTGTGGTCATTCGCTGGTGGCGAAATCGCCGTGCAGCGAAATTGGCAGATAAACTGTTAGCTGAAGTCATTCGAGGGAAGGATGCCTTCCGTCGTTAATCCTGGCTGTCGTGAACCCCAAAGTCAAAACACAATTGAACTGAGGTCATCTCTACATCAGGTGGAGTGGAGGCCTTCTGACCCGATTCCTGTACCGGGAACGATTCTTTCCCCCGCTGGACCGGAACCTCCATCAAGGCCCCATGACATCGACTACACACATGCCTGGCGGGAAAGATCGTCCGGCGATGTCGATAATAGGCGAACCCACATTTTTCGCACTGCCACGCATAACGGTTTAATTTCTCCAATCCCTCTTCTAAATCATGTCGTACCTGTACCCGCAAACCATCGGCATTCATCCGGGCCATCATATGCCGAAAATCTTCTCCATGGGAGGGCCGACGCTTCCGAACATCATATTGCCATTGATGGATCATTTCGTGAGCTAACGTTCGTTGGATTTCCTCCTGAGACTGCTCCTTGAGTAACGGGGCAGACAACCGGATCACTCGGGCCTCTCCATGTCGAAAGGCCTGAGTCACCCATCGGTTTTTGGGACCAACCTGACTCACAAACAGGCCTGACGAAGCCGTCAACCGCGTACTCCATTCGATACGAATGGGGGGCAACCCTCCCCCAAAGTACCGAGAGTCCAGGGTCTTCCACATATCTTGCAGTTGATCACACGACAGTGGGGAATCCGCAAACACGTTGTCAGGTGGTTTCACGCGAGCGTCCAACAGGTTGGCTATACACCACGATAGGGCTATGTTACCATTTTTTTCGCCCGAAGAAACAAGAACTTTCGTTCGATCACCACCTCCGCCGCGATCACATGTCAACGCCCACATCCACTGACCTCGCCCTGGACCGGCACTTTATGCAAAAGGCCCTAGAGATGGCAAAACGTGCCTTTGAAATGAAAGAAGTACCCGTCGGAGCTGTCGTGGTTCATCAAAATCAAATCCTTGCTTGGGGATGGAACCGACGAGAGTCTCTCCAGGACCCAACGGCCCACGCCGAACTTCTCGCTATCCAGGAGGCCGCGAAGCGATTAGGATCATGGCGTCTGACAGAAACCACGCTCTACGTCACCCTCGAACCCTGTCCGATGTGTGCGGGAGCTATCATCCAATCTCGAATTCCGCGGATCGTTTTTGGAACCAAAGACTCCAAGGCCGGAGCCTGCGGCTCCGTATGCGACCTGTCAACCGGATATCCCTTTAACCACAGGTTCAAAGTCACTTCAGGAGTCTTGCAAGACGATTGTCGGAATATCCTTCAACGATTCTTTGGAATGCTTCGCGAGGTTCAATCAGTGAGTGGGTAATCCCAGAGTAACTCCCATAAGGAATCACGGCTTAACCTCTTTGGTTGTCCTTCAGAACTTACAGACCCTCCCCCACCAAAAAAAATGGAGCCCAGGAATAGGGATGACCGAAGTAGCCCATGGCATCTTGATTTCCCTGCCTCATCACTTTCAACATGCCTTGTTGCAACGCTCGGCTTTTGGCCATGTCGGGATTGTTTCCGAATAAGGTGAACACTTCCGTCATCAACGCTTGTGTGGCTTGATCATCCACGCTCCAATGAGAAACCAACAGCGATCTCGCTCCGGAAAAGAAAAAGGCACGAGCCAAACCGGTCAATCCTTGCCCGCTCCCATCTCCTCCCGCAGTATTGCAAGCTGATAGAATCACCCAATCCACCTGTGGAAGCTGAAATTCTAAAATTTCTCCCATCGTCAGAAGACCATCATCTTCGGAAGTGGGATGTTCAGGGATGGTCAGGACGAGTGCCGGTTCCACCAGACCCGCCAATTGGCCGGACAACAATCCGTGGGTGGCAAATGAAAGAATGTGTGCCTTCCCCAACCGTCCACTATTCATCAATGTTCGAACCTGAGTTTCCGTCGCACGCTCTTGCAGGAACAGATTTGTGGCAGGATCCACTTCAAGCGTTCGAGCAATGGCTAACAGTTCCTGTTTTGTTCCAGGAAGCGCATTCATCATGCGAAGACGTTCATACGCGACCCGCCCGTTCCGTCTTATGGGCATTTTTCCCCCTCGTTTTTTACCTTCTCCAGAAAAGATCGGATCACCAAACCCGATAAATCGATCCCCAGAAGTCAAAGAGACTTGCCGGGTTTCTCGCAACAATTTAAAAGCCGACGCCGAAGGGACTACGGTGATGGGATACTGCTGAATCAACCATTTCACGTTGTAAAAAGCCTGCAAACTGGCATGGGGTAAGGCACCTCCTGCCGCCATCTGTTGCGCGAGGTGTTGAAATTCTGGACTGCTATTGTCGGTGATTAAAGCTGCAAAAGGTAATGGGAGTAGGACTTCGTCGGGAATGATAATGAGGTTGGTCACCCCAGATAGATGTGGCGCCAAGGGGTGAAACAACCATTGATACAATTGAAAGGCAGCTTTCACATCAAAGGCCCGATTGGGTGAAGACAAACTGTCCCGAACCTGTTTCACCAGTTTGACGATCGAGGCCTTGGGAATCCCAGCACTCAGAGAGAGGGGTGGATGTCCTGGACGAACACACCAAACTTGAAGCATCCCCTCCCAAGAGAAAAAACTCACCAGGGCTTCTTCGGGTTGGAGGAGATCCTGAACCACGTCCAACCCCAGAGGCCTGGGAAAGGCTAGGTCGGCATACTTGGGAAAGGAGGCTTCCAACTGTGCGAGACTTTTCTGCAATTCTTGTTCAATCGCAAGCACTTCTTGTTTTACCAAAGCAACATGTTCCTTTTGTTCTACATCAAGGGAGGAATGGCCGTACAAACCATGGAGGGTATCCCAAAAGGTTTGCCGACGACGGCGCAAATCATCGATTCGTTTGACCAGATCCACGTCGGACGACCGACGAGCCCGTAAACGGGCCATGGCCTTGGAAACGGCCGCTTGCACGAGATACCCCCGTGCCTGCTCAGCCACGAGAAACCCGTCGGTCACCAAAGTAGGGTCCGTTTTGCGCATATCTTTCTGTTGGGACAAATGCGCAAGCAACAATGAATAATCCTGCAGGCTCACCTTTCCCCGCCGATGTAACCGGCTTGCCATGGCGTCATCCATATCCTGATTAAGCCGACCCACTTCCAGGTAAATCTGCCGAGCCCGCTCATAATACGTTCCGTGCAGGTTGGAACCTTTCCCCAGACCATGATTCACACGAGCCAAGATCATTCAGAATCAGAGCCACATCGGGATGATGATGGGCCAAGTTTGTCTTCCCGGATGACGAGAGCCCGTTCGAGCAGGCGTTCGGCACGGGCATGGTCCTGACGACTGATGGCCACCCAAGACAGCCTGGTCAAGGTCACCGCCACATCGCTGTGACCGAGGCCCCAAGGTTGTTTCCTGAATAGCAAGCGCCCGCTGAAAACATCGTTCCTGTGCAGAATCCAGATTGCCCATCTGACGATGGATTTCGCCCAGACTCAATAAATTGGCGGCCATGACAGGATGTTCACGCCCCACGGTCTGTTCCGTAATCGTTAATGCACGCTGAAAATACGAGGCAGCCTGCTTGAGGTCTCCCTGCTTCCAGCAACAGCCCAAGAGTATGAAGGCTGGCCGAGGTTTCAGGATGGTCTGGCCCCAACCGATTTTCGCGGATGCTTAAGGAACGTTCGGCGAGGGTAAGGCTTGATCGGGATGCCCCATTTTCACTTCTAAATCAGCCAGATGGTCGAGAGTACGGGCCACGATCGGATGGTTCGATCCCAAGGACCCTTCCTGAACCAGAAGGGCCCGCTCGATAAACGGTTTGCCTTTGGCGAATTCTCCATTCCGGATCAAGATCACGCCATAACTGGTGAGGGCCAAAGAATGTTCGATGGGAGGAGCTTGGGGATCCTCATCAAAAATCTTGACCGCCCAGATTGGGTCGCCAACGCTTCGGAAAGATGCATCTGAAGTCCCTGGACCATGGCCAGATACATCAATGTTTCTGCGACGAGGACATGGCGTTGTCCAAAGACTGCCTCGCGGATAGCCAAGGCTCGTTCGAGCATTCGCTCAGCTTTGGCATACTCCCCCTTCGAGATCCATACCCGTGCCAGGTGAGTTACACTTTCCGCGACTTCCGGACTTGCCGTTCCGATAGCCACTTCACGAATGTTCAGTGCTCGCTCATGAGCGCTCTGAGCCAGGTCTAATTTTGCTAATTGAAAATACACGAGACCCAAGGTATTGAGCGCAGCGGACACTTTCGGATGGTCGAGCCCAAAGTCCGCCTCTTGTTGTTTGAGCGCTCGCTGTGCCGGGGAAAGCGCCTGGAGATAATCTCCCGTTAAAAGAAAATTTCGAGCCTCAAGGGCCCAGGATTCTGCGGAAGGAGCCTGAGTCGATGTGGAAGCAACAAAGAGTGGGGCAAAGTCACCGATCGATACAGGGGGAAATGCCGACAGAAGGGCCAGCATGACGACAGAGAGAGTCCCTGGACGGAGGAACGGAAAATTCAGGCCAGTTCTCCGAACGCATGGGTCGTTCATACCGAATAAAGAGGAAGCCACATCCCTGGCAACTCCGTTTTCCTAATAGCTCCAGGTCATTAAACCGGTAAACACATTCTTGGTGTAGTCATACACGGGAATGTCCGAGTCGTTATCGATCCGCTGGAATTGGGCGGTAAAGGTGAGGTTATACGGCAGAGGCTTAATCAGTTGCACCAAATGAGATCGTTGTCGGTCGTCCCGAGGCACCAATCGGCCATCTTCATCCGTAAAGATAACCTGAGAATTTTTATAGTTGCGCCAGTGAATATCATAATCATGGCGAATGATGATCCCGCCCCATGGCAGAGAGACCTGCCAACCCGTGAGAAAACGATTGCCTCGATAGGAAAAAGCGGTCCCATCGGCAGCTTCGTTATCATACTGATATCCCAAACGAAGGAGATATTGGTCATTGGCAAAACGAAAGGTATGAACAAACCCTGTCATGATGTTATACGCATCCCGGCTTTCGCTCGTAAACCGGAAATCGCTATCCGCCGGTTCTCTGAAAAAACTTTTGATCTGATACCGCACCAGGATATTGGTCAAATTGGCCACGGGCCCAACGAGCGGAGCCGTGAAGGTGGGAAGGATCACAGTCCCGTTAAAAGCCGGAGTGTGCCGAGCCAGAAATCCATCCATGTCCAGAAACAGATAATCATAGGTATATTGGACCGCCAGTTGGTAGGGAACCGAATGCGCCACTCCCCGATAAAACCCAGTCAACCCCACAAGATGATTTTGGATATTAAACTCATCTAAGTTGTCATGAAAGTTCAGCGTCTGAAAAAAGGAATAGGTGGCGGTAGCCTCCATGGGACCTTCACGAAAGAATGCATAGTCCAACAGCATGGAACCCACCATTCCTGGGGAGGTGGTATTGCGGCTCCGTAAATTATTGAGGATGAGTTGCTGATTCGGGTTGGAGATGGTCTCCTTATTAGGGTTGATCGCCACATTGTCGTCATAATATCCGCCCAAGCTGATCTGGGCCCGAAACCGCTTTTTCTCCGTCACCCTTCGTGTGGCCAACAACTCATCTCGAATACGAACCGAGGCGGCCGTGATGGGGGAGACCGTCTGAATATTTTGCGCGGCTTCCAGTTCGGAAGCCGCCTCTTGCGTCAGTCCCAATACGCCCAATGCCAACCCCCTGTAATATCGGGCCAACTGCTGCAGATTGACATCAGAAGATTGATTGTGGTCGAAGGCCTCCACCGCTTCAGTATAGTGCTTGTCCTGATAGCGATAGAGTCCAACGTAGTAACCGAGATTTTCGCGGTCGGGGGTCTCTTTGTAGACTTCTTCAAGCAGAGGACCGGCTTTGTCGTAGGCTTTGACCGAAAAATACGCCACTCCAAGCTGGTACTGAATATCCCGATCCCCTGGACGTAGGTCCCTAGCCTTTCCTAAGGGCAAGATCGCTTGATCAGGTTGATTGAGCGCGAGATAAGTAAGACCCGCATAATAGTGAGCCCGAATATTTTCGGGATCCAACTCCATACCTCGAAGAAAAAACGGGAGAGCCTGGGAATACCGTTCCTGACCATAGGCCACCACCCCCTCAGCCACAGACACATCCGCATCACTTTGCAACGCCGAGGCAACGGAGGGACAGACCAGAATGAGGCCGATGAGGAGAAAGATTGCGAAAAACCTTCTACTGAAGAGAGACCGATTCTTTTGAATCCGGGGGTTCATGTAGGACACTGCCATTCTCCTCGCTATGGAAATCATGACGCCATACATATGAGACCGTACAAGACTTTTGGCCTAAAAACTAGCAGAATTTTGGCGATTTTAGCAGAAAAATGCCAAAACTTTCAGTGGGTTACCCTGAGACACCCCCAACAACCCCATTCCATGACCACTTGCCACGACCTGTCGTTCAAAGAAAGCTTTTCTTTTCCACCCAAGACCCTGTAGGCTTCCCCCATACGCGAACGATTTTCACAGTCCTCAAACGCCGTTGTTGTCTCTCATACGCCCTGTTACGCCTTATAAGGATAGTGTGCAGATAAAGGAGAAGCCCATGAAGAGTTCTTTGTCCCTAACCATTCTCTTCTTTTCTCTCATTGGAATCCCCCTCCTCGGATCTCAGGTGAGTCTGGCTGACGAGACCGAACGAGGGATACGGATTGAAGCCGATCGTCCTATCATCCTGTCAGGAATGGAAGGACAGGTACAGGCTGAAGACTCTCAAGGTCTGCTTCAACCAACCGCACTTAAATTTGGGGATCCCCTTCAGATTGGCGATCGGGTACATACCGGAGATCAAAGCCGCGCCGAACTTTTGGTGGGCCATGGGGAGTTGGTCACCATGGGGGAACAGACCACGGTGAATATTCAACCCAATTCCTCAACCGGGTCGGTCATGGAACTAGAGAAGGGGACCATCAGAGTAGCCGTAGCCGAGAGTCAACTGACCGGCGAGGAAAAGGTCAGCATTCAGGTGCATGGGGCACGTGCTCACACACGAAGCGGTATATTCCACGTTTCACTCGATACCAAGACGGTCTTGAGTGAAAACCCGGAGAACCCCTCACAGTCCAACATTCTTCGGGTCAGCTATTCGCCAAATGAGACCATGGTAAAAGCTGAAAGGGCTGTCCTAGTGTACACGGTGGAAGAAGGCACGTTGACCCTGGAAGGGAATGGCCAACCCTTGCAGGTGAACGCGGGGCAAAGCCTGGAAATCATCAATGGACAGACGGGGGTCCCGTTTGCCTCGACGCCCCGAGGAATCGACCCCTCCATCATCACTCCACTGACGGCTGTCACTCAACACCGGCAGACCCCGAAGTCGGGGGTAGACTATGTGTCATCCCAAGAAATGAAGCAAGCCGAGGTCCTGGGTTATGTCCTGAGCGGCGTCGCAGCGGAGAAATCCGAAACAATCGAAGATCCAACCACAGCCCCTCCGGATATCATTTTAGCCACGACTGGGGCAACACTGGCGGGGGGGCCGAGTTTACCCCCAAGTCTTCCCCCGAATGGAAACCTTAACCCAATCCCCCCAGAGGTAGGATGGCCAGTCAACACTTTACTCGACCCAGCCGCTAACGATGAATTTAATTTTGTCATCGGACCCGATGCATCCGTTATTTTAAAAGCTCGAGGGGGTGGAGGCCTCCTGTTACTTGACGAAAGTTTCGTCACATTAAATACCCACTTCTCCAATAAAAATTTTCGAGTCTTATTTGACCTTGAAGGTACGGCCAAATATCGACCCTTTAACACCGAACTCATGCTCATCGATGGTGGCACCAACCAATTCGTCCCCCATCAGGGAGTGGCTCCCACGGAGCGGTTGACCGTTACAAACCTGAGTGGCCCGATCGACATCAACACCGTCCCCACTCCTCCCCCACCGCCAGGCAGAAATATCCTTCTCCCCATCCCCATCGCGGCCTTCAACGACCCTGCCGAAATTGCCGCCGCTGCAGCAAAAGCCAACGTGCTGCTCCGCTTTTCCGATCCTGCGGACTTGGGATTGGCACTAAAGGTCCTGGCCACCTATGCATCACGCCAAGAAGTCAATCCTGAAAGCACCAGTCAAAGTATTCTGTTTCAGCCACGGTTCACCGATGATGGGTGTTGTAGCAATGAAGAAGCAATTGAAGGGGTGAATGCCGTCATCCGAGCGAGAGATATGTCTGGCGAGGATCCTCTCACTCTCAAAGGTGGCGTGGCACTCAATGACAACACCCACCTGGTGGCCACCGCGACTCAAGCCACATCAGAATATTTCCAACAATCTGACGATATTGATGGGTCCGTGGTCGCCATATTAGGACGGAATTTCGATGTGCGCATCCTCGACCAATTCCCGGAAGATGGCCAACAGGATCCCTTCACGAATGAAATTGGAGGCATCGATGAAGTAATTCCCGACTTCATCGAGGTCGTTCCTGAAGTAGAAGGGGGCGGCCAATTGAAACAGGTGGAACTCAAAATAGAAGATCGGATTTTGGCCGTCTTGGATAACAGTACGATCAAACCCGACACCAGTGATCCCACCAACATTCCCAACATCGCCCTGTTGGCTCTCCTAGACAGCCGCTTAGAAGGCCCGACCGAACCACCCAATCTGATCCCTGGCGATGTTCAACCGGTCCCTGAAGAAGGCCAGCCACCCATCCCTGAAGGGAAATCTCGAGTGGATATTCCCGGCCTGATTGAAATCATGGAAACCGGGACGCCCAACCTGGATCAGGCCGATCAAGCGTTTCAATGGGCCGTCGAAGCCCATTCCGCCATCGTCGTCCGGGGCGAACTCGCCCCGAGCATCCTGGAAGCCAGCGGCCCCTTGGTCAGTATGTTCCAAGGGACGATGTACACCACCGGCGATTTTGCGAATATCCAGGGGAATGGCACCGCCGACAGTGCTCAGCTCATGGCCTCGCTCCAACAAGCCGGCGTCCTCCAAGGGGCGGTGCAACTAAATAACAGCCAGCTCAAGGTCGGCGGACATCTCTTTAACTTCTTGAATGGAGCCACGGGGGACATCACCGGTAATTTAGTCGCCTTGGCCAATAACAGCACACTCACTTTAGAGGGCGTGTTACTGGCGGTCGGCCTGAATTCCTCCTTTACGCTCTCGGGGGGGTCGCTCGTGGCATTCGGGTTCGGCACCAACACGGTCAACATTTCGGGGGCGGGCGAGTGTGCAGGCTGCACCCTCACGACGGACATCGAAAATTTACAGGGCGTGCCGGTCCTGGCTCATCCCACGGCGACCATCAATGTGGGAGAAGGCTTCGTCCCCTATGCCGGAGTGGGTCAGGGAGACATGCCCATGGACTTTAATAATACCGTCAATGTAACTGAAGGTACCGCGGTGTTACACGTCGGAGAAAACGCCAACCTGACGTTGAATCCATGATTCAAAAAACGTGACCAAGGCCATAAAGCGCCTCGAGAAAAATCTTCCAAAAATACAACGGCCTGATTCGGTTCCCCGAGTCAGGCCATGGTTGGTAAGTTATTTGGGAAGAATGAAACCATTCCCAATTTTTGCGGCAACCTCCACAGGCGTGCTCTTTGATACCCCCCCACCAAGAGTAATGGCAAATCCTTGGAAATGTTTGGGGAAAGGGTTTGCACTTTTCCAATCCCAAGGGAAATCAAAGATAAAATCGATACCCCCACCGAATCCAGGAGCCATTTTGGCCAACAAGGCCTCTCCACTAGCCCCACCCCCTACTCCAATAGCAATAAATCCTCCACCTGTTTGATTTGGTTTTTTACTAGGGAAAAAACCGATAACCACCCCCCCATCTGCCCCATAACCGGTCTTGAGAGTACCGGCAACATCAACGAACCATCGGTCTTTGTCATGCGACCTAAAATCAGTGGCATACCGAACCCCGACCTCAACCACCGTTGCACTTCCGCCAATTCCCAAGCTGGCTGAAGGCCCATCTCCTCCAATGCCTCGTGAACGGACTTGGGAGTTCCTTCTATTTTTGTACACGGCTAAGGCTTCTCGCATCGGCTTCCCTACCATTTTTTGCAGAGTATTTTGAATCTCTTTGGGAGATTTTTCGCACAAGGTCTCCTGTTTTAAGATTCCTTTCAAAACTCTCAGGTTGCTCGGCCGGTTAATAATCGCCGCAGCTTCTAACGCTTTCGTAATGGTTGGACCAGCTTGCTTGAGCGCCGCATCAATCGCTTGCGCAAGCTTCCTTTTGATTTCGGGACGCATTAATTCCTTTGCCAAGCGTTTTTGGAGTGGCGAGAGACTCCTACTGGCCGCTTTGATACTGATCTCAACAGTCTTAAGGCCAGCTTTACATGCCTGCTGCCCCAGCCATTTTGCACCCTTGACCGCTTGCTTGGCGGCCCATTCGGCCCGTCTTTTGGCATCCATGGCCGCCTGTTTCCCGAACTTGGCCGTATCTCGCGCCTGATTCTTGGCCGCATTGCCTACTATTCTTCCGGTGCTTTTAATGGTTTGGAAATTCGGCGGGGACTTGGTCACCCGTCTTCCAACGCGACGGACCGTATTTTTGGCCCGGTTGACAGTCTTTCTGGCCGGCCTTGTGGCTTTCTTCACCCCTTTTTTGATTTTTTTTCCTACTTTATCGAACACGCCGCGCGGCTGAATCCCGCTATAGGTGCCGATGGCTTCTAAACTTTTCCCATCGGGGAGCAGTAGGACCACATAATGATTATCTGATTCCTCCTCAGCCGCCCCGGGAAGGGACAGGGCAATAGGCATCGTAAACCCGCCACCCTCATGCGATTCCTCTTCGGCTTCTATCAGGATGGCATCCTGTCCTTCACCAGGAATCAGGCGAATCTGTTGGTCCGCCGGCTCAACTCTGTACCTTCCGGACTTGGCCACCTGAGCCTGTCCTTCAGCATCAAAAAAATGCACCGACTTTTCCAAAAAAATCTGCTCGGGATCAAAGATGACAGCCTGCGGTGCAACAGCTCGTGGACGAATGCCGCTATAGGTCCCTTCGGCCATATACATAAACCCTCCGGGGAGAGAAAGGGCCAGGATATGTCGGTCGGAAGATTCGCTATCCGGTTTACCGGAAAGAGACACTGCAATGGGATCGGTGAGTTGCTGAGTATGAGTCAGGATCTCTATGGACAGTTCACGAGCTGAGGTTTCTCCCGCAGGAAGAACTTGTAAGTGATCTGGCGCAGCGGCTAATTCATAATTGCCCGGTTGAAGCTGAATGTAGTCTCCAGCCGTCGTGGAAAAATAGGCCGGTTTGTCCAAAGTGATGGTCTGATTAGTTGAAGATTCTGTGGCATGGACGAACGAACCCCAGAGCAACACACTCGAGGTTACCAAAACAAACAGGCTTTTCGGTAATGAAAAATGTGCAGGGGGCATAAGGAGTGATCCTCTCTTTTTAAGTAGTGAAATATTTTTTAATTTTTTCGTGGTAACGTGACAGGTAAGTCGAACAACCAACCTCCAGGGTTCAACACATTCGGGCAAAAGACCACCCATCTTACTGCGTACCGGAAGGTCTAATCCACTCGGTTTCTTGGGGGGAAAATAAAAAGATGCCCTGAGTGAGGAGGAAAAGGATCAATTCCTGACATGAAAGGTGACACATTCACCGATTGTTTGTTAGAACAAGGGATTCAATCGTCGGAATACCTTACGGAGAGGTGCTGGAGCGGCCGAACAGGACGGTCTCGAAAACCGTTGTCCCTACTGGGGACCGTGGGTTCAAATCCCACCCTCTCCGCCATATTTTCAATAGGTTGTGAAGGTGGTTTTTCCCATAGCCAGTCAGACAACTGAGTAAGTGTAACCGGAATTGTAACCATTCTTTCTTTAAAATATTGATCCAACTGGCTTGCAGCCTGTTGCAAGTCTTCTTCGGAAGTTACATTGTACCGATCAAACACACTCCTTGTTTTGTGACCGCTTATCCTCATAGCAACAGTTTCTGGAACACCAGCTCGCACCAAATTTCTAACTGCGGTTCTCCGCAAATCGTGAAATGTCTTTCCTGTAATTCCCACTCTTTTACAGGCTGCGTACCAACCGTGAAGCAACTCATGGAACGGCTTCCCCCTTCGATGGCACACAAAAGGACAATCAGGATAATGTTGATCTCGGAATTCCTTGGCTCGCGCCATCACCCGAAGAAAATCTTCACACATTGAGATAATGCGTGGGGTTTTTGTCTTGGTTTGGGAAGAAACTAAGCGTATAGATTTTGCTTTTAAATCTACCTGATCCCACCGAAGTCCTTTATCGCCAATGATTTCTCCCCGCCTCATCCCTGTATAATAGGCAACGGTCATTGCAATTTTCAGATGATCGGGTGCCGCTCCTCTAAGAGCCAAAAATTCCTCATGTTCAAAGAATCCTTCTCGGACATTATCTTCAACTAACTTTTGAAAATGAGGAATTCGCCCAACTTTTGGCGGAGTCTGACGTTTCCCTAGCACCATCATTCTATGCAAGCAATCAAGTTCCCGATTCACAGTGGCATTACTGACCCCTTCATCGAGCCGTTTTTGAATATAGGCATGTAGCTTTTCACTGGTAATGGCCCTAACCCGGATTCCACCAAACATTTTCTTAAGATTATTGATATGCTGTTCTCGTCTCTTCCAGGTCTTAAACCCTTTAAGCCTATACTCTTGCTTGAGTAGTTCAATGAGATCTTCAAACTTCGTCCGATGAATCTGGGGGCCTTCTTGTTGGCCCTTTAGAACCTGGGCCTTGGTTTGAACCAGGATGTCAAGAGCTTCCCCCTTTTTGTACTTACCAGTACTCTGACAATACGGTTTGCCTTGATCGTAATATTTCATCCACCAAGGACCTGTTTCGACAAGCTTGCCTGTCCTGGGATCTCGTTTCTTCCTTCGATAAAGTGTACCCTGACGATATAAACGCATTTTTAGTCTCCCGGTTAATCAACTATCGCATCTATTTTTACCCCAAGGGCTTCAGCTAATGCTTTTATAGTGGAAACGCGTGGATCAATAGATCCCATCTCGATCCGAGCAATCGTAATATGCCCCACACCTGAAATCGCGGCTAATTTTCGTTGAGAGATTCCCTTATCTTTTCTTAGCTGTGCCAACTTATACATTGTGCTATACAATAGTATAGCAAATAAGGTAGCCTATTCAAGGCTCAGTTCTGCTCCGTTTCTTTATGTTGTTCGATTAATCTATCCATATCTTGGATATCCAGGTGTATACGTCCTCCTATACGGACACAAGGAAGGTGTCCATCCCAAATAAGATGGCGCACAGACCATTCAGTTCGGCCCAGGTATTTACTGGCAGCTTTGATGGAGTAAAGTCGCTGGGATATGGATCTTTGCTCTTTCATAAATCGCTAGTCAGGCTCCAATTACAATCCTCTTCTCATCTACCCCCCGAATGGCTTTGGGGGATGGGGTACCTTGTACGCCTTTATTGGATGGATCTCTATCCTAACTACCCTGTTAAGTCCCACTGTCCCATTAGCCCCAGTTAATCTCATTTCTCTTTAATACTCTCTTTCCTGAGCTTCATAGACCTACACTCAAAGTACCCAACCTCTTGCGATTAATTACCAGTAGGTCAACATCACAAACATCAAGAATGACAATAGGATTACCGACCTTGGTGACCTTTTTGAGGGATATTGCTCTGTACATTTATGGGTGGCTCTCATCCCTCTCTTCTATTATTTTTTATCTGACCAGTAAAAAAGGTCGAAGAGGTTAGTAAGGTTGTTCATCTCCTTGTCTCATAAGGATTTTTTGATGAATACCTTCATCTTTCAGTATGACCTAGGTTAATACACATCATCTTCTGCATTATTCATATCATCAATATCCCTATATCTATACCGCCAGTCCTCCGCATCGTCGGGCCATTTGAATGGGTAATTCATTTGACGGGCAAACGCTTCCCTACACTTTTGCAGATTAGGGAATATCCAACATTTGTTGGCTATTTTTTGTGGCTGATCTCTGGTTTCTTTTGGGTTTTTTTCCCCAACGTATGATTTTGGGCGAGGAATCGTCCTTTCTTGAAGATCTGGAACCAGTTTCCTGATACCTATCCCCAACTTGGTTTCTCCTGATCGTCTGGTGTGCCCTTGCTTTTGAGCATGTTCGATATATTCGTTATACAGCTCATCCTTGTGGACATATCCCTTCCCTAAAGTTAGGAGATCGTCGGCCAACACCCCACTCATGAGTTTGTCCAGCCAAAACTTTTGGACATCATTCAGACTGTGAATTTTTTGTTCTAATAGGGCTTCCGTTTGTGGAAATTTCTGAAGATTCACTCCAGCCAATTTGTAGTGTATTAAGTAATGCAACAAGGCTTGTTGTCCTCCGTTTTCCATCTGCTCAATGAGAGCTTTGAAGTAACTGGCATCCTGCATGTGATCCTCTCCCACATTGAACACACAGAACCGTCGTTCTTCCAGGCCAGCGGGCACCACCCATTCATTATTAGAAGCCATCATGATATTGAGATGATTTGGTGCAGTAATGACATCTTGCCCCTTTGCTTCGATGGGAAGAGTATCTTCGGTGATCATCGCTTTTAAGGATCCCTCACTGGCTCTATCCCCTGCCCAAAAAGCTTCATCGGCAAACAATACGACCACATCTCGTAAATGGGCATTGAAGTTTCCCACCAGTCCCCTACTAGAGGTGACAAGGGCATAGTGTGGGCCAAACAGACTTCCAAACAATTTACACATGAGGCTTTTGCCTGTTCCCTGCCTGCCTTGTAGGACGATGGCCACTCCCACCCGTTGTTCAGGATGCTGAACGATATGCGCCATCCATTGGAGGATGTAGTCAGCATACTCTTGCTTTCCTCCAGCGATGTTATTCCGAATATGCTCTAAAAAAAGACCACAATCCCCTTCCTTTGGTTCCACCGCAAAGCCTTGCCACAGATTGTAAAAGCCTGGTGTCTCCTTCTGTGGGCTAAATACCATCCCCTCATATTGCCGACGCTTTGCACTATGGAGCCATAGATTGGAGATCGGCCTCCATTGAGGCTTGCCGTCTTTAAAGGAAAGTTTTTGATACGGTTTATAGCGCAGTTCAAAATCCCGTTCACTTGAAAAGCTGATGATTGTATAACCTGTATGAGGATCACAAGCTTCATTGAGAATGCGACATTTCCCCCCATTCATGATCACCGCATGGGTTTTGTTCAGTTCAGCAACCGGGTTATGGATGAGCGCCTTATTAAAACCCGATTGGGCAAAGGAGTGCCCTAAAACAATAGGAGAAGTGATAGCTTTGGAATATTGGCACTCCTCACAATAGTCCCCACCAGTCATTTCTTGAATATTCTGACAAGTACGGGGACCCCCCTGGGTTAGGGCCTGTTGCAGTTTGGTCTCCGTCTCCTCCACTGAATAATTGGGGTATGGGGCACTCCATTCCTGGGCTAATGCGGCACCGTTTTCACACCGACCTACAATGGAGAGCATGGCATACCATTCGGGCTCTGCAAGGGTCTTGACATCCTCTTGACAATGCCGAATCCAAGCACATCCCTCCACAATAGGCACAGGATCAGCTGGGGGCCAATCATGCTCCTCTTCAGTGGAAGCTTTGACGGTCGTTCCTTTTGGCTTTGCTTGAGGTTCTATTGAATCCGTAACCCACTCCTCAAATTCAGCCAAGGTGTATCGACGAGCATAATCCTGTTCGATTATGGAGACGGGAATAGGCTCAAGTTTGTAATTCATGGTTCCAGGAACCCGTAAGACCCGAGCTAGATCGGAGGTATTATCCCTTGTCCACCCATGTTGTTTAGCAAGCCGAATGAGTTGACCCTGAAAAGCCTGAACCAAGGCTTTCCCCTTTTGGTGTTCTTCAGCATTTTGAAACACCCACAGTTCGGGGAATAACCAATAGGTATGGAGGCCATGTCCACTATTCACCGTAACCGTTGGTGGAAGGCATACTTCTGCCAGCCAAGATTGCGCTTCTTTTAGTGAGAGTGGAAGATTTGGAGCTTTATGTGCTGGATCGGCGATATCAATATCGGCCCACACACCAGGGATCGCAATGACCTGAGCGGCCTTGCCCCTTTTTTGGGGGCCTAAATCGTTGGGTTGTAATCCCAATCCGAAATACACATCTTTTCTGGCTTGAACTAATTTCAGCGCCACTTGGCCAGCCTTTATTAAATCTTTGCCAGGAGTCCAAATAGTTCTTCTAGGATCCTTAGTCCACAGGGCTAGATAGCCTGGTGCCTGAGGTCCATAAAGTTCGTCGAAAAACTCCACAATGATCTGCTGCGTTGGTGACTCATCCATCGGCTTCATCATTTCTCCTTTTTGCTTCCTGAAATTCAGCAATACAATGTGATAAAAATTAATTAGTAGGTTAGAAATAAAGCATTGCTTTTGTTACGTCCTTTGGAATTCACGACGAAATCCCCAAAGGCAATG
>CBDCXB010000002.1:0-828352 GCA_965223615.1 Nitrospirales bacterium
TTCCATGATTTTTTCATATGGAATTTTTGGTTGGAACATGGCCACCGGCTCATGGTCTCGAGGATATAAGTTCCTGTGAATGCTCGTACCGCAACCCCCGTCATTATTGACAATTATGACGATAATGGGAATGTTATGCCGAACGGCCGTTTCCATTTCCATCGCGGAAATCCCAAATGCCATATCACCTGTTACCACGAGCACCAAAGAGTTCGGGGAACTAAGTTTTGCGCCAATCCCAAAAGGAATCCCTATCCCCATGCATCCGTCTGATCCTGGGGTGTATCGAGTGGCCGGAAGATAGCTCGGTAAGATTTCCTGTGCTGCTGCCAGGGTATCTCTTCCATCGATGACACAAATCGCGTCACGAGGTAAAAGCTTTTGAATTTCTTTCATTAGCCTATGAGGGGAAAATGGGCGAGTACCCCCCATGGCCTTTTCCTCGATCTCATGGGTATTGGTTGTTCGGAAGTTCTTTAAGAGTCCTAGCCAAGATTCATGAAGAGAAGGTTTTGGTGTTTGGGTCTGTGTGAGGTGTTGGAGCCAGCTCTGCAATACCTGTTTCAAGTCTCCCTGAATGCCTAAAAAATGTGCGTTTTGATGTCGAAACTCCTGACTATCGATGTCTATGTGGATAATCGTTGCCTGGCGATTAAATTGTTTCCCGAAGCGAAGTGTCCAGTCTAGACGGACTCCCAACATAATTATAAGGTCGCCCTGATGTTGGAGCTCATCACGGGCATGATTGAAGCACAAGGGATGGTCATCGGGTAGATAACCCCTTCCCATGGGAGTAGTCATAAACGGAATGCGCCAAGTTTCTATGATCTCTTGGAGAATCTCTATGGATTCCGACCATCGAAGGCCTTTCCCGAGGATTATGCCGGGGCGTTCAGCTTTGAGCAGCAAGTCCGTGGCCTTCGGGATTTGCGACAGAAAATTTTCTGGGGGTGAAGAAAGCGGGAAAGAGTGATTGGGCATTACGGTGCAGGTGCCTTTTAAAATTTCCTCTGGAATCTCGAGGTAGACGGGCCCCGGTTTTCCTGAAATGGCTGTATGAAACCCGCGCTCAATCCATTCTCTCATTTGAGGCAAAGATGGGACCTGATCGCAATATTTGGTGATAGAGTGAAACATGTTTCGGCCATCCAACGCTTGAAACATTCGGGAACTGGGGATTTGGGAATTTAGTGAAGAAAAAGTCCCGGCAATCACTAATAATGGCCAACAATTATCCCAAGCGACTAACACACCTGTTGCAGTGTTGGTGATGGCTGGTCCTGCAGACACCAGGGCAATGGCATTTAAGCGACCTGAGCGATAGTTATGGGCAGCTGCCATCAAGGTAGCAGCTTGTTGATGGCGAACTCCTATAGTGCGGATGCCGACTGAAGAACAGGCAGGTAATGTCTCACGAATGGCCCCACCGGAAAGTCCAAATACATGGGAGATGCCTAGAGCCTTGAGGGTATGGGCAAGATGGTGGTGTCCATTCATCGTTTTATTGAATTAACAGTAGTTCCACTCACTATTCGGTCTCTTAGTGTCATTTAAGGTCCTTGCAATATTCAATCAATACTTCTGTCGTTAGGTTGTCCAGGTAAAACTGATGGAGCTCTGCCACGGTTGGATGTTCGAAAATCGTTACGACATCAATGGGAAGAGATGGGATTTGACTTTGAATATGGTTCGCAATCCTAGTGGCTTGAATGGAATCGCCTCCAAGAACAAAAAAATTGTCTGTTTTCTCGATGGCTTCGATTCCGATGGTTTTTTTATACTGATCTAAGAAGAATTTCTCTAATTTTTTGATCGCGGTGTTGGGCGATGGTGTGGCTGCTCCTGTCATTTGTTCGGCCACGATTCGACGCTGTATCTTGCCTGTTGGCCCTTTAGGAATGGCCTCTTTAAAAAACACTTTTTTGGGGACTTTATACTGGGCCAACCGATGAGAGAGCCATGGACGTAATTCTTGTTCAGTCAAAGTGGCTCCCTTTTTTAATACCACAACTGCCGCAACTTCCTCCCCCAACGTGGGATGCGATACTCCAAAACAGACGGCTTGTTCAATGTTTTGGTGCTGTAGTAAAACCTGATCGATTTCAAGCGGAGCAATTTTTTCACCCCCACGGTTTATTTGTTCTTTAAGTCGTCCCGTCAAAAAAAGATAACCTTCTTCATCAATGAACCCTTGATCACCCGTACGGAACCATTCTTGGAAGTACGCCTGAGCATTGGCTTCCGGGTTCTGACTGTATCCCGTAATGACATTGGGCCCCCGGATTACCACCTCGCCACGTTCCCCCGGTAAGAGCCTTTGTCCCAATTCATTCACGATTTGAATGTCTGGACCTGCCGGTGTTCCCACGGATCCAGGCTTCTGGATTCCTGGCGGCAATGGATTGCTGGCCATCTGATGGGCAGCCTCGGTCATTCCATAGGCTTCAATCACTGGCACGCCGAAAAATTGTTCTAATTCCTTCATGACTGTAGGAGCTAAGGAAGCTGAGGAGGAGCGAATAAATCTTAAAGAATGGGAAAAATTTGTTCTTTCACTGTTGGTTGCTTCAGATAAAATAGCCTGATGTATCGTGGGGACAGCGGTGAACCAGGTGGGCTGAAAATTCTCAAACCAATCGAAGATCGCTGTGGGAGAGAATCCATTTGGGCAAACTAGGCTCCCTCCTGATGTTAAGGATGAGAGAAGTGCAGCCATAAGTCCATGGATGTGAAAAAGAGGCATCACATTGAGACAGCGGTCATTTGGCGTGAGGTTGAGGCTTTTCTGAATATGTTGAATGGAGGCACAGAGGTTTTTCTGGGTGAGAGGGACTTGTTTAGGTTGAGCCGTGGTTCCAGAGGTATGGAGAATGAGAGAAAGTTCTTCGGAATTGGCTGACTGGCTGCCCACAAAGCCTTTTCCTGCCATCCCCACAATGGTAAAATAGCCCGATGGATTTTCCGGTTGCAGAGAAAACTCTAGGACAGGAATGCCCATTGACTGGGCCACATCTCGACCTGGTGAAGGAAGAGAAGACTGGATCAATAAAGCAGAAGCCTCTATATCTTTTAAGAAGAATAAGAGTTCCTCCTTCTGATAATTTGGGTTCAATGGGGCACTGATCGCGTAGGTCGCAGTTGCTAAAAAAGCTAAAGCTAACTCTGGACCATTAGCGGCCAAAATGGCGATGCGTGCGGAAGAACCTAAACCCCGACGCAGAAATTCCTCTTTTAAGCTCGTAAGTTGTTGAATTAATTGGTCGTGGCTCAATGTGGGAAATCCAGGAGCCATGAGTGCTGGTTGGTGGGGGGTCTCTTTTGCCCAGAACTCGAAATATTCACATAATCGATCAAACAGCGGAAATGGGTGATTATGAGCCATATGTCTTTTCACAATTTAGGGTGATGGAATGAACTTCGGTTCATTCATTTCCTTCCAAAATTTCTAAATGGCCGGTTCCGGTTAGCGAATTTAACTCCACATCTGATATGCAGCGAACTTTCACAAAATTAAGGGTGAGATTGCCTTCAATATGGACCGGTCCGGTTGCTTTATTGAAGTCGGCGGTGTTCCAATGGCTTTTCTCGGTATCTAAACGAACCCCTAATTCCGTGCCCCCTTTGGTTTCTGTGAATTTGATATGGACATATCCGCGTTCGATGGCTTCTTTAAACGCCTGGGCAGTCTTTTCAGGGCGGAGCCCAACTTCAACCGAATGATCACCCTTGGCTAGGCGGGTTACCAATTCATCCGGGGCCGGTGGTGCATCGCTAGGTGGTGGCGGGGGTGGCGGGGGATTTTCTGCTTGTTGCCTAGCGACCTCTTCCATATGTTTTCGAAGACTGAGTGGTCGCATGTCGGTCCATACTTCGTTGATATAGGCCAGGCATTCGGCTTTGGGGCCGGAGGGCCCGCTGTCTTTCCAACCTAGGGGATTCTCTCGGTCTGCTGGCCAGATGGAATATTGTTCTTCATGGTTCACGACTACTTTATACGTCGTGAGATCTTCTTCCTCTTCATCTGAAAACATAGTTTCCTCCTTTTTTGGGGAATATGTGTTGAAGTATGGTCAAAATGTTTCCAATTTTCTGGTTTGCGTCGAAAAATATCTCTCCTTGCCTAAAAGTAGTTTGGTCATGAGTAATCAAGAAAAAACGGTTTTGATCCTAAACGCCATTAGTAACTTTGATTTCTTTTTCAAGTAGGCTTTCCAAGGTTTTGGCAATTTCTGAGATGGTGGGACAATTAAACATTACATCGATTGGAATAGGGACATCATGCTCTTTACGAATTCGATTGATGACCTGAATTACTCTGAGCGAATGCCCTCCAAGATCGAAAAAATTATCATGAATTCCGGGTTCTTCGATATTTAAGACTTCAGCCCAGACTTGAGCCAAGCGCTTTTCCCATAAGGATTGTGGAGCAGGGTGGTTGACGGTAGGCCTCGTTTCAATGATTTTTGATGGGGATAAACCCATTCGAGCCACTTTACCGGTGGAGGTTAGGGGAAGAGCTTCAATGGGATAAATTTCTTTGGGAATCATGTAATAGGGAAGCGATTGCCTGAGAAAATCAAAAATTACCGTTTTAGAAAAGGTTTCGGCTTGGTATGGAACCACGTAGGCCAGAATTTCTGTGAGAGTGGATTCATTTTTTTGAGCGACGACGATACATTCTTTCACCTGTTTATGGGAGATAAGAGCGATTTCGACTTCTCTTAATTCGATTCGATGCCCTCGGACTTTCACCTGGGAATCCATCCTCCCTTGAAACTGTAATAGTGCCGTAAAGGTCCGTGGAACCTCTATCCCCCCGTTCGGTACATTCGTGCTCCAGGGGTAGGGCTTGAGTCATCAGGAATAAACCGTTCAGCTGTCTCCTTGGGGACGGGAAAGGTATCCTCTTCCTACCCCCCCTCCCGAAATATAGAATTCACCTACTTCATCTTCAGGCAAGGGATTCAATCTTTCTCCGAGGATGTGAACATCGGTGTATGGAATCGGGGTTCCTAGGGGTAGGATTTCACCCGGTAGAGAATCGTTCGGGGAATTTTTTAACGGGTGGGTAAGGACGATGCCAGTAGTTTCGGTTTGTCCATACATATTGATGACGTTCGTGTCCGGTTGATGACCTCGTTTTCCAACGAAAGACGACATCATGAGGCAGGGCTTCGCTAGCTGAGAGAATGAGCCGAAGATTGTTGGATAAAAGACTTGTCGCTCTTGTGGAATCAAGGCTTTCAAGAGATTCGAGGCAATTCTTCCAAAAAGAAGGAACAATATCTATGATGGAAATAAGGCGGGTTTTCATCAAATGAAAAATATCAAGAGGGTCCCGCAAATGAGTCGATGTCGCAATCACGAGCGTGGCGGCACAGGAGAGGGGCACTGTTAATTGTCTGATGGAAGATGAAAAAGCAAATGAAGCGGTATGTAAGTATCTGTCCGTTGGATTCACAGAGCACGAAAGCTGCATGGCATCCACATAATGGGACAGATTGGCCTGGGTGATCATGACCCCCTTCGGCAATCCCGTAGAACCGGAGGTATGCATGATATACGCAAGGTTTTCTGGGGCGGATAGGGAAGATGGTGGGGTTGGAGACTCACAACCAATTTGAGACTGTATTTCCTTTAGTACGAAAAGCCGGGTCTGGTGTTTTGGGAAATGTGAGCGAAACTGGCTAGTGGTAAGGATAATTGCAGGGTTCACGGTTTTGACCATGGATGATAAGCGTGCTAGTGGGGTGAAGTGTGGGTCGAAGGGAATATACACCCCTCCGGCTTTTAAAATCCCCAGAAACACAATAGGCAGTTCTAGCGACCGGTCCAGATAGACGACAACAGGACTTTCTGGGCCAATGCCTTTGCGGGATAGGAAATTCCCAACTTGATTGGCTCGGGCATTTAATGAACCGTAAGTGATGGAAGATTCTTCGAAGACAACAGCGACTTTATCCGGGTAGGTTTTTGCCATATTTTCAAATTGATCCAGAAAGCTGGAGAAGGTAGGGGGTATAGGCCGGATGGCATTGCTCGAAGTGGTAGACATAGAGGGCGTTGGTCCAATTTGCAGTCTAGAGGCGTTTCATTTAGGTACCATGATTGTAATTTAGGAAATGGGGGTGTAGGGGTTTGTCATTCCCACCAAAATCTTTCTTGAGCCCGTAAATGGGGCCCTTCCATGGGCCGTTAACATATTATCGATCAATAAAATATCGTGTTGTTGCCAGGTAAAAAGAACCATTTGATCTTGATAGACCTGCCGAATATGCTCCAAATCTTCCATTTCCAGGGGTGTGCCGTCACCATAATACGCCTGACGGGGAAGGTTTGCTTCCGGGACACAGTCGAGCAAAGAGTTTCTGATATCTATCGGTAAATTAGACGTGTGAAATAAATGGGCTTGGTTAAACCATACAGATTCATGTGTATGAGGATGAGTTGCCGTGGCTTGAGAGATTTGGGTTGTTCGTAAGGCATTTTTTCCGTACCAGTGCGCTTCGATTCTTGCTCCTTCACAATATCGTTCTACCTCAGCCCGATTCGTCGTAGCAAAAGCCGTTTCCCAAGAAAGGTCGAGTCCGGTTCCGTAATTTCGGACATACCTGACCCCTTTTTCTTCAAACTTTTGCCTGATTCGCACTGGAATGTTCTCATAAACCTGTCGACTGTCGGCAAGTGGGGTTTCTCCCTCTGAGTTGGCAGGTGTCACGCATTGGAAGCCAAGCTTCATAGGCCATTGGCATGCGTAAGATATTTCGTTGTGGAGGGGAATGATTTGGTCAGGAGGATATTCTGTGGAACTATAAATAGAGCCGCTAATGTGTGAGCGAGGAGTGGAGGCTTGTCGATAGCGGACGAGGTCACCTCCGGTGGCTCTGAGAAATCGTTCAAAGTCTTCTGTGGACATGGGAGAAAAATTTCTGAATAAAATTGCCCCAACCTCGTAAAGTTTGGCTTCAAGAAAATTGATATTCTCCCGACTCCAATCGACGAGAGGGAGGTCCTGAGTCTTTGCCTGAAGGATGAAAGGAAGGGGATTCTGAGATGAGGCCAATGCAACATGACGTTGGTCAAAATCGAAAAGGCTGTGATTGGGGTGAATGTTCATTGTCAAGGCAAAGCTCACACTTTATTCTCGCCGATCGTACAGAGAGCGTCGGTGAAATCGGCACATTCTAAAACGAATGGTGCTGGCTCAGGGTAAACATAAAATCTTTTTATAGGCATTTGTTGCTGTGGTGGGTTAACCCCTCCTTGTTCCTAATGCCCCCTGTCGGCGAATGTCCTCAAGATCTTCATTCGCCTGTTTCGGCATTATAAGTCCCCTGATCTGTTTTGTGAGTGTAACGAGGAGGCCATGCCAAAAAGCTCCAAGGTTCTATCGATACTGGTTGGGCTAAATTGGTGCCCTAAGAAGGGGAAAATCTCAACCCAGTTCGCTACCTCCATGGTAATGAGGTGCGCGAGCTCTCACACAACATCTGTCGTCACTGAGCAAGTGGAGCCCTCACGAATATTATGAAGTACCGGAGAAGCACATTCCACATTCACAAAAAACTCTCGCCGGTCTGTCACACAGAACAGATAGACCAAATGTTCGGCTTGGACACCGATGAGGTGCTGAATCTTCTCACGCTCACCGATTTTCAACGCTTGCCAAAGAGATTCTGGTAATATTTCGTTCCGTAAATACTATGAAAGAGCCCGGCTAGGCATACCTCTTCCTGAGCGTTCCAGGTTTGGAGAAGGTGATAAGTCCCAATCAGATGGTCAGATAATTGCCTGGTGGAATGCGGAAATTTAAAGGCACCGAATTCTTGAAGTGCCGATTCAAGATATGATGTATGAACCTCCAGATTCGACATGGCACATGGCAAGATCGGGGAAACTTCCCAGGATACGTGTCTGTGTTACGATTGGCTGTTAGAGTTATTGCAAGTCACAATACATATAGGCTACATGTAGGCTAATTATACTGCAAGGTTTACCTTAGATGGTTGATGAAGGTGGTGAAGGTTTAATGCAAAAGGCATAATCATTTACGTAATCCTCTGTTCTTTCCTTTTCTTAAACCTGTGATTCTTTAACTGATATCCCCCTATTTTGGGGAATAGAGGATAGGGGAACCGTTTATTATCATATCCCAATACGCACATCCTCCTGTGTGCTAGGTGGTGGCCAGGAACCCTTGATGAAATGGCTTTAGGGTTCCTGGCCATTTTTTTTCAACAATGAGGAATCGGACCAGTCAAATGAATATGTGCTAAACCCTTAGCCGGAATCGGGTTGGAAGATAAGAGCGTTTCTTGGCTGTGGATGGCATGTCCCGGGTTGGATTGAGTAGTTCTTCTGAAGGATTGTCTCTCGGTAAAAATTTTCATATCGTAGATTCTATTCATCCTGTTTTACCCTTTGTATAGATGGGGGCTGCTTGAATCGATATCTTCAGGTGGTCCCTTTTTTATTCGGTGAAATGAAATGGTTGTATGCAAGTCGGAACATCTTCTTCTTTTGAGGGTTCATGCATTCTGCGATGATTGTGGATTAATACAGGCCGTGAGATCACAAAGAAATCGGTAAAGGGACTCAGCAATGGGCAATCAAAATAGTGTTCAGGGAATGAGATGGGGCGTGCAGGTACTTCCGACCATATTGGTGGTCAGGATGTTTGGGAAGTTAGACCATTCACTCGAGGAAATGTTTCAGAAAGTTTCCAATCGAGCACATGCACTAAATAACCGAAAGGTGATCTTAGATTTTTCTCAAACCTATTCTGAGACTCCATTGTCTGTGGTTTTATGTGGGTATGGTTTGCATCATTTTCGTCAGTTGGGAATTCCTGTGGCCTGTATCAGTCCTCCGGAATCCGTCCTGGCTGTACTATTGGAAAATGGGGTAACCGAGATTTCCGATCTGTTTTTAGGGGATATCGATACAGGAGTGCTCAATTAACGTGTTGTTCTAAAAATCTTTTTAAGATCTGTTAAATAAGTTTAGTACAGCCTTGCCCCTAGGGCTTGGAACCTGAACGATACAAAAAGGGCTTGGAATCATCCAAGCCCTTCTGCGTTTAATGCGACGGGTTATGAGGCGATGATTAGAGGTTGCGTAATGCAGCAACCCTGTCTTCAATCGGAGGATGGGTGGCAAACAACTGCATGAAGCTGCGGGTTTGCCCGGAGATCTTCATGGTCGCCAGGGCATCCTGCGAGCTATATTCGAATTGAGCTCGTTGGACCCATCGGTCGATTCCTTCCAGTGCAGAGATCATGTGTTCTTTGCCAACCGTATTGGCGGCGAAACGATCGGCCGCGAACTCACGCCGCCGAGACCACCAGCTGATCGGTATCATGGCAAGGAATGAAAGGATGATCTGGAGAAAGATGTAGGCAGCAAACCCAAGCATGGGGTTTCGTTCGGCAAGGTTTCGGTAGACCATGCGGCTGATAAAGTACACAAAGGTGTTCATCAGGCCAGCCAAAACCGTCGTGGTGAACATATCACCGTTATACACATGCCCCATCTCATGGGCTAATACGGCCCGGACCTCTCCCTCATTGAGATTATTCAGCAATCCAGTCGATACGGCCACCATGGAATTATTGCGGGTCGGTCCGGTCGCAAAGGCATTCGGGTCAGGTGAGTCATAAATCCAGACCTCCGGCATCGTGATGTTAAGTTTTTCCGATATTTTTTGAACGGTTTCATAGATCACGCGTTCGGCTTGGTTGCGTGGCTCTGTAATTTGAGAGCACTCGATAAACATTCGAGCCATTTGTTTGGAAAAAGCCAGACTGAGAAAGGCCCCCCCAAACCCAATGATGAAGGCGAAGAGTAGGTCCGATTGGACAATAGACCCCCGGATATCGATGCCGAAGGCCGGCAAAATCATTTCCGATAGGACCGTAAAAGAAATGGAGAGGGTAATAAAGATTAAGATGTTCGCGAGAAGCAGTAACCCAATTCCTTTTAGCTTTTTCATTGCTTATCCTCTTATGTGGATATAAATAGGTCGGGAGGGAGTTGGGATTGTTGAGACCCTGAAGCCCTTGACACCCAACCGTATGCTTATACCATAAATTATTTGTGACGAATTATCCAACAATTGGAAAGATAACAATTTTTTTGAAGGAGTCAAGAGTGTGAATTCAGATGCCCCCAAGAGAGAAATGGCGTAAAATGTCCAAGAAATTCAACGTAAGGTCTCAAATGATGCCTTTTTTCTCTCATTATACACTAATGTTCGTAATCTTCATCGGGACTGTGATGATGCCCCCGATCAATAGGGGATATGCTCAATCTGGAGCTATAGATGCGATGAGTGAAAAAGGGCTGGTATCAGAGTTAGAGATTGTTATGGAAAGTTATGAGTATTCCCCATCTGTGGTGACCGTGAAGGTAGGAATTCCCTTTACGCTCGTGTTAAAGAATGAGTCGTTTTTGGTGCCACACAATTTTTTATTGGATGACCCACAAGGAAACCGGGTTCTCGAGCGAGACGTTTCCAGTGGGGAATCTGAACGAGTGGATCTAACCCTAACCCAACCTGGCACCTATCCGTTTTATTGTGACAAGCAACTCTTGTTTTTCCCGAGCCATGAAGAACAGGGCATGAAAGGTCGTCTGGTCGTCCAAGAATAATGTCTTCTTCCGCCTCTGATCACCTTCTCCTTCGGGATGTTCTCAAGCGGGTGTCTCGTTCTTTTTATCTCACCCTCAGGATTCTTCCCTCTTCGGTCCGGTCCCAGATTGGACTGGCTTATCTGTTCGCTCGTGCCGCCGATACGATTGCGGATACGGGGGAACTGGATGATGCAACACGCCTCGAGTGCTTAAGGCAGCTCAAGCAACAAGTTGGAACTGCTGGACCGGACCTAGGTGTGGTTCAGCAGATCAAAGCTCGAGTGATTCCCAAACAACATAATCCTGATGAACGGCGGTTGTTGGATGAACTGGATGGATGTTTTCGTGTGTATCAAAACTTTCATCCAATCGATCAATCTCATATCGCCCAGGTGTTAGCCGTGTTGATTGGAGGAATGGAGTTCGATATCCAACAGTTTCCCAAAGGCTTTCCAGGGCAATTGCATGCGTTAGAGGGGATTGCCGATTTCGAATATTACACCTATGCCGTGGCCGGATGTGTCGGGGAGTTTTGGACTCAAATGATTTGCCACCATATACCCGGGATGAAAGGTTGGAGTGAAAATGAGATGACCCCTTTAGGAGTCCGTTTTGGGAAAGGGCTGCAAATGGTCAATATTCTTCGGGATTTGGCGAAGGATTTGAGAAACTCCCGGTGCTATATCCCGGAACTGCTCCTAAAGGAGTATTCTCTAACTTCAAGGCAATTATTAGACACTGCCTCCACTCCCCAGTTTCGTCCGCTCTATAAACGCCTGATTCAAGAAGCACGAGAGCATTTGGATCATGGTTGGCGCTATACGATGGCTATTCCCCGGTCACAAATTCGTCTGCGATTGGCATGCATGTGGCCCATTTTAATCGGCATCAAGACTTTACAGCGATTGTCGATGTCCTCTCAAATTCTTGAGCCTCAGACCACCATTAAACTGTCCAGGGGAGAGATTTATCGATTAGTGGCCGCAACGGGGCTGACCGGAGGATGTGGGTATGTGGGGACAGCCTATTGGGGATACTGGCGAAAGCGTATTGTGTAGTCTATTCGGTTTTGGGACCGAGTAATTTTTCCCCTTTACGAAAGACTCCATAAATGGCTTGGGTCGGGCAGGCATCTAAGCAGAGCCGACAGGATTCCATGCATCTGGAAGAGTCGAATTTATAGGGTGGCGTGGAGAGCCAGGCTCCGGTGGGACAAACCGGAATGCAAATGGCATTATTGGTGCAGCGATCAGGGTTTCGGACTAAGTGGTCTCTTCGTACCATCATAGGGCTCACTCCTTCAAAAAGGCCTTGAGAGAACATTTCCAACATATTCATGATGATGAGTTTTCCTCATGATCCCATCGGTGAACGAGATCTCGTATGTGCGTCTTGAGTTCTGGGATGCGCTCGAGGTTATTGTCGATCGCATTGAGGATATTGCCTAATCTCGCTTGTCTCCCAGCTTCCTGATCGACGTATGTTAGGCGATCATATTCTTTGAACGCTTCCTGATGGTGAGGCTCAAGGTGAGGTCTCGCCGAAAGAAGCCCGGCCGTCAAAATTTGTGGTTCTTGATGAATAGGAGGGACCACGGCAAATTTTCCTTGGGAGAGGAGCAGGACATAATTGTTCGCTGAATCTGGAATGGGAACGACCTGTTCGATCGTCGATCCAGCCGTGTGTTCCCAGCTGGTTAAGAGTCCGGGAAATTGTCGCAAATGGGCTAACCTTTTGTTGATTAGCCTTCCATTTGTCTTCGTTACCCATGTGAAACAATCAATAGCCCGTCGTTAAGGTGGAAAAAGGAAAATGAAAAGAAGGTTGCGCTGTCTTAATCAGGAGGGTTCGCAGGGGAGAGAGCCATTGTCCCCTGGCATGAGTAATCGTTCCACGATTTCTCCTTTGCCGATATGACGTTCCATGATTTCTGTCACATCGGCTTCTTTACCCACCCAATACCAGACGCCCTCAGGATAAATGACGACACTGGGCCCATATTCGCACTGATCGAGGCATCCAGCTTTATTGGCCCGCACGACACCTTTTAATCCAAGGCGTTCCACCTCTTTCTTAAAAAACGCATGGAGTCCGACCGACCCCAAATCCGCACAACACCCGCGGGGATCCCCTTTGGGTCGCTGATTAATGCAGACAAAAATATGATGTTTAAATTTGCTCATGTCCTTGAAATTTGGGTGAAAATGCCGAAATGAAGAGAAAGCACCCTTGTGGCGATCTTACCTGAGGTTTTTGGAGCCTGTCTAGGTCGGAAAGAATAGCGAAAGAAAAGGCAAAGGGTGGCATATTTTACTTCATGAACCATAAAAAAAATTCGAAAAAGCGGATATAATCTAAGAAAGAAAGAGAATACATCCTATGATTATTGGCGTACCGACCGAAATTAAAGACCATGAATTTCGAGTGGCTCTCACCCCTCATGGCGTGAAAGAACTCTGTGAGCGAGGGCATCGAGTATTTGTGCAAGCGGGGGCAGGACGGGGAAGTGGGTTCGGGGATGAGGTCTATAAAAAAGCCGGAGCCAAACTGTTACCTTCGAGTGATGCCATTTATGGCGAGACCCAATTAATCGTGAAGGTGAAAGAGCCTCAGCCTGAGGAGTGGTCGTTATTGGAGGAACATCATGTGTTGTTTACGTACCTCCATTTAGCTGCCTCAAAACAGTTAACAGAAGCCCTCCTGTCTCGCAAATGCACGGGCATTGCCTATGAAACGACCGAAGATGCTCAGGGCCAATTTCCCTTACTGCGTCCCATGAGTGAAATCGCTGGACGGATGTCGGTACAAATTGGCGCCCATTTCCTGGAAAAACAGCAAGGAGGAGCGGGAGTCTTATTGGGAGGAGTTCCGGGTGTGCCTCCCGGAGAGGTGGTAATTTTGGGGTCAGGAGTGGTGGGGGCTTCTGCCGCAAAGGTGGCGGTGGGCATGGGGGCGAAAGTGACCGTTCTGAGTGTGGACTTATGGCAATTACGTCAATTAGATGATTTGTATCAGGGACGAATTTTGACGGTGGCCTCCAGCCAGTCGATGATCCAGTACTACTTAGAGAGAGCAGATCTGGTCATTGGGGCGGCCTATCTTCCTGGAGCCCGGACCCCTCGTCTGATAAAAACTTCGATGGTGGAGGAAATGAAATCGGGTTCGGTAATTATCGATGTGTCAGTTGACCAAGGGGGCTGTGCCGAAACCACCCGGCCGACGACCCATACCGATCCGGTGATCGTGGTGGAAGAGGTCCTGCATTATGGAGTCTCCAATATTCCCGGAATTGTCCCCCATACCTCGACTTTTGCCTTGACCAACGCCACCCTACCTTTTATAGTCCAGCTGGTTGAGGGAGGGGTTCAGGAAACGCTGAAGACGAATCCTGGATTGCGGAAAGGTGTCAACGTGTACCAGGGGCGCTTGACCAGTCAAGCCGTGGCCCAAGCACATGGGTTACCTTTTGAAGCGCTGTCACCCTCAGAAATCTAGACGTTCGTGTATGATCGGGGCGTAGCGCAGACCGGTAGCGCACCGCGTTCGGGACGCGGGGGTCGGAGGTTCAAATCCTCTCGCCCCGACCAACTTTCTCGTTCCTCAGATTGCTCTGTTTTTGTTGCCTTCTCTCCCTAAGCCTAACAACGAGAAGTTTCGATCTTGGAGAGCCGCAATCTTCTGCCAAGGACGAATTGCGAAAGTGATTGGATTGAACGTCCAGCAGATTTGATACAAAATCCACATGGAATATCTTCCTATCCTGGTCGGTGGAGCTGCCTTGCTGTTGGGAGTGTTTGTTCTCTGGAATGTGAGGCAAATTCAAAAACATTTCGCCCAACTTAAACGGGATGTGTATTATCAAGAGCAAAAAGTCAAATCGATCAGTCATAAGATTGATGCCGCAATTGAAGCTCTTCGAATTCATCTCACCCATCTCTCTAAAGGTCAGTCGATAGACGAAGCCTTGATTCGAGAGGGGGCGCTCTATCAGGAGATCCTATCTGAGGATGCCGCGAAACTTTTATCCCCACAAAGTCCCTCAAAGGATGTGTTTGTGTTGGATGTCCGAACGGCTGGTGAATTTGTGAAAGGCCATTTAGCAGGAGCGATTCACCTTGCCGTGGAAGATCTTGATGTTCGGTATCAAACCGATATCCCGCAAAATGGTGAAAAGATCTTAGTGTATTGTGCGGGAGGTGACCGCAGTCGTTTAGCCTGTGAATTTCTCAGTCGGAATGGGTTTACGAATGTGTTCTTACTCAAACATGGTCTTCAGGAGTGGAAGGGACCCTTGGAGGGCGCTCCAAACGGGCCTCTGATTCAAATAAGCTCCAAAGTCAAGACCGAATCCTATTCTTCTTGATTCAGTTAACACCTCCATTCATGACTCATACTTATAAGGAACAGAAACGATGCCTTCAGATCTTTTGACCCTGAACGTGATGGGCCCATACCGGGAACCGAAGGAACCGGCCTTTTCTCTCGATTATTCCGTCCAACGGCCGAATTGGGCGACACCTCAAGGGGTGCGTGTCAAGGTTTCCATCGAACATGAACTAGAACATATGAAGCAAAAGGTTCTGGGTATTTCGGGTGGATCGGTAGGACAACAACTACGGATGAATCAACTGTTGATCCGTGCCATCGCGGATAAAAAATTAGAAATTGTTGACGCCGAGGGCATGTTGAATGAGAGGTTGGATGTCATGGTGGCCCCATTCGTGGATGGGGAACTGAACCACCTCTTTGCCCCGCTGGTCCAGTGGATGGAACAAGAAAAAGATAGGTTACGACAAACGATAAAGGACCAGGTTGGGGTCTGAGTCTATATCTTCGCCTCGAGAAATGAGGGTTGTAGGGAAGGGTTAAAAAATCCGTTGGTATGTTTTGGAGAAGACTCCTGTTTCCTCCTCGCCAAAGCCTATAGAGGCTTTTTCAGGTCGTGTCTTATTGTACAAGTCAATCGCATAATGCCCACGAACCTGTTCCATCGCGACTTCATAGGGTATGGAACTAGGATAAAATTCTCCGGGAGCATGGGCTCCGCGTCCCAGAGCTTTGGCTGACTCTTCCCCGGCGTAAGCTTTTTCTGAAAACACATAAATATCCGCGATGGCAAACTTGCCTTGAGCATCCTGCGGGGTAGTTGGGGGCAGGATTGTGTCAAGGGCATCCTCTTTTCTCGCTTTTTGGAGAAAATTCAAAAGAGCCACGATTTGACTGTCAGTCGTAGCTGGAGGAACTAGAAGGGTTATGGCATTCATGCCCTTCACGATACCGGTCGTTTCAAAGGTCGGAACGACATCACTCGCGATGATTCGTTTGGAGCTCACCTCCGCACTAGATGAAGGAGCGCCTGGATTCGGTTTATTCTTGGATTTGGGAATGATCAGAGTAATAAAAAGCCAAAGACCGAATATGACCCCAAAAACCACGATGATGGGATGAATGCCAACTCTTCGGCCTTCAGTGGGTTTTTGTTCACTCACCCTGGTCGGTCCTTTCCGCTCTGTGGGAGGTGTTCCGATTAATCTGTGTTTTGGCGGTTTCCCACAAATCGTCGAGCTCTTTTGTGGAGAAATCCTGAAGCGATTTTCCCATGGATTGGGCTTGAGATTCTACCCATTGGAATCGGTCGATAAACTTATTCGTCGCCTTGCGGAGAGCTTCCTCGGGATTGGAATGGAGAAAACGAGAAACATTCACTAACGAAAAGAGGACATCCCCCAATTCTTCTTCGATGGCGGATTGCTCGTCGTTCCCTCCTGACGCGTGTTCTCCCGGTGTGTGCTGTTCATGCGCTTGGGACAAGGCCTGATGTAACTCCTGGAATTCCTCTTGGAGTTTTTCCAAGACGGGTTCGATGGTTTTCCAGTCAAATCCTACTCGGGATGCCCGCTTTTGGACCTGATAGGCTCGTTGGAGAGCCGGTGCGGTTTTTGGGATCCCCTTCAAGATGGATGAAGGGCCATCGCCGTGCCGTTGATCTTGTTGCTTGAGCTGGTCCCATTGTTGAACCACTTCTTGGGATGTCGTGAGATGGTGTTCATGTCCCTGTCGTTCGAAGACATGGGGATGACGCTTGATGAGTTTTTGCGAAAGGTGGCGAGTGACATCTTCGAAGGAAAACTGATTATGTTCGGAGGCAATTTGGGTATGAAACACAATCTGGAGAAGAAGGTCCCCCAATTCTTCCCTAAGGGAGACAGGATCCTTTTGGTCGATGGCTTCAAGGACCTCATAGGTTTCTTCTAGAAGATAGGGTTTCAGGGAATCAGGCGTTTGTTCTCGGTCCCATGGGCACCCATCCGGCCCTCTCAAGCGGGCCATAATCTCGATTAATTCGGAAAGAGCAGGGGAACCGGGTGCGGAAGAATGGGAAGTCGATGGTTGAGGTGTCATAGGCCAGGGAGATAAATAGGGCGGTATTATACTGGTTTAGAGGGAAGTTGTAAGCCTGGGATTCTTGATAGGGGAACGTAGAAAATGCTAGGGTTTTTCGTTAGAGGAGGATAGAAAAATGTCAGAAGAAGAACAAGGGTTCGTGATTCGTGATAAACGGGGTCGTTCGGAAGCCGAAGAGCCGGTTTCTCCCCCCCCTGAACCAGAAGGCCAGCCCTCAGCTTCTGGTGCCCCGGAGACCTCCTCGGCCCCGCCGCCGCCGCTGAACTTCTCTTCATTTGTGTTTTCTTTGGGGTCTTCGGCCTTAATGCTCATGGGGGAAACCCTCGACCCTCAACAGCCCAATCCACCGGTCAATCTCCCCCAAGCTAAGGAAATCATTGATATTCTTTCGATGCTCGAGGAGAAAACACAGGGAAATCTTTCCACAGAAGAAGCTTCGGTCATTCGAGATATGCTGTATACGCTGCGGATGAAATATGTGAGTGCGACCTCAGGGAATCCTAGCTCCATTTCTTCCTAAGCATTCGAGAAGCGTCTTTTATCCTCTTCTTTCAGTAGAACCATGGCCATGGGACATGATGGATGTATCCCTTGGGGTGTCTTTTTTTCAGAACACCCTTTCGTGATGCCATATTCAGCTATATGATGATGGTGTTAAGCTTATTCATGGTGATTTAAAAAGCCCGTGACACTCATTTCCGACCACTTGCCGGCCCCGACCAAAAAGTTTCCCCGAGCGGTATCGGCGGGCGACAAAGAACCACCTTCTTCACCTAAATCACCACCCCCCACGAAACATAAACGGCATCACTACACCCCGGTCTGGATTGTCTTGGTGTTGTTATTGCCCTGCCTGGCATTGACGGGATATTACGCTCGTTATGGCTTATCCGGTCCTCTTCAGCCGGATTCGATATTACCGAGTCCGAGTTATGCCCTGGTGTTGTTCCTGGTCTATCTGGATAGCGTCGGTCTTGTGGCCCTGACCTTGCTGCTGTCCAGAAATCTGATACGGGCGTTTTTCGAGAAGCGGAACCGCTTGATGGGGTCCGGATTCCGTTCAAAGCTTGTTGCTGCCTTTATCGGTTTCTCACTCATTCCCACCGTATTGCTGGCGTTAGTAGCGAGTGGGGTTATCAGTGAAGTGATCGATGTGTGGTTTAACGATCAAGTGATGCATGTGTTACGGGACTCGGAAGACGTCGCCCATCTCTATCAGGAAGAGCGGGAGTCTCTGGCGGCGAACACCGCGAGGGCGATTAGCAAAGAAATCTACCGTGAAGACATCTTGCGGCCCGAGCATCGTGAGTTATTGAAGGCCATCATGGCTCGGGTTCAACAGGAATATCATTTAGCGGGGGTCGAAGTCTTTTCACCGAAAATGGAGACGCTCGCCCGAATCATGGATCCACAGTTGTCTGATGCGGTCCTCAGCCTTCCGGTCGGGCAACTCGTACTCCAGGTGTTGGATTCAGGGGCTTCGATGTCATCGGTTCAGGAAGCTCCGGTAGGAAAACTGATTCGGGCAGGAGTTCCTATTCTTGGGAAAGGGCAACGTCCCCGGGTCTATGGGGTGGTTGTCGTGTCCTCGTATGTTCCTGAATCGCTCCTGATCAAAATGGATGGGATCGCCAAACAGTTTGACGAATACAGAAAAATTAAATCCATGAAGGCCCCGATTAAAGGAGGGGCCTATTTGTTCGTGGCGGTCGTGACGGTCTTAATCTTGTTCGGGGCCACCTGGTTTGGGTTTTACGTGGCTCGGGGAATTACCGTCCCTATTCAACGGTTAGCGGAAGGGACCGAAGCGGTCGCGAAAGGAAATCTCGATGTCAAAATTGATGTCAAGGCGACGGATGAAATCGGGACGTTAGTCGCGTCATTTAATCGGATGACCACGGATCTTCGAACCAGCAAATCCAGCCTCGAAGAAGTCAATATGTCCCTGCTGCGCTCAAACGTCGAAATCGACCAACGACGAGCATATACGGAAGCCGTGTTGGAGACGATCGCAGCCGGGGTGTTATCGATAGATATGTCGGGGTTGATTACCACCTTTAATCCGTCCGCCGAGCGTATCCTTGGGATCAATGGAGAAGAATTGCGCGGTCGGCCTGTCTATGAGGCCTTCAAAGCGTTCGGGCTGCATCTTTTTCAAAAAGCCTATGACCAGGTCTTGTTGGACCAGACCGAAAACCTGTCCATGGAAGGGCAAATGGAAACCCCCAACGGACGGTTGCTGTCTTTGGGGTTGACCATTTCCCGGATGCAAAATGAAGCTGGAGAGGATTTGGGTTTTGTGTTCGTGTTTGAAGACCGGACGGAATTTATCAAGGCTCAGAAAACAGCTGCCTGGCAAGAGGTGGCTCAGAGAATCGCCCATGAGATAAAAAATCCGTTGACACCGATTCAACTGTCGGCCCAACGGCTTCGAAAAAAATTCATGGAAAAATCTTCCGGGTTTGAAGAAATTTTCGATCAGGCGACGGGGGTGATCATCAATGAAGTCACTAGCCTGAAGGGGATGGTGGATGAATTTTCCAAATATGCCCGGATGCCGTTACCAAAACTTCGACGCAAATCCCTTCATGAAATCTTGGAAAAAGTGGTGTCGCTCTATTCAGGAGCGCATAAAGATATCAACTTTATCGTTGAGGTTGATGAGGAGTTGCCGGCACTCAATTGCGACCCGGAACAGATGCATCGGGTCTTCGTGAATCTCTTCGATAACGCGATTCAAGCCATGAATGATTCCGGGAATATCTGGGTGACGACCCGCTGTGATTGGCGGCGACACCGGGCCATCGTCCGGATTGCGGATGAAGGCACGGGTATTCAAGCCGAGGACCAGAAAAAACTCTTTATCCCCTATTTTTCCAAAAAACGGACGGGGACCGGATTGGGATTGGCGATCGTGCACCGGATTATTTCCGACCATAACGGAACGATACATGCGGAAAACAATCATCCCAACGGAGCCATTTTTACGTTCGAATTGCCCTTATGAATGTTCAGTCGGGTAAGCCAAGAATAGTTAAAATAGAAAATTGATATCCTTTGAGCATGACTGGATTGGAAGTCTGACTTGATTCGAAACCCAATCTGATGGAGGAGATGCTGTGGCCGAAACCATATGTCTTGTCGATGACGAACCTGCCATTCTGAACACGCTGAGCAGTATTCTTGAGGATGAAGGCTATCAGGTTCTGGTGGCCAAAAGCGGGTTGGAGGCCATAAAGATCGTTCGGAGTGAATTGCCGGACCTGGTGATTCTGGATATTTGGATGCCGGAGATGGATGGGTTGGAGACCCTCAAACGACTGCGTACGCAATTCCCTGGAATTCTGGTGGTCATGATGTCAGGCCATGGGTCGATTGAAACGGCCGTGAAGTCCACCAAGCTTGGGGCGTACGATTATCTGGAAAAACCTCTGGATTTAGAGAAAGTGACCATCTTAGTCCGGAATGCCCTCCATCAACGAAAACTCGAAGAAGAAAACCTCAACCTTCGCATTCAGGTTGAACGGCGGTTTGAGCTTGTGGGATCTTCCCCCGCAATGCATCGATTACGGGAAATGATCGAGATGGCCGCCCCCGCCAACAGTCGGGTGCTGATCGCCGGGGCCAACGGAACAGGAAAAGAATTGGTCGCGAGAGCCATACATTTGCAAAGTCCCAGGCATAGTCGACCGTTCGTGGAGATCAATTGTGCCGCCATTCCTGAAACGTTGATCGAAAGTGAATTGTTCGGCCATGAAAAAGGAGCATTTAGTGGGGCGACCTCCATGAAACGAGGGAAGTTCGAACTGGCTGATGGGGGGACCCTCTTTCTGGATGAGATCGGGGATATGAGTTTGGCCACTCAGGCCAAAGTGCTGAGGGTGTTGCAGGAGCAACAATTCACCAGGGTGGGAGGGACCAAGCTGTTAAATGTGCAAGTTCGAGTGATTGCGGCGTCCAATAAGGACCTGGCGGAAGAAATCGAAAAAGGAACATTCAGGGAGGATTTATACTATCGGTTGAACGTGCTCCCCATAGTCGTTCCGACATTGAAGGAACGGAGGGATGATATACCCGAATTGGCCCAGCATTTTATCCGGCTCCATTCCGAGGAGCAGGGGATGAAACCAAAAGATTTTTCTCCTCAGGGGCTTGAGGCCTTACAGCGACATGATTGGCCCGGGAATATCCGGGAACTCCGGAATCTTATCGAACGGCTATTGATTATGGTACCCAGACCGGTTATTGATGGAGGGGATGTTGAGATGTTCTTGCAGGGGAGGGCGCCGAGCGGGGTTCCGGTGCTTTCCGTGGGAACCAATTATGACTCACTGCGGGAAGCCCGCAATGCCTTTGAGCGGGAAGTGATATCGCAAAAACTCCGTGAAAATAACTGGAATGTTTCCAAAACGGCCGATGAATTAAAGATTGAACGAAGCCATTTGCACCGCAAGATTAAGTTGTTGAATGTTGAACTCCGCCCGGAACACTAACGCCATTCCCCCCAAACGGGTGTCGCCTTCTCTCCAACCCGGTTCAATTCATTCTCTGCAGATTGAAAAGCTCGTGGCTGGCGGTCTGGCCTTGGCTAGGCAGGAAGGGCAGGTCATCCTCTCTCAAGGGGGCATTCCGGGAGAAACCGCACAGATCAAGGTGGTGTCGCATCGTCGAGGGGTGTATCAGGGGAAGATCCAATCTCTTACGACAGCCTCCTCGCATAGAGTCACGCCCGTCTGTCCCAAGGTAGGGGAATGCGGTGGGTGCCAATTACAGCATATTCAGGATGGGGAACAGGTTCGACAAAAAGGGTTGATCCTAGAGGATGCCATGAGAAGGATAGGAAAGCTTTCCGATCTGGTAATTCCAAGCCCCGTACCTTCTCCTCAAGCCTTGGGGTATCGGCAAGTCTTGCGGTTGGCGGTTCAAAAGAGCGCGGGTGCGTGGAACCTCGGATTTTATCAACATGGCACGAAACGGATTGTTCCGGTGAGTGAGTGTTTTCTCGTCGAACCGCCCTTTCGAACGCTCATTGCGCAATTAGCGAATGCGTTGGGAGTACTCAGGAATAGCCCAGGAGTGTTGTATGATATTGAAGTTCGGTATTCCGCTGTCCAACAAGGATTTCTGGTTGTGATACATGGTTCGGATTGGGAGGTATCCCATATCGAACGTCTATTGGATCGGTGTTTTGGCCTTCCGCATGTCAAGGGATGTCTCTATCAATCGGTTAAGGGGCCGGAAGGCGAATTGGAGGGAGAAGACAGATCTAATCCAGTCATCCGAGGGGACGATCATCTTTGGGAGGAGTTTCTCGGATTGCGTGTGAAAATCGGATATCGATCGTTCATGCAAGCCAATTGGAAACTGTTTCAAGTCTTGGGGCAGACCATTCTTGATTGGGTTGGGGATGCTTGTGATCAACGTATTCTGGAACTCTACGCAGGCACCTGTCCCATCGGGATGGCTTTGGCACATCAGGGTGCCAGAGTACGATGTGTTGAGGTGAGTCAGGATGCGGTAGATAATGCGCGAGAGTCCTTGAAGGAGAATGGGATTCATACCTGTCGGGTAAGTCCGACGTTTTCTGAATCATTCCTAGGGACGGTTACATCCGGGGAGTATGACATGATACTGTTAGATCCACCCCGAACGGGGTTGAGCCAGAAGGTGATGACGCAAATTTGTGGATTGGAAATTCCTCGGATCATGTATTTGTCATGTGATCCACCTTCGCTGGCCAGGGATCTCAGACAGTTGTATCAAGAAGACTATAGGATACATCGAATCCAACCATTCGATATGTTCCCGCAAACAGCCCATGTGGAAACATTAGTAGAGCTCACGCGATAAAGGGTTCAAATGGCGACGTATCGGGATGCAGGTGTCGATATTGAACAAGGAGATTCCTTCGTCAAACGAATTGCCCCTTTAGTGCGTTCCACTTTTCGCCCAGAAGTCATGGGTGATCTGGGTGGGTTTGGTGGCCTCTTTCAATTTCCTTCCGAGCGCTATAAAGAGCCGGTATTGGTATCGGGGACGGATGGCGTCGGAACAAAAGTGAAAATAGCCCAGAGGATGGGACGCCACGACACTATTGGGATTGATTTGGTCGCGATGTGTGTCAATGATATTTTGGTAAGCGGAGCCGAGCCCTTATTTTTCTTGGACTATTTCGGTACAGGCCAGTTGGACCCCGAAACCGGTGAAGCGATAGTTAAAGGGATAGTTGAAGGTTGTCGGCAGGCTGAATGTGCCCTGATTGGTGGCGAAACAGCGGAAATGCCTTCTTGTTATCCGGTAGGGGAGTACGATTTGGCCGGATTTGCGGTTGGGGTCGTGGAACGATCTGCAATGTTGGGAAAAGATCGGGTAAAGGATGGTGATGTGCTGATTGGGGTTGATTCCAGTGGACTGCATAGCAATGGCTACTCTCTGGCTCGCCAGGTGCTTCTAGAGCAACAGGCATGGACCCTGGATCGTCAAGTGGAAGAACTCGGAGGCAGTTTGGGAGACGCGCTCCTCAAGCCCACCAATATTTATGTGAAACTCGGTAAAGCGTTATTGAAGAAAGGCGGGATCCATAGCTTTGTACATGTGACAGGAGGAGGGCTGACCGGAAATGTGCCGCGAGTGCTCCCAGAAACCTGTGGGGTGCGAATCGATCGGAAAAGCTGGGAAGTGCCTGCCCTGTTCCGCGTTATTCAAGAGGCTGGAGCTGTCGAGCAAGAAGAGATGTTTCGGGTCTTTAACATGGGAATTGGGTTCGTGGTGCTGACCGAAGCCAACAATGCTGACATGGTTCTTCAAACTGTTCGTTCTGAAGGAATGGAAGGCAGAATGATTGGTCAGGTGGTTTCCGATTCTTCTAGGACGGAAAAAGTGACGTATACTAACTGAGTGAATTCTTTTTATGGCTCTGGGTTTAGGCATATTACTCTCCGGTCGTGGATCGAACTTTCAGGCAATAGTTCAAGCGATTGAAGATAAGAAACTGGATGCCGAAATCAAGGTGGTGGTAAGTAATAAAGCTACCGCTCCCGGGTTGGAACGGGCAAGAGTGCTGGGACTTAAGACCGAGTTCTTCGATCCTAAAAAGTTTGCGGAAAACGAATGGCCACGGGAAGCGTATGATGCGGCTGTGGGCGAGTGTTTGCAAGGGTATGGTGTGGAATGCGTGGTCCTTGCCGGGTACATGAGAATCGTGACCCCGGTGTTGATTCGAAAGTTTCCAGGGAAAATGGTAAACATTCATCCCTCACTTTTACCGTCTTTCCCTGGGTTGCACGCCCAACAACAAGCCTTGGACCATGGTGCCAAGGTGAGTGGGTGTACGGTTCATATCGTGACGGAAGGAGTTGATGAAGGGCCGATAATCGGTCAGGCTGCCGTTCCCGTTCTTGAAAACGATACGGTGGATAGTCTATCAACACGAATTTTAGAACAAGAACATCAATTATTTCCGTGGGCTCTTCAACAAATCTCGGAAAACCGAGTCTCCGTTGAAGGGCGAAGGGTTCGTCTCGGATAAAAGGAGAGTCGATATCTCATGAGGACTGAGCAAAAGAGTGGCAACTAAGAAACTACTTCGCATATAATCTAATCCCATCTCGAAACTTGGCTACAGTCGCAAATTCTCATATCCGTGTGGGGGGCTAGCTCAGTTGGGAGAGCGCGACGTTCGCAACGTCGAGGTCGGGGGTTCAATTCCCCTGCCCTCCACCAAACCTCGTTTTGCAATCTATTTCTTGGCTAACTTCCATTAAACGGAGTATAGAATTGAACCCTCGACCGGGGGATCCGAAGGGGGTGTTCCCCCTTCGTGGAGAGACTACGAGAGGGCTGGCCCTTTCGTAAGAGGCAATGAGGCTTGCTGCGGGCCGAACTGGCGCGGGAGGATGGTTCAATTCCCCTGTCCTCCACCATTTTCATAATTCTCCTTCACATTTAGATAGAGTCCCAACTCAGGTTCTTTTCCTGAGTGAGGGGCGAGACTCATGCCATCTCTACTCCGTTCATTAGCACTACAATGTTACGGCTTGCCCATAAATGAGATTATGGTAATTCCACATGTCGGTTCTCGCTTAAAAGTAGACTTTCAGATGTAATTGTTAGATTTCTGAAAATTAATCAGCCAGTCTCAATGAATGTGATCCTTAAGCTGATTCCACGCCCGGGTTGAAGTGTTATTTTTCCTTGCAGGCGCGAAGCGTACAGCTCTGAATGAGAAGGGCCAGATCTCTTCCCGTAATCCGCCCGTCACCGTTCAGGTCATAGGGATCGCTTAGCCCCGTCGCCATAGTGTTTAACCTCCCCTGCATCGCTCTCTTATCGGTCAGGTCCACATCGCCGTCCCCATCAATATCGCCAGGGATTCTTATCTCCGGCCCGGTCGAGACCACAATATTCACCACGGTAGCAAATGGTACCTGTGCGCCACCAACTGGGAACTGCCCGCTCACGATCCCTTGTGGTACGGTATCACTGGGTAACAACACGAGGAGGTGACCAAACCCTCTACGCAGGAGCTCATCTATCGCACTTTCCTGAAGAAGGCCAACGACGTCGGGTACCGTAAACAGTAACGGGCCGGTCGAGACCTGCAAGAGAATGGCTTGGCCCAGGCTGACTTCACTCCCGGGCTCAAGATTCTGCGCGATCACCTCTCCTGCCGGTACAGTGTCACTCTCAATTGGCATCACAAAAACTTCCAAGCCCAGGTCGGTCAGAGTCGTGGTGGCCTCCACCTCCTCAAGCCCCCGTACATCGGGCACAATAACCCCTGGGCCCAAAGAAGTGACTAAGTCCACCGAACTGCCACGTAGTACGGTGTCGCCCACCTCGGGCATCTGGCTAATCACTACACCCTTGGGAACCGTGTCACTAAACTGTTCAGTAATTATCCCCAAGGTCAAGCCTGAGGCCAAAAGCACATCCTCCGCCTCGTTAAAGGTTAGATCCACTACGGGAGGCACCAGGACAAAATCAATAATGGGGCCTAAGGAAATGACCAGGTCCACGTGGGTCCCTTCAGGGACGATGTCACCCGCTTCGGGGGTCTGGCTAATGACGTCACCTTCGGGGACCGTGAAACTTCCCTCTCTCGTAATCGTCCCCTCCGTTAGCCCTGCGAGTAGGATGGCATCAATCGCTTCTAATTCCGATTTTTCCACCACATTAGGGACTTCAACATCAGGGGGAGCGCTTATCGCGACAAAGACCGTATGCTTCCCCACTTCCACCTGGCCATTACGAATGGGGTTCCAACACCCCATCATGAACACGTGGCCTCCAAAGGAAATCTCAACCGCTCGGAAGGGATCAATTCCGCCAAAGGAGGAACAGGCCACATCAGGATTGCCGGGGACGGGTTGGTTGGCTTCTATCGACTGAACCGTTTCTCCAGTAGATGTATCCATCGCATACACCGCAGCCGGGTCGAGCAACGCCCCATTTCGCTTTTGGCCCATGAAGAATCCTACACCTCCCCCGATGCGCGGGGGCGAGGGCAGATTCTCATCTTGGACGATCGTTTGGTCACTTCCGGTGGGTCGAACGAGGGCCGCAGTGGAGCCGGTGAGTTGACCGGTCGCAGGATCGAATTGGAGATTGATGACTGCGTAATCGGTTTCCTCTCGTACCCGTGGCACGTTGAAGGTCGTCAGATGCATGAGACAGCGGTTTCTCTCGCAATCAGTCGATCCCTCAAATCCCGATGGCGAGGCAAGACCGTTAAAAATAGCCATATCATCCGGCGGAAGTAGGTCCGGTACACAGGTCACGGGCAACGGAGATGGAGGCCCATTCGCCAAAGCTATTTGGACATCAATCACCCCAACACACAGTTGGTTCGACGAATTCTCGGCGAACACGACGACGTCCTTCCCATTCTTGTTGTCGACCACACCAAATAACTGCGCCACCATATCGTCCAGACCCGAGTCAACTTCAAAGATGGTGTCTCCCACCTTAATTAGATCAAGCGAAAGCCGCGACCCGTCTGGATTGCGGTCCGGATCATTCAGATCTACCCCTCGTATGCTCGTATCGAATCCCGACGAGAGTTCTTGCTGATACACGAATCCGTTGAATGTTGATGTGTATATTTCGATGGGGTTGCGCGATCCAAGATCGCCAATGGCCTCTCCGATGTTCGCAGCCAGGTCAAGGCGTGCCACACGAGTTTGAAATCCGCCTATCGGGTTTGGAGGATCGTTAAAGTCGGTAAAGGTCACCGGAAGGTTTAGAATTCCATCACCATCGAGAAACCCAACGGGAGGGTTGGGATTGCTGATCTGATCGCCAACATACTCACTGCCATCGGCATGAGGAAATAATTCGAAACCTTCAAAAGGTCCTGCCACAATCTCCTCAAGCTCACCCGTATTTGTATTCAGTTTTGCTTGAAAAAACCCAAATTGTCCTGGAGGTGCGACATTGGTATTCGTACTGAGACCGGTGCGACCTCGAAGAAAGATCTTGAGTAGCCCCGTGTCTGGATCAGCAACATCTGCAGTGCTAACTACTTCCCACGCATCGATCTCGACTAAAGCAAAATTTTGTCGAGACCCATCAGACACATTATATGACCCGGTTTTAATCTCAAGGAATGTGGAAGGCGGGGTCAGATCTACGGCTCTTGCAACCTGAGGCCATGCGAATCCGCCCACAACCCAAAGTAGTCCGGCGACCAAAGAGAGAATCCCTATTCGGAGGGTTGGTCCTAGCTGAACCAGTTGGGGTCGTTCAGGGTCGGAAAGGAAAAGACGAGTCAGTTTGACGGAAAGAATCAGGTGCAAGAAGGGATGGATCATGATTTCCCCCTAAGGCGGCCACCCAAACAGAGGAGACCTGATAAGACACGACACCAGCCCTTCTCTCACCTCTTCTATTTCAGGAAAATATAATTGGGTAGAGAGGGTCGTCGTAATGATGGCATCGAATAATGACTAAGAAATGGGCACTTTGGGCAGTGTAAAGAACGCTCTCCAAATAATTCAAGTCAAAGCTCAGCAAAGAAGAAAAGAAAGAATTCAATGGGAAAATCGTTAAAAAAATCGACGAAAACGTCCATTTTCCATTACAACCACAGAAGCCCCTCATCTTCAGGGGGTTGTGGTTTCAGTCTTGTTGAGGGTTCACCCTGATCCTGTTTTGACCCCCGGCTTCCAATCCATCTCAATCACACTTCATCTTGAAAAGATAGGATACAGTGTTGCGTCGATCAATTGAACTCACAACCGAAAAGAGACATGAAGTACGAAGGACGAAGGCCAAGTCTTGTTGTATTGTTTTAGTTATTCGAGCGTGAATGAGAAAGGTGGAAGAAAAAATCTATTTTGGTAACATTTCCATGCACTGGGTATTAAATCTCATTTCTGTCTTCGTCCTTGCGTTCAATCAAGACGTCGAATAGTTTCGTTTTGGCTCGGGCTGAGATTTTTGTCACTTTGTTTGTTGCTCCTCCAGCAATGAGATACTCTAATTTTCTCATGGCAGAGTTTTTTACTTCGGTCGAGAAGCTTTTCAGGAATGAAACTTTTCCTTTTTGCCGGCGTTTGATTAGAAGGTTCACGCGACCGTCTTTCTCAGAAAATAGAAACTCCATACGACTTCCCACCGCTTTATGATCTCGGATATCACCGGAAGGATTGGTGTTATAAATTTCATCATAGGAAAAATATTTTCCAGGTTTCCATTCCTTGATTTCGACATAGTTGATGCTCTTCCTAAGATTCATGCCGGTAATGGTGTGATATTCGAAGATATTCCCAGGCCTAGGGTGTTTCACGTCGACGAAGTATGTCCCCTGGATTTTTGAAGCATTGAGAAAATTCTTGTAACTGCCGGTTCCTTCACATTCCGTAAATGCTCCAGTAATAGACTCCCAGGCCTCTTTTAGGGTGACTCCTTCGGGAAACTGACAATGAGCGGTTGCGGCAGAGTATACTCGTTCTTGCGCCATGTTCCGTCCTTCCTTGCCGTGCTTGAGATCAAATGGGGCTTGCCATGGTTCACCGAATGCACAGGTCTTAAACAATCCATTGAGCCTGAAGGGGATCTCTAGGCCCAGCCCTCAAGGACGGTCTTCCCAATCGAACGTCCATCCTCAACCACGGTATGGGCTTTTCTGAGGTTGTCGGCATTTATGGGGCGAAGCACTTCGTTGACCGTGGTCACGAGATGCCCTTCATCGATGAGTCTGGCGATCGCGGCGAGCAATCGGTGCTGTTCGATCATATCCGGTGTTTGATACATCGAACGGGTGAACATGAATTCCCAGACAAAGGTGGCACTCTTGCTCTTGAGCAAATCCAATTCGACGGGTTCCGGGGTCTCGACGATCGAGCAGATGAACCCTTGGGGGGCGACGATCTGGCACATCGCAGGCCAATGCTGTTGGGTATTGTTCAAACAGAAAATGTAGTCGATGGTCCCCGCACCCTGTTCGGCCAGTTCTTCACTTAAAGATTTTCGATGGTTGATAACCTGATTGGCACCGAGTTTCAGACACCAGTCCCGGGATTCTGCCCGAGACGCGGTCGCGATCACATGCAATTTAGCCAGGTTGCTCGCCAATTGAATGGCGATCGACCCCACCCCACCGGCACCGCCGATGATCAGGATGGTTTTACCGGAATCGTTCCCCTCTTGCGAGATTCCGAGACGATCGAATAAGGCTTCCCATGCGGTGATAGCTGTTAGGGGGAGGGCGGCGGCTTCGGCGTCAGACAAGTTGTTTGGTTTGACTCCGACCAAACGTTCGTCAACCAGTTGATATTCGGCATTGCTGCCTTGGCGGTTGAGATCGCCGGCATAATACACCACGTCACCAATGTTGAATAAGGTAACGGCTTCTCCGGTTGCGACAACTTCTCCCACCGCATCCCAACCTAATACTTTAAATTCACCTTCGGACGGGGAGACATGCTGGCGAATTTTAAAATCCACAGGATTCACGGCGATGGCTCTTACCTTGACGAGCAAGTCCCGTTTTGTCGCCATAGGCTGGGGGAGTTCGATATCGATTAAAGACTCGGGGTCATCGATAGGCAAAGAGTTGGCATAGCCGACGGCTTTCATGAGTGTTTCTCCTTCTTTTATGTAGCATATCCACGTCAGATTTTTTTAGAACGTTCTCCGCAACCTTTTTGATGTGGGTTGCAGGATGTCATACTCGTCTTTTTACCAGAAAACGACCGCACATACCCAATAGTATAATCAATTTATGGAGTGTATGAGGGTGAACGAAGCGGAGGACAAATTTTTAGAAAAAATTGGGTGTCGCACCTTTGAGGTCAGTGTCGTTTTCTTCTTTTGGTGGTGGGATCGTATATCGAAGCGTGATTCGTTCATGGCGTTGCTGAGCATTCAGATCGCGTAATTCCTCTTCCAGAATTAATCGTTTTCGTCGGTATTTTTGCGTGCAGGAGGTGACTGCAGCCTTTTTCCACGTGAAGAGGTGAATATCTTCGACAAAATTATTCACATATTCCCAAAAACTTTTTTCTTCATGATACCGGTGCGTTCGGGAGATTTGTCGAGTGAAAACTTTTTTGCGGACTTGACGGCGAAACTTCTCAAGCTGGCGGTGATAGTCGTGATCCAACCGGTTGAGTTCGGCCTGCAGGGCGGCTTGTTCACGAGAGTGTTGGGCCAACAATTCGCGTTTGTCAGGAGCCAGTTCCACGTGCCACTCATGTTGAAAATTGAAGGGCTGTAGTGTAGCAAAATTTCAGTTCGTTGCCATGTACTGGGTACGGTACTGTGGGGCTCAACTTCCACAAGATATGGAACTATCTCCGGGGGAATAAATGGTGGTTGAAAATTGTATTTTAGCTGGTAATTCTGTAAAATTTTATAATTAGGAACCCATTCAAGGCCGATAGACCTTTTTTTTAGGGACAAAAGTTAAGTAAATTACTAAACTTTATACACAATATGCGATTTTCTAAAAAGAGTGAATACGGTTTGCGAGCCATGATCGAGTTAACCCAGAGTTTTGGGAAAGGGTTGGTTCAACGGAAAGACTTAGCGGAACGGCAAGGGATTCCCATCGGATTTCTGGAGATGATCTTGCTGCAATTAAAAAATTCCGGTCTGGTGGGGAGCCGTCGTGGAGTGAATGGCGGGGTGTTTCTTCTCAAAGACCCCAATGAAGTCACCTTAGGGCAAATCATCAGAATTCTGGATGGTCCTCTGGCTCCGATTGGGTGTGTGAGCCAAACGGCCTTTCAGAAGTGTGAGGATTGTCCGTATGCCGAGACCGATAGCTGTCCTATCCAAGGAATCATGTTGAATGTTCGTAATGCCATTTCTTCAATATTGGACCATTACACCTTAAAGGATTTTGTGAAGATTCAGAGTTCTCCAATAAAGAAAACCATCCGAAAGCGCTCAAGAAGTGTAAAAAGTCTTCCTCCAGGAAAACGACCGAACGGTCCCAGGGGAAAGGCTAAAACTGGGAAAACACCTTTTCATCGAGGATAAAGTATGGAAACGCATTTACGGAGTGTGGTGAAAGGAATCAGTTGGCGGGTCATTGCGACCCTGGTGACGACGGTCGTGGTCTGGTTGATATCCGGAGAGGTCTCTATGGCCTTGTTTGCCGGGGCGAGTGACTCGTTAATCAAGATCGGGCTGTACTGGGGGCATGAACGGATATGGAATCAGATTCCCTGGGGGAGAGGTCCATCTGGTCCCTATTCTCCCTAACCATACATTTGTGGGGTACCTTTTATCGTGAAACAGATTTTAATTTTTGGAGCGATCGCCGCCATGATTGGAGTCGCGGCGGGAGCGTTCGGTGCTCATGGGCTTCGACCTCATCTTTCCGAAAAAATGATGGCGGTGTTTGAAACCGGTGTCCGGTATCATTTGATTCATGCCTTGGGGATGCTCCTGGCCGGGCTCAGTGCGCACATCTTTCGCAGCCGGTCTCTTGTCCTGGCTGGGTGGAGTTTTTTGGCCGGCATCATCATTTTTTCAGGCAGTTTGTATACCTTAGCCCTCTCTGACATCCGCACATTCGGAATCCTCACTCCATTTGGAGGCCTGGCGTTTATCATCGGGTGGGGATTGCTGGCCAGAGGGTTCTGGGGTGCCGTTACCCGTTCGCATTCTGAGAAATCATAAATTCAGTCATTCTTCCCAAAAGATTGTTTAAATCCCCTCAACCTAGCATCATGATGAAAGGCACTTCGTTTACCCTGCAGATTGGGCCATGTTCCCCTGCCCCTGAAATGGGGGACTCGCTTTACCCATATAGATGGTCCGATGGGGAAACGGAATTTCGATGTGTTCCCGATCGAACGCTTTTTTGAGACGACGTCGATATTCGCGTCCCACCGACCATTGTTCGATCGGGCGAGTCTTGATGCGGGCTTTGATAACCACTTCCGATTCCCCAAATTCATCGACTCCTAATATCTCGATGGGAGCCAGGATTTTTTTGCGATAGCCGGAGTCCTGCTGCAGATCTTCCCCCACGGCTTGCATGATGGTGACGACATGGTCGGTATCTTCCTTGTACGCCACCCCAATATTCATGACGTACGCGGACCATTCTTTGGTCATGTTGGCCATTGTGGTGACGGTTCCATTGGGGAAAATATGGACCGTTCCAGCAAGGTCGCGCAGGGTAATGGTCCGGAAGCTGATGCCCTCGACCAACCCACCGGTTCCGTTAACGATTGCCACATCCCCCACGCGGATTTGATTTTCCAGGATCATAAAAAACCCGTTAATCACATCACGAACCAAATTTTGAGCCCCAAATCCGACGGCCAATCCCACAATACCAGCCCCGGCCAAGATGGGAGTGATATCCAACCCAATCTGATCCAGGCTCATGACGAGCGCCACTACCCAAACGAGGGTGAGAGAAATCGTACGGAGCAGACCAATGAGAGTCTTAATCCGTTTCTCGGTGGCGATTTGCTCTTCCTCTTCAATCTCTCGCCATTGAAGAAGGATGGTTTCGATTTTTTTGAGGCCAAATTTGACCGCTGAGATGACGACATAGGTGACCAGCAGGATCAGCAGAATGCTGAGAGTGGCCTCGATAATCGCCAGGGATTTGTGAGTCAGAAAGGGAGTCAGTTGCTCGTTCAAAAAATGCTCCATGAATGGGCCTCCTTCTTAAATCACGGACGTAGGTGTTTTTGATAGCTTGTGCTTGTCAGGACGGAATTCTTTGATATTCTTGCAAGGGTAATCCTAATTGCCAAGTCAGGTTCATTCCCTCTTCTATATCCCTCTCTAAAGCTTTCTGGAGCCGCCGCTGTACCTCCTCTTTCCCTTGTGTTAGGTGGGAGAAAGCGTTGGTGAATAAGGGACTGTCTGCGAGTTTACCCTTGACACCTCTCCCTTGCGATGGTACAAAACTCTTCAACAGATGCCCAAGTCAGACAACGACGTCTGAAGGGCCAGAGTAGTACCCTGGACGATGAAGTCCTCAACCAGATTTCTGGGTGAGGGCTTTTTTTTTGTCTGCGGTCTTTTCTCCACTGAAGCTACAGAAAGAACATGAACAGAAGGAATTGTCATGCAACGGTCTGAGAAATCGCCTGAATGCTGCACAAGGTTGTGTGAGCGAACGGTATCAAATTGCTCCTCTGGGTCTTTGGTTTTACTTTACTAAGGAGAACACTAATGATTAAGTCGGTTGTCTGGTTTTGGAAGAATACATTGTTTGCAACTTTTATGGCCGGGTCCGTCGTCCTGAGCCTCATCGGATTCTCTCCGAGTGTGGTTTTTGCGGCCGCCGAGGGCAGTGCAGTGGTTGAGGCTGGCCAGGGAGGCTCTCTTGAGGAAATGGTCGAGAAAATGGTCAAAAAGTATTCACTCGCGAGTTTAGGGTTAAAACTCTATGGTTTTGTAGATCTTTCTTATGTCCAAAACTTTAATAATCCGGCAAACCATGTCAATCAAAATCGAATTTTTGACGTCGATTCCAATTCCTTTCGAGCAGATTTGGCACAAATTGTGTTGGAGAAAGAGGGGAAGACTGGTGGAGCGTTAGAAGATGCCGCAGGATTTCGCATTAAATTGAATTTTGGGGAGGATGCAGAGTTTACTGGCGGTTCCATTGGTGGAGATGACGTGGATTTTCAAGAGGCCTATGTCCAGTTTATCGCTCCCGTGGGGAATGGGCTGGACCTTCGTATCGGACGGATGAATACGTTGATTGGGTATGAAGTCATTGAGTCACCCTATAACCCGAATTTTTCCCGTTCCTGGTTGTTTGGTTTTGGACAGCCTTTTACGACGACGGGGATTCGCGGGTCCTATGATTTTAGTGATCAGGTGTCTTTTGCGGTCGGGATAATCAATGAGTTTGCGGGGGCCGCTTCCGATGCGAATAGCTCCAAGGGTATGGAAACTGCCCTTTCTCTGACTCCTATGGATTGGCTCGGCGTCACCCTCTATGGTTTTTGGACTCCCAATGATGGAGCCGCTACGAATGGAGGGAATGGTGGAGATGCCGGTCGATTAATGGGCGGCGGGATTGTTGACATCCAAGCGTTAGAATCGACGGAAATCGTCCTGGAAGCCTACTACGGAAACTTGGAGGGTGCATTTGCGAATGGAGCCAATGCGCGGTGGAACGGATTTGCCGGATACATCATCCATGATTTCAATGATCAATGGGGTGTTCGCTATCGTGCCGAAATTTTTGAAGACCCCCAGGGATACTTCAGTTGTTTTGGGGCAAACGCCAAGGGTGGTGCAGGAAAACCAGGATCCTGTGCGCCGGGAAGCGGAGTAGGGGGACAAACGCTATGGGAAATGACCTATACGTTGCAATACAAACCTGTTCCTTCTCTGATCACCAGACTTGAATTTCGCCATGACCATTCAGACCAAAAAACCTTTGTCGAGGGAACGAAAGCGGTCGATAACCAACAAACGTTAGCAGCGGAAGTGATATACCTTTTCTAAGGGCTACCCCTCTAGAAATTTAGAAAAGGATAAGGAGAACGAATATGGTGAATACGATAAATATGAAGAGGATAGGTGTATCCTTCCTCGGGCTGTTGTTTTTTCTTGCATTTTCGGGCAATTCCGCGTTTGCGGAAGAAGCCTCTACGCTTAGTGCCGGTGATACGGCCTGGGTGCTCACATCTTCCGCCTTGGTGTTGGCGATGATCCTTCCCGGGTTAGCGCTGTTTTATGGTGGGATGGTGCGCAGCAAAAATGTCTTAAGCACCATGATGCATAGCTTTGCCGCGCTGTGTATCGTCAGTATTGTCTGGGTATTCTGGGGCTATAGTTTGGCATTTGCCCCTGACGTGGGCGGAATGGTGGGTGGCCTGGATTATTTGGGCCTGGCCGGTGTCGGACCTGAGCCCTCGGAAGGGTCAACGATTCCCCATGCAGCGTTCATGGTCTTTCAACTCATGTTTGCGGGCATTACCGTGGCCCTCATCAGCGGCGCGATCGCCGAACGCATGAAATTTAGTGCCTTTGCCTTATTTTCCGTGTTATGGGTCACGATCATTTATGCCCCGTTAGCCCATTGGGTATGGGGCGGTGGGTGGTTGGCCGGACTCGGGGATTTGGACTTTGCCGGTGGAACGGTCGTGCATATCAGTTCGGGAGTGGCCGCATTGGCCTGTGCTTTGGTGTTAGGCAAGCGACATGGACATGGGACTGAAAATATGGCTCCCCATAATCTTCCGCTCACCGTAGTGGGGGCGAGTTTGTTATGGGTTGGGTGGTTTGGGTTTAATGCGGGTAGTGCGTTGGCTGCTGATGGGATTGCCGCCAGTGCATTCGTGGCCACTCACGTGGCTACGGCTGCCGGGGCCTTAGCCTGGATGGGGGTGGAATGGGGATATCGAGGAAAACCCACGATGTTAGGCGCGGCGAGTGGAGCGGTAGCCGGGTTGGTTGCCATTACACCGGCTGCCGGATTCGTCGGGCCGGTCTCCGCAATTTGGATCGGGCTTGGCGGTGGGATTGTCTGTTACTTGGGTGTCTTTTTGAAAAATAAGATGGGCTATGACGATGCCCTGGATGTGTTAGGCATTCATGGAATCGGTGGAACCTGGGGAGCCCTTGCCACTGGCTTGTTCGCGAGCGTGGGGGGAGGAACCGGTCTCTTTTTTGGGAATCCGGGCCAAGTCCTCATTCAAGCCATCGGGGTTGGCGCCACCTGGGTCTTTGCGTTTGTCGGCACCATGGTGATTTTAAAAGTGGTGGATACCCTGGTTGGATTACGGGTCTCGAAGGAAGAGGAAATTATCGGATTGGACCTGAGCCAGCATAGCGAGCGGGCCTATGGTTGAACACACTTGACCTTGGAACGATGAATCAATACAACGGGTAAGCATAGAAATGGGCGATGGGCCCATGTGGATATCTACCATGTTTACCCAAGCTTGTTAATCCAATGGAGGGATGATCCCTATGAAACTTATTCAGGCCATAATCAAACCATTTAAATTGGACGAAGTCAAAGATGCCCTCATAGAGATCGGCATCCAAGGGATGACCGTGACGGAAGTCAAAGGGTTTGGGCGGCAAAAAGGGCATAAAGAAACCTATCGAGGCACGGAATACCAGATTGAGTTCGTCCCAAAGATTAAACTGGAAATTGCCGTGGCCGATGTTCGAGTGGATGAAGTGTTGGATGTGGTGACTCGAGCCGCTAAGACTCAAAGTATCGGAGACGGGAAAATATTTGTCTCCGAATTAAACAGTATCATCAGAATTCGGACCGGGGAATCGGGCGAATCAGCGGTGTAACCGTTCCCGGTTTCGCGCAGTTACATCGTTAATCGAGGAGGGGTCATGAATGGATTGTACCCACGTGTGAAAGCAGGACTGTTAATGGGAATGCTCTTGTGGATGGTCGGGGCAGCAGAAGTCTGGGCCGAAGAATCTGGTACCCTGACGATAGATACGGGGGATACGGCCTGGATCTTGGTTTCTTCTGCACTCGTCCTCTGTATGACTCTACCCGGGTTAGCGTTGTTCTATGGGGGGTTGGTTCGAGGAAAAAATGTTCTCGGCACCATCATGCATACCGCCGTCATTTTGTGTCTGATCAGTCTCGTGTGGATTTTGTGTGGCTATAGTCTCGCCTTCGGTCCCAGCATCGGAGGGTTCGTGGGGAATTTGGATTGGATCGGCTTGAATGGAGTCGGATTGGAGCCAAGTCCAACCTATGCGTCAACCATTCCTCATCAAGTTTTCATGGTCTTTCAGTTAATGTTTGCCGCCATCACCGTCGCTCTCATTACCGGAAGTTTTGCTGAGAGAATGAAATTTAAAGCATTACTTCTGTTTTCTGTTCTATGGTCCGTGTTCATTTATTCTCCACTAGCCCATTGGGTATGGGGAGGCGGGTGGTTAGGGGCGATGGGCGCCTTGGATTTTGCGGGTGGTGCCGTCGTCCATATCAGTTCCGGCTTTGGAGCTTTGGTCTGTGCCATCATGCTTGGGCCTCGTAAGGGGTTTGGGACGGAACCCATGCCGCCTCACAACCTCCCTATGACGGTCTTGGGGACCGGTCTTCTCTGGTTTGGGTGGTTTGGATTTAATGCCGGCAGTGCGTTAGGTGCCAATGGTGGGGCCGGAGTGGCCTTTGTGGCGACTCATACGGCAGCCGCGGCTGGTGGGTTAAGTTGGATGGTGGCTGAATGGGTCCACCGTGGAAAACCCACGGTCCTGGGATTAGCCAGTGGAATTATCGCCGGATTGGCGACAATTACACCAGGAGCCGGATTTGTGGGACCCATGTCCGCGATGCTGATTGGTCTGGTCGCAGGGACTCTGTGCTATGCCGCCGTCGTCTTAAAAATGCGGTTTGGATACGATGATTCATTAGATGTGGTCGGGATTCACGGGGTGGGAGGGTTCACCGGCATCTTGTTTGTCGGACTTTTTGCCTCTATCGGGGCCAAGGGGTTATTTTTCGGGAACCCGGCTCAGTTCGGTATACAAGTCATGTTGGCTTTGGTAACCTTGGTGTTTGCCGTGGTCGGGACCTATATCATCATGAAAATCGTCGATGTGACGGTTGGGCTGCGGGTTTCCCCACAAGATGAAGAAGTTGGGCTCGATCTGAGTCAACATAGTGAGCGGGCGTATCAATAACGGATGGTACGAAGTCTACCATTTCTGTTTGTGTGAGATTGAGGAATACGCGGTTACAAATAATGATCTTTTCCCCAGAAGGAGGTAATGAATGACCCCGAAAGCTGTGCTGGATTTTGCGAAAAAAAACAAAGTGGAAATGGTAGACCTGAAGTTCGTGGATCTGGTGGGTTCCTGGCAGCATTTCTCCGTTCCCACTTCGGAGCTTAATCTGGATTTATTCAAGGATGGATCTGGGTTTGATGGATCGTCCATTCGAGGGTGGAAGGCGATTCAAAATAGTGACATGTTGGTCGTGCCCGACCCCAATACCGCCTGTTTAGATCCCTTCACTGACATTCCGACCTTAAGCATGATCGCGGATATTCAAGATCCGATTACTCGAACGATTTACGAGCGAGATCCCCGGGGAGTGGCCATTCGAGCCGAGCAATACCTTAAGAGTACGAAGATCGGCGACACCTCCTTCTGGGGGCCTGAGGCCGAGTTCTTCGTGTTCGATCACGTTAGTTACGATCAAAACAGTCATTCCGGATATTATTTTGTGGACTCCGAAGAGGGGATTTGGAACTCCGGTAAGGATGGAGAAAACCTCGGGTCTCGTCCGCGGCACAAAGAAGGGTACTTCCCGGTTTCTCCCGTGGATTCCATGCAGGATATTCGTTCCGAAATGTGCCGGGTGATGGAACATGTCGGGATCCATGTTGAAAAACATCATCACGAGGTGGCGACCGGCGGACAAGGTGAGATTGATTTGCGATTCGATACCTTAGTCAAGATGGCCGACCAAATGTTGATGTACAAATACATCGTCCGAAATGTTGCGCGGCGGCATGGGAAGACCGTGACCTTTATGCCAAAGCCCTTGTTTAACGATAACGGAACCGGCATGCATACCCATCAAAGTATTTGGAAAGATGGGAAGCCAACCTTTGCGGGAAAGGATTATGCCGGTGTGTCCCAAAACTGCCTCTATTATATCGGTGGAATTCTCAAGCATGGTGCGGCGCTGGCGGCTTTAACGAACCCCACGACCAATTCCTATAAACGATTGACCCCAGGGTTCGAAGCTCCCGTGTTGTTGGCCTATTCCAGCCGGAATCGGTCGGCGGGCATTCGGATTCCCATGTATTCCCCGAGTCCCAAAGCCAAGCGAATTGAAGTCCGGTTCCCGGACCCGTCCTGCAATATGTACTTGGCCTTCAGTGCGATGTTGATGGCCGGTCTGGATGGGATTCAGAATAAAATCCATCCGGGTGAGGCCATGGATAAAAATCTTTACGATTTGGAGCCGGAAGAATTGGGGAATATTTCCACGCTTCCATCCAGCTTGGAAGAAGCCTTGAATTGTTTAGAAGACGACCATGAATTTTTATTGAAGGGTGGTGTCTTCAGCGAGGATCTCATTGAAGCATGGATCTCCTACAAACGCGCCAATGAAGTGGATGCCATTCGGGTCCGACCTCATCCCCATGAATTTTTCATGTACTACGATGTGTAGGTGAGGCAGGGTCCTTTTCTCCCTCATCACCCATCAGGGTTAAACGAACGCCCAGGTTGTTGAAGGAATGGTATCTCCGTTCCTTTGCTTCCTGGGCGTTGGTGTTTGAGGGAGCGGAAGCGTCAGCCTCCTTTAAACCGCCGGGTAAAACGCTTGTGGATTGACTTCATCCGGGTTTGGCAGGAATGTTCGAAATCTTCAGCCCCTTGCAACCAATCCTGTGACCCCATCCCTAAGCGTCTGGCGAGAAAGACCATTTCATCCGATTGAGAGGGGGGAAGGATGAGGTCCTGTGCATGGCCTCGAACGATTCGAAGGTTGTCGATGAGTTTTCTCAGGAAGAGATAATCATCTTTCAGGATCGCGGCATCCTTCATGGAGAGGATCGAGGCATGGCTTAACCGGTCGATGGCTTCTAAGGTATTAGGAGTGCGAATCGAAGGGTGTGTGTGCCCATGCATGAGTTGCAGGTATTGAACGGTGTATTCCACGTCCAAGAGCCCACCGGCACCATATTTCACATGGACCTGACTCGGTTGAACCAGCTCCTGCATTTGGCGGTCCCGAAGGTGTAATGCCGTGTGAAGGTCCCAAGGTTCTGGGCTATAGACAAATTGATCGCGGTGCCGCTCGACCGCTTTGCCGAGTTTGGGATTTCCGGCCACGAACCGTAATTTAATCAAGGCTTGGCGTTCAAACGGGGCGGCTCCCCCTTCCGGGGAATAGTACTGTTTGATTTCCTGAAGGGAATTCGTGAGCAGGCCTTTATCTCCATGCGGACGCAGACGGGTATCCAAGTGGAAAATGCCTTCCTGTTTGGCTTCGATCCATTGGACAAATTCCTGGGCCCATCGTTCATAAAAATCGGAGGTGAGGGCTCGGGCAGTCTTGGGCACTTTTAAGGTGTCCGGAGGGTAGGCAAAGAGGATTTCAATATCCGAGGCATAGCCCAGTTCTCCTCCCCCTAATTTTCCTAACCCAAAAATCGCCATCTGAGGATCGGTCTTTTTGGGAATATGGTTTTTGAGGATATGCAGGGATTGCTGAAGGGTGTGACTCAAGATCACATCAGCCAAGTGAGTCAGGGCTTGAGAAAATTCCGGCAGAGGGCTATCTTCGAGGAGGTGGTGCATGTCGATGCGAAAGAGTTCCTGGTCTTTCCATTCATTGAGCCTGGCCTTTTTCCGATCAGAGGTTTTCCCCTTGGCGATGGCTTGAGAGAGGGATTTGGACAACGCGGCATGGGAGCGAACGAGACCGCCTTTTTGGTACTGATTCATCATGGGCAAGAGGTTTTGGTGTTGTCGTCTGAGGAGGTCTTCCCATAAATAATCACTGGTCCCGAAGAGTTGAGCCAGATGCTCCAAGGTCGAACCTGTAGTGAGGGTCGAGAGGATCGAGGCCTTGTTGGGGCTTTCGAGGAGTTGGTCTAAAAACTGGTCGAAATGTTCAAGAGCCTTTCCGGGATCCGGCGCCCAACTCAGATAATGGGTGAATTCTTTGAGAAGCGCTGCCGCAGTTCGCAGTTCTTGCTGTGCACTTTTGGTCTGAATTTTTCGCCCGTGACGATCATGGACATAAAATCGGTTTTGCACGCGATGGGCGTCGACTTCAATCTTAGCCTTGACGATGTAAATGTTTCGCATCGCGAGGGCATTGGCAAAGGTGTAGAGAAAAGCCGGGGTGTCCGTGGCTTGAATGTCCAGGATCGTTTCCGGAGTGGCATTCGTGTTGGAAAAGGTGATATGAACCGGGTGAACCAGGTCCACGGGCTTTTTATGAAGTTTGCCAAGGGTTTCGATGAGCCGCCGATTCACCTGCCGGCGAGCTTGTCTCATGGCATTCTTTTGTAAGAGGGCTAGGAGAGACAACAGGGTCTGATAAAATTCCTCTTGGTCTGCTGGGGAAAAAGAGCATCCCTGTAGGACTTCGACATGGAAGACATCGATGGCAATTTTATGGGAAAGCCCCTTGGCCGGACGTTTTCGAGGAAAAGGCCCAAAGCCACGGAGGGCAGAAGACGGTTTGATCGGGGTTGAAGTCGTCGTTTTGGACTCCTGAGAGGTAAAGATGTCCGCTTCTCGAATGTCGAGTCCGAAGGAAGAAAGCGTGCCGCAAAACGTCGCAAATTCGGAAAAATAATCATAGGCCACGATCGTGAGTTGAAATTGCCCTTTGGATAATGCGTGAAGGCTGAGGGCACAGGGTTGGGAGTAGGTGAGTTGGTTGGCGAGGGCCATATGCTGTGCGATCGTGCCGTTGGAAAATCGGTCAAAATACTCCGGGTCCATCGATCGCAAAAAGTCTTGAATCAAGGCCGGAGGCAGATTCGGATTTTCCTGAAGGTAGGGAGTAAGATTATCTGATTGAGACATGAACAAAAGTATACTGAAAATATCGAGAGTTGTAAGCCTTTGAACGAGGAAGTGTTGAGTCCGTTCCTATGAGTCCTCAAAAATCATCCAAATTAAGAAAAGGGGAGGGAGCGTTAGTCACTGATCGGCCAGACCCTTGTCCGCTCCTGCTTTCGGAAAACTTACCCTCCTCTGAAGTCGCTGCCATTCTACAAGCCTATCGCATACAGGATTGGAAACACGCCGATGAGAATCTCCAAAACATGGCTGGAGAGCCAAGGACGAGGAAAGCCTTGGCCAAAATCCTCTCCTCTCTGTTGACCAGCCTCTCTTTCACCGCCGATCCGGATCAGGGGCTTAATGAGTGGGAGCGTTTTGTGGGATCGGGGATTCATCGACTGCAATTGTTCCAATTCTTGGAAGCCGGACCTCACCTCATACCAGTGCTGGGGACCGTATTCGGCAACAGCCCGGCCATGTCTCAAACGCTTATCCGTGATCCCCTGTTGGTCTATTGGCTGGAAGAAGACAGCGTCCTCGTACAACGGCAGACGCGCGACAATCTCACGACCCAACTCGCGCAGACGTTGGCTGGTGTCAAAAAACATGAAGCCAAATGTGAGGCCTTACGACGATTCAATCGACGAGAAATGCTTCGGATTGGGCTGAGAGATTTAATCGGGGTGTCCAAGGTGGTCGAGACCTATACGCTTCTTTCAGAATTAGCCGGTCTGGTGATTGATGCGGCCTATACTCTGGTCGAACAAGATCTCCAGCGTCGTCATGGAAAAGTCCCCACGAAGGCATCCGGTATTCCATCTCCCGGTTTTTCAGTGTTAGCGATGGGCAAATTGGGAGGATGGGAATTGAATTATAGTTCCGATGTGGATTTGGTGTATGTGTTTCAAGGGGCTGAAGGCCTCACGCAGGCGCAAAAAGGTCAAACGGCCATTCCCGTAACAGAGTACTTTGAAACCTTGGCTCGAGAATTGACGACCGTATTATCCACGGCAACACCGGAAGGGGCGCTCTTTCGTGTCGATTTGCGTCTCCGTCCGGAAGGAACGGTCGGACCGGTCGTGTGTTCGATCGACGATGCGCTGCATTACTATGCCACCCGGGGACGGACTTGGGAACGCCTGGCGTTTTTGAAGGCGAAGCCCATTGCCGGAAATCTCCGAGTCGGACAGCATTTTCTTAGACGAATGAAACCGTTTGTGTTTGGGGCTCAAGAGGATGTGCAAGATGTCATCCCAGCCATTCGAGCCCTTCGCTCACAGATCCTCAACAAAATGACCCGCCGTCGGGAATTGGAACGTCATGTTAAATTGGGCATCGGAGGAATACGAGAGATTGAGTTTATTGTCCAGGGTCTCCAGCTACAGTGGGGATATCATCACCCCGCAGTGAGAGATCGTCAGACACTGAAAGGTCTCACAAAGCTGGTGCGTCTGGGTAAACTCAAGATTGAAGACATGAATACGTTGAAACATTCCTATCTGTTCTTGCGAAATCTTGAACATAAATTACAGATGGTGAATGAACTCCAAACACATCTCATCCCGGCTAAACCCGAAGAAGCCGCAAAATGTGCGATCCGCATGGGCTATCTCAAGGCTGAACGGACCGAAGACACAGTCAAGCCATTCTTGAAAGACTATGCCCAGCATACACAAACGGTACATGGGCTCTATCAAAAAATCATTGGATTTTAAACGCGACCCTTCTTGTCTTCTCTGGGAATTCTTTCTCCCTTTCTTAGGCTTTTTAAAAGAAAATCATCAAGTTTTTTGAAAAACCGGGTTGAAATGCCCGAAAAAGTGGTTATCTGAAAAGCACGGTACAATATGAGTGTTCTGACGATATAGGAGAGATGCAATGGACCCCAATCAAATGACCCACAAATTACAGGAAGCCCTGCAAGCCGCTTCTGGTATTGCGATGCGGCGGAGTCATCAGGGTATCGATGTCGAACATCTTCTCTTGGCTCTCTTGGAGCAAGGCGATGGATTGACTTCACCGATTCTTGAACAATCCGGGGTCTCTCCTACCTCCGTCAAACAGGGTGTCGAACAGGCGCTGCAAAAACTCCCCCAGGTGCAGGGGAGTGGAGCGGCTCCCGGCCAGGTCCATATCACTTCCCGCCTCTCGAACGTGCTGACCCAAGCCGAAACCGAGATGAAAGACCTGAAAGATGAATATCTGAGCGTGGAACACGTGCTCTTGGCCATGGTGAATGAAGGTGGAGTGTTTCGATCGCTCGGCCTCAAGAAAGATAAATTGTTGGCCGGCCTACAGCAGGTACGCGGCAATCAGCGGGTCACCAGCCAAGATCCGGAAGGAACCTATCAGTCCTTAGAAAAGTACGGCCGGGACCTGACTCGTCTGGCCAGTCAGGGCAAGTTGGATCCGGTCATCGGCCGTGACGAGGAAATACGGCGAGTCATTCAAATTTTGTCCAGACGGACCAAAAATAACCCGGTCCTCATCGGCGAACCCGGTGTGGGAAAAACAGCCATCGTAGAAGGTTTGGCCCAGCGAATCATCAAAGGTGATGTGCCGGAAGGCCTCAAGAAAAAGCGAGTCGTGGTGTTGGATATGGGTTCCCTGGTCGCCGGGGCGAAATTTCGAGGTGAATTTGAAGAACGGCTCAAAGCGGTCCTGAAAGAAGTGCAGGCCTCTCAAGGCCAAATCCTCCTCTTCATCGATGAATTACACACGGTTGTCGGAGCCGGGGCGGCAGAAGGGGCGATGGATGCAGCCAACCTCCTGAAACCCATGTTGGCTCGAGGAGAACTCCATTTGATCGGGGCCACGACGCTCGATGAATACCGAAAGCATATCGAAAAAGATGCGGCGCTTGAACGCCGGTTCCAGCCGGTTGTCGTAGACCAGCCTTCGGTGGAGGATACGATTTCTATCTTGCGGGGGTTGAGAGAGCGATATGAGGTGCACCATGGCGTCCGGATCAAAGACTCGGCTCTGGTGGCGGCCGCGCGATTATCGCACCGGTATATCGGGGATCGGTTCTTGCCGGATAAAGCCATCGATCTCATCGATGAGTCGGCCGCCAGGTTGCGAACGGAAATCGACAGCATGCCGGCCGAAATGGATGAAATTTCCCGTAAGGTGCTTCAGCTGGAAATCGAACGGGAAGCCCTCAAAAAAGAAACCGACTCCGCCAGCCAAACCCGCCTGGCCAACTTGGAACAAGAACTGGCCAATAAACAAGAAATGCTGACCGAGCTCAAAACCCGTTGGAATGCGGAAAAGTCCGCAGTCGGGAAACTCCAAGAGATACGGGAGTCGATGGAGCGAGTAAAACAGGACATCGCCCAGGCCGAACGAAATTATGACCTGAATCGCGTGGCCGAGTTGCGATATGGCGAATTGCCGCGTTTAGAAAAAGAGATGCAAGAAGAAGAAGAGCGTCTCACGAATAAAAATCAGGAAAGCCGGCTCTTGAAGGAAGAGGTGGATGAAGAAGATATTGCCGAAGTGGTGAGTCGCTGGACGGGCATTCCCATGAACCGGCTCATGCAAGGCGAAGTGGAAAAGCTCCTTCATTTAGACGACCATCTGCATCAAAGGGTCGTCGGGCAAGACGAAGCCGTTAAGGCAGTGGCCGATGCGGTGCTACGGGCCAGGTCGGGGATCAAGGATCCCAATCGTCCCATCGGGTCGTTCTTATTCCTGGGACCCACCGGAGTAGGGAAAACCGAATTAGCACGGGCGCTTGCCCATACGCTCTTTGACGATGAATCCAATTTGGTACGGATCGATATGTCCGAATACATGGAAAAACATACGGTTGCTCGATTGATTGGCGCACCCCCAGGCTATGTGGGATACGAAGAGGGTGGGCAATTGACGGAAGCGGTGAGAAGGAAGCCCTTTTCGGTGATCCTGTTTGATGAGATTGAAAAAGCTCACAATGACGTATTTAATGTGTTGCTTCAAGTATTGGATGATGGGCGTTTAACGGATTCTCAAGGTCGAACGGTAGACTTTAAGAACACCGTACTCATCATGACCTCTAACTTGGGGAGCCAAGAAATCTTGGAAGCCCAACAGCAAGCCATGGATTATGAGGGGATTCGTGCCGTCGTGCTTAGGGAAATTCAACAACATTTCCGTCCGGAATTCTTGAACCGGGTCGATGAAGTCGTGGTCTTCCATCCGTTGACGCAAAAAGAGTTGGGACCGATTGTCGAGATTCAATTAGGACGGCTCAGAGGCCGATTGGCGGACCGGGAAATGACGTTGGAATTGACTCCGGAAGCAGTGGCGGAATTGGCCACGAGGGGATACGATCCGGTCTATGGGGCCAGACCGTTGAAACGACTGATCCAACAAGAAATCGAAACCCCGTTGTCACGATTGATCATTCAAGGAAAGGCCATGGATGGGCAAACGATCATAGGGGATGTCGTGGACGGTCAATTCATCCTCACCGCCAAAGACGCCTAACACCCTTCCGTCATGCTCGACTTTTGTAATCGAGCATCCATCCCTTCCGTATTCTTGTTTGACATTTCACCCCACCCCGACTTCAGCCTCCTGATCAGCCGGAGGTGGGACTTCCTGAAAAATCTCAGGAGGAAAAGTGGGCTTGATCCCCACGGCCTGCAGGGTTTCCAGAATTCGTTCGGGACGGCCCCAGTCACTCCACACAATATTTTCCAACTCCATGACCCCTAATTGCTGGGAACAGGGTTGCAAGACCGCTTGAGAAAAGTTCCGATGAGGCATTCTGTGGTAAATGGTGTGAAGGGCCGATTCCTCAACCGGGGTGCCAAGACTCGTCCCGAATTCTTCAAAGAGTTCCATCACCTCTGGAATACAGGCCCATCCGGCATTCCAGAGAGTCTCGACATGGGCCACGAGCACGAAGGTATTCCATAAGGCCCCTTGCTGCATCAACCGTTCCCCATCAACAGGTTCTGGTTTTTCGATAAATTCTTGAATGTGACGAATGCATGATCCGTCACTCCATCCCAGAGTATTTCCGGGAGTGATCCACCCGTAATCAAGCTCCAGGTGGGAAGGTCGCACACCGAAGAGGATCATCCGGTTCTGCCAAAATTCAACGGCTCGGACCGCACGTCGCACGGTATCCACGAACGGATCTTCGGGAAAAATAAAATGATCCGAAGGGAAGATGACGACGACGGCTTGGGGATCCCAGGCTTTCACATAGGTTAAAGGCAGAAAAATCCCAGGAGCCGTATCACAATTCCGTGGTTGAAAGATAAAAGGGCCTTCTTCACTGTGGCCGAGGTTGCGACCATTGGGTCGTGGCCGGTGGGTGCTTCCCAGGACGGTGACCTTATTGCGAGGCTGAACAATCTGATTGGCGCGTCCCCAGGTATGTTGGAGCATAGACCTGGTCCCGGCAAAAGTGCAGTACTGCTTGGGTAAGGGATGACCAAGCCATTTTTGGATAGAGGGTTGAAGCCGTTTACCATCACCACCAGCCAACACGATGGACCACCGATTGTGAGAACTCATAAGAGACCTCCTGGAGATGGGGGGACTGATTGGTCTGAACGGATTCCCTAGCGCTAGAATCACCTCCGAAACGAGAAATTCAGTTAAAAACGAGTACAGCTCAAGAAAATAAATACGGGGGAGGAAATAAAAAATCTAAGATATGAAACCAGGACCGAATGTATGAAGTTGTCTTCTAAATTAGCAGACCGAGCAGGTTAAAGGAACACCCCATATATCGTGTGCAGGATTTTTACCACAGTACATAATCAACCCAGAATCCGTCATTCCTGCTAGAAACATGCAAATATGACGGCGAGGGGGTTGAGGAAAGGGCGTTACTGACGGTTTTTCCAGTAGAAGGGTTTTCTCTTCAGGTGCATGATGGCGATAATCTCAATGTGTTTAGGTTGCACACGATATATTATTCCATAGGGAAATCCAGGTGGCTTACATTTTCTAATTTCATTCTCAATTGATTGATATATCTGTGGTCGTCGTTGGATTCTGCGAAGTGCATCTTCCAAAACTTCTAGGAATCGTCCTTCTAAGCCGGGTTGTTTTGCTTGGTAAAAACCAGCGGTAGCTTCAGCCTCTTCAACGGCCTCAGCCAGCTAGCGGATTGTCATGAAGGAAATTTATTTCGGAGGGTAGAAAGCACGGTATCCCAGTCAACCAATTCTATTTTCCCACTGTCTATCTCCTCACATCGCTGACGAATTTCTTGATGCCATTCTTCAGAAATGGGGAAGTCTTCTTCCGAATCCAAGCTCTCAATGAGAGATTTAGCAATAAATGCCCGACTTTTCGGTTCTAGCTGCAGGGCTTCTTCGATTATTTTTTCAGGACTAGGTTTCATAGGTCTTGGCTTATACTCTCCCTTCAATTAAATATCCTACTGAACCTCATGAGAAAAGTACAGATGGGTAGTGGGAAATGAAAGATGGATTGCCGATTCCCTTTTTTCGCTCAAAAAGGCTATGGGTGGTAAATGCTGGAATGATGAATTCTACCTCACCGACTTTTCCCTCTTCGGAAAAAGTCCTCGTCCTTACAAAGGAGAGGAATTTAGGAGGGGATATTCCTGCCCCCTCCTTCGCCTAACAACAGCTACGGCGGGTAATAGCAGGAATGACGGGTGGTTAATTGACGGCTTGGAGTTTGATAGAAAGGGTTCGTACCTTCCCTTTTCGTTCCACACTTAATTTAATTCGGTCACCCACATTGTGCCGGTCCAGGATGCGGGCTAAGTCGTCGTAGGTTTCGATTTGTTCTCCATTGATCGCTTTAATGACATCTCCCAGTCTGACCCTACCTGCCCCGGTTTCTTGAAGGCTGCGAAGTCCGGCTTTGTCTGCAGCACTTCCTGGCTGGATATTGGCGATCACGATGCCTTCCACTCCCCAACGGCGAGAGATGGCATCCGGGACGAGCGAAATGCCAAACCCCGGACGAATGACTTTTCCGAATTGAATGAGCTGTGGAACCACCCGTTTGACGATGCCGACGGGAACGGCAAATCCAATTCCGGCATAGGCTCCGCTCGGGCTCACGATCGAGGTATTGATCCCGATGAGTTCTCCGGAACTATTGAGTAACGGGCCTCCGGAATTTCCTGGATTGATGGCGGCATCCGTTTGAATCGCGCCTTCGATGGTGCGGTCATTGATGGATTTGATGGATCGTCCCAAGGCACTTACGACGCCGGTCGTGAGGGTATGATCCAGGCCAAAGGGATTGCCGATGGCTAACACGCGTTGACCGACCATGAGGTCTTGGGAGGTTCCGACTTCGACCGGATGCAGAGATTTTTTCTTGGCGGAAATCCGAAGGACGGCCAAGTCATGATCCGGGTCGGCGCCGACCACGCGTGCATCATGGGAGGATTGATCGTCCAGGACGACTTGGATGGAATCGGCTCCATAGATGACATGATAATTCGTGACGATGTGTCCCTTTTTATCCCAAACAAATCCGGATCCTGACCCCTGGGGCACCTCAAACGTATTCAACGACCAAAAATCCCGCCGCAGTCCTTTATTCGTGATATAGACCACCGATTTGGCGGACTTTTCGAACATCGCGATGGTGTTGAGTTCTTCTTTGCTAAGGTGTTGTTTTCCCGTGAAGATTAGCCAGGAGGGTGTTGAGGTATATTGGGCAGCATTGGAAATCCACGATACCTGAGCCATGGCCATACTGGGTATGGTCGTCATGAACATGACTAACGCATGGAAGGTGAGGTACCACAATATTTTATTGGATATCGTGGGGAGCATTCGTGGTCTTGTGATTGGAAGAGTATCCAATGAAACAGATTTCTTGTTTGTTCTCATTCCCCGATGAGTTGAAACACGATGTTTCGTGTTCGGGGTCTCGTGTCGAAATCAATGATGACGACCTGTTGCCAGGTGCCCAGGGTCAAGGTTTGATCGATAAAAGGAATGGTCATCGACGGACCTTGTAATTGCCCCTGCAGGTGTGAATGGCCGTTATCTTCTCCTGTATTTCGGGTGTTGTGTTCCCATTGCGGATCGGGGGGAATCGTCTGGTTCCAAAATGTTCGAGTATCGGCCCGGATGCCCGGTTCATCTTCGATGATCATGATCGAAGCCGTCGTGTGTTGGACAAATACGGTTATGGTCCCGTTTTGAAGGCCTGAATCCCGGAGGATTTGTTGAGCCTCGTGGGTGATATTTTCTATATGACTATCCCCCTTCATGGACACTTGAATCTGATTCGAATAGGTAGGCATCGGAATAGTTAGATGGGAACCGTGGTGAGATACTTCTGTTCTTTTGGGGTTAATGATCCCCCACGGGCCTTTTTCAACACCGTCGTAAAATGGCCTTCTCGAGTTAACTGACAGATCGTATTGAACACTTTTCGGCTAATGTGTTTCCGGGAAGTCAGTTTTTTCAGGTAGGCAAAGGCGGCCCGAAAGCTTTCCTCAGATCGGACGTAATAGTCTTTTCCCCGGCGATGATTGCTGTAAGCTTCCAGTTGTTCGCATCCGACGAGGATTTCTCCCAACTGATGGACCCAAGCCGGCGCGGTCTCTAATTTTTCAGGATAGTAATAGAACAGCATAATGCGTTCCATCCAGGGAGCCCATGTGAGGCCCAGCCCGGTGATGGCGGGTTTAATGGGTTTTAAGTATTTTTTTAACCGTCGTGAAAACCCCAAGCGCATGTCGATATGATCTTTGACTCTGGGGGTCAGGGTAAATCCCTCTTGAATGAGTTGGGTTCGATACTTGGCGATGAAGGCTTGAGATTCTTGTCCATAGGGCGTCCGGGGATGAGCCGCTCGCCATTCCGCGGGACGGGTGGGGATTCCTCGTTCTTTTGCCCAGGACCAGAGTTCCCCGAACAGTTTGGGCTCTAATCCGGCTCGTCCTATATCATGAAGCAAACAGGCGACCTCAAACTGTTTGAGTCGTTCGTCCGGATGCCCGAGGGCATGGGCGACGGCGACACACATTCGACTCGTTCGGTGAGCATGGGCTTTATCATATCCCACGAGGGTTTTGTGTGGATGTGCGGGATGGGGCACATCGTAACATTTCAGCAGGGCGGAAACCTGATCCCTTGAGAGAACCGAATAATGGTATTTCAAAACTAGAATAAATCAGGATGGATGGAGCGTATGAGTCCTTATGAGTAGGATACCATAGGCCATGATGATCTTGCTCGTCTTTTCTGAGGAAAACAGAATATCCTAGGGAAAAGAAGAGGGTCAAGAATCATTCAGCAGGAATTCCCCCAGAAGGCGGGGGGGGGCGGATTCCTCTTGTCTGGAGATGAGCGCGGTTGCTTTGTGGGTGACCTTCCTTATTGACTGACGGGGGATCAATGAGAAAATTGTTACATTCATCCGAATTTTCAGTATGATGAAGGAAAGTCTTGATTGGAGTTTTTTGAATGAGGCCTCGGTATTGTTAAGGAAATTGCCAGCTAATCGTGTGGACATGGATTAAGAAACATAAATTTCGTCTGTCTGGCCTTCTTGCGCTGGTTATCTTTTTGGGTTTGTTCGTGGCGCCATGGTTCTTAAACCCGGATTACCTCCGGTCTTTGGCGTTGCGGCAGATTCAGCAAACCTTCGGTCCTCATGTCAGCGTGGGGACCACCAAATTCTCCCTTTTCCCCCAACCCCATTTTCTGGTCAATAATATCACGGTGAAGGATCGTCCTGAGGCCCATGCGGTGTTCCGTGCCCGAACCATTAGTTTGGAATTAGGTATCGGACAACTTCTTCAAAAGCGCTTGGTGGTTCGAGAGTTTGTGTTGGATCACCCGGAAATCGAGGTCCATCGGAATCGAACGGGAGAATGGGTCTTTCTTGGCCATTCGGGGGGGAGTTCTCCTATCGTCTCGCTCGCGCAATTCCTCGTGCTGGGAAAATTCGTCGTCCTCAACGGAAAGATCATCGTCATCGATGAATCGCCCCAGGATGTGGTCCAAGGGTTTGTGTTGGATGAAGTGATCTGTCGTACTGAGACGCAGCAAGAGGGTGCTTCGATTGTTACGAATGTGGAGTTGGCTGGCATTCTTCGACAAAATTCCCAGGTTTCTCCGTTCCACATACAAGGAGATCTCCATGCCCGAGTGAATTCGGATCTTTCTGCCAACGGGAATGATTCGCTTCCGTTTAAAGAAATGAATTTTACGGGGAACATCGTGGCCAATGATGTTGAATTGCGGCAATTCAGTAGGTACGTGTCGAACGGGAATGTCCTCGAACGGTTTTCGGATCCCCTGAAAATTGAAACGCAAGTCACCTGGAAACAGGATGCTACGTCCTTTCAATTGCATTTTGGGAACATTGCGCTCACGAGTCAGGCCATGTCGTTTTCCGGCAATGCCAACATTGATGGGTTGGCTGACGGACATCAGATGTTCGGGGTCACGATGCGATCTTCCACACTCCCCTTAAAGATGCTTCGTCCGTATGTTCCACGGTCATGGGTCCCGGAGGAAATCCAAGAGTCGTGGAACAGGGGAAAGATGGGTGGCGAACTGAATATCGAAGAGGCTCGTGTGACCGCTTCGACTCGTGAAGATGTGGATACCTCGGTGACGGGTGTCTTTCGTTTAGACAACGGGTTCCTTTATTTACCCAACCTGCCAAAAACTGAACAATTTCACGGGACGGTCCATATCGAGCCCGACCGGATTCACGTCGTTGATGGACAAGGGGTCTATGACAACATACCGGTTCGTCTCAATCGTGGGATTCTGTTGTTTAAGGAGACTGGACCTTTTGGTGATATTGAAATTCAAGGGCGGGTGCCTGCTACGAAAGTCTCTCAATTTGTCAAAGACCTGCAGGGACGCCCAGGTAGTTCTGGAGTCTTAGAAGCTTGGAAAGCTTTGGAAGGACAGGGGGAATTGCGACTGGGATTTTCCGGGAACTTCCTGGATCCAAAAGGTCTGTTGTTCCAGTATGGAGACTATGAATTTCAGGATGTTGTGTTGCGTATACCCTCCTTGCCCCAGGATGTTTCTCATGGGAAAGGCAAAATTCTATTTTCCCGATCCAGCACGGTTTTTGAGGAAGTAGAGGGCCTACTCGGGTCTTATCCCTGGCGCCTAGGAGGCACCATCAATCATGCCAAGGAATCACGCTTTGAGGGCTTACAACTTTCATTCGGGATGGATGGAAAAGAACTCTTCCCTGGCGCTACTCAAGCCGATCCGGGTGCTGCTCCGCCGATTATCGGTCCCATAAAAGTCGTAGCCACATTACAGGGGGCCACGACACATCCTAAAGTTAAGGCCCAGCTTAACCTTCAAGAAACTCGTTTGGATTTTCCCCTCGTCCTTTCCAAGCAATCGGGGCTTCCCGCCACCGTTGAGATCGAGGGCAAAGTCATCTCGACCAACACGTTTCGCTTTACCCGGATAGAATGGGACATGCTTCCCCTGAAACTGCATGGACAAGGTGTCATGCGAAAGGGGAGGAATTGGGTCTGGGAGGGTCGCTTGGATTCGTCTCCCATTTATATTGGGTTGCTCCCCGAAGGGCTGCGAGTGATGGGAGGGCTGATCGATTCGGGGATCTTAGAGATTCAGCTCGGGGGACGGGGCTCTGGTCCGGATTGGAGGAACTGGGATTTTAAAGGGTGGGTGGCCTTGACGGAGGGCCTGATTTCCATACGGGGGCTTTCTAACCCCATTACTAACCTTTTTGTGCGGGTCAAGATTGACAAAGAGCTCTTGGACATCAAACGTGTACAATTTCGGATCAAAGATAGTGAGGGGGCGGTCACGGGATTTGTGAAAAATTGGAGAACGACCCCGGCAGTGAGTGCGATGTTTGAGGCTCCGGAATTCGATTTAGACCTTTTGGTTCCGAAGGAAGACCGATCCGTTCTTCGGGATGGTGTCGAATGGTTAGCCGCCCATGGGACATTGGAAGGGTCCATCGTTGTCGATCGCCCGAGGTATAAAACGATGAACGGTCAAAAATTATCCGGCACGCTGAAGGTGCATGATAATCTCGTGATATTGGATAAGGTGCAGATGCTCGTGGGAGATGATGGCACTCTGGGCGGCCGTATGTTTATTCATGTGCCTGAAGGCAAACCTGCGGCGCTTCGGGCCTCGTTTAATGGCGAACGAATTCCTTTTGATAAATTGTTGTCAACGTTCGGGGATGAAAACCGTCTCATCACGGGCAAGGCTGACATTCAGGGAAAGATTCAGGGGCATGGGCGGGATCCTGAAGGGGTTTTTCCGACACTGAATGGGCATATGAAGGTTACCATTCGTGAGGGTAATGTTCGCAAAGGTAAAGTCATCCCGCGTATCTTGACATTGCTCAATCTGCCTAGTGTGCTTCGTGGAAAGGTCAAGTTTAAAGAAGAAGGATTTCGGTTTAAGAAAATTCGGACCAATATCCAGATTGAGAATGGAATTTTTACCTCAAACGATCTGGTCGTGCGGAGTCCCATCATGCACATGACTGCGATCGGTGACTATGATTTGCCGGAAGACAAACTCGATGTGGCGGCGGCGGTCAGCCCCTTTGGGCCCTATTCTCAATTGATTAAGAAAATTCCACTATTCGGTAGAATCTTTGCGGGAAAACGAAAAGGGATCGCGACTGCGGTGTTTACCGTGAAGGGGCACCTGAATTCCCCTCGGGTCAAATATTTGCCCTTGGAGTCCTGGAAAACCCGGCTGACCAGTCTGCCCCATTTAGCCTTTGATATCCTGAAAAATATCGTGACGATGCCCTATGACATCATCAAGGATGCCAAGGATTCTTCCAAGCAATCTCCGAAGTCTCCCCCTACTTCAACTTCCCCTAACCCTGACGGGTAGTTTTGGCGATGACATGAAATTTTTGCGGGCCTTTGACCGTTGGAACCTGTTACATTGGCTCTCGCAGGTATGACAGGTTCATCATTCTTGAGGAATGCCCTCGTCTTCAATTTTCTCTGAAAGGGATATCGCATGGTTCCAACGGTCGAATGGCAAGATGGTTGTGTGGTGATCTTAGATCAAAACGTTCTTCCTGAACGGGTTGAGTTTCTACGATGTCACACCTTTACCTGTGTGGCTGATGCCATACGTCAGTTGAACGTTCGTGGGGCTCCGGCTATTGGCGTGACGGCGGCTTTAGGTATCGCTTTGGGGGCAAAGGAATTCCCGAGTGACGACGTCGATAAGTTTCGGGTGCATATGGACCATGTGTGTCAGACCTTAGCCGCTACCCGCCCTACGGCTGTCAATCTGTTTTGGGCTGTTTCCCGAATGAGAGAATTTTTCGCTCAAAAGTCCAAAAGTATGAGTGTCCCAGAATTGCAAACCACACTCTATGAAGAAGCGTTGAAAATTTTAGATGACGATATCCAAATCAATCGTGCAATCGGAACCTTTGGACAGGACATTATTCGAGATGGGGACTGTATCCTGACCCATTGTAATGCCGGAGCGTTGGCTACTGCGGGATATGGCACGGCTTTGGGTGTCATTCGCGCCGCTTGGGATTCGGGAAAACGCATTCGAGTCTTTGCGGATGAAACGCGGCCGGTTCTCCAAGGGGCCCGGCTTACTGCTTGGGAATTGCAACAGGATGGGATTCCGGTCACCCTCATCACCGATAATATGGCGGGGGCCCTCATGAAAAAAAAGGGAGTGCAATGTTGTGTCGTCGGGGCCGACCGGATCGCCGCCAATGGGGATGTGGCCAATAAAATCGGGACCTATTCTGTCGCCGTCATGGCTCGTGCCCATGGCATCCCCTTCTATGTGGCGGCACCTTCTTCGACGATTGATATGCAGACAGCCGACGGAGAGGCGATTCCGATTGAGGAGCGCAGTTCCCGGGAAGTGACACAATTACATGGCAGTCGCTCTATCGCCCCTGCGGGGGTTGACGTGTGGAATCCGGCCTTTGATGTGACCCCTGCAGAGTTGGTGGCGGGTATCATCACCGAACATGGGATTTTCCCACCGGGTGAGCTGGTGAAACACTTTCCGAAATGATCGAGGGCGCTGAAACGAACCTAAAGAACTTGGGCGAGAACTTTTGAGAGATCGACGATATTATAAGGTTTCACGATAAACCCTGAGAATCCGAATTTTTCGGAGTCAGCCATGACAGGATCGTTGGAATACCCGCTTGAAACGATCACTTTCGCTTCAGGGTCCTGGTCCCTAATCCGCCGGAGGGTTTCCTGCCCTCCCATCCCCCCTGGAATGGTTAAATCCAGAATCGTCGCGATATACGGCTTCCCTTCTTGAGCGGCTTTCGTATAGAGGGTCATGGCCTGTTCCCCATCATTCGCAAAATCCACGTCAAACCCAAGGTGCTGAAGCATTTTCCCCAAGACATCTTGGATATCTTCTTCATCGTCCATGATCAGGACCCTTCCGGTGCCGTTGAGCAACTCTTGAGATCCGACTTCCTGAGTGATTTCATGCGCCGCTGTAGCGGGAAGGTAGAGTGTAAACGTGGTGCCTTTTCCCAAAGAGGAATATACGGTGATGTGCCCTTCATGCCGTTTCATGATGGAGTAGGTGGTGGCAAGCCCCAGGCCGCTTCCTTTTTGTTTTGTCGTAAAATAGGGATCGAATATTTTCGGTAGATGATCACCTGGAATGCCGATTCCCTGGTCGGTGACCGCGACGACGACGTAGTTGCCCGGTTTTAACGGAAGGCCTGATGTGGCCATGATCGGGCTATTATTGGCTTGGAGGGTAATTGTTCCTCCCTCCGGCATGGCTTGATCAGCATTGATGATGAGATTTTGTAGGACCTGGCTGATTTGCCCTTCATCCACTTCTGCTGCCCAAAGGTCCTCAGCGATGTGAAGCGCGCATCGTACTCGGGAACCTCGCAAGGCAAACTCTACGGTGTCGGTGATAATTGACCGAATCGAAGTCGTACTTTTGACCGGAGCCCCTCCTTTGGCAAACGTGAGTAATTGTTTGGTGAGATCACGTGCCCGAAGGCAGGCTTTTTCTGCGGCTGTTAACCGATCGGAAATGGTCTCGCTGCTGGATGACGGATGTTTTCCGGACACGATTTTGGCTAATCCGATATTGGCGAACACGGAAGTCAGGATATTGTTGAAGTCATGGGCGATCCCGCCCGCTAGCAGGCCGACCGATTCCAGTTTTGTGGCGCGGAGGCGCTCCTCTTCTAATCGTTTTTGTTCGGTGATGTCGCGTGTCACGATTACCCCTACCACTTGTCCGGTCGTGGTGCGAAAGGGATGGATATGACTCTCAAACCAACGCCATTCGCCTTGTTTGTTCTGGATTCGACATACCATATCGATTTTTTTTAGGTCGAGAATATGGGTCTTGAAATCTTCCAAAAGATTCGCACGATCTTCGGGATGTACGAAATCAAAAAAGCTTCGGTGTAACCATTCGGAGGTTTCATACCCTAAGATTTCATGGCAGTTCGGGCTGATGTATTGGCAGATCCCGGTATCGCTGGCCTCAATGATGAGGTCATAGGCATTTTCGATGATCGCTCGGTAGCGTTGTTCGCTATCCCGTAAAGCGTCTTCTGTTTTTTTCCTTTGCAGTTCGCTCGCCGCTCGTGCGGCAAACAGCTGGACGATGGACTGTGTGGCCGGGACATTCATGAGAGGATCCGGACTTAACACGAGGAGAAGGCCGATAATTTGCCCCGCCTGCCCACGTAGGGCACTGCCCATGTAGCTTGAGACATTCCAGCCAGCGGGCAAGGCGTGAGGAGGGAAGGAGGTGGCGGCGGTATTGCTCCAACAACATCCCTTGACCTTAAGCAATTGATTGAACACGTCCGAAGGAGGTGTCCAGGAGAAATTCTCCAAATAGGACCCATTTCCCCAAATGGCGACGGTGTGTGTTTCCGGTTTGGAAAAATGATGCAGGTCCGCCAGAATGGCATAAGGGGCATTGACGGCCTGACAGAGATCTCTTACTAACGATCGTAAAAAGGCGATACTTCCTGGGGCATAGTCACTCTGGGCAATCTTTCGTAGAGCTTCGTCAATCCGTTTTCGTTCCGTGATTTCTTTAACGACCGAGATGGCTCCCCATTGATTTCCCTGAGAGTTGAAGAGGGGAAAACAGGAAACCAGGAAATCTCCTGGTATTGTCGGAAATGTGATTTCGACGACGGCGGATAAGGCTCCGGCTAGCACGGTCTCCCAGGGAGGAGGGGAGGATGGGGGGACATTCCCATAATAGGGAACTTGATAATGTTGACCCAGTAATCGTCCGGATTGGGGCTCGATCTGATCTCTCAGGGCTCGGTTGGCCCAGATGATCGTCCCGGTCCGATCCAAAATCATGACATGATCCGTGAGAGCATCAAACGCTTGCTCCCATTTTTCTGCCGATTCTTCCTGAGGTTGGAGCGAAGTGTCGTGAATGATGTCTTCCATATGAAGTCCTACACCTAAACCCTGTTCAGAGCGTATTGAGATTCTTTTGTCGGGGTCTGATTACCAGACGACGTTGGCGAACAATTCGGCCAGCTTAGGATCCAACCGTTTCCCCGCTTCTTGCCGAATGGTCTCCCGGGCTTCAGGGATAGCCATGGCTTTTTCCTGCCCGATTCCCGTCACCAGGTGATCGAAGTGATTGGCTAAGCCCACGATCCGTGCCGGATACGGGATGTGTTCCCCTGCCAATCCATCCGGAAACCCGGTCCCATCGAATCGTTCATGATGATAGCGAATGATGTGTTCGACGGATGGGTGAAAAGGAATCCCACTCATCATTTGAGCCCCAAGGGTTGGATGGCAAGCGACTAATTCTTGATCCTGGTCGGAAAGGGACTGGTTTCCCGAAATGATTCGATCATGGATGCCAATCTTTCCGATGTCGTGTAAATACGATCCCAGTTGGACGGCCTCTTGTTCTTCCTTGTCGATTTCAAGGTTTTCCATAAGAAGGGAGGAGTAAAAATTCACCCGGCTTGCATGTTGGATCATGTCCGGATGTTTGGCTCCCAAGAGGGTTTCAATGTTCGCGAGGGAGGTCTTCACATCCATCCCGGATTTCCAAAGGTTTCCAAAGGCCTGGAGGGCTCCTTGCAGGGAGGTCATCCGCTTTCGACGTTCGAGTGTTTTTTTGATGACATCCAGCAAGTCCGACACATTGAAGGGTTTCAGGATGTAGGCGGCCACCCCATGTTGAATGGCATCCACCGCTGATTGGAGCGTGCCATAGCCGGTGATGATGATGATATCCACATCTTTCCCATCCCTACGAATTTGGGAAAGGAGATCGGTTCCCTGTTGGTCCGGCAGCTTGAGGTCAAGGGTCACGAGGTCGATAGGGTGGCTCTTGAGGATTTGATGAGCCACTTCGGCCCGATCCACCGTAAAGAGGTTGAAATAGGGCGATAAGATGACCTTAAGAGCCTCCCGGGGTCCTTCCTCATCCTCTACGATGAGAATATTCGACTGCGTGGAGGACGGTTTTGCATCCAGTGTATCCATGCACGACTCCTTTTTGTTCAGGAAACAGAGAGACCGGATAAAAGCGAAATGAAAGGCAATGATGAAATGAAGGTGCGATAGATTCCCTGACAAAAATACAAGCCGAATAAAGAGTACGTTTTACCTTATAAGCCCTCCGTGGTGTGGAAAAAACCTGATAATAATGTTGATTAATTTTGACACAGAAACAGACTAAAAGCGACAACAATCATCGACCTTCTTTAGCTTCCCTATCCGGAGCCACTCGCCTAATCGACCATTCCAGGGAAGGTCGGAGTGGCGTGAAGGAAGATTACGAATCTTGGGGGTTCGTTTTTAAGGCTTTATTATGAATCGAGAGGTCTTGAAATAATTGCTTGAATAAGTCTTTCGCGACGACATTCGTGAGATGTTCGATGTCCTTTGGATCAAACACCGTCACGGTATCTTTTCCGTTGGCACCGAGGACCATTCTGACGGTACTCCCATCGGAAAGATTCTCGGCTTCAAACCGTACTTTCATTTTAACGTGAATATCCGTAAAGCCAAAGCCACTCTTGGCATTGGCGTCAAAAGCTAGGACGTCTCCCGATAAAATCACATCTGCCGGAGTTCCTTCGGAGGTGAGCCTTGAAGCCTGCCAATTTTTTTGTTGAAGATAATTCACGGCAAGATTGGCCATTTCCTCCCCAAGTTGTCCATTCCAGACGTTAAAATGGGTCACGCCTCCCCAAAAATGGGTACGAGAGCCTACTCGAACTTGTTGGGTTCGTAGATCTTGAAAAGCCTTCACATGGACGATGAGAGACCCTGGAGCTATTCCTTTGGTGTTTTGTCCCCGAGGTTTGAGGGCCTGGGGGTCATAATTGATGGTGCTGCCCGTACCTTGGCACCCTACCACACCACCAACAACCAGGAGTAAACCTATGAATAACCAGACAAGTCGTTTCACGCGTTGTTCCTCCAGTCATTAAAGAAATTAAGTGTGTTTAAACCGTGGAGTACGTCAGTTGGGGGGCATGTTTTCGAATACAAAAAAATTCAATGGTTTGGGGGATGGGTCCACGATTCCTAAGGATAATAAAAACGGAGGCGATTTTCTAGCCCTGGAGCAGAACGGGGCCAAATGCTTTGGAGGAGAAACCCAAGACGGTAAATTCTATCGGGAATCGTTTTCCTTGACAATTCCGTAAACCCCTTGACAGTATCATGCCATTCAAATTTTTTACCCTAAAGGAAAACTTCATGTGGAAACATAATTTTCTCTTTCAGGCCGATGAGGCTGTTCCCCTGGAACAGACTGAAAATGAACTTTTTCATGATACGGACCAGGCTTTGGATAGTTCCGGTCTTAATATGGAAAAATATGTGTCGGTATGGCTGCAGGGGGAAGGAGATGAGGAGACTCCTTCCATGTATACGAATGTGTACGTTCGGACGGCGACCCTTGATCCCAGTAAAGGGGTTGGGTTCTTGCAGCCTCTCCAAGGGCGCACTCACCAAATACGTACGACCTTGTCCTCACAGCAAAAAGCCTTCCTCCGCCAATGGCTTTCTCGGACCTTTCCTTCCGCATGGGAGGAAGCCGGGGATCATTTTCAGGACATCTTTGCCGAAGGTTGATCCCTCGATTTGCGGGGACTATTGGGCGAACCATGTTTGAACCCTGTACATACAGGAGAACTTAGGCAACCCTTATTATGAAGGAGTCTTAAAAGAGGGATGAATAGTCCAATGAAGACGGATGTGGTCATTATTGGAGCCGGAGGCGGCGGGGCTATTCTTGGGATCCTCTTAGCTCGAAAGGGTGTGGCGAATATCGTCCTGGAGCAAGCCCCTGGTCCTCCAAAAGGGTTGCGGGGAGAGATCCTCCAACCAAACGGGCAGGAATTGTTGGATCGCCTGGGTTTATTGAAGAAATTTCCTGATAAGGCCTATCAACCTGTTCAATATTTTCACTTCAAAAAGGCAGGTGGAAGCCGGCTTTGTACGATCGATTATGGCATGTTACCCGCTCCGTACAATCGAGCGTTGGTGATGTGGCCGAATGTGGTTCATCATACGGTCCTTGATTGCCTCCAGGAGGAAAATCCCGATAACTTGTTTTTTGGGGCTACGTTTCAATCCCTTCGAAAAAATGGGAAAAGGGTGACAGGGGTGGTGGCGCAGCGAGAAGGGGAAATGTTTGAAATCGAGGCGAAACTCGTCGTGGGGGCGGATGGGCCGTTTTCGAAGGTTCGAGAGGCACTTGGACTTCATGCCGACCTTCACCGGTACAAAGAAGGCTATCTGGTGGCGATGTTAGATACCCCTACGCAACTCCAGGAAGGACAATATTATGTCGGGAAGAAAACCATTTTGGGACTATTTCCTGGGGCGAATCGGAAAATCTATGCCTTATACATGATTGCCGCTGATGCCCTTCCTCAGATACAAGCAGAGGGAGTAGAGGTCATGCGCGGAAAGTGGAAGACTATTGCTCCGGAATTCAGTGAGATGTTTGATTCTTTCGAAAGCTGGGAGCAGACCGCCTACATGGGTACGGGGCGGGTACGGGCAAAGACCTGGGTCACCGATGGGGCTGTCGTTATCGGAGACGCGGCACATGGCATGAATCCCCATGCTTCTCAGGGGCGGATGCAAGCCATGGTGGATGCAGCGGCTCTGGGGCAGGTTTTGGAGAAATGTCAGGAAAGCAATGATTGGTCGGTCGATGCCTTGAGGCGGTTCGAGAGGGAACGCCGGCCCCAGGTGGCCATGTTGCAGAAATTAGCCGATGAAGAAGTCTTTTTCTGGAATACGGGGAATCCTGTGCTAGGAATGCTGCGGGATCGTGTGTTTGCCACTGTTGATAAAAACCCCCGTCTCCAATATCAAATCCTGACTGCGACGGCGGGGTTACGCACGGCGCCTCCTTTTGGATGGCTTGATCGGTTTCAGGCTGCCGGAATACTCCCGGACCCTCGTGCCAATCAGGTGCCGGTTTGATTGAACGATGTTGGGTTTTCTCGGACTAACCAGGGTCGAGGTATACGGTAAGGATATGCGGTGATGAGCGAGGTCCGTTTAGATTCCCTTGATCTTCCAGAGGAAACTCGTGATGTGCTTGAGCGATACCTCAAGAAGGTATCTCAGGAATGGCATGACGGGCTGGAAGGCCTCCTCTTGTTTGGAAGTGCCACTCGTGGTGATTTTGTCCTGGGGCGATCCAATATCAATCTTGTCGGGTTTTTCCGTCATTTACCGGTTGAGGCCTTACAAAAAGGTGGAAAGTTGCACCGTCAATGGGGGAAACATCAAATTGTGGCCCCCTTAATGATGACAGTAGAGGAGGTCGGAACGTCGGGCCACGTGTTTCCTCTGGAAATGATGCTCATGCAAGATCATCATGTTTTACTCCAAGGGCGTAATCCTCTTCTTGATTTATCGATCAACGAGGATCGTTTGCCGGGACAATGCCGGCAAGGAATTTTAGAAAACCTGTTTCAAATTCGGCAACGGTATGTTGAGGGGGAGGGTCGAACTGAAGCGATTCAAGCTCTTTTGATTCTTTCCATCACGTCGTTGCTCCCTTGCCTGAGGGGATGGTTGCGAGTCTTGGGCCAGTCATCTCAAGGGACCGATTCCACGGTCTTGGAGCGATTTCATGAATCCGTCTCGTTTGAGACTACCGAGTTATCGGAGGTGTTGCAGATGAAACGCGGATTGGCGAGTCCCGGTAAGTTTGAATGGCCAAAACTGTACGAACGATATCTCCTATCGGTAGAGCGCTTGGGGCGACAGGGGCAGGAAATTGGCCGGTAAATTACCTTTGACTTTCACGAACCAGATTTCTCACGTTCTGATGTTGTTCGTTTTGCTGTTTCAGCCTCTTTCTGTCTGGGCTATGACGGCCGAAGAACAAAATCTCCCGACGCCCTTAGGGTATGTCAGTGATTATGCCGAATTGCTCAACGGGTCTTGGCATTCCCAGATTCGAGCGGTTTGTAAGGACCTGGAAAGCAATACCGGCGTTGAAATGCTGGTCGTGACGTTGGAGTCCATTCAACCTCTTCCCCATGCTCGTGATTATGCGAAACGACTGTATGAAGCCTGGCGGATCGGTACCGCTCAACAAGAGCGGGGTATTTTGTTGCTGGTGAGTGTCGAGGAACGTCAAGCGGTCGTCGTCGTCGGAAAAACCTTGCTGCCCATCATTACCCCTCAAAAATTGGACAGTCTGTCTTTGCAATTCTTACAGCCGATGTTCCGCACGCATGATTACGGGGTGAATATCTATCGCACAGCCGTGTCCTTGGCATCACTCTCTGGAAAAGCCCCCGCTCCTCAGGAAGTCAAACGAACGAAACGAAAAGCCGGATTTTGGATGAACCTTGGGGTTGTGGTCTTGATGATCTATGCCCTTTGGAGGTTTACCAGGCCCGAACGACGGCATCCGTTCTCACGATGGAAGAAAGGTGAATATTGGGGGACCGGTCAGGGAGGATTTGGAAGAAACTTTGGGGGCTTTGGCGGAGGAACCGGAGGACAACGGTTAAAGTGATGACGGGAGGTGGATTTGGTCTGAGCCAATATTCCTCGTTTTTCTTTTGAGCATTCGAACGAGTCCCACCTAGCCTTTAAAAAGGCTAGGTGGGACTCGAGGGTTTAAAGCATCGTGTGGTTTTCGAAGGTGAGGGTCCGTGCTACGATTTCCCCATTTTCATAGGAGATGATTCGTCGGGTGGCCGGTAAATCGGAATTCCCCACACGAATGTGGGTATCCGAAAAACTATCAACATTTTTCAGACTGCCATCTGACGGAGAGAAATAATACACCGTATACCGGGTCGTCAGATGTTTCTGGTCTTGGGTCATGGCGCTGTCTTCTACATTGATGGTAAAGGCTGCCCGAGGCATTTTTCGATTGATTTGGGTAATTCGGTTGTCTTTAATCCGGTACCAGGAGCCCATCCCGTCTCCATTGATATTCAGTCGCTGCCCTAATGGGTGGCTTTCTTCGCCTCCTAACGTTAAGGCATATTTGCCATCCGATTCCTGAAAATTTCGCGGTCCGCGATGGACCGCAATCATGCCAATCTGATCCTGAGCCCAGGTTTGTAACTTTTCATCATCGATCGTCACGGTGACATCTCGCGGGCCTTTGACCGTTACCGTGCCTTTGGTTTCTTTCCCATTAACATTAATACGTAAGTCTGCCTGGAAACCCTTAAAGTCCGGTTGCCATCGCGCGGTCTTTTCAAAGGCTGCTTGAAGCAGTTCACGCGCCTTGGGGTCGTCCTGAACGTCTGTCGTTTCTTCTACACGGTTATACGTGGTCATGAACGGTACTCCTTTTCGAAAAAATTAATAGAGATGTAGCCTGTACGACATATCAGCGTTCTACATTATAAGGAAGCCAATTTGAATGGACAATGTTCCGTAAACAGGTATTTCTGGTTGGAAGAATGGCTTCGTTTCATTCTTGGCATTTTCTTTGCTGAAATATCCGTTAAAAGGAGAAACCCATGCATATATTGATAACTGGTGGTGCGGGATTTATTGGTTCTCATACGGTTGAGCAACTTTTAGATTTAGAAATCCCAGTGAGAGTTTTAGACGATTTTTCCTCCGGTTCTCGGCAAAATTTACCGGCCCATTCTTTGCTGGACATTCAGGAAGGGGATATTCGAGAGGCCAAAGCCCTTCACAGGGCGATGGAAGGGATCACGCATATCCTTCATTTGGCTGCCCAAGTCTCCGTACAAGCTTCAGTAGAAGACCCGGTTCACTCTTGCTCCAGCAACATCCAGGGATTTGTGAATGTCTTGCAAATGGCCAGAACCTTCCGTGTCGAACGGGTTGTCTATGCCTCGAGTGCGGCGGTGTATGGGAATCCTCAACGATTACCCTTGTCTGAAGAAGACGGCGGAACGCCTCTTTCCCCCTATGGTTTAGAGAAAAGTGTGAACGATCAATATGCGGCCTTATTCGGCCAAGAATTTGGGCTTTCTCTTTTGGGGTTACGGTATTTCAACGTGTATGGCCCGAGGCAGGATCCAGATTCTCCTTATGCCGGGGTCATCAGTAAATTCCTTGGGATGATCGAACAACATCGTCCGGTGACGGTATTTGGAGATGGTGCGCAAACTCGGGACTTTATTTTCGTCAAGGATGTCGCAATGGCCAACGTACGGGCCCTGCAGCATACGATGACCGGAGTCTGTAATGTCGCCACAGGAAGAAGTGTGAGTTTGTTGGGGATGATCGAAGTGTTGTCCTCCTGTGTTGGACGACCGTTAGAAATCGTTCATCAAGGGGCTCAAGCGGGGGATGTGCCGTTCTCCGCCGCGAATGTTGATCGATTTCGTTCCCTTGTCGATATCCAACGGTTAACCAATTTAAGTGATGGACTGAGTCAATTGATCGAAGAAACGATTAAGGTTCAGCAACGCGTATAACCCTTCTTTGAATTTTCTCCTCTGCTTGTTTCTGTTTCTTCCCTGGGGTGAGGTTTTTGCTCCCCGGCTTCGCTTCTCCTCTTTCACTCTCGGATTTTCTCCAGACGGGCCATAGTTTTATGAGGGTCCCACGAGTTGAATGTGCTGGACTGTTAATGTCGTGGCCGTGAAGTCTTCTTCGACAAGCCCTTGTAAGAGAAGCGGGCGTTCATTGGTGAGTAACGATCCGTCGCGTTGAAACGTTTCCGGAAACAGCGTGGCATCATAGAGGCCTGTCGTATCTTCAAGGGTGATGAATCCCATGGCTTCTCCATGTTTGGTCCAGGCGGATTTTTCGGTGATCAGCCAACCGACCATCGTAATGCGCTTCCCAACATGCCGGGCTATTTCTTCGGCAGTCACGATCGTATGCCCTTTCAGGTATTGCGCATACAATGTTAGGGGATGACAGTGAAGCGGGAAGCCGAAGAGTTGAATCTCATGTTGAATCGTTCGTTGGGGAGCGTAGTCTTGAGGAATGGGAAGGGTAGGGGTGGCTGAAAAGAGGGATGGTGTTTGTTGCTGTGCCGACGGCCGAGAGCATGTTCCCCATGGTTGGTGCTTGGCATAGAGACGCCACAGTAAACCGGGACGGGTCACTTCTCCTGCAATCGCATCGAAACACCCTGCCTGAATGAGTAGGCGCGTTTGTGCCGTTTCCGGTCGAAGGCGTTCCAGAAAGTCTTGAAAGGATCGAAAGGGTCCATGGTGCTGTCGTTCTTCCAGGACCTGATCGATAAAGCTCCGTTGGATGCCTTTGAGTTGCATGAAGCCCAGGCGGAGCGTTGAGTCATTCCCCAAATACGCCCATTCGCTCGTATTAATGTCTGTCGGGAGAACGGTCAATCCCATGCGGCGCGCTTCGGAAAGATAGGCAAACGTCGAATAGAATCCTCCTTGATTGCTGATAACCGCAGCCATGAATTCTGCAGGATGGTGCGCGCGAAGATAGGCTGACTTGAACGAGACTTGTGCGTAGCTGGCTGAATGGGGCTTGCAAAAGCTATAGCCGGTAAAACTCATGATCATCGCCCATACCGTTTGGAGCGTGTGCGGGTCGACTCCTCGTGCTCTGGCTCCCTCGAAAAACTGTCGCTGATAATCCCGAAGCTTGCGTTGTTTATGTTTCTTGCTCAGGACTTTCCGGAGTTGATCGCCGTCTTCGACGGAAAATCCGGCAAGTCCCATGGCCACCTTCGTGACGTCTTCCTGGTACACCATGATTCCATGTGTTTCGGATAGCACCTCTTCGACTAAGGGATGTAATGGTCTGTAGTGCTGTCCGTGGGCCCGTCGCACGAATTCTTGAATAAATCGGTTGGCCGCGGGGCGAATGAGCGAGGAGACGATGACGAGATAGTCAAACACGTCGGCCTGTTGCTTCAGATGGGGTGGCATGCCTGTCCAGAGTTTTTTCAGGAGTAAGCGTGTGGCCGGCGATTCGATGTAAAAACAGCCGATCGTCTCGCCTCGTTGAATGAGGGTTTGTGTCGCAATGTCGGACAGAGGGTCCCAAGTCGCATACTCAATCTGTTGCCCGGTGTTATGTGCGATGGCAGCCAAGGCATCACGGATGACGGCAAGAGACCGATTGCCCAATAAATCGATCTTGACGAGGCCGGCATCTTCCGTTTGATCTTTTTCCCACTGAATGACCGGTACGCCTTTGGCGGCGACTTCAACCGGGACGTAGCGACGGAGGTCATCCGGGACGATGACCATGCCTCCGCAATGGACCGAGAGATGCCGAAAACGCCCTTGAAGCTGTCGGGCAAGACCGATGATCTCCGGCCATGGTTCTCGTAACTCAGATACATCAGAAGGTTGGTCATGGTGAGACTTGTGCGTATGAGTGCGTGGAGAAGTTTTTAAGAATTCTGGTCTTGCCGCTGAGCGTATCGAGTCAGAAGAGTCAGTCTGTTGGAGGGTGGTATGCGACAGAGGAAGCCGCTCTAAGACGTGACTGACTTGACGAATCTCTGCAGGCGAGATGCCGTAGACTTTCGCGACTTCCCGGATGGCGGCTCGAAGAGCCAAGGTGTTTTGATTGGCGACCATACCGGCTTGTTGGCTGCCATAGCGGGAAAAAACAAAGTCTACGATCCGGTCACGCTCATCCCAGGGGAAATCGACATCAATATCCGGTGGATCGTGACGTCCGGGGTTCAGAAATCGTTCAAAAAAGAGATGATGGCGAATGGGGTCAACATGGGTAATACCCAAACAATAGGACACGATAGAGGCTGCCGCCGATCCGCGTCCGCAGGTTCGAGGAGCTTGGCGAACGATTTCATCCACGACCAGAAAATAATGGGCATAGCCTTTGTCTTGGATGACGGCTAATTCCCGCTCGATGCGGTCGATAATCTCGGAAGACAGGATTTCGTACCTCCATGCGGCGCCGGCATAGGTCTTTTCCCGTAACCGTGTCACGGCATGAGCATCGGAAAGTTGACGAAAACTGGGGAAAATCGTGTCTTTGAATGTCCATGTTGTATGGCAAGCGCGAGCGATGTTTCCGGTATTCGTGAGAGCATGGGGCACATGTGGAAACTGAGGTATAAGTACTGCTGGCGGCATGAACCAGTGATGGGACGCGCAATGTGAGTCTGGGGATAATCGGGAATATGTTGTATTGAGTGCGATGGCTCTCAATGTTTTGTGGAGTGAAAACTCTCGTGGGGTCACAAAATGGACTCGATTAGTCGCAACGGGAGGGAGTCCCATGCGTCGGCTATAGGCCAAGGCCTGGTGCATGAGTGCGCCAGGAGTCAGTTCAACGTAGAGGTCGTGAGGGGAGTGGCGTTTCCAGGCTGTAAGGGCTGGAAGGTCGTCAGAGAGAATGATCAGGTCTTGCCGGTACTTCTGGACGGCAGTTAAACAGTCAAAATTTTCATCACAATGACGTTCTGAGAGGAGTCGACAGAGATTCGTGTAGCCGTGGGGGCTTTTGGCGAGAAGCACCGCCCGGTGTTGTTTGTGAGTGAGTTCGGCACCCAGGATGGGTTGGAGTCCGTAGTCCTGTGCGATTTCGATAAAGCGAATCGCACCATAAAGCCCGTTCGTATCGGTGAGGGCGAGAGTCTCGGCTCCCTGGGCTTGGGCGGCTTGGCAGAGTGCTTCGAGTGTCGAGACGCCCTGCATCGGGGAGTATTCGGAATGGACGTGCAAATGGACGAACGACGTCATGAGGAGAAACTTGGGACCCAGCCCTGGAGCCATCTTCCTTCTTAAAGTAATACTTCACAATCTTTGCGGGAAACTGAATAGCTCTTTAAGTCTTTGTTGAAGTTTGCGTGAATTTTTATTGAAAAACGTCATAATATTAATGAGTTAGGTGATTTGTCTAATACGAACTCTGTGAACGTCCGAATTGAATGGCCTTCATCCCAAAGCGAGTGCGGATACGATCCAAAGCCAAGGTCAGGCGATGAGTCTGTGGGTCGGGTTGGGCTGGGGATACATCTTCTGTCGCAAAAAGGGACAGTTGCTCAGGTTGAGGAGAAAAGCTATTTCCACGAATCGTGAGCGAACGGAGGCGGACTCGACGCCGAAAACATCGATGAAAGAGCGCACGAAGAGCTTGGAACATTTCAACCTCCCAATGTGTTGGTGTGGGTAATGTGTATGAATGATGAGCCGTCTGTTGGTCGCTGTATAGCAGAGTCAACGTCAGGTGGTTGCAGACCTGATGCTGGCGGCGGAGCGTATAGCAGAGGGTGTCGACGAGGGATGAAAGGCCGCTGAGCAACTCTGTCTGATCGATAACATCAGGCTCAAAGAGCTGGGAATACGTGAGGGATGGGGTGGCATCAGGAGAAATGACGGGGGATGAATCGACTCCCCGCACCCAGTGATAGAGGCGGTGTCCCCATCTTCCGCACACGGTTTCGAGGGCTTCCAAGGTGATATCGACCACATCGGCGATCGTTTGCATGTTGAGATCGGCCAGGAGCGTGCGGAGTGTGGCACCCTGTGGTCCACGAAGTCCTGGGAGCGTTGAGACAGGTAACGGACGGAGAAAGTCTTCTTCTGATCCCGGTCGGATATCGCACAATTGAGGAGGGGTGAGGACCGATGTGGCCATTTCTGCGACCAGCTTATTCGTCCCGATACCTGCAATGGCTTCAAGTCCAAGCCGGGACGTCACCTCTCGTTCTAATCGCATAGTGGTGTCACATGTCGACCCGAATAAGCGAGTGGTGCCGGTCAGGTCTAAATAAAAATGACCTGGTTGAAAGGACTCCCAGACAGGAGCAATCGGGTTGATTGAAGCGAGTAAGGCTTGGTGCGCGTTGCTCGCACCTTGAGGATTGGGAGGAATAAGCTGAAGTGAAGGACAGCGTCCTTGCGCCCGAGCGACGGGCAAGCCTGGAAGCACACCGGCTTCTTCAGCTTCCGGAGAGACTTCACGGATAATCGCTCGGGAGGTCTGGGCGGATGCCACGGCTGTCGGGCGGGTTCGTAAGCGAGAGTCCTCGAGACGTGCCAGTGCCACTTCAAGCTGGGGAATACAAAAACATACAATCTGCCGTTCCATCTTCGACTCATCCGCAATGGCGAATCACACCAATCACGACGCCTTCAATGAAGAATTCATCAGCAGGAGTGACGATAATCGGGGCCATCGTGGTATTGGCCGGATGTAATTCGACCTGCCCCTCTTTCCGGTAATATTTTTTGATCGTGGCTTCCTGATTCACGAGGGCCACGACGGTCTGTCCGTTGCGAGCCGTTCGTTGCTTGTGCACGATGACCAGGTCGCCGGGAAGAATCCCTTCATCCTTCATGGACTCTCCTTTCACGCGAAGCGCGAAATTATCGCCGGTTCGTAACATGGACGGTGGTACTTCGACCAATTCGGTCTGAAGAATCGGTTCGATCGGGTTCCCGGCGGCCACAACGCCAGCCATGGGGATTTGTGTCGGAGTCTCCAATTCCGAAAGGATGGCCTCGACGACTCCGGGGATCCGGCGTGTTCCGCCTTCATAACGGGTAATCGTCATCCGGGTAGTGCGGAGGCGTTCAGCCAGTTGGGATTGAGTCAATCCCAGGCGTTGACGAATCTGGCGAAAATCATCGGGCGTCATGTAACCAATGGTTACATATCGATTTCAGGAGAGTCAAGAGAGAAAATTCCGCAGGAGAAATATCCTCTAACTCATTGACTTATAAAAATAATTTCTGAGAATTACTTGCGCTTCTGCATAGGAGCCCTCACGGGTAGTGAGACTGCTCGAATGGCAAATCGCTTAGTCTATGAGTTTTTGATGACAAAGGAGAATGAGGATGAGTGAAAAGACTCTCTACGAGCGATTGGGCGGCTATGATGCCATTGTGGCAGTCACGAATGATGTGTTGCCAGGGTTACAAGGCGATCCGCAATTAGGGCGGTTTTGGCAGCATCGTGGAGACGACGGCATTCAGCGGGAGAAGCACTCGATCATGGCGACTGTTTTTGTTCGATGAAGCCGAGCGTTATTTGCAATACAGTGTCCCTTTGATGTGACAGTCCCCTCCGTTTTTATCGTGTTCTTTGCAGCCGACAGTAATGTTTCGTAACCCTTTCACCCCTGCGATTTCTTTTTTTCCCTTCTGGATTGAATAACTGCCCATATAACATTTGCCTGCTTGCACGTTGTCGGAAGTTCGGACAACTTTGAGCACGTTGGATGGGACTGATCGTAAGGTGCCACTCGAGACCGTGCCATATTCCAGGTTGCACGCGCCTACGGCACCGACCATCTTTTTCCCGGATGGGCAGGAAAAGGTTTTTCGGCATCCATTGTTGTTTCCCTTAACTTGGCAGGAAAATCCGACTTTTTTCACGCGGCAATCAGAGTTGCCTGAGCGTTTCAGGACGCCGTCCGTGCAGGAATAAGTCCGTAAGCAGGTGCTTCTGCCCAGGTCTTTAATGGTTGTGAATTTTTTCCCATGTAGAATGAAATCTCTGCTGCCGTTGGCGAAATAACATCCGGCTTTCCGGTTTTTTACGACCGTGGAGCTTGTGACAACCTTGTTATGGCCGATGTAATTGGGAGAATTGATTTTGGGACTGTTGGTCTTAATCATATCCTTTAGGGACCGTTTATAAATTTGATTTTGCATGATGACATTGTGACGGGCAAAATCTTTGTCGTTTTTGCTGCTTCCCCAGGGGTAACCCTTATCATCCTGGCAGAAGCCGAAGGTATCCTGAATGAAATCGCTTCGATCTCGCGACCCTAGATAGACAGAGGGATTGCTTCCCTTATATTTGTTGTAATAGAAAATGTTATTAATGATTGTATTGTGTGATGGCGGAGAATGCCGAATCGTTCCCCCTTCTCCGCAATTTCTGTACAAGTAAATCCCGCCATGGCTCAGATTGGAAAAGTAATTGTTAATGATGGTGTTGTGACTGGACCCATCGATGTTGATTTGTGGGCGATCCCATTCTTCAAAGACCCGATTCCCCGTCGAGGCATGGATGGTGTTGTTTTTAATGGTATTAAAGGCGGACTCCATACCCAAATAAATGGCCACCTGGGTGGATTTTCCTTTTAGTTCGGAGTTCAATAATTTGGTATAGGTGGTCCCCGGGCCTACGTAAAATATATTCTTTCCCGTCCCTGTAATCGTAATGTTATCGAAAGTAATGTTTTTGGGTGCGTTGTTGCGGATCCTGGTGACATGATTGGCGGTTCGAGAAGAAGTCCGTACGTGCGTGGCTTCGCCATTTCTTCCCATACCCCATACACGAACAGCGCCAATAATATGGCAATTTTTAATGGTGACATGTTGTGGGCGTTCCCATGTTCCCATTGGATTATTTTTATTTTCTTTGGATCGTACTTGAATGAGTTCTTTATTCGACCCATCTCCTAGTGTGGCCCCCTGACAGTCTAGTGTCACGCCATTGGCCTTTGCCCCTTCAAAGATCAGGGTTTTTGTGATTTTCCATTTTTTTTTAAGCGTCAACTGACAGTTTATGTGTTCCCAATGACGTCTTTTTGTGGCTTTGGCCCTTACCGAATCAAGCTTTTCTTTGCTGCATGGTTTAGGGAGGTTTAACGTAAGCCTCGTTTTAGCTCTGGAGACTTTCTGTAACGGTATTCTGGTGAACTGTTTTGTAGATTTTTTGAGCATGACCATTTTGAGTCCACGAGGATAGATCCCGCTGACGGAGCCTGTGGCTTCGAGCCCCATTCCACTGGGAAGCAAGAGAGCCAAGTGATACACATCAGGATTTTGGTCATCCTTTTTCAGGTGAACAGTGGCTTCATCTAACAGGTGATCATGACTGCCTATTTGTGCTTCGACCAGAATCGAGGAAGACGGGTCTTCTTCTTTCTGGAGCAATTTGATTCCCGTATCGGTGGCGTCCACATCATAAATTCCGCTCGGAAGTTTGATGGAGTCGCCCCCAGGCGTCAAAAAGTGAATGGGTTGTTCTATGTCTAGAGTCGCCGCGAATGACGAAGGTAGAAGAAGACAAAAGATTGAAAAAACAAACAGATTGCAACAAAGGATCTTGTTGCAAGGGTGGAGTTGAGCCATGTTCTCCTCCAAATTTGTGAAGAATGATTTTCTAGACTACCGTCGGGTTTTAAGGTGAGTCGTCTGTTCTCTCGATATGGTTCAGAACAAATTTTTCCTGTTGTACCGGAAGTTCTAAGCTTATCAAAGGTCGGAAGTTCAGGCTAGAGAGTTTTGATGATTGAAAGGATACAGGGCCGGGGAGCGTTTGGATAGCGAGAGGACGTTTTCCCGTTTGGGCGTCCCTATTTTTTGCTTGGTATGATACCATGAGGCTCCTGTTCTCGTTCCTCCTATGAATTTTTCCCTCACGACAGATCCCAAAAAGAAAGTCCTGTATATTCTTGGGTTTTTTCTTGTCTTGTATATTGTGGTCAAGGGGACCGGTCTACAAGCTCATCTTTCTCCTGAATCGATTAAATCGGTCTTCCTGGAATATCCTCTTTGGGGGATCGTGATTTTTTGTGCCGCATTTAGCGTGGGCAATTTGCTGTACGTACCGGGATGGGTGTTCCTTGTGGGTGCGGTGTTTGCTTTGGGAAAAGAATGGGGTGGGATCGCCACTTTTGCCGCTGGGTTGTTTTCCTCCACGGTCAGTTTTTATCTGATCCGTGGTCTGGGTGGCACGGCTCTTCGTAGTTTGAATCATCCTTGGGCGGATAAAATCTTTACCCATCTGGATGAGCGTCCCATAATCTCGGTGACTCTGTTGCGATTGATGTTTCAGACGCTACCAGCTCTGACCTATGCCTTGGCCCTGGCTGACATTCGATTCCGTCATTATATTCTCGGTACCTTTTTAGGCTTGCCGATTCCCATTGCCGTGTATTGTTACTTTTTTGAATTTATCTTTGAGCGATTTGTTTCTTGAGTGTTCATGACTCATAAGTTTTGCCTATTATGATTACCGAATTTTTGGTCTCTTCCGGTGAAAAAGTGAAACGGTTGGATCAGTTTTTGGTCCATCGGGAGCCCGATATTTCTCGCTCTCGGCTTCAGCGGCTAATCGAGCTTGGACGGATTCGTGTGAATGAAGCGATCGCCAAACCCAGTCAGAAAATTAAGCCGGGCGATCGCATCACGATGGACAGTCCTCAACCGGGCGAATTACAACGAGAAGGAGGACGACTGGAGCTTGAGATTGTATACGAAGATGAAGCCCTGGTGGTCCTGAATAAACCATCGGGAGTGGTGGTGCATCCCACTTCGGGAAATTGGTCCGGTACCATATTGAATGCCCTGTTGGCTCATTTCCAAGCCAGTCCGGAGAGGGAAATCAAACCGGGAATCGTTCACCGGCTGGATAAAAACACTTCCGGGGTCATGGTTGTCGCCAAACATGTCGAGGCTCATCGGTCTTTAGCGGCGCAATTTGAAACCCATCGCATTACTCGAATCTATGAGGCTCTTGTTTTAGGAATTCCTCAACCGGCGCAAGGAAGTGTTGAGTTGCCCATCGGGCGAGATACGCACAATCCGCAAATCGTATCTTCCTCTTCCTCTGAAGCAAAAGCGGCGGTGACCCAGTACCGGGTCCTTGAAGCCTTTGGTCGTCGTGCTGCTCATGTAGAATTGCGGCCACAGTCAGGCCGAACCCATCAACTGCGCGTTCATATGGCCTCGTTAGGATGCCCCGTGCTGGGTGATCGAGTCTATGAAGCCGAACAAGGAGAGCGTATTTGCGGAGTACCGGTTTTTCGGCTCATGCTTCATGCCAGAACCTTAGGATTTTTTCATCCCGTCTCTGGGGTCTATCATGAATATTCCAAGGTGTGCCCTACAGAAATGAAGGATGTTTTAGAGGAATTACGGGGTAAGCCCAACACCCCGACCCAGTAAAGTTCTTAGGGCCTTTGTTTTGGTTGGACCTTCAGCCTTAGGTGGAACATGATGAATTCCGCAGGCTTGAGAGGAGCAAATCCCAAGATGATTTTCAGAGTCCCTGCTGCTTGATCTTGATACGTCATCGTGTCGTATCCACATTTGACGACATACGCTTCTTTAGGGCTTCTTCCCTGAAACGCCTCTTTCCGAAAATAGGTCTGAAAAAATGATCCGATCGACTGGCGGATCTGAATCCATAGCGGTTCGTCATTCGGTTCAAAGACCACCCATTGAAGACCCCGGTAGATGCTCGTCTCCAGAAAGATGGCCAAACGTCGAACAGGGATATATTTCCATTCGGGATCGGAAGAGAGGGTGCGTGCTCCCCAGGCCACAACCCCCAACGTACTCATAGGGCGAAGAAGGTTGGTATTGGCTCTGGTCAAGCGCTCTGTTTCTGCTCTGGTCAGAGTTTGTTCAATTCCCCTGACCCCTCGCAATACGGCTTCTCGTCCCGCGGGAGCCTTCCACACACCTCTTGTTTGATCAGTTCTGGCGATGATCCCCGCCATTGACCCACTAGGCGGAATCGGGATCGTGTTTCGGGTATTGGAACTCTGTGGTACCAGCACTCGGGGAAAGTAGAGAACAACATTGTTATGTTGAAGAAATCGATGAGATTTTATCCAGCGCTCCAGATCTACCCCTTTAAACACGGCATTGCTCGGCTGAGGCGGGTCTAAGATATACATGGCTCCATGTTTGTCCAGTATGGGTAAGATCGCTCGATAGACTTGGGTTGCCTGTCGTGGCCGGAGAAACGCCGTTTCCGGTATGAATGCCAGATTCCAGTCTGGTATTCGATCCAGGATGGCAAGGCCCTTGAGATAGGGAGAAGCGGTTTGTGGGATGGTGGATCCTATTCGAAGGACCCAGAGGCTTTGCCCTCCATTTTCAAAAAACTGTTTGACACCATAGGATGAAACGGCCCCCTGTGGAATCTTTCCGTACACCCTCACGAACTCGCTCCAGGAGCGAATGGCCTTCCTGGGGATTTGAGGCCCATGAGGAAAGGTGCCAATAATGGCGGCGATGGAGGTCGGGGCGGCGGGTATGGTGTGTCCAAACTTTGTTATTTCCTGAACATACACTCCAGGAAGGGTTGGTGAGATCTTTGGAAGAATGGGACGTTTCACTGGTTCAGCCATGGTTTGAGAATGACGACTTCCATGCCGGGATGTAAGAATGGAATAATGGGGCGTCCTGAGATGAAGATCTATTTACAGAGTACCCTAAGAATAATTCTACGACTGCCATGCATTCTAACCCAAACGGCAGATACCCTGAATAGCCCAGGATAGGCATCTCAAATATTTGGAACGTATGGACGAATGGAATCGTGTATTCCCAATGGACCAGACTATGCACATTCCACATTTCCCAAAACATCCCACAGATTAAGGCAGCTAAAGCCGGCAAGACCAATGGACACCAATTCCCCACAGCCAGAGATTTGAAGAGCGTATGTTTCCTCCAGACCTGTTGAAGCCCAAGTATCACCAACAGGGGAGAAAGCCAGAGCAGAGGGAAAAGCCATGACGGTTTGATCCCGATGTATATTAACCCTAAGCTACCGAGGGTGAGGGCAAGCCAACCCACATTGGAATGATTCAAGTGTATGACCTCATGCCAGTTTTCAAAGGGTCTCGTAAGTCGTGGGAATGTCGCGAGCCATTCATAGGTTCCCCACACCGCGGGAAGAACGGTAGAAAATGCCAAAGACATGAGGGCCATGGCCTCGTGCTCATTGGTTACGGGGACACCGACATAATGCCAGTTTCGTACAAATTGGTTGAGGTATTCGAAGATCCACCAAAACCCGGAACTCAGAACAAAAAGGGCGCCATAAAACCCGGGCTGATGGGTGAGATAGGATCGCCCGGTCTTTTGATAGGTCAGAGCATTGATTGTGCCGATATACCCGAACCACAGCATGAGAAACGTATGGGGTTGTAAAGGCTCAAACCAGGAAAAACGCGACCAAGCAAGCCACCAAGCACTCAGGGTCCAAACGACGGTCAGCCATCCCCACCAGGGAAAAGGCCGTGTGACTGAATGTGAAGTTTTTAAAGGAATCTGAAAATTAAAGAATCGCCAAAAGATGGGAGCCAACATTATCACGATGAGGCATCCTAGGACATCGACCATGATCCAATCTAAAGAGAGTTCTCCCGGCACCGTGGGAATAGGGAAAAGGTTGAAGTTTGAGGGAAGGGGTATTCCTGCCATGAACAATCCCACTATAGGGAATCCGAGAATCAGGACAAGAGAAACTACAGCAGGAATAGTCTTATTGAATTTCATCAAACAATTATTAAAAAGGTCGTTTATGTCCTGTCCTGGCCGCATTTCCAACAGGTCGTAAATTCTTTTTGCAACATCTCGTTGCAGCTTGGACAGGTCCATGCCGTACTGGCTGTTGGTTTGGCTGTCTCCCAATCCTGAAAGATTTCTTTCGCCCTAGGCTCGTCCCCATCATGCAGGACCCAGAGCTCAGGGAATACTTCAACAAACGGGACTTCCCCGCCTAATCCCGAAGACCGTTCATTTTTAATCATGCAAGGAATGTTGGCTTGGTCCAGTAGTTCCTTTCTGGTCTCCACATCCACGAGCATTTGTGACACGAACACTTTTTTCATGGACTGGCCTGCTCTCCGAGGGGCGATTAATTAAGAAAAATCTTTCGATTCAGAATATTGTAGATTTTTTCGGAGAAGAATGCACATCACCATTCATCAGGATGGCGACAGAGAAAAAATTAGGAATGACCGGATGAGCCAGAGGAAACCAGTTTTGAGTGGGAATATTCAACTTGTTCAACTCCATGAAGTCCCTGTTGAATCAAGGAGGGGAGATCAAGGTTTTCCTCGACTTTGAGGATTTCATCGAGTTGGCAACGTGTTTGAGGATGTTTGGGAACAAACAAGGTGCAGCAATCCTGGTCTGGTTCGATGGAGGTGGAAAACGATCCGATGGCCTGGGCCTGTTGGGTGATTTCTATCTTATCCATGCCGATAAGCGGACGGAGGATGGGGAGGGTGGTGGCTTGATTGATGACGGCGATATTTTCTGGGGTTTGTGATGCGACTTGTCCGAGACTATCTCCTGTCACGAGTCCCCAAGCACCGACTTTTTCGGCGATGAGAGTGGCGATTCGGAGCATCAACCGGCGATACAATACAACCCGGACCGGTGGGGGAGCATTGATGACAATTTGGCTTTGAATCTCCCCGAACGGGATTAAATGTAAGCGTGAGTGCAGTTGAAAATGAGTGAGGAGTTTGACTAAGTCCCGGACTTTTTCTTCTGATACCCGTGATAAGTACGGACGTCCATGAAAATGCACGAAGATGATCTTACACCCGCGTTTCATCATGCGGTAGGCGGCGACCGGGGAATCGATACCTCCTGAGAGTAAACACACCAATTTTCCTCCGGTTCCGGTAGGTAATCCCCCAGGGCCGGTTTCGCGTGTGTATGAATAGTAAGCTAGAGGAGGAACCAATTCCGCAAAAATGGTCAGATCGGGTTTGGTGAGGTCGACCTTCTTTCCTGAATGCTTCACGACATAGGCACCCAGGTCACGTTCGACATCCATGGAGGTCATGGGAATGCGCTTGTCGGCCCGTTTCACCGTGACTCGAAATGAGTCGAAGGACTTTGCCGGAAGATTAGCCACGATGGCTTCTTTTAAAGGGGCAAAATCCGGTTGTTCAAAGGAAAGTGGCACTGCACGGGTCAGAGAAAAATTCACGATTCCAAAGACACGATGCAATTGTTGTTGAAGAGAAGGCCAAGCAGATTCGTCGGAAAATGAAACGCGAATTCGGCCTTGAAGGGCTTCCACCTGTATGGAGGTGAGGGGTTTCAGGGCTCCACGCAGATGATGGACCAGACGGTATTCAAAGTGATTTCGGTTACGCCCTTTGAGCGCCAACTCATGATAATGCACTAAGGCATGGAGCATCAGTGGGACGCTTCTAGATACCGTTCGGCATCGATAGCGGCCATACATCCCGATCCGGCGGCGGTAATGGCTTGCCGATACGTGGAGTCTTGGACGTCTCCGGACGCGAACACTCCTGGAATATTGGTCCGTGTGCTATGGGGTTGGGTTTGAATGTAGCCCTGTTCGTCCATGTCGATTTGGCCTTTGAAGAGGCTGGTGTTGGGAGTATGTCCAATAGCCACAAAGACTCCGGCCAGAGGAATTTCTTCGGTGGCTTGTGTTTGGGTGTTTCGAACCCGGACTCCGGTGACCACCTCATCCCCAAGGACCTCTTCCAGGGTGCTATTCCATTGAAAGGCGATTTTTTCGTTATTCATGGCCCGATCCTGCATGATTTTAGATGCCCGTAATTTATCCCGACGATGAATCAGGGTAACCTTGGAGGCAAATTTCGTGAGGAAGGTGGCTTCTTCCACGGCGCTGTCTCCGCCTCCAACGACGGCAATTTCCTTCCCACGGAAGAAAAATCCGTCGCAGGTCGCACAGGTAGAGACGCCATGACCCATGAGGCGGCTTTCAGAAGGTAATCCCAACAGGTTGGCAGAGGCTCCCGTTGAAATGATGAGAGTGCGGGTTTCTACTGTGTCTTCATCATCGACGGTGACACTGAAGGGTTGTTTGTGAATGTTGACTTCCGTGACATGTCCGGTTCGAAATTGAGTACCGAATCGTTCGGCTTGCGCTCTCATATCTTGAATAAGTTGGGGCCCCATAATCCCTTTTGGAAATCCGGGAAAATTTTCCACATCGGTCGTTAAGGTCAATTGGCCGCCAGGTTGAGAGCCATCGATTAATAATGGGGAAAGATTTGCCCGGGCCGTATAGACGGCGGCAGTGAGACCGGCTGGTCCGGATCCTAATATCAGTACGTCATGTACCATTCCATCACTCCTCTACGGTTGGTTAAACACCCACAATAATGATTGTTATCTGAAAATCAAGTCTTTCGGAGAATTTTAAGCCTTTCTCGCCTCATTTTGGTATGTCCTATACAATGATTGAACGGTGCGGCGCAACTTGGCCCGAGAAACCGTGCCGTCAATGACGGTGTCCGCATATTGGAGTTTTTTCTGAAGGGGCATTTGTTGACGAATCCGTCGCAAGGCCTGGGCTTTGGTCAGATGATCTCTTCGACAAGCTCGGGCCAGTTGTGTGTGTCGATCCGCTTTGACGACGATGACTTGGTCCATTCGTTTATAGGCTCCAGATTCGATCAAGAGGGCCGCATCGTAGATGATGACTGCATAAGGGTGCTGCTTTTTGATCAAGTTGGTGGATTTCGCCTGTTCACGGGCGACTCGAGGGTGAATGATGTGTTGCAGTTTTTTGAGTTTTTTCGGTGCACGAAAGACGATTTCGGACAGAGCGTGACGGTTAAGTGTTCGATCCGGGTGGAGAATGTGAGTGCCAAATTCGCGAACAATGTCCCGCCAGGCCGCTTTTCGTGGTTCCACCACTTTTCGGGCTAACAAATCGGCATCCAGGACAAAGGCTCCACAGGTCTTAAAAAGCTGGGCGACGGTAGTCTTTCCCGATGCTAATCCCCCCGTTAATCCTATGAGAATCATGTCCAACCTTAGCATCCATACCCGAATTGCCACAATAAAATACCTCATTTCACGGGAATTTGGCTTGACCCTGTTGAATGCCTTGGGGTATTGGAAAGGGAGGAACAATATTTTTACGTTTCACCCAGTGACACCATGTTCGAAATACTAAATTTTCCTCGCTTCACCCTCCTTGTTTTTGGAATTTGGGTCGTAGGTATTACTCCATTTATCGATACTTCTGAATCCGTATTGGCTGCAGAAGATGGAGACGCTTCAGTGTGGGAAGTGGCCATCGATGGAACCGGACACTTTATCTCTATTCAAGAAGCGATTGATCAGGCTTCTTCCGGAGATACCATCCGGATAAAGGCCGGCACCTATGCCGAAGATGTGACCGTCCATTCAAAAGAGCGCTTGTCGATCATCGGGGAAGGTATGGATCGGGTATTTCTCACCGGTGAAAAACGTGTGGGAACTCTTCATATCGGGAAGTGGCCTTATGGGGCGGTCAACGTCAAAATCGAACAGTTGACAGTCATTCAACATGGTGGCCTCGGTGTGGGTATTTTTAACGGGAGCGGAGTACACCTTAAACATGTTCGGGTCAAAGGCATGGTGTTTGCCCAGGAGGTCAAGGAAGTTACCCTGGAAGAATGTGTGATCGGAGAAAGTGAGACCACCGGTGTAGCCTTTTCTGCTTCCACGGGGACTCTGAAAGGAAACCTCATTCACCATAATGACCATGGGGTGGTCATTGGTGGACAATCTCAGGTGACCTTGAACCAAAATGTGATTACTCAACATCTTTTCGAGGCGGTTCTCATCACTGATCAGTCCAAGGGAAGGCTGATACGAAATACTCTGGTCCGGAATGGGGGCGGAGCGGCCTTTCAGGACGAAACTCATGCAGAAGTGCGCGGGAATATCATCAGTCATAGCAAGGTCGGATTACTCTTTAACCCCAAAAGTCAAACCCATCTTGCCTTTAATGCGTTGCATGGGAACAAGGGAAATTACATGTTGACCGGAACCCCTCCCACGCCTACGTCTGACCGGGCAGGGGCTACCGATGTTATGGTCGCTCCAGGGTTCGTCAATCTTGAAGAAGGGGATTTCCGGTTGCGTCCGGATTCTTCCTTGTTGAAAATTGGGGACTATTCCTATCTCGGCGCTCTTCCCCCGGTTATCTCCAACCCGTAAGTTTCACGAACTGCCAGACACACTGACGAAAGACTTGCTCAACCTGAACGGTTAGGGCTGTTGCTTTGAGCGAAGGATCAGACGGGATTGTTCTGCGTCGAGGGTGACGAGGAAATTTTTAAGAAATGACATCCCGAGGAGTCCTTCGATGTGTTCCGGGATATCGGGAAGATCATGAATGGCCACGGCGACATGTTTAGCTTCGGCCGTTCCGACTTGTAATGAGGGAAGATAATTCATATTGACTTGGACCGAACCTCCTGCGGTATTGACGGTGAGCAATTCATTGTCTGTCGTCCCGAGAAGGCCCAAGTCTATGGCAACATTCGTGGATAGGACGGTCATGGAGGCCCCGGTATCCAGAATGAGCTGAGCCGTTCGTTCTTGGTTCAGTAAAACCGACACAATGTAGGCTCCTCCAGCTTTTGTTAAGGGGACAGTAATGTCCTCTTTCAGGGGAGAAGCTTGAATGGCTTGAACCTGAGACGGCTGGTCGATCGAGACTTCTTCCTCAGCATTTGGGAGGCGTTCTTGGTAACTGGGTCTATGATGTTGGGGATTTGAACTTGATGGAAGGTGAGGAGAGATCGTTGGTAAGGCTGTACAATTATCCAGTTGAGTGGGGATATCGGTCAGGACCGTCGCTCCGGATTGATCGGTACATCTGAATGTTGCCGCTTTGGCAGGACTCGTGAATTGGAGTACAACGCTGAGGGTCCCTAAGCCGAGAATAAGGCCCGATTGGATAAGCCAGGAATGGCTGAAAAAATGGGATTGGACGTCCATCAGATTGAAATGATACCAAGCCTGAAGAAAATCTGCTATGGGTGCTAGCCTTAACCCCGGGATTCAGGGGTCAGGGGAATGGTGGCTTGAATGTGATTTCCGGTTTCCCAGATTTTTGTGGATAAGACGATATTTTCTGGCTCGATTTTATGCACCTGCACCTTCCCCTCCATCATTTCCCCCTGCTTGACGATGAAGATGGCCTGACCATTGGTCAAGAAGGCTTGGCTTTCTCCTCCCTTCGTCAAATACCCTAAAAATCTGAACTTTTTAAGTTGTTCTCGTGCTCGTTGGGCTGCCAATTCTTCCGGGGAAGGACCGGGGGGAGGGGTTGGAGGCATCCGTGTTGTAGGTGTTGTTGATGGAGCGGCTTGAGAACTGGTTTTTGGGGGAGGGGCCGGCTGAAACCCCAGAGGTGCAAAGATGTTTCGAGGTGGGGTAAAGGGCACATCTTGTCTGGTATTGGTAAAGGTTTTAGCTAAGAGGAGATCTTTCGTGGGAGGAAGAGTGGCACCCGACAACGGAGGGATACTTGATGTTCCCCTAGAGCTGGTCTCTGTCACCTCCGAAAGCTGGAAAAAGGTGACTCCTGCCCACACGACTAATAAGCCTACCAAAAGGAGGACTTTGGATTGATTGGTCATAGCACTCGCGATTTCTTTGAGTTTTTGGGGTAATCGATGAGAAAGGTCGAAATGGTCATCTTAAAGACCACACCGGTTTTCCCTTTTTTAGCGCTTTCGACGGACAATTTCTCGATAAACAGGTATGGCCATCGTTTCTCCAATTCATAAATGAATTTTCGGATTGACGCATACTCACCGAGGGCTTTAAAGGAAAAGGTTCCTTTTGCCGCTAGTTTATTGGGTAACGTTTTAAAATCGTACCCCATTCCAGGCACCTTCACATGATTGCGTTTGGCCAGAGAGGCAATCTCTAGGCTTAAGTCCGTGAATTCCCGGTAATTGGGTAAAGCTTTCCATGTTGAGGCCAGCACGTTCTGTGTGTCTCTTGCCGTCGTGGTTTTTTCTTGGGTAACCAAGGCTTCTTCGTATTGCATCTTCGCGTTGGCCCATCGATCCTGTGCTGGATAAAACATGAACCCAAACATCCCGAATGCGGAAATAACGGTGATCGTCGTTACGACAAGGAGTGGGAGCAGATATTGAGATATCTGGAAGGTCGTTTTCGACTGTTGAAAAAACTTAATCGGCATGGTGTCTCTCGACTGTGGATTCCTAGGTTGGTTGATAAGAAACCTTAATGGAAAAAGTGATTTGTTGGGGAACCTTAAGTTTCTTTTTGGGGGGCGTGGAATGCTGTAAAAGAATCACATTTTGAAATGCCCCATGCTTTTCTAATTGATGAATGAGACGGTTGAGGTCTTTCAGGGATTTCGCGGATCCGTGAAGGAGAATCGAATCATTCCGTTCATCCAAAGAAATAGAGCTGGTCGTGGTATGTTTGGGTGTCGCGGATTCCAAATCTGTGAGCAGCTGGGTCCAGGAGAATTGGACTCGTTCGCGCAGGGCTTTCACGAAAGAAACTTTTTTGGGGATCGACATGATGGCTTGTTGGGAAAGTTCAATGCCCGAAGCCTGGCTTTTGACGATCAACTCTTGATTGGAGGCGTTGAGTTGTTGAATTTTATATTCAATGGTGTCGATATCTTGATGTAAACGGGTCCCAATCCACCAAAAGGTGATCGTGAGTGTAATGACCGCCACGCTGATGAGCTGGAGGCCGAACTGGGTTAGCATGAGGTGGCTCATGCCGGGAGCGGAAAGGTCCATGTGAACTTTCGGGACCATCATGCCACCATTAAATTCGCGTACCCCGGTAAGGCCGTCCATCCTTGAACGTCCGTCGGTAGGCCATCAATAAGGGACGTGAGTGCGAGGGGGTGCTCCAGTGGTGTGACCTGAATATTCGGAGCATGTTCCCCACTGGCGTTGAGGACTTGCTGAATTTCCGGGGTTGAGGGGAGTAATCGATGGCCTTGATTCAAGTCTGTCGCCACGAATAGATTGACGACTGTCGAAGACGATTCTTGTGTTGCGAATGATTCCAGATAATATTGGAGCGTGGCGAGTATTTCCTTACCGACCTTCATGGTTGTGTAGGAGGGGTAGGGACTATTGCTGGTTGCGGTCTCAACGACACTTTGGGTGAAAGCCGGTTGGTCCGTAAGGTCCGAAGACGTTGTTTGTGCTTCGGAAGACTGGGAAAGGGGATCATCTTCTGGGGATGTTTGAGTGCGAGTATTATCTTCACGGATGAGGATGGACTTGGTTCTCATAAAACGAGGGCATCCATCATGAAAGGCCAGAAATGTGAAACCCCAGGAACTGATGAAGAGATACATGCCTCCTTGAGAGGCATGGGGGCTTCGTCGATCCTCCGTTTCCAGCATTTCATGGACCGTGGGCTGGAAAAGATCAAAGGTGTCGAGGCCAAACAGCCCAACCGAGGTAGGTAAGACATTAGCTTGGATGCAAGCCCGCTCATATTGTTCGATGATTTCATGTCGAATACTGGTCCCCAAAACCTTGACCGTATCCGGACTCGGCGATTCAGATACCTTCGAAACCGTATGAGGAACATAGACTTGGTACGCTAATCGTGATTGAGATGTGTCCAGTTTTAAGTCCTGTTGAAATCGCCAACTGATCAGTGCCAATTGGTCTTTCTTGGCCGTCGGAAAATTCGAAAAATCAAATACGCTGGTTCGCGCACAGAGGTCGGGGAGGCTGAGGGCGACCGAGACCGGTGTAGAATATCCCTCTATAAGCATTCGTAATTGAGCCACGAATTCTTCCATTTTTTCGATGTTGGCCTTCGCCGAAGAAAGCTTTAAGGTCCCTGGCTCTAAGGGGACACGTTTGATCTGATGTAATTTCTTTTTCCGCCACTGGACTTTCACTTCCACGAGACATAAGGATTCTTCGGTGACGGATATGGCCAGAGCCGGTTTTTGAATCGGGAAAATATTCACGATGTTTCCTCAACAGGTGTGACGCGATTGATTTCCTTGAGGGTCGTTTCTCCTCGATACACCTTTTCCAGCGCTGCTTGCCGAAGGCTTGTCATTCCTTGGGCCATGGCGGCTACTCGAATCTCTGATGATGATTTTCCATGCAGGATCATTTCTTTTATGGAGTCGGTCATGTCCAAAAATTCTGTAATCGCCTTCCGTCCTCGATACCCTAATCCATGGCATTCATGGCATCCTTTTCCCTCAAAAAATGTCAGATTTTTCACTGCTGAATAGTCAATGCCCGATTCGATGCATTGATCAGGGTGAATTTCCACGGGCACACGACAGGTGGGACAAATAGAACGCACGAGACGTTGCGCAAGGATGCAACTCAAGGAGGCCACAAAATTGTACGTTTCAATCCCCATGTTGACGAAACGACTGATGACGTCGAATGCATTGTTGGCATGGACTGTGGTAAAGACTAAATGACCGGTTAAGGCAGATTGGATGGCAATTTGAGCGGTTTCCAAGTCTCGAATTTCTCCGACCATGATCTTGTCGGGATCATGACGGAGGATAGAACGTAGGCCTCGGGCGAACGTGAGTCCCTTCTTTTCATTCACGGGAATTTGAACGATCCCTTTAAGCTGATATTCAACCGGATCTTCAATCGTGATGATTTTATCCTCATCCGAATGGACTTCGTTCAGGGCCGCATACAGGGTGGTGGTCTTCCCGCTCCCGGTCGGCCCGGTGACTAAGACCATGCCGTACGGGCGGGTGATGGCTCGTCGAAATCTGGTGAGGTCCTCTCCGGTATACCCCAGAGCTTCAAGACGAAGGCCTTGGACCCCGGCGGAGACATGTTGTTTGTCCAGGATCCGAATCACGACGGATTCTCCGAATACACTAGGGAGGATGGATACCCGAAAATCAATCGTCCGCTGATTAAGCAAGAGTTTGAATCGGCCATCTTGTGGGATGCGGCGTTCGGCGATATCGAGCTCGGACATGATTTTCAAACGTGAAATCAGTGATGGATGGATTCCCGGATCAAAGGGTTCCATGGCCAAATAAAGAACCCCGTCGATGCGAAATTTGACTTCGACCGTTCGGTCCGTGGGTTCAATGTGAATATCGCTGGCATGTTTTTGTAAAGCCGTGAGAATGATGGTGTTCACGAGTTTGACGACCGGACTTTGGTCTTGAGTGATCCGTTCGACTGAAAGGATCTCTTCTCCTTTTTCATCCTCCTTGATCAGAACAGGATCTAGCTCCGCCTTGATTCGGGTAAGGACTTGGCTATTGCCCTCACTGTTACTCAGGGCCTCCAAAATGGCCGTTTTTGAGGAGACCACCAATCGCAATTCATACCCCAATTGATGCTCCAACTCATCGAGCATCTGAAGATCTTGAGGGTGTGCGATGGCGACCGTTAGCACCTGATTTTCTTCCTCCATGGGTACGCATTCATACCGGTGCATGAGCTCTACCGGGATGATTTCCATGAGGCCGGTCGGTACCCGAAAATCTTGAAGATCATTCCAGGGCAGGCCATACTGATCCGCCAGGGCCTGTCCGATTATTTCCTCGGTCACATTTTCCCGTTCCAGTAATAGGGAAATTAAGGTCTGATTGGTCGAGCGAGCGGACTCAATCAGCATATCCTTTTCGCGATCGGACAGAATGCCTTTCTTGACGAGTATTTCCTCGAAGGGCATGCGTTTGACGGGAGTAGTCATGAGTCGATATCCATTCCTGAGGCCTTAAGCTTTATTGTACCCCACCAGCCATTTCGAACATGGGAAGATACAGAGCAATCACAATTCCTCCAAGGATGACGCCGATGCCAATGATGAAGACGGGTTCAATCCAGGTCATGAGACGGGAAAGATGATAGTCCAGTTCCCCTTCATGGAATTCAGCGACTTCTAATAACATGGTCTCTAGGGATCCGGTGGTTTCTCCGACCTCGATCATTTCCAAGGTTAATCTGGGGAGGAACTGTTCTCGTTTCAGAGCGGATGAAAGGCTCGTGCCTTCCCGGACATGGCGAATCACCGTTTGTAAGGCTTTGGAAAAGACCTTATTGGGCATGGAGGTGGCGGTAACCTGTAAAGCTGATAAAAGAGGAATTCCGCCGCCAAGTATGGTTGACAGGGTGCGGGTTAAGCTGATGACCTGGTTTTTGAGGAAGATGGGCCCTAAAAGCGGAGCATGGAGCAAGAACCAATGGAATTGCCATTGTCCCTTGGGCGTCCGTTTCCACCAGAAAAATCCCACAATCCCGATCACCAGTGCGATGACCAAAACCATGAGCCATTGGGTGGCCGAGTTGGTGATGGACAACAGTACTTGAGTCATCCAGGGCAGTTCCACCTGGCTTTCGTTATACACCTCTGCAAAAGAAGGAAGGACAAAGAATAATAGGCCTAAGGTCACCAGGAGGCCAAAGCCAAGAAGAAACATGGGGTAGATGGTGGCTTTGACCACTTTTTCTTTGACCTCAATAATCATTTTTAGGTACGAAATATACCGGGTGAGGACCTCAGGTAGATTTCCCGCTTGCTCACCGGCTCGAAGAGAGGCTTGATACAGTTCGGGAAAATACATTGGATAATGAGCCATGGCTTCAGAAATGGCCGATCCTCCTCTAATACTTTCTCGGACCGACTGGAGGGCTAACTGAAATCCTCCCTTATTGGCCCGTTCGGTCAAGAGGTCAAAGCAGCGCAACATGGGCAATCCGGCCTTCACTAAGGCTAAGAACTCTTGATTGAAGATCATGAAGTCTCGGAGCGAAATAGGCCGTGGTCGGGAAGAAAGTGAGAGGGCGCTGGAACCTTTGCCCGACCCGCTGAGATCTAGGACTAAAAGCCCCTGTCCCTCTAATTGGGTCTGAATATTCTGGGATGTGTCCCCTTCGATGTCCCGTTCAATGATCGACCCATCCGGACGAGCGGCTCTGTAGTGAAAAACCGGCACTAGGGGGTCTCATGGGTATCAGTTTGAGGATTACCGATGGAAAGGATATGTTTGGGTTCAACCGGTGGTGTGCCTTGCTCATTTTCGACATTGACGTCGGACTTCTTTTGGAGAGTAGTCTGTGCCGATTGCGCGGCTTGAATGGGAGCTTTTGCCGGGGTGCTAGAAGAAGGTTTGGTAATGAGTTCAGCTTTCGCTGGGGGCTTTTCCTTAAGAGACTCGGGAGAGACCACCTGAAGGCGGAAACCCGTCATGATAAAATCGGAATCAAGGTCATTCCATTCTTTGAGCTGCTGAACGGAGATTTTATACTGCCGTGCCAAGCCCCATAACGTATCCCCATACTCGATGATGATTTTTCCTTGAGCATCAGGGGTTCTTTCTGGGTTGTCCCCCGACTTATTGGAAGGACGCAGGGTAATCTGTTTGGGTGCGGCTTTCTTCGAGGAGAGGTTCATTTCTTTTTTTATGAGCTTTATGTCCGACGCCAGGCTTTTCATGTTGGTCATGACCTGCTGAAACGAATCCCGTAGGCCTTGAATCGTGGCCAAGAGTTGTTCGGTCTTGGGCATGCTCGAGACTTGTCCCTCTAACTCGGTATTCCGACGACGGAGTCGATCTTGTTCGGCCTTGGCGGTGAGTAACTCCCCACGGATCGTCTGCAATTGACTGCCTTGATCGCTTTCGCGATGTTGAATGGACTGGGTTTGTTCCCGAAGTGCCCGAAGTTCTCCAGCTTGCTTGGCCATCAATATCTTAAGAGAGGCCACTTCCGTGCGCAGCTGTTCTGACTCTAGACGGGCTTCTTTTAATAACAGACTCGATTGCGGTGGAGGAGGGGGAGGTGCCATAACATTGCCCGACTCGAGGGTCTTATTAGGCTTATGGGTACAAGCCCCGAGTAAGAGGGCACAGAGACCGCTTAATAACCACTTGGGTGCGAATTGAAGTTTCATACGTAACCTACCATTCTTTGTAGGGAGTGCCATCTCGCGCTGTCTCGTCACTCCCACTTTTTATGTCAAAAATGCCGCTGGGGGAATCATCGCCTTCTTGTTGGTCTTCATAAATTTCGATCCAAGTCGTGGCCGATTTGGTGAAGGGATCTTGGGGAATTCCCCTTAGGTACTGTGCTTCCACCAACGTCTCCAAGCTCAGGGGGTAATCGCCCTGATCCGCATAATATTGATCGATAACGGCCCGCAGGGTAAAAAGGTTTTGTTTCAAGGCTGCTTCCCTAGCTGTTAACGCCGCCTGTTGGAAACTGGGAACGGCAATGGACACCAGGATGCCAACGATGGCCACCACAATCATGAGTTCGAGTAAAGTGTAGCCTTTTTTGCCAATAACCACAAAATATACCTTTACCATTCACGATAGGGAGTTCCATCGATCGCGACCTTTTGGCTGGTGGTAAAAACATCGAAGACATCTTCCCCGCACCATCGATCCTCATCCGGGTCGTCCTGATAACACCGAATCCCCCATTCTGTCCCTTCCGTCATAGGGTCGAAGGGGATTTTTCTTAGGTATCGCCTGATTGAACTTTGTTCATCCCCCTGAGCTTCAGATCCGGAAAGTTCGATTTTTAAAAGCGTTTCAAGGGATTTGGGGTAGCCGGTCAGGCCTGTTTCCTCTTTACAGGATAACTGGTTTTTCACGCAGAGGGGGCCTAGGAGTGTATTACCATCCCGAGCCCAATCCCGATGAAAATCGTCAATCGCTGTTCGAACCATACGAAGGGTTTGCCGTAGATGAAGTTCTTTAGAACGTTTGGTGTTCACTTTTGTCACGGGAAAGGCCACAGAGGCCAGAATAAAAATGATGACCAACGTGACCAATAATTCAATGAGTGTAACGCCTCGGGCATTGAGGCCCTTATTCCACCCAGACTCGCCCATGTTGCACCATTACCGGCACGGGTTTGGAGTTGGCTCCTAATACCGTGGGGTTTTGAATTTGAATATTTGAAGTTCCGGGGCCTGTGGCCTCGAAGGTAATCGTGGCTAGGGGGCCGCTTCCCTGGGCAGGTTTTCCCTGTTGTCCCATTTGAATGATGAGTTGCCCGGTTTGGGGGATAGCCGAAACCGTCAGGCTTGGCGTAATCTGTTGCCCTGTCCAGAAGGCTCCCTCCACGGCTTGTTTGAACGTCATGACTGCCGGATCATAGTTCAGTACCAAGGTTGATTGTTCCACCGCAGAAAAATTTTGTCCCTGTAAGGTCAAGGAAATGTCTTCCCCCACTCGAATCGAAGCCGCAGCAGGAATGACCTGAATGCGAGAGACTTCTGTCGGATTGGTTGTAGGAGGTTCATTATCATCTTGAGGTTTGCTTTGAGAGTCTTGTGGCGCTTGCGGGGTATTGGCCTCTGGTAGTGGATCTTGGGTGTTGGGTTGGGCGTTGTCTTCTGGGGTTTCAAAAGGAGTCGAGACGGTTTTTTTCTTGTCCGAGAACAAGGGTTTGGTCCCGTACCCTTTAGCTGTGCCCGACCACATGGTCCGTTTGGCGAGTTTGGGGAGATTCACGTTTCGCACGATGTGTGGCGTAATGACCAACATGATTTCGGTCTTGACCTTTTCTTTTTCCGTATTGCTCAGGAGGTCTCCAAGACCAGGGATCTCATCCACTCCTGCGACGCCTTCACGGGTTTGTCGGTCATCTTCCGAAATGAGTCCTGCTAGAACCACGGTTTCACCGTCTCGCATATTCAATGCGGTATCCGCGGTTCGTGTCCCAAAGCGGAATTGGGAGATTAGGGGGTCTGTTTGTAGGATCACGCGGTCTCCCAACCTGGTAATTTCAATCTGAAGCCGCAGGGTAATAGAGTTGGTCAAGTGAACGGTGGGTTCGACCGTGAGTTTAATGCCTGTGTCTTTAAACTCGATGGAGGTGACAGTAGATGTGGTGGGGACGGCTCCTGTGGCCGCTTGACCCGGTAATACATTCGTGGTTGAGAGCAAGATGGGCTGTTTGTCGCCGATATTGATGGAGGCCTTTTGATTGTTCAGCACACGGATTTGGGGGTTAGCCAACAATTTGGCGTCTGACTCCTGTTTGAAAAAGTTCAGCAAAATGCTACTAGGCAAAGAGAATAAGTAAGAATCTTGATTGATGGAGGTTAATTCTTTGTACGTCCAGGTTTGGGGTAGGGTATTAAAAATTTCTGTGCCTGGAGGGAATGCACCAAAACCAAGCTGTTTGGCAAAATTCACCCCCAACTCTTGATTCTGGGCATGAGTGACTTCCAGGACTTCCACCTCAAACACCACCTCGGAGTCTTGGCGATCGTTAGCCAGGATGACTTGCTCGGCAAGGTGTAATTTGGGGGGGAGATCACGAATGACGACGGTATTCAATGGCTCGTTGACGTACACTCGTTTGGTCTCGAGGATCGTCCGGAGCAGATTGGCCATGTCTTTCGCCTTGGAGTTGGTCAAATAAAATGTGCGAATTTGTAGGTCTTCGTATTGCTCTCTCTTTTGCTTCGTGTCGGGAGCAATCAATAATCGATTGGGGCCAACACGTTTCGAGAACAATTGGTTGGTGGTCAGGATAAGATTCAGGGCCTCGTCGAATGGGGTGTCTTTGGTGAAAACCGTGACTAAGTCATCGCGAACATCCTTATCGAACACAATATCGATATTGGCTGTCCTGGCTAATATTTCAAAAACCTGTTTGAGACGTGTATTTTGAAACCGTAAGGTGACGGGTTCAGCCGTTCCGCCGATTTTTTGTTCTTCCTGTTGCTGGTGAACGACACGTGTGATTCCCTCAACGGCTTCGGTCAGGGAGGGATCCAACTCGACGGACGTTTCATAGAGTGCTAATGCTTCATCAAGTCGGCCCAAACTTTCCATTTGTTTCGCATCAACCAGGCTTTGTCGGGAACTTTTTAGCCGCCATGCATCCGTGAGGGCAGTATGATATTCCTGATGGCTCGGATTGTAGCCTAACGAAATTTCAAATTCTTGAAGAGCCTCGGCCAGTCTTCCATCCGTGAGGAACTTCTGCCCACGTATGAAATGTTGTTCAGCGGCTCTTTCTTTGGCGTATCGATATTTTTCTTCGAGATCCTTATTAAAAGGATCTTGCCGGAGGGCTTCCCGATAGGCAATGACGGCCCCATCCCAATTTCCTTGAACCGCCAGTTCTTCCCCCTGTTGAACCTCTTTGGCGGTACAGGCTGCTAGGCTGATGACTAAAACACAGGCCCAAATCATGTAGTGTTTAAACATAATGCTAACGCAATATCCTTTTGATGGTTGAAACAACACAGGCGGGGGAACATTAAACAGTTTTCACTGTTCAATCTCAGCGTTCCTTTAGCCTAGCATATCCGTGAAAATCCAGCTAGAGATACCTGCTGTTTTCTTTATTCTGTAATGTCTATCGGAATGTTATTCCTGAATATTAAATCATGCATATTGAGGCCACGTAACTTCCAAATAACCTGAAAGTTACAAATGGGTAATCTCCGGGAAGTATTCTTGAGGGTTGTCCATTTGGGTTGAGAGAGCTCGAAATCCGGAGGGCCCCCTCTTGTTGGCGGAGGAGAAAAATTAGCAAATTGCCAGCCTTCCCTTACGGGGAGGAAGGGGGCGGTTCTTCTAGAGTTGGGTTACTTTTTGGGTTAGGCTGTCCACCTTGAGAGGGTGTTTTTCCCGCGGCCGTACAATTAGCTGCTAAAAGAGGATTAAGAGCATTGGGTTGGCAATTGCCGGAAACCCCCGTGGCTTCAAAACGAATGGATGCATAGGATTGAGCCCCTTGAAAGAGAACTTTATTATAGGGTTTTTTTGTGCTGGTGCTTTTCACGCCATGAATTTCTTCTCCGACCTTGATGAGGGCAAAATCTTCTCCCGTCATGGGGTCTAAATAGACGGTTTGCAGGTAGCGCTTGGGGCTCTTCTTGGTGAGTTCCTCCAGGGATCGAGGCCATTGATTGGCCCTCGTGGCCTTTTGAACCTGATAGTCGGCCACAAAACGGTCTATGGCTTCCTTTATGCGGGTGCCACGAAATTGGAGCTCGGCCTCACGATCTCGTTGCATGATGACCGACCATTGTTGGGTAACAGCCAGGAGGGACACACTCATGGTAACCATTAATATCATCACAAAGAGATAGGTGATGCCCTGCTCGTTTTCTAAGGGACTAGCTCCGGATGGGGGAGGGAATGGGAGAAGTGCCTTTCGCATCTTAGTCTTTCACGTTCGTTTTGGGACGTGCCCTTTTACCCAAATGATAGCATTTTATGACTCTGTAGATGTATCGTCGCATTCCGTCTCTTCCTTAACAATAGGCAGGTCGAGGTTGTTCTGGAAGTTTGATGTTCTGGAAGAAGAAATCTATTAGCCCAAAGTTTTTGCGGAGATAACAACATACGTCGAAAGAGGATGGACGAGTATTTCTGGTAGAACGAAGAGTGCCCATTAAATGGTATTCCAAGGTCAATGTCTTTTCTCTTTCCATAAGGCCCATCCAATGACCAAAAGTACTGCCCCAACCGAATCAGCCAAAAGATCTGCCACATCCGCTTGACGGTTGGGGACAAACCATTGGTGAAATTCGTCGGAAGCGCCAAAGAGAATGGCCCCTATAATGCTAAAAATTATACTGTTCGATAACGAGAGGGTTTGACATAAAGCACGAAAAAGAAGAATTCCAAACAGACCAAATTCGATCGCATGAAGGACCTTATCACTTATGGCAAAGAAGAACCCTGGAATATAATAGCCAGGAGAAGATTGTGAGGATAGGTAAAATATCACGCCGCCGTAAACGATGACCGGTGTCCAGTACCAAAGAAGTGTTCTTGTTAATGAGGGGTGTGAATGAACGTTAGGCATGAATCATCGGACGGAAGGAAGCGGCTTGGCCGAGTTTGTCGGAAGAATATATTTCATGGCCTCAATGGACACCACGGGTAAGATCAGGCCCTGTTCGGGATCCTCATGGGAAAAGGTATACATGATCGACTCGTCTTGCACGAGTTTTCCGATGAACAACACCTGAATTTCTATGGGTTCGTTCTTCTTTTTTTTCATATCAATTTCGTGCCGAAGTTCGTCTGATGGGATGGCGATGAGAAAATCGGGAATTTCCGTCGGTTTAAATCGAACGATTCCCCAAGAGGTGGAGGTGAAATTTGGCCCCAAGGCAACGGTATAGCCTTGGTATTCGGAGGAATAATTTCGCAAGATCCCTGACCAGAGAAAGGCTAGGGATTCTTGAAGGATTTCAGGGCGAGCCAATCGGAGCCGATCCCGATGACGGTTGAATTCCCACAATCGATCACTTTGTATAGTGAGATCGGCATGGTGAAGGGTTTTCCAGTTGGGAGGTTGTCCTTCTAAGCTTTGGAGAAACCCTTCCTGTTCGTGAGGATCAAGAAGGGGGCGGATATCCGGAGCCAAAAGCTTTTTCAGCGAATCCGGAGCGTGGGGGAGTAGAGGTTGTATTCCTTTAAGTTGATTGGTTTCCCCACGGGAAGGCGGTACAGGAAAGACTGACAGGCTGAGAAACCACAAAAGGACCATGAGCCATAGGCTCGTAGAAGAATTCATGACATCAAAAAAAACAAAAAAGGACGTTCAAACGATGAAAGTCGAGGATTCCTGGTCACAGGACGTATTGGGACCCAGGAGTTATACCGGCCATTTTTCCTCTCGCCATGCCATTTCCCAAAACATCCACTCGTATCGTGAGCTGATGATAAAGGCTTCTTGCATTTTATCCTTTTCAGCTTTTCCTGCTCGCTTGGCGCATTGATCTACGAGTTTCCGCATCCACTCAGTCACTTCGGCAAATTCCGGAGACCCGTAGAGTTGGAGCCACTCCCGGTATGGATGAGACTTCGAGGGAAGTCCTTTCCGTAACAGGTGATTGCCTACCTCACAATATACCCAAGCACAGGGAAGTGCCACGACTGTCGTTTCACCGAGGGTGCCTGCTTGTGCGACGGACCGCATATGTCGGCAATAGGCATAGTTCGTAGGTGCAAGTGGAGTCGATCGCATGTCTTCGGCCGTAAGGTTCCATTGTTTGCCGTAAGATTCGTGGAGTCCTCGTTCAACGATGATCGTTTCTTCAACCAGTTTGGCGAAATGAAGGGCTGTAGCAGAATCGGTCGCTTTGGCCGCACCCAACGAGAAGACTTTCGCTAATTCCTCCAAGTACCGTGCATCTTGCATGATATAGTACTTGAACTTCTTAAGTGGAAGAGTTCCTTTGCCCAAGGCCCGGACGAAAGGATGCCGAAGTTGAGCGTCCCATATAGGGGAGGCCAGGGCCCTGAGGTGTTCGGAAAACGTCATGTGGGGATTTTTGGACCTTGTATGTGAATCAACACGCTTCTCATGAAGCTTCTTCTTGAATGAGTTCCCTGGCTACGGAAAAAGCCTTTTCCATATCGGGCATATGACCTAAATTTTTGGTGACCTGCAAGTGTCGAAGCACGTTCTTTGAATCAACAACCATGACGGCTCGGGCTAAAAGATGCGGTCCGCCTAAGAGGAGCCCATATCGTTTGCCGAATTCGGCCCCACGGTAATCCGAAAGAAATTGAATGTTCGAAATTCCCGCTTCTTCCGAAAAACGTTTTTGGGCAAATGGGGTGTCGATGCTAATCGTAAGAAAGGTGGCCTGTTGATCTAGCCCTTGGTTTTTTTCACTTAAATAGTGGGTTTGTTGTTCACACACTTTGGTATCGAGTGAGGGCACGACATTAATAATGCGTACGGATCCTTTTGTTTCGACCAAATCAAGCAGAGCCAGGTCATTTTTCGCAAGCGGGACTGAACGGAGTTCATCTCCCGTTTGTATGGTTGTGCCACTCAGGGGCAGCGCCTTGCCTTTGAACTGTATCGATGCTCCATCCCCGGTCTGTGCGGTTCCCTGGGCAATAGGGAGATCCTGATATTCGAAGGATTGTGGGGAGGTGGGGAAAAATTGAGCACAGCCAAAAATGATGGGGAGCCCCAAAACCGTACTCCACACGATTGTTCGTAGATGACTCATAACTCTGCTCCTTGAAAGAATACCTTAATGAGGTGAAGAAAGGATAAACGATTCGATCAATGAATTCACGACGGTCGGTTGCTCCCATTGTGGCATATGTCCAGCATCCTGAATCACGTGCCATTGAGCCTGTGGTAGCAATTGTCTCACTTTTTCACCGACTGGTAAAGGAAAGACCCGATCATGATTCCCCCATATCAGGAGGACTGGGTGGGAAATCTGGGAAAGTCGTTGCCCGTATTGTGACTCCCATTGATCGATATTATCTAACAGGGAGTACAAGGGAGGGAGAAATCCCCCGCGTTTTCGATTTTGATAGGACCGTTCGATAACCGTCGGAGTAATAAGGTGAGGCAGATAAATGATTTCCTTCAGAAGGTGTTCGGTGGCCCCACGATTCGCCATCCAATTTCCAAGTTTTGCCAGCCAGAGAGGTGGGCGGTGATGCAAAAACCGTTGGTAATGTTTGGAGGCAATGTTTTCACTCACCCGATCAGGGAATCCTGAAATGAGCACGAGACGATTCACTTGGTTAGGATAATCCAGAGCCAGCGCCATGGCCATCCCCGCTCCCATAGAATTTCCGATCAAGCTGACATGTGGAAGGTCTAGAACCTGTAAAAACTCATGAAAGAACCGGACTAATTGTTGTGGTGTGTAGGCGAGGTTGGGTTTGTCTGAAAGTCCTGACCCCAGAAGATCCGGGACTATGACTCGGTACCGGGAGGACAGTTGGGTGTATTGGTGCTCCCAATTCCACATCGAGCCACCAAATCCATGGATAAAAACCAGTGGAGGACCCATCCCCAGGTCAAGGTAGGCGACTTGATGACCTGAAACGAGAATTTTTTGAATTGGGACGCGCTGAATAAGTTCCAGGGGTTGGTGTAAGGGTGGGGGCGAGGTACATCCCAAAACGGTTATGCACTGCAAGACCACGAGTAGATGATTGCAGGAGATCGAACGCCAACAACCGGCCATCATTCCAGGTGAATCAGGGTTTCATCCGGATTCACTTCATCCCCTTCTTTCACGTAAAGCGTGGCTACGGTTCCTCCGATAGGCGCCTGCACGCGATTTTCCATTTTCATGGCTTCCACGACGAGGAGAGGGTCTCCAGCCTTTACGGTATCTCCCTGATTTACGAGAATTTTGACAACTCGCCCCGGCATCGGAGTGACAACATCACCGGGTTGCGAGGGTTTGGGCCGTCCTTCAGCTTTAGCCGAAGAAGGGGGTGTGGGGGTATCGGGGGCTCCGGCCAGCACTTCTTGGATTGGTTCCAGGTATACTTCCTCGAGTTTATCATTGACTTTGATGTAATAGGGTTTGGTGCCATCGACGGTTTGGCCGGACCCGGAAACCCGGATATGGTATGACTCGCCATGAACAGTGACTTTGAATTCTACGGGAGCGAGGTGGAGATCCGTATCCACTTCAGGGGTGCTGTCTGTGGAGGATTGAAGGGGTTCCGGTTTTAATTCCCCTCGTTCTCGTTCGTCAAAGAATTGCAGGGCTACGGACGGGAGCAGGGCATAAGAGACCACGTCCTCTTCCGATTTATTCTGGCCGATCAATTCGTGGTTGGCATCGTCTAACTCAGGATCAAGATAATCTGCGGGGCGTCCGGGAACCGGTTTATCTCCTTCCAGGGATTTACTTTTGATCCGTGAATTGAGAGTGCCCGGCGGTTTCCCATAAAGACCTTGGAAGTAATTTTTCGTTTCGTTGGTAATGACCTTATACCGTTCACCCGTCAGGATATTTAAGGTTGCCTGCGTTCCCACAATCTGACTGGTCGGGGTAACCAGCGGGGGATAACCCATATCTTTTCTGACGCGCGGAATTTCTTCAAGTACTTCTTTGATTTTTCCTAACGCATTTTGCTCGGCGAGCTGAGCCGCTAAATTTGAGAGCATGCCTCCTGGGACTTGGGAAAGAAGGATATCCGTATCCACTCCCGTGAAATCACTCTCGAATTGTTGATAGCGTTTGCGGGCCCCTCGGAGTTTATCCGCTGCGGGAGCTAATTGGTGGAGATCCAATTTTGTATCGTAGGGAGTATTCCTGAGTGCAGCGATAAACGACTCGGTGGGAGGGTGAGACGTTCCTCCCGATAGGGGAGAAAGAGCTGTATCTAAGATATCCAAACCGCCCATGATGGCCATGAGGGCCGACATCGAGGCCATGCCCGAGGTGTAATGGGTGTGCAGATGAATGGGAATCCGGACGGTACTTTTCAAGCGGTGAATGAGTTCGTAGGCTTCAAAGGGTGGCAAAAGTCCCGCCATATCCTTGATGCACAGGGTATCTGCTCCCAGGTCTTCGAGCTGTTTGGCTTGTTCTACAAAATGGTTGAGGCTATGAACCGGGCTGACGGTATAACAGATGGTGGCTTCAATGTGTTTGCCGCAGGCTTTGACCACTTCCATCGCGGGCTTGATGTTTCGTATATCATTAAGGGCATCGAAAATCCTAAACACATCGATACCATTTTTTGCCGAGAGCTCAATGAATTTCTCCAGAACGTCATCCGCATAATGGCGATAGCCAACCAGGTTTTGACCGCGGAGCAGCATCTGGAGACGTGTTTTTGGCATTGCCTGCCGAAAGGCCCGTAATCGTTCCCATGGATCTTCCTTTAAAAATCGCAGGCAGGAATCAAAAGTGGCTCCCCCCCAGACTTCCAAGGACCAGAAGCCGACTTCATCTAAATCGGCACCGACGGCGATGAGATCCTCGGTTCGCATACGTGTTGCCAGGAGAGACTGATGTCCATCACGCAGGGCGACGTCAGTTAAAAAGACTTGCCGCTTGGGTGAAGCTTCGATATCCATCGCTGGGGGAGCATCCCGCTTTGTCCGAATAGGGACGGGACGCCGGGATTTTGTTCCACGTCGTGTGTGAGGTCGTTTCCTTGCCATACAATCCCTTTCACTAAGGCTACCAGGTCGAGGCCTGTGCCTTAACGGTAGTGGTTAGAGTCCCTCATAGGCTGCGATAGCCGCTGAGAGTGCTACAACCAAATCTTCCGGTTCTTCCATTTCTTCGTAATCAAATAAGCCGGGATGTTGTTCGAGGTAAGACGTATCAAACCGGCCAGCTCGGAAATCCGGTTCCTCCATAATTTTGGCTAAGAAGGGGATGGTCGTTCGAACCCCACGAAGCACGAATTCTTCCAAAGATCGATGGGTGCGACGCACGGTTTCATCCCACGTTCGTCCATGGACCGTAAGTTTTGCCAGCAAAGCATCATAATAAGGTGGAACTGTATAGTCTTTATACACTGCCCCGTCAATCCGGACTCCCACTCCCCCGGGGGATAAGTAGGCTGTGACTTTACCAGAGGAGGGGCGGAACCCGTTCTGAGGATCCTCAGCATTAATCCGACATTGAATGGCATAGCCTTGAAGATTCACTTCATGTTGGCCAAAGACCAACGGGCGTCCGGCGGCGATCCAGAGCTGGGATTGTACGATATCCACCGTCGTGATTTGTTCAGTGACCGTATGCTCCACCTGAATCCGTGGGTTCATTTCAATAAAGTAATAGCGGCCATCAGGGTCCAATAAAAACTCTACCGTTCCGGCATTGTAGAATTGGGCGGCCCGCGCGATCGCGATGGCCGCTTCTCCCATTTCCGCCCTTAGACGAGGAGTCAGTACAAGGGAAGGAGCGATCTCAATCAACTTTTGGTGACGACGTTGAATGGAGCAGTCACGTTCTCCAAGGTGAATGACATACCCGTTTTTATCTGCCAATAATTGAAATTCAATGTGATGGGGTCGTTCAATATATTTTTCGATGAATAATTCGCCATTCCCAAAGGCCGCCAGTGCTTCTCGAGAGCCAGCCTCCATCGCCTCTTTCAGTTCATCATCAGAACGGACCACTCGTAACCCGCGTCCACCACCACCGGCACTGGCTTTTACGATGACGGGATAGCCGGCCCCATGGGCAAATTCTAGGCCTTCCTCGAGTGTTTCCACACTTCCATCGGTTCCGGGAACGACCGGGACCCCAACTTTAATGGCTAATTCCCTTGCCTGAACCTTATCTCCTAAAAGTTCCAAGGAGTGAGGAGATGGGCCGATGAAGTGAATGCCGGCTTCTTCGCAAAGTCGGGCGAATGTGGCATTTTCAGCCAGGAAACCGTACCCCGGGTGAATTGCGTCAGCTCGAATCCTTTTAGCTAAGCCCACAATCTGACGGGCGTCTAGATATCCTTGAACGGGGCCTGGTCCGACCAAATAGGCTTCATTGGCTTTCTTGACGTAGATGGCTGTTGCGTCGCTTTCCGCATAAATGGCCGCTGTTGCGATGCCGAACTCTCTGCACGCCCTGATGACGCGCATGGCAATTTCCCCACGGTTGGCGACAAGGATTTTTTTAAACATGGCAAAGAGAGACGATTAGCATGGTCTGTTCAATCGCAGGTGCGGTTGCCGTCACCTTTTATATCCAAACGACAATAAATTACAAGTCCGTTGATGTTGGGCCGGGGACGGCACATTAGTTCTCCTCAAGGGGATAGTATTTGCCTTTTTTCATAAGCCGTTGACCAGCTCGTGAAAGGACGAATCGTTCAAACGCCAAGACTTGAGGTGAAGGATCAGGGGCCGTCACGAGCACGACAGGTCTTTGAAGGGGATAGCGTTTATCCAAGACTGTTTGAACTTCCGGTTCAATTTTATCGATGAAAAGAAGGTTGACGGCAATCCCATCTTCTTTGGCTCGTAGAGCTGGAGCCATAGACAAAAAGGTGATCGCATTAAGATTCCCGCTAACGGCTTTAATCGCATCTCCTTCTTTTTCCACTCGTTTGGCGGTACGGGGAATGGCTCGTTGAATGTTGAGGGATTTTTCCAAGCCTTGCCGGATGTTCTGATTTTTCGTGCGATTGACCAACACGATTTTCATTTGAGGTGCTTCCTCGTACACTTGAGACCAATACCGGAGCTTTCCGGAAAAGACTTCTGCGACTTGATGGGAAGACATTTCTGTAACCGGGTTGGAAAAATTGGTCAGTACGGCAATCCCATCTCTTGCGATGACCGTGGATCGAAATTTCGAAGATGTTTCACCGGTAATAGCGATGTCGGCTTCATTCAACTCAAGGGTTCGAATCGGCTTTGCATCAGAATGCCAGAAGAAATCCACTGACACGGAAGGGTGTTGCCGTTCGAATTCCGCCGCCAGTAATTCCAATAAATACCGTTCTGGACCATTGCCCACGATAAGTATGGTTCCCGATAAGGATTCGTCATCTGTCGCGGGAGCAGGCGGAGCCGAACTGGCGGAAAAGAGAGGCGAGCCTCCCGAATGGAGTAGCACTCCGAAAATGAACAGAACTCCAAATAGGGCTTTCGTGAGCAAGGAGTTCTTGAAAGGTGAGGTTTCCATATTTTACGTAACAAGCCGACAACGATATTTCAGTCTTCCCTGGTCTGATGTGATGCTAATGATGAAAACCGGCGCATCTTTCCCGTTTCGGGAAATGAAAGTCAAGAGGAAGAATGTTCAGGGAACTCAATGCGGGAAATCAACTCGTGGCCCAGGACCAACTGTTGCCCTTATTCTCCTGTCGAGGGTTGAGAGTTGGCTTCGGTAGGTGCAGCTCGTTGCCCCATGATAGGAGGAAGTTTGGAGAATTTATTCATCCGTTCGTTTAGCATCCCGTAAGCCTTGTCTTCTGCAAAGCCTGGTTTATGTGTCCCTACGACTTTGGAGGCAAAAGATGACATGATTCTTCGGCTTTTGACCGCTTGGCATTTAGGGCATTTGGTTTCTTCAGGTTTTGTGCTCAATGATTGCATGGCCTCAAATTCATGGTCGCAACCCTCACAAATGTATTCGTATAATGGCATAGGAAGCTCCTTTTACTGAATAAAGCATATAAAAATTTTCCATCAGCAACTCATGAATCGCCCCGAAGCCGAGGATAGTCTATTATATCTAAGGATGATACCTTGGGGTCAATGAATGACCTGGCTCAAATTCTAGAAGGAATGACGAAAAATTTTGACTGAAAATCTTTATATTTGCTAGACTTAGAGGTTGGGGCTCTAACTTTCACTATGGAGGAAATTTCTCATGTCTGTTTTAATTCGCCGGTTTAAACTCCCAACTGGAATGCATCAAGAGGAACGTATTGACGATCCAGATCGGATTGAGCGATATATGCGTTTCTTTGATAAGGAACAATTGGCCAAATTAGAGGCTGGTCAAAAAGTTTTTTTGGATAAAGACGAATGGCAAATCATGGATAATTAAAGGCCTGCCACGAGATTTTGCTCGCCGTTGCCTGGGTGCACATTTTCAGGACGATCTTAGCCCATCTTCCATAGTTAGTCGGTTAACCTTTTTTGAATGAATAGGAATTTTTATGGGGTATTGGATTCATTTAAAGCGGTCTCTTGATCAAGCGATGATTCATCGAGATCGCTGCTTAGAAGTTCCGACTATGCCCCATCGTTCAGACTTTTGGGAAGGCGGATGGGATGAATATCCTGATAAAGACTCGGCTTTGGAAGCGTTGGAAAATACCGATGCTGCCAATCAACTTCGCTGTCCGCTGTGTAAGCCCTGAAAGCCGTTTATTCTCCTCACGGTATTTTATGGCCATCATCATCCATTCGGTCCGGTAATTACATGGCACAGAAGTTTGGGAATGGACGATGGATCCAAGGTGGTTTTCTTGATAATCGAACGTCCGGTTGTGTGGTGGGGCAATTGAGGCTGGCCGGACTTGGTACGGTAGATGTTTGCCTGCGCGGGAATTTTTCTGGGGAAATTGAGGGAAAGCTGATTCAATTCCTTAATCCGCGATTTATTGATGACCCGCGAGCAGGAGAATCCTTGGAGGAATTTGATATTCCTCAATTAGGCACGGTGAGTCTGATCTCCTTCGACCCACATCCATTACTCAGTCCTCATCCTTACGTGGAGTGGTTTTCTCTCCAGAAACAGCATTATCGAATTGAGTTGGAACCTGATGAAGCTTGGATTGTTGCGGATAAGGATCTGGGGAACCTTGAGCAGGCTTCTCGGCGAATTTACCAAGAATTATCTTCCTTGCTCCCTACTAGAGATGCGTGACTCCAGGACACTGATTCGGAAGTCAGCCCTTTTGCCGACCGCAACGTTAATGGATGCGGATGATGGCGATCAGGTTTTCATCTTGGCCGCCAGGAGATTACGTTTCATTGACTCATCATTCTTTGCACTCGTAGAATGCCGACATGAATGATCGTTTTCTCAAAGCCTGTCTACGACAGCCGGTAGACCGTACTCCTGTATGGTTTATGCGACAGGCCGGTCGGTACATGCAGGAGTATCAGGCCATTCGAAAGCGTCATTCTATCCTGGATGTGTGTAAAACTCCGGCATTGGCTGCGGAAGTCACTCTTCAACCTATTCAACGATTTGATCTGGACGCGGCCATTATTTTCGCAGATATCTTGCTGCCTCTCGAAGCCATGGGCTTAGAGCTGGAGTTTGTAGAGGGAAAAGGGCCCGTCATTCATAATCCGATTCGTGGGGAAGTCGGCATTGTCGAATTGTTGCCGGTTGATGGAAATGCGTTTCCCTATGCAGGGGAAGCCATTCGGCAAACCCTGGACGCCCTTGATGGACGTGTTCCTCTCATCGGATTTGCCGGGGCCCCGTTCACCCTTGCCAGTTATGCGATTGAAGGTGGGAGTTCGCGGGATTATGCCAGAACCAAACATTTAATGTTTTCCCAGCCTACGGTTTGGCATCAACTTATGTCAAAACTGTCTGCGGTCGTGATTGAATACCTGCGTGTCCAGAGTCGGGCTGGAGCTCAGGCGATTCAGTTGTTTGACAGTTGGGTGGGATGTTTAAGTCCAGGTGATTATGAAGAGTATGTGTTGCCACACGTGCAATCCATTTTTTCGGCCCTTCGTGTTGAAGGCATTCCATTAATCTATTTTGGGACCGGGACAACCGGGCTATTATCCCTCATGAGAAAAGCCGGAAGTGATGTGATGGGAGTTGATTGGCGGGTTCGCTTAGAAGATGGATGGGCTCAAGTTGGGTATGATGTGGGTATCCAGGGAAACCTGGACCCCATGGTGTTATTCGCTCCGGAAAAGGAAATAGAACGTCGGGTTCGTGATATTCTTCAACAAGCCGGTGGTCGACCAGGACATATTTTTAACCTGGGACACGGCATTCTTCCCACGACCCCTTTACGCAGTGTAGAGGTTGCTATCGAATGCGTTCGACAGTATTCTTCCACGTGCTCTCCCCAAGGCTAAGGGTTTCTTCTGGGCCAGTGCTCTTTCGTTGATCGATTGCCAGTCATTGGCGAATGCCCTTCCACAAAAGATCTGCATCTTCTTTCAAAGCTAGGGGTATGAGGAACACACCCTTCAAAATCATAGTCATTGGAGGCGGGATCTCAGGGTTATCGGCTGCCTTTGCCCTCCAAGAAGAATCGACAATCAATCATATCCCGATAGAATGTACGGTTCTTGAAAAAGATGCTCGTTGGGGTGGAAAAATTCTTACCAGTAAAAATCATGGGCTGCTCATAGAAGGAGGCCCCGATTCATTCCTGACGACCAAGCCCTGGGCTCGTGATTTCTGTCGAACCCTGGGCCTCGAAGACCGACTCATTTCAACGAATGCTCAACATAATCAAACGTTTTCCTTTTGTCGGGGTGCTCTTCGGGAACTTCCGCAAGGACTCTTAGCTTTTCGTCCCCAACGGGTGAGTTCTCTGGTAACGAGTGGACTGTTGTCTTGGTCCGGTATGCTTCGGATGGGGGCTGAACGGTTTTGGCCGGGGCCCCGTCGTGATCCTGGAGATGAAACCTTGGGAAGTTTTTTTCGTCGTCGGTTTGGCTCGGAAGCCTTTGATCATCTCATTGAACCACTCGTAGCGGGTATCTATGCGGGAGATGCTGATGAATTGAGTCTGTCGGCAACCTTTCCCAGGTTTAAAGAGCTTGAACAGAAATATGGCAGTGTGATCAAGGGAATGCGGGCAGCACAAGGTCAATCCTCCAACCCTTCCAAGCCGGGGGGAAAGGCGCCAAGTTTATTCATGACGCTTCGGGGGGGGCTGGGGGAACTCATCGATACCGTTATTCCGCGCTTAGAGCAAGCCGGGGTTCACCTCCGTTCTGGAGTCAGCTGTGAGAGGTTGCGTCGAACAAATAAAGGGTTGCCGCCCTATCAGGCTGTACTCTCGGATGGAGAGGTCATTCCGGCCGATGCCGTCATTCTTGCGACCCCGGCATTTCAATCTGCCAACCTTCTCCGTCCCTCTCATTCTCAAATCGCCCAACATCTTGAACAAATTCCCTATGCCTCCACAGCGACCATTTCTCTGGCTTATCCGATCGAACGTGTTCAAGACCAGATAAAAGGTTTTGGTTTTGTCGTGCCACGAAAAGAATCCAGGCCTCTGTTGGCAGCCACATGGACATCGATGAAATGGGCGGGGCGTTCAGGCCCCGGAGAAACGCTCATTCGTTGCTATGTCGGGGGAAGGGGGCGGGAAAGCTTTTTGCAACAAGATAATCAAGGCTTGGTGGAATGCGCGCGCCGCGAATTAGAGGCTATGGTAGGGGTAAAGGGGGCGCCCAATTATTGGGAGGTTCACCGTTGGGATCAGGGGATGCCCCAATATGTTCTAGGTCATCAAGAGCGAGTGGCCAAGTTGCAAACATTCCTGGCTCAAGAACCTGGCCTGTACATTATTGGGGCCGGGCTGTTTGGGATTGGGATTCCAGATTGTATTCGAGAGGGACTTCGGATTGGCAAGGCTGTCATTAACGATGTAGCAAAGCAGGACAAACCGATATTTCCTAGTGGGGAAACAGGCCCCGTTAATACGTCATCGTGAGCAACATGGAAAATCAAAAACGGGTACATGCCTTCATCCATGGAAGGGTTCAGGGAGTGGGTTTTCGAGCCTTTACTCGGCGAAAAGCTGAAGAATTGGGTATCGAAGGCTGGGTGAGAAATGTCCCAACGGGGGAGGTTGAAATCGAAGGGGAAGGGCGAGAAGACTGCCTGGAACTTTTCTTAGAAGAACTTAAAAAAGGTCCGACCTTTTCTTCTGTTGAGAAGATAATAGTTGACTGGAAAGAAGCAAATAGGCAAACTAAAGGGTTTATTGTTCGGGGGTAAAGTAGTATGTCCTAGGTAGTTTCTGTTGGTATTATGGACTATAAATCATACATACGTGAAGTTCCGGATTTTCCAAAGCCGGGGATTTTATTCTATGACATTACGACATTATTAAAGGACCCCACATGCTTCCGTTCCATTATTAATGAATTAACGGATAAGTATAAGGAGGCAGGGATTAGTAAAATCGTCGGAATTGAGTCACGAGGTTTTATTTTAGGGAGTCCCTTAGCGTATCACTTGCAAGCTGGATTTGTTCCGGTTCGAAAACCTGGAAAACTCCCCGCAGACGTATTTGAGGTCAAGTACCATTTAGAGTACGGGTCAAATTCCTTGGCCATCCATCGTGATGCCATTCAGGAAGGGGAGCCGGTTCTCATCGTGGATGATTTGCTCGCCACAGGGGGAACCGCGAGTGCCACGGTCCATCTCATTCGTCAACTCGGTGGAGAGATTGCCGGGGTGGTATTTCTTGTGGAGTTACTGGCTTTGCAGGGTCGGGAAAAATTAAATGGGTATAATATTCACTCCTTGATTGCCTATGATTAAATCCCAGGTATGGTATGGTGGCATAGGTTGTCTTGAGGGCAGTGATAACACAAGAACTCTGGTGGCAGAGTTGGCGATTCAGTAACCTCCGAATGGAGAAAGGAATATAGGTATGGCCGCACGATCCGAAAAAAAGGGAACGAAGACTCCTGAAGTTGGCAGGAAAAAAGCGGCCCCCAAGGCTTCAGCTTCAAGTACCAAAAAAGCGAGTGCGCCCAAGGCGGTGAAAACGAAAAAAGCTGCGGCCCCCAAGACTTCTTCATCTCCGAAAAAAACTGTGAAAAAGGCCAAACCACCCGTGGATCGACATGCCGCCTTAAAGCAAATCTTAATCGAAAAACGGGAAGCGTTAATTCAGGAAATCAAACAGCAATTGGGGCAATCGGTGACGGATGAACAACAACGGCGCTTGGAAGCGGCAATGGATAGTGGCGATCAGGCTTTAGTGGACTTAGAGCGTGAAATGGGAATTTCACTTCAAGAAATGCGAAATCGAGAACGTCAGCTCATTGATGATGCGTTGGATAGCCTGGATGAGGGAACATACGGAATGTGTGCGGAATGTGGTGAAGAAATCAGTGAGAAACGGCTTCAAGCGCTTCCCTTTGCTCGGCTATGTGTGGCCTGTCAGTCTCAAAGAGAACTTATGGAGAAAATTGAACGCGCGGAGCAACGTCTTTGAGGACTGTGAAGAGCATGCATACCACCAGCCCCATCCTACCTTGACCACAGAATGATCAGATGTTTGACAAGCGTGCCGTCGTTCTGGCTAGTGGAGGGTTAGATTCAACGGTCACGGCAGCCATCGCGAAGTCTCAAGGGTACCTTCTCCATTTCCTGACCATCGATTACGGGCAACGACATCATTATGAAATCCAGTGCGCCCAGCGGATTGGGGCGGCCCTTTCCGTCCATGAACACAAAATCTTCAAATTAGACCTGCGGACGTTTGGGAAGTCGGCTCTGACCGATCACATTCCTGTCCCGACCGGCCGCTCTTCTCATGAACGGGAAGCCGGAATTCCTATTACCTATGTGCCTGCACGAAACACGATTTTTTTAAGTTTAGCACTGGCCTATGCGGAGATCTCTCAGGCTGAAAGTATTTTTTTGGGGGCGAACATTCGTGACTATTCTGGATATCCTGATTGTCGTCCGGAGTTTCTTGAAGCGTATCAACGAATGGCCAATCTGGGAACACAAAAAGGGGTTGAAGGGACACGATTTAAAATTTGTGCTCCCCTTTTGACCATGTCCAAATCAGAGATCATTCGACGAGGCCACGAACTCCAAGCTCCCTTGCATTTAACCAGTAGTTGTTATAACCCTGATTCCTTGAATCGGCCCTGCGGGGAATGTGATAGTTGTCTTATTCGGCAGGAAGGGTTTCAATCAGCTCAAATGATCGACCCTGCTCAGGAAGAGATTTCATGAGACGTGAATGTGTTCATTTGATGGGGGGAAACATGTACAAGACTTCTCACGAGAATAGAGTAAAGGTAATAATAGGGTGGGTATGTGCTTTGATTCTCATCGGGTGTACGGAAAATGAAACCACGGCCCAAGGTTCATCGCCAACAGAACGCGCCCCAGCGGTGGTGGTGCAACAATCCATTCCGCCTGAATTGTCTGAAGGGGAAACGAAATTTAATTCGTTTTGTCAGCCTTGTCATGGTCCTCAGGGGCAAGGGACGAATCAGGGCCCACCCCTCGTTCATAAAATCTATGAACCCAGCCATCATGCTGATATGGCGTTTCAACGAGCGGCGGCGCATGGGGTCCGGGCGCATCATTGGAAATTCGGGAATATGCCTAAGATTGAGGGGGCGACTCCCGAAGATGTGACGAAGATCATCGGGTATATTCGATGGTTGCAACGACAGGCAGGAATCTTTTAATCAGGACATCACTGTTCGTGGTCTCCAAAATACGGTGGGCCAGGTTCAGTGACATTAGGTCTTGATAGCGAGGTCTTGGCGAACCGGCTGATAGACCAGGTGTGTATCGGTTTGGGCCACGCCTTCGATGGAGTGAATTTTCGTGAGGACCAGTTTCGTGAGGGTGTCTTGATCGGGGACCTCCATGAGTGCGATCACATCAGGCTTTCCCCAACAGGCATCTAAGATGACAATCTCTGGAATGGCAGCCAATCGTTGAATGACGGTGTCGGTTTGACCCGGCATCACATTGATGAGAATGTAGGCACGATGGGACATGGGTAAGTTCCTCCTTGTCGAATCACGACTGAAAACTACGTTGAGGAATGAGTCCCGGTATGAAAACGTCAGAATAGAATGAAGAGTTCCAAGGTACCGGATACGTGCCAACAAATCAAGAGTTTATCTATATTCGGGCTTTTCTGTCCCATCAAGGCATAAGGCCTTCCAGTTCCCCGACCAGGTGTTGTAGGCGTTTAAACCCTCCCTCCCAAAAGGTTCGAGCGCGGATGTCAACTTGGAGAGGCCGTAAGAGGTCTTGAGGACTGGCGGATCCTCCGCCAGCCAGAAGTTGTAAGTACTTTGGAACGAAGGAGGGACCTTCCTGTTTGTACCGTTGGAATAGGGCCAAAACCAGGAGGTTCCCAAAGCTATAGGCATAGCAATAAAATGGGGTCGAAAAAATATGAGGGATGACTAACCATTCCCATCGAAACGCCTTGTCCACTTTTACAATCTTCCCGAATTGTTCTTTGAGTAAATCCAGGTAGATTTGGGCAAGGTCGTCAATCGTTCCCCCCTGGTTGACCAGTTGGTGGGCCAGCACTTCAAATTGAACGAAATAGGCCTGCCTCATGATGGTCGCGTAGGCCGCATCCAGTTGGTTGATTAAAAATCCAATCTTCACCTTTGGGTCGCGAATGTTTCTTAATAGTGAATCTGAAAGGAGTTGCTCACCAAAAATAGACGCGGTTTCAGCGAGGGGCAGGGCTGAATGGAAGGCCAGGATCGAGTGATTCGCAGCCATCATGGCATGAACGGCATGTCCCAATTCATGGGCTAAGGTTGATACATCGCGAACTTCACCCGTGTAATTCACCAAAACGTACGGGGTCTGTGTCGGTAAGACGCTGTAGCAAAAGGCTCCTCCCATTTTTCCCGGGCGAAGGGCGGCATCGAGATGTTGTTCGGTCAGGACACGATTGGCCAGATCCGCTAATGTGGGGGAAAATTGTCGATAGGCTTCCAGGACAAGGGTATGGGCGCGTGCAAAGGAGTAGCGTCCTTCATTCTTCCCATACGGAGCATAAAGGTCATGGCGATGAAAGGTACGAAGTTTTAAGAGCCGTCGTTTTAATCCAAAATATTCCTGAAACACTCCCGCGTTTTTTCGACAGGTATTCAGGAGAGCGGTCACGGCCGCATCGGGAACATCATTGGCCATATTTCGCACGGAAATCGGAGAAGCATATCCCCTCAAATTCATCCCTTCGTTTCCCCAATCTTCAACCAAACTTTTATACACCTCTCCAATAATATCCTTGCGAGTTTCATAGACAGTAAAGAGCGAGCTGTAGGCCTGCCGCCGAACCGTTGTGTGTGGGTGGCGCACATAGCTCATTAATTCTTCACGTGAGAGGAGTTTCTTCCTTCCCTTAACCTTCAACGGAAAGCTGAGACTGTTGGTCGTCACCCCATATAAGGTGTCTAGGGCTTGACGGCCTGTGGTGTTTTTGAGCGTGAGAATTCGTTCTTCGGGTTCACTGAGAGTATGGGGTGTGAGTCGTGTCAGTGTGTCTAAATAATATCGAAAGCGGGTGGCCTTAGAAGAAATCCGGGCGGCGGTCTTGGGTGGCAGCCCTTGCCACCAAAGGTCCAAGAAGAGAAGACGGGGAGAGAGGCGAGCCAGCTGATTGCGAATTTGTGTGTCAAAGGCTCGTGCCTTCTGATCTTTCGTATTCCCTGAATACCAGAGAAAGGCATAGGCACTTATGACCGTCATATCTTCGGTGATGCTTTCAAATTGTTTTAAAATGTTAAGAAATCTTGGACTCGTAACTTTTGAGTTCAAGGATCCACGTTTACCCTCAAGAGCTAAAATTTTTCTCTCCAAATTTTTGAGAATTTTTGGAGCATCGTTCTTAGGGTTTGGTATGAGGTTTTTGAGGTTCCAAATGGGTAAACCGGAGGGCATAGCGGCTCCTTTATTGGGTTAACGAAATCTGAGACTCTTCAAGGGAAGAAAGACAAGATGGTTTGAAAAGTCAGCACTCGTCGGCAATCATGTTGCATTGTTGGTGCTAATTGTACAAAGGCTTTCAGGAATGAACAATATCATGCCGGAAAAATAGGAGTAGATTAGCGAGAAAGTGAGCTGAAGGCCTTTAGGATAGTGGGAGTCAAAAGGGAGTGCGATAAGGCAGCCATACATGTCAAAAGGACATTGGCTGCCTCATCGAGGCCATACTTAATATCGGGTATAACGGAGTCCGGTATATTCTTCAGCCTGTTCCGGATATTTGGGAGTGACGCCATCTAGGGAAGGCAGCATAGTCGACCAACCTGTGTCACTCCACCAAAATATCCGTGGGGATTTTTGTGTGTAATTGCCTTGAGCGTCTTGGGTGACGACCCAGGCATGAACCACGTTCCCATACTCATACTTTCCACCCTGTTTCCAATTTAGGCGTCGTAAGGCTGGATAGGGGTTGGGAACCTCCACTTTCATGGGTCTGGGGCCAGTGTAGGTCTCTTCTAATTTCTTGGTAATGAGCGAGGCATAATTGGTTGGCACCCGGCCATAATTGGCTTTGCTCATCTGATATTGAGTAGGTTTTTGAGCACAGGCACCAAGGATGATTAAAAGGATGAGTGCTAGAAATAGTTTTCTCATAGAGGGGGCTCCTTTTTTCTTTTCTTCATCGGTCTTGGTATTCTTGGCCTTGAGTTCGGCTTTGTTGGGAAATGAAAGATTTGAACTCTGTTGTTCATTGGGAGAAATAGGGAATGTTGATAGGGTAGAAGAAACTGGCCCTCGTAAAGACATGAACTAAGGAGGCAAGTAGATACAGAATGTGAAAAATATAAAAACGTTAAGGAAAATCGAATTTCGTCCTAAAACTGATAAAGAAAAGTGGATAAAGAAAACCTTAAAATTCCCCTCCTCTGTGGTATTTCGGGAACGATCAAATCGTGGTGAAATGTGTTGAAGCTGATCAACCCCCATTGACAGGAGGAGCGCATGACCTTAAGAGATCTTTTCCACATCGTACTCATGGTCGTCATTATGACCTTTCCGCTTCGATAAGCCAGGATCAAGGCCAGCTGAGCTGGCCTTTTTTTTGCCTTAAACGTTCTTCGTTTAGTTTTTGGGTCGCCTGCCTGTATCGGATTCGATAACATGGAATATGAGATTTTCAGATGAAACGTGTAAAGAGGTTGCCGGGTTGCTGAACCTACTTTCAGCTCCGCTGGAATCCAAAAGGCAGGAAGTGGCCGATCGAGTGGCTGAAACCTTGACCGAGTATTCTACCTTCATCATCTTTCTGGAGCACAGCTCACGTTCGGAAACAAGTCAAGCGAAATCTAACGTATTGCGTGAGCAGTTGGTCGATACGATGAAGGTACTCAAAGACATGCGGGAAGAAACCCTTGAAGAGCTGTTGCTCGGGTATACCCTGAGTACTCCCTTAGACTTTGAAGATGATGTGTGGTCGTGGGGGACAGAACGAAAAGAAAGGGAAAATGATCTTAAGCACACCATTAAAATCTCACAAGACGTGATGCGCTCTCTGGTCCGGTTTTTGGATGCAGTTGAAAAGCGATATGCAGGTAATACCTTCCCACGCGGATTGAAAAAAAGACATCAAAAAGAAGTTTGCCAGAGACTACAACACATTTTTCATGGGTATTACCGTGAAATACCCGGAGAAGATCCCTTAGAAGCCAAGTTAGATTTTATCAAATTCGCCTTCGGGGAATGGAATAAAGAAAACATCTGGAGTGAGCCTCTTCCAACAACTCGTCGTTCCCTTTTGACTCTTCTGAAAGAATAACTTTCCCTCGCCGAGTAAAAGTTCAATGAATGTTCGTGTAGGAACAGATGTCCCTATTGGCCAATTCATTTTCAAAAAGGTATTTATTAGGGTCTATTCCTTGTAGTAGCAAAGATCCAATGTTTTTTACAGGAACTTGATTGAACCATTTGAGGAGATTTTTCGACACACTTAAGAGGGGGCAATAAGTATTGGTATTTTTAGAGAATGCCAAAAAAGATTCCTCTTGGATTCAATGTCACGAGCATTCATATAGATATTATTAATATTTTTAACTTAAAAAAGGAGATCCCTATGAAACGTTCATTTCCTGCGTTTTTTCGAACTTGTATGATCAGTTCATTTGCCATGTTGGCCTTGTTTGCGATTGAGCCCGGATCAGTCGAGGCGGGTTGCAAGCTCAATCTAGCAATCAAGAATCCAGGAAAAAATTTGATCAATGTCATAAATTTCAGGAGTAAGGTCAAAAAGAAGGCTGGTACCTGGAGGCGATTGCACAAGGGAGGATGGAATATACCGAGGGTCAAACCAGGAAAAGTTGCGAGCGATGTGTATAGTGCGGGGTTTGGGTGCAAGACCAGTCGGAGATTTCTGATCACTTACAATTGTGTCAACGGACCAAGGAAAGGGCAGCAATATGTGGAATATTATCCTCGTCACAGAGGTCCTTCCAGTGGTTATACCAAAGCGGTGAATATCACAATCCCATTAGCACGATGTGGGTGACATGAGGTCTGAACGACGCATGCTCCCTCTACATGGTTCTCTTTACTCTAAGGGTACGGCTCATCTCTTTTCGAGGTGGGCCGTTGGCCTTTGGGGACTTATTCCTCAAAATGGGGGGTGACTCCTCTGCGCAGAAACTCTAAATTTCACCTTCTCTAAGGTACCGAGTAATTGGCAAAGGAATGTTTCCTTTCCGATTAAAAGTTTCTCTCAAGCCAACTCACTTTCCTTTGTACCCGATTGAACCTTTTGCTCAAATGGTTCGACTCACATACAATGCAGCTGTTTGAACCTTTTACTTCATTTCCTTGATCGTCATGAACAAGTAGATGAATCCAATGACTTTCAGCCCCCAGGAGGTCTGTATGGTACGTGATCAGATTCAGCAGTGTATGCTTTTTGTCTTGGGTATTCTTGCTTGTTCGGCAGTTTCCATTGGGGCAACAGAACCTTCGGATTCTTTGAATATTTCTTTGAAGCGCCCCCTCCATTTTCTCACGGCTGATGGGAGCGATGTGTTACTTCACCCTGGAGGCTATCAGGTGATGGCAACCGAGGACTGGTTAAAGGTCATACCGGAGGATGGCGGGACCCATGATGCTATTCTCCTTGAGGCCACAGTCTCCAGTCATGACGAAGATGTGGAGTTTCCAGAGGCCTTGACCAATATTGGAGACACAGAAGATGTGGAATATGTTGCCTTACTTCTTCCCAGTGGACGATTGTTAGAGGCATTGGGAACGTCTAGCGGGATACGGCCTCGAGGGCTGAAATTCGGACGGGTGTCCCGCTATAAAACAAGAAAAATATTTCGAAGAGCCAGGAGCTCGGCGCGACAGGGATTAACCCGTACCGAAAAGCCGTCTAGTTCCGGTGGGAGTCCTGGCCCTTCCTGTGGAAAAACCGAATCCAGATACAAGACTGCACCAACTTGTGTCTGTAAAGGGGGCGAGCATAAGTCTACCTGGACTAAAAAATTTAAACGCAAACACTTAAATTTTGACGAACAATGTAAGATGGCCGCGAATGGGGCTAAATATTTTTGTTCGACCAAGGGGAAAGTCGTCGGATTTCAGTATAAGGTTTTGGAAAAGAAGTCTCAGAAAACGTCTAAAGGGAGTTATGAAGGCCATTGTAAAGTCAAATATCAATGCAGGTATCAAAAAATCAAACATTCTCGACTCATTAAAAAGGGGCAACCCTTTCCCCGGATCAAAAATGGAGAGGAAGGGGGGAATATGGGAAGTGTTAAGGTCATACGAAATGAATACCATACAGAATCCGTTGACCATGAAGCGTTGCTAAAACAAGCGTGTCTCAATGGCAAAAATAAAACGATTAAAGAACTGCTTGAGAAAAAGTTTGAAAAAGTCCGTTCGTTTGATCAGGAATTTCTTCGGAAAGAAAAAGCCGATTGGGATACCTATTATTGGCTGAAGTGTGTGTTTCGGTATAAATACACCTATTGGCCGGTGGCCCGAAAAGATACCGGTATTTATTGGTGTGAAAACCAATAAGATTCGAAGTAAGGATGATGAATCGGGGGGATTGAATCGAGAGAGACTTTCGCATCACACACGATATATGGAATGTTCATCACAAACAAATGAAACTCTGAATGAAATTGAAGACAGATTCAGTAGGTAAAAAAGAATGAATGTGAGAAGGTGAACAAAATTTACACCAAAGGGGGAAAGGGATGAAAGGAAGGTTGAAGGTGGGATGTCCATGTTTATCGACCATCACTCTGTTGTTGACGTTTATCACCCCTCTTGTCCTTCCCTCTCACGTTCAGGCTGGGGCTAAAGACGAAGCCCAACGGTATTGTTCTCAGTATAAAACTTCTACTCGACAACATTGCAATGTTGAAAAGTGCCCCTGTGGGGTCGGACAAAAGATCTTGAAAAAGTTTAAACGGAGTGGGATGAAGCGGGGATATTGCGTGTGTGTCTCGAAGTTTGTGAAGAAATCCGACAATCGAGCCCGTGCGGAACAGGCCTGTGATTCCTATGAAGACAAGTATGGAGAAGAATGTCTTGTTTCTTCACGGAATTGTCCCCGAGGCATGATCCCTGTCGCTAAGTATCGAGGAGGGCCAAGGGTCAAGTATAGTGCCTGTCGAGATAAAAATGGCCCAGAACGGTTTAAGAAATTCTCGAATGAAATGAATCAAATTATGCCGCAAGCCCTGTTGCTGGTGAACAGTTATAAGGCGTTTTTTAAACGGATTAAGAATAAAGCGGATAGGCTGACTCCTCTTCCGATGGCTACACGCAGAGCCCTGCAACGCTATTTTCCAAAAGTTAATTTAGAGCGGGTAAGAATTGGGTATTCCAGCAGAGCGACTTCGGCCGGGATCACCGATTGCCATCGAATATATTTCAAACACGAGTACAATGCTAAAAACATTCGAGGAGGGCGGATTACCCGGCTTCTGTTGCATGAGCTGTATCATGCTCAGCAGTGTTCTCAGTGGGGAGGGAGAAACCGGTATGCGATGAAATGGTTTCGCAATTTGGCTCCAGGAGTTGTACGAGGGTTAAAACGTAATCATGAAAAGTTCGGTGACCGGATTCACGATAAAATGCCGATGGAACAACAAGCAGAGCGGGCTGCCAGGTCCCGGTGTTTAAACATGTCGACTTGTAAGAGGGACTGGTAGGTTCACTCAATAATGAAGAATCGGACCCTACAGTGGATCAAAGGGAAGCTCTAAGGAAGGGGAATTGGCTTGAAACGTCTCCTAAGGATGAAAAAAATCAAAGTTAAAGTCTTGCTTTAGGAGTACTTTTTCCGGAAGCCTCTCGTTAAAACTTACTGCTTTTGGTGTCAGGTCGGGTTTGGAGAGTCGGAGAAACCTTGTCCGCTTGAACCGACGGTCGAATTTGCAAGCTTGGGCGTTCAACCTTCGGCGTTTTCACATCCGGCCGATTCTGCAATCCGGGGCGTTCAACTTTAGGTGTTTTGACATCGGGACGACTGTGCAGTCCAGGCTGTTCAACTTTTGGAGTCTTGACGGACGGTCTTTTGAGTGTTTGGTTGGATATTGCCGCCTTATTCGTTTCGGAAACCTGAATATCTTTCGATCCAGCCAAGACCTCACCCATATTGACGCCTATTGAGGCTCCAAGGGCCGCAACCATGGCCGCGAGTTTTTTTGCACGTAAAGCTGAATCATTGGGGGAAAGATTGTTGGAGTCACGATCAGAGTGTTGAGGGGGATTTTTCATCATCGTCTCCTTTTTGTTGCTGGGTAATCCAGGCTTCCATTGCGGCTAAGTATACATTCAGTCGTTCAGGTAGATCCACTGGTTCAGTCATTCCATGGGCCTGGCAATATTGAGCGACGACGATATCTAAATCCAACCATTCTCTTAGGGTTTGTTGAATCGATTCTTCGTCTCTCAAGTTGCATTTGGTCATTTCGAATGCCTTTTCATCGTTCTCCACGTCCTGCGCCAACATATCCAACATTCGATACACCAGAGTGAGATACCGATCTCGTACTTCAAGAAAAGGGAATAGGCCCTGTGCGTGTAGAAAATCTTCCACGGTGCCTTCCCGTCCATACACCCCTTCGGTTCTTGGGTGCGGCTTGGCGGGGTGGAATGATTCGACCCCCTCGCCAGTCACCCGTTGTTCTAAGGGATAAATGCGACAGACCAGAGGGCGATCGGCATGAACCCCGCATCCGTGTTCGGTGAGTAGAACACAAGCCCCATCCGATCGGTTGTCCAAATAGGGTTTGCCGGGCTCCAAATAGCTGGCAATAAACTGGGTTGTGGAAAGGCCTTTGTTGTGAGCCAGGCGGGCGACCTCATATGGATTGACCTGAATCTGTTTGTGGTAACAGCAGCGAGAACACCGATGGCAGGTGTAGGAAAAGGCACTTCCTCGTGTGAGTGGGGTTTCTTTTTGGGATGCCAAGAAAGAGGGGGGTAGCATGGGGATAACCGTACCAATTGAAAAGGAAGACTGCAAGCAGATCTATAGGTCAAAAGGAGGGTGTCCGGGAAGGAGCCTTTTGATGCTTCAAGGCAAGAATGTTTGCGGGGAATCAAATGGAAAGAAAATTCCTAATTTTTTATGTCAGCCCGGATACAATGTTGATATGAACAATCCGGTAACGGAGCCCATTGCAGAAAGAAAGTGCTCCCCAAGGTTAAACCCATCTTGTGCCCGAATGTTACTTTTATGGGGAGAAGCATGGGAACGTTTCAACAAAGCCCGATCCGGAACAGATATTTGTCGGGGACGGTTAACCGTGGCCGGAGTAAAGAATACGACCGATGATGCTCCTCTGAAATGTCCGTCTGGCTATTCCTATACACGAAATTACAGGGGACAACCGGATCGATGTGGCAAGCCAGGGAGATGGATTTTTAACGCACCTCCCTTACAATTCAATAGTAATTAAAATATTTTCAGCCCACTTCACCTCTAGGAATAGGGGGTGAAGTGGATTGTTGTTGTGGTGGTATTTTCTTCAAAATATTTCTGAACGTTGATTAGAGCACTCGGGGCAATCCATTCGAAAAAAATTTTACCTAACCGGCACTCGGTTTTTTTTAAGAATAGTCGAAGTCGTTGTTCAGGTAAATCTATTATCTGACGAAGGGCCCTGAATGTCCTGGCAGAAAAAGCCCATGACATATTATTGTTCAATGACGATAGTTTCAAGAAGGGCGGTTAAATTGGGTGCATGCTCAAATGACCAAAGAAGGCCTAAAGCTTGAGCACACTGTTCCTTTGGCAATACCTGTCGGGCCAATGAACGAAATTTATTTTCTATCTCGATATCAGAGAGGGTATGCCCAGGGAAACCTTTGGGGTAGACCAAAGAAGTGGATAAAATCTCTCCAGAATTTGCAGTAACTTTCATATGGCAGTTGTATTCCTTGGCGAAACGTTGAGTAAAGGCAAAATCTTCATCTACATGTATTTTTTTGATCAGGGAGATCGTTCCTGAATCGGTCAGGGCTTCCTCACTGAAGCTTTTAGGTGTTATTTTCCCATGGTGAAAAGCGGTGGCGACTAAATAGGGAATGCTATGATCCGCCGTTTCCCGATTTTTGGGTTCCCATTTTTCTAATTCTGTTGCTGCGCTGGATACGGCTTTTCCATATGTTCGGATGTGAATGGAGGCGATGTCAGGGATTTGAATCTGTGGGCGTAGCTCTAGAGCGAGTGAGATTGGGCCTTGAGTATGAGTTTGGCAGGGATAAAGCTTGAAAATATTCGACATGATTCGGAAGCCTTCAGTATTATGAGAGAACGGTGTGATCGTCACGGTTTTTCCCAAGGTTTTTTCCATCAAGCCGTGTGTTCCCTCAAAAGGAGCGTTGGGCCCGGTCAATCCCAACTCCGCTAATTGAGCCATCACGATGGCCGTGCGTGATGAATTGGCTGCCGCACACCCTTTCCACATAGATAGTTCCCCCGTTCGTGTTACCCCAAGAGGTAAATTCGAAACCATGGCTAGAGAAATGGCATGTCCGAGAGTCTGATGATTAAGTCCCAGAATTTTTCCAACTCCACAAACAGCTCCGATGACACTGAGGGTGCCATGATCCCATCCCAGGTCTCCAATGGGTATTTGATCCGACAGACGACAAAATATTTCATAGGCAAGCACAATTGCAGTGATTGTTGTCTGTCCATCGCAATCCATGGCGTCGGACATGGCTAGTATTGCGGAAAGCATATCGCTAGGATGTCCACCACTGGGTGATGCATAGGCATCGTTGTAATCCAGATAACGAGCCATGCAACCATTGGCGAAGGCCGTCATCTCAGGTGAACTGGTACTTTGCATACCCCAAATTCTAGAGCTTTTACGGCATTTCAGCCCTTGAGCCCACTTTTTAGCTATATGAGAAGGAGGGGAATGGAATCCTCCAAGTGCACACCCTAGAGTGTCTATGAGTATTCGCTTGGTCTGGTGTACAACCTCAGGGGGGAGATGGTTATAGGTAAGGCTGCGGGTATAGACGCTAAGCAATTCAGTGGTTCGGTCCATGAGGAATCTCTTGGTCGTATTAACTTTTTTATCTCAGGTTCCTATATTCTAGGCCGAAAAAACAGTATATGCTAGGAGTATAAAATGAGATATGCCGGTAGGATGTCTAAAAACTTTCTATAGCTCACCTTGATGAATAAACAATATCGATGAAATAATATATTTGATGATGCCTTGTCTGGCTAATACTTTTATGTGTTCTGATTGAATGTGCATAGTTTCACTACTCGAAAACCCCCTATGCCCGAACATGGCCTTTCAACGGAAACTTTCCAGCCTTTTGCTCGATCAGAACTCGAAAAATCTCTGACCGAACGATTCCAGCATCAAGTCAATCAATTCCCAAATCGATTGGCAATCGGACATTCAACTGGCGATTTGACCTACGATGAGTTAAATCGAAAAGCCAATGTTGTGGCCAGGAAAGTACTGGAGCGAGTGCTCCCGGGTACAAGGCCTGTTGCCCTTCTTTTCCATTCTGACACTGATATGATTGTGGCCTTGCTTGGGGTTCTCAAAGCCGGGCATTTCAGTGTTCCATTGGACCCGTCCCATCCGGCTGGAAGAAATGCGATGATTGTGCAGGAAGTTCAGCCGGATTTACTCCTCACTAATCATCAAGGAGCAGAGCATTCAGAGGCTCTCGCCCTTCATGTCACCAATATTTTAAATATAGAAGAAATACCCAATGGCACCAATGAGACCAATCTTGATGGTCCCAATTTGCCAAGGTCTCTGGCTTTTGTGTTGTTTACCTCAGGGACAACCGGGGCTCCAAAAGGTGTCGTGATCACCCATCAACTCCTTATGCATTTAGTCATGTACCATACGAATACCCGACAAATTTGTTCAGATGACCGGTTTTCTTCTTTAACACGATGTCATCATATTGGTGGGATCGCCGATGTTTTTCGGGCCTTGCTAAATGGCGCAGGGTTGTTTCCCTATGATTTGCGAATTCAAACCGTTGGTGAGTTGATCGAATGGCTTATCGATAGGCATATTACGATACTTCACTGTGTGCCTACCATTTTCCGTATGCTAATGGATCAACTTCCGTCAGGTGAACTCCTGCCCTCTTTACGCCTGATTCACCTTGGGGGGGAACCTGTGACCAAACGAGATGTTGAGCTTTACCAAGAACGTTTTTCGGGCCATTGCCTGTTGGTGAATAACTTTGGTTCTTCAGAAACCGGGCCGTTGGGTCAGTACTTCGTCACGAAAAACACAAAGTTATCCCATACGATCGTCCCAATCCATTTGAAAGTCGAGGACAAGGAAATATTCCTGGTGAACCGGACTCCTTTACCAGATGGCCAAGGAGAGGTTGGGGAGATTGCCGTGAGAAGTCAATATTTGTCTCCGGGGTATTGGGAAAAATCCGATAATGACCCAGTCGAGAGATTTGTCGATAAGCGAAACCGCTTCAGAACTTTCCTTACGGGTGACTTAGGTCAGATGGGACCCGATGGGCTCATTCTATATAAAGGACGTAAGGATCACCAAGTGAATCTTCGAGGCTTTCGAGTGGATCTGATTGAAGTGGAAGCCAGGATTCGCAATATTACCGACTGCAAGGATGTCGCGGTGGTTGCCGGAGTATCTGTCGAAGAGGAGGTGCAGCTTGTTGCCTATTTGGTCTCAAAACAAGATATTGAACCAGAGGTAACCGTCCTTCGGAAACGACTGTCAGATATATTACCTGGGTACATGATACCGGAGGAATTCTATTTTCTAGATCAATTTCCCAGAACTGCGACGGGCAAAGTTGACCGTCAAGCCCTTTCCGTCGAATACCAAGATCGTAAAAACCCACCCATTGAGTGTGTCGCTCCACAAAATGAACTGGAGGAAGGGCTTGTGCAATTATGGAAAGATCTGTTGAATGTGCCTTCCCTAGGTACTCGGAATAAATTTATAGATTTAGGAGGAAACTCTCTTATTGCCACAAGATTGTCTAATCGAATCGAAGGTTGGTTGGGAATTCGATTAACCATTGGGGACATTTTGGCTCATCCGACGATTGAAGAATTATCCCAATACATTCTTGATCGAGAGCCTAGTTCGCCCATTGTTGATGACTGAGAATTGAGTGTGAAGATGAAGGATAGATGAGGTTCCCATTTGAAGGACGCATGAAGTGAATCAACTCTTCTCTACTCTCACTGACACCTATCTGGAGATTCCTGAAGCCGTTTCGGTTCTCCTCGCGAATTTTAAGGAAGATCTCTTTAAGCGGAGGTCACGTCTCTACGTCCCTTTAATTTGTGAAGAATTCCTTCAGACGATTTCCTCGACGATTGTCGATGGGCTGATCTTTGACTTGGAAGATAGTGTACCTCCTCACCAAAAGGAGTTGGCAAGATATAACATTACTAAGATTCCACCAAAAACAAAAGGGGTTGAACATATCCTTAGAATCAATGCCTATCAATCTGGACTTTGGAAAAAGGATTTGGAATTCCTTGATCAATACCCATTTGATACAGTCATGATACCCAAAGTGGAAGCTGCACAGCATGTTGAAATTATTTCTGAGCACTTCCCCACTTCTGGTGTAAGAAAAGTCGTCCTGATTGAAACCATTCATGGAATTTGGAATCTTCGTGAAATTGCCAGAACCTTAGGGGAGGGTGATGCGATGGGCTATGGGGCAGGAGATCTGTCCACCACGTTCGGCGTGGCCCGTGAACCGATCCATGAGTCGTTGATCCTTCAACGCATACTCATGGAGGTACTCATGGCCGCCAAATATGTGGGGGTCGATGTGTTTGATCCTCCATTTCGAAACTTTTCCGATATGTCGACTTTAGAGAAAGAAGCCCAATTTGGTCGTAAATGTGGAACGATAGGGAAGCAAGCGGTGCACCCTTCGCAATTAGAAATCATCAATCGCATATACTCCCCTACAAAGTCCGAGATTGAACAATTCGTCAGAGAATTGGATGGGTTTGCCCATCAAAAGGATCGACAAGCTATAAAAATTGATAGAACGTATAAAGGCAAACCATCTAAAGTTCTGGCCGAACAAAAGTTGAAAGATTATGTCAGAAGAGGCTACATTAAGCTGCTTTCTCCAACCAAAATTTAACCAAGAATATTGGGAAGCGATAAAAGTAGAAGTCTTCAATGATCCAGTAATTTTTCTAACGCCTGATTTCATTCTGTGCTTGAGGTGTGCGGGATAACAAAATCCCTTGGTTTTCTGATCGTCCCTCCCCTTAAATCCTGTTTCCTGGATCGGACTTTTTAAAAATAGAAGAGAATCTCCCTTATGAGGGGTCCATTGGTTGACTATTTTCACTAAGCCCGTATGATGGTCATGGTAGTTCTATGGAAATTTCATTTTTACGGGGACGAATGGATTCATTATTTACATGTGGCTCGAGGTCTTACGGATAACTTGATATCCAGAGTTGAAGGGGAAAACGTAAATGCCCAATGGTGGATCGGATTGTTGCGGGACTTGTTGGTTCAACGCTAAGAATAAAGGGGAGGCTGGATATCAACATGCATCTGATCCGGGAACAGCATTTTGCATCATTCGGGATTTAGAGATAAGAAATCCCTTTTACACCTATTGCGCCAATCATCCCCATCGTTGTCCCAATCGGGATCCAATTCCTATAGGTCCGGTCTATACCGGTGACTCCTCCGGTGAGCGAAAGGTTTGGATGTGTTCGCCTGACTCAGAAGAAATTCGCCAGCATTTGCTCTTCCTGCTGGGTGAAATCGTGGAGCAACCACGCTCCGAGTACCCTATAGGAATCTATGCAGACGAAGCCGTCGTTTGGCAGTTGGGTGAATTCAGGGAACAGCGAGCTGTAAAGCACCTTCAGAGAATCCTGCAATTTCAGCCTGAAGCTGCTGAATCGGGACCGTTTGGCCGAACTCGTAAATATTTGATCCATCTTTCCCGCGATGCGTTAGGGAAGATTGAACGTGATTGAATTTAGAAAACGATTGGAATCAATCCAATCTAACTATTGAAAGTCTTTCGTTGAGTCAAACCGGAAAGTTATTGCCTGCCCATTTCCCAGGTACCGACACTTCCCTGAAAATGCTCTATGTTTGGGCCGTTTCTTGGCCTTGTTCGTCTTTTTTAGTTCTGCCGCCCAATTATCAAAAGTTGTTTTAGGACATGACCAGATTTGGGAGCTGGTGGCCTATTTTGATTTTGATAGGGAAGGAAATCGGCCGGCATGGTTTGCATCCAATGTACTTTTGTTGTGTACGTAATGGCTTCCTTGAATTGTTTGTCAACAATGCATTACAAAGAACTCCTCCACAAAGTATAGGGTTTATCGATGTGTGATTTTTTCTTTTCGTCTATAGACGAATCCCTGGGAGCGCATGAACGGGGCATTTTGCCCTTGCAACGAGCTTGAGGGGTTGGAGGTTTTTTCTTGTGTCATTCCAGGGGCCTTGTTCCCGGCTATTTTTGCCCAAGTTTTTTCCCATTCTTCAATCTTCTGTTTACATCCTATAAACAAAAAATTCTATTCTCAGGTTGTGTCTACGGTGGTGCAGCTCTCGACTTGTTCAGGCGGGACCGTTGCGACAATTCGCTTTGACGCGTCTAAAATGAAACTTGAAACGCCGTGATCCAACAGAGTTTTGGCACTGGCTAGTCCGGTAGAGTCTCCTCCGACAATGATGACATCATAAGAATGAAGGATGCTGTAATCCTGGATGATTGTTCCTCCCCCCCCATGAGTTGCCAAATATTATCATGTCGGGGTTTGGACGGGTTTGTCCATGATAGAAAGACGGATAGTACCGGCTTATCAATAATGGGATTACGGATTCGCCCCGAGTGAACCAATCCCTACTGAGGCATACACCAAAGATCCATCCTGAATGTCTGCGGAGAAGCCCCAATTTTTTGTTCTGAACTAGGCCCATTGCGATAGGAAAATTATGCTCGTTAAAGGGATGAGGCATGCTATCTTCGAATGCCTAGACCTGGTTTTCCCGCAGTTATTACAGTTGAAGGGTGTCTGGCGAACGCTTGAGGAATTTTTCTCTTAAGACTCCTCTTTTAGTGGTCGATGAATATTATCGAAAGTGTATGATCTTCGGATGAGTGCACCTTTGTCAGGAAAGCGAATGGCTGTTAAGGATGAGTTGAGCCGTCATTGCAACATTATCACCAGATAGTATTGTTTCATAACATGGTTCCATATTTACCACGAAGGCCGTTCTCAGTGCCTCCAAGTAGTCAGCCTCAATTGTTCGATTCCTAATCATGTCCTTCTGTCCCCCTCAGTTGTACCTCTCAAGGTCTAGAGACGAGCCCGCATTCCTGTATGAACACTTTAAGACGCCGGTTACCCTGTGCGCCTACTAAGGAATAAAATATATGTGTGGAATCTTTGGAATTATCTATAACGATAATCAGCGTAAGCCTAGCGAAGATCAACTGCGACGCTCTGCTGAGCTTCTCACTCATCGTGGACCAGATGATTGTGGGATTTACAGTGAAGGAGGAATTGGACTTGTTCACACTCGTTTGGCACTCGTTGATCTCGATGTACGGAGTGCCCAACCGATGTGGGACCCAACGAATCGATATTGCTTGATCTACAACGGAGAAATCTACAACTTTCGAGAGTTAAAAGAAAAATTGGTGGCTGCCGGTGTTCCATTTCGGACAACGAGTGATACCGAGGTTCTCATGCAGTCCCTGATCGTACTGGGAATAGAACAAACGTTACCAAAACTAAAGGGCATGTTTGCCTTCGCTTTCTACGATAGGCAACAACGACAAGTTCTCCTGGCGCGCGATCGCTTCGGTATCAAACCGTTACTGGTCTACCGCGACAAGACACAATTAATATTCTCATCAGAAGTAAAAGCCATGGGTCCATGGATTGAACTTAAGCCTAATGCGGCACGGATGACAAGTTTCTTGATGGCGTTCAAGCCTCCAGCACAGAACGCTTCGTTTTTCGAATACATCGATATCCTCCCCCCGGGAACAGGGATAAATCTGGATGTGGGAGCAAAACCGGTGGTACGCCACTACGGGGATGCCATCGATATGATTGATCCCGAGCGGTATGAATATCTTGCCAGGCTTAGTAAAGAACAAATCGTCGACCATGTGGATGAATTGTTGCAAGAATCGGTCGAAATGATGTTGATGGCAGACGCCCCGGTTGGGGCCTTATGTAGTGGGGGTGTAGATTCTTCCCTGATCATGGCGATGGCAGCTCGCAGACATCAGAACCTTGCGATCTTTCATGCCAATGTACTCGGTCCGTTGAGTGAATTCTCCGCAGCGAATGAACTCGCACGACACCTTAAACTGGATTTGTTAACTGTTGAGACTCGAGATGAGGATTTTCTCGAGTTAACTCCTGAAGTGCTTTGGCATTACGAACAACCGTATTGGCAGCATCCGCATAGTGTGCCATTTTTGCAGGTGTCCAAGTTGGTGGAAAAAAGTGGTGTTAAGGCTGTTCTTACCGGTGAAGGTTCAGATGAGTGCTTTCTTGGATACCCAAGGCTTGCCCAAGAGCCTCTTTGGGAATTCTACCGAAAGCAAATCGATAGAGTGTCTCGTATCGTTCGTGCGATTCCAAAAGTGGGAGATTGTTTGTGGGCTCAGCCCAGCCGGGAACATTCCCTTATTGGGAGGATGTTGACACAATTCGAAATAATTTCAAATGAGACTAGGGCGCGAAGGGAATTTGTGAAAAAGTGGGGCAGACAGCCAGACCGCGGGATTCGTAGCCTGGATCTCATGACTCACCATTTACGGACGTTATTGCATCGCAATGACACCATGGGTATGGCAGCAAGTATAGAATCCCGTTTTCCTTTTCTGCATGAAGATCTGGTCAGGACGGCGATCAATCTTCCTTATGAGTACAAAATTCGATTCCAAGCGAACGTTTGGGAGAAAAACCACCCTTTCCTTAGAGATAAATGGGTCATACGTGCCGTGGCTGACCGGTACCTACCAAAAAGTTTAAGCCAACGAAAGAAACTTGGATTTCACGTGTCCACCTTTCATCGCGTGCGAATCCCCAAGCGGTATTTTCAAGGCGGATTTGTGGCGGATTTCTTCAACCTTAGGGATCACGAACTTAACCTATTATTCGAAAACAACAACCAGGATCTCGAAGTCAGGATGATGATGTTGGAGGCATGGGCACAAATTTTCATCGAGGGAACAAGCCAGGGCGCAGTTGGTGATCAATTATGCGAGTACGCACATTTCTAAACGGGGGTCTGTTGAGTCTTGCAATTTAACCTAGCCCGGTCGAAATTGAGTCGGTTTGCATTCTCCCGGTTAATAACGCAGCTGGCTTGCCAGGAAAGATTAAAAAAAAATATTTATCAGGAAGGAGAACGTAAGTCAGGTAAAAATTGAACCCGGAGATACTCGATTTCCTCGACAGACCACCTGGGACACATCACAGATCGAAAAACAGGAATCGTTTTTTCGCCCCTACCGTTGTGACGTACTTTTCATTAAGTTTTCTTGAGAGGCCTTCCAGAAAAAGCTTTTTGCCCAGTTCACTTCTCTTCTCATTCTTGTAAAATTACAGTCTTTGAAAAAATTATCCCAATTGAGTCTTCGATTAGGAATATCCCCAGGTCTGGTTTTTGGGAGCCGTGGTTGACTGTAGCTCATATCCACAAGTGCGAGTTGACGTGCTCCCTTTAACCCTACAAAAGAAATACGACGAATCAAGCTATACACTGCTTAATTAAAATTTTTGAATGCAATTTGAAGGCCAGCTATTTGTTCTCGCAACAAGTACTATGTTTCGGTGGTTTTTCGAGTTCATCAGACTCAAAAAATGTTAAGTAGATTACAATCCGATCTTCCAGTAAGATATTGAAAAATAATTTCAAACTTTTGTTGAACCATTTCCTTTTGAGGTTCGACATACTCGTCGAAATACCCAGTTCCCCTCGTTCCGAGGGAACATGACAACAATTCAAGGAAATGGTCGGCAGCTGCTGAGCGATTTTCTCGTTCATGGCTCCTTGACCGTTATTTTTCATAAGAAGAAGAAAGGTTGTCTTCATGGTAGGCATAAGATATTCGGATATACGGTGGATGCAGGCCTCAATCGGTAATCAGGGTCCTTCACTCACCAATTTTTTCCAAAAATATTAAAGCGTTTCATTACAATCTCGAATGTCCTGACAAGCTCTTTGTCCGGGGAAGTTGGTATAGATGTTAAAAACCTCTGACCAATGAAGGAAAAGCCTAAGATCATGCATGATTTCCAACGAAAATTCGTATTTGTCTATGGATGATTCATGGCATGCTTCCATGACTAACATTTTTACCTAAATATTTTACGAAAGGAGGGTGTATGAAATGCATGCTGGGTTCAACGGCAAAAGCCGCTGGGCCAAGAATGCCGGAGGATTTTGATCCTGAGATGTGATTTAATTCGATGTTTTTGAGTTGAATGAAAGAAAGGAGGATGCATTTTTTTCTATGCTCAACTATCACTTAAGAAACCAAGGCATCGGAAGATGCCTCAAATCGTAAAGGGAGAACGTATATGAGTCTGAGAAAACCAATAATTATCATGACTGCAATCGCTGGGTTGGCCATGAGCGGAACCGCTTGGTCGCACAGCGATGCAGATCCCGTGCAAGCAGGAAACCTGCAAGCCCTTACTGAGGAATCGAACCTTGTGGTCCATGGTTCAGTCGTAGGAGTTGAATATCAGACCGTGACGGAAAATGGGGAAACGGTGCCCCAAACACGCGTCACCTACGAAGTGAAGGAGACGATTCGTGGAAAAGCCGACGGCCAGACGGTTACGCTCCAGTTCCCTGGCGGGGCTGATGGCATGGGTGGGTTTCTTGCTGTCAGCGGAGTCCCCCTTTTCCAGAAGGGAGAGGAGGACATCCTTTTCGTCAAAGATAACGGTGAGGCGAGCGATTGTCCTCTGGTCAAATGCGAATTCGGTCGCTATCGAGTCACCAAGGGGCAGATCTTTAACGCCCACGGAAAACCTGTGAGGGCCATCAAGGGGAATAACGCCATTGCGCGTGGTAGTAGTACCCCGGCCTTCAATACCTTCAGTTACCCTGCGCCTAAATTTGATGATTTGATCAAGAATCCTCAAGTCAAAGCAGCCCTTGCTCAGCGAGGGATGTCGGAGCAGCAAGCACGCGCGGAATACGCCAAGAGTGCCCCTAAGACGATTACACTCTATGCCGACGTACCGACGGCCGGCCGAGGTAATGATTCAGCCAACAAGGACCCACTTGAAGAAAAAGCTAAACAAGGGACGAAGGGAAAGGCCCGGGGTCCTCAGATGAGGAAGGAAATCGGTAAAGGGGCTATGTCAAAGGCTGAATTTTTCTCCAAGATCAGGGGGTTAGGGAAAAAGGCCAAGCGCCGCCCGAATGCCGTGAAGAATGCGCGTAAGGGGGGCAAGATGAGCCTTAAGAAACCCGGATTTCAGAAAACTGTTCGGGCCCCGCAGCCACCTAAAGCTCCCGGTTTGAAGAGGCAGGCCAGTGCAGCGGACGAAAACGAGGTCAAGGCATTAAGAGGCAATAAGGGCAACCCAGTCCTGAAAGGAAGGCCACAGAATCTCAAGCCAGGCACGAAACCTCGACAACCGAACCTTAACCAACGCCGGAAACCTGGGCAACGGAGCCGTAATCCGGTTCGCTCACGAGGGATTGATTCATCTCCCCAACTGGTGATTCCCGATCCCGAACCACCGGCACTTCCGAATACTGAAACGAAATAGGGACCATGCCTAGCAACTAATCAAAGGAGATAACCATGAAAGCATTGTTAACACTCGTTGTGGCCATCACGATTGGCGTCTTTGCCCAGGACGCCTTCGCATACAGCTACAAGTATTGTGGCAGCACTTCAAATAAGATCAAGTGGGGCGGGACCAGTAAGAGACTCTATGCCAGCACGACAAGCTTTCCGGCCGGATACTGGCAGAATGGGATACAGAATACCATCAACATCATGAACCAAAACCCCAGCAAATTTCGCTACTCCCTGTCGATGGACTCGGGTGGTGTGGGCCGGGGCAATGGACAATCAGAAATATGGTTCTCCTCGTCCCTCTGTAGCCCTGCGTGTGCCTATCAGTATTATTCATGTTATTGGCTCTTTGGCTGGCGCTATGGAGTGAATGAGGTGGACATCGTGTACAGTACCTCCACCTCATGGACCGCGAGTACCGCCAAAAGTAATTTGATCCGCTATGGAGGGACGAGACGTTCGCTCCAGTCAACCGGGGTGCATGAGCTAGGTCATGGTCTCATCCTCAACCATGTGAACACCAAATACAATATCATGGGGACCGACTTTGAGCATATGCATGCCAATGGCGGGACCGTCCGCACCTATCTCGGCGAGGACGCCGCCAATGGAATGGTCTTCCTGTATGGAAATCGTGGGGGCTGGCAGGATTTGGCCGTCACACACTGGAAATATTCTGGAGCCTCCGGAGAATACAGTGATCACACCAGGACGGTCATTTATAGTAGCGGCGGCTCCGTACTTCCTGCCATTACTATTAATGGAGAAACAGGACGACGCGTGTCTCGTGGTACCTGGGTCAAGGCTGAATTCACGTTTGAGAACAATGGATCGGATACGCAAAGCAGTGTGCCCGTTGGTTTCTACATCTCGACCAACGATTACATCTCGACATACGATCGCAGAGTGTCTACCCGCACGCTCACCCTGGCTCGAGATAATCCGTACACTTCAACGAGCTGGGTGTACATTCCGTCCGACCTGACGCGAGGCCGAAACTACTGGCTCGGCGTTATTGTCGACTACACGAACGTCAAACCGGAAGCGATTGAGTATAACAACGCGACCTATATCCCCATACGTATCAATTAACTCCTAATCCTTCACCACGGAGGTGTGGGCAGGGAATCCCTGCCCACACCTCAGGTGTGGCGAATCGATGTCATTTAGCGAATGGCAATCGTGAAGCTGAATGTCTGCTCAGAAGTTGTTCCTGTCACCGGATTGCGTAAATCGAAGGTGACTTTCCCTGACCCACCAGAATACGTTTGAAAACGAAAGACTTGGACCGGCCCTGTCTCAGATTTGCGACTCCCCATGTCCTTGGCCTTCGTAAGGGGGAGACCATCCTCGACCCGAGGTTCCCACGCAGCAGGGGCATCGGCCAATGGTAGTTCAAATTCCAGCCAGTCTCCGGATTCCACCTCTACTGTGCGTCCCACATCCGCCTTGGTGATAACATGAACGGGGATGGCCATCCCTGGTAAGGGTTCATTGTCGTTGTTCCTTTGTCCGCAGGCAGTTCCCAAAAGGCTAGCGAACAGTATGCTTAGCAGGAAGATTGGTACCATATTGTAGTAGGTGATCATATGATTTCTTTTTCGCATTTCTGGTCCTCCCTGTGTTCGGTAATACCTGGCCAGCCAGCAACAATGATGGGTAACGATTTGTGAACATATTGTCTTTCTTGACGGATAAACACGAATGCCTGTTGGTTGCAGTCTCATTATATAATATTTTGAAAGCTAGACGGAGACGTGCCAAGAAGGATAGCCGGGCTCAAGGGATCCAACGGGATGTTTTAAACCTAGGTCAAACAAGAAAGCAGCCAACGGAGGGAATTCCAAAATCCACTCCCCTAAAGTGGTGGGGATTGTGAGTTGAATCCAAAGTCACATGAATTTTTGGGCCGTCTTTAGATCTCCAGAATACCATAACCAAGTTGGGTCAGGCCGGTGCTGAAATGCGGAGGGTTGAAGGTTAATGGAGGAAGCATTTAAGCCTATATGGAGCTAGTGAAGGGAATCGAACCCCCAACCTGGGGTTTACAAAACCTTTCAGGCACAGAAGAAGAGGACACTTCAAACCCCTCTCCAGAAAAGCAAAGCGATGAATTAGAAGAGGATTCTATATAAATTAGACGTTGCATCTGATTGCATAGCATTGCGGGAAGTTGCATCAATTAGGTTACATTTTTGGTTACAGTTGCATCACGATTCTTCTCTTATGCCAGCCCCCCTGCGTACTTCATTCCTATAAAAAAGACCTCCTCCTTTTCACCCAAATCTACCCATGAAGCCACTATTCCTTCATGGGTAGGGGGTACTTCAAATATCCAACCCCACTCCCCCCTCCAAATAGCCCTGGTGGCTTGTAGGGCGAGACAAAAGAAAAAGGTTTACCAAGATGGTAAACGTCTGTCGGGTGATTTTAGACCCCGGTGACCCCTGGTCTTGCCCCACACCTCCCAAGGCCCACGTCGCAAGACGCACATCGCATGTTGTAGACCATCAGTCACACAGAACAGTAGGAAAAACGTAGGATCGGAGAGGTGCGTGGCATGCCCAAGTGACTTGTACCTGATGACTTGTGTCTTGGGAATTGGGCCACACCGCTAAGCAGGTAGTAAGCAAGGATGTGCAAACAAAAAAGCCCCACACCCTTAAAGTGTGAGGCTTTTTCAATATCCACTTACTTGTCGTTTTTTCAGGCTGTTTTCTGCTTCCGATACCGCCAGAATCCTAACCCAGCTAAGCCTGTGCCGAAGAGGATCATAGTGGAGGGTTCGGGGATGGGTGCGGTGGTCACAACACCCTTGGTTACCAGGATGCTGGTGCCACCCTGAGTCCCTGCACAGGCGGGAAATCCCCCACCGCCCATATTACATTCACCTTCCCTAGAAGTCATTTGTGTCGTGTCGATATCGACAGTGCCACCGGCATCAGTTAACGGGGACGAAAATAAAAGGACGAGTATTGGGTCATTCCCATTCGGAGTGTTATCGGTGAGGGCACTTAACCGATCAGGGCCAGAGGGGTTAAAGGCGTTGGGGTTTTCAAACGTATAGGTATTTGGGGTCGTTGTCATGATCATAATGTTGGAATATGTATCGGTTGTTCGGTCATAGTCAAATGACCCATCGGCGGTAGCCCCGTTCTCAAACATCACGTCTTGCAAATGCCAGGTTAAGTTGAGGCCAAATGCAGGGAAGGTGAACGCCATAGTGAAAAGAACAACACTAATCCCAAAAAAAGTTTTATTCATGATCTTCCTCCGACCCCAATAAATAAAGAATTCCTCGTAAACATTATAAAAAGCAACCCAATTTCTTATATTTCAATGAAAGTGCCCAAAACTCTCAACAATAGGCCACAATTATACACAAGGAGCCTCAACGAACACACCCCCTCAAAAGAACTATAAGGAAAGAGGGAAGCAGGAGTCTCTTGCAATGTTAGAGGCAATTTTAGTCATTTGATGTGGAACTAGGCCGTTTGCGACCCAGACGTCCGCTTTGGGTCCAGGCTGTGTGAAAACTTCAACTTGCCCATCATTAGCCATGCGCTACTTGGCGCAGCAGGCCATCTCCTCTTGAGTTGTTCGTTGAGACGAACGTTTCTGTTTTGGAGCCCCATGAGCAACCTACTGCGTCACAGGCGGCGCTCCTGCGTCCATTTTTGTGGGTAGGAGGGTGGCCCTCACGCTTGGATTGCCTGGAGGAGTGGCTTCACCCCAAGGATGGCCAACACCCGTTTGAAGTTGTACGCCAACACATGCAAACTCATCTCGGTGCGCACATGCTTGAGCGTTTTCATTTGGAAATGGGTGGCGCCCATCCAGGCTTTCAAGGTCCCGAATGGATGCTCCACCGTTTGTCGTCGCATGCGCATCCGCTCTGGCTCTCGCTCGAGACGGCCTTCGGCAGCCTCCAGCACGGCTTCATGTTCCCAGCGTGTGATTCGCCGATTCCTCCCGGTCGTACACTGCGACTTGATGGGACAGGTCGGACAGTGCGAGGACCAGTATCTGTGAAGCGTTAAGCCTTTCTCCTGTGTCTTGAACCGCCAGATCAAGCGTTCCCCGGCTGGGCACGCATACTCATTCTTGTCCGCGTGGTACACGAAGTCGCGTTTGCTGAACAACCCTTTCTTCGGACTCCCTGAGGTCTGCGGTTTGGGAAGATAGGTCGTAATCTTTGACTGTTCACAGGCCAGGAGTTCTTCACTGGTGAAGTAGCCCCGGTCAGCGACCACCTCGAGAGTCTCTGCTCCGATGGCCTCCTTCGCTTGGTGCGCCATGTGGTGCAACTGGTGCCGATCATGCCCTTCATTAGTGACCTCGTGAGTTACGATCAAGTGATGTGTCGCATCCACTGCTGTCTGCACGTTATACCCCACCATCCCCGTGCCTCGACCACTGGTGGCCATCGACCGCGCATCCGGGTCCGTCAGGGAGAGCTGTTGGTCCGGGGCTTGAAGCATTTGGACTTCGAGTTTTTTGAGACGTGCCATTTCCGTCTTCAGGGCTGCGATCTTGTCCTCCAGCCGTTGGGTTTTGTCCTTGGCCACCGCCGCTTCGTGCCGATCCGCGCTGGCGATCTGGCTCAGATACCGTTCAATGCTCTCATCAATCTGTTGTAAGCGGCGCTGGAGCTTGGCCTTGGTGAAGTTTCGGTCTCGATTATTCACGGCCTTGAACTTACTGCCGTCGATGGCCACAAAGGCGTCGGCAAACAGATTGAGTTTCTTGCAGAGCAGGATGAACTCGCGACAGACCAAGCGAATGGCGGGCCCATTGTTCTTGCGAAAGTCGGCGATAGTCTTAAAGTCCGGGGCTAAGTGTCCGGTCAGCCACATGAGTTCCACGTTGCGGTGGGCTTCGCGTTCCAGACGACGACTGGATTGGATCCGGTTGAGATAGCCGTAGACATAAAGCTTCAACAGGGTTGTGGGGTGGTAGGCGGGGCGGCCCGTTTCCTCTGAATGGGTCTTGAAGCCCAGCCCGGAGAGATCCAGCTCGTCGACGAAGACATCGATCACCCGAACGGCGTTGTCTTCGGCAATATACTCATCCAATCGTTCGGGGAACAGGGTCGCTTGGTGGCGATCGGTCCCTTGAATAAATCCACTCATTCCTGACACCTCCCTTGGAAAGGTGCAGTATACCTTCTTCAAGAGTTTTCACACAGCCTGGGTCGGGAACCGACCGGTTGAAACCGCAGCCCAAAAGCGGACGTTTCATTAGAAATGTTTTTGGCGGAAGCGGAAAGATTTCTTTCCCACCCTGATAACCGCCACAGAACGCACGGAGCGACTCCATCAATCACCTAAGACAATGGCATTCATTAGAGGAAATACTGTATGGACATACCCCTTCAAAAGAGGGGTAAAGCTACTCAGATAGCTTATGTTACGTTCTGTTTCCGTTCATTCCGGTCGTTTTCACGAGAACTATAATAGAATTTCAATTTAATTTGGAGGAGACATGCTGCCTAAATTCTCTTACTACAAATTAGTTTTACTGCTGGGACTTTCAATCATCAGCACAGGCACGTTTTCCCCACAAGAAGCGGCAGCATTACATATATTCCAATGGAGTTTTGAGGCAACATTTGATGAGGGTGGTACCGTTACCGGTAGAATAGAGTACGACACTTCTACATCGACGATCATAACCGCGGAGGCCACATCGGATGGAGGAACCAAGTGGACACCTCGGACATTTGACACTATTCAATTCAATAATAACTCAAACTGGATACGATTAATTGATGCAGCGGACGGGGCGGATTGGAGCTGAAGCCCAGGGTTAGATTTAGTACCAGATACGAACTGGGGCACACCCGGAGACCTGGGCGTGTTTTTGATCGAGTGCATTTCCGCCGCGTGCGATCTCGGGGATTTCAGGATTGAACCAAACACGTCCACCGTCACCGTAACAAATCGCACTCATACGGACCCGATTCCCGAGCCGGCCACCCTGTTATTATTCGCCAGCGGCCTTCTCGGCCTAGCTGGCTATCGATGGCAGCAACGGCGACGTGAGGGGACCCAGGTCGGATAACGAACTTACCTCAGATAGATAGTTAGGGAAGCCTCTTGTCGTCAGGATGAGAGGCTTTCTTTTTTTCTATAATCTTCAACTTCCGACTCACAAAATCTGAGCCATGCTCTTTGTGCCTTGCCTCATGCGTCACAAGCCTTGAGCCTTGGGTCTTACGAGGTGGGGCTCGCGACTTGTGATGCAAGAGAGGGATTAAACTTTAAGTAACCTAACGAAGAAAGTCAGACTGGTATTGAGAGGGAGGGAATGAGGTTGGAAAAAATGGAGCTGGCGAAGGGAATCGAACCCCCAACCTGCGGTTTACAAAACCGCTGCTCTGCCGATTGAGCTACGCCAGCTCTAAAGAAAAGGAATGGACAGATTGCCGTCCAGGAAATTTTATGGTTGTCTGTTGGGCCAAAGTCCAAGCCCCTGTGCGTGCTTTCAAGTACAGCATAAGCTTACCATACTTTCATTCAATTCTCACTTTATTGATTCCGTATTTCATTCCGTTTTTTTCGACGAAGAATTTGGTTCTTTTTGTTTTTTTCGGAATAGTCGATCCGAATCGTTTGAACTTTTTTCTGGAGTTCGGCAAATTTATTCATGAGTTCTTGTTGGTCAACTTCTTGCTCTCCCGTCCCCTCCGGTCTGAGGAAGCTATAGAAGCTTAGTTCGGATTGAATCTTATGAATGTCTTCTTTTTCTTGCCATTTGAGTTTGAAATCTTCTTCCATATTTGAGAGTTCCCAATCCCTGAGGGCCTTCCCGTTTTTATACTCCCTGAGGGTTCGCATGTGTCGTTCATAGATCCGTTCGACTTCTTTTTCTTCACGATCGTTCCAGTTTTTTTCATTACGGGTGAGTTCTCCACCAATGGGCTCTGCCAGGATAGGGTCGGGTTTTTTGGTGAGGCCCAGTGAATCGGCTTCATCCAGAATTTCCTGATCTCGTTTGTCCAAAAGTTCATTTTTCTGTTTTTGAATGGCCACTCGCTCTGCTTGTACAAGCGCGGCAGCCTCTTTTTTGATCCGAAAATTCTCATCGGCATATTGTTTGAATTGTTCTCGAAGTTTTTGTGTGGCTTCTGGTCCTTTCCCATGGGCACCAGTAAATAGCCCCATGATCAATTTTTGGTATTCGGCTTCGGCTGCCGCCTTTTTTTTGTCTCGATCAGCCTTCAGCTCTACCTCTGTTAACTCGAAGTCGAGGTCCAAATCCTTCAGTTGTTGTTGGTAGTCTGTTTTAAGGTCTCTGGCCAATGCTTGCAAAGAACGGTTAGCGTCCGTAAATTCGGCAGACCGGTCACGTTTTTGTTGTTGCCGTTCCTTATTGGCTTCTTGGCGTTGTTTTCGTAAGGCTTTGTCATCTTTGGCGAGCACAGAATCCAATGGCACTATACAAAGAATGATGACAGCCATCAGGTACAGGCGTGCTTTCATGTTTCCGACCCTCCCTTTATTATCTTGTTCACAAGTGTGTTCCATACGATTCTTTACTTAATCTGCTTCTTGTAATCCCTGTCAAGTAGACGTGGGTAGAAATAAGGGAATTTTATTTGTTGGTGGATTCTGTCCTTAGGATACTTCAAGGAGGACTTTTAAGGTTCCAGAGTGAGCAGCTTGCTCCATTGCTTTGATGCCATCTTCTAAAGAGAACCGAGCATGGATGAGCGGCTCCACTTGAATCTTTTGCCCTTCGAGTAAGCGGAGAGCTGGCGCGAATGGACCACATCGGGAGCCGATGACTGACACTTCATTGATGACCAATTCGGTCATGTTGACGGCCACCTGCCCATGATAGGTGGACTTTAAGATAATTTTGCCGCGCGGCCTGACGAGTCGACTAGCAGTGGCCAATCCCTCGGGACTTCCCGTGGCCTCCACCACCAGATCAACTCCTGGAGAGAGTTCCGAGGCATCATTCGAGAGGGCTACTCCCTGGGATTCCAACCACCCATGGTGCTGGCAATGTCGTCCCAAAAGGGTGATGTCACATCCTAAAAGAGCCAACACTTGGGTACACAATAGGCCCAGTTTTCCATCCCCGATGACGATAATACGATCGGTGGGTTGAATGAAAACCAGGTGGGGAATTTCACAGGCGGCAGCTAGAGGTTCAATGAAGACGGCGTGTTCGTCCGTAATCGAATCTGGAATGATATGCAGGTTTTCAACGGGAAGACTCAGGTAATCGGCGAATGTGCCATCCCGGCCTTGAATGCCCAGCACCGTTCGCTGGGGGCAATGAGTGGGGCGTCCGGCAAGACACGTGGGGCATGTCCGACATGCGGCATTAATCTCTCCCACCACTCGTTTTCCGATTAATCCAGAGTGATTTGAGGCTTGTTCAACGACCCCCACAAATTCATGCCCCAGCACACCTTCATAACTCATATATCCCTTTAATATCTGAAGGTCTGTTGAACAAATCCCGGCTTTTAAGACTTGTACGGTGGCCTCTTCAGGAAGTGGGGAGGGTTTCGAGCGTGATGTCTGTAGATGCAGGGTTTTTTCCAGTACCAGTCCGCGCATGAAGCCTCTCATCATTTTGAGATAATATTCGATAACTCTCCGTAAGATAGCAAAACCTTCTGAAACCTTCATTATCTAAAAGCACCAGCATTCAAATAGAAGGAATCTTCCTACTAAGCCCAAAAAGAAGAAGAATAGTTCTCTCTATGGCCAAGAAAAGCCTCGTCTGGAAAGTTTTTAGTCTTTATGTCGATAGGAGAAGGAGGATAGCAGCAAGTTACCTTACCGGAACCTTCGTGAAGGAGATTTTCATGATTGCTGGATTACATTCCGCCCTTTCAGGCATGCAGGCTGGCGGCCGACTCTTAGGAGCCTCCGCTCATAATATTGCGAATGCCTTGACGGAAGATTTCAAGCGCACGGAAGCCATTCCTGAAGTGAACGCCTCGGGAGGTGTTTCGGTCCGGCTAGAACAGGATAATCGTCCGGGTCCTATCTTTTTCGATCCTGAGAGTCCTGATGAGCCTCGTGAGGGGTCTAATGTGGATTTGGCAGAAGAAATCGTTGGATCGCTTGAAGCTGCACACCTGTTTGAAGCCAATGCCGCCAGTTTTGAGATTCAGAACCGGGCGCTTGGGTCGGTGTTGGATATCCTGGAATAGCCTCGAAAATTTCTCCCCTGCCTTTCTCCTTTGCTTCACGCTTTTGTTGTCCTCACGCCCTGTCTCATCTTTTTTGAGTTTGTAGATTCCATCTTCATATCCCAACCGGGTATTTCATTTTTAGGCCTGAATTTTTAGGAGACGACCGTTTGCATGGCGGAATACTTGAGTTTTCCCATGAATACTCTCGTCAATTAACAGAAAGACAGGGGTATAATGAGGAGGTTGGACGAAATTTGCTTGAAAAAAGCCCGTATTTGACTTTGAAGGTGACGAAACAATTATTGTAGAATCAATTGTTTAGCCTGTTTCTGGTGTTTCCAGGTAATTCTAGGGAGTCAAAGAGCTGCCGCTTTTTTGTCAATTTCGTCGAACCATTCCATTGAAGTTCCATATTTTATTTCCAATAGGGAGAATTGGATGATGCACATGTCACGAATGCTGTCGCGTAGATTCCAAAGCATGGGATTGGGCCTGTCCCTAGTTGTAGGGGTTGGATTTGCTGGGGGCCTAATTGCAACTGGGGTGTTTATACCCTCAAAAGCTGAAGCCATCGTGCCTGGTGCCTTTGCCGAAGGATTCTCAGAGATCGTTGAAAAAGTCGGTCCCGCAGTCGTCAATGTGGCGGTGACTGGTGGCGGATCCTCCTCTCGTGCATTGCCTCCAGGGCCCTTTGGTGGTCCTCCCGGTGGTGGCCCTCCTGGCGGTCCTCCTGGTGGTGGCCCTCCCGGGCGCCCCCCTGGCCCCCCTGGAATGAGTGCGGGGTCCGGTGTGGTCATTGATCCTCGAGGGTACATCGTGACGAACAATCATGTCGTTGAAGATGCCAGTGAAATCAAGGTGACGTTTAACGATGGCCGGGAAGTGCCCGCGACCATGGTGGGGACGGATCCTAAGACGGATCTGGCGGTGATTAAGGTCAAGGTCGAAAATGGGGATTTACCCTATGTTCCCTGGGGTAAGTATGATGCCCTTCGAGTGGGTGACTTTGTGTTAGCTCTCGGAAGTCCCTTTGGGCTCCGGTCATCGGTTTCTCTGGGTATCATTAGTGCCTTGGGGAGGGGGAGCGTAGGGATCACGGAATATGAAGATTTTATTCAGACCGATGCCGCCATTAATCCAGGGAACTCCGGAGGGGCCTTGGTCAATATGAATGGGGAACTCATCGGAATCAACACGGCGATCTTTTCCCGGACGGGGGGCTCAGAAGGTGTGGGCTTTGCCATTGCCGTGAGTATTGCCAAAGATATTGCCCTGAGTCTGATGGAGTCCGGAAAAGTGGTTCGAGGCTGGATGGGAGTAGCCATTCAGGAGTTGACGCCGGCACTCGCCAAATCTTTTCAACTCCCGGACAATCATCCCGGAGGAGTCTTGATCAGTGAAGTACATGAGGCTGGGCCATCCGCCAAAGCCGGGCTTCAACGTGGGGATGTGGTCCTTGAATATGGAGGGCAACCCGTGAAAGATGTGAATCATCTTCGCAACATTGTGGCTCGGACCAAAGTCGGCAAGCAAAAAGACTTGAAAGTTTTACGCGAAGGGAAAGAGGTTACGCTGACCTTGGTGTTGGGAGAACGGCCGTCTGATCAAGTCTTGGCCAAACGTGGACCTGTTCCTCCTAAAGAAAAAGCGCCGGCCATGGAAATTCCCGACAATGTCTTGGCTGGGTTGCAGGTGGAACCTTTGAGTAAAGACAACCGGAGTCAATATGGCATTCCCGAAGAGGCCACCGGGGTCCTCGTGGCCAAGGTGAAATCAGGCAGTAAAGCGGAAGCTGCAGGAATTCAAGCTGGGGATCTCATCCAGGAAGTCAGCCGGGAAACGGTAAAATCCATGGATGATTACAAGAACATTGCTCTAAAAATCTCGAAAAACGAACTGGTCGTCCTGTTGATCAATCGGCGTGGCAATAATTTATTCGTGGCCGTTAATCCATAAGGACATACCAAGAAGCCTAAAGGATCGCCTCCTTTAGGCTTCTTCTTGTTAGGACACCTATGGCAGAACAAAGTAAATGGGGACGATGGTTTGAGGATAAAGTCTTCAAGCCCCTGGAAGATAAAAAAATGCCCGTTATGGAGCATTTGTTCGAATTCCAGGCACGCCTCACTCGTGCCGTCATCGTCATGGGGGCCGTGTTTGTCGGGACCTTTTTTTATGCGGATACCCTCGTAACATGGCTTCGGGTCCCCCTTCAAAATTATTTTATTATGGATTCCTTCGAATGGGTGCCTTCCGACCTACCGAAAATTCCCTTTGTCTTTTTAGCCCCTGGCGAGGCCTTATTTCAGAACATGAAAGTGGCGGCTCTGACTTCGGTGGTCCTGACCACTCCGTATTGGCTTTGGGAAATCTGGCAGTTTGTGGTTCCCGGTCTCCATAGCCAGGAACGCCGGTTTATCGCACCGTTTACCGCCATTAGTACGGTGGCCTTTTATTTGGGGCTGGCCTTTTGCTTTTTCGTTGTCCTTCCTTTCGCCCTCCACTTTTTGATTTCGTATGGGTTGACCTCCGGGTTCATCGCGCAAATTTCTATCGCGAATTATGTTGGGTTTTTGTTGTGGTTTATGCTGGTCTTCGGTTTGATCTTTGAAGTGCCTTTGGCTATTACCCTGATGGCCAAATTGGGCTGGGTCGATGCTCCCTTATTGCGGCAATACCGAAAATGGGCCTTTTTAGGAGCCTTTTTATTCGCTGCCATTCTTACTCCCACCCCAGATCCCTTTAATCAGTGCATCATGGCCCTGCCCATGTATTTCTTCTATGAGGTGGGGATCATTAGCGCCCGAGTCTTTGGGAAGAAGAAACAGGTCGAAGACGATGATTCAGATGATCATGCCTCTAATGGGGGACCCGGTAATGGAAAGATGACTGCAACTGATGCAGGGACTTCTAGCGCCTCGTCTCAAAAACAACCCGTGATCGCTGGGGGAGGCGGGGACGATGATTATGTCAGTGTGCCGGACTCCGGTCCCCGGTAGAATCAGCAACTGGAGGATGAAGAGTGGTCCGGGTCTCGGTGGTAGTGGTGAGTTCGAAAATATTGTCGGGGGAGAAAGCGGATACTGCCCAGGAAATGCTCAAAGAGACCTTGACGAACCACCAAATGTCTCTTTTATCCTATGATATCGTTTCCGATGATCGACAAGCCATCGGGGATCAACTCTCCCGGCTCTGTCTAGATTCTGCGCCAGGTGTCATTTTCACGGTAGGTGGGACGGGGGTGCGTCCCACTGATTGGGCTCCGGAAGCGACTCGGGATGTGATCGATAAGGAAATCCCTGGAATCGGGGAAGCCATGCGTGCTGAAAGTCTCAAAAAGATTAAAACGGCCATGCTGTCTCGTGGAACGGCAGGCATCCGGGGACGTACCCTCATCATCAATCTTCCGGGTAGCCCCAAAGGTATGAAAGACAATCTTCAAGTCGTATTGCCACTGCTCGACCATATGGTGGAAAAAATATCAGGATCATCGGTGACATTATAAGATTCTATTGTTTATTTATCGGAGCCACGTGGTCCCCCGACTTCAAATTGGCTCCATGTGGAGGTATTCATGGCGACTGAGCTGAAAATGATTCAACCCTCTCCTTCATCGAGTGGAGATGTCTGTACCTATATGTGGGCTTGTGCCATTTGTGATGAAACGGAGACCTGTCAAAAGGATCGAGAAGGCCATAGCCGTTGGCTCGTGGCCAAACGGATGGAGCGAATCGATTATAAAATTCTGGTCATGAGTAATAAGGGAGGTGTCGGAAAAAGTACGATGACCACCAATCTGGCCATCAGCCTGGCGCTCAAAGGCTATGAAGTGGGTGTTTGTGACATGGATATTCATGGACCCAACATCCCGAAGATGATGGGAGCCGAAGGGGAAAAGCTGAAGATCAGTACGGGAGGTGGGATCATTCCTCATCAGGTGTATAATCTGAAAATTGCCTCCATGTCATTCCTTCTTCAAAACTCGGATGATCCTATTATCTGGCGTGATGCCTATAAATTTGAATTTATCAACCAATTGTTGGGTGGGATCGAATGGGGTGATTTGAACTACCTTTTAATTGATCTGCCCCCTGGGACAGGGAATGAGTCGGTCACAACCATGGATTTAATCGGTGATGTGACGGGGTGTGTGATTATCTCGACTCCTCAGGAAGTAGCCTTATTGGATTCCCGAAAGTCCGTTACCTTTGTTCGTGATAGCGAACTTCCCATCATTGGGATCGTAGAAAATATGAGTGGGCTGGATTGTCCCCATTGCCATAAAGCGATTGAAGTGTTCCGCAAGGGTGGTGGGGAGGCTTCCGCTGCCGATATGGGTGTGCCTTTCCTTGGACGGGTTCCCTTGGACCCTGATTTGGTCTTACAAAGTGATCGTGGAGAACCCTATGCCCTCTTCCATTCCGACCTCCCCACAGCTGATGCTATCCATGGTGTAGCGAATAAGATCGATGAGTTTTGTAAGAAAAAGGGCTCCTTAGTCAACATTGCCGCGAAACCGGCCCCATTCAAAAAACCCTGATGATGACCTCCGTTACTTCCCTGATGATATATCCTTGGAAAACAAAGGTATCATAATTCTATGAATGGATTGACACCTCTGACGAAGGCACAGCAAATCGTGCTTGAGGCCGCTCAACCCCTTGGTTGTGAAAAGGTCGGTCTCTTGGATGCATTGGGACGGGTGTTGGGAGAGGACATAATTGCCCCCCGCTCAAACCCTCCTTGGGATAATTCTGCGATGGATGGGTTTGCCGTTCGTTGGGAAGACATTAAACAAGATCACGCGATCACAAAAATCCCTGAGTTGTCCATCGTGGAAGATGTCGCGGCTGGCGCCGTCGCTCAAAAATCAGTGGGTCCTGGTGAAGCGATCAGGATTATGACCGGGGCCCCTATGCCAGCCGGTGCGGATACGGTCGTGCGTGTCGAATATACAGAGCCTGGGGAGACGTCCGTCCGGATCATGAAATCAGAATATGGACAAGGAGCCAATATCCGGCCCAAAGGGGAAGATGTGAAAGAAGGAGACTGCATCATCGCCAAAGGAACGATGCTTCGTTCCGGAGAGATCGGGATGCTCGCTATTCTGGCGAAGTCATTCGTGTTGGTGTACCAACAGCCCCGTGTGGGAATTCTCTCGACCGGAGATGAACTGGCGGATCTTGATGAAAAGTTCGATGAGCACAAAATCGTCAATTCCAATAGTTATGGGATCGCGGCTGGTGTACGGGAAGCTGGCGGAATTCCCATGCTATTGGGTATTGCCAAAGATGATCCCGATTCACTCAAGGCCAAAATTCGACAGGGACTGAATTGTGATATCTTGGTCCTCTCCGGTGGCGTTTCCATGGGTGATTATGATTTTACCAAGCCGGTTTTTGCCGAATTGGGAGCGGACATGAACTTTTGGAAATTGGCCATTCGCCCAGGACAACCCGTAGCTTTCGGAAAGATTCAGGGTAAGCTGGCGTTTGGGTTACCTGGAAATCCGGTATCGTCCATGGTTACCTTTGACCAGCTTGTGCGACCGGCCATGCTGAAATTAGGAGGGCATCGTTCCTGGGAACGTCCTGTGGTTCAGGCGGTCTTTCAGGAGACATTCTCCAAACAGAATGATCGTCGCCATTTTCTGCGAGGGGTTCTGGAGCGCAAGAATGGTGAGTTGACGGTCCGAACGACCGGTGGACAGGGATCGGGAATCCTGACCTCTATGGTGAAAGCCAATGGATTTATCGACGTCCCTGAAGAAGTCGAGTCTCTTAAGCCTGGGGACATGGTGACGGTTCAATTATTGTCCAGGAATTTTTAGAAGGTTGTCTTTATCATTTTTCTAATCTTTGTAACCCTTTGAGCACCGTATCCTTTAAGATCGGGAAGTGTAGGTTGAATGATGTCTTCACCCATTTTATGTTTTGTGGGCCGTTCCAACAGTGGAAAGACCACTCTCATCGAACGGCTGATTCCGGAACTCACTCGAGCTGGGTATCGTGTCGCAACGATAAAACATGCCGGACATGGATTTGATCTGGATACGGAAGGAAAGGATAGTTGGCGACATAAACGGGCCGGGGCCAGCAAGGTTGTCGTGTTGTCAAAGGGAAGCCTGGCGATGTTTGCTGATGTTCCCGAAGAGCTCCCTGTTGAACAAGTCCGTGATCAATTCGTGAATGAAGGTATCGATTTGATCATTGCTGAAGGATGGAAAAGCGAAGGATTTCCCAAGGTTGTTGTGGTTCGGGAAGAACTCCAAGAAGTGAACGTATCGCTTGAAGGCCTCTTGGCCGTGGCCTCCATCAAGCCTATCGAGTGTGATGTGCCTCGGTTTGACCGGGACGATATCACGGGATTAGCCCAACTCATCATTTCACGATTTCCTCTTACCAAAGGCTCCTAACGTCCATGGGTAAATCCCTGACCCTCATTGCCGCCACGCTCTTTGTGCTGGCACTAGGAGGGGCAGCGGCGATTCCTCTGACCAATCAACCGACGTTTTGTGCGGGGTGTCATACCATTCAACCGGCGTATGAGTCCTGGACCAAGTCTAGCCATCACGATGTGACTTGCGTGGACTGTCACGTTCGCCCCGGTATCGCAGGATTCCTCGAAGATAAGGTGTGGGCAGGGTTGGAAGATGTGACCATTACCTTATTGGGTACACCAACCGAACCGCACAATTTAAAGTCACAGGTGGCCACTTCGGTGTGCCTTAGCTGTCACCGCGCAATCTTACGGGTCTCAGAAGTCGCCAGTCGGGACTTACCTCCACCCGTGAAAGACATTGGACTCCTTATGGATCATGGTAAACATATGAAGGCCTTCGAGAAACGAGGGAATGGGGAGGGATGTACCACGTGTCATTCTCGAGTCGTGCATGGGACTCCGATTAAAGGGTATCCCATCGTGATACCCCGAGGGCATGTAAAACTGGATGAAAAACCGCATGAACCCGATTTGCCTCAGGATTCGGTGTTATGGAAGGCGTCGATGGCTGATTGCATGAGATGTCACGATGGAAAGCAACAATACGAGGGAAGGGTGTTGAGTAATCGCTGTGAATCCTGCCACCTGGAAGATAAAATCGGTGGATTTTTGTTTTGAATAACCTCCTCCGATTTTATGTCTAACTCTATTGTCCAAGTTCAAAAACTGACCAAACGCTTCGGCGAATTTACCGCTGTTGATCATATTTCCTTCGATATCAAGGAAGGGGAAATTCTTGGCCTCCTCGGCCCTAATGGGGCGGGGAAAACCACGACCATTCATATGTTGTTGGGGCTTATTACCCCGACAGCGGGTTCCATTAGGATGTTCGGGCTGGATTTGGCCCAGCACCGAGAGGAAATCCTCCGCCAGGTAAACTTTTCTTCTACCTATATCTCCATGCCCTATTCTTTGACGGTGGAAGAAAATTTAAAAGTCATCGCGCGACTCTATGGTCTCAAACACATCAATCAAAAAATTGATGACATCGTGAAAAAACTGGAAATGGAAGAGATCCGGTACAAAATGACTCGTAAGCTCTCCTCCGGACAGATGTCGCGGTTAACTTTAGCCAAAGCCATCATGACCGAACCCAGGGTGCTGTTCCTGGATGAACCGACGGCCAGTTTAGACCCTGACATCGTGAATAAAATAAAAGGATTTCTCAAGGAATATCAAAAAACCGAGGGTCTGAGCATTCTGTATACCTCTCACAATATGCGTGAAATGGAAGAAATGTCAGATCGAATCATCTTCTTACAACGTGGGACTATCGTCGCGGAAGGGACTGCCGCGGAGATCATTCAAAGGTTTGGTCAACGGGACCTTGAAGAGGTGTTCCTTAAATTGGCCCGAGAGGATACGTCATCATGAGTTTAGGGAGGATCGGAGCCCTCCTTTCTCGGCATTTATACCTGTATAAGCGTAGCTTTGCCCGGATGCTGGAGATCTTTTATTGGCCGTTTTTAGATTTAGTCGTTTGGGGTTTTATCACGATCTATCTCGATAAGGTCGGACTTCAATTGCATGGAGCGGTCACGTTTTTTCTCGGGGCGTTGATCTTATGGGATGTCTTGTTTCGGGCGCAACAAGGGATTGCCGTTTCTTTTCTGGAGGAGATGTGGGCCAGAAACCTCATGAATCTCTTTGCCAGTCCTTTGACAGTTGGAGAATATCTCGCTTCAACGATGACCATGAGTGTGATGAAGGTAACCGCAGTTGCGAGTTTGATGATGGGTTTTGCCTGGACGTTTTATTCTTATGATATTTTTAAAATGGGAATGTCGTTATTCCCCTTTATCATTAACCTGGTGGTGTCGGGGTGGATTATCGGGGTGTTGACCACATCGATTATCATGAGATTCGGCCAACAAGCGGAGGTGCTGGCCTGGGGCATGGTGTTTCTGTTTCAGCCAATTTCATGTGTATTTTACCCCCTGGAAGTGTTGCCCTCTACGCTGCAATACATCGCATGGAGTATCCCTCCTTCTCACATTTTTGAAGGCATGCGGGCCGTGTTGAATTCAGGGGGAATGCCAGTCGATCATATTCTTTGGGCTACCGGACTCAACCTTTTATACATGGGGACAATCGTCGCCTGGTTCTATCATACCTTTAACGTCTGCAAAGACCGTGGCATGCTGGTCCGGGTTGGTGAGTAATATTAAAGGCTTTCCTGCAGCGAAGAAGAATATTGCTCAAGGGGTATCTCCTTTTAACCGATTCAAGCGATCTTGTTTGACCTCAACCCAAAAAGTCTTTTCCCTGGTGACATGGACCGCGCCAGGTTTTTGCCCCTTCGCCTTTTTAACGAACTTTCGAAGCGTGTGAATCACTTCTCCCTTCCCACTTTTCCGCAAGTCACTAAACCAGAGGGTAAGGGTGGCCGCATCCTTTAGCGTTTCGTGCGGAACCGTCTCGCCTTTATCCAACCGAACCAGGACATGAGAACCCGGTTGGCCACGGGCATGTAACCACAAGTCATCAGGTTTGCCCACTTTGAAGGTTAAATAATCGTTATCCTTGGCGGTTTTGCCCACCAGAATGGGTTTCCCATCACTCGAAATATAAGTTCGATATCCTCGCGATGGGGAAGATTTCCCTTTTGAGGACTTTATTTTCATGGAGCTAGCCGGTGTGGGCGTAGGTTGTATGTTTCCCGTGATGTCGATCTCACCTTTTTCCATGGCCTGCACCTCATGCTCCAATTTCAAAATTAGGGTCTTTTGGTTATCGATTCGTGGCAGGAGATGTTGTTGCGCTCCTAAAAATTTTTGATATTTTCGAAAATAGGCCTCCATGTTTTTGGTAGGACTCTTCTCCGGGTCCAGGGGAATCGTAAGGGTCGGGAGAGCAGGGTCATAGTAATCTGTCAGTGAGATGGTTTGTTGTCCTTTCTGTAATTCCGGTATTACGCCCTTCAAGAGTTCCCCATAACGTCCGTATTCACGGTATTGCTCGACTTTGGACACGTCTTCTTGTAATCCCTTCAATTTGGCCTTGGCTTGTTTGAGCTGTTTGCGAAGTTGCCCCAAATAATGTCGGTGGCGGGAATCAAAATTTCTTTGTTCTTCAATCTGCTGAAACCGACGAGCAATCATGGACGAGGTTGGATATTTGGTGAAAAATTTATCATCCTGATTGGAAAGACTCCGTTCCGGCAATACGGTTTGTTGATCAAGGTGTAAAACGTTTTCTGACATAGAAGTGGGAATAACAGAGCTTTTCTTTTCGGGGGGAGTAAAGATGTCACCGATCTGACGGTGTGAGGCTTTTTGTGTCCGTAATATTTTTCCCTGGGCGTCCAAGAGGAAGACATTCGCATTTCGTCCTATTAGGGCAATAACAAGGGTGTAGGGTTTGTGACTTTTGATGATATGGAAGTAGATGATTCGATCGTTAGGCTCTTGGGCGAGGCTGACAATCTTTCCGCCTTGAAGATGTGATCGGAGAAACTGACAAAATGGCAAGGGGGTAGAGGGGTGAGGGTATTGATGTTGTGTTACATGAAAGCGGCTTGTCCCGGAATCAACGGATATCAACAGGGTCAGGGTTTCTCCCGGAATTCGAATGTCTAGGGTCAGGGTGTGAGAAAAGGGTTGATGGATTTTTTGAATCCATCCGCCAGGGAGAATGTGTTCGAGTTCATGAAAGACTTGGGTGCATTCAGGAAGGGAAAACCCCATTCTTGCATTATATCAAAAATTATGGATCGACATGTTTAAGATAGTGGGGAAAATTTGGATGTATAAAATTCTAGCCAGGATTTTGACCAACGAGGTAAGCAATCCATGCTAAGTCCGCTTCGCCTTTATCTGCACGATCGTATTCTTGAGTTCCTTCCCCCGTTTTTGGGTCCGTGCCTTCCCAAAGCACATGCACATCCTGAAAGCCGGCCTCTGTCATCAATTCCCGGACCTCAGGAATGGTCCAGAGACGCCAATCATAGACAAATGCATCACGAATCTCACTCTCATCCGTGAATGAAAAGTGAATCCGAGCGGTGTATTTGTGTGTGAATGGATCGAACGCATCTTGATCCCACACAAATACAAAGTCCCCGATATCCTCGTCCAGTGGATTGTCAATCTCCCGACCTTCTTCTTGGAGGACCTGACTTTCGCTTCCACCCCAGATATCCAAGACTAACAGACCGTTTGGGTGAAGGGATTGCTTGGCATTCTGTAGATAGCTGAGGAGGGTGGGGCGGTCATGAAAGACCATATAGCTAAAATTTAATGCAGCAATCATCTGGGAAAGAGGCTTTTGGATGTCCAGTACGTTCGCATTGATCAAGGACAGTCGTCGTTGTTGACCTGGGGCCATGGGAGAACGATGGTGTTTTATGCCCCAATTGATGGTCGGCCAGTCAAGATCGATTCCAATCGCATAGTTCCTGGGATGTTGTTTGACGAAATAGGAAGATAAATAGGCCGTCCCACAAAAATCTTCCCGAAAATGCCGTAAAGTCTTGCCCGTGATCTTTTTGAAGTAGGCAGACAGAAATGGCATGTCATTTTCTGGACTTTGAACACTCTTTTCATAGAGATCGTGGGGGTCGGCCTTATCGGCCATGGTGATGGTCGAGGCAAGACGTTTTTCTTTCACGTATGGGAAACTCCGTAAATAAAATTCTGCTGATGATTTATTCAGGTTTGACTATCCGTATGGTATCTTCTGTGAGGCAGCATAAATTGTACGAAAATCCTTCGTCCTTTTTCTACCCAGAGGTTCTAATTTCCTGGGGATCAAAAAATATTCTTTATGAGGGAAGGTCAAGCTGTTTCCTTCAGGTTTCCTTCCTAAGGGAGTCATGGAGTTATGCCGATTGACATTATCCGTCATCGAACATTCTGGTGTTACATTCTTAGTTGGATTGTCGTAGGGTGTGGATCTTCCACTTCGCCTCTTTCTGAAGAGATAACCAGGCAATTTCAATCTTCAGGCAGGACCTTCGTGAATTTAGCAGAAGCGGTCCCTGGGAACTGGGCAAAAGTCTGCATTTTTGGGCCTTATTCGGATAATAATGCGGCATATAAGACCTTGGGATTTAGGTGGAATTTAGAAAAGCATTCTTCTATCACCACAGGGGAAGGGATAGGTCTTTTAGTATTTATTAAAGGTCAGAAAGTTGTAGCACAGGTGGAACATCCCAGAAAAAATGGGGATTTTACGAATTTATCTCGCCAATGTTTTCAACGGGAATATTCGACTTTTTATCACCAAACCAACCCGAAAAAAGGTTGGCCGGGACTCTTTCCTAAGAAACAGTAATCCTTCTAATTCACCATTTTCATGTGCTGGTGTTTTTGGCGGTGAAATGTCTCCAGGTCTGGTGCCATAAATGTTTTGTCAGGAGAGGAAATGGCATGCGCAACCAATGAGACCTGATGTAAAGAACCCAGAGGGAAAGTTTGGTGAAAGGTCCCGGGTTGTTGGATAGGGGAGCAAGAAAGGCCTGGTGGGTGAGATAATCCATGATTGTTAATAAAAGAAGAGGTGGGCGCCGTTCATCATGGATGCGTTGGGCTAGGTCCGGTAGGGGCGTTTGTAGAAATTTTTGGGCGTAGCGAACCCCATAATAAAGGGGACGTGTTAATTGTAGAACTTCAGCACGGTTCATCAGGTCCTCCCAAAATCCTGGAATTGACTGAAACGAACGGAACAATTCATCGAGGTCAATCAGATCTCTTAGAATTCTTGATAATTCTCCATCCTGAAAGGCATGGGCTGCACTATGGAGAACCATATCCACGGGACAAAGGATCTTTACAGATTTTCCGGGTACTTCCTGTGAAGCCTGGAGTAATTTTTGCGAGTCTACGCGGAGCCGTCCAGTGGGAGGAAGAATCGTATGGTGAACATCCAGGATGGTATCACGTTGTGTATGGCGTAGTGGAGGCAATTCATGCGACCAATTCCGATAGTACCATTGGTCATAGTCTTCAAGTTTGATATGTTTCCATCCATGTGCCAGGAGAGCGTCTTCGACTCTTTTGAGAGATTGTTGAGGAACTAAAATATCGACATCCGTGGAAATTCTTCCTCCGGCAACCGAAAGGTTGGCGAGGACATATGCTGCGCCTTTCAGCAGAACCAGAGTGGTTTCAATCGAGTGAAGAGCTCGGCAGAGTTGGTGTACTTCCCATTGAATGACGCGATGTTCATTCTGGACGACGATATGGGCAGATTCCATATGATTGAGTACTTGTGACGGAATGTGACTAAGCATTCCTTTCTCCTTGATCACCACATACAGCTTGGCAAGTATCCCTGTACGTTTGGCGCAGCGTACGATTTCATCCCAATCAGATATCGTGAAAGAGCGTATGCTTTCGGGATGATGGAAAATTGCTGAAAGGCGCTCAGGAGTTAGGGCCATGAAACGACTCATGAGAGTGGGAAAGTAGGGTATCGAACCAGGCAATAGCCTCTCTCAGATCACTGTAGATCAGGGAATAACACTCCGTTGTTTCAATCACATGCGTTAAGGTGTGAAATCCTTCAATGCCTAAGATTGGATAATTGACCAGTCCATCAGCAATGAGAACAAATGCCTCTGCCTTATCCAATGTTTTGACCGTTAGGGGTACTTGTGCCTGGTAAAGTGGAAAGATGACAAACTTAGGTGAAGCAGGTTGATCCATGTTGGTCACGCTTTGAGTCGGTGGTTTCATGTAGGCTACCGTTCCTTTTGCGGTTCCAGAAACATTGGTACCTAAAATCGCATCGGGCGCGAAATTTTTAATCACTTGGATGGATTCGTTCTTAAGGCTGACCGGGCGAGCAAGGGGGAAAATGTGTTTGGTGGAGGGAGCGATGAGGGTGAGTTCGTCTGTCAATAATCTCCAGCCTCGATGGGTTAAGGCTGCGGTAAGGGTGCTTTTACCCGAGCCCGTTTTAGCTGGAAGGATGACGGCATATCCATTGCGTTCTACGGCCCCGGCGTGAATGATCAAAAAATTAAAGACTTCTGAATAAATGTACCAATTTAAGCTGGTCTCAAAGAGCGGGAACGATTGCGCGACGGAGAGGGGAGGAAAGGGAGTCACCCCATCGAATCGACAAAGAACCTGTGGTTTTATCCATCGGCGAAGATATTTTGAGGGCTGGAGTGAGATATGAAAATCGACGAAGCCCCTCTCCTCAATAATGGGAAAGTCCGCATACAATTCCTGCAACCCTTGACGAACCTGCGGGAGGGGAGATTGGAGTCCTACCACGAAAGGACCGGTCTGAAACACCAGTTCTGAGGATTGAAGACGTTGTTGTAGTTCAGAGGTGGAAAGCTGAGAAAGAATCACTGTCCACTATTCTCAAACGGCTGAATGATGCCCAATTGGTCAAAGTCCTGAAGAAGTTGAGCAACTTGATAATAAATTTCGTCATTAACTTGCAGGTTTAGTTTTTGGGCAAGTTTTTTCGCCACAGTCACAGAGGTAGCAGGTTCATCCTGTAAAACTTCTAGGATAAGGGCGGCGGTAGAATTAAGGAGATGAGTATTGCCGGAGAGAAAGTTGTAGACAACCGTGTGGTCACCCCAATTTTTCCAGTAGAGTTCAAGGACTTTCCAACGAATGGTCCCTGGCAAAAATTCTCCTAAAAAATTATAAATTCCTGGAATTAATAGGGTGTGGAATTACCACATTCTTCTTGATATTTTTCGTAATTTTGCTCCACCCAACCTTGGACTCTATCATGGTCGACCTCTGGATGTAGCGAGGTTCCATTCATAATCGAGGTTGCCACAGAACATCCAATATTATTCCTCGCAAAAGCAGACTTACTGAAAAGGGAAAAAACCACAGGGGTGGTAGCTAATCCTACCAGCAGAACCTTACGGCGAGAAAGGCCGGGCTTTTCAGAATCGCCCAGTTCCTGGGGAAAACCCGTAGGGCCCTCAGGTTTCTGCTCTGGCTCTGGTTTGTCCAAGGCTTCCTTTTCCATACGGTACACTATATGGGATCATTGGAGGAATATCAAGGAAATGTATAAAAAAAACTTTGGAAATGCCATTTGTAAATAATTGTAAATAATGAAGAAATTGTTTGTTTTGATTTTTGTTCCTCCAAATTGATGTGTTTTTTATAGGGTTAAAATGAGAATAAAAATAGGAAGAATTATACGTATAGTCCCCCTGTGAACAAGCCTGTGCATAAAATAAAAAATTCGCCGTCACGGTTTTGAGAAAAAAAGGCAAAAAAAATGGAACAGGGCATACCACAAGTTTTCCCCATACCCTTAATAGGGACAAATGCACATATTAGAAAGTATTTCGGATACGCATGAGATCGTGCTTTTCCAGATTCATAAGATTTTTGATGGGGTTCAACTCATTTTTCAAGGAGCCAACATTTGGATCCTTGGGGTGTTGGGAGGGGGCACGGACCATTGCCCCTGTGATGGCAGTCAGGGAGTATAAGGATTTTGCGCCACGGTAAAGGTATCCCTCATGACTGTATGGTGAGGAATGGAACGCATCGCTTTTACGGGGCACATAAAATGGAGGGGCAATCTGACTCCCTATAAAAGAATTTTTCAGCGGGGCTTCGTCGTTTTTCCTTATCCTTACTATAGGCCTTTTATATTATGTTGAAAGAGGGGAACTCAGAGGGGAAATCGTCAGGATTCCATCGAGGCATAAAATAAGTAGGCCTGACTTCGGGATAAGGGTATCCGTCATTGGTTCAACAGTTCTCCTAATTAAGGAAAACCACCCTTAGTTCCTACGTGAACGAAATGGGAAGGAGAGGAAGGAATATGGGCGTTGTTAGGCCTCAAGATATAATCGGAGGGTATTTTCTTGCCCAAGAGTGACATGTCCGACTTTACATTCCCCGCTCATTGAGCAGGTACGTTTTATGGCAAGTACGACAGCAGGACTTTCATCAGAGCGATAAATGACATCTTCGATTCGAATTTCTACAGCTTTTTCTTGATCCTCTTGATCTAAATATTCCGAGTCATACATGAATGCATTCCTCCTACGAAAATTGCCAATCCTTCCATCTTCAGTGAAGATAACCAAGAATTGTGCCAGGGCTGTATTTGAAATTTAGCGCGAAAAGCCCACAAATTGAGGGAGCTTTCCCTTTCCCGTTTCAAATCACCCGGCAAGGAATTCCTAGATAGGAAAAAATGAAAGAGAGCGCGTGTGCGGGTCGGTGGAACTCGAACAACCGTCCTGGAGGGAAACCCTCCCTTTAAACCAAACTATTTAAGGGAAATCTTACCCGGAGGAGGGAAGAGCATTCTTGGGTGAATTAAAAAGAAGCGGCAGCTCAGGAAGGGCGGGGAGGATGATCGGTAGAAGAGAGATTAGGGTAATAAAGGAATTCTTGAATTCTTGTTGAGTCACGAATAAAAAGATCAAAATAATGGCGAAGATGAGTAAAAAGGGGAGTCGCAAATTTGCCCAAGTTTCTTCGTTAGCCCGATCTTTCCACTTTAATATATTGGATTCATTCCCGATTTGAAGGATAAATCGTCTAAAGCTCCCATTCATGATTTGGAGGTCAGGAGTAACCCGCACCAAACCATTTTGGGTTAAGGAGGCCAATTCAGGATTATTGGCATGGAGATATCCATCTTGAGCGATATGAAATAACGCGAGTTGTTCCTGAACGGAGCATGAATGCCAAAGTGAACGATAATAGGGCGATGCGACAAACTGGAACTGCTGTTGGAGTTCCTGGGGTGCCAACATGGGCCATTCATGGAGTGCAAAAATCCAATTGCCGATTTTTCTTAATTGGGAAGTGGGCTGAGCCTCAGATTTGAGGAGGGATTTAACCTTCAAGGGTTGCCCTTGATCTTTGGATATCTCATGAACTGCGGTCGGCTCTAACCATATTCTAAGGATGTCCATGGATTTTCTTGGCAAAAAGTACATCATACCGAATGATTGAAACAGGTGAACCCACGGGTCCTTTGAAACCTCTTGGGAATGACCGGGTGGATGCTTCCCGGTTTCAACATGGCCGGAAAAGGGATCATGCGAGGTGACAATGCACAGTTTGTGTCCCCGTGAAAGCAGCTCTCCGATGAAATAGCGCTTTTCCTCATCGGTTTGGGGCAGGCCGAGTTGAAACTCAAAATGATCGAGGACCACACCCCCTTTATTTCCTTGTATGGTCTTCAACCCCGACTCCGCCCAGTGTTCCTTCCCCTTGATCGAATGAAAATCAAATATTTCGAAGCTCTGGGGTAGTAGATGGATTGCTTCAGTTTTTCCTGTTCCTGGGGCTCCAAAGAGTAGGAGATGTCTGAGGGATTCCTCAGAACGTCCCTGATCATGTTGAAGCCATTCGTGACTACGAAAATGAAAAGAGGGGAGTGGAAAAACTTTGGCAACCATAAAATGCAGCAACAAATATCCGAACAAGAGAAACATCACACCTAACAGGATGAGGGCACCTGCCAGAGGGCCAAGGCTCCATGGAAAGAGTTGGAGCGCCCCTCGAAGCCATAGGGTTCCGAACGTTTCACCCTTGTCGTCAAGGCTTGCGACAAAAGGTTTGATGGGCAAATAAAGAGTTTGTTTGTCCTTCGAAATGGTCTTGAACCAGTGGTTTTGAGACGTGGAGGGAGAGAGGTCCAAGAACCCCCAACTTTGTTGAACGGTTGAACTGTGAAGAGAGCTTTTCCGAATTACTCGATGAAAGGCTCGCAACCAACGTGGAGAGGACGGTGCTGGATCTTGTGTGATGCCTGAATTGAAAGAGAGGCAGATGGGAAAGGCAAAGTCAGGATATAAATTTTGTAAGGAATAGGGAAAATACGATTCAGAAAAAGAAGCAGTACGGGAAACACCACAGGAGGGAGAACCGGGGAGAGGGAGGGAGGAAGAATTCGTCGTACACCCTGGGAACAGACAGGGTCTCTGGGATGACATATAGTGAAAATCCTTTGGGGTGGTTCCCGTTCCTAAAGCCTCCCAGGGAGCTGTGGTGTGGTGTTGAAGGATCTCAGACATTCCCCATAATTGCTGTTGAACGAACATTCGCATTTCCTCATCATGACCTAACTTGAACATGATGATGGCTGGAAAAACCCCAAGGAGAAAAAAGGATGCCACCGCAAAACGGGAAAAGGCACGATATAACGATCGTGAATCCCCCAGGATCCATGAGGGATCTGGGGATTCCTGAATATTCTCGGGTAAGGGACAGGCTTTTTTCCAGAGAGTTCTCATGGCCACCCAGAGGCCGATAAAAGGTACGGCCAAAAAGGCAATCGTAAATTGTTGGCTGATTCCCCAATTCCAGTCTAAGGCGATGATGGCAAAGAGAAAAATAAGGCCCAGCACTACCTGGAAAAGGGAAAGCCAGTTATAGGCCGAATGCGCTGCCTGCCTCGGCCAAAGCCAACGAATAAGGCGGCCTTGTGCATCGAACTGATACAAGGCGGCAAGTAACCTTCCCCAAAGCAAAAGTGAGAGAATATATAAGGAAAATAAGCAGGTAGAAAAAATAAGGATTTCGAAATTAATGGCGCGTAGAGGTTCTTTGTTCCGGAACATCACAAGAGTCCAGGGGAGATCACTGATGGGCTTGACGAAAAAATAATGACCCATTCCCCAGTAGTTTCCATCTATCAGGCCTGAAGTTCGAGAATAAATGAGGGATGTGAGTTCACCATGGTTGTCGGTTTCTTCGAGGAAATTTTCTCGAAGCATGCGGTGTTCGTCAGAATGAAAAAGAACCAGACCGGTTTGGTCCTCGATTACGGCATATCCGGCACCAGGTGGAAGAATAGCCGGTTTGAGAAGAGATAACTCTTCGGTTTGAATCGCTGCAATCCATGGGTTTGATTCTGTCGATTCCGTTTTCAGAGTTTGATGGGGCGTTGAGATAACCAGGCTCCGTTGGCTGGATTCAAGGGAAATGAGAGGTTGGGCATAAAACTCGACCCATTGCTCATCAATGAGCCGGCGATTGAATGGGCTTGTCTGCTGATGGAAGGAGGAAACATAGGCCCGCTGTCTTAAGTCATGAACACCACGAACGTAAGGTGAGTGACCACGTGTCCAGGTTTCTCGTAAAAATCCTTTCGGGTCAACCCAAAACGCCACAGAAAAATCCGGGAAGCATGTCGCAATAATTTGCCCGTCTTTGTCTAAACATGGGTCGGGAATATTGATGCGGGCCAACCAGGCTTTTGAGTCAGGGCTTTGGGGAAATTGTTCCAAATCACCGAGGGCATCGATTTTTCGGTCAAACCGGATGAGTTGGGATAATGAACGATCTAATTGGAGTTGAAACGCTTCATGGAGCGATTCTCCGGATTGCTGCATTCGCTCATTGAGGGTTTGCGTCATTTGCTTGTAAAAAACGAGGTCGAGAAGGAAAAAGGTTCCAACGCCGGCAGCCAGAATATTCGTGATGACCAGCATTCCTACACTGAACCGACTTAGCCGTTCACGAGGATGCATCAAAACAAGACTGAAAAGGGGGAGGCCCAAAATGACACTGATAAGGAGAAAAATGCAGATCAGCAATACGGTGAAGGGAATGGAAAGATATTGTTCTTGAAAATCCGGGGTGGGTAATAGACCGCAAATAATCCAGGAATTCGGTAGGTCTTTTGGTGGGTTCCCACTTCCATTGATCTGTGGGATCGAGACGGCCTGCATGAATACGTCAAAGGAAGTGCCTCCGATCATGACTTGAAAGTGAGCTGGGGTGGAGGCATAGAGGACGTCATGGAAATTTTTCAAATCGAACGGTTTGTGGGCATTGACTCCACCTTCTCGAAAAAAATCAGCCAACCATCCCGTGTCAATTCGCTGGTTATAAAAAAGGTTTCGTAAATGGGAAAACTGCAGGGTAGAACGATTATTCTGATAGACAATATTGCCGGTGGGGTCAGCCAACAAGACATCTTCAAAAACCGATCCTTGTGCCACGTTTTTAATGAGGTGGTTCAAAGCAATAGTGGCACGTATCGTCGCTTCTTTTCCCGTGGCCGAAAAAGACAGTTCGCCTGCTTTCTGGCCCTGTTGCAGAGAAAAGTGAATGGTTTGAGGCGAGATAGAAGACTGGAGGGATGAAGAAGCTTGAGGTTGAATAACCTGGACATGGTCAACAAAAGGCAGTTTCTCTAACTCCTTCTGAATCGTGAGTTGTTTTGGTGGAATCTCCAGAACGAAAGAATCTGCATACCCCAAAAGGACCTGTCCCTCGGATGCCATGTGTTTGGTGGTGGAGCGAGACCTCACGCGGGTAGAGGGAATTTTTCCACTTTGAATCTCTTGTAGACGAAATTGAAAACTCCGTTGGTAATTTTCGAACGTTTCCCGAAGTTCCTTGCTCCATGTGGATAAAACCCGGAAATTTCGTTCCACCAGATAGGTGTAGTTTTGAGAGACATAAAAGTAAAACAATGTTCCGAATAAGAACAGGACACTGAACGTGCCGATGGAGAAGACTTTGCCGGTCCCTAACCGTAACGTTTTTGAGATTTCTTGGAAGGAAGAATCAGGCATGAACCACAAGAAAGAATCAGGAGGCCGAGAGAGAGTTTCCGAAAAAAATGATGATTGGAAAAGGTTTCACGAACGCGGCGCCAGAGCTCATTGTTCGTCGAAAACTCATTCAACAGAAAGATTATCGAGTCATGTTCTGTTAGCATAGCATGGTTGGGAGAAAATCAAAATGCATAGGTGGTGGCCTGCTAATTGAGTGGAACGGAAGAGGGTGCCGTTCAAGTCAAAGCAGACTTAAACGAACGGGCGGTATGTTCCAGTGAATCTAAAAAATGGGGATCCGAATGACGGTCTTTTACCAGACGAACCAGAGCGCTACCGATTATCACTCCGTCGGCAAATGCTGCAACTGCGCGGGCTTGGTCAGGGGTAGCAATCCCAAACCCAACGGCAACTGGATGACGTGACACTCGTTGGAGCGCGGTGACATTTTGTTGGACCTGACTCATATCTGCCAGTTGGGCGCCGGTAATCCCCGTGAGGGATACATAATAAATAAACCCATGGGTCCGTTGGATGATGGCCCGACGGCGCTTTGGGGTACTGGTTGGTGCTAACAAAAAAATGACGGTGGGCCCGTCACAGGTCATAGTCGTCTGGTACAGCGTTTCTGCTTCTTCAGGCGGAAGATCAGGAACGATCAAGCCATCGACCCCTGCCTCAACCGCTTCTGCACAAAAAGCGGAAATTCCCATTGCCATGAGGCTGTTATAGTAGGCCATGAGGACCAGGGGAATCTGGGATTGTTTTCGAATCGAACGAACCATGAAGAGAATATCCTGCAGGGAAGTTCCTGAATTCAAGGCTCGTTCGGCTGCCTGTTGGATGACTGGACCATCGGCAATCGGATCAGAAAACGGGACACCTAATTCAATGATATCGGCTCCCCCTCTTTCCAGTGCCAATACAAAAGATTCTGTCAAGGATAAGGACGGGTCTCCGGCCATGATATAGGGAATCAAGGCCTTTTCTCCCTTACCCTTCAACGCTTCGAATGTCAGCTGAATACGATTGCTCACCTGTTTTGCCTATCAAGAGATTGGATGCCTGTCCTGATACCTTTAAACCTAGCGATTGGAAGTGGGGAAGTTTCTCTAAAGAGGGATTCCTCGCATTCGGGCGATTTGTTGAACATCTTTGTCTCCACGTCCTGACAAATTCATCAGAAGGATCTGATTTTTCTTCATTGTTGGTGCGAGTTTGATCACTTCTGCTACGGCATGTGCACTTTCCAGAGCAGGAATGATCCCTTCTTCCTGACTCAATAAATCAAAAGCGGCCAAGGCTTCATCGTCGGTGGCGGAGGTATACTGTATGCGGCCGGTATCATGGTAGTAGCTATGTTCCGGACCGACCGCCGGATAGTCCAGTCCCGCGGAGACTGAATGGGTGGGGTTCACCTGTCCGTCTTGGTCTTGAAGGAGGTAGGTCATGGTTCCATGAAGCACTCCCGGTTTGCCTTCGGAAAAACGAGCGGCATGTTTTCCTGATTCGATCCCGACTCCTCCGGCCTCTACCCCAACCATTTTCACCCGTGAGTCCTTCACAAAAGGATAAAACAGGCCCATGCTATTACTCCCTCCCCCAACACAAGCGACCAGACAATGGGGAAGACGACCCTCGACCGATAACATCTGCCGCCGAGCTTCGCGGCCGATGACGGATTGAAAATCACGAATCATCATCGGGTAGGGATGGGCGCCTAAGACGGATCCCAAGAGATAATGCGTGGTTCGGACGTTTGTGGTCCAATCACGCATGGCCTCACTGATCGCATCCTTCAGCGTTCGGCTCCCGGCATCCACTCCGGTAACTTTGGATCCCAGGAGGCGCATCCGAAACACATTTAACGCCTGGCGTTCCATATCTTCCGTGCCCATGTAAATTTCTGCGTCCAACCCGAACATGGCTGCGACAGTCGCCACGGCGACTCCATGCTGACCGGCACCGGTTTCAGCGATCACACGTTTTTTCTTCATACGCCGGGTTAGCAGGGCTTGTCCGACGGTATTGTTAATTTTATGAGCGCCAGTATGGCAGAGATCTTCTCGCTTGAGGTAGATTTTGGCTCCCCCCAGCGTTTTGGTGAGGCGTTCGGCAAAGTAGAGAGGGGTCGGACGGCCGACGAATGTTTTCAGGCAGGCTTGAAAGTCTTTTTGAAACGACTTGTTCTTTTTGGCCCGAAGGTATTCTTTCTCCAGTTCCTGGATCGCGGGCATGAGGGTTTCCGGAACATACATTCCTCCGAATTCTCCGAATCGCCCAGCCGTGTTTGGAATGGTGGCCATGACAAATTTCTCTGACTCAAAAAAAAGCCAAAAGGGGAGAGTATAGCGAGGGCCTCGTCAACACACAAGGCGAACGGCTTGAATAAAGGCACGAATTTTTTCATGATCTTTCTTGCCCGGTTTGGATTCCACCCCACTACTGACATCCACCCCATAGGGGGTGACCTGTTGGATGGCCTCAGCAACATTGTGAGGAGTCAAACCTCCGGCGAGGAGAATCGGGGCCGCCTGAGCTGCCTCATGTGCCAAACTCCAATCGGTGGTCTGACCCGTTCCCCCATAGGCCTCCTCCGAAAAGGCATCAACCACAAAACCTCGTACCCCTATTCGTCCTTTATACTCGGCCAAGGCGAGAAAACTTCCACGATCGCGTAATCGTACGGCTCGTAAGACCGGGCGGTGGACCGATTCACAGAATTCGGGGGATTCATCTCCATGGAGCTGGGCAAGAGCGAGCCCACAAGTATCAAAAATTTCTCGTACCCCTTCCAGAGATTCGTTCACAAACACTCCAACGGGGAGAATAAATGGCGGGAGGTGACGGATAATACTTTTCGCGATTGCTGATTGAACATACCGGGGACTTTTCTGGTAAAAAATGAATCCAATGGCATCGGCCCCGGCCTCCACCGCAACCTGGGCATCTTCCAGATTCGTAATACCACAAATTTTTATCTTTGGCGTCATCGTATCTTCAAGAGATGGACGGGCAAATAACAAAAATAGAAAAGGCCTTAGACCCATTTAGGTCTAGGAAAATCTTCTTGGTTATCTGAGGAATGGATAGCGAATAAATCCTCTATTTTTTTCTCGATCGAATCTGCCCGTAGCAGGGATTCACCGATCAACATGGCTTTCGCTCCAGCCTCCATGATTCGAACCACATCTTCCCGTTTATGAATCCCGCTTTCACTCACGATGAGTTTGTCTTGAGGAATTCGTTGGGCCAACCGTTCGGTCACACCCAGGTCGGTGGAAAAAGTCTTCAAATCACGATTATTGATCCCAATGAGACGGGCCTGAGGGACACGTTCCAGGACCGTATCCAATTCAGCCTCATTATGGGTCTCAATCAGGATATCTAAGCCGAGCTCTGTGGCTAAGGCATAAAAATCGACGAGCTGTACCCGATCCAACCCGGCCATGATTAAAAGGACGCAATCGGCGCCAAATGCTCGGGCTTCATAAAATTGAATGTCGTCAACCATAAATTCTTTATTCAAGGACGGTAGGTGAATCTCTTCTTTGACTCGGGCTAAATATTCCAGAGATCCCTGAAAGAAATCTTGATCGGTTAAGACCGAAAGGGCCGAAGCCCCATGATCTCGATAGGTCCTTGCGATGGTTACTGGATCGAAGGCGTTCTGATACTCCGGTCTCATGAGCCCTTGGCTCGGTGAAGCTTTTTTCACCTCAGCGATCAACGCCGGAGCTTTGGCTTTTGCCTGCGATTCCAGGGTGTGGATAAATTGTAGGGGTTCCGAACGATTGGCAATGCGGGCTCTCATCTCATTGAGGTATCCCCGGCTTTGTTTTCGTCGAATTTCAGCCCGCTTATGTTCAAGAATACGATCGAGAATCATGGAGCCAGTTTTTGGGAAAAGGCAATGAGTTTTTCCAATTTTTCATAAGCGGCGCCGGAACTCACGACTTGTGCCGCTTCTTCATATCCTTCTTTTAACGAGGAAGCTTTTTGGCAAGCCACGAACGCCGGAGCGGCGTTCATGAGGACGATATCCCGTTTCGGGCCTTGGCGTCCTCGAAGAATATCCAGAATGATTTGGGCATTATCGTTTGGCCCTCCACCCAAAAGTTCTTTGCTGGAAACCGGTTCAAGGCCAAAGTCCTCCGGACTGATAGAATACCGTTGGACCCGACCTTTATTCCCTTCCGAAATGGTGGTTTGGCTAGTTAAGGAAATTTCATCGAGCCCATCTGCTCCATGGAGGACAAAACAGCGTTGAGTTCCTAATCGGACTAAGACTTGAGCCAACCGATCGGTTAGCGCTTCGTCGTAGACGCCGAGGACCTGAATCGTGGCACCGGCAGGGTTTGAAAGAGGCCCCATGATATTCATGAGGGTGCGAATTCCCAGTTCAGCCCGGGGTTTCGCACAATGTTTCATGGCTCCGTGGTACAGGGGGGCGAAAAGAAACCCAATCCCCACTTCGTTGATACAATCACCGACTGTTTGAGGGGAGAGTTCAATGTTTACTCCAAGAGCTGATAAAACATCCGCACTGCCCGACCGAGAAGAAACAGAGCGATTCCCGTGTTTGGCCACGGTAATGCCTGCACCGGCGACGACGAATGCGGCTGCAGTGGAGATGTTAAAGGTTCCACTTTTGTCGCCACCCGTCCCGCAGGTATCCACCACTTGTGGGTCGGAGATAGGAATGCGTGTGGCCATACTCCGCATGGCTCGCACTGAGCCAGCAATTTCTTCGATGGTTTCTCCCTTGCTTCGTAAGCCCATCAGGTAAGCCGCGATCTGGGATTCCGTGGCCTGTCCTTGCATGATCTCTAACATCGTGGCTTCGGCTTCTTTTTCCGAAAGGTCGATGCGGTCAGCAAGTTTGGCAATCATGTCTTTCATGGTACTCATCCTGCGAAATCCTCCCTGTCAGTCACAAATCCTGTGGAGGATTAGGTTTTGACTTCCGAAGGGGCAGATAGTTGGAGAAAATTGTTCAACAAGTCTTTTCCCGAAGTCGTTAAGATCGATTCAGGGTGAAATTGTACCCCCTCTGCTCCCGAAGGCCGATGCCGCAATCCCATGATTTCTCCCTCAACCGTCTCAGCTGAGATTTCGAAGTCTGAAGGAAGGGACTCCCGATTTACGATAAGAGAATGATACCGTGTGGCTTCAAAGGGGTTAGGGAGACCGGAAAAAATCGTCCGCCCATCGTGGTGGACCTGGGAGGTCTTTCCATGCATCAGTCGATCGGCCCGGACGATTTGCCCATCAAAGGCATAAGCTAAAGACTGATGCCCCAAGCAGACCCCTAAAAGGGGGAGACGGCCGGCAAAGTGCTGCACGACCTCCACCGAAATCCCAGCTTCATTCGGAGTACAGGGCCCGGGGGAAATAAGAAGCCGTTCAGGGGCAAGGGATTCTATGTCGTCCACGGTCAATTGATCATGGCGGAATACTTGGACTTCCGCGCCCAATTCTCCCAGGTATTGAACGAGGTTGTAGGTGAAAGAATCGTAATTATCGATCACCAGGAGCATAGGTCACCATTGTCTCGATCAGGTTAATCCTCGTTCAGCCATTTCGATGCCTCGCATCATCGCTCCAGCCTTATTACAGGTCTCTTCGTATTCCTTGGTCGGGTCGGAATCGGCCACGATACCAGCCCCTGCCTGAATATAGGCCTTTTTCCCCTTGATGACGACGGTTCGGATATTGATGCAGGTATCCATGTTCCCTGAAAAACTGAAGTAGCCGACCGCCCCCGCATAAGGTCCGCGACGAGTCGGTTCTAATTCTTCGATAATCTGCATCGCCCGGATCTTGGGAGCTCCGGAAACGGTTCCCGCGGGAAAACAGGCCTTCATGACATCATAGGAAGACAGATCAGGATGGAGTTTGCCGGTGACCTGGGACACGATATGCATGACGTGGGAATACCGTTCAATCTTTAAGAAACGCTCTACATTTACCGTGCCGGTTTGGGCCACTCGCCCCGTATCATTCCGTCCTAAATCGACGAGCATGACATGTTCGGCCAGTTCCTTGTGGTCGGATAAGAGGTCTCGTTCCAACGCATGATCGTCTTGAGGTGTCTTCCCGCGGGGGCGAGTTCCGGCAATAGGCCGGACTACGATTTCACCTTCCTCGCACCGAACTAAAATTTCCGGTGACGCCCCGACCAACTCTATCCCTGCTATTCGCAGGTAAAACATATACGGAGAGGGGTTGATGATCCTCAACGCTCGATAAATTTCGAACGGATTGGTACGGATGGTGGTTTCCCAACGTTGGGACATAACGCCCTGAATGATATCCCCAGCTTGAATATATTCCTTGGTACGAAGAACCATCTTTTCAAATTCCACCGGAGTCATGTTGGATTGAAATTTAAGGGACCGTCGGCTTTTAATGGGCGTGGGTTTCTTGACGGACTTATTGAGTTTGTGGATGATGGCATCGATGCGTTGTGTGGCCTCCTGATAGGTCTTTCGCAGGTCGGATTTCTTGGTGCTACCAATGAAAGCATTGGCCACGACTTTAATCGTATGGGCCACATTGTCAAAAATCAGCAGTGTATCGGTGATGCAAAAAGCGAAGAGGGGAGTCCCTACTTGAGCCTTCGGAACAGTGGGAACCGGCTCAAAAAATTTCACCACATCGTACCCTAAAAACCCTACCGCTCCCCCGACGAAAGGAGGCAGACCAGGGACCGCCACGGGTTGATACCCTTCCATGGCTTCCTGGATATGGTCTAGGGGGTTGGCCCGGAGGGATTCGCGTGTCTGCTTGCGACCTTTTTGCGTGACGACTTCCCCGTTTTCTTCCCAAATTAAGACGGAGGGGCGACTGCCCAAAAATGAATAGCGAGCCCAATTCTCTCCACCCTCAATGCTTTCGAATAAAAACGCATGTGGTCCCGAATTGATTTTGGTAAAAGCCGAGACCGGGGTCTCATAATCTGCAAGGATTTCACGATACAAGGGAACAAGATTTCCCTTGGTTGCCAGATCACAAAATTCTTCAAAACCCACTGAATAATAAGCATTTTTCATGAAATCGACGGTAGCATACGGTCTGGGGGCTGTCAACGAAAGGGATAAGCCCAGGCGAGGGCATAGCACTAGGAAGACAAAAAAAAGCTAGGAGCCTGAAGCGAGATCATTCAGACTCCTAGCAGATTAGGAAACGATCGAAGTGAACGATTTAGGGAGCGCTGACGATGAGTTTCTGGCCAACGTGGATGGTATTGTCATCCAGATTGTTCCAAGCCTTTAATTCATCGACGCCCACACCATATTGCTTGGAAAGCCTGTAGAGCGTTTCCCCTTTGCTCACCGTATGTTCCTCACCATCCATGGAAACTTCGGGAAGATCGGCGGCGGTTTCCAATGGGACGTCGGAATCCAGTTTTAAGTCCGATTCCAGTTGCGCCAAGTCGGAGTCCTTAAAGTCCAAATCGTCAAGACCAAATTCCGAAATAGATGGTTCGTCCAATTTCAGGTCGTCAGCTTTCCCACCTTCACGGACGCGGGCGAGTTCATCGTGGGAACGATTGAGTTGATCACGCAGAGCTTCCAATTCCGCGTTCACATCACGGTTCTGTGACTCTATGGAGCTTAACTTGCGTTGAGCGTCCTGATATTTGACGTTAAGTTCACCGGTTCGTTTTTCTTCTTGCGCGAGGAGCCGTTGGAAGTTCAAGGCCCGGGCTTTTTCGGCTTCATATTTTTCCGAGCTGACACATCCGGAGAAGAGCCCTCCAAACAGGAGTATGGCAAGTCCGGCTTTCAGGTAAAGGTTCCATTGGGTTGGTCGAGGGTCTACCTGGGACCCTGTAATCGTTCTCTGCGCCATATTACGCATTCCTCCTCCATTGAGGTTCATAGTCAATCTTCCTCCACGTGAACAATTTCTAAAAATACGGATTGAAACCTTAGCATCCGGTTCGCTTCTCCTACACCATAATTCGGAATCAGGGTAATGTCAAACCTCTGTATATCAATGAGAAAATGTTTGAGAAGACTGGATGAATTGACCCGTGAAAAATGCCTATGATAGGTTGCCAGAACGATTGCATTCCTCCTTAGGTATGGTCCCACACACTCCAGAATCTACCCATCCTACCACCGTCCGAATAGGACAGGTTTCCCTTCGACTTTCCCGTCCATTAACCCTCAAGCAACAGTGGATGGGGGAGCGAGAGATATTGCGCCAATTATTGGCCTGCTGGTTTGTGGTGGATGAAAAAGATTGTCCCCTCACCCCCCGTGTGATTGGCCAACCCGGGGTCGGCAAAACAACTCTGGCAATGGCCGCCGCTCAGGAACGCAAGCAGGATCTTTTCATCTACCAATGTACGGCCGATACCCGGCCCGAAGATCTCTTGGTGTCTCCAGTGATTGCGGAGGGAGGAACGATCACCTATCAGGCGTCGCCCCTCGTGACAGCCATGGTGACTGGCGGTGTGTGTCTCTTGGATGAAGGCAATCGGATGAATGAAAAGAGTTGGGCCTCCCTGGCCTCCCTTCTTGATCATCGGCGGTCGGTTGAATCCATCCTCACCGGAGTTCAGATTCACGCCCATGAACACTTCCGCTGTTGTGTCACGATGAATGAAGATGCTTCCACTTATGAAGTTCCGGATTATATCCTTTCCCGCCTTCAACCGACGTTAAAGGTCGGATTTCCGGACAAAGACCAGGAGTTGGCTATCCTGTCCTACCACCTTCCCTTCGCTTCGGCGGAATTGATCCAGTTGACCGTGGAGTTTTTGCAACAAGCTCATCAATTGGATTTGCCGTTTTCCGTTCGTGATGGAATTCATATGGTCCAGTATGCGATGAAACGCATGAGTCAGGATCCCAAGCATCCTTTGGCACGAGATGAGGCCTGGCGGGAAGCCCTGATAAAAATCCTAGGAGAGGAAGCGTTAAATTTGGAACAACTTGCCAAGTCCCGCTCACACGCCTTGGGAGGCCAAAACCTCCCCAAGGGATTGGGAGACTTTTTCTTTGAAGAGGATCATCCCCTCCACCCAGACCATTAATGCTCATGAGAGCCTGAAAATCTTCAACACCCCAAGAAGGCTCTGGTGAAAGACCATTTGAGACGAGTTGAGGGGTAGATCGCCATGGATTCAGGTTCTCTGACCCCAACCGCTGTTTTTTCTTTATCGTCTCGGGTCCAAGTGCTCCCCATCATTCACGGAAGTGGAGATATGGCCTCTACGGTCCGCGACGTCATGGTATCAAATCCCATCGATTGCCTGGCACTTCCGTTGCCACCGTCAGTGGAAGAACGGCTTGAACAAGCGGTGGAAGAACTCCCGGCCATCAGTGTAGTGCTCCTGCCGGAAGAAACATCGGAGGAAACCGAACGATGCTCATTCGTCCCGGTCGATCCCTGTCAGCCGGTGGTGATGGGGATTCGCGTGGGCATGGGTGAAGGTATTGTGCGGGCCTATGTTGACCGGGAAGTGGCACACTATGAACCGACGCCGTGGACAGGGCCTGATCCGTATACCTTAAAGTCCGTGTCTCTCGCCACCTTTGCAGCAGCCACCATTCCCTTTCTCCCGCAACCGGATACCAACGGAGCCCGTTGGAAGCGGATCTGTTGGATGGCCTTTCGGCTGCATGAATTAGAATTAGACTTTCACCATATTCTTTTGCTTTGCCCGATGAGTGATTGGCCCTGGCTGCGGCAGGCTTACCAGGAACGATTGCCGTTTGAATCCCCGGAAAGACCACAGGGCTTTCCAGACTGCTGGAAGGTCGACCCTGAGACGCTCTATTTTGTCTTAGGAGAGTTACCCTTTGTCACACAACTTTATGAACAACGCCGTGCGGAAGCCCGATCGGATTCCCATTTATCGGTCGACGGAGTGAAGGAATTAGTGCTGGAAGCCCGCTCTCGCTGGATGGAGACACGCCCATCCTCTATCATTCAGGAAGCGAATTGGGTGACGCCACAATTATTACAACGGTATTTTCAATACGTCAGGAATCTCACCCTGATGGACCGCCGATTGACACCGGATCTCTATACTCTGGTCCAAGCGGCCCAACAAATGGCGGGAGATGAATTTGCCTTGGTCCTATTGGAAACCGCCAAGTCTTACCACTATCAGACAGACGAGGTGGTCTCCGAAGCTTCTCCGGGCGTTCGAATAGGAATGGGCGCACTCCAAGACCCGGATGGAGGAATTCTTCAAGCCACCAATCGGTTGGAAGGTCCTCCATTAGTCTGGCGGAACATCACGTTGCGACCCAAACCGACTCCACCCCAAAAACAGGCTTGGTCCTACCAATGGAACCCCTTAGGACAATGTTCTTGGCCACCTGAAGATGAACGAATCGAATCGTTTGCCTCACACGTCCGGCAACAAAGCCGGCAGGTGCTGGGAGCCGATTTAGCCCGGATTGAAAAGTTTTCCACTTCCTTGGAAGACGGCATTGATGTCCGGGGAACCCTTCGCCAATGGACGTCTTCGTCATCACGTGCTCTATCCGATATTCATGTGAAGGTGATTCCGCCCGCACGAGGGACGATTGAAGTCATTGTCTTTTTCTTCGAAGTTCCGGCCGATCCTGAGAAGTTTTCCTGGAGAACCACCTGGTATGCCGAACATCAAGAAGAATCCACCTTAAGTTTTTTTGCCACCCCGTTTTCGACCAATATGATCGGGCCGGGAATCGGGGAAGCCTGTTATGGAGGAGCCTTGTTCTTGTTTCCTCCACGACTGATTCCGGATATCTGGGAAAATCCCATCTTTGACTTTGCCGCGACCTTAGAAGAACGATTGTTGGCAGGGGCCTGCGGCCATTCCCAGGAAACACACGTTGCGGTCGTGTCTCCAGTTCCCTTGAAAGCCGCCTGGCGAAAAATTGCCCGGCGTTTCCATCGAAAATTGGTTCCGATACCGCTCCATCGTTTTTCAGGACAAACCATCGCCTGTCTCAGAAAGTTTCATGTGCTCAACGGACATGAAATTCGGAGCTATGCCTCTCGATTCATTCGAGAATAGTCTACACGGACATTCCCAAGGCGAATATCCGCTATGAGCGCCAACAAGGCTAAAATTCAACAAAAACTTGAGGAGTTGAGGAAGACGATCAGGCACCATGATGCCTTGTATTATCACCAGGATCGTCCGGAAATTTCCGATGCGGCCTATGATGCTCTGTTCCGTGAGTTACAGACCTTAGAAGAGGAATACCCGGAATTTCTTTCCCCGGATTCTCCGACACAACGAGTGGGTGGGCTGGCACTTTCACAATTCGACAAAGTTCAACACGAGTTCCCTCTTCTCAGCCTGGATTCCGAAGTAGACTTAGACCGGGTTGAAGCATTCGATGAACGGGTACGACGAGAACTTGAGGTCGAAACGGTGTCCTACTCCGCCGAACCCAAATACGATGGCCTATCAGTAGAACTCACCTATGATGATGGGGTGTTCGTCAAAGGCGCGACCAGGGGAGATGGCCTGATAGGGGAAGATATCACGGTCAACCTGCGAACCATTCGAACCCTTCCACTTCAGTTGACCACAAATTCTCAATTCCCCGATCATTTAGTAGTCAGGGGAGAGGTTTACATTAAACTGGAAGACTTTCATCGTCTGAATGAAGGATTGATAAGGCGAGAGGAAGAGCCGTTTTCTAATCCCCGGAATGCCGCGGCAGGCGCCCTCCGCCAGTTGGACTCGAAAATCACGGCCTCTCGGCCGTTAACGATCACGGTCTATGATTTTCTGAGTGACAGCCCAGAAAAGCCGAATGAGCATTTTTCTGCAGTTTCCTACCTTCAAGATTGGGGGTTGCCGATTCCTCAATTTCGGCAGCATTGTCCTTCCATTCAAGAAGCCCTGGTCTTTCACGAAGAGATGTTCACCCAACGGGACTCCCTGCCTTTTGAGATCGACGGGGTAGTCATTAAAGTGGATCGCTATGACCTCCAGCGGGGCATGGGGGAAAAATCCCGCAGTCCGCGCTGGGCTATCGCCTATAAATTCCCGGCGAGAAAAGAAATCACGAAAGTTCAGAACATCGTCGTGTCCGTAGGAAGGACCGGAGCCCTGACGCCGATTGGGTTGTTAGACCCAGTGGATATTGGCGGAGTGACGGTCAGTCGTGCCTCGTTACACAATGTCGATGAAGTAGCTCGAAAAGACGTGCGGGTTGGAGACATGGTGAAGGTCGAGCGAGCAGGGGATGTCATTCCCGATATTATCGAGCGGGTGGAAGTTCCTAACCAAAAGAGAGCAGAACCCTTCGTTCCTCCTGCACATTGTCCCGTGTGCGGATCCCATACGCTCCAAGAAGGTCCGGTCCTGTACTGTACCGGACAAACCGTTTGCTCGGCTCAGTTGAAGGGCGCCCTCGAACATTATGTGTCCAAAGGGGCGATGAATATCGATGGGTTGGGAAAGAAAACCATCGCCCAATTCGTGGACGAGGAACTCGTCAAAGACCTAGCCGATTTGTACCATCTTCAAAAGGAGACCCTATTGGAATTAGAAGGGTTCGCCGAAAAGTCGGCGACCCAATTGATCGAGGAATTAGAAAAAAGCAAGCAGGCTCCCTTGGATAAATTTGTGATCGGACTGGGCATCAGAAATGTCGGATCGCACATCGCAAAGGTTTTAGCCCAACAATATGGTTCCCTGGAACATATCCAAAAGGCTACCAAGGAGGAACTTCAGGCGATACATGAAATAGGTCCGGAGATCGCCTCCAGTGTGGAGAACTTTTTCCAGGAAGAACGGAACCTCAAAGTGATCGAACGAATGCAAGAACTGGGAGTTCAAGTTCAGGAAATTGATCGTGTTTCACTTGAAACCGTTCAACCTTTATCAGGGAAAATTTTTGTCTTGACTGGGACATTAGAAGCAATGCCCCGGGCCGAAGCCAAACAGGCCATCGAATCCTTGGGAGGACGAGTGACTTCAAGTGTCAGTAAACAGACGGACTATGTAGTGGCAGGGTCGGACCCCGGATCCAAATTGGACAAGGCCCAGAAGTTGGGCGTAACCGTATTAGATGAATCTGCCTTCCAAGAAATGTTATCTGAACACCAAAAACCCAAATAATTTTCTTCCCAATGTCGTGATACCTGCAATTTTAAAGTCTGCCCCTGCAGTTTTTGGAAGGGGCCTGTATCTCTTTATCCGTTTCGTCATTCCCGACATCAATAATCAGGAATCCTTCTTGGAGTTTTTTCCTCTTATTCTCCTGGATTCCCGCTTTCGCGGGAAGGACGATACCTCCTCCCGAAAATTCCATTCATATCCCTAAAATACTCTACGAACAGTCTGTTTCCATTCCTAGCCGGAAGAGCATTTTGTAGTATGATAAAAAAGTGTTTATGGAGTCTTCTTGCAGATATGAAATCTCTCATCCCTCTAGGAGTCAAAAACGAGTGATATACCATTTTTTCCTCGCAACAGTGTTGGTTGTTCTCTGGCCTTCTCTCTCGTTTGCCGAAGAAAGTTTTGACCAATGGGTCGGTACCTTGAAACAGGAGGCCGTGGAGAAGGGTATTTCTTCTTCCCTAGTCGATGAAGCGTTTCAGGGAGTGAAGCCTTTAGCACGTGTCCTGGAATTAGACCGAAAACAACCTGAGTCCACGATGACGTTTGGACAGTACAAAAAAAGGATTGTTTCGACTCAGCGGGTTCAACGGGGCCGTACCATGAGATCAAAGTACGATGCCATTCTAGAAAAGGTTGGGGATCATTATGGGGTGCAACCTCGATTTATCGTGGCTCTCTGGGGTATTGAAACGTATTACGGGAAAAATACCGGGGGCTACAGCATTATCGAAGCGTTGGCTACTTTGGCCTTTGATGGACGACGCAGCCAGTATTTTCGCACGGAACTCCTGAATGCCCTGAAGATTTTACATGAGGGTCATATTTCTCTGAAGAAAATGAAAGGGTCCTGGGCGGGAGCGATGGGACAATGTCAGTTCATGCCCAGTAGTTTTTTGCGATTTGCCGTGGACTTTGACAAGGATGGGAGAAAAGATATTTGGACGACCCCGGCCGATGTGTTCGCGTCTGCTGCGAATTATCTGGCTCAATCCGGTTGGCGGGGCACGCAGATTTGGGGTCGTCGGGCTCAACTTCCTCAAGGGTTTAACGCCAAACAAGCCAGTTTAAAAATTAAGAAACCACTTCAAGTTTGGCAAAAATTGGGTATTCGGCGGGGCGATGGAAGTAATTTGCCTCTGGTGCCCATCAAGGCCTCGGTGGTGTTGCCTGATGGAAAAGGTGGACCGGCCTATTTGGTCTACGATAATTACCGGGTCATCATGAAATGGAATCGGTCGACCTACTTTGCGACAAGCGTGGGGCTTCTGGCTGATTCTATCGGATACTGAATCCTCCCGAACCTTCTCAATAACGTTCCTGCCTCTACCTCAACCGATACATGAGACTCCGCGCTGGACCTCCTTCGGCTCGATATCACACTTCAATCTGTTTCAAGAGAGTAAGAAAACGGAATTACGGTTCGGAGCCGACCGGAGACGGTTCGGTCGAGGAGGGGTCTTGGACCGGCTGTTCTTTAATGATTTGTACACTCTTAATGGACCGTTCATCGGCTTCATGAACGATAAGGAGACAATTATCCGTATGGACCTTCTCGCCGATGGAGGGAATGTGACCAAGTTCCTCTAAAATGAGCCCGCTGATCGTGTTCTGTTCATCGTCTAATTCCACCTTCAGGAACTCATTGATCCGACGCACCTCAGTCCGGCCATCGACCAATATTTGATTTTTCCCGGTTCGCCGTATCCATTCTTCGTGCAAGTCGCCTTCATCCAGGATTTCTCCCACCACTTCTTCCAGTAAGTCTTCAACGGTAACGAGTCCCATAACACCGCCAAATTCATTCACCACGATCGCGATATGTCGCTTTTCCTGCTGAAACTGTTTCAGCAGATCGTCGGCGGTTTTGGTTGAGGGGATGAATAGGGGGGCCTTAGAAATTTCCTTGAGTTTTAGTTGTGAATGCCCCTGAGCTAATTCCATGAGGGCATGGCTTCGATACAGGATGCCGGTAATATTGTCCGGATTTCCGTCATGGATCGGAATTCGAGAATATTTGGCCTTATACAGATCCTGCCTAGCGCCTTCCAGCGTTTGTGTTCCATCCAGGGCAAACATATAGATCCTGGGGGTCATGGCATCTTCCGCGGTTACATCGTTAAATTCAAAGACGTTTTTGATCATTTTGACTTCGTCTGTTTCCAACACCCCGGCTTTGCCCCCGGCATCCAACATGATTTTCAACTCTTCCTCCGTGATAAAGGGTACGGTCAGGCCCCGGCCTCCGGTTAGCTTGAGGATGAAGGGTTCCAACACATACAGGAAGGGGAAAAAGAGCTGTTCCAGCCAATAAATGGGGTAGGCCAGGATCTGGACGGCTGTTTCGGCATATTTGGCACACAGGGTTTTGGGGACGATCTCGCCAAACAGGAGCACCAGAAAGGTCAACAGGCCTGTGGCCACTGCCACGGCCTCGGACCCAAACAGACGAATGGCAATAAGCGTGGCCAACGAGGCGGCCATGATATTCACGAGATTATTTCCGATCAGGATCGTGGAAAGGAGCCGTTGAGGGTTGGACCGTAACTTGAGGCCCATTTTGGCCCCCTTATGGCCCTCCTCCGCTAGGGTTTTAAGCCGGCTTTCCGTAATAGAGAAAAAAGCAATCTCTGCACCGGAAAAAAAGGCAGACAGGCCTAGACAAATAAAGACAGCGATAAAATCCATGGGTAGATTAGCGAGCTCCTGCTGGGAAGCCGGAGAAGCCCCTTGGGCAGAGTATTTCTCCTACCATTCGGGACTGTGATATGTAGGGGAGTTGAATCAGTTGGGAATGAAAAGGATTGATAATTCGGCCCAACGTCCCATTGCGATAATGGGTTGACCTATCAGTGTCCATGTACCAATCAATCTACCATAGAGGTTTGGATTATGGCAATGAAATTTGGAAATAATCAATAATTTCCATTATATTTCAATTAGTTATATTTAATGATTTTTGGGGTTCCTGGATAAGCTTTTTTCAAACTGGATAGGACCTGTTCGGCTTGATTCTTCGAGGAAAAGGCTCCAATCTGGACACGATGAAATTCACCCGACGGTAATTGGATGGTGTTGACCCGAACTCCCGAATACGACTTAGCCAGGCGCTCTTTGAGGCTCATGGCCTGGGTTAGAGACGTAAAAGACCCGGCCTGTACCCAATACCGATTTGAGGCTTTTTTGAGGGAAGCGGTTCTCGAGGAACCCGGAGGGTTTAGGACGTGAAGAGTCACGGGTTCTGTCCCTTTTCCGACGATTCTCAGCTCTTTGGCGGCTGCATAGGAGAGGTCGATAATCCGACCTTTTACGAAAGGGCCTCGATCATTAATCCGTACCGTCACTGAGCGGCCTGTTTCTTGGGATTGAACTCGTACCATCGTTCCAAACGGTAAAGTTTTATGGGCCGCGGTCATGGCCCACATATCAAACGGCTCTCCGCTGGCGGACAGCTTTCCATGAAATCCCGGTCCATACCAAGATGCCACTCCTCTGCTGGGTGAATCCGGCTCAATTGGTAGCCGTTTCGTGGAGCCTCCCACACATCCGGCCGCCACGAGCAGAGCCATGAGACAGAAATGGAGTAAGAAAGATGGGCGCAAGACGGTTTTCCTCAGGTCGAAAACGAAAAATTTAGGGGGATTAGATGCTGAATCAAAAAGGGAGACCCAACCTCTTAAGAGGCCTGATCCATGGCTTTTCGATCGATATACCTGTAGCACTGCCGATTTAACACCGGGTAGACAGAGAAAATGGGAGTTCCGTAGGGAACCAGCGCACTTTCTCTTCCTGGAAGCAGTTGTAAATGAAGATTGACAAAATTGAAACTAAGCCCTTCCTGCCAGGGCTGAGAAAGGTTATGGACGTATGATTCGACCTTATCGGAGGCATAGGTCCGAGTCATGAGGCCTGCGCCCCCCTGAAGCCCGTAATCCCCCAGATCCGGGGCTCCTTGGATCAAAAGGGACACGATAGCCGCATCAAACCAGAATTTCATATTACAACTGACTTGAACAAATGGCCCTAAACTGCCCGTATGTTCCAGAACGGCCATTGGGTAAGCGAATTCAGGAGGTATTTGAGGGTTAGATTCTGAAGGTTGAATAGTAAACTCCGGGTCCTTAATACCCGATACAGAAACAAAGACGAGATTGGGATCCCCAAGATCGATATCCAACACTTGACCATCATGGTAGCTACACAATTTCCCCATCTCGTACCGTAAGGGAAAGGAATAGCCCATTTTCCCGAAGAAAATTCGGATTCCGGCTTCCAAAGGATCTTCCGGGCTTCGACTTATCTTCAGGTCAAAGGGCAAGAGCAGATGAAACGCTTGAGTCCGGGCATTCATGAAGGGAGCACAGGCCCCTGGAAATTCTTTATGGATGGCTACGTTCTCGGGTTCAAATTTTTTAGGGGGTCCTCCGAAGTGCTGGGCAGTTTTTGCCTCTTTGGATAACCGGTATTTTTCTTGAAAATAAGTAGAAGCACGTTTTTGGGCTCGATCCAGGAAATATTCAGGAAAGTCGGTTTCCACGATGAGGTTTTGGCGCTCGATGGATTGGGAACGGGCCACTTTCATCGCTTCGTTGTAGCGTTGAAGGTCGCTTTGGGTCTTATTGATTAAATGGGTTAAATCTCGGACGAGTTCGGGATCATCATAGCGTGTCTGAGGAAGAATTTGGCGGGCTTTTTGCAGTAATTCTAGTTTAGTCGTGTAACGTTTCGGTTCTGCGGAAAAAACGGTTGCAGTGGCCATGAGTAAATTAAACTGTTCTTCTGCCAGGAGACCCAACTGGGTAAGGTCTTGTTCCTTCACGAAGGCCAAGGCGAGGGGCCCAAAGGCTTCCTCTTGACGCAGGTGAAGGGTCAGGAGATAGTTGAGATAGGCTCTAGCGTCTTCTGAAGTCATAACGGATTTCGGGACCGGGGAGCCATTCTAAGGAAATGGTTCCAAGCGAGGCAAGTCAATGAGTGAACGATTGCGAAATATTTGTTTTTCCCCATTTTTTCCAAGAGGGGGATTTCATCCAATCCCTCTCGATGGAAAAGGTCATTTAGTTGTGCAGACCGTAAACACAAAGCGAGGATCAGCTCATGCCTAATGCCCTAAAACACCTAGGAATTGGACTTTTGGTCGTATCTTTTGGATTACTCGTCGTGGATCTCGAAGACACTTGGGCTTCACCAGGTAAGGGGACCGAAAAATCCCCCGCTGCCTCGGCTCCCTCCAGCAAGGAAGGGATCGGTGACGGGAACCTGCAACGACAAATTCAAGACCTTGACGGGCAGATCCAGAAACTTCGGAAACAAAGTCTGGAATTGCAGGAGCGAACCCGTGCAAAATTGCAGGCTCAGTTAGATACCCTACGGCAACAACGTGATACTCTGCTCCCCCGGATCGAAAAACTTCGAGATAATAGTGAGAGCGCTTGGCAAGAGGTGAAAGAAAATATTCAAGGGGCTATCGAAGATCTCAAAAAATCCGTTGAAGCGTTTGAAAAAAATTAGCTCCCAGTTCCCTCCGGTTCTCCTTTCTTCGAGGCCGGTCCCTTCTGAACATTTCGTTCTCTCTTACCGATTGTCCTGGCTTGCGATCTGAATATCAGATCTTGCTTCCATTCCCTGCCCTTCTTACACTCTACATCCATGGGGCCATTCTCACTTAACCATCAAACTACTCAGGTTTTGGAGTGGCCGGTCTTACTGGAGTATCTGGCTCAGGAGGCTGCTTCCAGTTTAGGCAAAACTCAGTGCCGTTCCTTAAAGCCGGCTCTCGACCTTCCCTCCGCGCAGTTTCAGCAAAAAGAAACGGAAGAAATGATGAATATGATGGAGGGGCCGAATCCGCCCCAGCCCATTGCCTTCCCCGATATTGAAAACATGCTGGTCCGTGCCAGTAAAGAAGGGATCTTGACTGGGGCCGATCTTCGGGACATTTCTTTGGTGTTGGGCCTGGGGCAACAAGTCCGGCAGCTGCTTCTGTTTCATCGTGAGACCTATCCGGCTTTGTTTACACGATTCTCTGATTTTCATGATGTCGGACATCTCAAACAGACGATTGATTACTGTGTGGATCTCAACGGGGACATTCATGATTCAGCGAGTCCGGAACTTCAACAATTATCCGACAAGTGCCAAGATCTTCGCCGGAGAATTCGTCGAAAGTTAGAGCACATGTTGGGGTCTCCTCAGTACGAGGATTTGCTCCAGGGACAGTATTTTGCCGAGCGGGAACATCGGTATGTGTTGCCAATCAAAGCTGAGCGCCAGCATGAAGTCGAGGGGATTGTTCATGATATCTCCAGCACCGGAGCTACCGTGTTTATCGAGCCTCAGCCTCTCATTGAATTGAATAACGCCATTAAGTTTGCTGATTTACAGCGGACTCAAGAGGTCAAACGCATTCTTTTGGACCTTTCACATGTAGTCACCGAATCAGTTTTACAGATTCAGGAAACGACGGTGGCCCTGGCCGAATTGGACTGTTTGGCCGCCAAAGCACGATTAAGCGTGAAACTCGGCGGGTCGTCCATTCCCCTGAATGAGGTCCAACGGATCTCTCTAAAAGACGCCCGTCATCCATTATTGGTGCTCACCAAAACCCATGTCGTCGCCAATTCAATTCGTCTCGACGGCGCCCGAAAGGTGTTACTGATCTCAGGTCCGAATGCAGGGGGAAAAACCGTGTCACTGAAACTCACGGGGTTAATTGCCCTGATGGTGAAGGTCGGACTTCTCCCTCCCTGTGCCCCGAACTCCGAGATGGCGTTTTTTCACCACATTTATGCCGACATTGGAGATACCCAAGATTTAAGCCGTGACGTGTCGAGTTTTTCAGGGCATATTCTGCATATTATTGAGATCTTGGAGCAGGTAGCCCACCATCAGGTGAATGGAACCCAAACATTAGTCCTCTTGGATGAGGTCGGCTCCTCAACAGATCCCATTGAAGGCGCCGCCTTGGCCGAAGCCCTTCTGCAACGGTTATCTGACCTGGGGTGTTCCATTTTAGCGACCACGCATTATCCTTCATTGAAAACCCTGGCGTTACGAAACCCCCTCGTTCGAAATGCATCACAGGAATTCGATATGGCAACGCTTTCTCCCACCTATCGATTATTGGATGGGATTCCTGGAGGCTCTTCGGCGTTAGAAATTGCCAGAAGATTGGGGCTGGAAGAACTCATTATTGAGCAGTCAAAGGGCTTGATCACCCGGCAGGATTATGATCTGGAGCAGATTTTTCGAACCCTTCAAAACACTCAATCCCAGTTAGCGCAAGAAACGTCTGCTGCCCGACAACTACGAAAAGATGCACAGGGATTATTTCAAGAAGCCAAAGAGGCTCGCGACCGATCCATTCAGCAACAACAGGAAGACCGCCTTCGGTATCGTAAACAATGGCAGCGACAATTCTCGAAATCTCAACGAGAACTCAATCAAATTCTTGAGGAAGTCAAAAAAGAGAAATCTCTGTCTAATGTGAAAGGAGCCAGGCAACGACTCCGAGAAGTTCAGGAGCACATCGATCAAAACATTCAACCCTTGGTCGACTCCGTTTCGTTACCTCCTAAAAAGGGAGATCTGGTGGAATTCGATTCGTTAGGAACGACCGGAGAGCTCTTAGAGGACCCGGGGGGGCAGAAGTTGGTGAGTATTCGGGTTGGGTCTCAAACTGTCAGGACGAATCCCGAATCGCTTCGTACCGTCTCCTTCCATAAAAGGGCCAAGAGTGCCTCCCCATCTCGCGACCAGATATCCTCAAGACGATTGTCCAGCCATGAATTTATCGCTTCGGAAGAAGCCACAAAGGTAACTCGCCAAGGGTATCAAAAGGACATTGATCTTCGGGGCTCTCGTCCTGAGGAAGCCTTAGAGGCTACCATTGACGCGTTGGACCAGGCCATCGTTCATGAGACCAAATATCTCCGGGTCATTCATGGCGTAGGAACAGGAGTGCTAAGAGCGACGGTGAGAAAATACTGCCAAACATCCCCCTACCTGAAAAGCTTTCGAGCCGGAGAACCCTCCGAAGGCGGTGAGGGGGTCACGATTATGGAGTTGCGGTAGGGGAGGAAGAGGTCGATAAATTCTTTACGCTTCGCTGAATATTCCGTTGAAGCCCTTCAAACTTGGCTCGTCGTATCGGACTCCCTTTCGTTTTTTTCAAAAAGTCTTCCTTGGTCATATTCTGGAGATCCGTCAGGTTCGGATGTAAGGTCCAGGGTGAGGGTTGGAAAGCCGGTTCCATCGTTGGCCGGGCATTGACGTTAAATGGACAAATATCCAGGCAATCGTCACAGCCAAAAATTCTATTGCCCACTTGCTTCCGACGTTCAGGGGGAAGATCCTCTTCTTCCCCGCGATATTCGATGGTCAGATAAGAAATGCATCGCTCGGCATCAAGGACATAAGGCTCAACGATCGCTCCGGTGGGACAGGCTTGGATACAGAGGGAACAGCTTCCACAGAGATCTGCGGCCGAATCATCAGGCTCTAATTCGAGAGTGGTAAGAATCTCACCCAAAACAAGCCAAGATCCGAAATCGGTGGAGACCAGGTTGGTATGTTTGCCGATCCATCCTAGACCGGCCTCCTGCGCCCACGCTTTTTCCATGATCGGACCGGTATCCACATAACTGAGGGTTTGGATATCCGCGATCTCTCCATGAAGAAATTCTTCAAGCCGTTGTAACCGATCTTGAAGAATACGATGATAATCCCTTCCCCAGGCATACCTGGCGATCCGTCCGGCTTGTCTCGATTCATCGGCATCATGCCCCGTAAAATAGTTCATGCCCACGACGATGAGAGAACGGCACCCTGGAAGGACTTTTGCCGGATTCGCACGACGAGCCGGATCTTTTGCCATCCAACTCATGCTGGCATGGTAGTGCCGGTCAAGCCAATCGGTTAACCGAGCCCAAAGGCGTGAGGAAACAGGAGAGGCTGGTGATGGTTGACGTTGAGGGGAACGGGAATCAGAAGGGGAAGCCCTCCAGTCGGACGATGCCGACCGCATCAAAGCCTAGACGATGGGCTTCATCCTTAATGCGCGTGATGAGTGAGGACATGGCATGACTCAATCCTGTGCGCGGATCTCCCAAAAAGAAGTGTGTAGGGCTATCGTTTTTGGGGCATCGAGGGATTGGCGGGAGGAATGTTATCAGAACAATTAAACATCACGATAAAGCGTCCCGTACATCGTTCGGTTTTACAGGCTTCGCATGCCCCCACGATTGCTGTTTTCCAATCGGTCCGTTTCTTGTCGAATTGGCAGGAGGTATTCCCACCTTTTGACACATCAGCCCAGGGTTGGTCATACCCGGGAAATGAAGCCACCGTACATCCACTAGGGATTGGAACCTGACATTCGGCATGGGCATCCCCCTTGGCCATCCCGATGGTGCAATTCGTTTCGGTTCGGGATTGAGATTCCCCAATGGCCTCATGGGCCGGGAGGGCAAACACGTTCATAAGCACGAACAAAGCACCAATGAACCAACCTGGGTGATTCAGTGGGTATGATAACGTTGGCCTAATGCTGGGAAATAGGGACATAAGTCACACCTTTTTATTTGAAAAATTTTTATAACGCTTCCCTCTCGCTACACCGTTATACCATAGTTTCGAAACAGCGTGTCAAAGTGTTTGGTGAGTCCTGTTAACAGAATAAGGTCGGTCAACGACTAAGGTCTTCAAATTGTTCCATCACTTCGTTTTCCCAATCCTGTTGTTCATCAAAGTTGAGGCCATGATTGGTGTCAGAATCATATTGAGTATTGAGCCGTTGGGCGACCAACTTGGTTAAGGCCAACACCTCGCCCAGGTTATCTTCCTTGCTGAGGGAGAGATTGGCCTGCCTCACCAGGAGACAGCTAATGAGGAAGTGGACCTGTTCATGGGCAAGCAAGCGTTCGGAAGTTCGCCAGAGTCTGGCATTTTGAGGCTCGATGAGTTCAGGCTTGACCCAGGAACGGTGTGAATCTAATACCATCATGATTTGTCGTGAGGGATGATCGACGAAAAAACGAATCGCGGTCTCCGCTCCCCGATGATCCGTGGGAACCTTTGGCCTAAAGTCTGTCCAGACCAACAGGCGATCCGGGTCACAAGATGGTTGTGGGGATGGGTCCGGGACCCACCGTAAATCGGTAGCACAGCCTCCAAGCATGAGGCAGAAGGTTACCCATGCCCGGATAGAAGGTCCAAAGGAAGGAATGGTCATGTTAGAAAATAGAAATTTCTATCCCACAGCTCTGGGGCTTTCACCTATCATAAAGAACCGTTCGAAAATTGTGAACAAAAAAAAGGCCTGGAGAGTAAGCACCCTCCAGGCCTTTTCACCCAACAGTTTCTGGGTATTTTGGGATTAATACATTCCACCCATTCCGCCCATGCCACCCATACCATGGTCATGACCGCCGGCCATTGGGGCTTCTTTTTTCTCCTCAGGAAGATCCGTGACCATGACTTCAGTGGTCAGCATCAATCCCGATACACTGGCTGAATTTTGCAGGGCGCAACGAGCCACTTTGGTCGGATCGATCACGCCGGCTTCTACCATATCCACAAATTCCCCGGTTGCAGCATTGTACCCACGAAGGGTGGATTCGCCACGAACCTTCTCAACAATGATGGAGCCTTCCGCTCCGGCGTTCACAGAAATTTGCCGGATAGGCTCTTCTAGTGAGCGCTTCACGATGTTCACGCCAACTTGTTGATCATGGTTTAACTCCAGTTTTTCTAAAGCTGGGATACAGCGGAGCAGCGCTACACCCCCGCCGGGAACGATGCCTTCTTCCACGGCCGCTTTTGTGGCGTGGAGCGCGTCTTCTACCCGGGCCTTCTTTTCCTTCATTTCGGTCTCGGTGGCGGCACCCACGTTGATAACGGCCACTCCACCCACCATTTTGGCTAACCGTTCTTGTAATTTTTCCCGGTCGTAATCTGAGGTGGTTTCTTCAACCTGAGTTTTAATTTGTTTCACACGGCCTTCGATTCGCTTCGGATCGCCGGCACCCTCTACAATTGTGGTATTGTCTTTGTCGATGTTGACACGTTTGGCGCGACCCAAGTCGGTCAATTTCACGTTTTCAAGCTTTAATCCCACTTCTTCAGAGATCACTTGACCGCCGGTCAGGGTGGCAATGTCTTCCAACATGGCCTTCCGCCGGTCACCGAATCCGGGAGCTTTCACGGCAGCCACGTTTAAAGTTCCTCGCAATTTATTCACGACCAGAGTTGCCAGGGCTTCACCTTCGACATCTTCCGCCAGAATGACCAGGGGTTTCCCCATCTTTGCCACCTGTTCCAGAATGCCGAGCAGGTCTTTCATGGCACTGATTTTCTTCTCGACGATCAAGAGAAACGCATCTTCCAACGAAGCTTCCATGCGATCCGCATTGGTCACAAAGTAAGGAGAAATGTATCCCCGATCAAATTGCATCCCTTCTACGACGTCCAAGGAGGTAGTCATGGACTTGGCTTCTTCCACGGTGATGACACCGTCTTTGCCCACTTTATCCATGGCTTCGGCGATCAAATCACCGATCGTGTGGTCGTTGTTCGCGGAGATGGCACCGATTTGAGAAATTTCTTTTTTGGATTGGCAAGGTTTGCTGAAAGTCTTCAGCTCTTCGATGGCCGCTTCCACGGCTTTGTCGATACCCCGTTTAATTTCCATGGGATTCGCACCAGCGGTAATATTCTTGACTCCTTCCCGATAGATGGCTTGGGCAAGCACTGTCGCCGTTGTGGTCCCATCACCGGCCACGTCACTCGTTTTGCTGGCCACTTCTCGCACCAGTTGAGCACCCATGTTTTCATAAGGGTCATTCAATTCAATTTCTTTCGCCACGGTCACACCGTCTTTGGTGATCGTCGGGGCACCGAACTTTTTGTCTAAAATGGCATTTCTTCCCTTGGGACCCAAGGTTGCTTTCACCGCGTTGGCCAACTGATTGACCCCCTTGAGGATCGAGGCACGCGCCTGTTCACTGTATTGTAACTGTTTAGCCATACATTGCCTCCTTAAGCAATCAAAATAGGATGAACAACAGGATTGTTGTGAATATTGTAGATGTCTGGATGGTAGGTATTAATCTTCAAAGATCCCTAGGATATCCTCTTCTTTCAAGATCAGACAGTCATCATTTTCAATCTTAATCTTGGTCCCGGAGTATTTATCGAAGAGCACTTGATCGCCAACTTTCAGGTTGTCCACATCCTGGCCAATGGCTTCAATCGTTCCCCGTTGAGGTTTTTCACGGGCCGAATCCGGCACATAAATGCCCCCTGCGGTCCGTTCCAACTCTTCCGTATAAGTGACAAACACCCGATCCCCGAGTGGACGAAATCCCCGGGCGCTGCCCCCATCTTTGGTGTCCTTTTTTTCCTTTTCTTTCGTGGCTGCCATACGTACCTCCTTCTTGGTATTTGGCGTAGTAATTGAGGAAATAATTCAACCGTTATTCATTGACTGACGTTCAACGGGTTTCAAGAGCCCCTGTTGAAAGGCTTGTCTCGCACGCAGGCAAGATAAGTCCGGTTCGATTGAAGTCAAGGGGGGGAAGCGGACTTTTTGAAAAGAAAAGGTGGGTTGAGATAAAGCAACGGGGAAATAAAAGGGGGTGTTTGAGAGGCTTATAGATGGAAGTACGTATAAATCAAGAGAATTCTCAAGGCTTCAGCCTCTCAAAATCTTGAAGTTCGTCCTGCATAAACTCTCGAAGTTTTTTTATGATCTTGGCTTCGATTTGACGGGTCCGTTCTTTGGTCACGGAATATTTATTTCCCAAATCCTCTAGTGTCACTGGAGTTTCTGAAAGAAGCCGGTTTCTTAAGATATCCTCTTCGCGCTCAGAAAGAGTTTTGGCAAATTCAGCCAATTTCTTTCGGAACAGGATGCGTAATTGGCTTTCGCCTAATTGCTCATCCACGGCAGGTTGGGTCGAGGGAAGGAGGTCGTGGAAGGTTCCTTCGCCTTCCTCGGTCATGGGTTGATCAAGAGAGAGTTCCCAACTTCCCAGACGTTGATCCATTTCCACGACATCGCGTTCACGGACATTCAATCGGTCTGCGATTAATTTGGGATCGGGAACATACCCCTCCCGCTCCAACTTGGCCTTTTCTTTGCGTAAATTATAGAACAATTTGCGTTGTTCCTGGGTGGTGCCGATTTTAACCAACCGAAAATTATTCAATAAATATCGCAAGATAAACGCTCGGACCCACCAAGCCGCATAGGCATAAAACCGAACATTTTTCGTGGGATCGAATTTTTTCATCGCCTGGAGAAGACCCACGTTTCCCTCTTGGATCAGGTCCATTTGATCGAGGCCGGCGAGACCATATTCCGAGGCAATCGCCACACTGACCCGAAGGTTCGCCAGGATGAGTTTCACCGCAGCCTTTCTCTCGCCATGGTGCTGATATTGCTTGAATAATTCCAATTCCTCTTCCTTGGAAAGAAAGGGGTATCGTCGTACCTCAGCGAGATACCGGCTCAGAGTGGTGGTCGGAACGAGGGCGGCAGACACATTCTCCCAGGTGGTTTCTGTTGCACCGGAAGATTCGGAGTCCGACTCTTCTTCCGATGTTTCGGACACATCCTCCGAAGCATCGGCGGTGACATCGATGACGGTATCCGATTCACTCAGGATCTCATCGGCCATCTTTGAAAGTTCTTCTTTTGACGGTCGCTTACTCATGCTGAAGTCATATGGGTCTCAGCCCATGTTAAGTGTAGGGCAATTCCTCCCAGACCCTATGAAGGGATGGATACAGAACGGAAATCGCGAAACATCATCAGCGGTCGAATGTTTTCATGAGGCTGACTACTATTGTAATGAAATTTTTTCCAGTTGACCAAAAATAATGTTCCCGATCACCTTTACGGTTGTCTTTGTACGTTCATATTCATATCCATTATTGTCCTCCTTGACAATGTGCCTGAAATTTTTCCTCTAGCTTAGAAGGCGTCAAGATCCGTATATTTGGCCCATTGGCTCTGATTTCCACATAAATTTCGAAACTTGTTGATGGCATATGCTCAAAGATAGTCTTCAAGCCTTACGATCAGGTCATTGGCCGACCTTATTGGGCGCCTGGCTTCACTTCGAAGTCAGTTTTATGGTCTGGCTTTTAATTGGGGCCTTGGGCATTGCCATTTCCGATGAGTTTTCCCTTTCACCTTCTCAAAAAGGCCTATTGGTTGGGACTCCCTTATTGGGTGGAGCCTTACTCCGAATTGTTGTCGGTCCCCTGAGTGATTGGATGGGTGCGAAACAGATTGGATTAGGCATCCTAGGGTTAGAAAGCCTGGCCTTATGCCTGGGGTGGTTATGGGGCTCCTCATTCGAAGCTATGCTTCTGGTGGGATTTCTTTTAGGGTTTGCCGGAGCCAGTTTTGCCATTGCCCTGCCTTTGGCGAGCCAGGCCTATCCTCCGGCACATCAAGGATTGGCCATGGGGGTGGCAGCCGTGGGAAATAGCGGCGTCCTGTTGGCCACGATGATCGCCCCCAGATTGGCCGAGGCCTACGGCTGGCATTCAGCGTTTGGGCTTATGCTCATTCCGGTTTTCGGTACGGGTGTCCTCTTCTTCTTCTTGGTTCAATCGAGGCATCATTCGAAGCCGTCACCATCTGAACGAATATCTTCAAACTTTAGTTCCTACCTGACTCAAGGCTTACGGGCCAAATTCATGTATTGGTTGTGCGGATTGTATGGAGTCACCTTCGGTGGTTTTGTGGGGTTCTCCAGTTATCTCCCGATTTTCTTTCATGATCAATTTCAGATGGGTATGGTGCAGGCTGGAACCTTAACCGCCTTATGCGCCTTGGCCGGCAGTATTGCCAGACCTTTGGGTGGGTATTTATCCGACCGTTTTGGCGGATTTACCTTTTTGTCCGGGTTGTTTTTACTCGTGACAGGTTTTTGTGTGATTCAGGGATACCTCACCAGTCTGGTTGCCACATTGCTGATCATGTTGGGTCTCATGGTTTGTCTGGGTTTTGGGAATGGCGTTATCTTTCAGGTGGCGTCCCATCGTTTTCAACACATGATGGGGACGGCATCAGGTTTGATCGGGGCCGCAGGTGGCCTCGGGGGCTTTTTCTTACCTTCCTGGTTTGGATGGTTAAAGGGAGCGACTGGGTCTTTTGATGCAGGATTCTGGGTATTTGGCCTGGTTTCGGGATTGGCAGGGATTAGTGCTATGATAGTATGGCGTTCTGAGAGCCATTCAGCTCCCTAAAGGGTTCCCAGAAATTTTCCATAGGATTACCCAATCACAAGAATTTCATCAAAGATTAGCAAATATCATGACCCCATCAAGTACCAAATCCCAGATTGCCCAATTTCACACGATTCCTGAAGCCCTGGAAGATATCAAAGCCGGAAAATGTATCATTCTGGTGGATGATGAAGATCGGGAAAACGAGGGCGACTTAGTCCTGGCTGCAGAAAAAGTTACCCCGGACTGTATTAACTTTATGGCCAAGTATGGCCGGGGCCTGATCTGTTTGGCGCTGACACCAGACCGGGTAGAAGAATTGAAACTTCCCCCTCAAACGAATGAGAACACGGCGCCATTCGGGACAGCCTTTACGGTTTCCATCGATGCGGCTGAAAATATTACGACCGGAATTTCCGCGGCTGATCGAGCAACGACCATAAAGCTGGCGGTGGACCCCTCCGCCAAACCCAATGACTTTGCCCGTCCCGGGCATATCTTTCCGCTCAAAGCCCATAAGGGAGGCGTCCTTCGTCGGGCAGGACAAACCGAAGGGTCGGTGGATTTGGCCAGACTGGCTGGTCTATACCCAAGTGGGGTGATTTGCGAAATTATGAATGATGATGGGACGATGGCTCGCGTACCCCATCTCATGGAGTTTGCCAACAAACATCAACTGAAAATCATTACGATTAAAGATCTCATTCAATACCGCCTCCACCAAGAGTCCTTCGTGAAGCAGGTGGTTCAGGCGAATCTCCCGACGAATTTTGGAACGTTTCAGGCCGTAGTATTTGAGAATGAACTCGATGCAGGAACGCATATCGCTCTGATCAAAGGAGACATCGATGCGGACCCGACGTTAGTTCGCGTACATTCGGGATGTTTAACCGCCGATGTGTTCGGCTCCTTGCGCTGTGATTGTCGGGAGCAATTGCACCGGGCGATGGAATTGATCGAACGGGAGGGAAAGGGAGTGCTCTTGTATCTAAACCAGGAAGGACGAGGCATTGGATTGGCGAATAAAATTCGTGCCTATAATCTCCAGGATCAGGGGAGCGATACCGTTGAAGCGAATTTGAAGTTAGGGTTTAAACCTGATTTGCGCGATTATGGAATCGGAGCTCAAATATTGGTCAATCTCGGCCTTAACAAAATTCGGTTAATCACGAATAACCCCAGAAAAATCGTCGGAATCGAAGGGTATGGTCTTGAAGTGGTGGAACGGGTGCCCATTGAGATCGCCCCACAAGAAGCCAATGTCCATTATTTGCGCACAAAAAAAACAAAATTAGGTCACCTCCTGAATAATGTCTGAGAGGACTTGCAGTTCCTCTTGGCAAGTGGTACACACAGCTCCACCGTTTTGTTGATGACGCAAATCTTACTCACTTAGCGATACGACGATCATGGAACATGTAGAAGGAGACTTAGAGGGCAAGGAATGTCAGATTGCCATCGTCGTGAGTCGGTTTAATGAAACGGTCACGGCAAGATTATTGGCGGGCGCTACGGCCGCTTTTGAACAATTAGGGACTCCAGACGACCACATTCATGTCTTTCATGTCCCCGGAGCGTTCGAACTTCCGCTCATCGCCAAAACCTTGGGACAAAGCAAACGATTCGATGCCATCGTATGTTTAGGATGTGTGATTCGAGGGGATACCCCTCACTTTGATTACATCAGTGCCGAGGCCAGTCGTGGCATCAGCCATGCCGCACTGCAGACGGGAATCCCGACCGTTTTTGGGGTGCTGACCACCGATTCAGTTGAACAGGCTATGCAGCGGTCCGATTCTTCCGGCTCGAATAAAGGTGCCGATGCGGCCAGAACGGCCGTAGAAATGATTCGTCTCATGAAAAAGATCAGCGAACACCATGTCCCTCAACTTGGATTCTTAAAATAGTTTGGCAATGACCACAATGGCCACCCCTTCCCATTCCTCTTCGGAGGAAACAGCCTTCCCTCTGACGTCCAGGCGACATGGACGTCAACTGACGCTTCAGATGCTGTTTCAGCATGAATTTCAACCCTCGGATGAAGGATGGCAGGAAAAGTTCTGGGCCAAACAATCCATGACATCGGAGGTGAAGACCTTTGCCCTGCGCTTATTTCACGGTGTCCAAGATCACCAATCAGACATTGATGCCATGATCGGGAAATTCGCCGTAGGGTGGGTCCTCGACCGCATGCCGGTGGTCGATCGCAATATTCTTCGCGTGTCGATTTATGAATTGTTCTGGGAAGCCGAGATTCCGGCGATGGTTAGCATCAATGAAGCCGTGGAACTCGCCAAACGCTTCGCGGATGATGAAACCAAGCGATTTGTCAACGGTCTCTTGGACCATATCCTGCGGGTGGATGTCCGGTTATCCGGGAAGCGGATCAAGGCAGATCTCCCACCCGTTTCGCCCGATGATTCATTCAGTCAATCACGTTCCTAAATTCTTGAAACGATGATCGGTCGCTATACCTTGCCTCAAATGGGTGCCATCTGGACCCAACTCCATAAATATGAATTATGGCTGGAAGTCGAATTGGCCGTCTGTGAGGAAATGGAACGCGTGGGGGACGTGCCCAAGGGGATTGCCAAACGCATTCGTAAAAAAGTCACAATCAGACCCGATCGGATTGCCGAGATTGAACGAGTCACGAAACACGACGTGATCGCGTTCTTGGAATCCGTGGCGGAGCAAGCCGGGAAGGATGCCAGATTCCTCCATGCCGGGCTCACATCCTCCGATGTGCTCGATACCGCCTTGGCGCTACAGTTAACCGAGTCCTCCCGCATCATACAAGGTGATCTTCAGAATGTCTTGAACACCCTCAAAGGACTGGCTTGTAAACATGGGGAAACCTTGACCGTCGGCCGCTCCCATGGCATCCATGGTGAGCCGATTTCATTGGGGTGGAAATTTGCTATTTGGTACCAGGAGTTTGAACGACAGGTTAAGCGCTTTGATGCAGCCATGGCTGACATCGCGGTCGGGAAACTCTCGGGGGCCATGGGGACCTTTGCCCATCTCTCGCCCCGGATCGAAAAGGGCGCCTGCAAACGATTGGGCCTTTCTCCTGCTCCGATTTCCAATCAAATCATTCAACGAGATCGTCATGCGGCGTTCCTCTCCGCATTAGCGTTGATTGCGGCCAGTGTTGAGAAAATTGCCACAGAAATCCGGCATTTACAACGAACGGAGGTCCTGGAAGCCGAAGAATATTTTGAACCAGGCCAAAAAGGGTCTTCGGCCATGCCCCATAAACGCAACCCGGTCGGATCGGAAAACCTTTGTGGGCTGGCGAGAGTCATTCGCAGTAATAGCCTGGCGGCATTAGAGAATGTTGCCTTGTGGCATGAGCGGGATATTAGTCACTCCTCGGTCGAACGAATCATTCTTCCTGACAGTACGATCCTCCTGAATTATATGCTGGTTCGTCTTAATAACATTCTCGCAAAACTGGTCGTCTATCCGGATCGAATGCTTGAAACCTTGAACCAAACGGGCGGCTTGATCTACTCGCAACGCCTACTTCTGGCCCTCATTGAAAAAGGCACGGTACGAAAACACGCCTATGAAACCGTCCAGCGCCATGCGATGCAATCGTGGAAAGGCAAGGGAAACTTTCAGGCCCTGATTGAACAAGATCCGTTCATTCGGCAACATCTCACCAAACAAGAAATCGGACGGTGTTTTAATCCTAAGACCTATATTCGGCATCAACGAGAGATCTTTTCTCGAGTATTTGGGAAGGACCTTCTATTATCCAAATCACCATCCCGAAGCAACAATCGCAAAAAACCTAAACGCAAGAGTGCCAACGTATGAACAAAGGAAACATGTTGTACGAAGGCAAAGCCAAAAAAATATTTCTCACAGACCACGAGGGTGAAGTCGTTCAATACTTCAAGGATGATGCGACGGCATTCAATGCAGAAAAACGCGGAACCATTTTGGAGAAGGGGGTCGTCAATAACAAAATCTCCACCAGACTCTTTGAACTATTAGAACAGGCCGGTATCCCCACGCACTTTATCCGCCAACTTGATGAGCGGGAAATGTTATCACGACGGGTAAAAATCATTCCTATCGAGGTGGTCGTACGTAATCGCGCTACCGGGAGTCTGGTGAGCCGATTAGGGCTTGAAGAAGGCTTGATTCTGGACCCCTCTTTGGTTGAATATTTTTACAAAAATGATTCCTTGGGGGATCCATTAATTACTGACGATCATATTCGGCTCTTGAATTTGGCCACTCCGGATCAGGTAGAAGAACTACGAAGTCAGGCCTTAAAAATCAATGCCATTCTGAGCCCTTTCTTCAAAGAACGAGGGATGCTCCTGGTGGACTTCAAACTGGAGTTTGGTCTGTGGAATGAAAAAATTCTTCTGGCCGATGAAATCTCCCCGGATACCTGCCGCTTCTGGGATATTCAAACCGGTGAACGAATGGATAAGGACCGTTTTCGGAAAGACCTTGGAAAACTTGAAGAAACCTACCAAGAAGTGCTTCGTCGAGTGTGTGGCTAAATACAGTATAAGGTTATTGATGAGAACCCATTCATGAAGGCAACCATTCATATCACGCTGAAAAACGGTATCCTGGACCCCCAGGGGCGAGCGATTCAACAATCCCTTGAAGTCTTGGGATTTGACTCCGTTCAGGATGTCCGAATCGGAAAATTGCTGGAAATCAACCTTCAAGAGTCCGATAAACCTTCGGCTGAAAAAGCCATTGAAGCCATGTGCCAAAAATTGTTGGCCAATCCTGTTATTGAGGACTTTCATTACGAAATTACCGGTTCCTGACCTAACCGTCGGAATGTCATCGTTTTAATTCTCTCACGTCTCCGTCTTGGGACGCGGGTCGTTCTGCTATGAATATCGGGGTCATCGTCTTCCCAGGCTCAAATTGCGATCGGGATTGTATCCACGCGGTCTCAGAAATATTAGAGACCCCGGCACATGCCATCTGGCATCAGGAAACGTCCGTTCAGGGGATGGATGCCCTCATCCTCCCTGGAGGATTTTCCTACGGGGATTACTTGCGGACCGGGTCCATCGCCCGGTTCTCTCCGATCATGAAAGCGGTCGCAGACTTTGCGAACAAGGGTGGTCTGGTTCTGGGAATTTGTAACGGCTTTCAAATCTTATTGGAAGCTGGCTTGTTGCCCGGTGCCATGCTCCGGAACACCAAGCTCTCGTTCATCTGTCAAGATGTATGGGTCCGAGTTGAGAACGCTCAGACCCCCTTCACCAGCAAATGTACTCCGGGGCAGGTACTCAAAATTCCTATTGCCCATGCAGATGGGAATTACTACACGGATCCGGTGACACTCTCCGCCTTGCAGGCCAACGCACAAATCGTCTTTCGGTATTCCGATGCAGAAGGGCAAGTCAGCCCGGAACACAACCCGAATGGCTCCCTCGATCATATCGCGGGTATCTGCAATGCACAGGGGAATGTGTTGGGCATGATGCCTCACCCTGAACGATGTGCAGAATCTCTTCTCAATAACGAAGATGGACGTCTCTTGTTCCAATCCTTATTTTCATCGATTCCTATGCAAACAGGGACGTCGTAAGTGAGGTCTGGCTCAAGGACACCGACCGGCCACATGTTCCTTCATGGCGCCACCGCATGACGATGGAAGTATTTCCGGGCATCACGATGGATCCTGACCAATGTGAGGGGAAACCCTGCATTGCCGATACGGCAGTGGATGTGGCAACCGCAGTAGGGACCCTGGGGATAGGAAAAACCTTCGAGGAAACCCAGGAAATTTTAAATCTGACGTATGACCAACTGTTGACCGCCCTTCGGTACGCCTCCTACGTGACCGATCACCTACCTCTTCGGTTGCCGACGCATGCTCCCGATCAGGGGACAGGTCCAACCTGAACGAATGGGGAACGTAGAAATTTATCATGGATAAAGACCTGATCGAACAACACGGCCTCTCAGAAGAGGAATACCAACAAATCCTCAAACATTTGGGACGGGAACCGAACCTGACGGAATTAGGCATTTTTTCGGTGATGTGGAGTGAACATTGTAGTTACAAAAGTTCTCGGATTCACCTGAAACGGTTTCCGACTGAGGGCGAACGGGTTGTGCAAGGCCCTGGAGAAAATGCCGGAGCCGTCGATATCGGGAATGGCCTGGCTGCTGTCTTTAAGATGGAGTCCCACAATCACCCTTCCTTTATCGAACCCTTTCAAGGGGCTGCCACTGGGGTGGGAGGAATCCTCCGGGATATTTTCACGATGGGCGCACGTCCCATCGCCTTACTAGACTCCTTGCGTTTTGGAGAGTTAGATGTTCCCAACAACCGGCATTTACTGCAAGGGGTGGTGTCCGGCATTTCCTTCTATGGTAACTGCATTGGCGTCCCGACGGTGGGAGGAGAAATCACCTTTAATGATATCTATTCGAAAAATCCGTTAGTCAACGCCTTTTGCTTGGGTATCGTCCAGAAAGATCGATTGCTTAAAGGATTGGCGAAGGGAACAGGAAATCCGGTTTTGTACATTGGGTCCAAAACAGGTCGTGATGGCATCCATGGGGCCACCATGGCCTCAGATAGTTTCGATGACGGGTCCGAAGCCAAACGGCCAAATGTGCAAGTGGGCGATCCTTTCCTGGAAAAACTCTTACTTGAAGCATGCCTTGAATTTTTAGAGCAAGATTTGTTGATCGGTATCCAGGATATGGGGGCCGCTGGCCTGACCAGTTCCTCTTGTGAGATGGCGTCCCGTTCGGGAACGGGGATCGAATTGGATGTCTCCAAGGTCCCACAACGGGAAGCCAACATGACTCCCTATGAGATGTTGTTATCCGAGTCTCAAGAACGAATGTTATTAGTCGCCAAACCGGAGAAAAAAGAGACCGTCTTAGCCATTTGTCAAAAATGGGGGATCGATGCCGCTGTCGTCGGGCATGTCACCGATGACGGTTTGTTGCGTGTGAAAAACGGTGATGAAACCGTGGCTGAAATTCCTGCCCATGCACTGGCGGAAGAAGGCCCCAAATACGATCGACCATCGGCTCCTCCCCAGTACCAGGAACTTCTCCAATCCTTAAACCTGGATGCGATCCCCGACCTCAAAGATCCGGTCGAAACCCTCCTCATGCTGATGGAGGCCCCGACCATCGCTAGCAAACGGTGGGTATACCGGCAGTACGATCATATGGTCGGTACGAATTCCGTAGTCTGTCCTGGATCGGATGCCGCCGTCGTTCGCATCAAAGGGACCAACATGGCCTTGGCCATGAGTACCGATGGGAATAGTCGGTATTGTCTCTTGAATCCTTATGTCGGTGGGGGACTTGCGGTTGCGGAAGCTGCAAGGAATGTTGTCTGTTCGGGTGGGAAACCCATCGGAGTCACAGATTGTCTCAACTTTGGCAATCCCGAACGATCGGACATCATGTGGCAGTTTATCATGGCCGTCGAAGGAATCTCGGATGCCTGTCGGACCTTTGACATTCCGGTCGTGAGCGGGAATGTGAGTTTTTATAATGAAACCAATGGGGTCTCTATTTATCCCACCCCGATCATCGGAATGGTCGGGCTCATCGAAGATGTTGGACACATTACCACCCAATGGTTTAAGGCGGAGGGTGATCATATCCTGTTGTTAGGAGAAACTCAGGAAGACTTAGGAGGGTCCGAATACCTCAAAGTCGTTCATTCCCGGGAACAGGGTGCTCCCCCCTGGTTGGACCTTGAGCGTGAACAATCCCTTCATCAGGGGCTTCTCGCTCTTATTCACAACGGGTGGGTTCGGTCAGCCCATGATTGCTCGGAAGGGGGTCTCTTGGTTACACTAGCAGAGTGTTGTTTAACACATCCTTCCCAAACATTCGGACTCGATATTACGCTCTGTCAGGATCGCATTCGTCTCGATGCGCTCTTATTCGGGGAAAGTCCGTCGCGTGTCGTGATTTCGGTCGATCCTCAGCATCTCCAGAGCGTGTTAGGGACCATTGAGGATAATCACATTCCTATGACTACCCTTGGACAGGTAACGAATTCCGACATCTTTACCGTCCGAGTGGAAGATCCCCAGCACCGGATGACGTCACAATTCAGTGTCCCGGTCTCCGACCTGGCCGATCGGTGGCACCATGGTCTGACTCGGCAATTACACATCGATAAAGAAAATTAGGCAAGATGAAGCAGCTTCCCGTCCTTAACGACTCCTCCGATCATTTTCATGAGGAATGTGCGGTCTTCGGGATTGCCGGACAATCGGAAGCCGCCAACTTGACGTATCTCGGTCTCTATGCCCAGCAACATCGAGGGCAGGAAGGATCGGGGATCGTCTCCTCAGATGGAGAGGGGTTTTATCAACAAAAAGGTATCGGGCTGGTTTCCGATATTTATTCCAAAAAGAAACTACGTAAGTTGCCGGGCTCTATGGCCATCGGGCACAATCGGTATTCTACGGCCGGCACAGGCGATCTGCATAATGTCCAACCGCTCTCCGTTAATTTTGCCTTTGGCAACCTCGCCTTGGCTCACAATGGGAATTTAATCAATGCCGGAGTCCTCCGGGGGGAACTCGAAGCATACGGAGCGATTTTTCAGTCGGATTCCGATAGCGAAGTCATCATTCATCTTATTGCCCATTCCAAGGGTGAAACCATCATTAATCGTGTCATTGATGCTCTGAGCTTAGTGAGGGGTGCGTTCTCGCTCGTGCTGTTGACGGATGAACATCTCATTGCTGCACGAGATCCCTTCGGCTTTCGCCCCTTGTCGCTCGGTCGCTACAAAGACAGTTGGGTGGTCGCTTCTGAAACCTGTGCCTTCGATCTCATGGACGCAGAGTTTGTCAGGGAAGTTGAGCCGGGGGAGATTGTGGTCATCAAGGATAAGGCGTTAGAATCCTACCATCCCTTTCTGGAACGGACGCCCGCACAATGTATCTTTGAATACGTGTATTTTGCACGTCCCGACTCAAAAATATTTGGCCCTCATGCCGTCTATCCGATCCGGAAAGCTTTAGGCCGGCAACTGGCCAAAGAAAGTCCTGCGGAAGCAGACCTGGTCATTCCGGTGCCGGACTCCGGTGTGTCGGCCGCCCTGGGATTTGCCGAAGGCATGGGGTTGCCCTTTGAGATTGGTCTGACTCGGAACCATTATGTGGGAAGGACCTTTATCGAACCGCAACAAGCCATTCGACACTTTGGCGTGAAGCTCAAACTGAATCCGGTTCCCGAAGTGTTGGAAGGGAAACGGGTCGTAGTCGTGGATGATTCCATCGTTCGCGGGACGACGAGCCGAAAAATCGTCAAAATGCTGAGGCAGGCCGGAGCACGGGAAATTCACATGCGCATCAGCTCTCCTCCGGTTATCGCCCCGTGCTTTTATGGTATCGATACCCCAACCCAAAAGGAATTATTGGGATCAAAATGTACCGTTGACGAAATTTGCCGGTACGTAACGGCCGATAGTCTCGGCTACCTCAGCTTGGAAGGGATGTTATCCATGGCTCCGGGTGCTCCGGATCACTATTGTAACGCATGTTTTACGGACAAATACCCCATTTCCCTCACCAAAGCCGAACAACTCCAGTTGGGCCTCTTCGAACCTCAACAACTCTCACATCAATAACGCGTTCCTTGCTGGCCCGAAAAATCCTGTGGTAAAATTTTTTAGGTCAATCGTCATCATCACAGGGTGATTCGTCTTATCGCCTTTAACCCTAATGAGGAATCCTATGAAACACGTACTTCGCATATCATGGATATTGGGCTTTTGTTTATTGGGATCTCACGCCTTGGCCTTGGCGGATGGCTTTTTTAAAGTCGGGGAGCCGGCACCGAACTTCTCCTTAACCTCTTTGAATGGAGAAACCGTTTCTCTCGAGCAATATAAAGGGAAAGTCGTCGTGTTAGGGCTTTTCCATATTTGTAAACCCTGTCTCATCCAGGGCACCAATCTCCAAAAGGTTCATGAAGCCACCAAGGGACAGAATGTCGCGGTCGTGGGAGTCAATTCTTCGGGAGACTCTGAAGGGGATGTGAAGGAATTTCTGGGAACCTTTCCTGTGAAAGTCACCTATCCTTATTTAACAGACCCTGAGCAACAAACCGACAAACTCTACGGCGGAGGAAAATTTATCCCCAATGTCTATGTGATCGACCAACAAGGCATCATTCGCTGGCAACGTGTCGGAAATTTCTTCACGGATGGGACACTCGCCGGTCATGAAATGATCGTGGCCGAAGTCGAAAAACTCTTACAGACCGGGTCCACCAAGATGTGACGAGAGAGGACCTATTGTAGAAAAGAGACCAATACCCTATGGATGAACTTGAAGCGGGCAAACAACAATTCCTTCAACTAGTCGAATCCCTTGACTCTGGGGTGGAAGTGGTCATCCCCACCACACCCTCACGAAGCATGTTTCTTATCTCCCTAACCAAAGGGCCCAATCGAAAATTTATTACGGTTCATGAAGATGACATCCTGGACCTCCCGGAAGAAGAAAGCATCCGGACAAAAACGATGGCCATGCTTCAAGAAACGATTCAGGCCTTATGAGAAACCTCTTACCTCGTGTTTGGGAATGGTCCTGGTTTTCTGAAGAAAAGCAATTGAATTTTAACGGGCATCTCCTCGATATCGGCGAGCACCACATCCTCGTGGATCCTCCACCCATGAGTGACAAAGACTTGGCCTTTGCCCGGCAAAACGGCCCCATCGACTACATTTTGATCACCAATCGGGATCATGAACGGGAAACCACGGCCTTTCAACAAGAATTCCAATGTTCGGTCATGGTTCCTGAACTCGATGCGCCGGAAATGACAGTCTCGTTCACCAAAACGTATAAAGATGGGGAACTGCTTCCCGGCGGTATTTGGGCCATTCAATTGGCTGATCAAAAATCGCGAGGAGAAACCGCTCTATTCCTGGATCAAGGGAAAGGCATTTTGATACTTGGTGATGCCCTACTTGGAAAACCCGAAGGATCGTTGTGCATGCTTCCGCCGGACAAGTATGCCGATTCAGGAAAAGCCAAAGAAGGGCTTCGGCGTCTGCTCAAATACAACTTTGATTCCGTGGTCGTCGGTGATGGAGCCTCAATCCTTTCAGGAGCCAAACCGATTCTTGAACAAGCGCTGGCCACCTAACCGGTTTTCCTCCCAACCATGCTGTTAGCACACGGATCCATGATCGTTGAGTGATAAAGTGAATAAGGTACGACGATGGCTTGGTCACAATCCGCAAATCTCAACCGTCTCGGAAACGAACACTTCTCGAAAGGGTTTTATACCGAAGCCTTTCAATGTTATACCCAAGCCCTGGAAGTCGACCGGCAAAATGCCGACCAACGGGCGTTAGCGACCACGCTCGGGAATCTGGGAAATATCTGCGCGGTCAGTGGGCGGCGCGACCAGGCCTATGCCTATTACCATGAGGTCTTGGAACTCCAGAAAATTTTAGGGGATGACCGGGGAATCAGCACCACATTAGCGAATTTGGGTAATCTGTCGGCTGATGCCGGCGAATGGGAACGGGCACGGGCGTATTACTTGGAAGCCTTAGATTTGATGAACGACCTTTCCGATTTTTCCGGAAAGGCCGTGCTCCTTTCTGATTTAGGTTTGGTGGCTAAAGAGACGGGAGATGAAACTCAAGCCTTGGCCTATTATGATGAATCCCTGCGATTGATGAGGCGCGTGGGCAATGAAGGTGGACAGGCCGATATCTTCCGCATGATGAGCCGGTTGTATTTACAGCGAGGAAAGATGGAAGAAGCCCTATCCTGCGCTCTCACGAGTCTGGACATTGCCAGAAGACTCAAAGATGAATTGCGGATGGGTGGGGCATGGTACCTGTTAGCCAATGGCTATGAAGCCCAGTCCCAATGGGATAAGGCCATCCATTATTTACAAAAGGTGGTGCGAGTAGACGAAAAATTTCAACTTCCCAAGCTTCAAGAAAATACTCAGCGATTGGAAACCCTCATACACCGCGTCAGTCAACAGAAAGATCATACCCATGAGCCATGATATGACGATCAATTCCCGTTGGGAAAAGGCAAGAACCCATCTCCGGCAATCGGTGACCGGGTGGATGGACTTGGACGGGGAGGAGTCCCTCACCCTTCCATTGGCCGATGAAGATTGGTTGTTGGAGGTCACGGCCGAAGGAAAGCTTGTGTGTCTGGCCGGGTACGACTTGGAAGATATGAAAAGTTTATTGTCTGATGGAACGGCAGAAGACTTGGGGAGTGACGAATTGGCCAAACAAGCCAAATTTTACTTGCAACAAACGGTTTCCAAATATCGGCAACACTTACTGGCCCAGGGGTTTACGGAAACCATTTCCATGAATGAATCGTTTGTGGCCGCTCAATATGAACGATCCACCGACCTGGACGATCTCTCTAAGCTAGACGAAGAAATCGCAGCCTGCCGCTCCTGGTTCTCTTCCAAACCATAAACCTTAGATATTTACCAACTTCACAGTTTCATCTCTGAGGGAAGTGATTCACTATGAAATCTGACCAGTGTACGATTAAAACATTTCAACAGTTTCGTGACGCGGCTTATGCCTTTCGCCTCCCTCGGATTCTATTTTCTGCGTTAGACTTGGATATCTTTAATGTCATGGGAAAAAAAGTCTGGACCCTTCCAAGTCTGGCCAAACGATTAAAGGCGAGTTCACGGGGCACTGAAATCTTATGCCGGAATTTAGCCAGTGGTGGTCTCCTCACGAAATCTTCAAAAGGCTATGCATGCAGCCCCTTCACCAAGAAATACCTTCAAGAAGCCAGCTCCGATTATCGGGAAGCCTATATCAATTTGATGCATCGCCAGTGGGGAGAATGGTCACTGCTGACCGAGGCGATCCGAACGGGAAAACCGGTCGATGCCGATGAACCGGATACCGATGAATATCGCCGGTCCTTTTCTTGGGCTATGCATCATCGATCCTTGGAGCCCGCCGCACAAGTCGCCAAACAGATTCCACTCCGTGGAGCCGAATCCTTCCTGGATCTTGGAGGAGGGCCCGGAACCTATGCCTTGGCCTTTCTCAAGCAAAATCCGAAGTTACAGGCCACAGTCATGGATCGATCTCCAGCTTTGGAAGTCGCACAAATCTTAGCCAAACAATCTCGCGTTGGATCACGCCTGAATGTCCATCCCTGTAACTTTTTACAGGAAAAAATCCCAGGGAAGTTCGATGTGATTTGGTATTCCAATGTGCTCCATATTTACTCTCCCGAAGAAAACCAGAAGATTTTCAAAAAGATCAAGCAGGCCCTCAACCCCAACGGCCGCCTGTTAATTCAGGACACCTTTCTGCAAGATGGCAAGGGTCTGTACCCAGCGGAAACCAACCTCTTTGCCGTCACCATGCTGCTCTTCACGGAAACCGGAAACACCTATTCCTTAAAAGACGTGAAGGCCTGGCTCACGCGAACCGGCTTTCCCCGTTCACGAGTCATTAGCCTCAAAAAAGACACCGGGGACTGGGAGGGCAAAATCCTGGAAGGCCGCAAAGGATAATCATCGCTCAGTAATTCCCTGCCTTTTCGTTCTCTCTTCTTTTTCCGCATTTTATCTCCATCATTTATAGGCGGAAAATTTTACCGACCGCCACGAGGCCTAAGTGTGTTTTTTGTCCTATGGTCTTATCAAAGCCTTGTGTTCTCTTTATGGTGTGGGACAATTCAGAAGGAGGCTATTCATGTAAAAACTTGCCGATTCGAAATAGCTGGCGTGTGCCATCGCATGTAGGAACGTATGTCCAAATACGGTGTTTACATATCATCGGTATGGATCCTCAGTCTGGTCATTATTCTATTCTCAGGTGATTGGGGTTTTTGCTCCCCATCGCTCAGTACTCCTTCCCCTGGTTCTGCTTCATAGGTTTCTCAACCTCAAACGTCTCAAGATGCATTTTACAAAATCCCCGGTCCCATTTCTGGTCCAAAAGCACCACGGTTAACGGAGGATGCTTATCCGACAGAGTTTGGCGAGAGTCGCGTCCTGATTTGGGTAGCCGCCCAGCAACACTTGTATTGGAGTGGTTTTGTGCTGGGCGGGGTGTTTTTGGTGACTCTTATGGAGATCGTCGGATTAATGGGCTGGGGATCCGGAACTCTTTGGCTCTATAACCGATTTGCGTCGGAAATGTTTCGATGGGTCCTCCTCGCCGTATCGATTGTGGCCGGTTTAGGGGGGGTATTACTCGTAGGGTTGTTGGCTCTGTACCCGGATCTTATGCTGTATCTCGTCTCTGTGTTTCGGCCCGTGTTTATCACGTATGGAATTCTGATCGTCGCGTTTACTCTGCTGATCTACGGGTATTATTTCTCCTGGAATATGCGTGCGAGACGGCTGCATGACTGGTTGCATGTCAGTGTGGGAGTTCTAGTGAATGTCGTGGGTCTGGTCTTGACGATGCTGGGAAATGCCTGGAGCAGCTTCATGCTCACTCCGGCGGGTATTTCCGAACAGGGTGCGTATCTAGGAAACATCTGGCATGTGCTGCATACAGCCGTATGGAATCCTCTGAATGTCCATCGGATCGCGAGTCATATTCTTTTAGCAGCTGTCGTATTTGCGGTCTATGGAGCCTACCGGGCGATGACGGCTGAATCATGTAAAGAACGACAATATTATGATTGGCTATCGTGTGTGGCTTTTTCCTGTGGGGTCGTGGCTCTTCTGACGCTTCCGTTTGGAGGCTATTGGTTGATGCGAGAAATCTATGCCTTTCGTCAACAGATGGGGATTACCTTACTCGGTGGACTGTTGGCTTGGTTGGGTGTGGTGTTGGTTGTGGCGATGGGCTTGTTGTTCTTTGCCATGAATTATTTTTTCTGGCAACGAATTGATGCAGCAGGCGGTACTCCACGCTACGGGTTTATGGCGAAATATGTCTACCTCATATTGGCCTTGAGCATGATGGTCACGGTGACGCCTCATACCATCGTCATGACTCCACTGGAACTGCAACAAATGGGAGGACAGCAACACCCTGTTCTGGGCAACTATGGGGTGGAGTCCGCGAAGTCTTCGGCATCCTGGATCATGATTATTGCGACCATCTGGTCCTGGGTGGTCTGGCAGCGGTGCCGCTTTCCCGATCGGCCCTTAGGACGATTGAAAAGGGACTGGCTTCTGATGGCCGCGTTTATCATGGGAGCGGTCAATATTCTCGCCCTCGGAATCTATGGATACTTTATCCCGGCAAATGTTCGGATTGGTTTGCAAATCTCGATGCTGGGTACGGTCTTGTCTATCGGGTTTCTCGTCTTACTCCTCCGTCCCAATCCATCTTCCGAAACACATACTTCCGCTCAGTGGGGATTCATGTCTTTTCGCGGATATGGAGCCATGATCTTTGTGGCGTTTGCGGTGACGTGGGTGATGGGGTTGGGCGGGTATCGCCGTTCCTCGGTCCGACTCTTTTGGCATATCAACGAGGTGATGCGCGATCAATCACCCTGGGCCTTTACCCATACAATTGGTTTTACGGCGAATCTTATTTCCTTGAACGCGTTGTTCTTTTGGTTCGGGATTGCTCTCATTTTTTGGTTGGGTCGTCGGGGTAGCAAGAGATTTATGTCGGAAGATCAAGATATTTTCGTGAGAACGAGGGGCGACGAAAAACTTCATGTGATTCGTTTATGGGAAAAAGAATAGTGAAATGGACAGGGTTAATTTTCTTTGTTTTGGTTTTTGGGGAAGGGAGGCATAGTTAGAGTTAGGGATCTAGTCTGTTGTTGTATAATTTGATTCCACTAAGCCCAGTGTTATGAATGGGTCAACGAGGAGGGATGATGAACCGCGAAAGATCGCAAAGGATCCGCATCTCATCCCGGATTTGTGAAGAAGCATTCAATTTAGGACAAATGTCCCCTTGAAATTATTGGAAAATATAGATAAATACGAACCAGGGCAAAAAAAATAAAAGCTATAATATTGTGAAGTGGGACCCCACAGAGTAAAAGGATTATTGTATATTTTGTAACATGGCCGGATGCACAAGATGAACATCACACCAAATCTGGTAAATTGGGAGGAAATTTTAGACCCGCCCCCACATAAGATCTTTGTCTGGGACTCTTATGGACACTACCAAGATTGCCTCTTTCCAAACCCTGCCCAGGGGCATTTTCTTGGAGGAGAGACGATCAAGGGAAAACATCTTGAAGAGGTCTTAAGCTCCACAGAGGCCGAGATCGTGTGGGGAGGGATCTCGAAAGCCTTGGAAACCCAAGACCCGATCACACGGGATATGGAGTGGAGTACACCCAAAGGCAAGATTTATACGGTGATTCGCTTCTTTCCCATAGGAAAATTAGTCATTGGCGTTGTCAATGACCAGCCTTTGGTGGATGGATAGAACTTGATACGAACCTTCGAACTCCTTTGGAAATGGCAAGTTTCTCGAATTTCTCTCCTTTTTTTGTGTTCTTTCATCGGTGAAATCCGATTGATACCCTGTTAATGATTCAATTTTTCCAGTTCGTTAATCCATCCGATCTTCAAAAAACCGAGCGTGCAAGGTTTTCATTTTTTGCCAATCGGCTTCATTGGGAGGTGAGGAAAGGACTTTGGCATGATCTCCCAGGACTTGTTGAATGGCTCTCCCGATCATACGCCAATCAATCTGTTGCAACTCATCAAGATGTTTAAACCAATCTCCATAGACTAATACCGTGTCATCTCCCGTCATAAAAGGGGGAGCTTCCAAGGCTTTGGGATCTAGGGTTCCTATTCGAATCGCCTCATTGATTTCCTGAATCGATTGAGTGCCCATCCGCTCCATAAACACAATCCCTAGCTGTTCCTGTTGATCTTCCAATTGCCGAACAAGGTTAAGGGATGGTCCCTCCGGTATCAGCTGGAGGGAAAGGGCCAGAGGCAAATAGGCCGGGGCTTCCTGACACCGTTGAAGAAAGAATTCCCAGATGGCTAGTGGCACCATCGCGAGCAAATCGAGATTGGCTTCGAGGTTGTTAACCATAATTGTTTGCGGGGGAGCAATCGAGGAGGGATAACCATCCTATCGTACATTTCTTTGACGAACTTAAAAATTGTGTTTTTTGTCCTATGGTCTTGATGCATTTCAATAAATAGGTCACATTTTCTTAACCCTCGAGTCCAAGGCAACCACAACCCAATTTGGGAGTCAGGCTTGCTTGGACAATCATGCCCTTACAGAAAAACCCAAGCGCAAGTTTTATGGCATTCTCTTCGATCTTTTGAAGCTATAGTCCGGACAGCCTGGTAGACATGAATCCACCGAGGAATTTTCGCATCAAAACTATCAGGAGTCTCTCTGGAGGTGTAAAGAATTGAAAGCTAGTGCTGTATGGAGAATTTAGGAGATGGGCTTCCTGTCTTTGTTTTTCGGAGACTGTTCCATGATTTCAAGGCATTTGGCATAACGCAAAAAGGTGTGAAAGCTAGCCAATCCACTATAAATGAACCCTTCAATTCCATCTCGGAACCCCTGCTTGAACAGGAAAAAATTCAAAAAATTGATAATCGGACGAAAAAAGAGATCAGACCAGCTAATGCGTTCTTTTTGTGTAAGAAGCATTCGGGCTTTAAAATTCGTCTCCCGATTGATCTTTCGAATGCGGTCCTTTACGGTTTCACCGGTTACATGGTCAAACGGCTGGACTAAAAGCTTCGTCGGCCCATCGATATGTGGCGTATCCAACGTGTTTGCATCGTACCGAATTTTTTCTTTTTGGAAGATGCGATACTGAGGATCCGGATAGGCCCCGCCGAATCGAATCCATTTTCCAAAAAAGAAGTTTCTTCTGGGAACCAAAAAGGCCGCGTATTTTTCGGCTTCGGGATCCAAAAGCCAGGTCGTTATTTCTTCTTTGGACTCAGGAGTGACCCGTTCATCGGCATCAAGAACAAGTACCCATTGATACGAAGCTTGCTCAATCCCAAAATTCCGTTGTTCGGGAAATCCTGTCCAAGGACGAATGAATACCCGATCCGTGAATTCTTTGGCGATTGCTACGGTCCCATCTTGGCTTTCCGCATCGATCACGACAATCTCGTTCACCCAGTCCAAACTCACCAGGCAATCACGAAGGAACCGTTCTTCATTGAACGTGATGACCATGGCGGAGATTTTGGGTTGGGGATCTTGGTTTGTCATTGTGAGGATAGAAAATTAACCTACTCTTTTTCCCTCTTTCCCTGCAAGTTTGGCTACGATTAACACCCGGGCAGAATCTATGAGGCCCATCAACAGTCCTTTCAAGCTGTTCCATTGCCCTTTCCTGCTTCTGTCATGAGAGAGGCGAACCAACAGGGCTCCTTCCTATCGGTTTCTTGCTAGGTGAGGTCTAACCTGAAGAATTTAGGTCCCCAAAAGCCCTTACCTGCAACCCTTCGGTTTTTGCTATCTTCTAGGAGGAACGCGGGGCAGTAGTGGAGTCTTGTGCTTGAGCGATAGGCGGGGAGGAAGTCTCTGGAGTGAATTTTGGAAGATTGACGAAAAAGGTCGTCCCCCTTCCTTTTACGCTCCGAACATCAACGGTACCGTGATGCTCCTGAATAATTTGATGAGCTATGGCCAGACCAAGGCCTGTACCTTCATGTTCTTGACTTAGATGTTTGGTGGTAAAGAATGGGTCAAAAATATGCTCGACATCTTCAGGGGCGATGCCAGCGCCGGTGTCCTGGACCTCAACCTGAACCCATTCTTCGGAATTGTTGGGCTCAATTTTTCGGGTGCGTACGGTCAACACTCCCCCCTGGGGCAGCATGGACTCTACCGCATTGAAGAGCAAATTCAATAATACTTGCTTCAATTGTTGACGATCAGCAAAGATTTTCGGCAACCCATGAGCTAAATCCGTTTCCATCACCACAATTTCATGAGACGGGCGAATTTTCAGCGTATATAAACAGGACTCCACGACTTCATTGAGATCTTCTTCCTTCAAGAACGGTTCCATCGGTTTAGCATAGTCCAAAATTTCCCGTGTCAGTCGCTCGATGCGGAAAACGTCTTCTTTCACGACCCGGCTGAATCGCACCAAAAACTGTTCGTCATCCTTTCGCTCGGGAGCCAGGTCAACAAAGGCCTTGATCGAGGTTAAGGGGTTACGAATTTCGTGTGCGAGTCCCCCGGCCATGGTTTCCAGTGACCGCAATCTATCCGTCCGACGAATGAGAGCCTGGGAATGTTTGACCTCTTCATACAGGAAGGCATTATCCAACGCCACTGATGCTTCGTGGGACAATGTGCTTAAGAGTTCTAAATCCTGGGTCGTATAGTGTCGATCATCTTTTGGAGGACCGAAGAGGCATAGGCCTAACACACGATTTTTATTCGATAGAGGCAGGCAGGCTTTGACCCCCATGTTTGATAACTCTTGGATAAGATCCATGGCCGGAGTGCTCTGAGTTCGTTTTTTTAATTCCTCCAACAGATAGGGAGAGGTTCCTTTGCCCCAGAGATCGGCCAAGTCTGGGACTTTCCCCAAATCCATAGGCACAAACGTATCCAAGGGTTTCCCAAAGCTGGAAACGGGGTGAAAAACTTGGCTATGGGCACTTCGTAAACACACTCCTCCCCACTGAAGCCCCAGTAAAGGACAAATGGTTTCTACGATGGTGTTAGTGAGATCTTTGAGTTCGAGAATAGAGACTAACGACTTGGAAAAAGCCACGACCGTGGCATTTCGATCATATCGTTCTTTGAACAGGGCTTTGGATATCCAGGCTTGAGCATCTCCTTTCAAGATGGTTACCCCTACGACTAACACGATAAGCACGGTCAGCTCCACTAAGGAATAGGGAATATTGATTTCCCCAAGGTTCAATCGTTGCCCGATCAACAGAATAGGGTAGGCGGGGAGGGCCACCAGGGCCATTAACATCCCAGCGGTCACACTTCGCTCCAGCGCCGTTCCCATGTCTAATACACGATGACGAAGAAGGGACATGGCTACCACCGCGGTATACACAGTCAAAAGAATCGCCCCAATAGGGGGAACATTTATTCCATACCAGAGGGGAAACGTGGTGACTCCACCTCCATAGGCGATGATCGATCCCCCTGTGAGTATCAAAAACCAATTCCGCTCAGAGCCGGTTTTTGTCTGACCTCCCTGGAATAACCACCAGGTACCTAAGATGGTGTACACCACAAACCAGAATAGATACAGGTGAAACATGGGCCCCGGTTTTGGCCAAAACTGAAAGGCACCAGCCGGTCCCACGTCAGCCACAAAAAACGGCGTACAATTGGTCAGAGCGAAAAACAAGCCTGCCCCCCATCCCACTCGAATGACCCACGGATATCTTTCAACTCGATCAATGAGCGTGAGAACATGCAGGACATAGGCGATAGGTAAAAAAATGGCCCCAAACATGAGCACACGAACCCACAAGAGCGCCAGGGCAGGAGTGCTGGAGAGATGCCAGGCACAATACCCGAATCCCCAAATTGCGGCAGCCAAACAATACAGGCCATAGGCCCGATGTTTCGGATTATCGGAATGTTGGCCATACACGATAAAACCGGACACAGTCGCTGCCAGCCCATTTAACAGTCCGCTGAAGGCATAGAAATTCACGATGATCTTTCCTCGAAAGTATCCGGCGGAAGGCCCTTGAGATTATCCTGCCAACGATACACTATTGGACAATAAATTCAGGGATAAGTAAAGAACGTGGTGCCTCCAGCAGGGAGTTTCTCGTGCGGTATTCTATCGATGGAGTATCGATAGAAAGAGGGCTTCGCTACGCGGCATGGTTGAATAAAGACTGGGATTGGGGAAGTGCGACATCGGATGGGGAACGATGAACGGGGGTGGTGGGAATGTGTGACACCACAACTGGCTTGTCGACGACGATTAACACGCCTTGTTGAGAGAAGGTCGAAAACACATTTGTTACGGCACCATTCAACTTTTTTAAGACCATTTTCCATGCTCGTTGATCATAAAAGTAAAATTGCCCTTCTTTTTCAGCTTGTCGAATTTTTCCATAATTATTCAGGAGACCTCGGGCCTGTTCGTAATGTTCCGGTTTAGTGGCTCCTTCGAGTAGGGATTGATAAATCCCCGAAAAATCTCCATCCGGTTTTAAGTTGGATAGGACCATTCGTCCGCCTGGTGCCAAAATCCTATACAAATCCTGTAGGACCGTATGTGGATTTTTGATGTATCCCAAGACTAAATTGGAGATAATTCGGTCGAAGCGATTGTCGGCAAAGGGAAGAGGAAGATTCAAATCATGCTGGAGCCAGGACAGATGCATGAAGGGAGAAAAAAATGAGCCTTCCTGACAGAGGCTTTGATATTCTTCGGTCATGTGGGCTTTCGCACGCTCCAAGGCTTCGTTGACCAAGTCAATTCCGACATACCGCGTCGGCTTGGAAGAAGTGCCGGACCTCATCCCATGTGTCAAACCTATGTTTTGCAAAAAGTATGTGCCGGCATTGCCATTTCCACATCCCACATCCAGGAGGGATTGCCCTGTGGTCATCGGGCCAAGGGCATGAAAAACATGATCGAGCAATGTCACATAATCCGCACATTGTTGCACATCTTGAAATCGTTCTAAATACTCCTTCCAGAATTCAGGACGAACCTTTGTGGGATCCTGATGTCGTGGAAGGCCTTTTTCTTTTCGTTTTTGGCGTCCCAGTTCCTTTTGATTGGGTGCATACACGACTCTCGATTTTGCGTGATTCTCCAAGTGGTTCTGACAACAAGTGATAAGTTGAATATAGGTGGTCCGAGCCATTCGAGGATTTTCCTGAAGGCGATGAAGCGCACCGGGAACGACCACCCATTCACGCAGTTTCAGTCCGAGGACTTTTTTGATTCGTCTCAAATCCTGTTGGCTCACCCAGGCATCCTGCCCCGCCGCTATCCAGCTCACGGGTGTGGATAATCGTTGAATATCTCGTTCGGTACTCTCTCTCGTAGAGAAATTGTTAGCCACGGCATCATGAATGAATTGGCGACCGACATTAAAACCCAAGATATTAGCGGAAGCGGGCAAGGCATTCTTTCCGGCAGCCTCAAACAAATCCTCTTGATGGATCCGAGTGATCGACCCCCGAAGATTCACGATTCCGACCATGCAGATCAAAAAAGCCAGCGCAGGTGATTCAGCTTCAGCCTTCAAAACCACACGGGTCGCCACACTCGACGCGACTCCGACTCGACGAGAAATCGGCCAGGTCTGTTGGGCAAATCCGGTTATGGTCTGAAAATCTTCCATCATAGAGCTCAGTGTCACATCAAAATGGTTCCCATCACTTTCTCCCACATGGTTGGTGTGGTCATAACGTATGACATGAAATCCGTTCGTGGCGAAATAATAGGCCAATGTCACAAGGTCCTGTTTCGTCTCCCCATAACCAGGAACCAAAAGCGCGAGGGGCAGTTGGGTTACATCGATGCCGGTGGGAAAATCATGAAACCCTCTAATGATTTGGCCGTTTGACTTTGAAAGAGCAAAGGCCTGAGTATTGATGCAGAGCCCGTTCCGAGGGATCTGCCTTGCATGAGGAAGGGCAGCAAAGTCCTGTGCTTCCCACTCTAGGGCGACATCTCCCCTTAACCCACATTGATGAGAGAACACATCTGTAAGACATGGCAGAAATGGTCCTCTGTCTCTGGCTGATGCCCCCTCCGGAAACTCCAGGATAACAGTCGTACTCCCTTGCCAAGGTGATCCTTTACTCAATGTCTGCAGTGCAACAATTTGTCCGACCCACTCTTGGGAGGGAGAGATTGTGCCTTCAGGTCTGATTTTGATCCATTGTCCTTTTCGAACAGGAGGAAACCCTGCAAAGCTCACATGAACATTCTCTCTACCCTGATAGGAGATAATTCCCTGCCACCTTGCTCCTTGGCATTGCAAGGAAAAGAGGAGAACGACCCCGCCTTTCAAGTCCGTGTTTGTGCTTTTTGACGGATCAGGGAAGGTTTTTTCTTCCCCATCATTGGCAATGTGTATGGCCTCTTCATTCACGGTTACGAAGGATTTGTCCATATTCACTCCATTTCGGTGTTTATACGTATAGCCCAAATACCTTCAGTCTGACCCAAAAGAATGGGAAGGAATAAACAACATTGTGCTTGCCTTACGGAACCGACGTAGGAAGGATTAACTTCATCTTATGGTTGTATGTTCCAAATGACAGAGGGGAAAGCTTTGAATAATCCCACAACATACAGCAACACTAATGCCATAGAATGCCTCGACCAGAATCTCATTCCCTCCGATGAAATTTTCTTAAGGATTACTAGGAACTTTTTTCCGATGACGTATTGTTGGGTTTCAGGACCCACCATTTTTGCTTGTGAAGAACTGTCGAGCAACTGACAGATTTCTCAAGGAAACGTGGAATTCTTTGACGGTAATCCTGGGCTTTTCCATTGACACCCTCACCCCGGGTTCCTAGAATTCACTCAATTATCTTATTAGGAGGTTCACATGAATGCGGAAACACCCCAAGTCATCAGAAACGTGGCATTCGCATCGTACCCGGGTGCCGGTAAAACCAGTTTATGTGAAGCATTAGCCTTAACCACCGGAGCTATTCCGGCCTTAGGAAACGTTCCCCAAGGTAATACGATCAGCGACTTTGAACCCGAAGAAATCCACCGCCATCATTCCGTCAGCTCCGCTTTATTTCAGTTGGAGTGGCAGGGGACTCGAATGAATTTCATCGACACCCCGGGGATCTTGGATTTTTCGTTTGAAGTGAAGTCGGCCTTACGTGCCGTCGACGGAGTGGTGCTGGTCGTGGGTGCAAGTACAGGACTACGGTCCGAAATCGAAAAAGTCTGGGATGTGATCCAGGCACTCGAACTTCCCTGTCTTCTTTTTATTAATGAAATGGATAAGGCCGACACGGATATTCAAGCTATACTTGAAGAATTTCAAAAGAACTTGGAATGTCGGGGCGCTGTACTCACCACCCCAGTCAAGGAGAGGGAGACCCTGACGGGGGTCGTGGATCTTCTTTCACAAAAACTCATCTCTCAAACAGCGAGTTCCTCAAAATTTCAACGTGTAGAGGTTCCCTCAAGTCATCAAGAAACTGTCGATGAGGCCCGTCGACAATTAGCCGAGCAAGTGGCTGAAACCAACGATCAATTAGTTGAAAAATACCTGACCCAGGGAGATCTATCCGATGAGGACTTGATTGATGGCCTGACGATGGGAACGCTAGAGCGGAAAGTTGTCCCGGTCTTATGCGGATCAGCGACCGAGAACATAGGGACCGTTCCGCTTCTTGAAGCCGTTCAACGATTTCTTCCCTCACCAGAAGATCGCGCAAGCCTCCATCCGTTAGCCGGCACTCATCCGGAAAGCAAAGAGGAGTGCCACCGCAAAGCCAGTAAGGAAGAGCCCTTTTCTGCCTTTGTGTTTAAGTCCACCATTGACCCTTTCATGGGGCGGCTCTCCTACTTTCGCGTCCTCTCCGGCACGCTTCCGGCTGATTCCGGATTCTATAACTCTTCCCGACAGTCGAAAGAAAAAGGGGGACACTTATTCCTGTCACTCGGGAAAAAGCACACCCAGGTCGGACAGGTTGGGGCTGGGGACATCGTGGCTATCGGTAAACTCAAAGACACGCAAACGGGGGATACGATATGCGAGGAAAAGCATCCGATCACATATCCTCCTTTCAAGCTGACCCGTCCGGTGATGTCCTATGCCCTCGAGGTCAAGAGTAAGAACGATATCGATAAGGTCAGTTTGGGATTACATAAACTCGTCGAGGAAGATCCCTCCTTGGAATTTCTTCGTAACGAAGAAACGAAAGAAATGCTCCTGAGTGGGGTAGGCCAAACACATATTGATACGACGCTGGAAAAACTACGACGAAAATACGGGGTAGAGGTCAATCTCAATATGCCCAAAGTACCCTATCGAGAAACCATCCACAAAATGGCCCAGGCTCAGGGCAAGTATAAAAAACAAACCGGCGGTCACGGACAATACGGCGATTGCTGGCTCCAGATTGATCCGCTTCCTCGGGGAGGCGGATTCGAATTTCACAACAAGATTGTGGGAGGCGTAATTCCACGCAACTTTATTCCGGCAGTGGAAAAGGGGGTCCTTGAGGCGTTGAATCACGGTATTATCGGCGGATACCCCGTTGTGGACATCAGTGTGACCGTCTACGATGGCTCCCATCATCCCGTTGACTCTTCCGAAATGGCCTTTAAAGTCGCCGGATCGATGGGGATTAAGAAGGCTATGGAATCGGCCCAACCCACGCTGCTTGAACCCATCATGAGCGTGGAAGTGACGGTACCAGATGACCTCGTGGGAACGGTCATCGGCGACCTCAATTCCCGTCGAGGAAGAATTCAAGGGATGGCGGCCAAGGGGCACAATGAAATCGTCAAGGCCCATGTCCCCCTCGGAGAAATGTTGAAATACGCACCGGCCCTCACATCCTTAACCGCCGGAAAGGGGAGCTATGTCATGGAAGTTTATGGCTATGAAGAGGTGCCCAAGGAACTGGTCACGAGACTCGTGGACGATCAGAAAAAAGAAGCGGTTTCCTCAGCTTAGGCGCTCCAGCCAGGAATAATGAAGATATGGAGGGTTTGAGCTTTTTCGGATTAGCCAAAAATGTGATTCACTAAAAACCTAATGCTATGGTTGGGTTTTCAGGACGATGAAAAATGCTCGAGCTTTTCGGTTAATTCGTAGCAGAACGGTTTGCCCGGGCTTAACCTCACCAACCGCCTCAGAAAATTGAGCCACGGTCCGGACAGGCCGCCGGTTAACTTCGGTAATTAAATCGCCCTCCTGAATCCCTTCCTTATGAGCCAGGCCATCTCGCTCGACTTTGGACACCAATACCCCCAAGGTTTCCTTCAACTCAAATTGTTCTGCGAGGGCGGCCGTCAGGCCCTGCACATCCAGGCCAAGTTTCACCTCAGATTTATGAAGCGGAAGGGAAGCCAGCACTGACTTCTCCTGCTTTTCTCCCATGGGCACGAGATAGGTCAATTCTTTGCCATCTCGCAGTAATCGAATTTTGGCACTCTCCCCAGGCCCCACATGCGCCACGAGCCGTGAAAGTTGATTGGGAGTATCTACGGTCTGGTTATCCACTGAAAAAATAATGTCTCCTGGCTTGATCCCGGCCAGATGTGCCGGATCATTCTCATAGACTTCATTAATGAGGACACCTTGCCCTTCGGGGACACCGAATTGCTTGGCCAACTCCTTCGTCAAGGACTGAATACCGACTCCGAGCCAGCCCCTGACCACGCGGCCGCGAGCCACCAACTGTGTCACCACACGCGACACCATTTCAGCAGGAATAGAAAAGCCAATACCCTGCGCCATATGGATAATGGCCGTGTTAATGCCTATGACCTCGCCCCGGAGATTAAACAGGGGGCCTCCTGAATTTCCCGGATTGATGGCAGCATCCGTTTGAATAAAGTTTTCGTACCGGGATAAGTTTAACCGTTCTCGCCCGATTCCACTGATCACCCCTAAGGTAACGGTCCGATCCAATCCCAGGGGATTCCCGACAGCCAACACCCACTGACCAACTTTTAAATTTTTGGAATCCCCAAAGGGAGAAGCGGGAAAGGTGCGTTCGGCGTCAATTTTCAGTACAGCAATGTCGGTCTCTTTATCCCGGCCAATGACCCGGGCAATCATCGTGGTTTTATCGGAAAATCGAATATCGGCCTCGCTCGTATCTTCACCAACCACATGATTATTCGTCACGATCAGGCCATCTTCTCGAACGATAACTCCGGATCCGCTCCCGGAAGGATAGGGTGTTCGTCTTTTAAAGCCCGGCGATGAAGGGATTTGGCGGATTGGAGTGATATTCACCACCGTGGGCATCACACGCTCAGCCAAACTTGTGATGGAATACTGAATATCCTCTAAAAATTGAAGCCCCCGTTGTTCTTGGTCCGTTTTCTCCGCGATGGCTAATAATGGGCTTAAAACCAGGAAAATGCAGAAACTGCCCATGAAGGGGTAATTAAAATGGCTCATGATTTTTGGGTACAGGTCAATGTCGGATAAGAAGTATTATGTCAACTAGAGATGTTCATTTTCCCTTCGGTCCCATCAAGAATCCGTCCAATATTCTCTTTATGGCAAAAGACAATTAACAGGGTTACACATACAGAAAATACCAATAAACCTGAATCGTAGGCAAAAAAGAAAACCAGGATTGGAAAAGCTAAAAAGGCACTCAAGGCGCCACCTGAAGATATTTTAAAGATTCCTACGGCTATTCCCCAAATTCCCAACAAACCAAGACCTAAGAGCCAATGTACTCCGAGAATAGCACCCAGGGCCGTTGCCACTCCTTTTCCCCCTTTAAACCATAAAAAAATTGAGAACACATGCCCACAAATTACCGCAAAGGCGCTCAGCAACAAGGTTTCCCAGGGAAGAGCCAAGCCTTTGCCCACGAATACCATAAGGAGCCCTTTCCCAAAATCACCGATAAGGGTTAAATATCCGGCCTTTTTCCCAGAAACCCTTAAAACATTCGTAAATCCAATGTTTTTGCTCCCGGCCGATCTTGGATCTATGGCCCCGAGAAAACGTGCGACCACGATTCCAAAAGGAATAGACCCCACGACGTAGGAACACACAACCCAGATAATTGAAAGGACCACGTAAGAAGGCACTTCTTACCAATAATGCGGGCCAATTTTTTTAAATATATGGACCAGGTATTTCCAACCGGAAATTAATGAGAATGCTAATGCGACATAAAGAAAGATGGAGCCGAGCACGTAGAACACGTCGGCTGTTTGCAACCATACCCCCTGAAGGAGGAGGAGGAGAATGCCCCCAATTTGACCTATGACTTTAATTTTACCCAAAGAGTCGGCTGGAACAACCAAACCTTCCTTGGCAGCCACCACCCTGGCCCCAGTCACCAGCATTTCCCTGGCAATCATCACAATAGCCAACCACACAGAAACAAGCTGGACCTGCACCAGAAGGATGAGCCCCGTGGCTACCAAAAGCTTGTCAGCAACGGGATCCAAAAGTTTTCCTAAATTGGTAATTTGCCCACTCCTACGGGCTAAATACCCATCTAAAAAATCCGTAAAAGCGGCACCTGCGAATACAATCGCCGCTCCCAAGGCCCGTCCTGGGGTGGGACTTGAAAAAACCCAGATGAAAACAGGAATGAGTAAAATCCTCAGTACCGTAATAGCATTAGGAAGATTAAAAAATGACTCTTCCCGAAGGATCCCATCATCCCTTCCTCGTTCGTGTACCAAATTAGGTTTGCCCATGGTAAGGGATCATAATCATTTAGGTAATCGGTGAATACTCTCCCTTTCCCGTGACATCCCAAATGGCTTTTAAGTGCTCGAGCAATTTTCTCAATTCACTCAGACGGACCATATTGGGTCCATCAGACAACGCCTTTTCTGGGGCTGGATGAACCTCCATGAAGAATCCGTCACACCCCACTGCTGCGGCTGATCGAGCCAATGGAGCGATAAACTCCCGTTGCCCTGAGGAGCAAGTCCCAGCCCCTCCCGGCAATTGCACACTGTGAGTCGCATCAAAAACGACCGGGTATCCAAAACTCCGAAGAACGGGCAAAGAACGCATATCCACCACCAAGTTCTGATACCCGAAACTCGCACCTCGTTCAGTCAAAAGTATTTTTGACGTTCCCGCCTCCTCCAACTTCTTTACGACGTGCTCCATATCCCATGGGGCAAGAAACTGTCCCTTTTTCACATTCACCACACATCCCGATTGTGCTGCCGCGACCAACAAATCCGTTTGACGACAGAGAAAGGCCGGGACTTGCAAGACATCTACGACATCGGCTACCTGAGAAATATCATGCTCAGCATGAATATCCGTCAAAACAGGAACCTTGATTTTTTCTTTAACTTTTTGAAGGATTTTTAAGCCTTCGGAAAGCCCAAGCCCACGGAAAGAGGTATGGGATGTCCTATTGGCCTTATCATAGGAAGCTTTAAAGATATACGGTAAATCCAGATCTCGACATAATTCTGCAATCGCTCCGGCTGTATCCAGGACCAACTGTTCTGATTCAATCACACAGGGGCCTGCAATGAGAAAATGGGGAGCATTCCCCCCTATCGTAAAGGGCCCGATGGAAACTTCTTGCATCTGACTCATGTCAAATCCAATACGTTACGTACCGAACTTCCGTTGAAGAGCTGCACCGATAAAGGCCGTAAACAAGGGATGTGGACTACATAAGCGGGAATGGAATTCAGGATGAAATTGAGTGCCGACAAACCAAGGATGCCCTTGTAGTTCGATAATCTCAACCAGACGATCATCCGGGGACGTTCCACTGATGATTAAACCATTTGAAAGGAGTTGCTTCCGATACTCATTGTTAAATTCAAAACGATGTCGATGACGTTCATTGATATCAGTTTGCTTATAGGCCGCATAGGCTAACGTATCCGGGTTCAAGGAGCAGGGAAAGGCCCCGAGGCGCATCGTTCCACCCTTATCTTGAATCGTTCGTTGTTCCGGCAAGAGATCAATAACGGGATGGGGCGTCTCCCCGTCGAATTCAGAGCTATTGGCCCGATCCAATCCCGCAAGGTTCCGAGCAATTTCAATGACAGCACATTGCATGCCCAAGCAAATACCGAGGAACGGGATCTTTTTTTCACGAATGTGGCGAATGGTTTCGACTTTTCCTTCAATACCCCGAATCCCAAATCCTCCGGGAATCAAGACTCCATCCACATCGGCTAACAGGCGTTCCGGGCCTTGGCTTTCGATCTCACCTGACTCAATCCATTGAATCTTGATTCCGGTCTCATCCCTCAGCCCACCGTGGACGAGAGCCTCGGACAGACTCTTGTAGGATTCTTTTGACTCAACATATTTCCCCACGAGTCCGATCGTAACCTCATGACGCGGACGTTTGATTTTTTGAACGAGAATATCCCAGTCCCTTAAGTTCGGTGGACGGGTTTCTAAACGCAAAGACCGGACGATCAACTCATCCAATCCTTCTTTTCTGAGAACGACCGGCACCTCATAAATCGTCTCAACGTCCTTAGCGGTAATGACGGACCCTTTATCCACGTTGCAGAATAAGGCAATTTTATCCTTGACGCCGGGTGGCAAATATCGATCCGTCCGACATAATAGGATATTGGGTTGGATACCGATTTCGCGGAGTTTATTCACCGAATGCTGGGTTGGTTTGGTTTTCAGTTCACCGGCGGTACCGATGTACGGTACTAACGTGAGATGGATATAGAGGACATTCTCACGGCCTACATCGTAAGGCATTTGTCGAATAGCTTCTAAGAATGGGAGACTTTCTATGTCTCCGACCGTTCCTCCGATTTCAACGATGACGACATCAACATCATGAGCAACGTTGAGAATTGTCTGTTTAATGGCATCCGTGATATGTGGCACGACTTGAACGGTCCCACCCAGATATTCCCCCTGACGCTCTTTCTTGATGACTGATTCATAGATCCGACCGGTCGTACAATTATTTTCCCGATTTAACTGAACGGTGGTAAATCGTTCATAATGTCCCAGATCCAAATCCGTTTCGGCACCATCATCGGTCACATACACTTCACCATGTTGATAGGGGTTCATCGTACCTGGATCCACGTTAATGTAGGGATCCAACTTTAAAAACGTAATGGTCAGCCCGCGGCTCTCCAATAAATGTCCGATCGCTGCAGAGGACAGGCCTTTCCCAAGAGATGAGACCACCCCTCCGGTAATGAATAAGAATTTGTTCATGATAGGCTTCGATAGTTTCTGATTGATCGCCACCCTACCCTGGACTTCACCATATTTTTCCCCTCTTTTTCAACCCAAGAACCCCGTGAACAGGTTTTCCCCTAGGGAGTAGAAGTCCGCAGGGAAAGTTCAGATTCGGCAAGCGTAATATCTTCTGGATTATCAATACGAAGAGAAGAAATTCGGGTTTCCCATACCTGAATTGGCATCCCATGCTCTAGCGCTCGAAGTTGCTCCAGCTTTTCAGCTTCCTCTAAGAACCCGGTGGGTAATCGGGAAAATTTTACCAGTTCTGTCTTTCGGAATATATACACCCCAAGATGCATAAAAGCTTGCAATGCAGAGTTTGCAGGTGGTTGATCACGCCAAAAGGGTATGGGTTGTCGGGAAAAATACAAGGCTCGTCCCGAATGGTCTGTGACAACTTTGACGATAGACGTATTCTGTAAACTGTCTGTAGGAGCCCATTTCCTTTTGAGCGTTCCAATCGATGCCTCAGAGAGCAAAAAAGGATCGATCAGGTCGTTTAGCAGTCGTGAATGGGCCGGAATTTCATCAGCTTGCAAATTGACGACGACATTGGATGATAGTTGGGACACAACTTTGGCGACACGATCCGTGCCCGTTCGACAGGGCTCGGTCACCATACAGGCGTCACCCCCAAATTCTTTGACCGCCTGACGAATAGATTCATGATCCGTCACCACAAGAATTTGTTCAGCTTGCGGAACCGCTCGAGCCGCTTCATAAACATGTTGGATGAGGGGCTTTCCCGAGAGTAAAGCCAATGGCTTGCCTGGAAACCTTGAGGACCCGATTCGAGCCGGAATGCAAATACTGACTCGTGATTCAGGCGGAGCCATGGGAAAACACCTCCCGTAATTGGGCAGGAGTAACTGTCGCGGTTCCGACCTTTCCGACCACGAGGCCAGCGGTTTGGTTGGCCAACGCGGCGGCTTCTGGAAGAGGCACTTTGGCACTCAAGGCCAGAGCTAGGGTACTGACGACCGTATCCCCTGCTCCGGTCACATCGAAAACCTGTCGTGCGACCGCCGGGATCGTCCACGCTCTTCCGGTTTTCTCGAAAATACTCATCCCTTCTTCTCCCCGAGTAATGACCACCGCTTCACAACGCAAACGAGATAATAAGGCTTGGCCAATTTTTTTGATCGCCACCTCCTGAGTCGGCAAAAACCCTGCAGCATGACTGGCCTCCAGATGATTGGGTGTAATGACCGTCACGCCTGAATAAAAATCCATATGCTCCACCTTCGGGTCCACGATAGTCGGAACCCCATAGCGACCAGCCAATTCTCGTATACGATTCATCACACCCGCAGTAATCATTCCCTTTGCATAGTCGGAAATGACGACACAGTCGACCTTGGAAAAGCGGGAATCCAAATGGCGGTAGATTTTCCTTTCAAGCATCGGGGTTAAGGGTTGACGATATTCCACATCAAACCTGACAATCTGTTGGTTATGGGCCACCACGCGTGTTTTTTTTATGGTCGGCCGATGAGAATCCCGAAAAATTCCGGCGACCGGTTTCCCTGAAGACGATAATTCTGCCACAAATTGTTTCCCTGCGTGATCGGCTCCGATCACCCCACATAATTCGGCTTTCCCACCAAGGGAAAGAATATTATGATATACATTCGCAGCCCCTCCCATTCGGAAGGATTCCGAATCCACGTGGACGACCGGAACTGGAGCCTCCGGTGAAACCCTATGGACTTTGCCCCAAATGTAATGATCCAGGATCAGATCTCCCACGACCAGAATTCGTGCACGGGAAAACCGTCGAAGATATTGCTGTAATGTCCGCGGAGTGATAATCGTGTTCGTGCTGGAAGGTTTCATTCCGAACAATCAGAAAAATAGAGGGATACAGACCCTTTAAGGAACAATCGAAGTTTGATCATTGAATGGACTTTCCGATTCGATCCCATCTTACCCAATCAGACCAGGATCCCTGCCCATTCCAGGACCAATACACCATAAACGCACGTCCTTTGATTTTATCCATTTTTACGAATCCCCAGAATCGACTATCAAGGCTTTGATCCCGATTATCTCCCATAACAAAGAATGAATCGGGTGGAACCGTAATCGGCCCATGATTGTCCCGGGGATTGATACGTCCGTCGATGATTCCTGGGTCCACGCGTTGAGTAAATGCCTCATCCTGAAAGGGAGTATCATTCACAAAGACCTTTTTATTGACGATACGAATGGTATCCCCTGGAATACCCACCACGCGTTTAATAAAGTCTTTATTTTCATCCTCTGGATACCGGAAAACGATAATGTCTCCACGCTTTGGGGATTCAAAACCCGCCACAATGGAGGAGGAAAAACAGGTGACCGGTGGAAACGATACTTGCAATTCACAGTCTCGGGGTAATTGGAAGCCATAGGATAACTTTGAGACGAGAATGTGGTCTCCGATCAGTAAAGTCGGAATCATAGACCCTGAAGGAATCTTAAAGGCTTGCACAAAAAACACTCGGATGGTTAAGGCGAGAATGATCGCGATGATCAGAGCTTCGGCGTATTCGCGAAAGATGGATTTTTGTGAAACCGGAGTGCCCTGAGGTTTCGTTGATGTCCCCGAGGTTTCGCCCAGGGATTTCTCCGGAGCATGGTCCTGGGCAGGTGGTGGCTGCTGTTCTTCAGTAGACATACGCAGTTCAGGAAGGATCCGTTTTTAATATGGCCAGAAAAGCCTCTTGCGGGACTTCCACACGACCCAATTGCTTCATGCGTTTTTTCCCTTCTTTTTGTTTTTCCCAAAGTTTTCGTTTGCGGCTAATATCCCCGCCATAGCATTTGGCAGTTACGTTTTTCTTTAAGGCCCCGATGGTTTCTCTTGCGATGATGCGCTTTCCGACTGCGGCCTGAATGGCAATTTCAAACATTTGTTTCGGGATCAATTCTTTCATTTTTTCTGCTAATTGACGACCTCGGCTTTGCACTTTATCTTGATGGGCGATAAAGGAGAGGGCATCGATCGTTTCTCCATTGAGTAACAGATCCATTTTTACCAATTGAGATTCACGATACCCGACTAACTCATAATCCAAAGACGCATAGCCCTGTGTACGAGATTTCAAACGATCATAAAAGTCTAACACAATTTCATTTAAAGGGATTTCATAGGTCAATAACACACGAGTAGGGTCCAAATACTGAAGACCCAGTTGAGTGCCACGACGCTCCTGACATAACTGAAGGATATTCCCGATATACCGTTCAGGTGTGATAATCGTTGCTTTTATAAATGGTTCTTCAATCCGATCGATTAATGAAGGTTCGGGAAGCTTAGATGGATTGTCCAGGACCACCACCTCCCCTTTAACCGTGTAGACTTGATACACAACCGTCGGGGCGGTACTGATGAGATCAAGATTGTACTCACGTTCCAGACGTTCCCGAATGATCTCCATATGGAGAAGACCCAAAAATCCGCAACGAAATCCAAACCCCAAAGCCAAGGAGGTTTCAGGCTCATAAATGAAAGAGGAATCATTCAATCGCAGCTTTTCAAGAGAATCTCGAAGATCTTCGAATTTGGCATTGTCGGTCGTATACAAGCCACAAAACACCACAGGTTTGACATCGCGATAACCCGGAAACGCCGATTCCGTGGGATTTTTGGCTTCAGTGATCGTATCGCCTATCTTCGTATCCGATAGGTCTTTCATCCCGGCACAAATGTACCCAACTTCTCCTGCTCCCAATTTTGAGACCTTAGTTCGTTTGGGGGAAAAAATCCCAACTTCCAACACTTCAAATTCTCGTTTATTCGACATTAGTTGGATAATCATTCCCGGTTTAATCGTTCCGTCAATGATGCGAAACAACACGACGGCCCCTTGATAGTTATCGAACCACGAATCAAAAATCAGCGCCTTTAAAGTGCGTTGTGGATAGCCTGAGGGGGGAGGAATTTTTTCCACCACTCCTTCCAGGACTTCCCGCACCCCTTTCCCTTCCTTGGCACTCACCAAATAGGCATCGTCCGGGGCTAAGCCGAGTACATCTTGGATTTGAGTTTGAACCCCTTCCACGTCCGCACTCGCCAAGTCAATTTTATTGATGACCGGAATAATATGGAGGTCGTTCGCGATGGCTAAATACGCATTGGCGATGGTTTGAGCTTCTACACCCTGAGTGGCATCAATGAGTAACAACGCGCCTTCACAAGCCGCTAAACTACGGGAGACCTCGTACGCAAAGTCGACATGGCCCGGGGTATCGATGAGATTAAACAGGAATTCTTCTCCCCCAGAAGAGATAAATCGGGTCGTCACCGCATGGGCTTTAATAGTAATCCCACGTTCACGTTCTAAATCCATCGCATCCAAGTATTGGGCACGAAATTCACGTTGCGTGATGGCCCCGGTGATCTCTAAAAATCGGTCTGCCAGGGTGGATTTTCCGTGATCGATGTGAGCGATGATGCAGAAATTTCTGATATGAGATTGAGGAAACGCTTTGCTCATTCGATGTGACTGTGATTGTAGTAAGGGATGACGAGGTTGTCAAAAATCCATGAATTCCGCTAGGTTAGTCAGTATGAGCCCCAAAAATCCTTCAGTAAAAGAGTTAGAACATGACGATCAGCGATATATTTGGCATCCCTTTACCCATATGAAGGAATGGGAGGAACACACGCCTTTGATCATTGCCAAGGCCAAAGGTATCTATGTCTATGACTTGGAGGGAAATGCCTATCTGGATGGGACATCCTCCATCTGGCTCAATGTCCATGGGCACCGGCATCCAACGATCGACAAGGCCATCCGTGCGCAGCTTCAACAGGTTGCCCATACCACGCTATTAGGCCTGTCCAACCCCCCCGCCATTCAATTAGGGAAAGCCCTGGTGAAACTCGCCCCCTCTGGCTTATCAAAAGTTTTTTACTCGGACAACGGTTCGACCGCCGTGGAAGTTGGGGCCAAAATAGCCATTCAATTCTGGCGACAATGTCCCTCCCCCAAACCACATAAAACCAGATTTATCCACCTCAGCCAAGCTTATCACGGGGATACTATGGGAGGGGTCAGTTTAAGCGGAATTGAATTATTTCGACAGCCTTTTTCCTCCTTGCTTTTTCCCGCTCATGCCATTGATTATCCTCATTGCTATCGTTGTCCCTATAACCTGGAATTTCCTACCTGCAATATTCAATGCTTAGCCCCCCTTGCGGCTTTACTTAAAGAAAAACATGAAGAAATCGCTGGCATTATCATTGAGCCCATGGTTCAAGCCGTAGCAGGAATCATTCCCTCTCCGCCTGGCTACTTACAACAGGTTCGCACACTCTGCACTCAATATGACGTCCTTCTGATTGCCGATGAGGTGGCCACGGGTTTTGGACGAACGGGACGAATGTTTGCCTGTGAGCATGAGTCGGTTACGCCAGATATCATGGCCATCGCGAAAGGAATGACTGGAGGCTACCTTCCCCTGGCGGCGACCTTAACTACCGGGAAAATATACGAGGCCTTTCGGGGGTATTTTGATGAACATAAAACGTTCTTTCATGGTCACAGTTATACGGGTAATCCTCTTGGATGTGCCGCTGCTTTGGCAAACCTTCAAATCTTTCGGAAGGAACGGACCTTGGAAAAGGTTCAACAGCGGATCCCTAAATTTCGTCAAATCCTTTCAGTTTTGTCGCAAGATCCTTGGGTAGGTGATATACGACAATGTGGATATATGATTGGCATAGAATTGGTAGCGGATGTGTACCGGAAAACACCCTTTCCTCCTGCCAACCGTGTGGGTTACACCGTGGCTCAAACAGCCACAACCCTCGGGCTTCTTATACGCCCGATAGGGGATACGATCGTTCTCATGCCCCCACTGTCAGCCACCCTCAAAGAACTTCGTCAAATAGTGAAACTCCTCGGGTTGGCCATCTCGATTGTACGAGCATCAAAATCAGCCAACAAGAACCCTTAACCGATCTGTCTACCAACGCTTCTTCTACCACACCTCAAGAGACTGTCCGACCCGCAAATCACAACGACTGGCAGCATTCCCCTGCTTGATAAAAATCTCTAAATGACCGTTACTATTGATTAAGACTTCTGGAAGACCCAAAGCCCCTTCGACATAATTGGTCTTCATGCCCTGGATTTCCATATCGCCCAGGCGGACCCCCGAATAGTCTTTTTTGGTCACCGAACGAAAGGTTTCAATATCAGAAGCCATGATGTTGGTGATGGCATTCCCAAAGTGATCGATATAGACGATGTGCCCTTCCAGTTTTCCTCCGTTCATCTTTGCAGTTTTTTCAGTCAGATGAACCGCATCGTAAATCAATCGGCCATAGGAACCTGGGGTTTGTCCCCGGGTCAACCAGGCCGCCGAAGGGGCAAAGAGATCTCGCCCGTCAAATGTGGCCCCTTGGGAGTCCAGACGATATTGTTTATTTTCGATGGAACGGATCTCTACTGATGATTCTTCTTCCAACACATAACTCAGCACACCATTGTCAGGAGCTAAGAAAAAATAGCGTGACGTGGATGCCAGAATCGTTCGTCGTTCGGTTCCTACCCCCGGATCGACCACTACGACATGAATCGTCCCATCCGGAAAATATCGGTAACACGACTTCAAAAAAAACGCGGCTTGTTCGATTCCCTGCGGAGGAATTCTATGAGACAGATCGACGATCCGCATTTGAGGATTGATTCCCAGCATAACTCCTTTCATACTTGGGACAAAATAATCCACATCTCCAAAATCCGTTAACAATGTGACTAATGAAATGGCTGAAGGCATCTTATGCGGTCTCCTCGAACGTGATGGACTGGACTTCGTATTCAACGATCCCCGCAGGACGGTTCACCTCAACGATATCTCCAACCCGATGACCAATGAGCGCTCGTCCGATCGGAGACTGAACCGAGATGGACCCCTTGCTAATATCGGCCTCTTCCTGCCCCACCAAGGTATATCGTTTGATTTCTTCGGATTCCATATCCAACAACGATACGGTGACTCCAAACACAATTTTTTCGGCTTCACCCTTGGAGATCTCGACGACCTGGGCATTGGCCAATTTGTGCTCAATCTCGGCCATTCGGGTATCGATGAATTGTTGATGTTCCTTAGCGGCCTTATATTCCGCATTTTCCTTCAAGTCCCCATGCTCTCGAGCTTCGGTAATAGCCTGAATGACTTTGGGACGCTCTTCCCGACGAAGCCGGACAAGTTCCTCTTGTAATGCATCATATCCTTTCTTTGTTAAAGGAATTTTCATTTTTCTCAGCTCCACGTATGAATGTGAATGTACGCTATACTCCTGAAAATCGGATTTATGTTGAATAGTGGCCCAACAAGGCTACACGGAAGGAATCGATGAATGAAAGGCTTGTAAGCTCTTGACCTCCATCCTGGTTTCATTCATAGACTCTAACCCTAAAACCGCAGCTCGAGCACCTTGGATTGTCGTAAAATACGGGATGCCTCCAAATACGGCTTCTTTTCGTATGGGGGCGGAATCTTCTTGAGAGGCTGATCCCCCAACGGTATTCACCACCAAGGCCACTTCCCGGTTCTTGATGAAATCGACGAGATGCGGCCTGCCTTCCTTGATTTTCTTGACAGATTCTACCGCCACCCCATTTTCCTGTAAGTATGTGGCCGTCCCGGAGGTGGCTTTGAGCGAAAACCCCAAGCGAGCTAGCCGTTTTGCCAAATCGAGAATCAAAGGTTTATCTCCGTCCTTCACACTAAATAAGGCTGTTCCACCGGTCGGTAATGGCAGTCCTGCCGACGCCTGTGATTTGGCAAAAGCCCAACCGAAATTTTTATCGATCCCCATGACTTCTCCGGTTGATCGCATTTCCGGACCCAATAACACGTCAGTGACACCGAGTTTTGTGAAGGGAAACACGGCTTCCTTAATCGCAATATGCGAGTATTGAGGTGTTTTTGTGAACCGTAAATCTTTTAATGTGCGACCCGCCATGACCTTCATCGCGATTTTGGCGAGAGGAGCCCCGATAACCTTACTCACGAATGGAATCGTTCTGGAAGCACGGGGATTCACCTCCAGAATATATACTTGCTTCTCCTTGACGGCAAATTGAATATTCATCAGCCCCACCACTTGAAGCTCTTTCGCCAAAAGGACGGTTTGGTTGCGAATGTTGTCGATTAATTCCTGTGAGAGTAAGTGAGGTGGCAACGAACAAGCTGAATCCCCTGAATGAATCCCAGCCATCTCCACATGTTCCATGATTCCAGCCACCACGACATCAGTACCATCAGAAATGGCATCCACATCGACTTCAATCGCATCTTCAAGATAATCATCGATCAGGAGGGGATGATTCTTTAAATTGATTCCAGTTTTTTCCAGATACTCGTCCAAAGAAGGTGCATCATAAATTATTTGCATGGCACGCCCTCCCAAGACATAGGATGGTCGAACCATGATGGGATAGCCGATATTCACGGCAATGACATGAGCTTCATGGGAGGAATGAGCTATCCCATTTCGCGGTTGCAAAAGGGCTAATTCATTGATGAGATCACTAAAACGTTTGCGATCTTCTGCTCGATCGATCGCATCGGGTTGTGTCCCTAAAATCGGCACACCTTCTCTAGCCAATGGGACGGCCAATTTCAACGGTGTTTGACCACCGAATTGAACTACGACCCCCATAGGACTTTCCGTTTTGATAATCCTCAGCACATCTTCCCGAGTCAGTGGTTCAAAATATAGCCGATCAGAGATATCATAGTCGGTGCTGACTGTCTCGGGATTGCAGTTCACCATGATGGACTCAATTCCCTCATCTTTCAATGCCATTGAGGCATGGACACAGCAATAATCAAATTCAATGCCTTGTCCGATTCGATTAGGCCCCCCACCCAAAATAATGACCTTTTTTTGTTCGGTTGGGCGGGCTTCACATGTCACCCCTGACGTGGAATACAAGTACGGGGTGAAGGCCTCAAACTCAGCCCCACAGGTGTCCACTCGCTTAAACAAAGTCGATTGGGAGAGGGCACTCGACCTCCGCCATTCCTTCACGACATCTGAATCTTTCCCGAGTAATTGACCCAAGCGTTGATCGGAGAACCCTAAACGTACGGAACGCTCCAAAAGATAATCCCCTGAGGCATCACCGCCACGGGTTCCTTCCTGAATAGCGTCATTCCGTTGAAGAACCCACTCTCGTTCGAATTCGACGATCTCTTGAATCTCATGTAAAAACCACGGGTCAAAACTCGTTAACCGGTTCAGTTCCCCAGTAGATATCCCGATCCGAAGTGCATCGGCAAGATGCCAAAGGCGATCGGCCGTTGGAATTCTGATTGCCATTTGGATCTCTTGATACAATGGATCGTCTGTAGAACGTTTTTCCAATTTTCCATCAAGATTATGCAGGGAGACCAACCCATAACGATCCGTCTCAAGGGAACGAATGGCTTTTTGCAGAGCCTCTTTGAAGGTCCCTCCCAGGGCCATAGCCTCCCCGACAGATTTCATATGAGTCGTCAGGGTTCCATCAATGCCTTCGAATTTTTCGAACGTAAACCGGGGAATTTTCACGACCACATAATCGATCGTGGGTTCGAAACTGGCTTTGGTCATCCGGGTTATATCATTCGGGATTTCGTCCAGGGAATATCCCACGGCAAGTTTCGCGGCGATTTTTGCGATGGGAAACCCTGTGGCTTTGGAGGCCAAAGCAGAGCTCCGAGACACACGAGGGTTCATTTCGATGACCGTCATTTCCCCATTTTGAGGGTTCACGGCGAATTGAATGTTGGAGCCACCGGTATCCACTCCTATTTCCCGAATAATAGCCAGAGCGGCATTCCGCATGACTTGATATTCTTTATCGGACAAGGTCATGGCTGGAGCGACGGTAATACTATCCCCGGTGTGAACACCCATAGGATCAACATTTTCAATGGGACAAATGATGACCACATTGTCTTTGACATCTCGCATGACTTCTAATTCATATTCTTTCCAACCGAGCAAGGATTGTTCGACGAGAGCTTGATTTGTCGGACTGGTCGTCAGCGCCCATTCAATATGCCGCTCATATTCCTCGCGGTTATACGCAATATTTCCTCCGGCTCCCCCTAAGGTAAACGAAGGCCGGACAATCGCCGGGAATCCGATCATTTCAATGAGTTGAAGAGCCTCTTCGCGTGATTGAATCGATCCACTGGCTGGTACCTTCAACCCGATACGCTCGATCGCCTGTTTAAACTGTCGACGATCTTCAGCTTTTTGTATGGATTCATAGGAAGCTCCGATAAGTTGAACCTCATATTTTTCCAACAAGCCCTGCTCATGAAGGGCAACCGTCGTATTCAGGGCTGTTTGTCCTCCCATGGTGGGCAATAAACTGTCAGGGCGGTCGCGCTCGAGAATGGCCTCAATCACTTCCACGGAAATGGGTTCGACGTATGTTCGATCCGCAAGATCAGGATCCGTCATGATGGTCGCCGGGTTACTGTTCAAGAGGATGACTTCATACCCTTCTTCTTTCAACGCCTTACAAGCCTGGGTTCCGGAATAATCAAATTCACAGGCCTGCCCGATCACGATCGGGCCGGACCCAATCAATAAAATTCGTTGAATATCGTCACGCCGTGGCATGGAGCTCTCTTAATTATGAGTACAGTGATTGGTCTTGTAGGCCAGATTGGGGAGCAGCCGGTGGATGATAATATTTCAAGGCCTCTGGAAGCCACGCTTCAATTTGATTGATCCGGGTCACGTCCGAAGGGTGGGTCGACAAAAATTCTGGGACCGCACTTTGACTCCGAAAGCAAAACCGGCCGATCATTTTTCGGGGACAGCCACTCATCCGCTCCCAGAATGGAACCGCTTCTCGCGGATCATAGCCGGCTTTGGCCATGAGCTTCAGCCCGATGTAGTCCGCTTCAATTTCTTGAGCCCGTGAATTCGGCAAGGCCACCCCCACCCCATAGGCACTCATGGCCCCGATGGCCAAACCCGGGTCGACCCCACCAGCGGCTGCACCCGCAAGGGCTCCCAATTGACCGATTTGCTCAAGAATGCTCCGGCTGTATCGTTCTGCACCATGACGCTGGAGGGCATGAGCAACTTCATGAGCCATCACCGTCGCCAATCCGGCTTCGGTTTTGGTATAGGGCAAAATCCCCGTAAATATCGCGACCTTTCCACCCGGTAACGCAAACGCATTGATTTGCTCATCATCCTGAATCACCGCAAACTCCCAAGCATATTCGGGTTTATTGGCTGCTTGGGCAATTCGTTGTCCGATTCGATTGACCATAAGCGTAATTTTCGGGTCCTTACTCAAGGGAGCGGCCTTCAAGATTTCACGAAAAGCCGAAAGCCCAAGAGCGATTTCTTTTTCTTCGGATATATAAATCAGTTGATCTCGAGCCGTCCCCGGGGCTTTTTGACATCCCCAAACCAAGAGAGTCAACAATATAGCCAGAAGCCCGATCAACGGAAAAAAATTCTTTCCCGTATTCTTCGAACTCCGTATTGGAGAATAACTACAGTCCATACCCGTAACAATGCGGCTTTATGGCATCCACATATACATCATTTGTGGTGTTCCGCCACTCACCGTTCGCAAGAACCAATTCGCATCAAGCTGGGGGAACCCGAGTGAACCGACCTGGGGAAGTTCGTTTTTAGAATAAATATTCTGTTGAGAGGGACGCCCGCGAGTATAAGTCACCACGGTAGCGTTTTGTAACTTGGCCGCTTTAATCGTATAGGCAATCGCTTCATCCAGATAGCCAACTTTATCGATGAGCCCATGTTGTTGCGCGGATTCGGCCGTATAAATTCGACCGTCGGCCAACCGCTTTATTTCCTGCGAATTGAGGTTCGGCCGGCCTTCCTCCACGACCGTTAAAAATCGGGCATATAAATTATCGATTACCGATTGAAAGATCGCGCGTTCCTCTGCATCCATCCGTCGGAAAGGTGAGCCCATGGATTTTTTGGGACCTGATACGATTGGGGAGGCTTCCATGCCGACTTTCTCCATAAGACCTTGGGCATTGACCGTCAGCATAATGACCCCAATGCTCCCGGTAATCGTTGAAGGATGAGCAAAAATATGGTCCGTGGCCATCGCGACGTAATAGCCCCCTGATGTCCCAAGATCCATAATGGACGTGACAAGGGGAATATCTCGCTTCTGCTTAAACTGACGAAATTCGTGAAACAGAACATCAGAAGCCGTCACCGTTCCTCCGGGAGTATTCACCCTGAGAACAATCCCTCGGATAAGAGGGTCTTTTTCAGCCTTCATTAATTCTTCTTTCACCCTGGCTGGCAGACTGGGACTGGCCAGGAAGCCACTAGACCGACCCGTGCTGAGGGGACCTGAAATATCGATTAGGAGGATCTTATCTTCTCCTTCTCCGAAAAGAACCGTTTCCTTCAATTTTCCACTTCCAGGAAAAATACTCTCATCAATAAAGACACACCCAGAGAAACTCAAGAAATACACTAGAATCAGACTGAAGCTTCTAAGCATAGGAAGGATCCTTGATCATATCGTGAAATTGCTGAAACACGTATGCTGAATCATGGGGACCGGGTGACGCTTCGGGGTGATACTGAACAGAAACAATGGGGACGTTCACGCCAACCATTCCTTCACAACAACCGTCATTCAAACTTCGATGCGAAATCCTCATAGGACCGATGGATGATTCGAAAGTCTCCAGGCCTGATCCCGAATCACGTTGTTCGGCATGCGGAAGATCCACGGCAAAATTGTGATTTTGGGATGTAATCTCTATTTTGCCGGTTCGGAGGTCCATGACGGGGTGGTTAGCGCCATGATGCCCGAATTTTAGCTTATGGGAGGATAATCCCAGAGCCAGACCCAAGATTTGATGCCCAAGGCAAATTCCCAGCATGGGCTTCCATCCCAAGAGATTCTTGACAGTTTCCACGGCATAGGGGACCCCTTGAGGGTCCCCAGGACCATTAGACAGTACCAGGCCATCGGGATTTCGTTCCCGGATGGCATCGGCCGTTGTATCCGCCGGCACGACCGTCACCCGACAACCCATGTCCACGAGACATCGTAGGATATTGTGTTTCACCCCAAAATCCACGACCAGTATGTTTTTGCCTGTGCGATTTTCTTTTTCCGGAAAGCCGGAAGATAGGCCGTTCAGAGAAAAGGAACCTTGCGTCCATTCATAGGACTCCGAACAGGTGACTTTCTTCACCAAGTCCTGCCCCTCAAGGGAGGGAACGGATTGGACCTTCGTCATCAACTCAGCCACCTCAAAGTTCACATGAGAAAGGATGCCCATCTGTGACCCATGGTCGCGAAGATGGCTGGTAAGCGCTCGGGTATCGATACCCTGAATTCCCACGATTTGATGAGCGGTCATATAGGCGTCAAGTGACTGCTCCCCTCGCCAATTACTCATAATTCGAGAGGCTTCTCGAACGATAAACCCTTCGGCCCAAGTTTTTCTTGACTCACGGTCTTCGTGAGTCAGGCCATAATTCCCTATCTGGGTCGACGTCATCAAGACCATTTGGCCTTTATACGATGGATCAGTCAGAATTTCCTGATATCCGGTCATCGCGGTATTGAACACCACCTCACCTATGGTTTCCCCCCGGAATCCTAATGCCAACCCTTGAAAAACTGTCCCATCGGATAGAACCAATATAGCTGGCTTCATGGTGTCGTTTCCAAGCTTTTAGAATGCTGCCAGACTTCGCAAAACATCATGCGTGAGACGGTAGACGAGAAAAAATGATTTTCCGCAATTTCACGATAAAAAGGGAACTGGCTAAACCCAGGTTTATTAAATGTAAGGCCCGAGCCACCATATGCAATCGAAAAAACTTATTGTAGGCAAGATCCTTGTCCTCTTTGGAAATCGCTTCAAAAGCTAGTTCCTGTAGCTCCACGGTTTGGGGACCGATAACCCCCCAAATCACCACTGTGACCAGAACCATTCCTCCCAAGAGGTACCATTCCGCGGCATTCAAAGAAAATAGCGAATCGGCATCATGCCCAAACGTCAACAAGCGAAGGCCGACCGACAATCCTAACACCGCCAGAATTCCCATGGTCAGAAGTCCGTACGCATCGAATACTCGTCGAAGAAAGCGTCCACCCTGTTCCATGCCGATGGAATTAAACACCGCCGGGATTACCGCGGCAATAATGACCAGTAATCCTCCAACCCACAGTGTCAGCGCGAACATTTCAACGATGAATCCGATGGCACCCCAGCTAACAGATTTCACGACCCACACTTATCGATTTTCGTAGACGATATCCCCTTCTACCATGGTCATTTTCACTGTACCCTTTAACTTCCATTTTCCGAACGGGGTATTCCGGCTTTTTGAGTGAAACGTGTCCGGATCCACGACCCATTCCTCTTGAGGGTCAAACACGACCAAATCTGCCAGTGACCCCGGACGCAGAGACCCAACGGGAAGGCCGAATAATTTGGCTGGGGCGTTACTCAATTTCTCAAGAACCTGTTCGAGGGAGAGGACCCCATCATCCACTAACCTCAAACTCAGGGAGAGCGCGGTTTCAAATCCCACGATGCCGAATGGGGCTACATCAAACTCCAATTGTTTCTCCTGTGGCGCGTGAGGCGCATGATCGGTCGCAATCACATCGATGGTGCCATCGACCAAGCCCACTCTGAGAGCTTGGACATCTTCATCCGTTCGTAAGGGAGGGTTCATCTTGGCATTGGAGTTATACCCACGTACAGCCTCTTCTGTCAGGGAAAAATGATGAGGGCATACTTCCGCACTCACTGGCAAACCCTGCTCCTTGGCTTGCCGCACTAACGCGACCGATCGCGCAGTACTTAAATGCGCCAAATGTACATGGACACCCGTGAGATCGGCCAGGGCCAAATTGCGGGCTACCATCACTTCTTCCGACGCATCGGGAATTCCTGGCATTCCCAGTTGGGTCGACACGACCCCTTCATTCATACACCCACCATCTGTCAGGTGCAGGTCTTCACAATGATCGATCACCGGCACCCCGAAGGCCTTGGCATACTCCAAAGCCCGGCGCATGACCAGACTATTCATCACCGGTCGACCGTCATCCGAAATAGCGACACAACCGGCTCCGACCAATTCTCCAATATCTGCTAATTCTTCTCCTTCAGATTTTTTCGTGATGGCACCGATGGGAAAGACTCGAGCCCTTCCAGCCGCTTTGGCTTTGGTCAGAATAAATTGCGTAATCGACTCATTGTCGTTCACCGGTTGCGTATTGGGCATACAACAAATCGAGGTAAATCCACCAGCTACTGCGGAAGCTGTACCACTGGCGATCGTTTCCTTGTATTCTTGGCCAGGCTCTCGCAGATGACAATGGACATCAACCAGCCCTGGCGCAACCACTAATCCTTGAACATCGATGACCTGACAAGAAGGATCTGAAACCAATGAGGACGTCAAAGGACTTCCGACTTCGATGACCCTCCCCTCCTGGATTAAAAGATCTCCGGGACTGTTCCAATGCCCGGGATCGATAACCGTCCCCCCCTTGAGATGAATGAGCTTTTGATGAGCTATTGACATAACACAGTTGTTCCTCGATTAAAATGAAATCAGCACAACCCTAAATTTCGCATTAAGCCGATCCGGATAACAGATACATGAGAGCCATTCGAACCGATACCCCATTCGTCACTTGATCAAGGATGACCGCCCCATGACCATCAGCCACAGAAGGAGAAATTTCCACCCCGCGGTTTAACGGACCGGGGTGCATGACGATGGCCTCAGGTTTTGCGAGTCGAACGCGTTCGGAAGTCAAGCAATACAATTTGGCATACTCGCGAATGCTTGGCAACAGCGCTTTCCCCAGTCTTTCCCGCTGCAAACGGAGCATCATGATCACATCCGCTCCGATAAGGGCATCATCTAGGGTGTAAAAAACCTGAGCCCCTAAACGTTCCACGTATAATGGCAACATCGTCGGAGGGGCCACGACCCTTACATCGGCCCCCATTTTCGTCAAGGCAAAGATATTGGAACGGGCAACACGGCTATGTGCCACATCCCCGATAATCACGACCGTGAGTCCCTCGACCCTCCCCTTTTTTTCCTTGATCGTAAACAGGTCCAAAAGAGCTTGCGTAGGATGTTCATGCCACCCATCTCCGGCATTGATGACCGATGACCTCACGGCACGGGCAAGGTTATCCGCAGCTCCCGGAGAAGAATGCCGCAAGACAATGATGTCGGCTTGCATCGATTCGATATTGCGTGCAGTATCGATGAGCGTCTCCCCTTTTACGACACTACTCGTCGAAGGAGAAAAATTAATCACATCCGCACTCAATCGTTTCGCAGCCAATTCAAAAGACGTTCGAGTCCTCGTACTGGGCTCAAAAAAGAGGTTGACCACTGTTTTTCCCCGAAGGGCAGGGACTTTTTTAATATCGCGTCCTCCCACTTCTTTCAGGGATTCAGCCGTCGTCATGATCAGATCAATATCTTCCGGCCGTAAGGCGTCGATTCCTAAAAGATCTTTTTGGTCAAATGGCATAAGCGTATCGTCATTTTCCTATAATAGCCACTCGATCGGTTTGACCTATTTCCTTCAGAAACACGGCGACCTGCTCATCTTTCCCCGTGGGAACACTTTTACCCACATAATTGGCTCGAATCGGTAATTGTCGGTGGCCTCGATCCACTAAAACGGCAAGTTGAATTTCGGCAGGTCGCCCAAGGTCCATCAGACCATCCAATGCCGCCCTAATGGTACGGCCCGTGAAGAGAACATCATCAACCAGCACAATCTTTCGGTCTGTCACATTGAAGTCGATCAACGTTTTACGAATTTCGGGTTGATCTTTTCTGAGGGACAAATCGTCACGGTATAGGGTGGTATCCAGCTCTCCGATCGGAACGTCACCCGGTTCAATCTGGTGAATTCGATCCCCAATCCGTTTGGCAAGAAAAACTCCTCCTGTCCGAATGCCGACTAAGGCTAAATCTTGAGTCCCTTTATTTCTTTCGAGAATTTCATGGCTTATTCGTGTGAGGGCCCGGCTCATTTCCTGAGCATCCATCAAGACACGTTCAGCTTGTGGAATCGCCATGGAGTTAGTGGTGCCTCGTGAGACTCTGGAGGAAAGTTAAACAAAAAAAACCCTTCTCAACACAACGTGAGAAGGGCATCTTGTTCTCGGCCAGCCATTTGGCCATCATATAACTCTTTTCTCCTTGCCCACCTCACGGGATGGGATTTAAAGGTTACCCCATCCTATTCGCTAATGCGAACCCTGTCAAGAGAGAATACCAAGTCCGAACGTCCCCAATCCTTTAAGGTTTGCTTGATCATTTATCAAAGATATTTTGAGGATAGTTCGGGGAATTCGTTACTCAACGTTCTGGATTTGGCGGTCCTTCAGGGGGATCAGTGGGCCACCGTAAGTGATCACGGTACATATCTATATCTAAGTGTTCAGGAAGGTCCTCTACGGCTTTTTGAAGATTTTGAAGGGAATGAATCGTCTCATAGATCCGATAATGTTTGGTCTTCTCCCAAAACTGATCTTGTTCGGCCTGAAATTCTTCGACTTTTATCCTCATTTTTTCCATCACCAAGGCTTTGAGGTATTGAATTTCGTTTTCCTGATGGGCTAAGGCATGCGCCATCATAACCAACTGCTTCTCCTGTTCATTCATAAGTTCTGATCCTTCTTCTCAGGCATGCAGTAAAGAACATTTCAACTTAATGGCGTTCAACGACCCAAACGGTGAGCTCTGGATTCAGGTATCCATAAGGGAGAATCGATCGATGAATCTTAAACGTCGGTAATGAATCTCCTGATTCCACCTGTAATGGGGAGAGATTTGCCTCCAAGAGGAAGTTTCCAATATTAGAAGGACCCGCGAGGCAACATACTCCCTGTGGTTGCAGATGTTCCCCAATCCACCGTATCCATTCCTTTAAGAAGTCCATATCCCGGTAGTGGTCAAAAGGCACCCAAAGATAGATCCAATCATAGGCCACACATTCTCCCAAGAATAAGGAACGGGAAAATGGGAAAAATTGAAATTGTGGCAACCAGTCTAAGCGTTGGGAGACATAGAGGACATTCCAAACCTGCTGGGCATGCTTTTGGGCAAAAGCAGGATCCCGGTACCAAATGGTAAAAACATGGGGACGATGAAAGGTAAGGCAAGCCTTGAGGCCGGCATCACAATTCGCGACAAGAATCCTATTCGCCTGCTCTCGTCGTCCAGACAAGGATGGATTGTCTTCCATGGCATCATCTAAAAAATCTAAGATAAAGGGTTGGCTGGCATTTTCACTAATTTCATCCTCATGATCAGGGTACAATAAGACTGACGAGAAGGCTGCTTCAGGGGAAATGTCCGGAGCGCCCTGGGGGAAACAGTCCCTCCAGGATGAATCGGGAGGCAACCAAGCCCTCTGACCGTCTTCCCTCGATTCAATCGACCAATTTTCTCCGCCCTGGATTGTTCGTACTTGTTCTCCATCATGAAGATACAGCACCCCATTGATGACTCGAAGTCCGCGACCATGAGAAGACGTTTCCCCCGTTGGTCGTACAGGAAAATAGGAAAGGCCTGCGGGATCATCCCAAATAGTGACCTTTTGAACCTGATGTTGAAATATCGTGATCCCGACCCGGTTCTCTTCATCCAGATACCGTACAGGATACTCAGAGCTCGGACTCCAAAGGATTTCATGGGATCGATTCTGGTCCAGAAAAACCTCCTGCGGAGATTCCCCTGTATTGAGCGAAGGCGAAAAATAGGCACTGAATAATCTGAAAGCACCCGCCGAGGGATAGCCTGGAATGCCTCGATAATAGAGTGGGGTCCTCGTGTGACGATTTTGATCATTGTATAACTGACGAATTAATTCAAACGTAGCATTTCCGGTACCTGGCAGCAGAGATAAAAACAACTCAACGACAGGGAGATAATCGATTCCCCCCCATTTCATACGACTCATACAGGACATAAAAGTCCTTTGTTCAAAATCCCCATCTTGTAATACATAGAACGCATCTTTGACTTGCCGAATATTCGCTTGCCCATTTTTCTCTATAGTCAGATCCTCATCCCAATAGAAGAATCGAATGGTTTCCAAACTCACATTCATGGAACGAGCGGCCATGTACCGTAAATCGTCCCTCGTGAGACTCTCCCAACCAGGTCGAGTCGCGAGATTTAACCGCATAGTGTTCACGAGGCCTCCGGGTTTAATCCCTATCCATTGTCCCCAATCCAGACAGATACGGGTCGCAAGAAGAGAGGGCGTTCGGTTCGTTGAATGTTCAGCCCACACACACTCATGCAAGGGATAACCGGAGGGATCGACCATAAGGATCCGCTGACCATGGGTGCCATAAAAAACCAGATGCCCAGTGGGATGCTCAACGACCTGCCCGCCAGAGGAATCCCAATGGTCTCTATAAGGCAGGTTTTCGGAAAAACGCAGAGCTTGTGGATGTTGTAACGCCGCAGAGATGTTCATATGGAACTATCCCATTCCGGGACAAAGTCAACGGAAAGGAGTAGAAAGGCGTGAAGGATGGACGGGCAAAGTCGAATAGAATCTCAGATTAGGGGTAGAGGCCGTAAGCCATGTCCTGTCATTCACGGACCTGTCCCGACCCATAGACCACAAACTTCGAACAGGTTAAATCTTCCAATCCCATGGGCCCTCGAGCATGGATTCGAGTTGTACTAATCCCAATTTCCGCTCCCAACCCGAATTCGTACCCATCATTCAGTCGGCTGGAAGCATTAATCATGACAGCACTGGAATCAACTTCTCGAACAAACCGCAATGCCCGGTCATAATTATTGGTTACGATACAATCCGTATGTCGAGAACCAAATTGATTGATATGATCCATGGCCTCATCCATGTTCTTCACAACTTTGATCGCTAGAATTAATGCTAAAAACTCTTCTCCAAAGTCGCCTTCAACAGCAGCCTTCGCTTCGGGAAGGATTTTACATGTTTTCGGACACCCTCGAATCTCTACCCCCGCATCAAGATAGTCCTTAGCCAAAGGGGGTAAGAATTTTTTCGCGATCTTCTCATGGACCAGCAAGGTTTCCATGGTATTGCAGGTGGAGGACCGTTGGACCTTGGCATTGAAACTGATCCGGTGGGCCATGGCCAAATCAGCATCGATATCCACAAAAGTATGGCAGACCCCTTTATCATGTTTGATCACGGGAATGGTGCTATGTTCAGTGACAGTCTTCATCAAAGAGTCCCCACCTCGGGGAATGATAAGATCAATGTAGGAATCGCTTTTCAAGAGGGCCTGAACAATCTCACGATCAGGGCGGTCAATGAAAGTAATCGCACCTTCCGGGACACCGGTTTTTTGAGCGGCCTCCCCCAAAACCATGGCTATAGCCTTATTGGAGTGGAGGGCCTCAGAGCCTCCCCGTAGAACGCACACATTGCCTGACTTTAGACACAGGGCAGCGGCATCGGCGGTGACATTCGGACGGGATTCGTAAATTATTCCAATCACACCGATCGGAACCCGAATACGACCAACCCGCATGCCATTCGGACGTTGCCACATGCCCATCGATTCCCCGACCGGATCAGCTAACTGGGCAATTTCCCTGATTTGTTTAGCCATTCCGGTTATGCGTTCGGATGTCAAACGAAGACGGTCGGCTAAAGCCTTTCGAGATTCATCACCCTCGAAGGCTTCTAGATCTTGGGCATTGGCTTCTAAAATGTCTTCTTCACTTGCCTCAAGACCATCCGCCATAGCGAACAGGGCTTCATTCTTTTTTTGAGCGATTAAACCACTCAGAGGACGAGTGGCTTCTTGTGCTCGGGAAAGGCGTTCAACCAAATATTCCTCAGGAGTCAGCTCCTGAACCTCCTCCTCTTTTTCTATTTCTTCGTCTAAGAGTTCGACGTTTTCTGCAGAGTCATTCTCTGTCATGTGTGGTGACCTTCCCGAATATAGTCAATCTTCTTACAATGAGTGAGTTTCTTGCATCCATCCATAAAATCTTACCATCTTTGGGACCCGAAACCGTGTTGGAGAATACCTGGGCCTCATAAAAACCGTCAAGAATTCCCGGGACGCAAAGAGGTCGTTTTACCCGTTTCCCCTTGCTTTTATGGGTAAAATCCTGTTAGACAAGTTGCCTCTCCTCCATGTTACACTTACTACCGTGTTACAGGGAATTTGTCGTGCCGAGGTAGCTCAGTTGGCAGAGCACAGCCCTGAAAAGGCTGGTGTCCGCAGTTCGATTCTGCGCCTCGGCACCATTTTCATCCGAGTCATTGGTCCTTTTCTCAGGAGGATCTCATGTCAATGAAGGTCATGGCCCGCTCTAAGAAAAACCTGAACTCCATCTACCGGCAGTCTGGGGTTTTTACCCTCACATCATTCGGAATTCTCTTTCTTCTTTTTCTTTCTGTCCATCTTATACAACCAACCCACGTAAGCGCTGACTCAACGGCTTCCAAAGACATTCAAACCCGGACCATCGTAGCCGAGCTACTTGAGGTCGAAGGGGAATTCTATATCGCTCGGGGAGAACGGGGAGAAATTCGGATTGAAGTGAATGAGGAAACCACAATTTCTGAAGAATTCACCTTTGGGGATCGGATTAAGGCCATTGTCTTACCCAATGATGTTGCCCTGTCCATCACGCGAGCTGAACCCAATGCTCCCCTTGGCATTACAGACAACTCACCTCCGTCAACACCCAAAGACACGAAACAGCCCCAAAAAGCCAAGACGACGACCAAGAAAGGAACAGATAAGCCCTCTCAACCTCAAGTACCCTCAAAAATTCGAGTCATTATCGCTGATTTATTGATGGTGGACGGAAGCTTTTATATCGTGAGAACCGAAAAAGGAGAAATCCAGATTGAAATTACCCCCAAGACCCAACTGGAAGAACAATTTAAATTCGGAGATCGAATTAAAGCCCGAGTGACCCCAACTGATAAAGCCATCTCCGTCGTGAGAGCCAAAAAAGATGAACCGGCCGGCATTCATTCCGAAGCCCCAACGTCAAATCCAGAACATCAACAGGCGGAGTCTGATGTTTCACCTCCGAGCCTCCCATCTACAAAACCAAGTGAAGTGGCATCAGGGACACCGGTACAACCCTCGCAAAAGATCCGAACCATTATCGCCAATGTCTTAATGGTCGACGGGGATTTCTATATAATTCGAGGAGAACGAGGAGAAATCCAAATTGAAGTGACACCAAAAACCGATATTTCGGAAACATTCGATTATGGTGACAAAATAAAAGCGAGAGTCCTTCCGAATGATAAGGCTCTTTCTATTGAACGCGCCAAACCAGAAGATCCCATCGGTATTCAGACTCAGTAAGATTCACAACCCTATTTACGAGAAAACAGACCAAAGGAATACTTCCTGTATGTCACAATGAATTGGGAAGAGGTCGGGGAAGAGGGAACAGCTCAGAAGGGAAAAACCTACTTGGTCGTAAAGCGTTCAACCGTATCCTGAGTGGATTTAAATTTCAACCCTTGAAGCACGTACTTCCTGTTTCACCACATCCTGCAAAATCTTATGGTATTTTCTAATCCGTTCCACATATTGGACCGGCTCCCAGCCCCTGGCGTACCGATGCGGTAACGTTTGATAATATCGTTTTTTAGAGAGAAGAGGAAGCATGGCCTTAAGATCTTCCCACCGATTAGAGTTTTTCCCGAATCGCCTGGCCAAAATTCGAGCATCTTTGACATGGCCCATTCCGACATTATAGGCCGCCAAGGCAACAAACATGCGATCTGGCATTCGAATGGTACTGGGGACCCGTTTGTGTAAGTAAGACAGGTACCGGGCACCCCCAGAGATACTCTTTTGAGGATCTAACCGGTTGGTAATCCCTAAATCAGAGGCGGTTGACCGCGTCAACATCATGAGACCCCTGACCCCCGTGGGACTTTTGGCATGCCGGTCCCATTTGGACTCTTGATATGCCATAGCGGCTAACAATACCCAGGGAATCCCAGTCCTCTTCCCCGCCTGCTCAAAGTCCTCTCGATAATAGGGCAAACGGGTTTCCACATGTTTCAGGAAAGTAGAAACCTCATAAGGGGGCAATTCCGTGCCTAATTGAAGAATCCTGGTATGATGGGATTCCTTATACCTTTCATCGGGAGGAAGGGCCCAAAGAAGAATTACTCCGCCCATCAGGACTAATACCAGGCCGATTTGCTTCCCAATGTACTTTACTGTGTCTTGCAACAATATCTCTCCTGCCAAGGGCTCTCAAAGTCTGAAATCAGACAAATATAAAGAATGGGAATTAGGTGAACAGAAGGGCGAATTGTTTAATAGTCGCATAAATCAGAAAAGGAGGCAAGACAAGGAAACGTAAAATGAAGCCGAATGCTCTATTTTTAACTCTAAATTCACAAAATTAACAGAAACGGAATACCTTACGTTCCTACCTTACCCAATATCTTCAAGTATAAAATAGGGAGTTCTTTTATATTGTGTTCGGAATATTCACCAGAAAAATGAAGATGTACCTTATTCTGAGAGTCCGAGACAGGTCTAGACTCCAGCTTTTTGTTGGCCGAACACCCCGGCATCGCATGAAAAATATTTAATCTGCTTGAGAGGAATGATCGTCACTTCTTTCGGAGTATCAATCTCTAAAATTTCCATGTCATCGCTAATGGTATGTCGGACTGCATTTTTAAATTCCACTTCCTGATTATCCACGAATACGACTTTTACCCAATATTGCACGTTAGTCTCCTTTCCAGCCTATGCTGCCCTTAAAAACTTGTAGTCCTTATCGGTTCCTACCGTCCTAACTCCCGTGACCGCTGCGTGGCGGCCTCAATGGCATCGATAAGAGTGGCACGTAACCCACCTTCTTCGAGCTGCTGAAGACCGGCAATCGTGGTTCCTCCCGGTGAAGTTACACGATCTTTGAGAAGGGCCGGATGTTCTTCAGTTTCAAGAACCATTCGAGCAGAACCCAAGACCGTCTGAACCGCCAAAGTATGGGCGATCGCCCGCGGGAGTCCCACGCTGACTCCCCCATCCGTTAAGGCCTCAATAATTAAATAGACATAGGCCGGACCGCTTCCACTCAATCCCGTCACCGCATTCATAAGCCCTTCTTCGACCCATACCACTTTCCCGACCGATTCAAAGATTTGTTGAGTCAATTCCTGATGAGGTTTTGATATGGAGGCCGAACCCGAAAGTGCCGTCACACCCTCTCGAATGACAGCAGGAGTGTTGGGCATGGCCCGAATTAAGGGTATTGGCGCTGTCATTCTTTCAACAATTCGCCGTAATGGGTATCCTGCAGCCACGGAGATGACGAGCTGGGAAGCCCCAACACTTTGAGAAATTCCCTCAAGCACCTCATCCAAAACCTGAGGTTTCACACAGAGAATCAGAACATCTCCCCATTCAGCCGCTTCCCGATTGTCATGTCCCGTGACGACCCCATATTGTTCTTGGAGGTACTCAAGACGATCAGGCAGGGTGTCAGTCGCGGTAATGCAATCCGGGGCAGTAAGCTTGGATTTTAAGATCCCAGCGATCAGGGCTTCTGCCATATTCCCCCCACCTATGAAAGAAATTTTGGGCTGAAGAGTCATCGAGCGAGTATAGCCTGCCCCCAGCGGGGGTTCAACCGAATCTCCCAGGAGGAAACGCTGGCCCAAGCAGATGTGAAAGGGCCGTTTAAAAATCCAAATGCCCAGGGCAACTTATTGCTCCATCCATAAAATCAAGGGTATATTGAGAATATTTCACCCACATCTCTTTAAGAAGGGACACGTTCGGGACCAGATCGTACTCATACCTGAACGTAGATTATAGACCCAGGAATCACCAAGGAGGTGGCCATGAAGACCATACTCGTGTGTTCAATGGTGTTTTTCCTCTGCTTTGCCTTCTTTCCACCCGATTCACTGGCAAGAAGGATATTTCTGACTCCGGATCAAAAATCCCAACTAGAAAAGGCGCAAACTATTTTACTCGACATTCTTGCCCTCACGGAAAAAGGTCGTTACGAATCCCTAGGCATTAGCCAAACGGTCGCGCAGCGGCTGGAGGATATAGGGTTTACGACGATCACTGATCCCACGAAGGCATACGACGTTAAATTTAAAGTGAAGTGTGAAGAAAGAAAAACCTGGACAGGAACCTCACCCAAAGGAGGAGATGTTGAATTAGCCGATGCCCCAGATAGACTGTGGAAAGGTCCTGCCTGCCTCCTCACTTACCTATTAGAAAACAAAGATCTGGGCTGGAAAAAAGAAATTCGAACATCTTTCCTCGATGCCAGAGAAGCCGCAAAAAAGGCCGATGAGAAGGACCCAGGAGCCTTTGCCATGAAACATCTCCAGGAACGGCTGACCCAATACGACTTTCCCGTACTTCTCGCGGCAGAATGGGGCCAGGTTACCCGCTTACTGAACCTTCTTGAAAAACCCAGCACACCGAAACTTCGCAAGGTAAAAATTCTGGAAGTCCTGAGTACAATTCAGGCAAAAGAAGCCTTGCCGCGTTTAAAGGAATTGTTGGCCTCAACTGACCTTAAACAAGAAGCTATTACGGCTTTGAGTGGAGCGGGAATAGAGTCCATTCCCCTCTTAATCGATTTTTTTGAGACCAGTTCCAACTCACAGATTCGAAGTGAAGCGGCAAAAGCCTTGGGAAACCTTGCGGCAAAATCGGGGGACCCACGGACCATCCCCCCCCTGGTCCAGTATGTGTCCTCAGTCTTACCTCACATTAAATCCTCTGAGGATATTGACTTTCCCCTACTCACGGAAGTGGTCTGGGCCATCGGAAAACTACGGTGGGAACCAGCCCTCAAGCCTATAGGAAAACTTCAGGAAAAAGTATGGCTGATCTTCGATAATTCTCAAGCCATGGCCGATCTTCGTGAAGCCACCAGCTGGACGTATAAACAATTAGACCTGGATGGCCATGTCAGTTAATACCGTCAGTGCCTACTCCAAGGGAGGTGAAGAATGAAGTTTTGGGCGGCAAGTATTATTTCAGTCTTGATCCTTTTCATGTTCGGCGTCTCAGAGGGAGAAGCCCGTCGGACATACTTCACACCGGAACAAAAAGCGCAAATTCTCAAGATTCAAACCGTGTGGGTCAAGGTGTTGGCTTTAACGGAACGGGGTCGAGGGGACGGAACACCTATCGAAGCCATTGTCACGACCCGACTGAAGGAATTGGGGTATTCCATCGTCACGACCCGTGATGAACCTTCTGACGTAATGTTCATGGTGAAGTGTGAAGAAAGAAAAAAGTGGTCTGGGACCACAAGGGCAGGAGGCGACGCGGATCATATGGATTCCCCTGCACGATTATGGAAAGGGCCTGCCTGCCTATTCTCTTATCGATTGAATGGCCATGATTTAGGCTGGTACAAAGAAGCGCGAACGGATTTTTCTGACCCGGTGGCGACAGCCAAGGCGGCAGGGGCGAAAAAATCAGGACCCTTTGCCATTCAAAAACTGGCTGAACGAATTCAAACATTTGACTTCCCAGTGATGATCGCTGCCGAATGGGGACATAACGAAAAGCTCTTACGCCTCTTAAAAGACCCCAAAACCCCGAATAAACGAAAGCTAAAAATTCTGGCATTGCTCCCACAGGTCGATTCACGGGAGGCCCTTCCGTATTTAAAGGAATTCATCAAAGATGATTCACTCGCCGAAGAAGCCATTGGAGCACTCTCTACCACCGGAAGCGAAGCCATTCCCCTTTTGACTGAAATATTCCAAACTCATAAAGACTCGAAAATCCGAGCCGCCGCCGCGAAGGCATTGGGAGATATTGGATCACGAACGGGAGATCCAACGATCACTCCGCCCTTACTCGCATATTTGATCGAAAACCTCAAACACATGAAAAAGTCTTCCGACATCGACTTCCCCGTCCTGACTGAAGTCGTTTGGGGAATCGGGAAACTCCGTAACGAAAAGTCTATAGAGCCGATAATCGAATTAGAAGAAAAAATTTGGTTGATTTATGACACTTCAAAAGAAATGTCTACACTCAGAGACGCCACCAATTGGGCTCATAAAATGGTGGATATGGATGGGCAAATTCAATAACCAAGGGGGGATGATCAATTACGCGGTTCCAAGGCCTTCACATCACTCTTTTGTCGCTCCTATTTTTCTCAACCCCAGTCACCTACTCCCAAGTCGTAGGGGAACTGGCAGAATTGGATAGATTAGAGATCCGCGCAGAGGAAGCCATGGCCTTGGATGACCCCCATGGTGCGGCTCTAGCCATCGGGAAGGCAGCATTAATGGCTTCTATCTTAGGTGGCCAGGAAGCGAATGTCTCCGCAAGGGCTCTTTGGATTGCCTTGGAACACTTTTTTCGGGCGCAAGAGGATACGTATCGGGCCATGGCCTTATTCGCGCAAGCAGGAGGAATGCCTCCTCCACCAGCTGGAGTCTGTCAGACGCTGCAGCATGCCCGAACCAGCACACAAAAATCTCACCAAACCTTTCAAGAATTTCTCCCCCCAAACAAGAGCATTCTGATTGACCGCTCCCAACGTTACCTGGAAAGCTCACGTGAATGGCAAGAATTGATTCCGGCGTTACAAAAAGACTTATCTTGTTGAAATGAGCGGGAACCAAGGAGGAAGGGAAAGCTAAACCTCATTGGGGACAGGATTTAGGAGAGGGATTGGGGGGAAGAGGTTCACCATTCTCTTGAAAAACCGATTCGGTAAGAATTTGTGCAACCTCCTTGGCCATTTCCTGCTGCATGGCACGACTCGCTCGTATTCGCGCTTCTCGTTCGGTAATATGCCCTTCACGTCCCGAACGAGAGATCATTCCCATTAATCGCTGAGAATCACGCTCACGAATTTCTATATCTCCGCACCAACGGACGTACCGAAACAACGGATCGGGGATATCTACAGGCCATAGACGTCCAAACCCGGTAATGGAAATATCTGAAGAATGTTCCGATGTCCCTGAAATCGGATCCTTGGCCCCTGCGAGTAGACCCTCCTTTTTTAAGGCTTCCCAGATGGCCCGTTCCAATTCTTGATGGCTTTCCCCTTGCATTGAGACAGAAATTGTGACGTGCGAGGCCACGAATTCAAGGAATTCTCTCTGAATCACATTTAAAGAAAAGGGAGGAGGTAATCCCTCTCCCGAAGTCCGAACGACACGCAAGTCTGAATTTACTTGAGGACGACGTGAAAGAAGCGCCATTCCTTGTTTATAGCCTTGAATACGGTGGATCTTTGCCGTCGAGGATCGCCCTTGCTGGACCTTTTCTCGAATAGATTGGTCGATAGCCTGTAGACGAGCCAGGAGCATCTGCTCCGCCTGAGCCCTGTGAAGTCCTGCCAGAACGAAATACTGCCTATCTTTTTCCCGGAGCCAACTTTCTAGAATCTGCACGTTTTCTAGAACCTTATTGGTCGTGACCCGAGTCATGAAATCGATCTGCAAGGAACGTTGGGTAGATTCCTGACCGCCATGTTCTTTGAGGAGATAGGTCTCTTCATCTGAAGATTGAGCTTGAACATGAGCAGAAAAAATTCGTGCGACTGCCGCATACGCTCGCTTTTCTGCTTGATCTCTCGACCGACCTTCCCCCATACCAACCAAGTATTCCGTGTGAGAATACATCTCCTGTGGAGATAGGACCCAAGCCGGAGGATCAGGATTGCTTCGCAAGAAACATCCGGAAAGAAGAATCCCACTCAGTAGAAAGAACGACGCGCGTGTCATGAATTACCTTCGCTGGTATTGAAGCAAGACGCGCACTTCATCTTTTTCCAGAATGACGGTCGCCGCTTGATCGTCTTGTGATTGTTTGGCATCCGGATTCCCATATTGCACGGCATAAGAACCAGGGGGTACCCAAAGCCGCGCCATCTGAATCTTACCTGGTAACAAACGCCAAGATCGAATATCGGCTTCTTCGGTCGCGAAGGCGACGATTCGCGCGAGTAACGTCACCACCAGACCAACCCATTGATGTTTCCCATCTTTCACGGCAGCCCTAGCGCCATATCCGACCCCTTCGGCGGCCGCGAGTTTTAACGCAGCACGAGCGGCCGCTCGAAGAACCAGGCTTTCATAATGGTCATCAAGATTCTTCTTGGCGACCGCTCCCATGTCGTAGACTTCTTCAGTTTGAGACTCAAAAGATTGATTTTCGTTCGTCAGGTAAACATGGCGGGCCGCCACAGAAGACCTATGTTGAATCACACGAGGCAGTGCCACCCTTGCCACACGTCCATGAATGCCATAAAAAAATGCATCTCGTCCGCGGGTTCTTCTGGTACTCGGCCCTCCCATCCCCTTGGCAATCGCCACCAATTGAAGGGCCTCAAGACTGATAGGAACATCGATGAATAAATCTTCTTTTTCTGGACCTTGTCCCTCGAAGCTAATCAAAACGATTTGGGCGCGCCCATCAGTCACCTGATCTGATTCTATCACCTTGGAGTATTTATTTTGATACCGGGTGCGATCCTCCGAGATACCCAAAGAAGAGGCAAGGCGGAATAGGTCCCGTTTCAACATGTCTGGGATGGAAACCTTAGACCATTCCTTTGAGTCTTCATAGGCCTGTTCCGCCTTTCGATACGCCACATACGCATTATTACGGTCACCAAATGCTTCATAAAGCACTCCGGATAAATATCTCGCGAATGGATCTTCACGATATTCATCATCTTCCCGGTCGTCATAAAGCACATTAAGCCGATGGTCAAGGCGGCGGGCTTCAACCAATCCCTCCTCCCATTCTTCTTGTACCGCAAAATTTAAAGCCTTGATGATGTTGATCCACACATGTTCGAAGGGTTCCCCTTCATAGGGCAATTGGGTTTCATTAATCAGAATGGCTTTCGCCTCATCTCGGATTCTTGTAGCATATTGGTCCTCTACCAATTGATAGGCTTTTTCCAAAGCCGCATTACTTTCCACATAACGTCCAGCAAGATGAAACACCATCCCTTGATCTAACAGATATAGAAGACGATTATGTTCCCCATATTCCTCTTTTTCGCCTTCAAGAATTTGGATGGCCTGGTCTGATTGTCCGTTTAACAAATTTTTCTTAATGGAGGCATAATGGGAAAAGGAGCCACTGCACCCAAAAGTACAAGCAAGCCCAAAAATGACCAAAGAATAAAAAAACCGGCAACCGAGGAAGGGGTTATCGAAGGGGATCGTTACACACTGAAATGTAAAAAGGGGCGAGGAAGAAAGGGAACACCGGTTACGAGTCACGCATAACGGGCTTAGGAAGGTCACGAGGAGACATAGGGTTAAAACAACAAGCGTTTCTTTTCAATAACTTTTTTAATTTTCTTCTGGCCATACCAGGATTTCACATTACTCTCTAAGTTGATCAGATCCAGATCGACTTGATAAAAGATTGATTTGGCTCCATCGGCTTCATCGACAATCGTCGAAATATACCCTTTCATCATAAAATCGGCCCCTAATTCCTGGCCTGGACGCTTTTGAGTATCTTCTCGAGCATGGACAGCCTGTTCTTTTCGCTCTTCACGAATTTCTTTCCGTTCTCCCTGACTGGCAACAAACAGCACCTTCTGGGAGTTCGTCATTTCTCGTTCAAGATCTGTGACAAAAGTCCCCACATCGATGTGTTCATGGCTTTTGTTCAGGATGGTCCCGACGATGACGACAGGTTGACGACCTTTTTGGCTCGAAAAATTCTCCAGCCAAGGCCGCTGAACCATCTCTTGAATCATGGTCTCCGCGACCATTTTGGAATCCGTATCATTCCACCGTCCGCTGAAGTCCGTGACGACGGTCGGGTCGACACGGGTGACGCGTTTTTCTTTACCACAAGCCGGCAGCAGCAGCACCAGACACAAACTGATGGCTACCAGAACAATTCGTCGTAAATCAAAGTTCATAAAAAATGTTCAGTGAAAATCAATAAAAGATACAAAACAAAGGAGGGGAGACGTTATCGCTGTTTCGCTTCTTCTTTTTCAAGGCGTTGGAATGCCCGTTCAGCATTTTTTTTCACAAAGTCGCGAATCTCTGCATCAAGTTCCGATGCTTGTTGAAGGGCATCTTTCATATCATCAAGGGAAAGTTTAGTGAGGACATAATAGGTTTGTGAATCCTCATCCTGATACCGATCAACCGGCCGAACCCCGTTGAGAGTCACCGCGGTAAATGTTTTGATCGCTCGCTCCACGTTTTGTTCTTCGGTGGATTTTGTGAAATTTCCGGCTGTCGTAGATGCCGCATAGTCTTCCATCAGATAAGCGGTGTAAGTTCGAAAGGTCTTAGCCAGTTCGGCTCTTGCCCGATTTTCGGCGGTTTCCCAGGCCAAGGGCTCATTCTTCAAACCGGTCACTGCCCCGACACCATAGATAGACTTATCCTTCTCCTCATTCAAGACTCCTGACCCCTCTTCAACCCAATCGGGAGCCCCCCCACAGGCAACGAGAAAACTGACTATCAAAAGTGCCCCAAGAACTTTGAGGAATGTTGAGTTGATATTTTTTTTCATGATGAGGATTTCTCCGGCAAAAGTACCTAATTTTTAAAGGGTTCTGCTCGAAATCCGGTTTCCGACAACCTCAGAAAATGCTAGCATTGGCCCAGAAACCTGTCAAGAAACCATGAGGGCACTTCCTTATCGTACCATATCCGTCAGAAAATCAAGATCAAGGCAAAAACCGGCAATCATCATATAATCAGGTTTGGAAGGAGGATAGCGAGTGGCTCAAATTCACATTGAAGACGGAATAATCCGAATCACGGACCTAGACATTCAAGATCTGAAAGCAGCCAAAGTCCTTCAGGAATATCCTGAAGCCCGTTGGGCCGAAATCACACGTCGTGCCCTTAAAATTGGGTTGGGCTATCTTCAAGGGGGAGCACAGCACTAATTGAAAAAAGGAACGATTGCCTTGATGGATTTTGAGGGTCGGAAAAGCGACAGGTTGATTGGTTTTCACCATATTTTAGCCTATTTGCGGAAAGAACCCTTCAACCCTGCATGACTGCAACTTGTATGGTTCATCCTCAAAAACCGGATAGCAGGGTTTGAGAACAATAGCTCCTCCTGAGCCCATTCAAGTTCGAACCGTCCGTGTCAAAAGGTAGGAAGACATTTTCAGAGGACCAATGTAGTCTTGCCTTTACCCACGAACCGCGATTTAATCTTCCTAGGTTGATATCGAATCACCCCTGACATCTAGACGAATGCTGTCGAAACAAGACCAAGAGGCCTTAGAACTTCGAGGTATTTCCGGAGACGCTTTTCACCTTCAAATTGACCAATTACAAAAAGGAATCCCGCCTCTTCCCCTTCTTCGTCCATGTACGCTGCATGATGGGATCATTCCTCTTGGTTCCTCTGAACGCACCAGGAACGAAGAACTCTTTTATCTTGCTCACAACGCAGGCCGCATCAGCAAATTTATCCCCGCCTCCGGTGCCGCCACTCGCATGTTTAAGGATTTGATCCAATTTCTGCAGCACCCCAAATCGACCTCACCCTGGGAACAGCCGACTGACAGCCTTCCGGACTTTTTGCAAACCACCCTGACTCATTTCAAGAAATTCCCCTTCTATCCGCAGCTTTTCGACTACTTTCAACATCAAGACCACGATCTGGAAGCCCTCTATCAAGGTCAAGATTTTCCAAAAATTTTTTCTACATTACTTTATAGCCCGGGATTGGATTTTGCCGATTATCCCAAGGCCCTTCTTCCCTTCCACCGTTATCAACACACAACACGGACAGCTCTTGAAGAACATCTTTACGAAGCAATGACATACCGTCCCCAAAGATCAGGAAAACTTTTGTTCCATATCACCGTGTCACCACAATTTGAATACCGTATTCAAGAAGCCCTTAATCGATTCGTGACCCAGACAAAGAGCAGATCGCTTGAATGGCATTGCACGGTCTCAACCCAACACCCTTCCACAGACACGATTTGCCTGGACGAAGAAGGACAACCCTTTCGAGTTCAGGGAGACCTCCTGTTTCGACCGGGAGGACATGGAGCCCTTCTCAGGAATCTCCAACAATCCAAGGGAGATATCGTCATGATTTCAAACATCGACAATGTCGTCCCCGACTATTTAAAACCTCTGATCATTGACACCCGGATACAATTGACGGGGTTGCTCCTCCATTACCAGATGCAAACATATCACCATCTCAATGTACTTTCCCAAAATTCTCAGGTGCCAGGGACCTTGGAGAAAGCTGAACACTTCATCCAAGATGAACTTCACCTTCCCCTTCCCGACACATTTCATACCCTGAACAAGCAGGTACGAACCTCTAAAGTCTTCGAAATTCTCAATAGGCCCATCCGTGTGTGCGGGATGGTTCCGAACTCCGGCGACCCCGGAGGAGGCCCCTTTTGGGTCTCCGATGCAAATGGGAATGTTTCCAGGCAAATTGTTGAACAATCACAAGTGGACTCACAATCCAAGCAGCAAAGAGCCCTTTTCGAGTCGGCCACGCATTTCAACCCGGTCGATATGGTCTGCGGAATTCGTGACCACTCGGGTCTCCCGTTTACCTTATCCGCCTTTACAGATCCTTCAGCCGGCTTTGTCTCTCAAAAGTCATTCGAAGGAAAAAGTCTCAAGGCATTAGAATGGCCGGGCCTTTGGAATGGGGGTATGGCCAATTGGATCACGATATTCGTGGAAATTCCAGGCTCAACTTTTAATCCTGTCAAAACGTACCTGGATTGGTTACATCCCAACCACCAACCCCAACACCATACCTTATAGGGCAACCCACCCTGCTTTTTCATCTCGACCTGGAACTCCTTGAGTTCTCATCGCGTCTTTATAAACTTTCCCTCTTTTTTAACCGAAGAAACCAACAATACCCCCGTTTAATGAGGACTACAATACATGAACGAACAGGATTACGTTTCCCTCTGGCACAATCTCGGGTTTCCATGCAAATCTCACCCTTGGCATGGAGTTAATATCGGCAAGGATGCTCCACATTCACTGACGGCCTACATCGAAATCGTTCCTACAGATACGGTCAAATATGAATTGGATAAATTATCCGGGCACCTTCGTGTAGATCGGCCTCAACGATATTCCAATGTGTGCCCGGCCTTGTATGGTTTAATCCCTCAAACGTATTGTGGACGTTCAGTCGCCAAACTCAGTTCGGAACGAACCCATCGCCCCGATCTTACCGGAGATCATGATCCACTGGATATTTGTGTCCTGACCGAAAAAGCCATCACCCATGGAGATATTTTGCTGCAAGCTATTCCTATTGGTGGCCTCAGGATGATCGACGACAATGAAGCCGATGATAAAATCGTTGCCGTCCTCAAAGGCGACACGGTGTATGAGCAATGGACAGACATTAAAGAATGTCCGGTCTCCTTCATTGAACGACTCATGCATTATTTTCTCACCTATAAGGATGTGCCAGGCACCGAGAAGAAAAATTGTGAAATTACGCACGTATACGGACGGTCCGAAGCACATGAGGTCATTACACGCAGTCAAGAGGATTATCAGGATCAATTTGGACATCTGGCTACACAACCATCACCTCAACAGGTAGCCATGAATTAAGGCCTAAGACCTCCTGGTTCAAATACTCTCCCATTGTCGAGTTTCATCCTTTTTCTTTTTTCTGCGCAATCTCTTGGTTTCCCCCCTTGAAGCCATGATTCAAGCCCAGCATAATATGGACAAAAGATAGGTTCCTCCACCAAAGCCTTAACCATGGCCTCATAAAAGCAGGGAAATAAGGAAGGACAAACCTCATGACGGACAACATTGAAACATTACAACGATCCAACCGCGTCATACCTCCGCCGGCAAATATTAAATCCAGCGCACATATTCAGGATTACGAATCGGCCTACAAAAAATCCATTGCCGACCCGGAAGCCTTTTGGGACGGCATTGCCAAACAACTGCATTGGTTTTCGCCCTGGACGAAGGTCTTGGAGTGGAATTACCCCTGGGCCAAATGGTTTGTGAATGGTCGATGTAATATCTCCTACAACTGTTTGGACCGACATGTTCAAACCTGGCGGAGGAATAAAGTTGCGGTTATTTGGGTCGGAGAGGACGGTCAAGAACGAATTTTTACCTATGCGGAACTTTATCGGCAGGTCAATAAATGCGCGAATGCTCTTAAAGCCTTGGGTCTAAACAAAGGGGACCGGGTTACCATCTATCTCCCAAAAATTCCCGAACAAATCGTCGCGATGTTGGCCTGTGCTCGGATTGGGTTAGTGCATTCCGTGGTCTATTCCGGCTTTAGTGCCCCGGCCCTACAGGCCCGCATCCATGACTGTGAGGCTCGCGCGGTCATTACCGCTGACGTGGGGTATGATCGGAGCAAAACGATTCCACTAAAACCCGTCGTGGACGAAGCTCTAAAAAATTGTCCGACGGTAGAAACTGTCATCGTGGTCCAGCGTGAACCAACCTCTCCAGCCCTTCAAGGTCCCAAGGAAATTGAATGGGAGACATGGCTCAAGGATCACTCATCCAAATGCGAGGCCACTCCGCTTGATTCGGAAGAACCCCTGTATATTCTTTACACCTCAGGGACGACAGGAAAGCCCAAAGGCGTCCTGCACGTACATGGGGGATACATGGTGGGCACTTACATCACCACCAAGTATGTCTTCGACCTTAAGGAAGAGGATGTGTATTTTTGCGTAGCCGACCCAGGCTGGGTGACCGGCCATAGTTATATCGTGTATGGCCCCCTACTCAATGGAGCCACGATTCTGACGGCTGAAGGGAAACCGGATTACCCAAATCCGGGGCGCTGGTGGGACCTGATCGAACGATACGGGGTCTCGATATTTTATACCACTCCGACTGCCATCCGCTTGTTGATGAAATTCGGTGAGGACTGGCCCCAAAAATATAATCTTTCTTCCTTGAAAACATTAGGGTCGGTAGGAGAACCTATCAACCCTGAGGCATGGGAATGGTTTCACCGCGTCACAGGAGGAGACAAACCCATCATGGATACCTGGTGGCAGACCGAAACAGGGATGATCCTCGTCACGCCGCTTCCCTGCGTCAACCTCAAACCTGGTTCCGCCACACGACCCTTCCTCGGGATTGAAGCCGATGTGACCGATCGCGAGGGTAATACCATCGCCCAAGGTGGGGGGTTTGCGGTCATTAAAAAGCCTTGGCCTTCAATGATGCGTACCATTTATAAAGAACCTGATCGGTATTTGCTGTACTGGAATACCATCCCAGGAGTCTATACGGCGGGAGATGTCTGCCATAAAGATGAAGATGGCTACATGTGGTTTATGGGGCGAGCAGATGACGTCGTCAAAGTGGCGGGGAACCGTATCGGAACGGCCGAGGTGGAAAGCGCCTTAGTGAGTCACGAGGCCGTGGTGGAAGCCGCAGTTATCGGTAAGCCCCACAAAACCGCAGGGGAAATGATTAAAGCGTTTGTCATCCTGAAACAAGGGCAAGAGGAAACGGCCGATCTCATTCAAAGCCTCCAAGAACATGTTCTCCAGGAATTGGGAAAGATCGCCGTGCCGAAGGAAATCGAAATCGTGCCGTCCTTGCCAAAAACGCGTTCCGGAAAAATCATGCGCCGCGTCTTGAAAGCGAAGGAATTAGGGCAGGATCCAGGAGATATTTCTACGCTTGAGGAATGAGGATATTGAAGGGTCAGGGGTGCTCAGGACCTGAGTGCTCTGATCAAGGGAGAAAGGACCAAGGCCATCCTACCCCAGATGAAATGATGACTAGGGTAAAAAAACTTATCTGGCACCACGGACCCGAGGCAACCCCTCGCAACAGCCACACCAGCTACAAACCACTTCGTATAACTGCACGATTCCCCATAGTGTAGCAGGGACCACGATCACAAACAGGGTTACGACGGCGAACAAGCGCCACAGGGGATGTTTGGATTTACAGGAGGCAGGCTCGGCCATCATGCATCAATTATAACAAGCCGCGTTTTTGCAGATAATTCCGGTCGATAACCGGAGTCGAGGCAGGTGAAAGCGTTCCATTATTCTGCAGTAACCGTTCAACATACTTCCCGATTAAATCAGATTCCAAGTTCACGGATTCGCCAATTTGTTTTAAGCCTAAGGTCGTAACCTTGGCGGTGTGTGGAATGATCGCGACAGAAAAAGCCCGATCGGAAACACCATTAATGGTCAAGCTGATTCCATCCATCGTGATGGACCCTTTCGCCACACAATACCGTATAATGTCCTCTGAAGCTTCTATGGTCATGTGAATGGCATTTCCTTCTTGCTCACGAGCCCGCAGAGTCCCTACCCCATCGATATGTCCTGTCACGAGATGCCCCCCGATCCGAGCATTCATCTTCATCGCCCGTTCTAAATTGACCGGAGTCCCCACTCCAACCGCTCCCAGAGACGTTCGATTCAGGGTTTCAGTGGATACATCCACGGAAAAACTCGTGGAGTCAACCTCCACAGCAGTCAGACAAGCCCCTGAGACACTCACACTATCCCCCACCTGAAGATCTTCAAGGATTCGAGAGGCCATGATGGCAAACTTGGCTCCTGCAAAGCCTTTTTCAATCTGTTGTACGGCTCCCATTTCTTCCACGATCCCACTGAACATTCTGCACATTCCCCCTCTGGCTCATCTTGATTAATCTGAGGACATCAAGATTTTCCTGACCACATACACAAACACCCCCAAAAGCACGACAACACCCAGGGCGGCGAGAACTCCAATGATTATATCCCCCGTTCCCATCGTTACTTCTTCTGTCATCACTCGACTCCTAATAGGGCTGCTCGAATCATCCAGATACCCTTATGAACCAAACCGGAGGTTTTGGTCAATCCATCGGACAGGGTTTATCCAGGATAAACTATACCGGCCAAAATTCCGTGATTCCGTTCCGTAACAAGGGAACCCCCAGCACTTTTGGGAGCCAAAGCCATAAAGGGTTAACTTGCCCAACACCCCACCGAGGGCAATAAGGACACCAGCGATGCCATCATGAGCTTGGCCCTCTCTCCCTGCTGAAAATTATAGCATGGCGGGCTTCTTGATCCCCATCATCAATACGTAAAAAAGAACGGCGGTGAGGAGTATCATCAATCCGACACAGAGAAACCCACCGGCAAATCCAAAAACATTAATCAGCAACCCCGCCAGAAGGGGTCCCCCAGCATGGCCGATATCCATAATGGTCCCCCGCAACCCCATACCCGCCCCTAGGCCCTTTCCATGAGAAAAGTCTGCCACCAGGGCCGTCGTTGAGGAGGTGACCACCGCTTCACCAAACCCAAAAAGCCCCGACAACAGCATTAACAAGATGTACCATTGAACTTGAGGAATGACCATCACCATCACCGCACAAAGAGCAAGTCCGGACACGATGAGAGGCTGTCGGGCTCCTCGGTCGGAAATACGCCCCATGAAGGGTTTCGACACAAAGGAGGTTAACGCTTGTACCCCAAACAACACCCCGATTTCCGCCGCATTCAGACCAATAGCCAACCCATACAACGGCAAGAACGCCATCAACGTCCCATTGCCCATCATTTTGGCGGCTTCAACTACACTGGTGAGGAATATCGGAGGTATTTGCCAGATCCGATGGAACCCTTCCCGCATTTCATTCCAGAGAAAAGTGACGGAAACGTGATCGGTGGAGTTGGACTCTCCGGTAGAGGGCAGGCACCAATAAAACAACAGCCCCAGACACCCGAATATACCGGCCAGGACGAATGTAGGAGTAAATCCAAACTGATAGACCACGATTCCCCCGATCATCGGCCCCAGCAGTCCACCACCTTGAGTCGCAGAGGTGTACCAGCCAAACGCTTCTCCCCGTCGTTGAGCAAACAATTCTCCCACCATCGCTAAGGCCAACGGAGTAAACATGGCAGTAGCCAAGCCATGTACCAATCTCACGAGGCCCAAGATCGTTAAATCCGAAATAAACGGGTACACAAAAGGAGGAAGGGCAAAAGCCAGGACGCCGCCCAACATCAATCGTCTCCGGTTCAGCACATCCGATAGCAACCCCATGGGAAGCTTTAAAAAAATTCCGGTGACGGTAGATAGTGCCACGATCATACCGACCATAAAGGGGCTGGCCCCCAGAGAATCGGCCAACAGCGCCAAGGCCGGTCGACGCACCAAGTCATAACTAATAAAACAACACAATCCGACTGCACAGAGGGCCAAAAAGGCTTTAGATCCAATCATACCTCATCCATCATACGTGTGAACTCAACTCATGGCGAAGAGACAGAAATGGGATGGCGGGAAAGGTTTGAATACGTGAGCGGTTCCGTGACCCATCATTCAATGATGCACTCAACCAGTCTGACACCATCTCCTGGATCATAACCTAGCCTTGAACCCCAGACCAGCCTATGTGAAAAACAGGGAGTGGGAAAACAAGAATGGTTGAACACCTGGGTTTCCGGCTATCGTTAACCCCGAAAGCTTGGTATCGTGCTGTCAGAGAGAGTGCACCATGCAACGCCAAGTCAATGAAGAAGCCATACTCGTCGTCCATGTTCTCAAATGGCTGATTTTATCCGCCAGTGTCGGAATGATCATTGGTCTCACGAGTACGGCGTTCATATCGGTCTTAGATTATGTGATACGAGAAGGCCGTGCCGTTCCCTGGTCCTTCTTCCTCCTTCCCGTGGGTTTAGGTCTTTCCGCCTGGATCACCTCAGCCTTAGTTCCAGAAGCCGGTGGACAGGGGGTAGAGCGAGTGATCCGGGCTATCCACCTTCAATCAGGCAGCATCAATTGGAAAGTCATCCCCGCTAAAATTAGTGCGACAATTCTCACGATTGGATCCGGAGGCTCAGCCGGCAATGTCGGGCCCTGTGTTCAAATCGGAAGCGGGCTCTCTTCTTTGTTGGCGGATCTCCTCCAATTAGATTCTCAAGATAGAAAAACCTTAGTGATTTGTGGATTAAGTGCGGGCTTCGCCGCAGTGATGGGCGCTCCCGTGGCAGGGGCCTTTTTTGGGATCGAAGCGCTGTTCGTGGGCTCTTTGGCATACCACGGTCTACTACCGTCAGTCATGGCGGCCTTGGTAGCTCATGTCACAGCCCATGCAGCCGGAATGCCACCCATGAACTTTGAAGGGGCCCTGTTTCCAAGCATGGACTTTTCCCTTCTCTTATTGTCGGTCGTGGCTGGAGCATTTTTTGGGGTCTGTTCACTCGTATTCGTCGAATGCCTCATGGGAGGCAAGCGCGTCACCTATTATCTGCCGTCCTCCTTACCCCTTCAAGGGATCATCGGTGGCTTGACAATTTTAGGATTGGCGTGGATGGTCTCTCCACAGATCTTAGGCCTGGGAAGAACGACCATTCAACAGGCTCTCCAAGGAGAGGGCATTCCCTGGGATGTACTCTTGGGGAAAATAATTACCACCACGGTCACATTAAATACCGGGGGGAGTGGAGGCATTATTCTTCCCATTTGCTTTATCGGGGCCACCAGTGGGTCAATGCTCGGGTGGATTCTTCATCAAGATCCGGGTGTCTTTGCCGCCTTAGGATTAGTGAGCCTGTTGGCTGGATCGATCAACACACCTATCACCGCTGTCCTCTTGGGCCTGGAATGGTTTGGGGTGACCAGTGGCCCCTATCTTCTGGTTAGTTGCACGGTGGCGTTTTTGCTGTCAGGGCACCGGAGTGCGATCCCCACCCAATTATTGCAACTCAACAAAGCACCGGCCCTGCAGGCGAAAATCAATCAGGAGATTGGAGACATCCGTGAGGAGACCCAGAAAAAAGAGGAGACGATTATTGAAAGGGAATAAATATGAAGGAGACGGGAAGTATCACACGACAGGCCTTTCTGCTCTTAAATAACGACGCAACAACCATCAAAATCCCATAACTAACATAATTCGTGTGTCCTATTTCGTTAGGAGGAACAACTCAAGGCATCTTGCTCAGTCTGACAGATCGGGATTAATTCTCTTACCTGGAGACTTTGAAGAAGTTCCCCTACCACCCCTTCTGGCTGAACCCAAGTGATCCGGCGTTCGAGATCTTTATATTGTTGCGAGCATAACACCAAAAATCCGAGGCCTGTACTATCGATGAAGGTCAACCCTTTTAAATTCAAGATTAAATGCTCGGGTTCCGTGTGGCAGCATTGATTCAAAATCGCTTTAACATGCCATCGGGAATGCAGATCGAGTCTTCCGTGAAAATCGATGACGGTCGCGCCCCGGGTCCCTCGTACGATAATTTCAATGGCCATGATCTGTAAGGTTTTATCGGCCTATTTTACTTGACCTTAAAAATTTTTCATGTCACAAATCAGTTACCGTTCGTTTTCGTTCGCTCTTTTCATTCTTTTTTGGTTCCGGGCATTTTACGATCAAGTGATTCATCCTGGGTGTCCCTAACATTCATTTCCGCATCTTAGTGTCTTTCGGCTTACCCTCTTGATACAATTTTATCCATGCCTCCCGCCCTTCACCCCATAGACCTGATTCGCCTCCTTCGAGGCCACCACCTCACTCCTGCCATCGTATTCTTAACCTCTCGCAGAGCTTGCGATGAAGCCCTGGATGTGTTCACGAGAAGCTCTGCAAGGATCTCCCCGCAACGCTCACAAGCCATTCAGGAATTCCTGGAAAAATTTGCTCAAGACTATCCCAGTATACAACACCACCCCTTGATCCCGGTCGTCCAAGAATATGGAGTTGCCGCCCATCATGCCGGCCATCTTCCTTCGTGGAAAATCGCCATAGAGGAATTGATGCGACAGGGCTACTTAGATGCCGTCTTTGCCACCACGACCCTCGCGGCAGGGGTCGACTTTCCGGCCCGAACTGTCGTCATAACCCAATCGAGCGTCAGAAAATCCCAAGACTTTACAGATCTGACGGTCAGTGAAATTCAACAATTAGCAGGACGTGGAGGTCGCCGAGGGAAGGATTTAGTGGGATTTGTCGTCATCACGCCTTCACCCTATATCGACATGCCCGTACTGGCCAGAGGGCTCACCGGATATCCTGAATCTATCGACAGCCAGTTTGTGGTGTCCTACCCTATGGTGCTCAACCTGTTAAAAGCCCATTCTTTGGACCAAATCGAGGGGCTTCTGGCGAAAAGTTTCGCCCAATTCCAACTCAATCAACGCTCCTCCATCCACCAGGAAAACCTTGAAGTTATCAAAGAACAATTACAACCCTTTGGGCCCCGAGAATGTGCGGATTGGATCTCACAATGGAAGGTCTTTGACCTTGCACGACGGCGAAAACTCCAGCGACGTCCAATCGCCAATACCGACAATCCCATTCTTCAAGCCAGTTTACCCTTTTTGACTCCTGGACGTTTTATCGGGTTGGCCAAAGGACCGGCGGTCGTTCTTCGTCAATATCGTAGCCGGGGAACCAACACTCCCATGCTCTCTATCCTCCGGGCGAAAGGGACCATAGGAGAATGCCCCGCTCATTCTGTGTGTGAAGTGTATGACCATTTGGTCGAATTTCAGACCACCCGGACTCCCCCGTGGTGCCAATCAGGTGCCCTCAAACACCTCAGGCAAACCCTCCAGGACCTTCCTGCTCGCTTACCCATCGTTCCTATCGTCCCTTCGCAAGGGCCACAAGAGGAAGCCCTTCTTGAAGGGGTCCTCACTGACGAATTTCCCTGTCCATCCTGCCCTTCACATGCGGCATGCAAAAAAGACTTCACCAAAGCGTCAAAGCTACGACTCAAATCCCAACAATTGACAAAAACCATTCATGCCTTGCGAGATGGCTTATGGCACCGGTTCCAACAAAAAGCCGATGTGTTACATAGATTTGGCTATTTGACCTCTACCCGGCAACTCACTTCCGATGGGGAATGGGCCCGGTTCATCCGGATTAACCACTCGCTTTTAATTACCGAGCTTATTCGGATGGATGCCTTTACAGGAATTGCTCCGGAACATCTGGCAGGAATCATGGCCAGCATTGCCCACGATGATGACCGCCCGGGATCCTACATGCGCCTCAGTTCAGGATTGGCCTCGGTCCTCTCACAAGTTCGGACGGTGGCTGATACCCTTAGTCCTTATGAATCCCCACCCCTTCTTCGGTCAGACGTGGCAGGATTACTAGAAAAATGGATTGGGAATCCCGAGCTCACATGGGCCTCCCTGGTCCGATCAACCTCTATGGCAGAAGGCGACGTTTATCGCCTCTTGGCGAGAACATTGGAGTTTCTTTCCCAACTTCACGGACTCAAAGGCACTCACCCGAGCTTGGCCGAAACCGCCTACATGGCTATGGACATCATGCGTCGTGAGGTCTTAGAAGAATTACCCTAACGGTCCACGAGGATAAAATCCCATGCCCCCTTATGACCTTCGAGATACCTTAGAATCGTTACCCGTTAAGCACTTACACCGCTTGGCTCGAGGACGAATTCATCGCCACTTTCGCCTCGGGAAACGGCGCCTTATTGCCCTCTTACTCTCACTCCCTCCAGAACAACACACTCTTATGGAACAGGAAATTCACACCTTACTGACAAGCGGCAAAACACCTTCTCCCCGACCTCCTTATTCACGCAAACCCCCGATTTCCCCCTCCTCCCGAGAATCAGCCCCCGTCTCCACTTCCCCTTCCGTGCACAAATCACCCAACCTCACGACCCAAGATTTATTAGAGGGCATTGGCATTCCTCCTTCGTCCCCCTTTATCCCGGACTCTTGGCAAACGGAGGCGGTGGAATGCCTGACAACATCCGATGTGATCGTGAGCGCCCCAACGGGGAGTGGGAAAACATTTGTCGCCATCGAAGCCATCAAACAAGCGATCAACCTCAACCAAACCGTGATATACACCTCACCGCTGAAAGCGCTGTCAAACACAAAATTCATGGAATTTTCAGGGATCTTTGGGAAGGACAGGGTCGGCATTCTCACGGGAGATCGAAGGGATAATGCTGATGCCCCCCTCTTGATTATGACGACGGAAATTCTTCGAAACCTCTTTTATGACGCAGCCAGTGGAGAGATTGACCTTCGATTACATACTCTAGGATTAGTGATCCTTGATGAATCACAATATTTAGCTGACCCGGAACGGGGAGTCGTGTGGGAAGAAACGTTAATCCTCTGTCCTGGACAAGCACGATTATTACTCCTCTCGGCCTCCATCGGAAACCCTCAGGATCTGGCGGAGTGGCTCACATCCATTCGACCGCATACATGTCATCTGATCAAACACAACAAACGGTCCGTCCCCTTACGTGGACTGTACGCGCATTCAACCGGAGAACTCGTTCCCCTTTTTCAACGAATCAACATTCAACAGGGAAGAGGATATTCCCTTCACCCCGAAGCGAAAAAACTTCTCGCACAATATGAATTTAAATGACGACCTTAAGTGAGAAATAAATTATAAGTTTTTACTCTTAATAATTAATTATTATGCATTGGTGTATTAATCACACAACGCGTGTCATGAATAAGACTCAGTTCAGATTTTTAATGGCATAAAAAGTTTTTTTATCAATATTTTTAGCAACTTACGAAAAATTAATAATTGGCGTTAATTTTGCATAAATTATTGGGTCCATTTATTATTTTCTCATACCTAATACTTTTTTTCTTATGAGATTTCACTACCTCACGCACATCCTAAAAATTCTGGGCCTAAGCCTCTATGTATTCGCGTTGATTGGCTGCCAAAGCTTTCAACCAAAAAGCTCCGGTGAACTTGCCCTTGAAAACCATGACTTTCTCGGTCTATGGGATTCCTATAATTCCTGTTTATCGAGTCACGACTTGCAGACGATTCGTGAAAATCTCCTAGCTTTGCATGCAGCCCCACGCCCTATCTCACTCGATGATTCTCCAATCCCCGTGCCAAAATTTCTTAAGAATCTTTCTACGCATCGAAGTTCTCGTTTAGCCGTGGACCCCAGAGCGATGTCAGCCTCCTGTTCCATACACCTGGCAGAAACCGCCAAACAGTCCAACGACTGGAATACGGCCTTACTTACACTCAAAGATGTATTAAAAGACTATCCGGAAGCCCGCTACGCCTATTATACCACCCAAGCTCAAATGGCCCTTGAGCAATTCCACACCACACGCCCAGCTTCTTTCTCTCCTCCGGATTTCCATCAACGCTAGAAGCGGGGCCGCTGCCCGCATGGTCATTCAATACGGCATTGCTGAAACCCATAAGCACGCCGGAAAACCAACCCGAGAAAAAATTGTGTGCTAGGGCTTTGTAGGGGTTAGAGAAGAGCTTTCTTTTTGGGTTTATCGGGAACGCATTCATCGCATTGGCACATTCGACGAAGTGAGGTGAAGGAATACAGTCCGGTATCATGCCCATCACTCCATTTGAAGCGAAAGGCATATCGCCCCACAGCCTCAATATCTTCCAATAAGATTAACAGAGGGATGGAGTCAGGCTTAATGCGTAATTCCCCTGTCCATTCATCCGTACAGGCCGCACAGGGGCAATGTTGCCGCAAATACCTGACCGGGTACACTCCCTTATGCCCATCATTCCATGTAATACTGAGAATGCCCTTATCCAACCAGTCCATATCCTGAGGTTGTAGAGCTTCAAGATTAGTCATGAGAACGCATCCTTATTCGTAAATTTAAGACACCCACGACTCAACAGTCGGAAGAGGTTTCCCGACTACCGTGTGCACATAGGCATCGATCGCTTGTTCTACCTCTAGACGAACACGCCCGATGGCTTTCAAGCGACTCAACCGCTCAAGGGGCAAGCGTCGAGCTTGTTCAATAAAAGCGACGCTCCCTTTAGAGATGGAGAGCACCTTCCCCACACCTCGTCGTTCACACGGATCACACACCATCCCTCCCAGTCGTGGAGAAAACCAACGGACTCCCATCGGATTGGAGATTTTTCCACATTCCGTACAATGATCGACTTGAGGACGAAACCCAGTCTGGCCAAGGATATGAATTTGAAACAACAGGGTCGTTAATCCAACATCGGCATCGGGCGTGAGAGCCGCTAGGCCATTTACAAGGGTCACAAACATATCTTGGTTGGGATCTCGATCTGCGGAGATCCATTCTACCATCCGAGTCATTCTGGCCGCCGCCGCCATCGCCCCGAGGTCTTCTCGAACCGCTGTATTCGGCCGAATCAGATCGATGTGACTGATCTGGCCCAAGGCCTCGGAAGTTTTTTGAAAGAGTGTGAGTTCAACCAAGCCAAAGGGCTCTAACACTCCACTAAATCGTGATTTCATACGACGGGCACCTCGGGCCACCCCACGAATTTTTCCACACTCCCGAGAATACAGGGTCACGATTCGATCCGCGTCCCCCCAGCGTTGCGTACGAAGAATCACGGCACGAACCTTAATTAAGGGCATGAACCCCTCCAAAGGACCTGGGGAGCCCACAATGGGAAGGAGACATGTCAATCACATTCTCCCCCATACCCCAACTCGGATAAAATAGGATCATTATCACGCCAACCTTCTTTGACCTTCACAAAAAGACGTAAATACACTTTCATCCCGAAGAGTCGCTCCATTTCAAGTCGAGCCGCCTGTCCAATCTCCTTGAGCCTGGTCCCTCCCTTACCAATCACGATCCTTTTTTGACTGGCCTTATCAACCAAGATAACGGCCCGAATTTCGGTGAGCCGTTTTCCTTCGTGAAACTGCTCGATGAGCACTCCTACAGCATAGGGGAGTTCCGCATAGGTCGAGGCTAAAATTTTTTCCCGGATCATTTCGGCTGCCATATGGCGCATACTCTGATTCGTTAAAAAATTCTCGTCATACATCAGAGTGGAGGACTCAGGCAAACAGCCAAAACTCAGGTCAACGAGTTTGGACACATTCAACCCGGTTTTTGCGGAAATAGGAATGATCTCCGTCCATGGATACCAGGTTCGATACTGATCGATTAATGGCAGCAACCGGGATTTCGCGACCGCATCGGCTTTATTGAGCAGTAAAAAAACCCCAGAAAAAGGTTGTTCCTTGTGCGCACGGGCCACTTCTTCCACGACTTGCCGATCTCCGGGACCCGGTGGGACTTGACTGTCGACCATCACATATACCACATCCGAATCCGTCAACACTCCTAAGGCAGACTGAACCATTTGGACATTGAGCCGATGCCGTGGAGCATGAAGGCCGGGAGTATCAACGACCACCAATTGGCCTTCGGGATAATGCCCGACCCCCAGGATGGGATTCCTCGTGGTTTGCGGTTTATCTGAGACGATAGCCACTTTTTCCCGAACGAGGGCATTCAATAATGTGGACTTTCCCACATTAGGACGACCGACAATCGTGAGTTGTCCAGATTTCATGAAGGGTCTACTGGTGGCAGGAAATCAAAAAAACCGACGACTGAAGAATTGTACACGGAAGGCAGACAGTCAACAACCGCTAAGGCTTTGCGGTAATGGAAGAGGAGGGCGGCTCCACGAATTGATACACCTTTTCTCCACGACGAACCATGCCCAATCGGTTTCGAGCCAGTTCTTCCAATCGGGTGGGATCACGTTGAACTCGAGCAATATCTTTTTTCATGGACACATTGGTGAATTCCAATTGTTGGATCCGCTCCTCTAATTGGTGTTTGGAATCCCGCATAGAAAAATACAGCGGTAAGCCATCAGCACTGAATAACATCGTCCCGGCCAAGACGCTCATCAGGACGAATGCTCCGACGAAAGGAAGTCGATCGAACAATTCACCCCAAAAGCCCTCTTTTTGGCGTTTTTTATTATTGGCCCGCATGATCGCTAAGAAATCCCCCTGGGAAAGACCGCCCGGCCGCGATAGCGAGCGGCTGCACCCAGTTCCTCTTCGATTCGAAGCAATTGATTATATTTTGCGAGTCGGTCAGTTCGAGAAAGTGAGCCCGTCTTAATTTGCCCGGCATTGGTCGCCACGGCGAGATCGGCAATCGTCGTATCTTCCGTTTCTCCCGACCGATGAGAAACAATCACCCCATATCCGGCTTGTTGAGCCATTCCAATCGCTTCCATGGTCTCCGTCAACGTACCGATTTGATTCACTTTAATCAAAATGGCATTCCCAATCCCCTGTCGAATCCCCCGCCCTAAGAATTCCACATTGGTCACGAACAAATCATCTCCCACGAGTTGCACACGATCTCCTAAACTCTTCGTGAGAGTCGCCCATCCAGTCCAATCACTCTCATGCAGTCCATCTTCAATGGACACGATGGGATATTGCTTCACCAGACCGGCGTAATATTCCACCATATTCCCTGAAGACAACTTGGACCCTTTTCCAGTTCCCAGGTGATACATCTTTTTTTCAAAAAATTCACTGGCAGCCGCATCCAGGGCCAAAACCACATCTTTCCCCGGTCGATACCCTGCCCGATCTATGGCTTGGAGGATCGCATCCAAGGCTTCTTCATTAGAACGCACGGCAGGAGCAAACCCTCCTTCATCCCCCACCGCCGTGCTTAACCCCTTGGACTTCAGGATGGCTTTAAGATGGTGAAACACCTCAGTCCCCATCCGTAAAGCCTCGAGGAATGAGGAGGCACCGACCGGCATCACCATAAATTCTTGGATGTCCAGACCGTTATCCGCATGGGCTCCACCATTGATGATATTCATCATCGGTACCGGCAATTCCCTGGCTGAAAGACCACCGATTGAGCGATACAGCGGCAATCCCTGTTCTTGAGCTGCCGCACGTGCCACAGCCAAAGAGACCCCTAACATCGCATTCGCGCCTAACCGACTTTTCCCCTTGGTTCCATCTAATTCAATGAGGCGAGCATCAACCGCAACTTGATCTTGCCCTTCCATGCCTCGAAGTGCCGGCACCATTCGTTTGTGGATTCCGGCAATGGCCTTGGAGACACCTTTGCCCATCCAGCGTTTCTTATCACCATCGCGAAGTTCCAACGCTTCGCGAGTTCCCGTCGAAGCCCCGGAAGGCACGGCCGCCCTTCCCATTGACCCGCTGGTCAGGCGAACGTCAACTTCCACGGTGGGGTTCCCCCGGGAATCCAAGATCATCCGGCCTCGAATATCCTGAATTTCACTCATATCCCATCCTGGTCCTTTGCGTGGTGTGATTTAAAAAAGTGGGAATCTTCTTGTCTTGAGTTGTAACGCGAGTAAGCCCTTAGATCAAGACGCCAGGTGAACTTTTAAGAGCGTATTGACTTTCCCCGGATTGGCCTTTCCTTGAGATGCCTTCATGACTTGACCAACCAAAAATCCCAACACGGCTTCCTTGCCGGCACGATATTGTTCGACTTGGCTAGGATGATTGGCCAAGACCTCTTCAACCAGTTGGGTCAATTGTCCCTCATCCGACATTTGGGTCAACCCTTTGGCTTCGATCAACTCCCGGGGAGATTGGTCGCTGCCATACAATTCCGAGAAAAGGTCCCGCGCCACTTTTAAACTCACCGTGTCCTGTTCCACCAATTCCAAAAGTTGCACCAAGCGTTCGGGCGACAGGGGAGATTTCTCGGGAGGGGTACCACTGGAATTGAGTTCACGGAGCAATTCTCCCATGACCCAATTACTCACCGTCTTGGGATGAGGAAACAGTCGCACACAAGCCTCAAAATACTCTGACAGTCCTTTGGAATCCACTAAAATCTTGGCATCATACTCCGGCAATTCATATTCACGTTGAAAACGGGCTAAACGGGCTTCAGGCATTTCGGGTAAAGACTGCTGTAAGCTTTCGATCCATTCGGCCTCAAGATTGACGAGCAAGAGATCCGGGTCCGGAAAATACCGGTAATCATGCGCCTCTTCTTTGGAACGCATCACGGCCGTTTGCCCCTTTTGTACATCCCACAAACGGGTTTCCTGACGAATCGTTCCTCCCTCATTCAATACATCCTCTTGTCGAAGAATCTCAAAATCCAGGGCATCTTTCGCAAATCGAAAGGAATTGATGTTTTTTAACTCCACCTTGGCACCTAAGGTTTCTGTCCCTTTGGGCTTAAGGGAGACATTCGGTTCGCAACGAAAGCTTCCCTGTTCCATGTTCCCATCACACACATCCAGGTAGACCAGGAGTTCTCGCAGCGCTTTAAGGTACGCATCAACCTCATCAGAGGAAGAAAGGTCCGGTTCCGTAACGATTTCCAATAAGGGAGTCCCTGCCCGATTCAGGTCTACCTGGCTGCCTTCTCCACGTTCTTGGTGAATATTTTTCCCGGCATCTTCTTCCAAATGAGCTCGCCGAATCCGTACCCGTTTGGACCGGCCATCGACGGTTATCTCAAGCCAGCCAGGCCCACAAATAGGAAGATCATATTGTGAAATTTGATACCCTTTCGGAAGATCGGGGTAGAAATAATTTTTCCTGGAAAATTGATTGGTGGAGGCCAGCTCACAGTTCAGAGCAAGGCCAGTCCGCACCGCCATTTCGACCGCTTGCTGGTTCAACACAGGTAAACTTCCCGGCAATCCCAGACAGATGGGACAGACCTGAGAATTGGGTGGTAGGCCAAAGGAGGTTTGGCACCCGCAAAACAATTTCGTCTTTGTCTGAAGTTGAGCATGCACCTCAACCCCAATCACCACATCAAATGCCATCGTACGATAATCTAAATTGAAGCAAGAACAATCGGTCGGTCAGACTAATCGAGTGAATTCATCTCGCGTTCACGACGCATCGCATCCCTGCCGGCTTCTAAGGCCTCCCGTACCGCACAAGAGACTTCGTCGACGAGTTCCCGTCCACGCCCCATGACTTCTTCGACCGCCTCGGTGGCGCGTTCTTTCATATCAAGAAGATCTTCACCCGTACGCCTGGCATAGCCGGAAATGCGATCACGTGATTCACGTCCGGGTTGAGGTGCGAGCATAATGGCCGTTACCGCGCCAAGTAGTGCTCCGCTCAAGAATGCCAACGCGACGGACCCAGCCGATGCTCCAGATTGATTATTCCCCATGAGATGCCCCTCCTTCTTCCTTGTCTTTATGCACTCGTTGTTTAACCGTAGACGTCACGGCTTTTAATCCCGCAAGAAGACTCGTGACCCCGACGAGAAAGTTACCACTTTTTCCACGGACAGATTGATGGACCTGATGCACCGTTTGTCCCACATCCCCCACCGCGTTTAAAAACACCGTGGCCCGATCGACGCTGACTTTGGCCTGATCGGTGATAGCACGAATATTCTCATTCGTCCCTTTGACATCCTTGATCAGCCCCGGCAGCTCATGATTCAACCGGATGAGTAAGCGCTCCGATTGTCCGACAGTCCGCTTCACCTGAAGAATCATCGGGACGAGATAGGCTACCAAGACCACGATCGCCACTGCGATGATGATCACACCCAAATCCATCATGCCTGATTACCCTTTCATGACCGAATGACCGGTCGTTTAGATCTCCAACTCGTGGCTTGTTCATAGGCAAAGGCCGCACGCAAAACGGACAGCTCATCGAACGCTTTTCCCATAATCTGTAATCCAACAGGTAAACCGCCTTTTGTCAATCCACATGGAACAGAAATAGCGGGTAGACCGGCCAGACTGGCAGGAATGGTATAAATATCGGATAAATACATGTGCAAGGGATCTTCCAGCCGTTCACCCAGTTGAAACGCCGGAGTGGGCATGACCGGGCTAACCAGAAGATCCACCTCCTGAAACACGTTTTCAAAATCTCGTTGAATCATGGTGCGAACCGCCTGAGCTTTCCCATAATAGGCATCATAATACCCCGCACTCAGGGCATAGGTCCCCAACATGATCCGACGTTTGACTTCTAATCCAAACCCCTGAGATCGAGTTGCACGGTACATTTCGGCCAATTCGACAGACTCTTTTGCCCGAAATCCATACTTGGCTCCATCGTACCTGGCTAAATTTGAACTCGCTTCTGCCGTCGCGATTAAATAGTACGTCGCAATGGCCGAAGCCGTCCCAGGCAGGGAAACTTCTTGAATCTTCCCACCCATATCCTCCAACACCTGAATGGCATCCTGAATTTTTTCCGCGACCTCAGAGTCTAAGCCTTCGGCAAAATATTCTTGAGGGATTCCGATCGTAAATTTCTTGACATCCTTCTTTTTCATCGCTTTGGTGAAGTCGGGCACCTCTTGACGGGAAGAGGTCGAATCCATCGGATCATGACCGGCCAACACATTCAACAAAATCGCGGCGTCGGTCACGGTTTTGGTCACCGGTCCGATCTGATCCAAGGAAGAAGCAAAAGCCACGAGCCCATACCGAGAGACCCGCCCATAAGTCGGCTTCAAACCCACCACCCCACAGCAGGCGGCAGGTTGCCGGATCGACCCCCCCGTGTCGGACCCCAGCGCGGCCACACATTCGTCAGCAGCCACAGCAGCCGCAGACCCCCCACTAGACCCGCCAGGGATATGTTTCTGATTCCACGGATTTCGGGAAGGACCGAATGCGGAATGCTCGGTGGAAGACCCCATCGCGAACTCATCCAGATTGGTTTTCCCGACCAGAAGAGGGCGATGAGAACGGATACGAGTCATGACAGTGGCATCATAAGGCGGGATAAACTCTTCCAACATCCGTGACCCGCAGGTCGTGCGAACCCCTTGAGTACATATATTATCTTTTATAGCCAAAGGCATGGCCATAAGCGGTTGGGTTTTTCGCCAATCCTTGAGACTATCATCAATCTGCGTGGCTTCTCGCAAAAGATCTTCTTTGGGCGTCAGGGAAATATAGGCCTTGATCTTAGGTTCGACCTGACTCAACCTGAGAGAATAGGAACGCGCGATTTCCTTGGCGGAAATATCCCCGCTGGTAAAACGTTCTTGAAGTTCTTTTAACGTAAGCTTAAAAAGGGACATCGATGTCGTCGCAAACAAAAGAATCTACATCCGCCAGTCGCCTACCCGACAAGACTTTGGTTTTGTTCATTCACTTGAATAACTTTCGGCGTATGACCTTTCGCCTCATCTTCATTAAAAAACTCATAACAGAAAATGATGATTTTATCCCCGGTTACTCCTTTGCGAGCCGTGGGCCCATTCAGGATTATCTCACCCTTCTGCCTTTCACCTGGAAGGACATACGTCGTAAATCGTTCTCCATTATTGAGGTTCGACACCATCACGAGTTCATAGGGTAAGATCCCGGCCTGGTCCATCAATGCTTCATCGATCGTCAGACTACCCTCATACTCCAGATTAGAGTCCGTAACTGTCGCCCGATGAATTTTTGACCGTAATAATTGGCGATACATGGCAAACTCCTCTGTTCCCGACTATTAAAGGAATAATGGCGATGCCGAAAAATTTATTTGGAAATAATCTTGGGCACCACAAAGAACCCCTCCTCAGCATGAGGAGCATTGGCAAGGGCTTGTTCATTCGTGAGAGATTCACGAGGCACATCTTCTCGTAAAGGAGAGTCCTGCTCCGCAACAGAAGAAGTCGGTGGCACCCCTTCCGTCCCTATTTCCTGTAATTGCTCAACGTAGTTCAGAATCTGGCTGAGTTGACCGGCAAAAAGTTCCTGTTCCTGGTCTGTCAGGTCCAATTGAGCCAAATGGGCCACATGTTCGACTTCTTGTCGTGAAATATCCGCCATGACTCTTCCTCCAAAATGACAAATGTCAGGAGTTCCTGAGGCCAAAAATTAAGAAAAATCCCTGACTTCTAGAATATTTTTACCACGATAATCTCATGAAAAGCTACTCAATGACCAGGCAGAACATACCCGTATTAAGCCCCAAGCCAGCCTTCATCAGCAAAGCTGACATAGGCCCCATCGCCAATGATGACATGATCCAGGACGCGGATCCCTAAGACTTCTCCGGCTTCGACCAACCGTTGAGTCAGCGCATAGTCTTCTTGACTGGGTTGCGGATCCCCACTGGGATGATTATGAACGAAGATAATGGCCGCCGCTGACTCTCGAACGGCTTCATTGTAGACCTCACGGGGATGTACGATACTCACCGTCAGACTTCCTGCTGAAATCGTGAGATCCCGGATGATGCGATGCTTCGCATCCAACAGGATAGCCTTGAAAATTTCGTGGCGGAGATCTCGAAGCAAGGGATAAAACTTGGAAAAAATATCCTGACTGCCAAGAATCCCCGGGCCCTCTGAAAAAGGAGTGGCCAGGACACGTTTCCCGAGTTCGACGGCTGCTAAAATTTGGGCCGCTTTGGCAGGCCCAATTCCTGATACCGCACAGAGTTCTTGAACACTTCGATTCGCCAAACCCCGCAACCCCTGCAAGCGCATGAGCAAGTCTCTCCCTACATCAACTGCGGAAGAATCTTGTCGGCCGACCCGTAACAAGATGGCCAACAACTGGGCGTCAGATAATCGTGAGGCCCCTTGTTGAAGCAGTAACTCCCTTGGCCGTTCTTCTTCCGGCCAATCCGGAATCCGGTTTGAAGATGAAGGATCCGCCATGAGCTTTTCCCTTTTCATTATGAAAGACCATGAGGGGTTGTCATCATTGAGACCAAAGAATCCATTTCTTGACTCCCCACGACTATGATATCGTGCCGGCCGAACATGAAATCTTCTTCTATTCGCATCATTGCTGGAACCTTGAAAGGCCGGAGAGTCCCCACATATGAGGGGCTTGATATTCGGCCAACGGCCGAACGGGTCCGGGAAGCTCTTTTTTCGATCTTGTCCGAAAAAGTCAGAGGGGCAAGGGTACTGGATATGTTCGCCGGAACCGGCGCTATCGGGCTTGAAGCCCTGAGTAGAGGGGCATCACAGGTCGTCTTTGTGGAGCACAATGTAACAGCCATTACTTCAATTGAAAAGACCCTGGATCAATGGGGCCTAGGGGCTTCGGCTCAGGTCTTCCAAGAAGAGGTCTTACTCGCCATTAGGAATCCGAATTTGGTACGATATCGACCCTTTGATGTACTATATATTGATCCTCCCTATCGACTTCCAGATATTGAACAACTTCTGACTCGTATTGAACAGGCTAACCTCATGGCACCCCAAGGCACCATCATTCACGAGCATCGATCACGTTATACAGTTCCAGCGACTATCGGCACCTGGAATCATTACCGAACAGCCCGTTACGGACATTCGTCCATTTCATTCTTTCAACCTCGGACAAATCACGGCTAAGGACTCCCATTCATGAAAATCGGCATTTATCCTGGCACATTCGACCCCTTGACTCGGGGGCATACGGATGTCATTGCCCGCAGTCTCCGCATCGTGGATCAGGTAGTCGTCGCCGTCGCTCCCAACCCCCGCAAAACACCACTCTTTGATCTACAGGAAAGAGTGGAACTTGCAACTGTTGCCACGAGGGATCTCCCTGGGGTGTTGGTGGAACCCTTCCAGGGCCTATTGGTCGACTATGTACGTAAACGAGGAGCACAGGCCATTATTCGTGGGTTACGTGCCGTCTCCGACTTTGAGCATGAATTTCAGATGGCCCTGCTCAACCGAAAACTCGATTCTAACTTAGAAACCATGTTTCTTATGGCCAGCGAAGAATTTTCGTATTTAACCTCAAGTATGGTGAAAGAAGTCGCTTCGGTCGGAGGCCCGCTTCAGGACTTCCTGCACCCGGAAGTGGCGACCCGACTCCTTTCCCGCCTGAGCAAAAATCACCCATGAAACTCGCTTCACGCACGGCACGCATTAAACCGTCACCCACATTACAATTATCCGCCACAGTCAAAGCTTTGGTGGCTCAGGGCGAACAGGTATTGGACTTTACGGCCGGAGAGCCTTCCTTCGATTCACCGGATGTCGCCAAGCAGGCTGCGGTTGAAGCCATACAATCCGGCTTTACGAAATACACGGCGGTGAGCGGCATCGATGAGCTCAAGGACGCCATCATCGAAAAATTTCAGCAAGACCAAGGGCTTCAATATCCCCGTTCCCAAATCCTGGTTTCCTGCGGGGCTAAGCACACACTGTTCAATCTTGCGATGGCATTTTTTGAGGCCGGTGATGAGGTCATTATTCCCGTTCCCTATTGGGTATCCTATCCGGAGCAAGTCCTGGTCGCTGATGCCAAACCCGTCTTTCTCCCGACCACCCAGGCTTCCAGATATGCGATCGATCTTCAACACCTCGCTGAGACCATCACCGAACGCACGAAGGCGATTATTCTGAATTCTCCGTGCAATCCCACAGGAAGCATGTATACCCAAGACACGTTGGAAGGTATCGCGGAACTCGCCCTCAAGCACAATCTCCTCGTTGTCTCCGATGAAATCTATGAAAAAATGGTCTACGACGGGCATTCCCATGTCAGCATCGCGACCCTGGGTCCCGAACTATCCAACCATGTGTTAATCGTAAACGGAGTCTCAAAAACCTATTCGATGACCGGATGGAGAATTGGGTATTCCGCGGGTCCCGACTGGTTGATCAAAGCCATGGGGAATATCCAGAGTCAAAGTACCTCCAATCCAACCTCCATCGCCCAAAAGGCCGCAGTTGGAGCTCTACAGGGAGGCCAACCCTTTATTGACCAGATGAGAACCGAGCTGGACGTGCGCCGTCAGGCTATCGTCCAGGGGCTCAATGACCTTCCAGGCATCAACTGTCCCCAACCTGCGGGGGCCTTTTATGCATTTCCCAATATTTCTCAAATCCTGGGAAAAACATTCGAGGGCACTCCCCTGACGACCTCTATGGATGTCGCCAATTACCTCCTAAAGGAGGCCAAAGTGGCTTGTGTGCCCGGAGAACCATTTGGCAGCGACTCTCATCTGCGTTTTTCGTATACCGGTACCCTGGAAACCATTCAAAGCGGTCTCGAAAGTATGGAACAAGCCCTCACCCACCTTTCGTAAACTATTTACTTTCATCCATCTTACTTTCATCCATCGTTTCCTTTGAGTCACCATCGAGGTTGGGGAGAAACTATTCCGCCCAGCCCCGTGGGTTGGGCCCTTGACTATCACCCACATTGACTTATCTATTGTTTGACCCTTATAAACAATTTTAGACAACCGTTTTTTATGGGGAGGTGTTAGGTGCCAATCTATGAATATGAATGTACGGAATGTGGGGAACGGTTCGAAATCAAACAAAAGTTTTCGGATCCCCCGATCAAGACCTGCGATCAATTCTCCTGCTCCAAGGCCCAACCGGTCAACAAAATCATCTCCGCCCCTGCCATCATGTTTAAAGGAACAGGTTGGTACGTCACAGACTATTCGGATAAATTAAAAGAACCCGGAGCCAAATCGGAAAATAAGGGAAAGCCTACCGAAGTCAAAGGTGAATCAGCACAAGGAGATCAATCCGGGAAGTCCTCTTCCCCAAGCGGCGATGCAAGCGGTTCCGCTGCTTCGTCTACTTCCGGGGCCAATTCCGGAAGCTCGGAAACCTCAACTACAAGCTCTTCGAGTGTGAAGACCGGATCTTCCGGTTCCTCATCGAATGCTAGTGGCTAATGCTGTCCCTTACCCCCTTTCCAGCCTTTGAAGATTTCCTTGGGGGGCAAACGAAACAGACTCAGGACAGATTCGTTGAAGGATCACTTGAGTCCGGCCTTTCTACGATCGCTTGTAACACATCCTCCCAAACTAATTCAGCCAATTTGGCATAACCGGCAGTCGTCAAATGCAGCCCATCGTTGGAAAACTGTGGGGCCAAAAATTGTGACGTTCCTTCCGCAGTGTGGGAAAAGAGATCAATCAAAGGAAGTTGCCATTGCCGCGATAATTCGGCAATACCCTGATTCAGAATCACACGCACTCTGACTGCCTCACGAAGATGCTGTTCTTCCTGGGGGTCCAAGGCCGAAGAGGGAGACAGGGCACCGATAGAAGGAACCGTCACTGCAACAGGTTGAATGCCCTTGTCTAAAGACTGAGAATATAACAATGAGAGATTCGTTAATATTTTATCCGGACCTAATCCCCATCCCAAGTCATTCGTCCCACCGAGAATCACCACGCAATGGGGAGTCAGAGCTAACACGTCCCTGGCAAACCGGCCGAGCATTTCTTTCGTCGTCTCTCCACAAATCCCACGTGTAGATACGGTTCCCCGTTTGCCGATCCAAGATTGAAGATGATCTCCGTAAGGGGTAGGCGCCCCTGTCACATTATTGAAGGTGGGTGATTGAAACCCTAAGGTCAGACTATCCCCGAAACAGACCACGTGAAATCCTTGTTCCATAAAACCCCTAAAGTTTTTTCATGAATCCAGGGTACGACGATGTAAAGAAGCTCCTGATCCTATCAATCCCAAAGCCGGAATGGAACTGAATATTCCGTGACCGACAATCTACCCTTGACACTCCGGGTTTCTCTCGATACCCTCAATAGGTTTACCCGCTTTACCCATGTTTTTGACCAAACATGGCGGGCTGCCGACAATCCATTGCATTACAAAAATTTTAAGCCAAAGGTATGAACACGATGGTTGTGACTTTCCTGAAGAAGCACCTAATTGTTACGGTGATTATGAGTGTGGGCATGATAGGCGCGGTTGATTTTCATGAGGCCTTTGCTGCCAAAAAAAATTCACGATCCTTCCGGGTAGGTGTCATTGACCCTCAAGCGGTGATTGAAAAATCCAAAGCCGGCAGCCGGGCATTGGCCACCCTCAAAGAACATGCCAAAGCAAGAGAATCCTTGCTAAAAAATGATCAAAAAGAACTCGAAAAACTACAAAATGAACTAAAAGGTGGAGAATCATCCCTCGGAAAGGATGAACTCAAACGAAAACAGGAACGATTTGGGAAAAAGCTTCAAGATTTCCAAAAACGCGGACAGGAATTTCAGGTCGAGCTCAATCAAAAGCAAAAAGAACTCGTCCAAGAATACATGAAGAAGATTCAAACCGCGACCAGTATCGTCGCCAAACGCCATGGGTTTGATGTCGTCATCGATAAGGGCAGTGAAACCACGCTAAAAATCGTCCTCTATAGTCGTGATGGGTTGGATCTCACCAAAGAAGTGACCAAAGAATTCGACCGCCGTTATAAATAACGATGCCTTTTCCGGACGTCTTCTCCTGTCAGGCTAACCTGGCAGGGGAACGTTCCCTTTCCCTTTCTACTCTACCTCTTCCCAAGACAGGCCTCACGGATCGAAAATTATAATCGTAGGTGACGTGGACTAAGCGGGGAAAAGCTTGAAACTTAATTAAGACTGGCGGTTTGGGAGCAGGATTGATGGGCGACAGCTTCTTCTTCGGTTTGATAGACCGGGACCACCTCCGGAAGATTGGCATGTTCAAGCAATTCACGAACCGGAGCCTGAGGACTCACAATACTGAGTTGGATGCCAGCGGGTTTCATCCGGTGGTACCACAGAAACATCTGTCCCAACCCGACTGAATCGATCCAGGTGATATTGGAAAAATTCAGGATAATATGCCGACAACCAATCTCCTGAGCCCCTAAGATTGCCACCTCTAAACCGATCTTCGAATTGTTTTCAAATCGTCCGGACAGTTCCAGAATCTTCGTGTCTTGAAGAAAATGTTCTTTAACCGTCAGCATACCTTTACTCCTTTTCCAACTCCTTCGGCAATCTAACAAAGAAAATTAAATCCTCCTCTCAAAAAAAGGGAAAATTTTCCTCCACCATCTTGCCCCAAATTATTTCAAATCTAGATTACGGGAAAGTTATGAATGGGTTAAAAGGTGAAGAACGCCGGAAGAATCAAGGAATGAAAGACATGGCGCGCCCGGGAGGATTCGAACCTCCGGCCACCGGCTTAGAAGGCCGATGCTCTATCCAGCTGAGCTACGGGCGCGTGGAAGAAAAATGGCATAGGACGGGTGGATGAGTCAACGAACGGGATGTAAATTGAATCACTGCTCCACATGAAAGATAGTTTAAAGGGCAATTGATTCTCATTCACTTTTCAATAAGTTTTTTGAACCCCTTTGAATTCCGTTGCAAGACCTGTATTCTTTCTGCCTGATCTTCAGCCTTCTTTCGGTCTTGAGGCTTCCATCGTCTGACCCCGCCCATTTTATGCGGCTTGCAGAGTTTACAGCTTCGTCGTTTTCGAGTGTATTGTTTTCTCATAATTTATCGCTTACCCCACCATTGTGAAGTTTTGTAGACAATTGGTATTTCAGAAACAACATTTTTCCAAGGTTCTTAATCAAGAAGTCACTCTCATGATCTTGAGAAAAATAAAGATTATAGCCTACCCTGCGGAGATTGACAGGAATGTAGACCGGAAAAAATTTACGGAGTCGCACCCTCACTGGCCTGAGGAACAGGATCTTCTTCGCTTTTTTCAGAGGAAAAGGCCCCGGTAATTTTTCGTTTGGTCCAATCCCACCAATCTTCGTGAAGTTCTTCCACCTGCTTCACCGTCAATTCCTTGGCCGCCATCGCCTCTTCACAGGCATTATGTTTTCCCGTGCCCATGGTCGTTCCTGCGATCTTTGGCACCACCACAGCAAACCCTATCGGGTTCACCAGACCGAGCAAGTACCATCCCCCACCTTGAGCAATTCGCATTTTATTACCTGAGACATCCGGATTGGAAAGGGGCCCGCTGACCCGAACATCGTGCGAAAGGTTCACCAGGGAGGGATTTTTGGGTTTTGGGGTCAGGATAAGGTCGACTTGTTCGGTATGTAAATTGAGCGTTCCAAAGCCTCCGATGGTAATGCGTTTGGTATCGAGCAAAATGGCGTCACTCTGCACTTCTCCATCCACAATATCGAAGTAGCCCACCGCGCAATTCAATTTGGTGACTTCTTCTTGTTCCCAGGCTTTCGAAAGGGCCAGGGTGAAGATGTCGGCGGCCCAGAGATCGACATACGCATTATTAATCTCCAACTCATCTTCGATGATCGTCGCTTCACCATTGGCCCGGTTCAAGATTTCATGAATCGTCGTCCCTCGGCTTTGGAGATGAAGCTTGATCAGCCCTAACTTTCCTGAAATCATATCGGTCACTCCAACTGAATCGTCCAGGAACCCTAAGTCCAACCCCTCCACGTTTAATCGGGCATTCACGGTAGGAACGTACTGTGAGGCATCCAGGGTAATTTTTGCATTGATGGCTCCTCGCCACAGCTCTCCTCGTAGCGGACCAAGGACCAATTTCCCGTCATTCAAGTCGATAAAATACGAGAGGTGTCCCAAATTAAACCCTTTGCTTTGCACCCGCCGAACGTGCCACTCCAGATCAAGGTCAATCGAACGCAGATACTCGATCGGAATGCGGCCATCAGGAAAAATACGAACCGCCGAAGACTCACCATCGTCTCCTGAATCTTCAATTCCCAAGGATTGAGTCACCACACTTCCGGCTTTGGAACCGATACCCACCACCGTATTTTTGGTCTCGGTCCCGATTTTTGCAGCCGTTCCAATGATACTTTTTAAAATAGTGCGGTCCTCTGGCTGCAATGATGGAGAAAATTCTCTGGTGAGGAACCCGAATTCATTGTACCGTGATTCTAGGGTTGCCACGATTTTGGGTCGATCCCCGGTCGTCGTGAGAAAAAGGTTTCCGGACACATCATTGGGGCCGAGTTTCACCTGCACGTCCGTAAAGCCATACCCGTCTTGGGTTTGTGCCACATTGCCAATCAGCAAGACATCTCCCAATTCCTCCGACATCGTTTCAGATAACCCCGAAAGAAGACGGGTCGATGTAATATTTTCCCCTTCGACCTTCATTCGAAAACGAAAATCTTCTCCGTTTAGGGGAAACAGGAGATGACCATTGAGGTCGATCTTCACCTGAGGAAAACGGGTTTCAATCTTGACGGGCCATTCATCAATCTCTTTCAAGAGCCTGCGGAAATAACCCGCTTGGCTGCGAATGGTAAAAGGCTCGCCATTGAAGGTACCGTTTGCTCTCAACTCTGGAGGACCACCTTCCTCCACGGAAAGAACAGCGTTGGAAACTTTAGCTAACACTTGAGATTCATCAGGTTGCGACAAAAAGACGAGGGGTACATCGTGAGTGGTCACTTCAAACGTCGTGCGGCCGAGCATTCTTGAGACAATAGTGCCATACGAAGAAAAATTGACATCCATATTAGCCCTACTCTCTATCGGACCATTTTTCTGAAACCCATTGATGATATACCCAACATCAAGCTTTCGGAATTTCACCTTTCCCATCAGGGTAGGAATCTGTGGAGTTACATCGAATTCAAGTTTTCCTTGAAATTCTCCAAACCGTTGATTCCAATCATGCAATATCCCATGAGAAACCATAACACCCAAGCGACCATCTTGAAGGGTGACTTTCACAGAAACCTTTCGAACTTGGGCTGACTCCACCATCAAGCGCCCAAAGTCCCAAGTGATATCCCCATTGAAAATACGAAATGGACCACGGGGAATGGCCGTTTCCTCGGAAGGCTCTGAAGCAGAAGGAACCAGGAAATCCCGACTATTGAAATATCGGGAAAATAAACGAGCCGTGAGAAAGGGTACCTCCCCGGTTAAGTCGACCTGAACATCGCCCTGAATATCTGTTTTTCCAAGACGTCCTTTGACTCCAGACAGAGTGATACGTGAGCCATCAGTGAGCAAGGTGGCTTGCAACCCATAAGGTTCCGTCGTGGGAAGTGTCCTCATGAGATCACTCGGCCTTTTTCCGCGCAGGGTGATTTCTGACTCAAGAAGGAGCGGGGCAGGTTCAGTTTTAAGATCCCCTTTAAGCGTCAGAGTAGACTGCCGGCCTTGAGCGACAAAGGAAATTGGCCAAGATCCTGAAGGGGAAAGGAATTGTGCCAAGGGTGCCGTTGCCATTCGCAGATCCAGAGATCTCCCTTGATAGAGGCCCAACATCCTGGCCTTGACGGGCCCGCCTTGGGATACCCTGACCGTTGCTCGTTGTACACCAAACTCCTCCACTTCGCTCCTCTCTTCCTTCCCATACACCAGATCCGAGGCGCCCATGTTCACGGTCATCGTCACATTTCGAAGGAATTCTTCTTTACGAGCGCCTCTTCCCCGAAGACTCAGATCTAGATCCGTTGATCCAAGAACGTCTCCAGTCGCTCCAAATATTTGAAGTGCCTGGCCATAGTTAAAGCTGGAAAGGTGAGCATCCACGTTCACTGTAGGAGAAGGAGTATTCCCATCCAGCCGAACGTTTCCCGTGAGCCTTCCCCCAAAAACTTTTCCTTGTACAGGAGTCACAGAAAATATCCCATTCACCAATTGAGCCGACAACCGAACGGCCTGCATTTCAAAGATGTCATACTGAAATGCCCGGGCAGAGAGATCTAAATGAATATCCACGTCCTCCATACCAATCTGCCGGATAAACGCTTCGTGTGAGTCCGATGAATCTGTCTGATTGCTCAAGGATGGGGCAGGTTCTGATACGTGGAAATCTTCTATCCGGAGCGTTTGCGCGGTCAAAGTCCCTTTTACATTTATTCGCTCATCCAGATCCTCCAGAGTCAATGTTCCGGCAAGGTCCGAATCCCCAACCTTCAGGTGGGAGTTCTGTAACCGTAGCGCCTTATCGGAGTAGCTGAGCGACGTGACCAATTCATAGGGACCATAGCTCGGTAAGTCTTCTTGAAAGAGAGGACCGAGATCACTCAAACGTTCACCTCGTAGACTACCGGTCAGCTCGAGAGACAGATTTGCGTGGGCACCGAATAATCGTCCCTTCCCATGCAACGTGCTTCGGGCGGCTTGTATCGACCCTTCCCAAGGCCAGGGAGCATCCAAGTCTAACAACCCCATAAGAGGCGCCCCGATCACATCAAACGAAAAAGGCACATCATGATAGGTTCCTCGAAACATGTATCGTCGCTCCCCGTTATCTGCCAGCACAATCGTGCCTTCAATGATGGTTAAGGAAAATTCTGGTTTTTCCGCTTCATAGGGCAAATAGGCAAAGGTAACTCGTTGGAGAGCGGCGTAACTTTCCTGAGACATTTTGACCGAAACCTCTGAAGGGCCTGAGGATTGGGGTGCTTCAGGTGAAGAGTCAAATGTCCAATTGTCCGAATCATTCGGGCCTTCTTCCAGTAGAATATCCACTCCATCCAAAAAAACCCGATCGATTTTGATCTCCTTCCAAATCAGCGAAAAAAACGACAGTTGAGCCTCTGCCCGTGAAGCGACCAGAAAATCAGATCGAGAGGCCCACTCCGGATTCGCCAGATGCACATTTTCTAGGATGAGGGTAGGATTCCATGAGAGGGTGAGGGTTATGGGACCCTTCACCGTAAACGCTCTATCCAACGCAAAGGAAAATGCCGTTTCTATGGGAGCTCGGTATCGATCTTCATCCATGATGAAAGGAAGGAAGACATAGCTCACTCCGGCGACCAACACCCCGAGCATAATGCCAACCGATAGGAAAATTTTGGATCGCAAACGCATGAGGAAGAAGTAGTTCAGATAGATTGGGAAGCTTGTTCAGGACACACCACGGCAACGGTTTCGGCGAAACCGCCTACAGACCAAACCATCTTAGGCATTTGAGAATTCCACCTACATGATACCGAAAAATCTTTCGCTCACTACTATGCCATTGTCATATAATCCAGCTGAGAAAGCTATGAATTTTCGGAAAAAATCCTGGAAGGAATTAGTGTAGAAAGAAAGGAAAGGGGAACCGAAGAAAGAGGAGTTCTGCTGAAAGAATTGAAGGAGCGGAAGGCTCAGGCTCCCCGGTTTCTTACCCGGAAAACCTCAAACCCTCTTTAAAATGTACTTCAGGCTGTAACATAGGCATCGGAGCGGCTTAAAGGGGCACCTCACTTCTGGCACATGGGTAATTCTTCGAAAGACTCCAAACCATTATTCGGAGAACTTCCCTCAAACACCTTGAAAAAACCCCCTATCTCTCTCAAGAGTACACATGGAAAATCGACTCCCCGGGGCATCGAACAACCCCCACCTAGAAATACACTTGCAGGCGTAACATGCCTTCATGATCCTTGGGTCGTCGATTGAATTCCAGACGAAGCGCCACATTGTTCGTGACCGCATACCGTTGTCCCACAAATAACAAAAGCGCATCCGAAGAATCTCCTAGAGGGTATCCAAGATACGAACCGGAGACGAGGGTTTTCCAGTTCTCGGTCAGACGGGCAATGAACCCGGCATTGATTCCACCCCCGATTCGATAATTGCCATCGTAAGCATAACTCACATTCGCATCGACTTCCGGAATGGCAAACCACACGATACGGTTTAAGGCCCTGGTTTCCGTCGCCAGCCCCATTCCGGCATTGACATTCATATTCGTACAATACCGACAACCATTGAATTTAATCGTATTGAGCTCAGCCTTGAGCTTCCAAGAAGGGGCCTTGATCAATAAATCGATGGGGGTCAACGACACGATATTGGCAAAGGTCAAGCGCTCCAGGCGCGTTCGATTTCGCGTATTGTAATGACGGACGGCCAAACTCCCAAGAATGATTTGTGAGTAAGGAGGATATCCCGGGTCAGGATCCAGGAGGTCATGGTATCCGGCACGAAGGCCCACTTCTTCAAACGATTCATCATTGCGCCACCCAAACCCCACATCAACTCTTGCTGGTCGGTGACTGTGTTCCGGTTGAGTAGAAAATGGACGAATAGCCATCGGTCGACTTTGGGTCTTCCTCTCACTTCGTGCACCAAGAAGTTGATGAAGTGGCTTCCTTTGGGTTTCGGCTGCCTCTTCATTTGCGGATTGACTATAGTTCAAGTAGTCAATAGCGACATCCAAAATGAGGCTCTGACGCGACAAAGGCATTGCGGTGAAGCGTGGGTCCTTCGTCGTTTGTGGGTCATCGAGAACCTGAGATAGCAAGGCTTCTTCTTCTGGAGTGAGCTGTTCTAATTGACGACGAATGGTTGTCGTTCGGGCAGGAGTGAATGCTACGTGTTGAATAAATTTCGGCCGCCGGGCGAGCAATCTGACAGTTTCTGCAGGAATGGTCCAAAGAAGGAATTGATCGGTCAGATGCCACTCCGGAATGGCGACCTCTAATAAGGTCAGAATCTGATAGGCACAATTCTCTTTGAAAAAGAAATAATCAAAATGGGTCATTTGCAATTCCCACACATGCATCAGCATGAACTGCGTTTGTTCTTGGCTGAAGTTCAATCGGTATTCCCATATATCCCGATTCTCTATGTCTCCATATTCCTTGACTTTGAGATAGTAGGGCTTCGTGGAGAATCGACCTTTAAACCCTCCCGTCAAACCATGCACCGCGTACATCAGCCCAAATTCCGTCGTCGGTTGAGCCGCAAAATTAATCGAATAGGCCAACAACTTTGTGTCTTCAGTTTGTTCTTTCTGATCGATCCGCAAGAGAGTATGCGCGAACATGGAAGAAGGATTATTGAGATACGAAGAAGGGAAAATAAGGGTAACACCAGCCGGGTTTAACTCTCGATACCAATGGGAGAAATGCTCACAATGAAAAGACGGCAACCGGTTGGGGTCGATGGAAAGTTGCCCTTGCAGCCAATGATACCGCGCGGGATACGCACAAGGTGCCGGCTGCTGCAATTTCCCTATTTTTTTCGTGGAAAAGAAGGCCCGAAGCGTCGCCTCGAGTTCCGCTTGCGGTTGGGTTTTTCCTTGAGGTGAGAGAAAAAACCCGAGATCATCCGCTTGACTGGTCACACCCCCGGTGAAGTTTTGGCGGTAATGGAGGAGGAGATACCAGGTACGCTGATGGGCAAGATCCGCAGCCTGAGAGAGGGACAATAATTCTGAAAGGTAGGTATCGTGCTCTGATCGAACACTCTCAGCATGAGAGAGAGGGAAAGGACTCCCTGCCAGACAAAACGCACAACCAATCAACACACGAGAACCAAAACAGAGCAATCGGGAAACGAGAAGCCTCTTGGCCTTCACCCGTGAGTCAAGACACCCGCATTGGTCAGAGCCATTTTCGCAGAAAACGTGTCGGATAAGACCTGGAGCATGTCTTCCGCCGTGACCTTTTCATTCGGGAACAGGACATGAAAGTGGTCTTTGGTCATTGCGTAGAAATCTTGTTGATGAACGTTGGGCACTTCCATAAGCACGGCCAGGGAGGTGAGATACTTCCCTTGGCCTGAAGCCATGTCTTCTTTTAATCGATCAAAGTTGGCCCTGGAGAAGTACACAATCTTTTGTTGTTTTTGCAAATCACTGGGAAAATACCAGCCACTGGGGGTCGTTGAGGAGGTAAAATCAAAGCTTTTTTCGATCGTATTCGTAAACGAACAGGCTGTAACGAAAAAGGTCACGAATCCAACGATCAACACCCACCGCATCGGGAATAGAATTGAGCGTGTCATGGTTTCCTCTCCCATTAAGCCAGTAAAGACTATTCACCGGTACCTTTAGCACACCCCTTTCATTAATAACAAGATTTGTACATTTTGTTTCTCGCACCTCATTTCAAGCTGTTAGGGATTTCACTGGACACTACACTCCGTCCCTCATCCCTAACCTCTCCTGTAGGCCCGTACCAATTCATGAATGTGGAATGGCATCAGGGACTATCCCCTCATAGGATGAATCTAGCAAGGAATTGCCTATTTTTTCATCAGGAAAGGGGTATTGACTCTACTCTGTTTAATTTGTAAAAAAACTCCTATCGATCACCCATAATACCAACTCAACAGTTGTAACGATTCGGAAGCTAAACATACTACTACAACACCCCCACCCAAGAATGCTGTCATTGCTTTCTTCATTCTGGCCTTATTATTCATTGATGATAGGAATTATATCTTATGAACTCACCATTATTCCCATTCCCCTCACTTGAAATCCTCTTGTTTGGATGCTCCGCTCTTTCTTTAGCTGCCTGGCTCTATCTGATGATCGGTCATGGGGGCTTTTGGCGGGGAGATCAACGACTGCATCAAGACAAACACAGCTGTAAACTCCTTCCCTATTGGCCCACGGTGATCGTGATTGTACCGGCCAGGAATGAAGCGGACGTCATCGAGCGCTCTCTTCGTTCGCTCTTAGAACAAGACTATCCTGGCAAATATCATATCATCCTCGTGGATGATCAAAGCGAGGATGGAACGGGAGAGATCGCCCGCCAACTTGCGACGCAGCACTCGGCTGGTGCTCATTTGACGGTCATGACTGCCAACCAACGACCGGCTGGCTGGATGGGGAAACTATGGGCCCTGCAATCCGGACTTCAAATGGCTGAGAAACTCTGGCCGACAGCTCCCTTTCGATACCTCACGGATGCGGATATCGTGCACAGCAAAGGGAACCTTCGGGAACTGGTCTCAAAAGCTGAAAACGAACAGCTGGACCTCGTCTCCCTCATGGTTCAACTCCATTGCCGTACTGCCTGGGAAAAACTCTTGATCCCGACCTTTGTCTATTTCTTTCAGAAAGTCTATCCCTTTTCCAAGATTAATGATCCGAACTCTCAGGTCGGGGGTGCCGCTGGCGGGTGCATGCTGGTTCGCAACAAGGCCCTGGAACAGGCCGGGGGCATAGAGGCCATTCGGGGAGAAATCATCGACGATTGTGCCCTTGGGTCACGCCTGAAAAAACAGGGAAAAATTTGGGTTGGACTCACCAATACGGAATATAGCATCCGCCCCTACGATGGTTTGGGTGATATATGGGCCATGGTCACCCGGACTGCTTACACGCAGTTGCGTTATTCGCCTTGGCTCCTCGGACAGACGATTATCGGACTACTCTTCTTATATGTCATCCCGCCGGTCGTTACACTCACATGGGCCTTTCATGGCCATGCCCTTGCCGGTGCCTTTGCGACGTTAGCTTGGGGCATTATGACATTTACCTTCCATCCCACCCTGCGGAATTATTCCCTCTCGCCTACCCTTGGGATCTTCTTGCCCATTGCGGGCCTGTATTATCTCGGTATGACCTTAGACTCCGCCAGACGGCACTGGCAACACCTGGGAGTCCAATGGAAAGGCCGCACCGGCATCGGCTGTCCAGAGTAACATGTAAACACCTTTCTTAGAAAGAACCTGCCCCCCAACCACCAATCTTTCTGATTTGGACTCTTCATACACTTTCAAAGGTATTATAAAATATTAATTTCCAGGATCTTTAGAGCCTTGCCATGAAGGTTTCAACCCCTTCCCACGAAAACCCTGCGACCCTTTGCAATCGAAAAAACCTTTTCGTATAGTGACGCCTGCCAATCATGAAGCATCATTCATCAATAGAAAAATTAACCTCCCCTTCTTAATGATAATGTCGAGCCTGTATTTCATATAATTCGGCATACGCCCCTTTTCGCCCCATTAACTCCTCATGACTTCCAGATTCCACAATTTTCCCATGATCAACCACATAAATTCGATCCACCATTTTGACCGTGGACAATCGGTGACTGATTAAAATGGCCATTCTACCTTGGGTTAACCGATGAAAGCGTTCAAATAACTGCGCTTCTGCTTTGGCATCCATGGCACTGGTTGGTTCATCTAATACCAAAATGGGGGAATTTCGAAAAAATGCTCTTGCCAAGGCCACCTTCTGCCATTCCCCTACACTTAACTCTTGCCCACCATCAAACCATTTACCAAGGATGGTGTCATACCCATATGGCAAGTGCTGGATGAAATCATCGGCTCCTGCCTGACGGGCTGCATCCTGAACTTTATCCGAATCATGGAAACTCTGATTTCCCAAGGCAATGTTTTCTTTCGCCGTGAGAAAATATCGAGAAAAGTCCTGAAAAATAACGCTAATTTCACGACGCCACCCTTCTACAGAAAATTCACGAATATTATGTCCATCAAGGCGAATTTCCCCTTCCTGGGGGTCATATAAGCGACAAAGCATCTTTACCAGAGTAGTCTTTCCAGCCCCATTCGCCCCGACAATAGCAATATGTTCTCCGGGCTGTATGTTTAAAGAAAAATTCACCAGACGTTTTTGGATATCCCCTGGATAGGTAAACGTTACCTGGTCAAATTCTATACCTTTTTTATACGTGCTTGGCACGGAAATGGGATTGGGAGGATCTTGAACCTTTGTCTGGACTGCCAAAAACTCTTTAAGATTGTTGAGGAATAAATTGTGTTCGTACAACCCCGATAGACCGACACTAAATTGCTGAAGAAAAGTGGCTCCTCGCTGAATGGCCTGAAAATACATCACAAGATCGCCTAATGATAGATATCCCTGCAACGTTCGATTTGCTAGGAAAAAGTACACCGCAAAAACTCCCAGTGTCGCGACTAACTGCGACCCCAGGGAAGCCATGGCTCGTTTTTTTTCTAAATTCAAACGCTCCAGACGCAAAACCTTTCGAAGGTCTTGATACATTTTTTTAAAAACCGATCCAACCTGAAATAATCGAATCTCCTTCGCATGGGTATCCCGAGTCAACATCCAATTGAGATACCAGGCTTTTCTTTCGTCCTTGGTTCGCTCTCTATGCCATTCGTATAACTTATTCGCATAACGTAACCGGACAAAAAACTCTGGAAGAGCTCCGAGGATAAGGATCGGTACGACTGCCCAATGAAACACCCATAACAAACCTGCCATCGCCAGGAGGGATATGGCATTTTTCCCCACATATAAAAAGGAATTTAAAATCGCGATAGGACGAGAAGCCGCCTCCTGTTGCGCACGGTGCAATCGATCATAGTATGTGGAGTTCTCATAATATTCGAGGTCCACTTCCAGGGATTTAGAATGCAGGACATTCTGCATATAATCCACTACTAACTGGGCATGTCCACTCGCAACATAACTCGCGAGAATGGAAATCATGCTGCTCAATAATGCCACTCCTCCCATGGCCATCATGATCATCGCCACCTCGTTGAGAAGGATTTTCGGGTCTGGTTGCGTGAGAGCATCGGCTACATGATCAACGAGCAGTTTCATGATATAGAGGGTCGCCAAGGGAAAAATCCCTTGAAGAATCAGCAAAACTACATTCGCGAGAGTCCAACCAGGGCCGGCCTTCCATACGAAAGACAAGGCTAACCGGAAATTCGCCATTAACGGACGAATCTGTTGAAAATACGTTTCGGTGTGTAGATTAAAATTCATAGAGGATTAGAAGATATGACCGAAATGCACGCATTGCCTTTTTTTAAAGTCATTCACAATGTGGATCTACTTTAATGAATGCCTATTTTATAGGAAAGCCATGGTCATATTTTTTACCTCCTGATGACGTTGCCTTTCTCACCACAATTGAAAAACCAACCAACCCGAAATATGCAGGTCTCTTCAATCTTACAACGCTTCATTGAAATTGGTATCGAAAAAGTTTAACGAGCGTTTCAAGCGAATCCATCCCAACAACATCTCCGACCTAATGAGGACAACCCTTCATCTTAAGGAAAGTTCGAATCCCTCATAATGTTGAGTGATGAAGGGTTCTTGAGCTTTTTGCAAACCGGTCTTTATCCTTCCCAGGTTCCTCAGCTTTTCGATTCCTGTCCGGGAAATGGATCAAAAGGCCATTGTCTTTCTTCATCCAACGTTGACACAATTTCGGCTAGCCGCGTTGCCATATCCGGCTCATCCGTCATCTTCTCTGCCATTCTGCCAATCGTCGGGTAATCAAACAGATACCTCAAGGGAATCTGGACGTTGAGGTTAGCTCGAAGCCGAGACATAACATGAATGGCGATTAAGGAGTGGCCTCCAAGATCAAAAAAGTTATCGTGGATTCCAATCTGATCGACCTTAAGAGCTTCTGCCCAAACTTGTGCCAATATGTGCTCAAGCAATGTCTCCGGTTCGACAAATGAATTACCCAGTCCTGACCCGCTTCCATCAAGGTCCGAAAGGCCTTGGCGATTAACCTTTCCGTTCGGTGTTCTTGGCAGCGACGTCAAGAACACAAAAGCCGATGGCATCATGTAGCCGGGAAGTTTTCCACTGAGGAATTTGCGTAGTTCATCGACCGTGAGAGCTTGCGCGTGAGCCGGCACGACATATCCCACGAGTCGTGGACTCGAGGGTAGATTGTTCCTTCTTGCATGTTGATCCTGAATTCCTTCGTGCTGTTCTTTCGCCTCATCTTGTGCCACCACCACGGCCTCTTGAACTGATGGGTGTTGTGTCAGGACCGTTTCAATCTCGCCCAACTCGATGCGGAAGCCCCGGAGTTTGACCTGCTGATCCACCCGACCCAGAAATTCCAGCGTGCCATCAGGTCGATAGCGCATCTGATCGCCGGTGCGATACATGCGTGCCCCTGGATCCTGACTGAAGGGATCGGGAAGAAATTTCTCGGCAGTGTGATTGGCTCGTTCCCAATATCCCCGACCCACCCCCATTCCCCCAAGGAATAATTCGCCTGGCACTCCGATGGGGACCGGTTGTCCGTTCCGGTCTAAAAGGTATCCACGGACGTTGGCAATCACCTTCCCCAGGGTCACCTCCGACTGCTCGGGCAGGGATGAGGGGACAGGCAGGAATTCGGCGTTTGTGGCGACGATCGTGGTCTCCGTGGGTCCATAGGTATTCACCAGCCGGACTGATTGGTGGACCACGTGGTTCCATCTCGTCAGACTTTCCGGGCGGGCTTGCTCCCCTCCGATGATGACCAACCGAACCGAGGTGGGGAGTTTCAGCCCTTCCCCGCCCATTTCGGGAACCAGGTCATGCCAGAAGGCGGTGGGAAGATCGAGTACGGTCAGATTCCACTCCTGGCACTTCTCCAGAAACCCGTTCCACGAATCCAGCATGGTTTCGGTGCGCAAGACCAAGGTGCTTCCGCTCGTTAAACAGGGGTAAATTTCTTCCGCACTGGCATCGAAACTGATCGAGGCAAACTGTAAGACGCGGTCTTTGGGGCCGAGGGTAAAGTCGTGTTGAGCCGATTGAATATAATTGACCAAAGATCCATGGGGAATCATGACCCCCTTTGGGTGCCCCGTCGACCCTGAGGTATACATGATATATGCGAGATTTGTGGCTGCGACGTCCTGGGGGAGATTCATCGACTGTTCGGTGGCCATGGCGTCCGCCTGCGTATCCAGATTAACCCGTATGAGTCCTTCATGGGAGAGGAAGGAACCCTGAAGATGACTTTGCGTGACGAGCACCGAGATCTTCGCATCGCGGATGATAAACCCCAGACGTTCTTCGGGATAGTCTGGGTCAAGCGGAACATAGACACCGCCGGCTTTGAGTATACCCAGCATCCCAATCACCATTTCCGGGGAGCGCTCGAGGCACAGCCCCACCGGCACTTCCGGCCCCACCCCTTGCTTTTGGAGGATACGGGCGAGTTGATTGGCCTTGACATTGAGGTCTTCATACGAGAGCTGCTGCTCATCAGCAAAAATGGCGATGGCTTCAGGCGTCTGCTCTACCTGCCGTTCGAAGAGTCGTGGGAGGCTTGGCTCCAGAAGGAAGGTCGTCCGAGTTGTATTCCACTCGATAAGAATCTGATGCCGCTCGGCTTTTGTTAGAAGGGGCAATGCCCAGACGTTTTGGCCAGGATGCCGCACGATTTCTTCTAGTAACGTTTCAAAGTGCGAGAGCATGCGTGCGATCGTCTCGGGGTTAAACAAATCTGTGTTATAGCCCAATTCTCCGGTCAATCTCCCAGAACGTTCAGACAAAGACAGGGTGAGATCGAACATGGCTCTCCCTCGACTCACCCCAAACCGACTTGGGGTAAGACCCGACAATTCCAACTCGGCTCTTGGAGCATTCTGGAGCACGAACAATACTTGGAACAGTGGAGGATAACTGGGGTTGCGTCCGGCTTGAGTGCTTCGATCAATTCTTCAAACGGAATGACTTGATGGGCATAGGCCTCTAAGGCTGTTTTCGGACCTGCCGAAGCACTTCACGAAACATGGGATTTCCCGAAAAATTGGTCCGCAGGACCAGGGTGTTAATGAATAACCCAATCGAGCCCTCCAGTTCCTTCTGCGTTCTTCCGGCAATCGGAGAACCGACGTCAATATCATTCTGGCCCGCATAACGATGAAGGAGCGTTTGAAAGGCTGCCAGCATGGTCATGAAGAGAGTACACCCTTCGGCTTTGCTCAACCTCTTCAAGGCTTTGACCAGGTGCTCGGAAAGGGCCATCGACTGGCTGGCCCCGTTATTCGTTTGTACGGGAGCCCGGGGCCGATCAGTCGGTAGGGTTAAGATGGATATCCCCTCGAGTTGTGTTTTCCAATAAGCTAATTCCTTTTCGAGCCGAGCCCCTTGTAGCCATCGTCTTTGACAGACGGCATAGTCCGCATACTGGACTGGAACGTCGTTCAAGGGGGGCGAGTCTTTCCGGCGTGTATACGCGTTATACAAAAGACTAAGCTCCCGACAGAGCACCCCCATGGACCACCCATCGGCAATGATGTGATGGACGGACATGATCAAGACATGGTCTTCTGGGCCTAGGCGAAACACCACCCCTCGGAAAAGCGGACCTATGGCCAAATTAAAGGGGCGCCGGACTTCCTGAGTGGCCCGTTTGCGTGCTTCAGTTTCTCGTGTCTCTTCTGGCGTTTCTCTGAGATCAATGACTGGAAGAGATACCTGGGGGGGCGACGCTACACATTGAATGACTTGCTCGTCGATTATCGGGAATGTCGTCCGAAGACTTTCGTGCCGGATGACCAGTTCATTGAAACTGTGGTTCAGCGCTTGAACATCCAGCTTTCCGTTCAATCGGCAGGTTTTGGTGATGACGTAGGCTTGTTTGTCGGGGTCCAATTGATCCAAGAACCACAACCGCTGCTGCGCCAATGAGAGAGGTAAGGCCGTATTTCGTGAAACCGGATGCACTTCCAAGGCATCTATCTGTTGGTCCCCTTGAAGAAGGTCTTCCAGTTTTTCCGTCAACCCCATCACAGTCGGGGCCATAAAGAGATGAAGTAACGGGAGGTCCACATGAAAAATGCTGTGTATCCTGGAAGTGATTTGCGTGGCCAACAAGGAGTGCCCACCCAAATCAAAGAAGTTGTCATGTATACCCAGATGGTCAACCCCTAGGACCTCTTGCCAGATTTCCACCATGGCTTCTTCCAAGGGACCGCGGGGAGCCGCGAACGTGCCGTCGAATGTACCGTCCCCTCTGACAGGGGCTGGCAAGGCCTGGCGATCGATTTTGTCATTCGGGGTGAGCGGAAAAGTCTCCATCTCTACCCAGGCTGTTGGCACCATATAATCCGGAAGATGCTCTTTCAGGAACTGTCGCAGCTCATCGAGTGACACGGGATGATCTTGAGACGAACGCACATACCCCACGAGCTGAGGGCCGCCTGTGCCATCTTCTCGACGGAGGACGACAGCTTCTTGCACAAGGGGATGGCGTGTCAGGGTGGCTTCAATTTCACCTAATTCAATCCGGAAGCCCCGCAGTTTGACCTGATTGTCGATTCGGCCGAGAAATTCAAAAGTCCCATCGGCCCGATAGCGCCCGCGATCCCCCGTTCGATACAAGCGAGCGGAAGGATCATCTGAAAAAGGATGAGGAACAAATCTCTCACGCGTTAATTCCTCTCGTCTCCAATATCCCGGACTCAGCCCTTCTCCTCCGATGTACAACTCCCCGGGCACCCCTACGGGGGTAAGGTGCCGCTGCCCATCCAGCACATAGAACTGCGTGTTGGCGATGGGACGGCCGATAGGGACTGTGTGGTCCTCGGGGTTGACGCGATGCAGAGCAGACCAGATCGTGGCTTCAGTCGGCCCATACAGGTTCCACAGGGTAACGCCCTTCTCCAAGAGTTGACTCGCTAACGAGCCAGCTAACGCTTCGCCTCCACAGACGGCCCGAAGGCCCGAGGAGCCTTGCCAGTCCGAATCCAACAAGAGTTGCCACGTCACCGGTGTGGCCTGCATGAAGGTGGCTTTTGATTCAAACAGCGCCTGGACGAGCGCTGGTCCCTTCATGGCGGTGTCTCGAGAAATCAGATGAACACATCCCCCCACCAGAAGCGGCCCGAACAGTTCTAAGACGGAAATGTCGAAGGATATGCTGGTGAGGGCCAGGAAGGTATCTTGGGAGGTCAGCGTGAGTGCCTCGTGCATGGCGTGCAAGAAATTTCCCACGCTCCGATGCGTAATCATGACCCCTTTGGGTTTCCCCGTGGACCCAGAGGTATAGATGACATACATGAGATGTTGGGGCGTGACCTTCCTGACCGGAGGCGAGGTATAGGATGTGCCCTCTTGCCATTCAATCGCATCCAGCTCGATGATCGTAGGATAGGATGATGAGGAAATGGTGTCTTGGGGCTAATTCGATTGGAGCCGGTCACGCAGGTGACGATGCGTGACCATCACCGGCATTTGGGCGTCGTCGATCATGAAGGCTAAGCGGTCCAAAGGATACGTCGGATCGAGGGGAACGTAGGCCCCATCGGCTTTCAGAATTCCCAGGAGGCCCGTTAGCATGTCCAGCGAGCGATCGACGCACAGTCCCACCAGGGTATCGGGTCCCACCCCCTGTTGTTGGAGCAGGCAGGCTAATTGATTGGCGCGAGAGTTGAGTTCTCTATACGTGAGGTGTTCCTCTCCACACACAACCGCCGTCGCCATGGGAGTGCGTGCCACCTGGTCTTCAAATTGTGTATGAATGCACTGGTCGGAAGGGAATGGGCGATCGGTATCATTCCAAGCTATCAGAAGCCGCTGCCGCTCCCGGTTAGGTATCAACGTCAGGTCGTGGATGTGTCGTTGGGGCTGGGCCACCACCTCCTCTAGAAGGTGTTCGAAATGTCCACTCATTCGCTCTATGGTGGCCTTGTCGAATAAATCCGAATTGTACCGCCAGGTTATGCTATGTCGGTGGTCGGGACATTCAATGACATTTATGGACAAATCAAATTGCGCGGACTGTCGATCGGCACTCAGTTTCCGTGTGAATTTTTTCTTTCCAGCAGCTAACGTTTGCTGAACGTTCTGTACCGTAAACATCACTTGGAAGATGGGACTGCGGCTTAAATCTCGTGGTGGTTGTATCGCATCGACTAACACCTCAAAGGGCAGATCTTGGTGTGCATAGGCCTCGAGCGTGGTGTGCCGCACCTGGTGGAGCAGTTCGAGAAAGGTGGGATTACCCTCTAACCTCGTGCGCAGCACCAGGGTGTTCACAAAGGTCCCGATCAAGCCCTCAATGGCTAAGAAATGCCGATTAGCTATGGGTACCCCCACGAGCAGATCGTCTCTGTCGGTATAGCGCCCTAATTGAATGGAGAAACTTGTCAGCAGGGCCATGAAGAGGGTCACGCCCTCTCGCTGGATGAGTTGTGTGAGGCCGACCGTCAGCGCACGCGACAGCTCGACCACATGACGTCGTCCCGCGAAGGTCTGCATGACCGATCGCGGTCGATCATGCGGCAGATCCAAGATCAAAGGGGCTCCGGACAAATGCTGGATCCAATATGTCAGCTGGGCGTCAAGGATTTCCCCCTGCAGCCAACTGCGCTGCCAGGCGGCAAAATCCTGGTATTGAATGGGAAGCTCATTCAAGAGTGACCGCTGTTCGGTGGAAAACGCCTCATAAAGAGTCTCGAGTTCCGCACGGAATATTTCAGCGGACCAGCCATCACTAATGATGTGATGCAGGGTGGAGAACACGAGTGTCTGTTCTTCCTGTATCCGTGCAACGGTCATCCGAATCAATGGTCCTTGGGCCAGATCAAAGGGCTTTTGGGCCTCCGCTATGGCCAGACGCTGGACTTCGGTGTCACGAATCTCCTGGGAACAATCTCGAAAGTCTTTGACCGACACCTTTAATGAAGAAAAGGGGAGAATGTGGGGCACGGGATACCCCTCCTCCGCAGGAAAAACCGTTCGCAATGCAGAATGTCGGCGGCGAATGTGGTTTACCGCTCGTTCAAGGGCTTCAAGGTTTATCGGGCCGGAAACGTGAAAAGTCCAAGGAATATTGTAGGCGGCACTCGTTGGGGCCAACTGATACAAAAACCACATGCGTTCTTGAGAAAAAGAAAGGGGAAAGGATTGGCCTGGTGCCAGAGACCGTATAGAAGGGATGGCTTCCTTGAGAGTCGGTTCCTGGGGCCGAATGAGTGCCGACGCTAGTCCCGCAACCGTTGGGGCTTCAAACAAGACGCCTAAAGGGAGCGTGACCGCAAAGACCTCACGCACCCTCGACAGGATTTGGGTGGCCAACAAAGAATGCCCCCCTAACTCAAAAAAGTTATCATGAATCCCCAAGGTTTTAACATTGAGTACCTCCTGCCATAGTTTCAACAGGATCTCTTCCATGGGGGTACGAGGAACGGCATGCCCTTGTTCTGAGCCGGCTTCTTCAGGATGCCATCGTGAAAGTGCCCGTCGATCCAGTTTCCCTGCCCCCGTCACAGGAAGTGTAGGCAAAAACACAAAACTCGCGGGAATCATATAGTCCGGGAGGAGTTCGCTTAAAAAGCGACGGATAGCCCTGACGGAGGGCGGTTCATCTGAATGGGTCACCAAGTAGGCGACGAGGTGTTTCTCCTTTTGATCAGCCTCCTGGAGGACCACCGCCGCCTCTTTCACCATCTGGTGTGCAAACAGGGCTGCTTCTATTTCTGCAATCTCGATTCGATAGCCCCGAATTTTGACTTGTGAATCCGTTCGACCGACGGAAACCAGACACCCATCAGGAAGGAAATATCCAAGATCACCGGTCCGGTAAACAGTTCGAGTGGGATCCGTGGGGTCAGGATGGAATGTCGATTGCGTCAGCTCGGGCATTCCCCAATACCCGGGAGTGAGATAACGACTGACGACCGTAATTTCCCCGATCTGACCGTCATCGACTTCTTGCCCCTGTTCATCGAGCAGCACCACATCAATATCCGGAACGGGGTGGCCCGCTGGGACGATCGTCCCACTAATCGGCGTGTCATGATCGATGGACAACCAGCGAATGGGAGCGATCTCGCTTGTCCCATACCGGGCGATGAACCGGCAGGTTCTGGAAAAATTGTTCTTAAACAGGTCTACGTCACTGGCGTAGATAGGCTCACTTCCCAACTGAATGAGGCGAAGTCTCGGAAACGTTCGTTCTTCCGGCATGGTGTTCATGAGATGTCGGAAGACGGTCGCCACCGAATTGTACACGGTGATGTCTTCTTGAATGAGCCAGTCCGCCACCTGGTGGATCCCTTCTCGCTTGAGATCAAACGGGAAAAGTTTGGCTCCATTCAAAAGGGCACTGAAAATGTCACGCATCGCTCCACTAAAACTTGGGGAGTATAAGAGTCCCAATCGATCTTCATGACTAATCCGGAAACTATTGGTGTGCTCCATCGTCTTATGTAGAACATTTCGATGGTTTTGCATGACTCCTTTTGGCAGGCCGGTTGAGCCCGAAGTATAGATAATATAGGCAAGATGATCGGGCAAGATGGTCAGCCCGGGATTCTCTGTGGAAAGACGGCTATCGATTTCATCGGTGTTGATCAGCCGAGTCTCATCCTCCAGCAGCGTCTTTGCGAGAGGTAGGGAGGAGTCGGTGGTCAGGATCAAGTCAGTGTGAGCCTGTGACAGGATGGCCCTGGCGCGGGCTGGGGGGAGTGAAGGATCAAGGGGAATAAAAAATCGTCTCGCCTTCAAAACGCCCATGATGGCCGCCATCATGAAGCCACCCGTTTCCATGATCAGAACAATGGGTTGTGACTCTGAACCCTGTTGCCTCAGGATAGTCCACGCGATGCGATTGGCATGATGATTAAGCTCTTTATACGTCAGAATGTGAGATGCTGTTTTAACGGCCAAGCAGTTCGGGAATAATCGGACTTGCTCTTCAAACCGGGCAGGTATACTGCGCTGGAGATCATGCCCAGGAAATGGGCGAAACGCCTCAGTAGCATGATATCGGAACGCCGTATGGCGAAGAGGGGGTTGTTTCATCATTCAGATTGGTAGCTGTTCTCCGGCTGGTGTGTAGACACGTAATCGATTTTCATGGAGATCCAGCATAGCCTCCACCCGAAAGACCAATTCTCATACTGTAACGAGTCTACCTGAGGGTTAGCACCCTCCCCAAAAGAACTAGACTGGACGAACCCCTGCCACCAGAGGTTCGATCGCTATCACTCGTTGGCATAAAAAAGCCCAAAAGCGGACTTGCAACGGCACAAAGCCTCATTTTCTACTATAAATCTTGGAGGGAGGCGTTACGGAGGAAAGTAGGAACAGGAGAGTATAGGCTCAAATGTGAAGAAGAATAATCCTGATGTGAAAGGTGGGGGAAAAAGTTATGATGCGGCAAAAAAATCCGCCCTGGAAGGGGAAGCCTGTATAGCCTAAGACAGACACTTATTAGCTCCTAAAGCGTGAGTGGTCAAAAAATTGGTCGGGGCGAGAGGATTTGAACCTCCGACATCCTGCTCCCCAAGGGGATCTTTCAGAACAATACCAATCAACATGATGCTACGGGACACCACAGATTTATCAATAATAACAAGCTGATTCGTTGTTTGCTGTTATTGGGCATAGCACCGCGTGGCATGGCCTAACCGTGACAGAATTCGTGATTTTAAAAATCCCAACCATGTCAATAACCAGAAAATAGGAATTCTTCTTGAGTGGCATTCAGTCACCATCAACTCGCTGATTGATCGTCAATTCTCCGTAACTGGCTAATGCTCTATTCCATATATCCAAAATTGCTGGAGAGTTGTCCCAAAAAATTACATTTGAACCCATACTACGGACGATACATTTAAGCCCCGGCATCCAGGCTATTTGAGGATCGTGTCGGAAATTTTGCAAACATAACCTGAAGGAATACTGAACATCTGCCCTCTCCTGCAATGACCTTCCCCTATGATTTGACGTAACCTACTTGATAGCATAAAAATTCGCGATTATCCCCTTGGAATACGTAAAGAGGTGTGCTAGCATGGTCGGATGCGTCGATTCCTTAAATCATCTATTAGGTTTGTGGGGCGAGTTACATGGAGGGCTCTGGCAGGAATTATTTTATGGTTATTAGACATGACTGATCTTTACTCAAGATATTTGGAACCAACCCTTCCAGAAAAATGGGCGCAATTTTTAGGAAAGTATAGTGAGCACTTTGATATTGCTACTCCATGGGTTGTTGCTGCCATTGTCTTATGGGCTATCTTGTACACCTATTATGAAGTAGATAGGGAATTTTTGAGAGACCCAAGTTCGACAAAGAAACTAAAAGAATTTTACTCAAAATCAGGTGAATTGCTTACACGCCAAATTGCCCCCCAAGAACTTTCAATTTTCCAAAATGATTATGATAAGTGGTTTACAGAGGTACGCGATTGGATATCGAATAACATGGAGCCAGCAAGCCTGACTCGGTTTTTACATTTTGAAGCAAGTCTTCCGTATAACCATGGTAGCCCCGCGAATATGGAGCACCAGAAATCATTAAATGGAATAAACATTTACCATAAGAATTTGCAGGCTATTATTGAAAGCCAGGAATGGAAATGAATGTCGCAAGGGAAATACCTTAGCCTCGAAGAGGCCAGGAAAAAGGATAGGCGCGGGAAAGACAAGCTTGATCGTTTCTGCGAGGACCATCCTTCTAGCGGGAAAAAGAAGGACTTTGACGCACTCCTTACGGCGATGGTGCAAAGCTCGTCAGAAGGCGAGGGAACATCTTCTCGGGAGTCCGGCGAAGGTTGAAGCGATACTCAAACTCGACCAGGTATTTCTTGAGATGTTTTTTGGAGACATGAATATGGGTGCCTCGAATACTCCGCTTCAATTGCGACCAAAAGCCTTCAATGGAATTGGTGTGATGGATGCCGTTCACCCATTGTTCGTCACGATGGTTGACGGTGCCATGAGTATATCCGTGAGTAGATAATTGATGATAGCTGGGCAATTCATCGGTGCTAATGGTCGAATGAGGCTTAATGTTCTCGACAATATGAGGTTCAAGCGTTTTCCGTTTTACGTCCGTCACTACCTTGGTCATGATGGAGCCATCCCGCTCCAACATGCCAAACACGGTGGTTTTGCCTGGGGCTCCTCGTCCCCGCTTGCCTCCCGACTTTTTACCCCCAATCATGGTTTCATCGACCTCTACATGACCTTTCAACGGTGGATCACCGTCCACCTTGCCCATATATTTCCGAATTTCATGACCCATGCGCCACGCTGTTTTATAGGTCACGCCCAATTGACGTTGCAGTTCTTTCGCCGAGACTCCATGGCGGGAAGTCGTAAACAGGTACATGGCGTAAAACCACTTTTGCAGAGGTGTGTGAGAAGCCTGAAAGGGAGTGCCTGCCATGGGATGAATATGGTGTCCACACCAAGAGCAAGCAAAGGCAGGCATGTTGCTCAATTTTCTAAACCGGCCATGTTTCTGGCACTTGGGGCAGTCTAATGATTCGCCATAACGAACGTTCATTAAATGAACGAGGCAGGTGTCATCATCAGGAAACCGTTGAAAGAACTGTTGAACCGTGTAAGCCATGATGCTCTCCTTTGTTGATGGAGGAGAGCATAGCAAATCTAGGTACGTATGTCAAAGGGATAATCACGTAAAAATTTGAACGATTCCTGACGCTGAGGGTTGCCCGGAAAGGAAGGAGTAAAGAAGCTTTAAATCCTTCTTTACGAAGTCTGGCTAAATTTAGCCAGATTTAAGCGAATCCCCTTAGGTTGCAGCTAGTCGTTGACCGATATATTTTGTTGGGAATCCACCCAACAGTCTTTTTGTGTGAACGCTTACCCTTTCCGAGGACGGCTCCAGTCACTATTGGGCTACATGTAATCAGCCAAACACCATGAATACAATCCATTCCCCTCATTGTTCTGGCCCTTTGAACGATGCTGCGATAAGCCAGCAACACAATCAAAGCATTTCACAACTCTTTGAAGCCCAGGTCCACAAAACCCCAGATAACATCGCCTACATTTTTGCGAACAAAACGGTCACATACCAAATGCTAAACGTACGAGCCAATCGATTGGCTCACGTTCTGCATCAAGCAGGAGTTGGGCCCAATACCTGGGTAGGCCTGTACCTGGAGCGGTCCCCAGAAATACTCATCGCTATTCTGGCCGTTCTTAAGGCTGGAGGAGCATTTGTTCCACTTGAACCCGCAGTTCCAAGATTGCGTCTGCAAGATATTTTAAAAGATGCTCGCCCTTCAATTCTGTTAGTTCAGGGGCAAGCAGACAATTTTGAGGAGTATGGCGGAAAAACTCTTGCTTTGGATCAAATTGAAGATGAGCTGACGAGAGAGGCGACCACTAATTTGGCGATCCAAACCCCTTCGCACCATCCTTTCAACATGGTGTATACCTCTGGATCGACGGGGAAACCTAAAGGGGTCATTGTTCCAAACCGTGCCGTGCTCAATCGCTTACATTGGATGTGGAATGATTATCCATTCCAAAAGGAGGATGTTATTGTCTTTCATAAATCATATGCCTTAGTGGCTTCTTTCTGGGAATATCTTGGTGGGCTACTCAGGGGAATTCCCACACTGATCTTGACTGTGCAAGAGGCTAGAGATCCGGTACTTTTCTGGGAAAATCTCCTGACACACAAGGTGTCATACTTGCACGGAACACCTTCCTTGCTGGAAACCATTCTTGAACAGGCCGAAACTTCGGGAAATTCATGGTCAAGTCTCCGCCTCACAACCACCAGCGCCGAGCCTTTGTCCGTGAAATTGGCAAGACGCTGGTGTAAAACGTTCCCAGATGTCCCGCTTCTTAATTTGTACGGGTCCACGGAGTGTTGTTCCAATGTCACGGTCTACAATGTCCAATGCCTTTCCCCGGAAGCCGAACGTGTTCCCATCGGAAAACCCTTCTCCAATCACAAAATTTATATTGTTGATGAAAATTTAAAGCCCGTTACGGTTGGCGAAACTGGGGAAATTTGTGTCGCCGGTGCCTGCTTGTGCCAGGGCTATCATAAATTGCCAAGACTCACTCGGGAAAAGTTTGTCCTCAATCCTTTTATTCAAGAGCGGGAAGTACGTCCTCCCAAGGCAAATGGAAAATTTTCCTCAAATTTCCTGTTCAGGACCGGCGACTTAGCCTGTCTTCGGAGTGATGGCACCATAGAACTGGTAGGTCGTAAAGATAACCAAGTAAAAATTCGAGGATTTCGAGTTGAGCTGGAAGAAGTTGAAGCCACTCTTCTGCAGCATGATGCCATAAAAAAATGCGTGGTCTCTTTACATCACGACCGAGTCTTCGGTGAGTGCCTCGCCGCCTATGTCGTGACAGACCAGAAGACCAATTTCCTGGACCTTCGCCATTTTCTCATGAGGCGGTTGCCTGAATACATGATTCCCATTCATTTTACTCACAAGGAATCATTGCCGCTGACACCGACGGGCAAAATTAACCGTCATCAGCTTCCCCAGCCCGATGGGTCCTGGCCCTCCCCTATGAAGGAAGGCCCTCTGCCAAGAGAAGGATTGGAACGCCAAATTGCTCACGTGTTACAGAATGTTCTTCAAACGCACCGGATTGGGTTGGACGATTATTTTCTGGATTTAGGATTACATTCGTTATTAATGGTACAAGTCCAGAACCAATTACACCAACTATTACACCGGGATATCCCCATCACTATGATTTTGCAATATGCGACCATTCGATCCCTTGCCAAACACCTCAGCAATAGCGACAACACGAACCTTCAACCCTTCGCCACAGGAAAAGACCGAGCCATGAAGCGGCAGGCGCTAAGGCGTAGACGGCGATAATTTTCCTTTAAACCTTCATAAAGTTGTCAAAAGGACTCCTCAGACTTATGACCCCTTCGGACAAATCTTCTGGTTCCAATCCGGATGGCGTGGCCATTATTGGGATGGCCTGTCGTTTTCCAGGGGCCAAGAATGTAGCCCAATTTTGGGAAAACCTTAAACAGGGTATTGACTCAATCACGCATTTTAGCGACCAGGATCTGGCTGCCTCGAACATCAATCCAACGATCGCCAACCATCCGGATTATGTTCGTGCGGGAGGCATTCTGGATGAGGTGACTGACTTCGACGCCGAGTTCTTTGGAATCAATGCTAACGAAGCCATCATGATGGATCCTCAGCACCGGATCATGCTGGAATGCGCCTGGGAAGCGTTTGAGAATGCCGGCTATATCCCCAATAGAATCGATGGGGCAGTTGGAGTCTATGCAGGATCCCGCATTAGTGAATACCTCCTGTTCAATCAACGTCCCCCTGACCTGATTGGATTAACCGAGGAGTCGCTCATCACCAATTTTCAGCGACTCGTCGGAAACGACAAGGACTATCTTGCCACCAGGATTTCCTTCAAACTGAATCTGACTGGTCCCAGCCTTACCGTTCAAACGGCTTGCTCTACCTCTCTGGTTGCCGTTCACCTTGCCTGTGAGAGTTTGCTCAATGGCGAGAACGATCTGGCCTTAGCCGGTGGTGTTTCGATCCGAGTACCCCAGAAGGCAGGCTATCTGTGTAGCGACGGGATGATTTTTTCAAAGGACGGTCACACGCGCGCCTTTGATAGAGACGCAAGTGGCACAGTCTTTAGCAGTGGTGCCGGCATCGTCCTTCTAAAAAGGCTGGAAGATGCCGTTGCAGATGAAGACCATATCTATGCCGTTATTCGTGGGTCCGCCGTCAACAATGATGGGGCCGGTGACAAAGCCGGCTTTACCGCCCCAAGTCAACCAGCACAAACCAGCGTCATCACCCAGGCGCTGGAGATAGCGGGAGTCACCCCCGAAACCCTGACCTTTATCGAAACTCATGGTTCCGGAACCGCGTTGGGAGATGCTGTCGAAGTGGCCGCATTACGAGACATATTTGGAACACAGACGGTTACCAGAAATTTTTGTGCCCTCGGGGCCGTTAAAAATAATATCGGCCATACGGTTCAAGCCGCCGGTGTGGCCGGCCTCATTAAATCGGCTCTCATGCTCCATCACAACATGATCGTCCCAAATGCCAATTTCAAGACTCCCAACCCTCAGCTTCACCTTGAGGACAGCCCTTTTTACATTCCCACCGAACTAATCGAATGGAATTCCCATACCGGACCCCGCCGTGCGGCTGTGAGTTCCTTCGGCGTCGGGGGCACCAATGCCTCCACTATCTTAGAAGAAGCCCCGTCTTTGGCAGAGAGAATACGAACGGATGAGAAAAGAACATACCTGTTCAGCTTATCGGCCAACACCGAAACCGGACTCAAACAAATAGCAAGACACTATGCTGATTATCTTGCAGATGGCCGTCATCCGATTGGGGATGTGTGTTTTACGGCCAATGTCGGCCGAATCCAACTTCCTGCACGACTTGCCCTTGTATCAGACTCTGTCACTGATATGGCTCAAGAACTCATGGCTTTCTCAACCGGCAAAGAAGGCAGAGTCTGTGTTTCGTCACCATGGGAATTCCCGGAACCACGGAACATCGCATTTCTCTTCACCGGACAAGGCTCGCAGTATATCGGAATGGGAAAAGAACTCTACGAATCTCAACCGGTCTTTCGCGACACACTCGATCGTTGTGCCCGTATTCTTGAACCCTATCTGGAGCAGCCATTACTTAACATTCTCTATCCCCATCAGCAGCAGAATGAACATGACCGCCAGCTAGGCATCGACGGGCAAGAATCCAAATCACCACTTCCTTTGCCAGGCGATGCATGCAATCGAACGTCTTTTGTTCAACCCGCGTTGTTCGCCGTGGAATATGCGTTGGCCTCCTTGTGGAACTCCTGGGGCGTGAAACCCGACTTTGTCATGGGCCACAGTATCGGCGAATATGTGGCGGCCTGCTTGGCTGGGATTTTCACATTAGAGGATGGGCTACGACTTATTGCCGAACGAGGCCGTGTGATGCAGACCATTCCCGAGACCGGTGCCATGGCTACTGTGTTTACGGATGAAAGTCGGGTGGCCGATGCGGTTGCCCAATATTCACAGAGCGTCGCCATCGCTGCGATTAATGCTCCGGAACACGTAGTGGTCTCTGGCATCACGGCAGACGTACAAGCTATCGCGGAATCGTTTGAAGCCAAAGGTATACGTACGCGTTTCCTTCACGTTTCCCACGCCTTTCATTCCCCTCTTATGGATCCCATACTCGAAGAGTTTGAGAAGTTCGCAGAGACCATAGCTTTTTCTCCACCAACCATTCCCTTCATTTCCAACCTGACGGGAAAAAAGATGGACCATCCGCCCACCGCCTCATATTGGCGGCAGCACATCCGACAACCCGTTCGCTTTTTCGAAACAATCCAGAGCCTGCATGAACAAAACTGTCAGATCTATGTTGAGATAGGCCCACAACCAACTTTGACAGCCTTGGGACAACATTGTTTGCCGGACACTCCGATACTGTGGGTACCCTCACTTCGGAAGGGAATACATGATGAAACACAAATGTATGACAGTGTAGGAAAATTATTCGTCAATCAGGTAGATGTGGATTGGCCTGGATTTGAAGCCCCATTCCCAAACCGACGAATTCCTGCCCCCACCTACCCTTTTCAACGAGAGCGCTATTGGATGGAACGCCCACCTCTCCAGTTTCTGTCCTCCCAAGAGGGCCATCCCCTCATTGGCACCCGCATACCCTCTCCGTTGCAAGAGATTCAATTTACTCAAAGAATTTCGGCAGCGACGCCTTCTTTTTTGCAAGAGCATTGCGTCTACGATATACCGACTCTTCCCGCTACAGCCTACATCGAAATGGCTTATGCTGCGGGAAAGGAAGTTTTTGCCTCAACGCCAGGAATCATCATTCTCGAAAACGTGGTGATCGAGAAAGCGCTGTTTTTTCGTGGAGACAGTGAAGTCACCATACAGATCGTCCTAATGCCGAAAAATGAACGGGTATTCTCATTTCAAATTTTTAGCAAATCTCTTTCAAATGACGAACCTTGGGACAAACTTGCGAGCGGGAAAATTTCTCTTGACACAAACCATGAACCCGCACCCCCATCAATCAAAATTGACCTGGAAGATTTTCCGGAACGCGTCTCAACCACGGAGTTCTATCAACGCAAGCGTGAGAGAGGCTTGAAACATGGGGCACCATTTCAGGGAGTATCCCAACTCAACTGCAACCGGACAAAGGGAACCAGTTTGGCCTCCATTCATGAGCCTGATGAACTATTTCAAGACGCGTCTCTTCTTCTCCACCCCGCATTATTAGATGCCTGTATACAAACCGGGGAAGCCGCTGTTCCCGAATACGGTCGTACACACAATGATGATCTATTCCTACCTATGGTTTGGGAGCGAATCACGATATACGACCGCTTGCACGGGCCCCTCTCAACTCTTGCCAGCCGTCGAGCTGATGGTCAGGGAGAAATTCGTACACTTGATTATCGCGTCACAGATACATCAGGTAAGATGCTCATCGATATCCGAGGCTTACATTTCAAACGAACTGACCGAACCTCATTACAGGCCCCTGAAACTGATACCAATTGGTTATATCATGTTGCATGGGTTGAACCCACTAACGAACAATCCACCAAACAAACCGGGGCATGGGACCCAAAAGAACCCTGGATCATCTTCAGTGATACTGGTGGCCTGGGACGTCAGGCGGCCAAAGCTCTGAAAAAACGAGGAAATCCTTGCACACTGGTTTTTCCCCTTCCCACCGACAACCATGAAGATGGCTTTACCCTCAGTGCTGGCAATACCAAAGCCTTCCAGCAGCTTCTGAATCAAATTCAATGGAATGGAGGAAACATCATTTTCCTCTGGGGTTTGGATATTCCATCTTCCGATGAATGTTTATCGGACTGTCTGCAAGCAACCTGTGGAGGACTCCTGCATGTCTTACAGGCTTTGGTCACTCAGAACTCGATATCCTCAAACAGGTTATGCATTGTGACCCGGGGCAGCCAAACCACCGGGAGCGAATTAGGTCCAGTGTACTTCCCTCAGGCTCCGCTTTGGGGATTGGGGCGTGTGATCATGAGGGAACACCCTGAATTACACACCATTCTGCTCGATCTGGATTCAGCGGGATCCACTCACGAGATCGACCATTTGATGGCCGCATATGATAAAAGCAATAGGGACTCCCAAATAGCCTTTCGTGCCGATAAAAAGCTGGTCGCTCGTCTCTTGCCAAAATCTCCTCTCCATAACGGAGGCCATTTCTCTGAAGAGAAATACCTTCACCCTCCTTTTGAACTCGATACGACCAAACGTGGGACCCTCGAGGGCCTCACGTTCCGACCTCAGCAACGACGGCCCCCAGGACCTGATGAAGTGGAAATCCGCATCTGTGCTGCCGGCCTTAACTTTCGGGATCTTCTTAATACACTCGGTCAGCTACCGGGTCAAATTGGCCTCGAGTGCGCCGGGGTGGTCGTTGACGTTGGGGAAGGCATTGAAGATTTTTCCATAGGAGATGAAGTACTCGCAGTCTATGCCTATGAGAGCTTTAGTAGTTTTGTCACGGTTCAATCTTCCCTGGTCGTGCATAAACCCAGCCATTTAAGTTTTGAATCAGCAGTGACCATTCCGATTGCTTTTCTTACCGCCTATCATTTGCTCCACCTTGTCGCAAAAGTAACTCCTTCGAGCAGCATTTTGATCCACGCAGCGGCAGGCGGGTTAGGATTAGCAACGCTTCAACTGGCTCAACAGGCTCATTTAGATATCTATTGCACGGCCAGTCCTGGAAAATGGGCCTTCCTGAAGTCTCTGGGTGTTTCGCACCTCTTTAATTCACGTACGGCCGATTTTGCAGATGAGATCCTAACCCAAACACATGGTGAGGGGGTCGATGTCGTCGTCAACTCTTTAACCGGTGAATTTATTCCCAAGGGTCTCTCTATCTTGAAACAAGGAGGGCACTTCCTTGAAGTCGGGATAACCGATGCCTGGAATACCGAACGTGTGGCCGACTTTCGGCCGGATGTGAATTATGTACAGTATCACCTGAGAAGTTGCCAAGAACAACAGCCCAAAGAATTCCAGAACATCTTTCATCACCTTATCGATGGTTTCAGTCAAGGTACTCGTACCCCTCTTCCTCAGCGAGTTTTCCCCTTTCATGACATAGCAGAGGCCTTCGGTATGATGGCCAGAGCGAGACACATAGGCAAAATTGTGCTCTCCAATCGACTTGCTCAAAAGGAAGCACGCGAACATCAAGGAACGACGTTCAGGAGTGACAAAAGTTACCTCATAACCGGCGGGTTGGGAGGCTTGGGGTTAACGATTGCGGCTTGGCTCGTAGAACAGGGAGCGCGAAACCTTATTTTGATGGGACGATCCCAACCATACGATTCGGCTCAGACCACCGTAAATGAAATGAGGAAAGCAGGCGCTCGGGTGGTCCTCGTTCAGGCCGATGTCGCCAGCAAGGAAGACGTAACGGATTGTCTGAATTTCCTCGCCAAAAATATGCCCCCCCTTTGTGGCATTATCCATGCCGCGGGAATACTCGACGATGGCCCCCTGTTGGGACAAAGCAAAGAAAGATTCCAAAAGGTTTTTTCACCAAAAATCCTTGGTTCTTGGAATCTTCACATGCAGACGAGGAATACCCCACTCGACTTTTTTGTTTTACTCTCTTCTTCTGCATCCTTGCTTGGAGGACCGGGGCAGGGCAATTACGCTGCGGCGAATGCGTTTCTGGATAGCCTGGCTCATTATCGCCGTTCGGTTGGATTGACAGCGGTCAGTATCAATTGGGGGGCATGGGGTGAGATAGGTATGGCGGCGAATCTCCCTGCAAGCCTTCAAGCGGATAGGAGGTCCAGGGGCATGGGCTCAATCGAGCCTTCCAAGGGCTTACACTTCCTCAAAACTATCATCCAAGAGGACCACACCAATATCTCAGTTCTTCCGATGGATTGGTCAAGATACTTGAAGCAGTTCTCTGAAGTACCTTCCTTTTTCTCACGACTTGCGACCACAAAAATTCTCAAAACCGGAAAACCTCAACCTTCTTCCCAAACCCCTTCCATTCTAGACACCCTGGAAATGGCCTCAACAAGCGATCGCAAGGTACTTTTAACGAAGTTCATACGGCAAACCGTCGCGCAAGTTTCGGGTAGTCCTGAAGCAGCCTTATCAGAAGACCGTTCATTACTGGAACTGGGAATTGATTCTCTCATGACGATTGAATTGTGCAATCGAGTAAAGTCCAAACTCAAAATGGAGATTCCAATCATCAAGTTTTTGCAAGGTCCCTCCATTCAGGGCATTTCCGAATTTTTACTCGAGATGATCGACGAAACAACGACTAGGGGAACTGAATCCATATCGATGGAAGAAGATCACCCCTCCCCCTCTGATAACGTTCTTTCCGAACAAGATTGGGTTGAAGGGGAACTATGAATTTAGCCGATTTCGTCGAACAGCTATCTAAAGACGGCATCCTATTATGGCTCGAAGGCGATACGGTCAAATTTCGGGCACCGGACAGCGCATCCTCAAAAGACTGGCAATCTGTGTTGCGAGCCCATAAAGCCGAAGTCATCAAACTTTTGAAGACGCCAAAATTCGGTCCAGCTTCCTTTTCCCAAGAGAGGATATGGTTTGTTTCCCAATTGGAGCCGGACTCTGCAGTCTACAACATCCCACTTCTTTTGAAGTTCGAAGGTGAGCTCAATACGAAAGCCTTAGAGCACGCGTTGAACGAAATCGTGAAACGTCATGAAACCTTGCGCACGACGTTTTCGGAAATCAAGGGAGAGCTGTCACAAATTGTTGCCCCCTTTACTCCTATCTTACTGCCAATGGTGGACTTACAACATCACCTCGACATTGATCGAGAAGCCGAACGGCAACGAATCACTGAGGCTGAATCCGAATATGCCTTCAATTTACAACAAGAGCCACTCATACGGTTTACCCTGTTGCGACTGAAGCCGACAGAACACATCCTACTGATAACTATGCATCATACGGTATCAGATGGTTGGTCCCTCGGGGTGCTCTATAAGGAGCTTGGAGAATTTTATGCTTCCTACGCAGCCGGACGCCCCCCCACGCTCCCTCCGCTTGAGGTTCAATATGTGCAATTCTCACGATGGCAGAGAGAATGGATGCGCAGTGAAGAATTTGAGAAGCAACGGGCTTATTGGAAGAAGCAATTTGAGGGACCGATCCCTTCGCTGGAATTAAAAACGAGTCGATCTCGCCCCCCCCAACAAACCTATCACGGGGGGCTACATGAAGAATTCTTATCCCAAAATTTCGCCCTTGCTCTCAAAACCCTCAGTCAACGGCAAGGATGTACCTTATTCATCACCCTCCTGGCTGCCTTTAAGACGTTTCTCCATCGCCTCACGGGACAAACCGATATTATTGTTGGCTCTCCCATAGCTGGTCGTACCCGGCCAGAGGCACGGAATATGATTGGAGCCTTTATTAATAATGTGGCATTACGGGGAGACCTCACCGGCAATCCCACTTTTTTCCAATTGCTGTCCAGGATACGCCATATTGTCTGGCAAGCCCAAGCAAATCAGGATGTCCCCTTTGAGAAAATTCTTGAAGATGTGCGACCAGAACGGGACAGGAGTCGCACCCCTCTCTTTCAAGTCTTCTTCAATCATTTTAATCTTTCGATGTCGGAATTTGATTTGCCAGGAGTCAAGACTGAAACGATCCTATTGCGTCCTCCCCTTTCCAAGTTTGATCTTACCGTGTATGCAAAAGAACGGAAAACCGGTATTCATATCGAGTGGGTGTACAACAAAGACCTGTTCGATACGTCTATCATTACCACTATGGCCGATCAGTTCCACACCCTGTTGCAAAACATTGTCGCCGACCCCGGGCAGCGCCTTTCAGACTTCGCTCTGTTCCAAGGTTCCAAGCCACATCTACCGTCCATCATGGCTCAAAACATTCCAACGAACAAAAGTTTTATCGAATTTAAAAGGGAGGACATCGAGCAGTCGATACCTTCTCGCTTCGAAGACCAGGTAAGAAAGTACCCTGAGAACATCGCTGTCAAAACACAGCACCATGAATGGACCTATGAAAAATTAAACCGGGAGAGCACTCGAGTTATGAGCGCCATTCTCAAATCGGCCGGGCCCGGCGAGGGGAGGGTCGCCCTGTTATTTGCTCACGATATACCAATGATTGCCGGAATCCTCGGCGTCTTGAAGGCCGGGAAAACCTATGTCCCTCTCGAACCCGACGATCCAAAAGAACGGTTGACCCATGTATTGACCAACATAGAGGCTAATGTCCTCCTGACCGATAATGCCAATGCCGCCTTGGCTGAGGAACTGACGGCCGAAAGGCAAATTTCCATTAATATTGAAACGTTACCTTCCACAGCACCGCCTACTAATTTCGAAGCTCCCAGCTCCCCAGACACACTCGCGTATATCCTCTTTACCTCCGGGACGACGGGATATCCTAAAGGGATCATTCAAAATCATCGTAATGTCCTTCACCACATCAGAAATTATACCAATACGCTGCGAATCAGTGCTGACGACAAACTGACAATTTTCTCTTCCTATGGTTTTGATGCTGCGGTCATGGATATTTTCGGTGCTTTGCTCAACGGCGCAACCCTCTGTCCGCTGAGTATCAAAAATGAAGGAGTTGGTGATATACATCGGGCACTGCTGGAACGAGAAATTTCTATTTATCACTCAACGCCCACTGCCTATCGTTATTTATTGAATAATTTAAGGGGAAAACACACCTTCCCAAAAGTTCGCGTTGTCGTTCTGGGGGGGGAAGAAGTGCATGCAGGTGATGTGGAGGTCTATAAGAAGCATTTTTCCGAGGGAAGCTATTTCATCAATGGATTAGGATCTAGTGAGTCAAGCCTAACCCTTCAATACCTCATGACTCATGAGACTTCCCTCACTGGCAATTCGGTTCCGGTAGGGTATCCGGTCGAAGATTTGGAGATTACCCTCCTTGAAGAATCAGGACAGGATGGAGGCCTGTATGGAGAAATTATCGTGAAGGGGCCTCAAGTGGCCCTCGGTTATTGGCACAATCCCGAATTGACACAAAAAACTTTTCAGTCCAACTCCTGTGATAGCTCTTCAAGAATTTACCGATCCGGGGACATGGGCCGTTTGTTGCCAAATGGAGCAATCGAATTCGCCGGAAGAAAAGACCACCAGGTTAAAATTCGTGGTTTTCGTATCGAGACGGGTGAAATCGAAGTAGCCCTTGAAAGTCATTCCCAAATAGAGGAATGTGTGGTTATAGCCCGCCAGGATAATCGGCATGCAAAGCACTTAGTGGCTTACATGGTTGGCGGTCCCACCATTCCATCTGACTCTCAGCTCAGAGAATTCCTCAAACAAAAACTGCCAGGATACATGATACCCTCAGCCTTCGTGTTCCTTGATTCCCTCCCCTTAACCGCCAATGGCAAAATAAACCGGGGGGCACTTCCCATGCCCAATTTTCTCCGAACAAAAGAAAACCCAAATCTCGTAGCTCCACGCACCACAACCGAACAAATGCTCGTGGAAATCTGGCAGCATGCGCTTAACCTTGACCATATCGGCATTACTGAGGATTTTTTCACTCTGGGTGGGCATTCGTTGATGGCCATCCAAGTGAGGAATTTGATCAGGGAGTTCATGGGAATAGATATCCCCCTCAGAACAATTTTTGACTCACCCACTATTTCAGAACTAGGGAAAGCTTTAGAAAGGTATCAATCGGAAAGCGAATTGCATCATTGATTGAAACAACAAGTGGTCGGGGCGAGAGGATTTGAACCTCCGACATCCTGCTCCCAAAGCAGGCGCGCTACCGGGCTGCGCTACGCCCCGACGATCATCCGGTCTGCAGATAGGTGGCGAGAAGTGCCTTGGTTTTCTGTAACGCCAAGGCTCGATGACTGATCTGATTTTTTTCTTGAAGTGGCATCTCGGCTAACGTCTTATTTTCTGCCGGCACAAAAAACACCGGATCATACCCAAAGCCCTGCGTCCCTTGAAAATGCATGGCAATCGACCCATGCAGCACACCTTCTACTACCTGCGTGTGCCCGGTTGGGTCAGATAAGGCCATCACGGTCAAGAATCGCGCCGTTCGTTTATCTCGAGGGACCCCTTCCAGCTCTTGCAAAAGTTTTCGACAATTATCTTCGTACGTGGCCTGTTCCCCGGCATAACGTGCCGCATACACACCCGGGCGACCGTCTAGGGCATCGACTTCCAAGCCCGTATCATCCGCCAACGCCCACTGACCGGTGTAGGCGGCAATGGCGGTCGCTTTCTTGATCGCATTATCCTGACAGGTTTGTCCGTCTTCTTCAACCTCAGGACATTCCGGAAAATCCTTCAAGGTCCGCAGGGTCAACCCCATATCCTTTAAGCTTTCTTGAATTTCTTCAGCTTTATGGGTATTGCCCGTCGCTAGGATTAGCGTATCCATAGAAATCGCCTCTGTCTACCCGATGGGGCCAACTAACTCTTTCTGGATCTTGATGAGGGATTGAATTCCACTCCAGCCCAGGGCCATAAATTCGTCTAAATCCTGCTTGGAAAAGGGTGATTGTTCGGCGGTCCCTTGAATCTCCACCAATTTGCCTTTCCCAGTCATGACGAGATTCATATCGACATCGGCTTGGGAATCTTCCTCATAGGCCAGATCCAGGCGCACTTGGCCACCGATTTTCCCCACACTGATGGCGGCCAGAAAGTCTAATAATGGAGATTGGGCAATCAGCTTCTTTTCCTTCAAGACCGCAAACGCATCGGCTAAGGCGATAAACGACCCGGTGATGGATGCGGTACGGGTTCCCCCATCGGCTTGGATCACATCACAATCAATCCATACCGTCCGCTCCCCCATTTGATACATGTCGGTCACCGCTCGCAGTGCCCGCCCGACCAATCGCTGGATTTCCAGGGTGCGCCCACTTTGTTTGCCTTTGCTGGCTTCACGACTCATACGATCGTGGGTGGAACGGGGCAACATCCCATATTCAGCCGTGACCCACCCTTGCCCTTTATCCCGTAAGAACGGGGGAACTTTTTCCTCGACAGAGGCATTGCAGATCACTTTGGTTTCCCCCATTTCAATGAGCACCGACCCTTCGGCATATTTGGTAAAGGGACGGGTAATCTTGACCGGTCGAAGATCATTCGGCCCACGGTTATCCGATCGTGAAGCGGTTGGAATATTCAACTGTCATCCTTTCTGTTACGACATGGAAAATGGAACCAAATTATACGGTGGGATCTCCCTCAAAGACAAATGAAAACTCAGGACGATTCGGTCAACCTGATTCCCTATGCTCGATCGGATCATTTGTCATCCTTCGGTTGGTCCAGACGAATATCCTGACGCTTCGTATCTTTGTACTTGGCTTTCAGGTACCACCGATAGACTAACGCCACTACGATGACCAAACTGATCAACGCCACAAATATATGTTCATTCACGAAGATATACGGCATACCGGGATACGTCCTTCACGAAGAGACCATCCTAGGCCTTCATTGACTGACCCGAAGACGCATGATAGATTCAGAATGCTTGATCCAGTCATTATGCATGATATCCGCGTTCTAAGCGACCAACTCGACCAACTCCAATCCCAATTAGGCTCTCGGGGGGCAGATGTGCCCTGGGATCGTGTTCAGACCCTGACCTCCCGTCGTCGGACATTGATCAAAGACGTCGAGGAACTCCGTCATCAACTCAAGAAAGGCTCCGAACAGGTCGCGCAACTCAAACGAAATAAACAACCCAGCGACGACGCGGTCACCGCGCTTCGTGACATACGCGAACGCATTCAAACCCTCGAAACCGAGCTTCGCACGACGGAAGAAGCCCTCTCCAAGGAAGCCCTGAGCATTCCCAACATTCCCCATGAATCCGTTCCACCGGGAACGGATGAACAGGCTAACGTGGAAGTTCGTCGTTGGGGGCTCCCCCCGGCCTTTTCATTTCCTGTCCGCTCGCATCATGAGTTAGGGGAAAGCCTGGGCATCCTGGACTTCTCCCGCGCCACAAAAATTGCCGGGGCACGTTTTACGATTTCCATGGGCATGGGGGCCCAACTCGAACGAGCCTTGATCAATTTTATGGTGGACTTACATGTCAGGGAGCACGGATATACCGAAGTCCTTCCCCCTGTCCTGGTCAATCGAGACACGATGACCGGCACTGGCCAGCTCCCCAAGTTTGAGGAAGACCTGTTTCACATCCCCGAAGAAGATTTCTTTTTAATCCCCACCGCGGAAGTGCCCGTGACCAACTACTTCCGTGACGAGATTTTGACTTCCGAAGATTTGCCGATTCGGTTTGTGGCCCCCACGTCCTGTTTCCGACGAGAGGCCGGCTCATACGGAAAAGATACCCAAGGGCTCATCCGGGTGCATCAATTTCAAAAAGTCGAGCTCGTCAATTTCTCCCGGCCGGATGAATCCTACGAACTGTTGGAACAACTCACTCAAGCTGCCGAAACGGTCCTCCAACAGCTGGAATTACCCTATCGGGTCATGACCCTCTGCTCCGGAGACTTAGGGTTTTCCGCCGCGAAAACCTATGACCTGGAAGTGTGGCTTCCCGCCCAGGATCAGTATCGGGAAATTTCATCCTGCAGCAATTTCGAAAGTTTTCAAGCCCGCCGAGCGAGCATTCGCTGTCGACCCAAGGGCGGCAAACCTCAACTCGTGCACACCCTCAACGGATCGGGCTTAGCTATCGGCCGAACCGTCGTAGCCATTTTAGAGAACTATCAACAAGCGGACGGGTCAGTGCACATACCCAAAGTGCTCCAACCTTACATGAATGGCGCCACAGCGATAACCCCAGTCGAAAAGTAAAGGACTCTCCACCTTTCGCTTCATGGGAAGGAAAGAGGGAGGGATAGGCTCGCCTTGTTATTTGGCTCGGACTTCAATGGCTTCAATTTGCTTCACACAAATCATGGCGTCATAGAATTCCTTCCCGACCAATTCCTTTAGATGGAGATGATGGTCTCCGACATTCCCCACGATCCCGGACAACGAATTCCCGGAGGCTAAATGCACCGAGACAGTTTTTCCGGAAAGGGCACGTAAGTTATCGGTCATGGAAGCCTGCACATTCACATTGGGGGTTGAAGAATCAGACACGGTCAATACCTCCTATTAAATGATGAATACACCCTCGAGTGAACATTCACACATGGACTGCGTGAAAATGTACGCGATACGTATTCAAACTGCAATGACCATGAAGGCGTAACGTTTGCTACATTCCCTCATCCCTCTCCACTTTACAACCGCCAATCCTCCACGACAGATTTTACATCTTTAAAACCCTTGCCTTCGATGGTACACTGACCAGACACGGCCTTCCTGTCATCCAAAATAGCGACGGCAACACGGAGTGCCGGATCCCCACCAGAATAGTCACATCACTTGGTTGTCGACGAATTGTCCGATTGCGGAGGGGTGCGAGAGTGGTTGAATCGACCGGTCTTGAAAACCGGCGTGGTGCAAGCCACCGTGGGTTCGAATCCCACCCCCTCCGCCAGCCTTCGCGCTTCGGCTGGCATGCCAATTCATATCCCTCTATTCATAGCCACCTCCTTATCAAGAAACTGAAGGAGAAGGCTGTCCACCGAAGCTTTAGCGAAGGTGGACACGATCACGCTTTTCAGATGAAATACGTGTATTTAATCAGAAGTGAGTCTTTTCCCAATCAGACGTATGTTGGTGTTACGTCGAATGTACAAACACGATTGAAGACTCATAATAGTGGAGGCTCCACCCATACTTCCAAATTTCGCCCCTGGAAGTTGATAACCTACATTGCCTTTTCTGATAATTCCCAGGCCCTTGCATTCGAAATTTACCTAAAAACTGGATCTGGACGGGCCTTTGCTAAAAAAAAGACTTTGGTAGAAGTTTCACACTCTAGAATTTAAATGATTCCCCTAAAGGATTCGAACGGGGATTTTGAAAAATGACCACTCTTGGCCGGTAAGGGTCCTTTCTGGAATGTGGAAATCCTACCAATGGGTGATGATCGCAAAGCAACCCAAAGCGAACATCTCCTATATCACCCAAAAAGAAAGCCTCTCATCATCACGACAAGAGGCTTCCAAAACTGACGTATCAAAAGTCTAGAGTGTTTATGTGGTCCTTCTATTCTTCCATCGCAACCTGATCAATTCCAAATGAACAAATCACCAAAAGGCTTCAAAGATCAATGCAACGTATCATGCGTATTGCCATCGAAGACCTGGCCCCCGCGCACACACCAGGCACGGAGTCCGACGCTGTCCTTAGGATCCAAATACCCGGGCCAATGTCCGGGTCAGTCGGATCATCGCCGAAAGACACGGACCACGCGGCGCTGGGAGCGTTTTTGACGCGTCGTCGCCGACCAGTAGTCGGCAATCACCACATTACTAAAGGGACCATCGCCCGTGGCACTATTCAACTCCGTGACCAAAAGCGGCAACAAACTTGCCAACTGTTCGATCAGCGGCAAATGAAAGCCATTTTGTCCGCCCACCGTCCGGGTGGTACATTGGACGACGGCGAAATCCCAACTTGTTTGGGGATCGGGATCGGGTGAGCCGTCCCATACCAGCCCTGTCGCTTTGTCACAAAAGGCCGCTCCCCCTAGTACGGGCACAAACCGTTGGTCAAGTGGATACGTCTTGCCCCATACGGGAGGGATATTGCAGGGGCCCAGCCGATCTAGAATTTCATCCAACGGGTTGTCAGGAGGACCAACGGTAAAGCCAGGCGTTGCCAATCCCAACACCAGAACGAAGGCCCCAATGATTGTGATCATGAGGTGTGAGCGGTGGGTGAAGTAATTTTGCATGATAATTAACCTCCTAGCTTTTATGTTCGCTAAAAGAGAAAAAAAGAAATAATTAAAAGTAGATTGTTTTAGATCCTCCTAGGAGATACGGCATTTTATTAATCATGGTCAATTCCCTGAATGGCGCAACCTAGCATCTTTGATTTAACAGTCAAGCCCCCTCAAAAGAACTAGACGGCTGGCTGAAGATGGTGCTGTTGGTGCCAGAACAAAACCCCACCTTCGCATAAATGAGGCTCCAATACATAGCTTGAATTAATCCGAGGGGTTATGCGGTAGCTTTTCGATACCCCAAATCGTAATGGTGGCTCCCGACCCAAAGCGAACATTTGGGTAGCTTAAAAATGAATGATTAAAAGAACCTTATGTGGCAAAATACCATAGATATAGAATTACAAAGGGAGGAAAATAAAACTGTACCTCTGCCATGCTGTCATAATCTTGTCGATTGCGTTATCAGTAGTTGCGTGTGAAACTACAGATCAGAGTATTCTCGACAAAGATGATCAGTTCGAAGTCTATCTTCAGCAGGGTAAGGCCGTTCATAAAAAGGGGAATCTTGAGAAAGCCTTGACCCACTATGAACAAGCCCTTGCCCTCAAGCCTTCCTCGGATGAAATTCACTACTTAATTGGATTCGTCTATTACAAGAAATACCTTCAATCTCACGATACTGCAGGTAAACGTCATGCCCAGGAACAACTGATCAATCAACAAACCGTTCCTCCACAGGAACTCACCCATGAAAATTGGGAACATATCTACGAAGGACCGGTAAGGGTCCTTTCTGGACATGTGGAAATCCTCAATGGGTGATGGTCGTAAAGCAACTGTGTGTTCAACTGGTCGCTGCAACACACGCCTGAAATCTCTCTTGGGGTCTCGTAGTCTAACGTTTTTCTCGGGCGTTCGTTTTGACGTGCCCCCTTTAAACGGCTCCGACGCCTATGTTATAGGCTAGGACACATTTTACAGGAGGGGATCATGGCACGTGTAAAGTATTCAGTTGAACAAATCATCCACAAACTTCGGGAAGCGGAGGTCCTGTTGGGGTAGGGAACATTGGACAAGTTTAATTTTCCTAAGGATCCGAAGATAATGGATTCGGCATGAGTAGAGGAGCACCCTTTTTAGTCGATGCTTCTACCATAGTCATAGAGCTAATTTCCCTTTCCCAATCTATCTGGAATAGAATGCCCCCTGCTTGGGTCGGCATTTCATCAGCATCTAGTTCATATTCAAAGGTCACATTCTCAGGTTGCTCTTTAAGGAAGAGGGTAGGAATTCCTTCGAGATGGCAGTATTGTTGTGGCATTACGACACATCGCCTGCCGTGAGTGTACTATTGTTTCTTTTCGTTTAGTTAACGAATCCTGGAAAATCTCATGGGGATAAGGGCATTTCTTGTCGAACTGAACGAAAGCTTCGGCATTCAAGCACCTCAACCAAATTCGCCAGTTCTTTGCCTTCACGTCTCCTCTATTCTGAAGGGTAAAGCCGAAAGGAATTTCCGACCAATCAGGTTTCGTTTGGCCTACGACAAATTTCAAAGAATCGCTTTTTCCGTCGGACTTGAGAGTCAGAGCCGGTCTTCCCTTCTTTGAATAGAGCTCACTCATGTTGTCAAACCAATGAAAAAGAGTACAAAAACCAACATGCTCTTCCATGCCAATGTATATAAGAGAGGAAGTTCAGCCATCGGTGTTCCTGCTAGCCTTCCCAATTCCTAATCTGGAAGAAGTGTTTCAGCCGAGATTTAATCTGACAGACAACTGAATAACCCCCAATGGTTAAGCCATCAATTCAGGTGTGTGAAGGAACCATAGCAAACCCCGTTTAACAGTCAAGCCCAACCCCCATAGTCAAAATAACGACGCCGCACCTCTGCGGGGGTGGGGCTTCGGTCTTTCTAATGACCGCTTTTGGCCGACTGCCGTCAAGTCGGTGCCCGACCCAAAGCGAACATGAGAAAATTGATAAGCAGGTGTGGACTCAGGAATTGGGCTGATGCGAAATTTAATGTTCTTTTGTGGGACTGCTGTTTGACCTAATGTTCCCTTCCTGGTTCTTTTGATGGAGTGAGTCCATTATGACTTTTTGTTTATGCTTAGGATTTCATGGGATTTTACTTCTTTTAAGAATATCCCAAAGTTTTGCATATTTAAGGAAGGTGTACATGCCGGCATGAACGGCAAAAATAACACCACGAGTTCCATCTTTGAAACCCTTCTTTAACAGATAGGTCTTGAGGAATACCACAAGGGGATTGATTATCAAATGGTACCAATAGACGGTGCTTCTGACTTTTTGCTTTTCCCTAGCCGCCAATAATGTGTAGTGCCCGATTTTTTTAAAATGATCGGAAATCCGGTTTTCTGTAAAATGGACTAAATACCCCTGAAGTACCTCAACTGGACCTGAAGTCAATAAATTTTCATGGATTTCCACCTGGTTATATTTTGCTGTTCCAGTTCGAAATAAACGAATTTGATAATCTGGAAACGCCCCCCCCCACCTAACCCATTGTCCGTAGAACACATTTTTTCTCGGAATAGCATAAGCGTTAAATGTTGCTGAATTGGCGCTAGAAAGGAGAGTGCTAATTTCTTTGCGCAATGCAGGGGAAATTCGTTCGTCTGCGTCGAGAATAAAGACCCAGTCACTTGTCACCTTTTCAATGGCAAAGTTTTTTTGCTCGCCAAACCCCTTCCAAGAACGTTGATACACATTTTTGGCATACAGCTGGGAAATTTCTTTGGTCCTATCAGTACTGAAGGAATCGACCACAATGATTTCATCCATCCACAACGCGGTTTCCAAACACTCACGGATGTTGTGCTCTTCGTTGTAGACGATGGTGACACAGGATATCGTTTGACGATCTGCCATAAACCTAATGCGGCGTCTTCAAGAAAGGCCCCCAGTGCCATGGGCATACTGAGGAGGCCGGGTTACCAAATTTTTAGCCTAGTGTAGGTCCTCAACACAAGTTGAGGGTAAACGCTAATCCCGATTCGACTCTCGGCTCCCAATCCACCTCAATCATACCCCATTACATAACAATGTTCGCTTTTGGCCGACTACAGATCTGTCGGTTCCCGACTGTGGTTTCAAGCGGTTGCTGCAACACTTTGCTTAAATCGTTCAGCCGGGGTTTCAACGTTTAAGGTTGTTCTGGGGCGTTCATTGAGGCCGCCTGGCCCCAGCATTGAGCTTGGATTGGGAGATCGTCGACACATCCATGCCTTTCGGGAAGTATTGCCGTAACAGGCCATTGGTATGTTCGTTGGCCCCTCGCTGCCAGGGATGGTGGGGTCATAACAGTAGACCTGGATGTCGGTCGCCAGCATGAAACGTGTATGGTCGGCCATGTCTTGGCCTCGGTCCCAGGTGAGGACGTGTACAGCTCCCGTGGGAGCCTCTGCGCTTGCTTGATCAAGGCATTGATCACCGTCTCGGTGTCCTTGCTGGCGACTTTGGCCAGCATCAGGTAGCGGGTCTGCCGTTCGATCAGCGTCGCCATCTGGCTGTGGTGGCTCCCTAAGAGCAGATCCCCCTCCCAGTGCCCCGGGACGGCCCGGTCTTCCACCGAGAGGGGCGCTCCGGAATCGAGACCGTGTCGATTAGCCGGCCGTGCTCCAGCGTTTTCTAGGTTTGCTGGGGTGACGGACCCATCATTCCCGGGAACCTCAAATGCTGCAACAGCTCTTGCTTCAAGGCCCCTGGGCCTGGATGAAGGGGCTCCGATAGATCGTCTCGTGTGACACGTGATAGCGCTCGTCATCTGGATAGGTGTGCTTCCCTCCACCCGGCAATCTGTTCGGGGGCCCACTCCAACTGAAGCTTTCTGGCTACGATTCGCGCTCCTGCCCGGTTCTCGACGAGTTTACGGGGTTTGGGGCGATGGGGTTGATCCCTACCCTCTTTCCCCTAATGAATGGAAGTTGTCTTGGAAAAGGAAATCGCCCTGTGCGTCGGGTGGTGTGTGATTCGTTAAAAATAAATGGCGCCGTACCCCATCACCCCGTTCCACTTGGCATCCACTTCCCATCCATTAGATTTCCCTGCCTTATAATCGATATCTAACCACAGGCGATTAAACGCCGTTCCTATGGCAAAATGATCGAACACACGATACTCAAGCCCGATATACACTTCCGCCATCGAGCCTTCAATGTCATCAATCTTGACGTAGAAATAATCGGTTTGAAAAGTCGCAGTGAGACGGGGAAAAATCGTATATGCCACGGAAAGACCCACAGTGGGAAGCGGGGCAAATAAATCCTCCTTCACTTCACCTCTTCGGGAAGCGCTGGGGAGATCTCCTGGCTCAATGGTGGCATTGGCTTCAAAGGTAGCCTCAAAATCACCAACATAAAACCCGGGAGACAACCGTAGCTCGACCTTGTCACTATGATAGAAGGACCAATTGTATTGGAACCGATACAGTGCAAGTTCAAAGGTAGAGTCCGTAGTCGCATTTGCTTGAAAAATGATATCATCAATTTGAAAATTTTGATCAAGGGTCCCTTTCCCATCAAATTCCATCTTATAATAAGAAAATGCAATAGAATGATTTTGGTTTATTCTCCACTGAACACCTCCCCGTATCATGCTATCGGTCGTGTCCATATTTAAGTCATCATCTAGATTAAAAGAGGTTCCAAATCCCGTAGCTCCTCCGTCCAGCCGAACGACCGCATCCAATCCAAACAAATACTGATAACCTCCCCATAGTTTAAGCGTATCGGGAAAAGGCCCTTCTTTTGACTCTTCCCCAAATACCGGACTGCCTATTAACCCAATGAGAACTGAGCAACACACGATTTGGAGTACAGAGGGAACGTTCAAGACGCGACTCCTTTTTTGAGATTAGGGTATAAAAAAGTCCGTTAGGCCATAACTCAACCATTCCTCGTCGTCATAGGAGTGAGAAGCCTATCAAAGATTCTTCTAGTTTTACTAGATTTTAGAGTGGCGTTTTCAGGACAATCCTAGTCATCACTCACTGCGAAACGAGCAAACCCGATGATTGACGTGGACCATTTCCTACCACTGCTCTATCGATTACCTGCCACCACTTCTCCCGCTCTTTTTCATACCCAATCCTTTGCCTGCATACGACAGCAAACTGAAACGCCTTTTATTCAACACGTCGCTGCGCTTTCAGTTTCCATACGATTCTTTCATGGTCTATATTTTGTGGTTTCACATTCTGGAAGGAGGTCCCCCTTATGAGTTCATTCACATCTCCAACCCAACACTTGGCAAACGGCATTTTCAGACTTTCATTAATTCTGCCCTTTCTGTTGATGCCGGTTTTCATCCCTCACCTCAACGCCCAACCCACCCTTTCCGAAATTATGCAGGAAACCACCACACTCCCCGAAAAACCAGAGGGCGACACCACAACGGTCCAACCCACTCAACAAGAGCTGGAAATTCCGGATGACGAATTTGATCGGGGCACCCCTCGTCGAAGCGTTCTCGAATTTCTTCAGGTAGTCGAAGAAGGGGACTATGAAGAAGCCGTAAATTTTTTGGACCTCAGACGTTTACCCAAACGAGTCCGAAAAGTGCCCGGCCCCGAATTAGCTCGGCAATTGCGAATTGTGTTGGCACTCAGCATTGTCATCAAGCCTAAAGAGATCAGTGATCACCCCAAAGGGGCAACCCAAGACGGCCTCCCAGGATTTCGAGATCGGATTGGCCGCGTCAAGGCTCAGGGAAAAACCTTTGAGATCCTGATGCAACGGATCCCCCGCGACGACGGCGTCTTTATCTGGAAATTTTCAAACAAAACGGTGGGACACATCCCGGAAATGCATCTTCTGCTTTCCAAGGGTACGTTAGAAGAAATCCTGCCGGCCTCTTTTTTCCGATTCCGTATCTTGGGGATCTACGTGGGAGAATGGGTGGGACTTCTCACGTTAGCCATCCTCGCGTATTTGGCCGCCATCCTGCTCACCGCCCCCATCTACTATTGGTTGGAACGGCATGAGACTCCCCTCCGTCAACAGTTGCTGGCGTATTTTCGCATGCCCTTTCGGTTTTTTATCTGGATCCTCATCGGCAACCTAATCATGAGAAATATTCAACTCTCCCTCATGGCGCAAGCCATACGGGATGCCAAGACCATTACCTTTATTTTGCTGACCTGGTTTGCCTTGAGAATCCTGGACTTTACGGCTCAACGTTACCGTACTCGTCTCAAACGCAAGGGAAAAGTCAGTTTGACGGTTTTGCTTCCGCCATTCGTCAATACGTTAAAAGTGATCCTCATCATCACGGTCTTCATCTTTTGGCTAAAAAATATCGGGGTTGAAGTCGGCACCCTGTTGGCCGGTCTTGGAATTGGTGGGCTCGCGGTCGCGTTGGCGGCACAAAAGAGTTTAGAGAATGTCATCGGAGCGATCATGCTGTATACCTCCCGCCCGATCAAAGTCGGGGAGTTTTGCCGATTCGGGGACAAGCACGGGACCGTGGAAGAAATCGGACTTCGTTCCACCAAAATTCGTACACATGACAGTACCGTGATTCACGTCCCCAACGCAGAAATGTCGAGCATTCAGATCGAAAATTATTCGGTTCGTGAACATATGTGGTATCACCCCCAGATTCGGTTACGGTATGAAACGAGTCCCGATCAAATCCGATATATCCTTGTCGAAATCCGAAAAATGTTCTATGCCCATCCAAAGGTCCTGACTGATCCGGCCCGCATTCGCTTTGGCGGGTTTGGGGAATATTCCTTAGATCTTGAAGTATTTTCTTTCCTGGATGTGAATAACCCCAATGACTTCACCGAAGTGGCTGAAGACTTAAACCTACGGATCATGGAGATTGTGGGCAAAGCTGGAACCGGATTCGCGATCCCGGCTCAAGCCTTGTATCTCCAACGAGGACAAGGGTTAAATCAAGAAGTCGTGGATGAAGTCGAACAAGAAGTACAAGAATGGAAAAGGTCACAGACCATGTATATTCCAAGATTCACTCAAGAAAAAATCAACAAACTCAAGGGGACCTTGGATTTCCCACCGATTGGATCTCCTCACGCAGCCCCATCTTCATAGGAACATTCTTGAAAATTGAGAAAGCGTGAGAAAAACAGGTATGTATGAATGAATAAAATAATTCAGCGTAGAGATACAGCTGTTTGAATGTGGGCTAAACCCTGAACCTCTTGACCTTTACCCATTGTCCTTTACGGCCGAGAGTCAACCAACAGTCGCAGAAAGAGCATTGGGAAAAGAGACCTCGGTTCGTTCGTTGGATCATCTCTAATGTCGCAAGATGCCAGCCAAACCAGCACCGAACCAATTGAACCACGCCTTTATCCTTTCCAATGAGCACATGGCCTCCCTCGCCACGAGAGAGCCTTTTTCTATTTAACGGGAATTTCCCGATAGACTGCTATGACCCAAAAGAGGGACTTTTTGCACTTCTACTCCGGTCATGTTCCCTCCGATTGCCTTTTCCTGCTAGCTAATTGAAGAGAAATAGATGAAGGAAAGCTTTTGCCGTTTCCAAAGTTACCCCTGACACGATTTTCCCAACATCCTTATCATCTCCAACTTTCTTTTTGTTTCGCGACGATGCCCTTTCTACTTTTCTTCCGGATCGGAATCCTGAGCCTCTGTTTACTCTTTTTCGTATCCCCGGTTCACGCCCAAATTGCTGTCGTCGAAGCTGATCCTACACCCTCGACAAAACCCGTTGACATTAACCTGGGACTTGGACGCCTTAATACTACGGACCTCAAAAAAAGTAATGGCGCTTTCAGTCGATTTGGTCTTCGTGCAGGACTGAATGCCGAGTACCCATTGGGCAGTGCCTGGAACCTGGAATACATCTTTGCCTACGAATGGCACAAATATGACTTTTCGAGTTCCTCTCCCTTCAATTGGGACAACATCCACCGTTTTGCCTACGCCCCCCTCTTTAAATGGCGAGCCAATGAAGAATGGACGGTCCTGGGAGCCCCCTTTCTCCAATGGGTGGGAGAAAGCGGAGCCGACGTGGATGATGCCTTTTCCGGCGGGGGATTGGTGGGCTTTCATTGGTTTTCAAGCCCCGATCTTTCTCTGGGCCTCTTGATTGGGGTCATCAGTCAGATTGAGGATGATGCGCTCATGGCCCCCATTCCCTTGGTCAATTGGCGAGTGGCCGAACGGTGGGTTTTACGTGTAGGCCCTCACAATCTCGGACCGACCGTCGGATTGGGTGGTGAAGTAGCATGGCAATATGCCAAGTCATTCGAACTTACATCAGGCATTCAATTTCAACGACGCCGTTTCCGTTTGGATAAGAGAGACCGGATTGGGCAAGAGACCGTTCTGCCTCTTTTTATCAAATGGAATTGGCTGCTTCCCTTAGGGCAAGTGGAGTTTTTCGGAAGTCTCGCGACGAATGGCACACTCAGGTTAGAGAATAAAAACGGGAATAAAATTACCGACAAAGATAATGAAAGTACGTACTTTTGGGGCGGGAAGGTTCATTTCTACTTTTAAGACATTTTGCTGAAGAGAGAAATCAAGAGAAAGAAAGAATTACTCGGTCTTATCGCCTTGAGAAACCGCGATACGCTTTTGCCACTCCTGTTCCATCATCAGATCCTGAGTGGATTCCATGCGGTCAAGGAATACCAATCCGTCAAGATGATCCAGTTCGTGCTGAAACACGCGGGCAATAAAACCAGTAAAGCGGTCTTCCACCGAATTCCCCTCACGGGATCGATATGTGACCTCGATCTTGGTCGCTCGGGGAACCAAGCCCCGCAATCCTGGAACCGTTAAACACCCTTCCCAATCCTTTTCGACTTCCTTTCCGGTCCAGGTTATTTCAGGGTTAATCATGGCCGTAGGCGTCATCTGAGGGGCATACGGATACCGGGAGTTAGGTTGTGAGGCTAAAATGAGAATTCTCCAGGACTCAAAAACCTGGGGAGCGGCAAGCCCCATCCCCTTAGCCTCTCTCACCGTATGCAACATGGCATCGATTAATTCTTGAATATTCGAGTCCTGAATTTGTTGGACTTCCAGAGCTCGTTTTCGAAGAATGGGGTGCCCGAGTTGTGCGATAGGAAGGATACGTGACATTTTTATTCCATTAGCAACCTGAAATCATGACTTTCTGTGTTTGTCCCTTTGGCCGCAACCATTCTTGAGTCACCACTGTAACACAACTTTGCGGTTGTGTGGTTATCTTTTTCAAGATCACCAGCCTTATTCTCCTTTTTTCCGACGAGAAACATTCCTATCCTACCCGAAAAACAGCATCTGTTGCGTTCTCATCTTAAAAAAGTGAGAATGCCCGACATGATTTTTTTTCGCAATATTTTGGCCTTTAGTCTCTGGCTAGGCTTCCTCCTCGTGACTTTCCCTCAGGACGCTCAGGCGAGTGACACCGATGAGTTTGCCCCCCTCACAAAGGAAGAACAGGTTGAACAACTGGCCGTGGACGTTCAAAATCCCGTATCAGACCTCGAGATATTGGGATTCGCCAAACACTTCGTCTTCGGTTCCGCCCCAACGAACGCGACAGTGTACAACCTCAATCTTCTGGCCAACAGCACCCGGGAATTTAAATACTTTAGCTTACTCAATCGCCTTGTGGTTCCTTTGTTTTATCTTCCTTCCAATGTACCGGATTTCCCCATGGGAGATTCGGGGCGAAGATTTGGGCTTGGCGACATCGAATTCACCTCATTTTTTGCCAGGGACGAGTCCAAGAGGTATTTGAAATCTATAGGCGGTCTGGGCCCTACGATTGTCTTTAAATCAGCAACGGATGATCGAATGGGATTGGGGAAATGGAGCATTGGCCCCACGCTGGCCATTATCAGAATGCCTTACCCTTGGGTCTATGGAGTGGTGGCAAGAAATTTATGGTCGTTCGCAGGAGACTCATACCGACAGGATGTGAATCTCCTACTCATTCAGCCATTCATCAACTACAACTTTTCAAATGGATGGTATCTCACTAGTACCCCATCCATCCTGGCCAATTGGGAGGCCGATCAGAAACGCAATCGCTGGACCGTTCCGATTGGCGGGGGCGTAGGCAAAGTGATTTTCCGTGGAGAAAAACACCCCATTAATATCCGGCTCCAATCGTTTTATCTACTCGAAAAGCCTGACATCGCTCCAGACTGGAGCATTCTGTTTAATTTTCGGATATTATTCCCGGAAAAGCTTTATTGATCCCAATTCCCCTCAGAGGTCAACTTCCTCCCTCTTGAACGTGGTCGCCTTTGCGATCGGGGCTTAATCGGCACAAAGCGTCCGTTCTCTGGGTTCAGGGTAATCTGAGTCTCCAGCTCCATTCCGGATGCTGACTTGTCCGGTTTCCCAAACATGCACACACTTTGCATTGACGTAGAGCAGGTTGTTCCTTGAAGCAAACACATTCACCAGACCTCTTTTGGTTCCCTGGATTTGCCCGTCCACCAAAACCTTATTCCCACCGGTCGTATGAAATTTCTTTTCCCGTTTACCGACAAAACGAAGCAAAAAATGTCTATGGTCATCCGCGTTCTTGACCTTTGGTCCTTCTTCTATCTGTTTTTGTGGGTAGGGAAGCCACCTCGCTAACACAAGATAGCCCTCTTCGGTTTCATCAATTCGTACCACCGCTCCCGCGAGTTTCACATCCTGTCCCTGGCGATTGGAGGCATTGGCAAAGGTCTCATCGAATTGGGTACGTGAGATAATGGGATTTCCTCCCGAATATTGAAATGTAGGGGCATTCGACCCTGAATTCACTGTCGAACACCCACTCATCACCATGATGAAGCCTACGATACCCCATGCCCACATTCCATTTTTCATCCAAGTCCTCCTTTGTGTTAATCTGAAAATCGTACAATTTGTCTCACTCAGGAATAACGCTAGGGCCGGTCGGGCATGAACGGAAAACTTCATAGCCAGAGCCCCAATGCTAGCCGAAATTCATTGCATTCCCATAAAATACTTGTTACAAAATTGTAAACTTCTAGAAAATAGTCGCCAAATTCCCTACACGAATGACCTCGTCCCTAGACCTTCTGCTCTGGGGACTGCGTTACTCCACATTCACATAATTCCTCCTTTATGGTTTCCCGGCATGGATGACAAACATAGAAGGTGCAAGCCTTTCCCGATCCCTCTTTCCCCCAGGTGGAGCACAATGCTCCTCCCACCGTTGATGGGCTATCGGGGTTTTGATTGAAATTTTCCTGAATTTTCTATATGAAATGGACCAGGAATTCTCTCGCGTCGCCTCTTCCAAACATGGTCACATTCCTTATCCCCCTCTTCTTAACTTTTTTCCTTTCCGCTTCCATACTTGAAGCCGCCTCCCAAGACTCTTCTTCCACACCCAACCCGGACCCTCCTCTTCCCTCCAAGGATGTCCCTCTTCCCGAGTCCAGTTGGTATACCGCCCTGACTCAAGTGAAATCTGTTCCTCAAAATATCTGGGAACGGTTAAAGCTCGCTGACCAATGGGTTTGGGATGAATACCCGGATCAAGTCCTCATTCACTCGGATGAACGGATCAAATGGCCCAGATATCTTGGTGCGGCCCTGAATCTTCCCTCCTGGATTGATCTGGGTTTTACCAATAGGATTCGACGGGAAGGATTCGATTATCCTTTCGCAGCCGATCAGGAAGGCAGCACTTGGGATTGGGGACAACGCACACGATTTCGTGCCACTGCACGTTGGAAACAATTTCGAACAGAATTCGAACTCCAAGGCGCCAATTCCGGTGAGGATGCCGATACCGACGTCATCGGCACTTCTACGTTTAATGCCGCCAATGTCCAACAGTTTTTTATTTCGATGACCCTCCCGAATACGTTGGACTCCGGACTCCGAACAGATCTGCACATAGGACGTATTAATTTGGATATCGGGTCAAGACGTTTGATAGCACGGTCGCGGTTTAGCAACACCAGTCAAGCGTTTGACGGCATTCACTTCCGACTGGCGAACGCACAAAAATGGTTTCTTCGTACGTTTTTCACTCAAATGGTCTTCAATGATGACAACACGGATCGCTTGGCTCTCTTTACCAATGGAAACAATCTCCTATGGGGACTGTTCTATGAAAACCATTCTTGGCGATGGTCTAAGTTTGAATTCTATTATTATGGGATAGATGGGGAAGAAAGCGGAGGCAGAGCCGAACGCAACCACTCATCGATCGGATTTCGGATTTTTCAACGGCCCGATGCCGGCTCCTACGATTATCAGCACGAATCTATCTTACAATTTGGGGAAATAGACGACCAAAATCACCTTGCCCATTTTCATCACCTTTCTTTTGGTTATACATTCGCATTCCCATGGTCGCCACGACTCTTGGCCATGTATGATTATGCGAGCGGGACCAACAATCCAAACGGTAGTAAGAGCCGAACCTTCGACAGCCTCTTCGGAGCGAGACGCTTTGAATTATCCGCTACCAGTCTCTTCGGGCCCTTTTTTCGTTCGAATATCAGTTCTCCGGGCGTGCGTTTCATCGTTCATCCTCTCCCCACTCTTAAACTGAATCTCAAATATCGGAGTTGGTTTTTAGCTCAATCCAGAGATGCCTGGGTCAATTCGGGATTACAAGATCCTTCCGGTGATTCAGGAAAATTTCTCGGACAAGACATTGAGGTCAGAGTTCAATGGCACCCGACTCTCAACACCACGATTGATGCTGGCTATGAACACTTTTTTAAGGGATCGTACATTAAAGACCAGACAGGAGTTCCCGGAAACCCTCCGTCCGATGGCACGAACTATTTTTATGTACAAACCGAACTCATGTTCTGATTTTCCCACAACGGCAAAAACACACACCGCCTATACCCCTCGAAACATAACGTGATCTCTATGCCTTTCAATTACGAAAACATTCCAACATCGCCCATGAGGAGGAACCATGAACATATCTAGTCCTCAATCGATCAATCATCTCCTTCTGTCTTTCTTAAACCGTGGGGGAGTTCCATCTTTTCTCCTAGCCTGTCTATTCTTCCTCCCAAATCTTTCATTGGCCGAGCAGTCACCCGAGGAAAGTCCTCCCAAAGGAGAAAAGACGCTGCCACAACGAGATACTCCTGTACCTAAAATTGTCGGATATGGGGACTGGCTGTTTACGGATTCCATCGAGTCTCTCCGACAAGATCAGCGCTTGTCCTTTATCGAAAAAGGGCAAGTGAAGTGTGAATTTGGCCAAGACAACAGCCGGGATGAAGCCACCTGGCCGGACTGCTTTTACCAGGATACAAAGATTTTCGAGGAGCCTGCGGAAGTATTTATCTTAGTCAATAACGATTCGATCGCTCACATGGAAATCCACTTCGACAGACGGAAGGCGAAAAAAGATTCAAAGGCCTGTGCTGCGGTCATCAATGCCGTCGTCGACCAGCTTGTGAAGAAATTCGGGATCCCGACCGGGAAAAATGATAAGGACAAGAAGGTGTTCTGGGAATCTCCCTATGGAGGAAAATTAGAATTTAACAATGATTGCATCAGTGAAGATCGGGGGAGGGTACTTATTGTGATTTCTCCTACCCCTATATCCAATGCTTCCGAATCCTAGATATGAAAAAGCGGGCAAACCCAACCTTCGTTCGGCCTGCCCGCCAGGTCACTTTCTCCCGAAAAGTCCCATTTCGGAAGATTGGCTATTTCCTATGCATTAGGAGCTTCGCAGTTCTTTCCTTCCCGCTTGAGACAGAGACGATAGCGAATGGTCTTTGCCCAATAATCAAACACATTCTCTACATCCCTCCAATACCACGCTCCTTTTCCGAGTATCTTGGCACCAGCTCGATGGTCCACACCTGCAGCAAGAACCTCTCCCGATCGTGAATCCGCAAGCCGCGCTTCTACATTGGCATGGCCCACAAAGGCATGAGTACCAGAAACCAGCTTCTTACCTTCAGATAACAAACGCGCCACTGGAACGACCGTCGAAACGGTATCCAGCACGGGCATCCCATGTTCAATATCTGTGAGGGCCACAGAGAGACGCATCACATCAGGCCCAGCAGAGGGAACGATCGTATAATCTTTTTCGAGTTCTGTCTTCAGTTTGGCATAAAATGTGTTGGCCAATCTCCGGACGTCTTCCTGAGGAATCACTCCGGCATCATGAACCGAAGACGACTCCTTTCCTATCCACACCTGAACGGCATCCAGGCTAATCTTGTTATACTTTTTCCAATTCGTCCCAGACTTGATGTACCGAAGGCTGGCTTGCCCTTCCCCGCCGGGGCTTAACAAAGGATAGGAATTGGTGAGGAAGCCAGTCTGGATATTCTGATCTTTTACCTGATGCGTTTCGGCACAACCTCCTAATAAAAGAACGAGTCCCAGTACTCCTCCCAGTGACTTCCAATACGTGTTCATAGAGGGTCTCCTTTTTTCTCTCCCTAATTAACAGAGATGAGTCATGAAAACGGTAAAGGCACTTCCCACACGGGAAAGTCTAAAGTTTGTGTTCAAAAAAGCCTATCATTTTGCTAGCATGATACTTTCAAAATGTCGCTGATAAGGAAATTATACTTAAATTGAGATACAGATGTATACTGAGAGAGACTTTTTAAGCCATTTCCCGGATTTCCTCACGAATAATACACTATCTGCTGGAAGGGACCCTATCATGAAGATGCTTCCCCTATACTTCTTGGGCTTCCTCATGCTTTTGGGGTGCGCTGAGACTAAATACGTGAAAGCCGGAGCCACGGAAGAAGACTTCGAGACGGCAAAAGTGGAATGCCACGACCAAATTCTCATGTCACCTACGGGGACGAGTATCGCTCGTGCTCAAATGTCCTCCCCGGGCGTCAGAGGAGTGGCCACTCAATCAGCTAGTCAAACAGCCCGCCGCGATGTCGACGACTGCTTACGGGCAAAAGGTTGGGTCCCAATTTCTGAATAATCCCCATAAGCATTTGGCCTGGAAAGGGCTTTTCTTCATAAGGGCTAAGGTCTAGGCAGAACCGACCCCATTCTAAGTTTTTGATGTAAGAAAAAAGCACGGGGCAAGACTCTTTCCCTTCCAATGGTTTCGAATCTTGAGGGAATCCGACAACATTACCCAAGGCTTTTATTTAAAAAATAAAATTTAGCTTGCCCCCAAGATAGGCCGTATTTCCATAGTCCTTATCGGTAATCTTATTCCCATTTCGGTTTTCTACACGAAGCTCACCACCTGTCGTTAAACTCGCGAACACCTCCAAGCTCCCTTGCGAAAACATCCACCATTTCCCTTTGACAAAAATGGGTACCACCGTTTCCTGAGCTACTTGGCTTTGGAGATCTAGTCGAAACCGTCTCCGTTGAAATTGAATGCCGCTAGAAAGTTCCAGTTCCTTCGTGAGTTGCCAGGCGACCTCTCCACCTATTCCCGGAGTCGGTCCCAGATGCTGAGGGCCCACTCTCAACACCCAATGATGGGCCATGCGCCAATTGATCAAGGGGATGGGGACCACTATCGCATCATCTTCAATTTGGCTGATGGCCCCAATGAGCAAACCCAAGGAGAGATCAGGACCTGACGTCCAATTGAACCCCACCGCTGCCCCTCCGGTAATCGCATCATCCACTTGGGCCCCATCTTCCAACATCGCTTGAATAAAAGGGGCAACCATCAAGGTCCAGCTCCTACTCCATTCCCATTGAAATAACGGAACGTAGACCAAACGATTCATATCATCCCATTGAAAGGGCGAGGAATTGGAGAAGGTGTAATCATGATACTCATACGCCATGATATTCTTGAGTGTGAATTCTTGCGTGAATGAAAATTCGGCATGCAATCTGACCCCAAAACTATTGCGGTTAAAATCACCCCCACTTTTTTTAAAATCGGAATGGGCTAAATATCCATAGGACAATTGAAGGTTAAATGGTGAGGATTTAGGTTCGGGATCGGCCTCGATAACCGCGACCTGTGCAAAGATTGGGACAGAAAAAGAACTCAAGCCAAGCAGGACACATACAAGACTTAGCTTTCTAAGGAGAGGGAACATGGAAACTCCGCTGAAGGCCTTTGTGAGGAAAATCACACTCCCTGATCGGGTCACTCCAACAGTTAAGAGTTTATACCATAAGAAGAAAACCGGATAAAAGGTTTTCTTTCTTCCTCTTTATTTCCTCTTGTTGAATTGGATTTCAACACCGAAACAACGAAGAGGCTCACCCTCGATCACATCATCATTGATCGAAGAAATCCAGATTTGACCGATACAAAACGTGCATAACCAGTGAATGAAAAGATCCAAGCCTCAACAGAATTTTCCAAACCACTGTTCATCTTTCCCTTTTTATTGAATTCTTTCTAAAAGTAAACTTACAATGGGAAGCACATCTACATAACATGTATAGACCTTAATCCGAGGAGTCCTTTCTTTTCTTCTCAACTGTTGCCAAATTTTGCAAAATAGAGGCCTTCAGGAAGAGGAGAGCTCCGGCATGCCGTTCGAGATTTCTGTGAGAATTCCGCCCCCCTTCTTCATTACCCCACTGCACCCTTTTATCCTTGCCTTTTTTTTTACTCTCCTGCTGTGCAATTTTCATCCATCTTCAGCCTTCGCATTAGAGGAGTGCAACCTGCCAGAGGATCTCCCCCTCACCCGGCCTCTTCCAACCAAAGGAGGGCCCACAACCATTCATGTCAGCTTTTATCTATTTGATCTCATCGAAATTCACACCATGAAGCAGGAGTTTTCGGTCGACCTGTTTTTTTCCGCGCATTGGCATGACTCTCGTGTCAAAACGGCTCTTCGACAAGCTGGGATTACGGAATGTGAAATTCCCACAGAAAAATCTTGGCGACCCAAAATGATCATCATGAATGAACGCCAAAAACGAATGGACCTTCCTCGCATTCTCCGTCTTTCCGAAGATGGAACCGTGAGTGCAGCTCAACGGATCATCGGAACCTATGCAGCCCCCCTGGACTTGACAGATTTCCCCTTGGATGAACAAAAGTTATCTATTAGCTTTCTTTCTATTCATTACACTCCAGATCAAATGAAAGTCGTTTTTGATTCATCTGACACGGATAGGGAATTCACGGAAACCGCCTGGAAGCTCGAGAGCCTATCCGGACATTCGTCCATTTTTGATATGGGCTCTTTGAACATCAAGACAGGTCAAGCCGATAATCTATCGCGATTTGACATCACGATTCAGGTTCAACGTGAAACAGCCTATTATGTTTGGAAAGTCTTCATCCCGTTATGCTTAATCGTCATGATCTCTTGGGCGGTTTTTTGGATCGACCCGGGACAAATGGGCATTCAAACTGGTATCGGCACCGGCATGATGCTCAGCATCATTGCCTTTTTGTTTAGCTTGCAGCGCATCCTGCCAAAAGTCCCGTACCTCACCCGAATCGATTTTTTTGTCTATTCTTCGCTCATCTTTATCGTGTTGGCATTTTTAGAAACTTTGATCAGTTGTGGCATGCATGCTCGTGGACACGAATCACCTGCACGACGGTTAGATATTATTTCCAGATTTGTGTTTCCCACCGCTTTTCTGTCAGTCATTCTTTGGTTTTGGCAGATCTGACACAAGGATTCAGCAAACTCATTTGAAATCCCAAATTCCATCACCACATCCATTGCCGTTGTAACTTCGACTAATCCACAATGTCCCCCACCCCGCTTACACTACCGTTCATAAAAATTGCCTTTTTCCTTTCGATTTGTTCTTCCGTTTTTCTTTTTCCCTCCTCATCATTCTGTACGGCACCTGAACAAACCGTTTCCGCGGAATGGAAACACCTTCGAAAACAGATCTTCAATAAAGGGGTACAGTTGGAGACGACCAATATCACCGATTTCTTGACTAACCTCATTCGGGACGGAGGCCCCAAAGGCCTTATCCCTGGTGAAATCGACCTGAAATTAACACTGGATGCCGAACAACTCGTCGGATGGAAAGACGCCACCATTATGTTCTATGGACTGGGTCTTTATGGGGCCAATCCGGACCCGCAGAGCCAAGACGCCCAGGGATTCAGCAGTATCTTAGCCACCAATGATTGGAAACTCTATGAAGCTTGGTACCAACAAAACTTCTTAAACGATGAACTTTCGTTTCTCATTGGGATGTATGAAATCACTTCGGAATTCGATGTCCTCAAAACTGCCTCCGGCCTGTTTGTCCACAGCAGCTTCGGCACGAATGCCACTTTCGGATTGAGCGGACAAAATGGACCCTCCACCTTCCCGACCACATCTCTGTCGTTTCGCACCCAATGGCAGATAAATGACCATGTTATTTTACGGGGTGTCATCGCCGATGGAGTGCCAGGTGACCCAAAAGATGCGACCGGAACCCATATCAAGGTCAATCGGAAGGATGGGTTTCTCTTCGCTGGGGAAGCCGCCTATTACCAGGGAAGATTTATCAACAATGATGCCCCAACAGAATCCCCCCTCTTTACCCAGCCCAATTTGCAATATTCTTTCCGTAATCGGGGCCGTGAAGCGGAAACCCCCTACGAGACCAAGATTGCCTTTGGTGGCTGGGCCTATTCGACTGATTTTGACGATCTGAGTTCGCAAGACAGCGATGGTAATCCGAAGTCCAGGGATTCGACGTATGGGCTGTACCTCATCGGAGAACAATTTGTTTTTCAGGAAAAACCAGACAGCAATCAAGGCCTATGGGTTTTTGCGCAATTGGGATGGGCCGACCCCCGAGTCAACCAATTTTCCTATTATGTTGGCGGAGGACTAGTGTACGAGGGGCTTCTTCCCCATCGGAAATTCGATCAAACGGGATTGGGGTTTGCCTATGCCATAGCCAGCAGCCATTACAAACGAGGACAACGCCAACAAGGCCTTGGAGTGGAGGATGAGGAAGTCGCTTTTGAGCTGACTCATGCCATTCGAATACTATCCGACCCTGACCTGATTATTCAGCCCGACCTTCAATACATCTTCCACCCTAACACCAACCCCGAAAAAGATAATGCCTTGGTGGGAGGATTTCGCCTACTCGTGAACGTAGATTGGTTTCAATAATCCGAAAATTTATAGGGAAGCATTCTACAGATAGACTGCTCACCATCCCTTCAAAGGACTTGCACTGCAACTCAATAAGCCCGTATGGTCTATTGTTTTCTTACTCTAGAGACTCCTCTGAAGCATAGATGTGTTTCTGAGATTTCATTCATACAAAGGATTCTCCTTCATGATACCCCAACCATCTTTCTATCTCGTGATCCGATTTCTTCTTCTCGTTCTTCTCTGCTTCCTCCTCAGTTGTGGGAGTGGTGGTGAAAGCACCAAGACCGTTAGACCCCTAAAAGACCCTACCTCAGTTCCCCATCCTCCCTTGTGGCTCATTTATGATTTTCCCGTCGAATCGGTAGACGTCACGATGGATACAGACAAATTAGTCACCGGAAAACAGGCTTCCATATTTGAACGACGAGAAAAGGGGAAAGCCTGGGCGGATGCCCTGTCAGAAGCCTTTGTCACCCAACTTTCCAAAGCCGGCATCACTTCCCGACGAGCGACCGATTCGACCCATATCCCTCAGCATGCCGTGGTCATCAAAGGCAAGTTTCTATCCATTAATGAAGGGGACCGGATCAAACGCAGTACCATTGGGTTTGGTGCCGGAGCAGAAGAAATTTCCGTCATGGTCCGGGTCTATCAAAAAAGAGAAGAGGCGCTTATACGACTGACCGCCATTGAAGCACAAGCTCATGGAAGCAAGGCCCCAGGTGTGGCGGGGCTGGTCCTCAGTGCGGGCCAGGAAGCCAAAAGAGATGAGGGTATGCAGACGACTGTCGAACATCTTGCCAAAAAACTAGTCGAACGAGGGATCAGGTATTACAAAAAGCGAGGCTGGCTCTAACCAATAGGCTCACAATTCCTCAGATACATCCTCCCCAGTGGTTCAGATCCCTTCTTTTTGGTCCATAGGAACGAGGGCCAAGTGCTCTCGAACCCATACCCATGGGCTTTCCAGGAAGAATCACGGAAACAATTCCTGTCACGGATTTTTTTGCCGTGCTTGAAGCGCAGAGGTGCCTTTTCCAAGCATTCGGATGTTCTTCAGTGCCTCATTGAGGGTGATCGATAAGCGCATCACGCGTTCTTCGGTCACATATACGACCGACCCTGACCATGGATTGGGTGCGCCGGGCAAATAGACCGCCACCTTCCCATCTTGTTGACGCTCGATCTCAAAGGCTATTTGAGAGTAATCATCGAAGTGAACGGCAACTGGCAGAAAACTTCCTGCGAGTTCATCACTCCGCCTCAGATTATCGGAAAAGCCTTTAATAAACGCATACCCCGGCACGACTGCCAACAGGGTGGCCTCCAATCTCTCTACGACGTTCTTCGCCTTGGCTTTTCGGGCTACGAGACCAGCCAAAAAACACAATCCTAGGATAATACACACTCCAATGATATTTAAGACCAATGTTCCTAATGGAGTCTCAACCGCCAAAACCGGAGAAAGACCCCGAGCCACCGCTCTCATGACCTCGACCAACTTCCCCACCACGATAAGAACAATGGCCAGGGGAATGAGAAAAAAGATCCCACCGATCACGGTGGTTTTTATGAAATCCATTTTTTTAGTCATAGGTTTTCCTGACAAGGTAGACCCTTAAGGGTTCGGTATAAGAACCAGAAACCATGACCAGGGAGGAACCCCGCAAGGCAGGTTTACTAAACAATTGGTGATTTCGCTGTTGAGATTGGACCGGAGCTAAAGATTTTTTTTCAACAACGACAGTGGGTAAACGTAGGATGAAGACTGTCAAAGTTTGGTGGGAAAGGGGGGCTGACTTTGCAGGAACCAGATGGGGAGACATTCTTTCACCGGGTATGGCGACTATTCCAAATAGGAAGCCGGAGTTCCTCCCAGGATAGGGCAAAACTCCCGTTTCCTCCAAAACCTGTCCCTAAACTACTCAGGCAAAAAGACTGCAAATCTCCCTATTGAAGGAGTGGAATATTCCTAGCCAAGTCGAATTTAACGGCTGCGCGAATTTTATTTTCAATCTGGATATATCGAGCGACTTTGATGGCCGGCAACACTCCGCCAAACTTGTCGGCGTAGGTCCATTTTAATTTCACTTCAGCACCTTCTGCCTTCAAAACCTCTTTGACTAATTTTGCGGCTAATTCGTTCGTCACCTTTTTGTTGTTATAGGCGGTAGCATATTCACCAATAAGTTCACCCAGGTATTTATTTATTTCCTCTAACCGCTTTTGATAGGCATCATACAACGGCCAGAAGCCTTTGGCTTCTTCTTCCGTTAAATTCATGCCACTCGCCACCAACAGTTTCTTATCTGCTCGCACCTTTTCCAATAAGATGGCCATGTTGGAATTGTCCTGGGTTTCCGCATACACCGGAGCCATGAATAGCATACTCAGTACCATCATGCCAGCAAGCCAAAGACCATGTTTCATGAGAGGGATCCTTTCATAAGTAATTAAGTAAGGGACAGCATCGGCAACCCTTATCGTTATGGGGCTGCTGACTATTCAATCTTCACGCAGAAGCCCATAGTACAAAACATTCCTTGTAGACGCAAAGGAGATGGCCGGTGCTGTACAAATTACGATTTGGCAGTATTCGGTGATTTCAAGGAACAGTGAAGGAGGAAGCCACTCTTTTTAGAAAAGGGAAATATCCCAAATAACTCTACAAACCGGTCCTCATCCTAATGATTAATCTCACCGGTCATAGGCACAAACGCCACCGGAAGTAATTCTGTTCGTTGGTAGCCCTTCTCTGTTTTCCGAATGATTACGAGCCGTTGAAAGGCATCCCCTTCAGGAAGAATGACTCTTCCTCCCATGCTCAATTGTTCCAGGAGCGGACCAGGAACATGGGGTGGGGCCGCTGTGAGGATAATAGCATCGAAGGGACCTTCCTCCGGCCACCCTCGGTAACCATCCCCAACCCGTCCGGTGATATTCTTATATCCAAGGGCCGCGAACGTTTTCTGGGCCTGCCTCCCGAGGGGTTCGACAATTTCAATAGTAAATACCTCAGCGCAAAGCTGGGACAAAATTGCAGCTTGATAGCCCGACCCAGTCCCGATCTCCAGGATTTTTTCATGAGGTTTCAGGTCAAGAGCCTGAGTCATGTAGGCGACGATGAAGGGTTGGGAAATCGTCTGACCATACCCGATGGGCAATGGGAAATCCCCATAAGCCTGCTCTTTTTGGGCGGGAGGAACGAAATGATGGCGAGGAACACGACGCATGGCGGCCAACACTTTTTGATCAGTGATCCCTTTTTCTACCAATTGGGACTCAACCATTTCCTCCCGCTCTTCCTTTCGTTGAGCATTATCCCGCTGATTGATCATTTTCGGTACACACCCTAACAAAAAAATTCCCACACACAGACTCAACCCGATGTCTTTCAACAATATTGATTGGGATTTCATGTTCCTGAACAAGCTAAAGGTCCCATCACACCAATACTCAAATCTTTTTCATTCCCAAGCCAGGTACCCTACTGTCCCCAGAAACCTCATACTTTTTAGTCTCATAAAGAGCAGACTCCGGTTATCATTATTGAGTGGCTTTTCTGTCACTTTGCATGATATCCATGGAAAAGAATACGGAAAACAAGAGAAAAGGGCCACATTGTATTCACTCGACAGACTTAAAGTGTTACTAAACATTTCAGGAGGTGTAAACATTTCGTTACGAACTTTGAGAGAAAAGAATTCTTTTGACTTTGATTTGAGATCGCTCAGAAAAGCACATGAGGGGGTAATGTGCGTGCTCTTAGGGTTTATGACAAGGGATTGCCCTTGAACCCTTATGGCAAAATTCTCAGGCCTGGGGACTCAAAACATCTTTCGGGCAACCACCCTCCAAAAATGAAAAATCTGTCAGGCTGGGCTTTATTCACTCAATCAGGCTATTTTCGCCCGACCAGCGGATTTTTTCACGGCTTGAATCCCTTTTTGCATCCCTTGCTTTGACGCATACGACTGACTTGTCCCGATGACTTTGGTGTTTCTCGCCACAAGCACAAAATACCACTTTCCATTTTTGGCAGTTTTTGGATGATAACAGGCCGCATCTGAAGCATGATTCCGAACTGATTGGATCGCTCGACGAGCCGAGGACCGGAGGGAATAGCCCTGACTTGCAAGAATAATCTCTCCACTGGGAGCTTTTAAACGAAAGTAAAATTTTCCGTTTTTTCCTGCAAACACTTCATAGTAATGTTGGTTACCTGCCATTGAGGCCTCCTTCCTAATGTTAATGAAATGGCTGTGCTGCTAAAGGTATACCACGAACCGCCTAGCATGTCATGACCATGGCCCGACCAAGAGTTCCTTTTCCTGAATCGGAAATTGATGAGGATTCTGAAAGGAACATCCCGGTCGTTTGATCCCGGGTACGCTCAAGCCATCGCCCCATCAATGCGCTGGATACCTGTGTTGGGGCCAACCATACCCTTTTCCCGCACAAGACTTCAAATCAGTTTTGGGAGATTCCCCTCCCCTGAATATTTCATCCTGCAGATGTGCCCCAGGCCATCAACGCCTTTCATAAAGCAACTCACACGCCTGAGCATACCCCTCTAGCCAGCCTTCTTGATAGGCATCCTGTAAAATTTTTCTTACTTGCTCAATATCTTTTGATTCTTGAAACGTCCCGGGCACTTGCGAACAGACCATCTCAACGGCAATATCTACAAGACGCTCCCGCCGTTGGCACAACTCCTCAGTCACTAAGTCGGAAACTTTTTCCTTTGCTCGTTGGAGGACGACCTGTTCCTGAAACGTATCATACCCCTGAGAGACGATGACCCGCTCTCGAATCGTGGCAAGCTCCGCTTTGACCAAATTCGTGTTTTTCATCATCACCATAAACAGTTGTTTTCGAGATTCCTCCTGGAGCGTTCGTTCCATTCCTTGCAATACCGCAGCCGGGGATACCGTCGGCTCCTCCTCGGCTTCCCCCATAGATCCATGTGGCTCTACAAAGCCAAGCCGCAACCGATCATAGGTTTTACGTGCTTCGGGATCTCCGATAATTTCATATGCCGCATTAATTTCACGGATTTTTTGTTCAGCCCGTTGATCTCCCTTGTTGCGATCCGGATGATATTGCAACGCCAGTTGCCGGTAGGCCTTTTTAATAACATCTTGAGATGCTTGAACCTCTACCCCGAGAACCGCATAATAATTTAACGAAGCCATCGTGCCTGTCTTTTGAGACTCTCTGCTACTTTCAATCTGAAGGAATGATAGACCCGTCCGGATGCAAACAATGGAGTAGGCGCATGCAGGGAAACCTCAAGTATCACCTTAACCTTTGGTCCCTCTTTTTGATAATTTTGACCCTACCCGCCATATCGGGAATGGGGCCTATCACCCTTTTCCCTGGCGGAACCCTGCATTTCCCCCCTTGGTTGGCCGGTATTTTTACCACACAACATGATTCGATCACCATTCAAACGGTTCTTCATCAAGCCAGAAAATACCACAGCCGCCAGATTACCATTACGGGGGTCGTGACCCAACCTGAGCTACACCTTGATGAATCAAAAATGTATATAGATTTTGTCTTTCGACTCGAGCAGGGCATTCATTCTCTCATCGTGTTCGGGCGTCATGACCGCACACAAGGCACGCTTCCGATTTCCCTACATCAATCCGTTCAGGTCGTCGGCATTTTTTGGGAAACCTTGGAAAGAAAGGGGGCCCGGCTTACTCACGTCCTCGAGGCCCAGTCTCTTCTCCCCTACCCCTCATTAATCCCTGACAACACCTAAATCAGAGGGATACAACCTCCCCTTTTTAAAGAAATGCCTGTAAAAGGTCAGCCGCCTTTTTGTTTCCGGCAAGTGGAGGTCTTTTCTTCGGTTGCGGATGGCTTATGGCCCGATGCAGGGTCTCCGCCCATTGTCCACGCTCAAAATCTTTTTGGCTCAATTCAACTCCTCGGCCGAATTGACTGAGATAGTCAACGAGTACTGGTTCGTCGATGAAATTATGGCGTCGAACGTATACCATCGGTATTCCATAATGTACGGCTGAAATCGTCGTGGCATAGCCCGGTTTGGTCATGATGATATCGGCCTGCCTCACAATCTCGCCAAAAGGCATGCCCAAGTCCTCAACCCGATGAATATGTGCATGCTTCAAATCATCAGGAAGGCCTGACACAATAAAATGATAGGCTGCGAGAGCATCCAAATCCTTCAATGGCAGATTGGTCAACGGAATCCCCCCAAAGGCTAACACCACTAACGGAGTCTGCCCAGAAAGCCCCAGATCCCCTTTCAGATCTTTTGTGACCGACGGTGCATTGGGAACGATTGGGCCGACATCTATTACGGACTGAAAGGTTGGCATTTCTATTCCTGGAATAAGACGGATCAGGGAATTAGCCTGGGAATAGCCTTGACGAATGACTTTCAAGATCTCTTGGTGTTCGGAAATTTGAGGGTCCACATAAGGGAGTAAGGCTTGATCCCAGGATAAGGAAGCTAGGGCCACGGATGGGATTTGTGCTCGTTCAGCAGCAGCAATCCCTAAATATGAAATATTAGAGAGCACCAGAGCAGGATTGGCCTCCTGAATGGCCTTAGCCTCCTCCACAATTTTTTGATCCCAATTGTTATGGAATACGGTATAGGCATCCCATGTTTTTAGCACATCAATCTGTAAAGGACCATCTTGAATACACCCGATATCCTGTTGAACCCCTTGAATTTCCCAGGAGACCTTAAGATTTTCACTAAAAAACGGCGGTGTGACCGTGGTTCGGAGAATCACATGAAGATCGTCACGATGTTTTCCCCATTCGTTCAAGACCGAAATGACTTGCGCCGCATGGCCATAGCCATGCGCGGAAATTGCACACCAAATGACTTTCATCTCTAACCCTTTTCTGCTTCCCCTAATCAAACAACCATCTCGTCAATGACCGGTACGTACACGAATTGCCTGGGTTGTTGGAATTCGTTTAGAGTGGGCCTGGATATCCACGCAGTACAAAGAAAACCGGAAGCCCTTCATCCCTCATCATCGTAGACCACAGTATGGCTCAAAATTTTCGTCCCCTTTTCTTCTCCTGTTGGGTTTCCTTCATGGTCATCTTCAGCGCCTGCCAATCTCCTTCCGGAAAACGCGCAGCCCCTACCCCTACTGCTCATTCATCCCGAACCACACCGACTCATTCGGTTGAGCGACAATTGGTGAAAACCATACAGGAGGCGGAACGGCTCGGACCAGGAAATCCTCTGTTGTTCAGTAGTATCTATAGTCTGGCAACCTATTACCGCGACCGGAAAGCCTACGATAAAGCCGTGAAGCAATATCAACGCGCCCTCTCCATTAAAGAACAATCCGTCGGGCCTACCCATCCTGATGTTGCCATCATTCTTCAACAATATGCCCAAGCTCTCAAAGAAGCTGGCCGCTCGGAAGAAGCCACACCCCTATTAGCTCGGGCTCAGTTCATTCTCCAAGAATTCCCCTCTCCACACTCTGAACCCTCTCATTGAACAACACACAACTCCCCCTTCTCCGGCTAGAGTCATTTTGACCGGGTTTTTTAGGAAAAACTTGCCCATTCTTCTCAAAAACCTCTGCACATTAGCCGTCGTTATAGCAATTTCATTGTCATTCTTGAAATTTTTGGATGGCATGAGTCTTGTTACTTCTACCCATGCGAACACACTAGCTTTGACAAGGATCTATTATGAAAAAAACGGCAAAACCCGAGGTTAAACGAGGACGTCCCCGTAAGACCGCTCAAGCCAAGTCCCAGAGCAAGGCCAAATCCTCAGACACACATCCCAAATGCGCCCGATGTGGCTCACGCACGGTCAATCTCGAACAGCTCGAACAAGAGTTGCTCGTGACCCTCAGCCTTCATTGTCTCATCTGTGGTCATTACACATTCCTAGGCCGACCCGTCATTCGTCTGCTCCGCCGGCCTGATGTGGTCATTCCGGATTCTATCACCCGAGCCTCAGAGTCATAATCTTCTTCTTCCCTCTTTTAGTCTTCTGCCCGACCTACCCTTCACCACGATTCACTCCTTATACTCATTGGAGTCATCCCCGACGAAGCCAAACCCTGCACGACTTGGTGACAGGCTTGAGCATTCCCACATAAACGTAGATGGCTCTGGGAAGGGTTTGGCACCAAATCAAGGAAAGGAGAGAGATCAATTTCAGAAGAATTTTTCATAGATGGCTTTTCTCGGACAATTCTTCCTCTGGTATGCCTCCAATCATTTGGCCAGGTTCTGGTGAGTACAGGATGATACTGGAACCAATGGGAAGCGCTTTCGGCAAGAGTTTGTAATTCATCATGAAGGATGAGTTGTCGCTCGTGCCGTGCACTGGCAATCAAGACCACCGGAACCGGCTCATTGGGCTCCTTGCACTCGGCATAATGGGCCTCCATGTATCGCACAAAGGCCAAAAAAGGTGTGATCCCTGTCCCAAAAGCCACTAAGGTCATAGGCATCCGCTCCCAAATCCCGTCTTCTTCTAAGCGCAGATTTGTGGGTTTCTCGAGCAGAGCATTTTCATACACGCGAGCTACACGCTGTTCAGGGTCTAATGTGACCCGCACATCCAAGGGCTTGTCTTTCGCATACCACTCACCTGCATCCTCAGATTGCCACCACACAGAAGTATCAGACCGGACGGAATGTGTGTCATTGATGAATGTCTCGAGTATCCGCGGTTCTGTATGAGCGATATTTGAGCGTGTATACATCCGTCGTCTCAGTTTTTGCGTTCGACTTCCCCAAGGCTTTGTGAGAAATGCTGTTCCAGGCCGCATGGAATCCTTCACGAAATACGTCTCTCCCTTAATGGTGACACTTTCTGGGAGCATCAACTGCACATGTTGAATCTCTCCGGGGTCAACCGATTCCAAACGATGAATTTTTGCCGGAACGACCACTTCCATCTTGTTCTCCTATTCTGACATCTCGGTTCTTACTCCATTCATCCTCTACCTGCTATTTTCCTTCTTTTCTTACCTGACCATTTGCACCTTATGAGTACGGTCGACTATCATTGTGAAATAGGGCAACTGAAGTGATCGTTCAAAAAAAATTGGCCCCGCATGACACCACTTTCCCCAGACCGACCTGAATCCGAATCGGCTGATGATTCTGACCAGATCCTAAACACATCGTCCTCTGGGAATATCCAGGGCCGGGCACCGTCTCCGGATTCCGAATCTTTGTTCGAACAAACAGACTGTTCTTCCTTGGATGCCATGTCCCAACTTTCTGACGTTCGTCAAGATCGTGTGGCCGCCCTTCAAAAGGCCATCGAAACCGGCACGTACTCTGTCTCGACCGAACAAGTAGCAGAGAAGCTCATCCAGGAAATTTCGCTTTCAAGACCTGAAGATCCAGACTCTTCTCCTTAATAAAGTTTTCAATCCCTACCATTACGACTTCTTGCTTCTCCTCGTGCCTGACCTGCTTCTTACGCTTTAGGGTCACCAATTGGCTTTCCTATAATTTGTTCTCCCTTTTTGGAGATTAGTACTCGTTATCTCCATCTCGTATTGCCCTCCCTCTTTTTCACTTGTACCATGAAGTGGATATACCGAAAAGAATCCCATGAGTCATCCATCCCACTATTTATCCATCGGCACCAATGCGATTTGGCTCACGATCCCATCCAAGCCCGACAATCTTTTACTTCAAACCAAATTATTGGGGTTAGGACCTGACCAATCGCTTCTTTGCGCACTCCCCGATTCCCAGGCTCTGTCCTCAATCACTCCGGGGAGTCCCTGTAAAGGCCGATCGCATATCGATGGAGAAATGTATGAGTTCGAAACGAATATCCAGGAAATTCTCGTCCATCCTCCAAGTCTTCGATTGGAAGCTCCACATCAAATATCTCGTCAACAGCCTCGTTCGTTTCCTCGGCTATCAGTTGATTTACCCGGTACCGTTCGACCGCTAAACGATCGAGGGAGTATTCTTGCGGTCCTTCCGATACGATTAGAAAATTTGTCTCCCTCAGGGTGCCAATTTAGTGTGGCCCCTTCCGCCTGGCCCATCGTCACATCATTGCGGATTTCCTTGACCTGTCGGCTCCCTGAATCTCATCATCTGTCAAACTTCCCCGGTTCGATAGAATGGATTCATCCTGCCCAAGAACTGCTCATCGGAACTCAATTTACCTTCTCCTCCCCGGAGGATACACGTCGAAAAGACCTCCTTAAATGGTTCTCCTCCCAAAGAGCTCATTTCATCAATACGACAGCCTAATCCCCAGGATACGTATGGTCCGATATCGGACTGTGGTCTGAAATTTCCTCTTTTTCCCATTCCGTCGAAGAGGGATCAGAAGGTCCAAATCGGCCTCACAACCCGCTCCAGTTGCCTGTTTGCCGACTTTCCTATTAGAATACATCCCAATTTTCGCTGAATTTTGGGAGCATCCCAAGAAATTTTGCTTTAACTACTTCAAGGATACTACGCCATGGCCGAACGAATCATTAACCAAAACATCATCGATATTAGTCCGCTTCCTGCCCCTCGGTTAATGCAGGAAGCCTTACCCCTCCCAGACCATACCGGAAAAATGGTCCTTCAGGCTCGTCAAGAGATTCGCGACATTCTCCACGGTCGGGACTCTCATCGCCTCCTCGTGATCATCGGGCCCTGTTCGATCCATGACCCTGAAGCCGCCATTCAGTATGCGGAACGTCTCAAGGCCGTTTCCGATCGAATTCGGGAACACGTGTTTGTCGTCCTTCGCACCTATTTTGAAAAACCTCGTACCACGGTGGGATGGAAGGGGCTTATCAATGACCCCCAATTGGATGGATCCTGTAACATTGGTGGTGGGTTTCAATTAGCCCGATCCATTTTGTTGAAGATCAACACCTTGGGGGTTCCCTGTGCGACTGAGTTTTTGGACCCGGTCACGCCACAATACCTTTCCGATCTCATTAGCTGGGCTGCGATCGGAGCCCGAACGACTGAAAGCCAAACCCACCGGGAAATGGCCAGTGGCCTGTCTATGCCAGTTGGGTTTAAAAATGGTACGGATGGAGGCCTTCAGGTTGCTCTCAATGCCATGATTGCCGCCCGACATCCACAAAGTTTTGTTGGAGTCAATGCCGACGGGTTAACGTCCATCATCAAGACGAACGGAAATCCTGACCGCCATCTGGTCCTTCGTGGCGGCGGAGGTCGTGTCAATTACAACCCCGAGGATATCACTACAGCTATTGAGAAAATCTCCGAGGAACAAATTTCTCGCCCCATCCTCGTTGATTGCTCCCATGGTAATTCTGAAAAAGACCATACTCGCCAGATTAATGTAGCTCGTTCGGTCCTAGGTCAATATACGGCGGGACAATCTGGTATTATGGGGCTTTTGGTCGAAAGCAACCTGAAGCCTGGGAATCAAAAATGGAAAGTCGGAAAACCCCTCGAATGGGGCGTTTCGATCACGGATGCGTGTATCGGATGGGAAGAAACCGAACACCTTCTCGAGGATCTTGCGGAATCACTCCAAAAGCTGAGTAAGCCCGCCTCCCTTTCTACTTAAAATACTTGAACTATCCTCCTCACCTTATCTGACGTCCCAAGGTGACGATGATGATTCCACATCAATCCTGTTTGGATTAGGAAAAGGGCTAGCCGGACCGGCCTAACGATTCACGGAAGCTTCTGAAAGAGAACCGACCGGAGTGCAACAACTTTCTTTTTCGGAGTCATGGGTATGGCAACCCAATTGTTGACAGAGTCTTCGATTCCAAAAACCCGCCCAGGCAATCAGGGAAGCCCCAAGTACATCCAAGATCACCTCATGGGAACTTCTGGATTCAACCCAAACATGGGAAATCACGAGAATACCCAATCCTAACCCTGTAAGCCAGGCAGGTCGAAAATCTCGATGCAAGGGGCAGGTGACCAACAGGCCAAACCCGGCTAATACCACGATAGTCGCTAAAAATACCCATTCAGTGGTTTCAGCCCAAAAAACACCGAACACACCATCCAGCCCATGCCAAGAATGGGCCGCGATGACCGGCAAGGCCACTAAGGCCAGGGGGGTGAGAGCGCAATGCACTGCACAAATTAGTGAGGCAATAGAACCCGCTTTCGAAAATTTACTTCCGATGGTTGTCATATGTCCTTTCACTGACAATGGGGGCATAAACCCGTGAATTCCAGGGTATGGTCATCCACGATAAATTGGGTTTGTTTTTCGATTATTTTGTTGATCTTTTTAATGGGGCATAACAATAAATCCACAATCTTTCCACAAATTTGACATTGAATATGGTGATGGTGTTTTCGCCCTTCCTTCAGCTCGTACCTGGCCACCCCTTCTTGTGGCAGGTCTAATTGCACGACTAACCCCAATTCCTTTAACACGTTCATCGTCCGGTATACGGTAACCAGGTCAATGGATACCTTTTCAGCTCGTAGTCGGTTGTGGATGTCGGCGGCAGTCAATGGTTGATGTGTTTGTTCCAAAAGGGCCAAAACGGCTTTTCTTGGTCGCGTCATTCGGTGTCCTGCGGCCCGTAACCCTTTTTTTATATCAGTATTTACCATGGCACTTTTCATCAGAATCCTACGGAAATGCCTAAGATCCCTTATTGCAAGTCTATTGCAAATACCACTATCTGCCCCCAGTTGTCAAACATGGGAATGGGAGAAAGCGATGACAGGTATGACGACAAAGAGGCGCAGGGCCATCGTCAAATCCTACCTACAAATTTTACTGAGGAAACCTGGGAAAAAGCTTCAGAAGAAAACACCAAGGTCCCAACCAGGATTCCCTTGGCTTAGCTGGCGAGAAGAAGACGATCTATTCTAACAGTAAATCAGCCCGACGGTTATATTGATGACATTGTTGTTCATCATCAACTTCACATAATAACATCGTATTCCCAAAAGACACGATCTCCAGGCGAGTCGGAGGGATCCCAAGATTCGCCAAGTATTCTTTCACGGCATTTGCCCGCTTTGCCCCTAAGACCATGTTGTAACTTTGCGTCCCACGAATATCGGCATGCCCCTCAATCGTTAACTCATAATTGGGGAACCGCCCCATCCAGGCCGCAGTGGCATCTAACCGGTCTTGGACTTCCGGGTGGATTTCCCAACTATCGAAGGGGAAATACACCGTTGGAAAAGGATCCACGGGTTTTGCTCTCTCAGGCATCACCTCATCCAAGGTTTCCGCCTGGTCCGTTTTGGGTATCCCCATCCGGTCCTGAAGAGCCGGAGGCTCCGTCTGTTTCAATTTTGATAAAGACATGAGCCTGGCGGGAGTTGAATGGGGAACAGTCCCCTCTACAGCTTGGTGTTGAGTTGAAAATGATTCACACCCTATGGGGGTGCAAAGAATAACCATCACAAGTAATCGAACTAACATAAAGCATTCCCCTCCGTTTCCAATGTTCATCGGAAAAGAAGCCAGGAAACTTAAGACCTATTGCTGAAAAGGAAAAATTGAGAGGAAAACGAAGGGAAATAAAAAATTAGACAGGAGGGAACACACTCCTACCTAACACGCCAAGATTATTTTGATCCACTATCTATATTGGTAGAACCCAACTCTGCATTAATGAAGCTGAGGGCTTCGGCCACATCCCCACCGACCAATTGCACTGTACCCGCAATCACGACCCCGACTAAGCTCAGGAACAATGAATATTCGACGGCGGCTGCCCCTTGCTCATCTGTGAGAAATCGTTTCATAGCTGGAAACCTCCTTTTCCATCCCGTTGCCCATTTAGAATACCCGCGCAATGTGAAGCTCCTGGAATGCAAAGGACGAACCAAATCTTGTCCTCATACCATTCTGACTCTGTTAGGGGAGGTTAAAGGCCGTTCTTCATCTAGGCCTAGTTCATCCGAGGAACACAGGCTTCCAGAACCTCAATTATGGTTTGAAAAGTTTGTCGACAATTGAGTCTCGATTTATCACTGATCAATCAAAATACATCAGATACCGTTTCCAACTCAAAAAGATTCACAGAAAAATACTGTTAAAAATCATGACTAGTCCTTAAAGACCGGGGACTAAACGTCAAAACGGCTGGCTATTTTCTTCACGATTCGAACAAAACAAAACCAAAATTCCTACATATTGAATACTTTCGTACTACATGCACACATCATCAGGCTCATCCTCATGAACCAAAATCCCATTTACCTCCTATTCTCCTTTCCTTTATAGATTTGGTTCCCCCAATCATCACTATTCACCTAGTTTTTATGTATAAGTAACCCTTCTCATTGACACTTTTCAGATAATCACAGTAATATACCCTTACCCATAGGGTATGGGTTTATGATAATCAAATAATTGGAGGAATTTCATGCACGCAGATCTTCAAAGCCAAGCGTTAAAACGCTTGGCATATATCGAAGGCCATTTGCAGGGGGTACGAAAAATGCTGGAGGAAGAACGGTATTGCGTAGATATTCTTAAGCAAACTCATGCCATACGCAAGGCAATTGAAAAGTTAGAATCTCTCCTTTTGGATGGTCATCTCCGAACATGCGTGGTGGACGGCATTCAACGCGGAAAAGCAGAACAAATCGTCGAAGAACTACGATCACTTTACACAGTTGGACGATAAAGGATAGGAACAAGGAGGAACACCATGACCGTACGGGAACAATTCTCAGTTCAAGGCATGACTTGCGGTAATTGCGTCAAACATGTTGAGAAGTCCCTGCAAGCCATTCAGGGAGTCTCACAAGTTGAAGTTGATTTGGATCTTCACCGGGCGACTGTTGAGTATGAAGAACAGACGGTTACCCCGGAAGCCATGGCCATCACGCTCCAAGAAGCCGGGTACACCATGGAAAAACTCAAGGAATAATCGTGTCGACAGGATGACCAACGCTCTCACACAACTCTCCGTGCCTATCCGTGGAATGACATGTGCCTCTTGCGTCAAACACGTGGAACGGGCATTCCGTGGCGTACAAGGCATCTCCTCAGCTTCCGTGAATTTGGCCACCGAAACGGCCAACATCACGTATGACCCCAAACTCGCCTCGACGGAAACCCTGACGAAGTCCATTGAGGATGCTGGTTACACCATACCCACAGGCTCCCAAAAGGTGTCGATCGAGGGCATGACGTGCGCCTCTTGTGTCCGGCATGTTGAAAAAAGCCTTCAAGCCCTTCCTGGGGTCACTTCCGTTCATGTGAATCTCGCGGATGCCAGTGCGACCATTCATCATTGGATAGACACGGTTTCCATTCAAGAAATCCAGAATGCGCTCTCTCAGGCTGGATATACCCTTGTCTTACCCTCTGACCTCATCCAACCTTCTTCTCCCGAGGAATCGGATTCTTCGACCAAGGAACTCACGTCCTTATTCCAACGCGCCCTCTTGAGCGGCCTAGCCGGGCTTTTTGTCTTACTCGGAACCATGAATGTACTGCCCGGGCTTTCTACATTTCCTCAATCAACCCGTCATATCGTTTTGTTCTGCATTTCGCTTCCGGTCTTAATCTTTTCTGGCAAACCCATTTATTCAGCTGCGCTCAAGGCGGCACGTCATGGCTTGGTGACGATGCACACCCTCATCGCTATTGGAACGCTTGCGGCCTTTGGGTATAGCACCCTGGCCACCTTTGTCCCGTTCGCATTTCAGGCAAAAGGCATAGCACCGAATGTGTATTATGATACCGCCATCATCATCATTGCCTTAATCTTATTCGGACGCTACCTCGAGACCAAAGCCAAGCATCGAACCAGTTCTGCCATCCAAAAACTCATGCATCTCCGCCCTCAAACCGCGAGAATTCGCCGGCCCTCAGGGGAGGAAGCCGATATCCCCATCGCCTCGGTTCAGGTCGATGATACCCTTATTGTTCGCCCTGGAGAGCACATCCCCGTAGACGGCTTGGTCCTCGATGGGAATTCCTCGATAAATGAATCCATGTTGACCGGGGAAAGTTTGCCGGTGGAGAAAGCTCCAGGCGCTTCCGTGTTTACCGGCACGTTGAATCTCTCTGGAAGCTTTACCTTTCGCGCATCCGCCGTCGGAAGCGACACGGTATTGGCCAACATCATTCGATTGGTTCAGGAGGCCCAGGGCTCCAAACCTCCCATCCAGCACTTTGCAGACAAGATTGCCAGCATCTTCGTCCCGACGGTCATCGGAATCGCCACGCTGGCTTTTGTTCTCTGGTGGGCTTTAGGCCCTGCCCCATCCCTAACCTATGGAGTTTTGACGTTTGTCGCGGTCTTAATCGTTGCCTGCCCCTGCGCCTTGGGTCTAGCCACTCCCACCGCCATCATGGTGGGAACCGGAAAGGGAGCCGAAGAGGGCATTCTCATCCGCAATGCCGAAGCCCTGGAAATTGCCCATCGTCTAACCACAATTGTCTTGGATAAGACAGGGACCCTCACTCTCGGAAGGCCTACGGTCACCGATGTCATGTCCCTCAATGGAAACCCTCAGGAAGTAATTCGATTAGCCGCATCTCTCGAACGCCGGTCCGAACATCCCCTGGGAAAAGCCATTGTGGACTATGCAATGGATAAAAATCTTCATTTGGAGGAGCCGACCAATTTCCTCAATCTTCCGGGCCAGGGAATCCAAGGCTCTGTGGGTGACCAAAACGTGAAACTAGGAAATCCTCGCTTATTCCAATCAATTTCTCCTTCCTTCCAGGAACAATTTCCTTCCCTATCGAATCTGGCGAAGAGTGGAAAGACCCCTGTTATTGTTTCCATTAACGATCAGGTAGAAGGGTTCATTGCCCTTTCAGACTCTCTGCGCCCTGAATCACGGGGAGCCATCGAAAACATGCAACACGCTGGCCTGAACGTGATCATGCTTACCGGAGATGATGTTCATACGGCTCAGACGATCGCCAAAGACCTAGGAATCGCCGACGTTCTCGCTGGAGTTCGTCCGGACCAAAAAGCGGAAAAGATATCGCACCTCCAAAAGACCGGCCATGTGGTGGCCATGGTGGGAGACGGTATCAATGATGCCCCTGCCCTCGCTCAGGCTGACGTCGGCATTGCGATCGGATCCGGGACTGATGTGGCCATGGAAACGGCCCAAATCACACTCATGGGGGGAGACGTGAGGGGAATCCATAAAGCTATAAGATTAAGCCAGGCCACTATGCGAACAATCTATCAAAACCTTTTCTGGGCCTTTGGATATAACGTCCTCCTAATTCCAGTGGCCGCCGGGGCTTTGTACCCGGTTTTCCAGGTTATTGGGGGAGTCCCTCCTGGATTACGGTTTGCCTTTGGGGATTTTGGGTTTCTCCAGCCCATCCTCGCCGCGGGAGCCATGGCCATGAGTTCCGTCAGTGTGGTCACCAACAGCTTACGCTTGAAAAATCTTTCTCTAAACTAGACCGTATAATGGTACAATAAATGAACGGATACACATGGCCGTACAGAAACAAGTAGCATACCGGAACATTTCACTGCCTTTTAGGGGAGGAGCTGGGAATCATTTCCAAATAATCATCTGCACAATCCCCTAGCCTTCTCCTCGTCACGAAAGGAGGCTCTTATGCTTGTCCAAGAAGTCATGTCTACCGGCGTCGTGACCGCAAACCCCACCGACTCTGCTCGCTCTGTGGTCATCAAAATGCTGAGCCGTCATTGTGGAGCCATTCCAGTTGTCGATGGACTATTTCAATTGGTAGGCCTCGTGGCTCTTCGGGATGTGATGATTCCGCTTTTCCCGAATTATGGAGATTATATTCACGATAATGTCCATAGCCGGGATTTCACCGAAATGGAAGAAGGGTATCCCGATATTCTCAAGAAGAAAGTCGAAGAGATCATGAGTACCAATCCCTTGACGGTCTCTCCCACGACTCCTATCCTTGAGGCCGCCTCCTATATGGGCATGAAACACTTCCGCAGGATTCCAGTCGCCGAGGAGGGCAAGCTCCTAGGTATGCTGAGCATCGGGGATATCAACCGTGGGCTCTTTTTTGAAAGGGGCTTTCTTACTCCCTAAACACACTGGGCAGATTGGGACCTCCAAAGGATCATGATAGGATCCTTTGGAGGTCAGATGACCGAAAAGTTTTCTTTAGCCCGTCTTTTTTGCCTCCATCATTTTTTACTTGACCCCGGAGCAGGAATTTATCAATAGTGTGAGCATCAAAGATCTCACTCCATCGACGTATGTATTGTTCAATAAAGAGGATTGCATTCATGGTAAACACCATTGTGCCGCAAAAATTTTTTTTCCTGACATTCTTAATCGCCACAGGCTGGCTTGTTGGTTGCGGAGCCCTACCTCGAGTGGAAACTCCCATTCATGAAGATTCCAGGGGAAAGATCTTTCTTAAGGCCTTTGCGAATCCTTCAATGAGAGCCCAGCATCCGGCATCGATCGATCCGATCATGCTAAAGGCCGTCCTCAACAGGCTATATGTACGAGAAAATCAAACCATGCTTGAATCGGCTCTAATGGAAGAAATCCCTCCGGTGCAAGCGTTTTCACCACACGAAATCTCTTTTTTACTTCCTCATCTGATTTCGGGTTTACAAACAGCTACCCCTGAAGAGGAAGTCGTGTTTCAACTGAACTCATCTCTTCACCATAAAACCGAGTTCACGAAGGCCTCCCTCTATCTTATGGATTCCACCATCTATATGACGGTATTCGGATTTCGTGAAACCTCCTCGAAAACTCTCTTATCAAGGCCTTCCACCTCTTTTAACAGACCCAAATTGTGGACCATGCATTTTTACCCGGGCTCCGGCCTTCCCCCGAGTGAATCATCTTCCCAATCTCAGGCCCAATTCCCCTTTACCTTTAGCGTGAACCTGCCCCTGCTCGCCCAGGTGATGAAAGAACAATCCCAAACCCCTCAAGCCTCTCCTGAGGGTTTAGAGGATGAGCTTCAAGAACTAAGGGAGTCGCTACGAGACCAAAATGAAAAGCTGGAGCGTTTAGAGCAACAAATTCAGTAAGCTCCGTCCGCAAGTCTGAAAACGTTATTGATCGAAAAATTTTTTTGTATTCGGCGGGATTAACCGATGGAGGGTCGAACATGGCGGACAATCCATTGCCCTAAGGTCAACACGCCAAGAAGCATACAGGCTAATGCCGCATCAGTAGCCCCAGTCGGCCAATCTAAGAAATACGAAACCACAAACCCATTGGCCGCAACAACCGCTCCGATGATTCCCCCCAGGAGTGGAACGAGGAAAAATCGATTCGCTAAGCGAATGGCAATCATGGTGGGAATGAGGAGAAAGGCAAAGGTTAACAACGGCCCAACCATCAACACCCCCAACGAAATGGCTAAACCGACCAATCCGTACAACAACATATCCCACACCCATAGCTTCTTTCCTAACGCCAACGCTAAATCCCTATCGACAGAAACGAGCAATAATTCACGTCGGTACAGCGCCAGGAGCGCCACGATGAGGCTATAGATAATGAGCAAGAGCAGCATATCCCTGTCGGAGATCGCGATAATTTGGCCACGAAGCAACGTCACAATCCCGACTTCAGGTACTCGCTCTGAAGCCAGAAGCAGGATCGTCACCGCTCCGGCCAAGACGTAAACCGCTCCAATTCTGCCTTCCACGACATCGTGACCACGTCGTTCCAGGACCGCGAGCAACAATAGGGTTCCCGTCGTCACAAACATCGAACCGATCAGGGCCAGGAGAAAATCACTATGAGGGGGGTCTTGTTGATGAAAGGTCAAATGCCAAAACACGGCGGCCGCGATGCCCCCCGTCGACAACTGGGGCAGGGTCACGCCTAAAAATACCATCCGCCGGCAATACATCAACACCCCGATCAACGGCAGGACAAATCCGGTGAGCACTCCACCATAGAGCGCATTTCGCAAAACATAGGAAGGATGAAGTATGGACAATAATTCTTCCATAATCGTGTGCGTTAGCCCTTCCCCAGGATTTCCGTCCCTTGTTGTAAATATTCTTCCACCGATATTCGTTCCACGGTGGGATTATCGATCTCCAACACGTTCTGAACGACTTGAAGCATCTCCGGAATAAAATGGTCGGCCCACAGGAGGGTCATTCCCGTATCGGCTTTCAATTTTCTTAACAAGGCCAACATGGCCTGGACGGTCTTTTTATCAAGACTGGCCAACGGCTCATCCAACACCAGCACCGCTGGGGCACTGGCAAGGGCCCTTGCGATCAAAACACGTTGTTGTTGCCCACCCGACAGTTCGGAATATCGTTTTCTCTCTAGCGATTCAATCTCAACCTCTTCTTTGGCCCATCGGATCTGTTGTCGGTCTTTTGCACCCAATCGTTGCCAGGGGTGGAGATTTCCATAGACACCCATTTGCACCACTTCTCCTGCCGTGAGGGGTAACAGGCCATTCAGTGCAGCTCGTTGAGGCACATACCCGACTTGTGTGCCATTGGTTTTTTCCGACGCTTGCCGAACGAGAGATCCCTCAAGAGGCGGAATGATCCCCGCGATCGTTTTTAATAGGGCTGTCTTACCCGAACCATTCGGTCCTAACAGGGCATAGGAGTCTCCGGAAAAGAGATCGAGCGTGACGTCTTCTAGGACTGATAGGCCAGGGTACCCGATCGTCACATGTTGAAGGGAGATAGATGGAGGTTCCATGACTACATAATGGAGCTTGCGTTACTAGGAGTTCGTAGCGGCCAAAATGGAACGAAGATTAAACTCGATGAGTTTCTCATAGGTATCCACTCCTGGGTTCCCCCCGACCATGATGAGAAACTTCGCGATTTTTGCTCCTGCCTGTTCGGCCACCCAGTTTGGTAGCCGCTCGGGAAAATGGGGTTCCCGCAGAACGAGAGTGACCTGCTGTTCCTTCATCCGATTCACTAACCACACAAGGTGGCCTTGGGTCGGTTCAATCCCTGGTTTGATCTCAATCTGGGCTACCTCTTCCAAACCAAATCGCTCCGCGAAGTAAATCGTATCTTGATGATAGGAGACAAACTTCACACCACGAAGGGGTTCTGCCAAACGTTGCCATTCTTCCAGTTTTTGATCCAGATGTGCATGGACGACTTTCAGATTGGCTTGAAAATGCGGTTTGCCTACCGGGAAGGCTCTGGAGAGACCATCAGCAATCGTCTGCACGATCACTTTGACATAGACTGGATCCAGATTAAAATGAGGATTGCCCAACGGGTGAACGTCTCCCTCCCGCCGAAGCAGAGATTTGGGGACTTGTTTGGGTTTGATGTTCATCGCACAATTGATAAATCCCTCATTCCCTGGAAGAATCTTAGGATTCCGGGCCACATCAACGAGAGCCGGCAACCAGGAATGTTCTGCGTCCAGACCCAACACCACCAACACATCCGCACGATTGAGTTTGGGAACGAAACTGGGCTTGATAGGAACCCCATGGGGATCTTCCACCCCCTTGGCCAAACTCTGAACTGAAACGAATCGTCCCCCGATCCTTGCGGTAAAATCCGCAAGGTCGGGGATAGACGTCACGACTTGTATTTTTCCTCCCTCCTCTAAAGAAGGGCGGCCTGACATCCCTACGCAACAGAATAATAACAGTCCAATAGCTACTAATTTTGAGGGAGTGTACATCATACCTCCAGCTTCCAGTTATTCTCTTTCGGTGAACCCGTGTTGGTGGCTGCCGATAACCACTTGCCATTGGAGCAACACCTGGTTTTGAGGGTCCATCGTATTCCCAAAGCTACTATGGTTATATTGCAAGACCAACCGCTGAAATTCACTCGGGTAATATGTGACATAGGGAGAATAGGTCACCACAGAGGTTCGATTGCCGGAAGAATTGGCCGTGCTTCCCGGATTCCCCGTTTTGGGATTCGTCACGAGCGCCGGTTCACTGGGGAATTGGAAGTAGTCGAATCGAAAACCCGGTCTCCATTGTTTATTGATGCGATATTCCGTGTACACATACCCTCCCCAAGCCCCCCGAGATTTGGTTTTTCCAGAAATACTGCGACGCCCCTGTCCACAATCATAGAGCACCTCACCATGAATCGAGAGACTCTGTCGCAACCCTCGCCCTAAGGGATACCATCGATAGTGAAAATCGAGGTTGAAGGTATGTCGGTCGACCGGCTCATCCTCATCAACAGCCAACATGGCCGCTTCCATGGCCTCAGGCACACGGGAATCGGGGGCATAGAGCCAGGAAAATCCCAGCTCCACATTATGATCATCCGTAATATCTTTATAGGTCCGGAGCGATCCGAAAAATGTGTTGCCTTGGATCACTTGTGTTCGAATATTGCTCAAAGGGCCCTCACCGATAAAGCCAAAATTATATCCCCACCCTGTCGTGACGGCCAGGTATGTATCGGTCGGTGCCAGCCAGGAAAATTCCAACCCATCGGTACGATTTCCATTACCCATAAACATGGCGAGGGATGGAGGAATATCAATCTGGGGCAAGTCGTGCGCATGACGCCTGCCAAGATACCCCCAGTCCGCGAAATACCGACCACCTCGAACAGATACATTATAGGGAAGTGCGGTTGTCTGAATCGCGGCTTCTTCAATCTCAAATACCGCTTTCCCAAATTCCTCCGATCCACGGGAGTCGACGGCTTCAGCATGACCGGACGCGATCAGGTAGGCTCGTGTAAACGGGTCCACATCGGCCGCCGCAAACAACTCGATCGTACGCAGAGCTGAAGAAAAATCTGCAGGAAGTTTGGTCCCGACATCCCCCCCGGCATCATCACCATCTCCGTCCACGAACCGCATGCGCCGTTGGGTATAACCGAACAGACTTTCAATCACAAATCCGATTGCCGGGTTAAATCGATTGAGAATCTGTTGACGCCGCAAAATGGCTTTTTCACGTGGATCCTTCCCAATGTCTAACACAGGAGGCACATCCATCGGCATTCCACCTGTTCGATTCAGCAAGTCTTTTGGTTCGGTCGTCGTTTTCGCTCCCGGAAAACGATTTTCAACCGTATTCCCGTCCTGAGCACTCAACCTCCCATCAGTATCGGTATCTGCCACAGAAGACGCACCCATCGGCATCCCGCCTGTTCGATTCAGCAAGTCTTTTGGTTCAGTCGTCGATTTGGCTCCCGGAAAACGGTTTTCCGGCGAGCTCCCACCCTGGGTGCTTGATGTCTCACCGGCGCCCATAGGGTCATTCGTTTGATTCGCGGCAACCTGACGTCGAAAGTCCTGCGCTTTTTTCATGAGGAAGGTTTCATTCTCATACCCTTCTAATCGTGAACTATCTCCTGATGCTCCACTCCCCCAAGCATTCAGGGTATGACCTATGGGGAGGCCCATGAACAAAACACTGGCCCCCATATACACCAATTTCCAATAGCCTTGCATGAGGTTTTCCTTTCATAACACTTTTCGATACCACCAAAGTTTTTCAACCCTTGGAGGAGTGGATGGAAATGAACCACACCTCTCCAGAAGGTCAACTGACTAATTTTGGACTGAGTGAGAAAACGAAGGATTACCCGGCAGGAGGGGCGCGAGAACCATCAGCAAGGAAAAATGGAGCACTTATCCAAGATTGTTTTGGAGGATGAGGGATCGTTTCAAAGCCGATAAAAATGACCGGCGAATAAGAATCAAGAATATACGATCCCCCGGTATGATGTTGGACCCAGGTGCAGAGGTCGAAATCCGAATGTTCATGGCCATCATGGTCCACTTCAGCGAACAGATGATGGATTTCCAGGGCATGCCCGAATGGGGTGGAAACTACAAGAACTCCACCAAGCACCAACGCCAAGGCAAATTTCACCTGGATCCAGGACACACGCATCTGAAAGAAATAATTCATGCCTGTATTCACCATGCAGCGTCGAAGGTAGCAAAGGCCTTATTGTGTGTCAATGCTTATTGCAAGTAAATTGCAAAAAAGGAATCGTATGATTTTGTCCATTTGATCATCTTTTATGGCATTTTCTGATCAGCCTAAGGCGACATTCCTCATCCTTCCTCCTTCAACATCAGAATCAAGACTTTGGCCCGGAGTACCGATGAATTATGTATTCACCCAACTTCTCCATCCAGTCTCTCAATTACAAGGGATTACAAAGACAGCATGGGGTCAACCAGTCGATTATTCCTCACCCTCGCTCTGCTTCTCTTAGGAGCCGTGACCTTAGGCCAAAAGGTCTTCACCCAGATTCATTTGGAACAAGCTAAAGCCATTACGCAAAAGGCCATTCCTTCATCCGGTGGTCTCAGCTCAGGGTCGGAAGAATCCATTATCCCTCTAGAGCGTTCTGCGGGAGTCTGGGTCGCCCAAGTGGAGATGAACGACCTTTATCAGGCCAGGCTGATTATCGACACAGGAGCCACCTACACGACCATCTCTGAGGATTTAGCTTTTGATGCGGGGGTCAATCCTGACAAATCCTATCGTCCCATGACCTTACATACGGCAGGGGGGAATATCAAAGCTGATGTCGCTTTTGCCAAAAACATTCGAGTGGGGAACGCTGGCCGGGATAATGTCCTGGTCGTCATCCATACCATTCCCAACCTTCCAGAGGGAATTGACGGTCTCTTAGGTTTGAGTTTTTTTGACAAATTCATGGTGTACCTCGACCAAGCTAACCAACAATTACATCTGACTCCAAAATCGTGATTCACCCACTTATTTCACTTTTCTTCTCCATTTTATAGACGCTTTTCGGTCTTTCCTCCCTCATGACTTTCGAGTTCAGGGAAATTCCGGACAAGAGTTTTTAAATTCAAGCGATAGATTCAACGTCCTTTTACAAGCATTTCTTCCACAAATACTCCGTTACTTCCTTGACAGTTTCCGAAGCTGGTATGGTAATAGTATCCTTCGCTTAACTAAAAGGATGGAAACACATGCGATTTTTCATTTATGCGGATAATCTCAATCCCACTCAGCTTAGACGGCGAGCTCCCGAGCACCAATTTCTCTTCAAGGCCTATGTCCCTGATCACACGATTAAATTCGGTCGATGGTCGAATCAATGGCGTTGCGGCCTCGCGACGATCGTGCCCTCTGCGGGTGAACGAGTGTGGGGAGCCGTGTTTGAACTGACTCCCGAAGACGTCGAAGAATTAGATAAATTTGAAGGAGATTTGCCAGAAGGCGCTTTCCGACACATTGAAATTAATGTGTTTACGGAAGAGGACCAGAAAGAATTTGTCACCACTCATGTGGCCCAAAGCATCGGAAAATTCAAAGCCAAAGAGCACTATTTAGATTGGATCACCGCGGGGGTCAAACATTGGAAACTTCCCGATGAATCGTTGGACATGTGGGACATTTTCCGGTCCACCTAATCCCTGGAAGAAGCCATATCTGGACGATTATCCACGTATTCTTCCAATTTCAATAAAAAGGAGATCTTATGCCAAAGCCTAAATTCCATATCCTCGTCTGTACCAATGCCCGGCCACCCGGTCATCCCAAACCCTCCTGTGGAGCGGCTGGAGCACAGAACTTATTGATGGCGCTCAACATGGGCCTCATTGAACGAGGCATTGAACCCGGAGAGGTTATCGTTTCTGGAACTACCTGCTTAGGTCCCTGCGAGCAAGGTCCCAATGTGGTCGTCTATCCAACGGGAACCTGGTATTCTCAGGTCAAGGATTCTGATGTACCGATCATCTTAGACGAGCACATCAAAAAGGGAGAACCCGCCGCTCAACTCAATCCGGATTCAGTGTGGAATTAGCCATCACATAAAGCCGAAACCTCAAGATGGGACATCACGAACATGGACACAAGCATGGTTCACACACGGACAACACCCTTCCTTCGCATGTAACCCATAAAGATGGTGGACCTCACGCCTTAGGCTGTTCCATCGTCACATGCAGCGACACCAGAAACCCGGAAACCGACACGAGTGGGAGCCTGATCTGTCATTTACTGAAAGAACAGGGCCATGAGATCAAAGCCTATGAGGTCGTGAAGGATGAGCCTAAAGAAATTCTCAGTATTTTGACGCGTGCGACCACCAATCCGGAAATCCAAGTCGTGATCATTAATGGTGGAACTGGTATCTCTCGAAGGGATTCGACGTTTGAGGCTGTTGATGGGTTCTTAGATAAACGGTTGGATGGATTTGGTGAGATTTTCCGGTATTTAAGCTACAAGGATATTGGTTCTCCCGCGATTCTTAGCCGGGCAACGGCCGGAATTCATGGACATCTTTGTATCTTTTCTATCCCCGGTTCACAAGGAGCCGTTCGACTCGCCATGGAGCAACTCATTCTTCCTGAGATGGGCCATATTGCCGGAGAAATCTCTAAATAGTGTAAAGTCAAATAGTCGTGCCTTACCGCTCTTATCGCCGTGACTGATTTCAATAAAGAATTTTCCCTTCAGCCACCATCACGACTTGCCCGCCGACTTTAATGGTCTTAATCATATCGTCATCAGAAAAGACCTGCACGAGAATTCGAGAGGGGCGATCAATTTCATAACCTTGCTCCATGACTACTTCTGTTGTCGGACCGATCTCGACTACGCCATTTTTCACTAAATAGGCGCCAAGCGCCCCACTGGCACTGCCGGTGGCAGGGTCTTCAGGAATTCCGATGGGCTCCGCAAACATCCGCGTATGCACGCCGGCATTCTCTTCCACCGTCATCGTGGTAAACACCATAATCCCCTGTGCCCCCACTCGATCACAACAATCGAGGATGGCTGAATGATTCACCTTCATGGATTTCACCGCTGTTAAGGTCCTCACCGGAACAATCAGAACAGGCAAGCCAGTTGACACGAGTTCCACAGGAAACATGGAGTCCATCAGGACTGACTTTTGAACCCCTAAGGCTTTGGCTAAGTCATACAGAAACTCAACTTGTGTGATGGTTTCGATAAACTCCGGGGCTGGTTGAGACATCATCACTTGTTCAATGTTCCCCCGAAGGACGACGATATCCAGGGGAAACACGCCTAAATGACATTCGTAGAACACCTGCGTAATCGGTTCTGTGAGTTGTAATCGCTTTAACGTTCCCAAGATAAAAAATGTACCAAGGATGGGATGTCCCGCAAATGGAATTTCTTGGGAAGGCGTGAAGATTCGGATTTTCGCCGAGGCACGAGGATCCGTGGGGGGTAGGACAAAAACCGTTTCGGAGAGATTCATCTCCCGGGCAATTTGTTGGAATTCCCGCTCAGTCAATCCTTCGGATTCTGGAAAGACTGCTAGGGGATTCCCTCCAAACGGCTCACTCGTAAACACATCGGCCTGATAAAAAGGAAGCCAGTTTGCGGCAGCATCCATAGCAACGACAAAACGGTCTGAGGGGTTAAGAAGATTTCATCCTACAATCGGATCAACATTCAATACTCGTGTATTCTCCTTCTCGATGCCGTTTTCGACCAATCCACAACCCTACATGTCACAAACACACCTGGCCACTGTGGATCAAGACGACCCTCCAATTCAATTCCTCATCGGTTCCTTTTGTGCATCAATAAGGGAACTCACGTTCCTCCGGAGCCCTACGCGACGGACATAGCTGATTCATAAGGGCGGGAGAGAGGATTGCGAACGTAATCTTCAACATAGTTTCGAAGTGACCCGTTTCGGTACAGTCGACTGTTGGCAAATTTGGTGTCAATTTTCCTGAGAGTTTTGACTTTGACGCCAGTCTTTTTGACAAAGTCATCCACATGGACCCCGGCAATATCTCGGCCAAACCCACGACCTGATTCCATCACACATTGCGGGACATACAGGTACTTTTGGGTCGTTAATCGTTTGGCAATATCGTTAAACGTTAACAAGACCGTACAGTCTGAATCCCCACCCAATGTCGCATTCGGCACATACAGGTATTTGGCCCTGTTTCGCCGAAACATGGTCAGAATACGATAAATACTCCCTGCCATCACGACCGGGTCCCGCTTTTCCAATTCTAGGGAATCAAACAAACTGATGATACGCCGACGATTAAGGAATGCCGTCACGTAGGCTTCGGTATGAATCGTCGTGAGGTTGGGTAATCCGGCATCATAAATTTTTTCAGCCTCGGTAGGTAGATACTGACGCCCTTGGCGCATTATGACTGCCGTGGGTTCTTTGATGCCCCCCACAGGAGTCAAACACCCCATCCACAAGACACATTTAGAGTTCACCTTGGAAATCGCCTTGGCATCTTCAGACATGGTCTGATGATCGAAGGCATAAAAATTGGCCGAAGACACGGCTGGGCCATCCAACACTTTCATCAAGTGCTTGATGGAGGGAGCATGAGGCATCAATTTTTTCCGATACTCTCCCATCGTGATCACGGAAAGTTCAAAATTTATTCGGCCCGGATACTGCTCGACCAATTGGTGAATTTTGGGAACATGGACGAACCCCACCGTAAAAAACTGGATATTTTTATCCGTATATTTGAGAAAATCTTCGATCCATTCCATGGCTTTGGGATGCAGGAACAAATCCGTCCATTCCATGAACTCGTTTCCACCGAGACACCAAAATTGTAATGGATCAGTGGGCTTGTTGTTGATGTATTCTAGGATAAACTTCCAATCTTCTTGAGTGGTTTTCGGAGGGTCCAAGGTTTCACGGTACGAATGATCCAATTCATAACAAAATTCACATTTGACAGGACAATCTTTCCCTAAACTTAAAGGAATTTTCCCGGCGTCCATTTCCCGTCTCAGGACATCTCGATAATCTTTTTTCGTGAATAACGGAGCAGCTTGAAGTAAGGGAAGCTCTATGGGCATACAGACATCTCACAAATAACGGTCGTGATCAAACCAATTCCAAAAAATTGACAGGCCCCCTCATGTTTTGAAAGACTGATGGGAAATTGTGTGGTTGTTGTTTTACCATAATTACCGAACCTATGTTCAATCCCGAAACTATTGATCAGGCCCTGAAACTCTTGACCCTCTCAGAACCCCTTTCGCGGGAACAGTTGACCCAACAATACGAAACAGCCAGAAGAATGTGGCATCCCGCCCGATATGCCGGGTTAACCAATAATCCAGGGAAATATATGGAAATGTACAAGAAAGGGGAAGCCAAAACCAAGGAAATTCAGGAAGCCTATACACTCCTGTTGGACTACCTGGATTCTCAAGAAGGACCACCTTCACCCACATCCCCTAGCCCTTAAGGAAAAAGCTGGGCTTCCTATCCCACCTGAAAACGCCTAGCAGAACATTAGGGGGCCGAATGGCTTACGACTCGGGACATTCCAGTGTCTCCCTCCGTAGAACCCTCTGACGGAGCATTGGCGACAGGCCATGTGATTAACCCCTGCACTCCATCTGTCCGTGGTTCTTCCTGACCGGCTTTCATCGCATAAATTTGAGGCAAGTAATTGGTCCCATACTTGGAAATGTATAAAAAAACGTGCTCTCGGGCATTGACCCGAACAGCCCACGGGTCAAAATCGTTCTGATAGAATTCTTCCGCCAATTGCATGGCATCTAAACAACTGATGCCCTCGGGCTCATTCAAGGTATAGTAATAATCCAGCGGCATGTCATATTCATCTTGTTTATGAATGGTGATCCCAAATTTTTCAGGATTCCTTACCATCGGAGTATGGCGGTAAGCGACGAAATAAAACAGCTCAACCGAGTGGACATACCGCTTGTTATCGAGCAGAAACTGACGGGTCTCCTCCGCCTCCTCTCGGGTTTCACCAGGGAACCCATAGAATGCCATGACATGGTTCCAGATACCGGCTTTCGCGGCCTCCCGTAAATTATTTTCTATGACGGATTTTTTTGCATGTTTATCCATCAATTCCAGGACCCGTTCGTTCGCAGACTCCATCCCGTAATACAGGGTACAACACCCTGCCTTGACGGCCTGCTTCCAAATCTCCGGATCCTGCAGGGTTTCCTCAAATCGAATCAGCGTCGTCCATTTAATCCCCACCTCTTCTTCGACCAACAATTGAGAGACCTTTTTAAGCAAAGCAGGAGGATAAGATTCATCAGAAAACAGGAAATGTTCCGCTTGATATTTCTCCTTGAGGGCTTTAATTTCCTGGATCACATCATTGGCTGGCTTTCCTCGATATTGATCAAAATACCCCTGACCATGATCGCAAAACGTGCACTTCCCCCAATAACACCCTCGTGTGGCCAGATACGGCAAGATCCTCACCGGAACGAAATACATGTCCAGGGGCAATCCTTCGAAATCCGGAAGCGGCAACGCTGTTGTTCGCTCCGTATAAATTTCTGAATTCACTCGAACATCACCACCCTGCGCCCACATCAGGTTGGGGACATCCTCCCATTTGCGCTCCCCGGCCAAAGCCTCCAACAGCCACACTAGGGCATGTTCCCCCTCGTACAAGATCGCCGTATCGAATACCGAGGCAAAAAACTCCGGCTGCTTCGGAAGATCTTCTTGCAACCGTGTGATCACATTCCCGCCCACCGTGACATGAATGTCAGGAAATTCCTCTTTAATCATTTTGCAAAACGTCAGCCCCGCCAACAATTGCATTTGGGTCCCGATGGAAATTCCAATGACTTCCGGTTGTTCTTTTTGAATCACAGGAAGGACTAACTGCCGACAGACATCCCGATACACGTTCACCGCTTCATCATCAAGGCAAGCCAATACCTCACCGGAAACTCCCGAACGATAACCAAGGTTGCTTTCCATGGGATAAAAAACGAGCGAGGCAGGAAAGTATGCGGCTGAGATGAATTGCATGACATCGCGAAAACAATTCAGGGCCCATTCCAATCGATCGGCTTGATAAAAAGCTTCTCCTCGGACGATGTCTTTGGCCTCCATGGCTTGCTCGGCCAATTCCATCACATCCACATCCTGATGTGTCCGGAGACAATTCAGTTGCTCTACCTCCTTTTCGCCCAGAAGCCCACGTCCCTCTTTCTCCTCCAAGCCCTTCCGTTGTTGATCCATTCGCACCTTAACCCAGATAAGAAAGGTATCACTGAAGAACCAATCATACATCTCGATATTGACGTCTTTTTGAACCACAGTATGTCCATAAGCCTTCAGAACTGCCGATAAACTCGGCAAGGCTAAGTACGGTGCCGTTGGCACCCACTCTGGCGGGAACAACAACATGGTTTTAAACTTTCGGCGAGACTCGAGTGATACAGGAGTTCGGTCAATATCGATGAGAGTCGTCGTCATGGTTATCTGCTCAATCAGACCGAGGCGAGATTCGAAGACGGATCCTGGGGGCTTAACTGAAACTGCAAGTTTGGCAATTTATTCGTCCCAAAATGGGCGACATACAGAAACACATACTCGCGAACAAAAATTTTCAGATCCCACCCGGCATAATGGTTTTGTTCGAACTCTTCAAACACCCGTTCGGCATCTTCGATACTTAACCCGTCTTTTACCGTAAAATAATAATCCATGGCTAAATCCCATTCCGGGTTCCGGTAGAACGTGATCCCGAATTTTTCAGGATTCTTCGCCACCGGAGTATGTCGGCTCAAATCAAAGGTCCCAAACCCGATCGAATGCACATGTTCACGATTGTCTTCCAAAAATTGGGTTGAAAACTTTGCATCTTCATAGGTTTCACCGGGAAACCCAAAAAAACCCATCACATGATTCCACACCCCGTGTCGAGAAGACAGTTCCAGACTTTGTTGAATGATCTCGGTCGTGGTCGCCTTATCCATGAGTTGCAACACTCGCTCACTCCCCGACTCATATCCCATATGAAGATACTTGCAACCCGAATCTTGCGCGTCCTGCCAGATTTCATCAGACAAGAGACTTTTTTCGAATCGAATATGTGTCGTCCAGGCAATATCTAATTTCGATTCCACTAACTTCCTGGTCAGTTTTCTGAAAAGCGCCGGAGGATAGGATTCATCCGTAAAGTGGAAATGCCGCGTCTGGTATTTCTGTTTCAGGTGGGTGAGTTCTTCGATGATTTGCCAATCCTTTTTCGTTCGGTACCCCGCCGTATAGCCTTCGCCATGATCACAGAACTCGCACCGTCCCCAATAACAACCTCGAGTCGCGAGATACGGCAAAATAGGCTCTGGGACAAAATATTTCTCTAAGGGCAATCCATCAAAATCCGGAGGAGGCAATGCTCCCATATTTTCCGCGTAGGTTTCGGTATTCACATGAATTCCGGTCGAGTCCCGGAAAAGCAGGTTGGGCACATGAGAAAGTTCCTTCCCATTGGCGATGGCTTCCACTAATTGCAAGAGCGCCGTTTCCCCTTCATAGACAATCGCACTATCGAACAAGGCAAAGAGGTTTGGAATATCGGGTAACACGTCCCTAAAACGAGTCACCGTATTCCCTCCAATCGTCACATGGATATCGGGAAACTGCTCTTTGATCAGGGCGCAGAAGGTCATCGAGGAGAACAGTTGCTGGCGTAACACGATAGAGATCCCGATGATATCAGGTTTTTCTGCGATAATGGCTGGCTTGAGAATTTCTTCAAAGACATCCCGGTAGACGTTCACTTGTGTATCTTGTACCGCTTCCAGGACTTCGGTGGACATGAACAGTTTATACGAAAGGTCGGTTTCCATCGGAGGCATGCAGATCCTGGCGGGGGAATACACCAACGAAATCGTCGCAGTGACCTCCCGAAATACCCCAATAGCCCATTCTAATTTTTCACTGTCATAAAATTCCGCGGAGCGAACGATTCGTTTGGCTTCCTCTGCTTTCTCCGTCAGTTCGGCAATCCGACTTCTTGAACAGTCACACAAGGCCAGTTGCAACTCGATTTCGGCATCCGTTAAATCCCGAATTTTGGATACTTTCTTCAAGCGATCCAATTGTTGAGGCACTTTTTTCAGTACCTTGCGCAAAAAGGCTTCACTAAAAAACCAATCATACATTTCGAGATTGACGTCTTTTTGGACAACCTGATGTCCCGCCTCTCTTAAAAAAGCCGTGAGAGTTGGCAAACTCAAATAAGGTTCGGAGGGGTACCAGTCGGGAGGGAAAACCAACATGACTTTTGATGGTTTCTCAGGCTTAGGGCCTGATTTCTGGGAAGTTGGTCTATCCTGTCTCCGAACCGGACTGATTAATCCACCTTTGTCATAATTAATTCTCATTAAAATTACCTAGGTATTTAGTGGAATTAAAGTTGGATTAGGTTAATCCGATAAAACTTCAGCCCTCAAACTATACAGGGATAAAATTAACGTATTGTTTTTTCTGCATAAATTTGATGAATGAGTTTGTTCATTCTAAGTCCTGTAAAAATAGATGGTCAAGGCTTTCGTAAATATATATGAGGCTATCTTGTACACAGCAAATTGACCAACCATGTTATTTTAATTATCATATCTCCTGACTGCGCAAGGGATTCCTTCCTGACGCTACAATCCATTTAACAACATCTAATCGATTCCTGTCGTTTCTCAAGGGAACAATGGGTAAGGAAACATGCTCATGACCTATGCCATCACTAGCCAATCAAGAAACTGGATGTCCTACCTTTTGGATTCCCTCGTTAATACAGGGACGATGCCTGCTTGGGAAGCCTTGGACTATGTGACCAACAACTTAATCGGGGAAGCGCCAAACCCCCAACTCCACCAATCCAAAGCTCCCTATGAAACGATTCAACAATTTCTGCACCGGCTCTATGGTCCTATCGTTGAGGCAGCATCCCGAACCGTAGAAATTCCGCCCCAAGCCATGATCCACATGTTTACCGATATCAGCCTTATGGGTAAGTCAGCCGTCTTGGTGGTGTACTTCCCTGGTCATAACCAACCCCACCAACTCCTCCTTTTAGACTCGGTCCCCGCTTGGGATCTGATGTTTAAGGACTCCTCAGCCTTCAATGAATGGGCTGATGAGCGGTATTCCTGGATCGTGTCAGCCCTTAAAGCCATTCGACAGCCCTTACAAGCCGGGCTGGTCCCTTCACATTCCGAGGTCGGAGCTGAATTGGTGGAGACTTAATTTCACACCAAAGCCCCAGAACCTTTAAACCCTTCGTTTCTTTCCGGGTAGGTTTCGGGGAATTTGCCTCAATTCATTTTGGTGGGAACATCCAATGACCGTCCATTCCTTACTAGGATAGACGAAAACGGTGGAAAACAACGACGTCAATTAAGCGGATAGGTTTTTGTTAAATACTCCTGGACGGCTCGAAATTCCTTCTCCATTTTCGTAAACCTGTCGGCAATTAACTCCTTATCAGGGTTCGAAGGAATTCCTTCCCCTTGCAACGCACAATCGCGTAACGCGACGGCTCCAAGATTGGCGCTGAGTCCTTTAAGACCATGGGCTTCCCGAGAGAATTTCTCACCATCACCTGCTTGGGTTGCTTCTCTCATACCCTCCACACATTTTCCTGCATCATGGATGAATTGATGTACGATACGAACGACAAATTCCCCACCTCCTAAACTTTCCCATTCTTGTAACTTTTCGGAGTTCACAGGACCTTGAGGGAGGGCCGATTCCACAACATCTTTTACCGAAGACTCCTCCACCCCGAGAGTTTCCCGCGTTTCACCCTTCTCCTCTATGGAGGAGAAATGCTCCAGCCCATCCTGAGAGGAGACAGTGAGGTATACACGATGCAGGACTCTTTCCAATTCCTCAGGCTTTACCGGTTTATCTAAATAGTCATCCATACCGATTGCCAGACATTTTTCCCTATCCCCCTTCATGGCATTAGCGGTCATGGCCACGATGGTGATATGTTCGTTTCGCCCTTGATGACCAGAGGAATGGCCTTCTCGATTTTCTTTTTCAAGCTCACGGATTCGTTCGGTCGCTTTATGACCATCCATCACGGGCATCTGCACGTCCATGAGGATCAGGTCAAAATCTCCATGCATATAGGCTTCAACAGCTTCTTTTCCATTCGTGACGACTTCAATCTGATGCCCAAGACGCTCGAGCATTAAACCGGAAAGCTGTCGGTTCACTTCATGATCATCGACGACCAGTATTCGCAGTCCACCGACATTCACCGACTGCGCTTTTGGCTCTTGACCTAAGACCACACCCTGGACTTCAGGACTTTCATATGCTTCATTCGCTGCATTTTTAATACATCGTTCAAGCTGTGAGAGTCGTATGGGTTTGTAAATATACCCAGAGGCCGTAATCTCGGAACAGGTGAGGGCTTCTTCTGTTTTTCCGAAATAGGATATCCAGATCCAAAGGAGGTTGGGATGAAACTTCTTGGACCAATAAGCTTTCTCTAACAAGGCCTTGCTGATTTCAGAGACTTTGGAATTGGCCAATACCAGAAAAAACGAATCCTCTATTCGTTTTGGTTTTTCTAACAGGGTCACCAATTCCTTCGCATTTCGCACGAATACTAACTCTGCTCCCCAAGTCTCAAAATGCAGGCTCAATAACCGTTGAGTCCGAACATGGGGCTCCAAACAGGCGATTCTCTTGCCCTCTAACCATTTATACGGAAGGGATTCGAAGGGATCGACGATTGGTCGATCCCAGGTGCATTCAAGGGTAAATTTAAACATACTCCCCTGATCCTCCTGGCTGGTCACCCCGATTTCCCCACCCATGAGGTTCACGAGATTTTTGCAAATCGCCAACCCTAGACCTGTTCCCCCATACTTTCGTGTGGTTGAACTATCAGCCTGACTAAACGGCTCAAACAGACGGGATTGTGCCTCCAAAGAGATTCCCACACCCGTATCTTGCACTTCGAAATGTAAACGTCCTTTCTCTTTTTCGAGTATTTCCAGGCGAACCTCTACAGAAACCTCACCTTGATCCGTAAATTTTATGGCATTGCCTAATAGATTTAACAACACCTGACGAATACGGCCTGGGTCTCCATACAACCGATTCGGCACGCGGGGATCGACGATTCCCGTCAGCTCCAAACCTTTTCCATATGCCCGTTCAGCAAGAAGCTCAATCGTTTCCTCCACGACCAGACGCAGATCAAATTCTATGATCTCGATTTCCAACTTTCCGGCCTCAATCTTGGAAAAATCTAACACATCGTTAATAATGGCCAGCAAGGCTTCACTTGAACCTCGAACGGTTTCCGCGAACAGTTGTTGGTCACCAGTTAATGGTGTCTCTAACAACAGACGGGTCATTCCGATTATGCCATTCATCGGAGTACGGATTTCATGACTCATGACCGCCAAAAACTGACTCTTAATCCTCGCGCCTTCTTCCGCTTGATCCCGAGCCTCCAGAAGTTGCTGTTCTATTTCCAATCGATCAATGATGTTTTTCGCGACCAACACCATCCCTAATATTTTTCCAGGAGTCTCTCGATCCCAGACAGTTCCTCCCGAGAGAGTGACGGGAACATCCTCACCATTTTTGGCCAAAAAGACGATATCGATATTCCCTTGAGTGGTGAATAATTCGAGCAGCAGTTTCAAGACCCCTTCGTGTTGTATGTCAACTAAGTCCGGGATAAGGGATTTAACGGATTGTCCACTAAGTTCTCCTTCTGCGTAACCCAAAAGGTTTTGGGCCGCGACATTCATCTCCTGAATGTGCCCATGTGAATCCAACACGATCAGCGCATCCCGGATTGATGAAATAACATTGGAGGTAAAGTCCCTCGTCTGAATCAATTCTTGAGTTGATTGCCGTAACTTTTCACCCATACGGTTAAAAGCTTTCGCCAAATCACCGATTTCATCCCGCGTGGAAATTGCGACCGGCTTTTCGAATGCCCCTTTGCCGATTTTTCGTGACGCTTCCGTTAATTCAAGGATGGGAATAGAAATCTTTCGAGAGACATAGAAGGCCAAGCCAAACACGATAACCCCGACCAAGGAACCAAACCACACCATGGTTTCACCAAACTTCATTAAAGGAAGTAAGATTCCTCGGGGCTCCTTGAAATATATCATCCCCCAGTCAAGACTCTGGAAATCTTTAAACCCCCTGGACCTGGCATGTCCCAGCAACCATTCTTTTCCCGACCAGTCCCGTTTCAGCCATTTGTTGGCTTTGGGCCAGAAAAACTCCAATAGGTTTTCTTCTCGAGTCGCGACCCCGGAAATCTCAGCCCATTTGATCTGTAGTCCCTCTTTTGGTTCGATCGTTTGGGTTACGATATTCCCATTGCCTCTCACTAATGCAGACTTGAGTTCACCCAAAGACTTTTTATGCATGCGCGATAAGCGTTGCAACAGGTCTTTGAACACTGTTGGGGTAATTTGACCACACAGCGTGCCCCAATGGCTTTTTTTCGAGTGGTTTTTCCTGATTGGAGAACACATCAATAGGGAAAACGTTTCTATAATCGGAGCCTGGTCAACCTCTAACACTTGCACTCCCGAATGTGTTTGTAGACGAGAAAACCAGGGTTCTTTCCCGATATTTTTCCCTACTAAGGTGGAATCACTGGCTGCCAAGATTATTCCATTAGGATCAAGTAAATATAAAAAGGAAAATTTTCCTGACTGATGAACCCAGGAACTGAAATGCTGTGAAAGTTTAGGAAAGAAATAGATATTGGCTTTGATAATCTCGGGACTTCTCCCCCATTGTTGAAGTTGACGAGTGGAATCAAAAATCATCTCATCGATCATCCCCATTGACTGGTAGGCGGTTTCCTCCAAGGACTGACCAACATCCTGAATGAGGGTTTCCTTCTGATCCTTATACGTGAATAATGCGACAAGGATCATTGGCGTCAACGACAGACATAGAAACAATGCGATGAGTTTGGTTTGAATACTCATGCCAATCGTTTTTTCAGGAGATACATGAACCTGCGACTTCTGTTACCATGCCGCTCGGTTAAATATTTCTTTATCGGCTTTGGGAGAAAAGGTTCTTTAAGAAGAAACCCATGGTCAGGATGTCGTTATTCAAACCCCTTACTTCTCATCTAAGGTTTACAGGAAATCCCTCTATTCTTTTCCCTTAGTTGAAGAACACCCAAAGGCTCTATTGGCCCAAAAAATCAAGGATTCCACAGCATAAACGCATAACGATCATTCAATGAATATTTTGCATAAAAAGGACCGTCTTTGAAAATTTTCCCTCCAGAAATATGGTATGCTATTCTTGTTTTCCAGGTAAGGCCTATACTCTCTCCCCATTAAAACCTTCCATGTATTCAGACTACTGATAATCGGATAGGATTTGAGAATTGGAGCATCCGCACAAACTTCGAAGGGCTTCGAAGGAGAGGAATGACCCCACTTGTTGCCAATGCAGACAACAATCACTGAAAGAGGTAGAGTGCCCCGAAGGTTCAAAACCTGCCTTTTTCTTGACAGGACTTACCCCAACGGGTTAAGGATGCGAACAGAAATTATGAAGAGGAGTCACAGATGCCCATAAACATGCTTCCCAAGGATACCCCTCGAGGAAAAGGACCGGAACCGAGTTCCCTTGTGATGTCTTCTGAAGTTCTCGATGCCGAACAGAAATCGAAAGAGGAAGATTTGGCCGCCCAAGAGATTCAGGATTTATGGGAATCAGAAGAAGCAGGCATTACTAATTGGTCAGAACAGGGCAGCCAACGCTATTCCGACCCTGGAGCCTGATCATTCACCCCAATTTCCGATTCAGGGGTCAATTCCTTAGCTCCATCTGAATCATACCCTAGATTTGGTGAAAGCCACCGCTCCACCTCAGACACTTCCATGTTCTTTCGCTTCGCATAGTCTTGAATTTGCTCTCGACTCAGTTTTCCGACTGAAAAATATTTCGCTTGCGGGTGAGAAAAATAAAAACCACTCACCGAGGCGGCAGGATACATCGCACACGATTCGGTCAGTTGAATACCTGTGGATTTTTCAACTTGCAATAATTCGAACAAATGCTGTTTTTCAGTATGATCGGGACAGGCCGGATACCCTGGAGCAGGACGGATGCCACGATATTCTTCCTGAATGAGCTCTTCATTCGTCAGTTGTTCATCTCGACCATAGCCCCACTCGGCTCGGACTTCCCGGTGCAACCATTCCGCAAAGGCCTCGGCAAAACGATCGGCAAGGGCTTTTGCCATGATAGAATTATAATCATCATGATCCTCTTCAAACCGACGGCATAAGGCTTCAATCCCGATTCCAGCCGTCACGGCAAAGCCTCCTATATAGTCCGCCCTCCCACTAGACTTCGGAGCCACAAAATCTGCTAACGCCAAATTCACCTCTCCTTGTGGCTTGTCGGTTTGCTGTCGTAATGTGTGAAAAACCGATATTCTTTCCTCTCTATCCTCATTAGCATAGATGGCAATGTCATCACCCTGGCTATTGGCCGGGAACAACCCATAGACACCCTTGGCCGTGAGAAGTTTCTGATCAATGATTTCTTTCAGCAACCTTTGTGCGTCTTCGAACAATTCTTTCGCTTTAGGGCCCACGACGGGATCTTCGAGGATCCTGGGATATTTCCCACGTAACTCCCACGCATAAAAAAATGGGGACCAATCGATTAACGGAACCAAATCCGCCAGCGAAACATCCTCAAGAACCTTGGTTCCTAGGAAATTTGGCTTGGGAATTCCAATCGATTCCCATTCAATGACGACACGACGCTGTCTGGCTTTTTCCAAAGAAAGGAGCTTTTTAGCCGTGGACTTAGATTCATACGCCTCGCGCGTTTTCTGCTGTTTTGCCTGAACATCATGAACAAAGTCTGGTTTCTCATCTTCACTCATAAGTTTACGCACGACGTTCACCGCCAACGAAGCATCCAACACATGCACCACCGGATTCGTATACGCCGGAGCAATTTTTACGGCGGTATGGGCCTTACTCGTCGTAGCCCCACCGATGAGCAACGGGACGGAAAAGCCCTCACGAGACATTTCCCGTGCATTATGCACCATTTCATCTAGCGAGGGGGTGATCAGTCCACTGAGACCAATAATATCGACCTTTTCTTCTTTAGCCGTCTTGAGAATTTTGTCACAAGGGATCATAACCCCTAAGTCGACGATTTCATAATTATTACAGGCCAATACAACCCCAACGATATTTTTTCCGATGTCATGGACATCCCCCTTGACGGTGGCAAGCAAGACCTTTCCTTGACTCCGGGTTTTGCCTTGCTCTTTTTCAGCCTCCATAAACGGTAACAGATAGGCGACCGCCTTTTTCATGACCCGGGCACTTTTCACCACTTGGGGAAGAAACATTTTACCTGCCCCAAACAATTCGCCCACGATGTTCATCCCATCCATGAGAGGACCTTCAATGACATCCAACGGTTTCTTAAACTTTTGACGGGCTTCCTCTACATCAGCTTCGATAAATTCAACAAGCCCTTTGATGAGAGCATGGGAGAGCCGCTCTTCCACCGTTCCTTTGCGCCAAGAATCGTCTTTCACCACAACCTTACCTTGTTGTTTGACGGTCTCGGCGAAAGCCACTAATTCCTCTGTGGCTTCAGGACGACGATTCAGAAGAACATCTTCCACTAATGTCAGCAAATCCTTCGGAATTTCTTCGTAGACACCCAATTGCCCTGCATTCACGATCCCCATATCCAACCCAGCCTTGATGGCATGGTAGAGAAATGCTGAGTGCATGGCCTCTCGCACCACATTGTTCCCTCTGAAGGAGAAGGAAATATTGCTCACCCCCCCACTGACCTTACAAAAAGGCAATGTTTTTTTAATTTCTCTGGTTGCTTCGATAAAGTTCACTGCATAGGCATTATGTTCCTCCATGCCTGTCGCCACAGTCAGAATATTGGGGTCAAAGATGATGTCTTCTGGAGGAAAATCAAGCTTGTCGGTCAGGAGACGGTAAGCCCTCGTACAAATTTCTACTTTTCGCTCCAATGAATCCGCCTGCCCCCTCTCGTCAAAGGCCATAATCACGGTCGCTGCCCCATATCGCCGAATAAGACGTGCTTGTTCTAAGAATTTTTCTTCACCTTCTTTGAGGCTAATAGAATTGACGACTCCTTTCCCTTGAATACACTGAAGTCCAGCCTCAATGACCGACCATTTGGAGCTATCGATCATGATAGGTACACGGGATATATCTGGCTCCGAACCGATCAAATGCAAAAATTCCACCATCGCCTTTTCCGAATCCAGCAGTCCTTCATCCATGTTGACATCGATAATTTGTGCACCACCCTCGACTTGCTGCCGGGCCACGGCCAAGGCTTCTTCTAATTCCCCATTGAGGATCAACTTGGCAAATTTCGGGGATCCTGTCACATTGGTTCGCTCCCCAATATTGACAAAATTCGCCTCTGGCTTAATCGTGAGAGGCTCAAGCCCGCTTAACCGCGTCACTCGAGGGACATGGACCTTTTTATGTGGGGCACAATCTTTCACACCTTCTGCGATCGACCGAATGTGATCCGGAGTACTTCCGCAACACCCTCCAACGATATTGACCCATCCTTGGCTCGCAAAATCACGAAGATCCGCCCCCATTCTCTCCGGGGTCTCATCAAACCCACCAAACGCATTGGGTAACCCTGCATTGGGATAGCAGCTGATGTAGACAGGGGCCACATTGGATAACTCCTCGATATAGGGACGCATTTGCTTCGCTCCCAAGGCGCAATTGATCCCTACACTCAGAAGGTTGGCATGGGAAATGGAATTCCAAAAGGCCTCGATCAACTGTCCGGACAAGGTTCGGCCACTGAGGTCGGTGATGGTCACTGATGCCATGATGGGAATCTGACGATGGATTTCTTCACAGTATTGCGCAATGGCAAAAAACGCGGCCTTGGCATTTAACGTGTCAAAAATGGTTTCCACGAGCAGGAGATCGGCACCCCCATCCACCAAGCCTCGGACTTGATCGTAATAGGCTTGACCGAGATCATCGAAGGTGACGGCTCGAAACGCAGGGTTATTAACATCAGGGGACATGGAAGCCGTTCGATTCGTCGGCCCCAAGGCCCCGGCCACAAAACATCGTCGCCCGGGCTGTTCCGTATGGACTCGAGCCGTCGCCTGTTTAGCCACTCGCGCCCCGGCGACGTTGAGTTCATAGGCTAATGATTCCATTCGGTAATCAGCCATGGAAATCGCATTGGAATTAAAGGTATTCGTCTCAATAATGTCGGCTCCAGCCTCTAGATATTGCACATGAATATCTTCAATGATTTTGGGCTGAGTCATGACCAGCAAATCATTATTGCCCTTCACATCACAAGGATGATCAATAAACTGTGTGCCCCGAAAATCACTCTCTGTGAGATTATGTGTTTGAATCATCGTTCCCATAGCACCATCTAGCACCATGATGCGAGATTCCAATATTTTTTCTAAATCCAACATCAACCCCTCCTTATGCATTAAACCGAACTCTTAGACATGCACTCCCCTCAATGAGATGCTCACTGGATCTCACTTCATATGAATCTTGACTTCAAGGAAAAAAGGGAAATAGGATATAACAGATATGAGACATTCCAAGCAGACCCAACCGTCTACCTCTCCCTCTTGGCTCAAGAATTTGTTTGTTTTATCCCTTTGTGGCCTGGGCTTCTTGGGATTCTCGGAGCACTCCCTCGCCAAACCTTATTTCCAGGATGGCTTTCTGGGGTTAACCCAAGATGAATTACGGGAACAGTTAGGAACCCCAATGGCTGTTCGGTCCCGAAAGGCTGCACTCCGAGTTTTTAGTTATTACACCTTTCCAGACTGGCAAAAATATTTCAAAAATTTAGTCTCTCCCGAAAATGGGGAAGATGTGTATACCTATGTTCGTGATGGCATTCAAGTCCGTTATTCTTTCGTCTATATGCCTGACCTGAATGAAGGCAAGGACTTCCCTACCTTGTATGTCCGTCGCTGTGAGGTGGAATTTTCACCGGCTATTTCTCTAGATAGAATTACCTCCCTCGTCCCCGAATTTCTGCCGTCTCAGGACAACTCCACACCCACATTTCGCTCTAATTTGTGGCTGTTGATTTTTCATGGCCACCCTTCTCCGGAAACCCCTTTTATCGTCAAAGAACGGGGAAAAGAAAAATTGTCATGGTCCTTAGCTTATCAATTATTTTCTCTCAATGGGCTTCCTGAACATTTATCCCTCAAAACTCCGATTGACCGGCTTGAATTTACCACGCAGAGTCTTCAACTGGTTCGAGCCCGACAACGTTTAACCCATGAACCTATTCTCAACCCCTTTTCGTCAGACTTTCAAAATCAGCCAGTTCGTCCGGCACCACAACCCAAACCCATTCCCCGCCCCCAATACGAAGACTAGGTTGAAAGGACTTTTTTGACGGACTAACCTGCAGCAAACCGAAGGTCTCGCTCATCCGCCAGAGAAAGATATCCTTCGCCCCATTGATTCTGATCGTAAAGATTCCATTCCGACTGACTGCCTTCAGGTTTTAGTCGAATACCCCAGTTACCGCCGAATACAATAAACGTCGACCCAGCTCCTGAGTCCTCTACCTTCTGAGCAAAGGCCTGACAAACCGGATTCTCCGAATCATCCTGCCACCCGGTCACTTCATACCATTCTCCCAAAGAGAGGCGATCATACGATTTCACATGCGACACGGCTCGAGGAGGCCCTAACTCTTTAAATCGTAGAAAAAAGGACCCCTCAAAGTTTGGGTTATTGTCCACTTCCAAGAACATTCATCACCATTCATTGACCCTTTTGAAAATCCATTGGTAAAGTAAGAGAATCAGGGAGAAATTTTATCCTAACATAAACCAAAACCCGCATTCCTTTTTCTAAACTTCCAAATTGACCAGAAAAGTAACTCCTCCACTACAAATGGAATCCGGATCCACTTCAGAAAAGACTCAACCCACTTCCTTTATTTGTCGACGGCCTGTTCGACGAGTCCTTTACTTATTACTCGGAGCCTTTTTCTTAGGCATGTTTGCCTGGGGTTTTATACCTAGATGGAATGACCCAACATTTGAACAGCATATAAAGGAAAAATCCGTCATGGTTGGCATGAGCCGCGAGCAGGTCATGAACGCCTGGGGCTCCCCTTATCAAATGAACGTCAGCTACACGGACAAAGGGATTAGAAGAGAGGAATGGGTGTACGAAGATTGGATCGACACGAGCACGATTAAACACCGATATTTATACTTTGAGGAAGGAAAATTAGTCGGGGGATATCATTAGGTCGTATTCCTCATCCCTCCCTCCCTTGCGAACCCGAACATCCTTGTAGGGTATTTCTTACATAATTTCAGGGGGTTTCTGTAATCTGAACCCGTCGCTCTTGTCCGGTACCTCCTGATATAATCAAGACTCGCTTCCACTCACGGATTTGATATATCGCCCAGGCATTGGGTTGCTCTTGGTAATAGGCATCCGCATCTTCTCCTCGAGCACTCAAGTACGTGGGTTCGGTAAATCCTTCATCAAAAACATATTCCATTAAATTCTCCGCCGTGACCCCTCGGCCTTTAAGGCTTATTTTTGATAAAAATTCCAAAATGGCATCCGGGTCAGCTAAACTTATTGGCTCCATAGTTACAGGCCCCTTATTTTTGTGATATTGTAAGATGTAGATTGGTCGTCCCCAATGTACACGAGATTTTGCCCTTGAGGAAATACCTCCACCACAATTATCTTTCCCGGCACCTACTCACCTAACCCACATGTCCAGAAAGCTTTCGGCGGAACAATTCCGAGATCGATTGTTTGATGTGATGCGTAGAAAACATCACTGGGTCACTCCCTACTTGGAAGGCAGTACGATCACGAAGGCCCAGTTAGAAACGTTCTTTCATCAGGAATATGTCGTCTATATTCGAGATTTTTCAGTTCTCCTCGCTCAAATACTCGGGAAAAATCCTCCCTGGGAGGCCCGACGGCGTTTGGCTACCACAATTTTTGAAGAAGAGACAGGAGGGTTGTCCCTGAATCAACCCCATCAAAAGCTCTTTCTTCATATGATGAATGACTTGGGGTTTGATCGACCGGGGTTTCGAGATGTCGAGCTCTTGGCGCCGAGTAGTCGGTACCGAGAATGGTTGGATCAAATCTGCCAAGAGGATGATTGGCCGGTGGGGACTGCTGTTCTCACCCTATTTATCAAAGGCTCATCTAATGATCCGGAAGAAGTCTTATACCCTCGCACCCAACCGACTCATGAAGAAATTGAAGATATCATCCGAAAACATCCTTTAGTTCAGTACCAGAAGCTCTCTTCGGACTCCATGGACTATATCCGAGCCCAATATATGTTTGAACCCGGCTCTCGTAAATGCGCCTATGATTTGATCACTTCCGAAGTTGAGGAAAGCGAGCAACAACAACAGGTACTCCAACGATTGGAAGAAGCTCTCACTCACTGGTCCCGTTATCAAAACGGAATCGCCCGGGCTTGTGGAATTCGCGATCAATAAGACATCCACCTATTCTCTCTGTCATGGTCGACCGGTGAATATCCACGAAGGGCATCGGGACAGCTCTTGGACCGGGTGCAATATATCGATCAGGGATGCGGTCCTTTTGATCCGACCACTCAGCTAACCATTACTATGTGTTAGGCTCGCCTTCATCAGTTTTTACCTCAACCTCTAATTATGCCCTGGTTCCAAGCATACCTTCTTACGTTCCTCCTTATTCTACTTTTTCCTCATTGCTCTTGGACACCGGAAGTTTCCACCCCCATTCATCAGAGTCCCCAAGGAATGGTTTCCTTACAGACGACCGATTCCTTTAAACAACAACCCACTCATCCCGTAAACCTACCTCCAACACTCATTCAGAACATCTTGTCTAAAATTACGAAAAGACAAGAACAAGGAATCTTTCAGGATTTTATCATGGGGTCTTCAACGGACGTCCCCTTGTTTTCCTCATCACAGATACAATTCTTAGGTCCTCAATTAGCTCTCGCATTATCTAAGGCGACAAACGAAGAACTCGTCGTATTTAAGTCTTCCCCTGGAGACGACCCTAAATCCCTCATTTCCGGGACCGTCGCTGTTTTTTCCCCTTCAACCCTTTTTGTGACGGTAATGAAGGACCCTCGTTCTATCGCGAAAACACAGAAACAAACGAACCCTTCCGGCTATTTTCATGGATATCATGTCTTAGGGTTTTCAGAGAAGGCGGGCATCCTTTCACAAGAACAGGCTGAATCGCTCATGAGCATTCCGTCCAGCTCAGGTTGGGTAGCGATTGACATGGCCCATTTCAAAACACTCGCCCCACAACGTTCTGACCCTCAGTCTCCAGTCTCGGTTCCCCCACTTGGCTCAACACCAAGGCACCCCCCTGGGCAAAAATCCCAAACCTTTTACGAACAGCTGGAAGACCTTCGCAAAAAATTAGAGGAACAAGACCAAGAGATTCAACGGCTCAAACAAAGGCCCGTTGAATAGGGGAACGGGGCAACGATATCGTTCAACAGGACTGTCTTCCACACTCGGACCTGCAATAGATACGCTTCCGATACATCATTCTGGTACAATCGGACTACATATCTAAGCCTACCTTGAAACCTTAAACCTTCAATTTTTTCTTTTCCCTAGACTTGTCGATATTTCTAAGGGTTAAAACTGTTAGAGAGGTTCTTTATTCTTCCCCCAGTGAATTGAGTGGAAAGGTCTCTCGTTCAGGGTTTTGGCTCTATGAATTTCTTCAATTTTTTGAATGACTCGTCTATCAGCTTCCGGAAAGGGCAACGACCTTAATTGACCAGGGTCCAACCAAGCCCATTCACTACATCCAAGGGGCTGAGGATCCCCCAACAGACTTGTACTGAGGTAAAAATGGAGCTCAATTTCTTGATTCGGATAGGAATGTTTAACCACTAGAAAGGGATGAAGTGCACCAACCTGAACCCCAAGTTCCTCCTGCAACTCCCGTCGCAGACAATCCTCTAACCCCTCACCCCTTTCCTGCTTCCCCCCGGGAAACTCCCACAATCCCCCCAGAACCCCTCCAGGCCTTCGTTTTGAGACTAAGACCTTATTATTTTGATAAATAACCGCTGCTGCTACCATCAACGGCGAAGGGGATGGAATAGGAGCGTCATTCACGAAGATGAGACCATTTGACAAAACTTCCGCATCGGGCAGATCAAGCAAAGGGGTTTTCTTGCCGTACAAACCGTAGCTCCAAAATCCATGAGCGCTTGATTAAAATCGTATCCTTTGCCACGAGGAATTAACTTTTCCGACAGAATCCATAAGTCCGATTTCCATTTTTGGGGCTCTCCTTTACTGATAAATACCCGGAACAAAACCCGCATGACATTTGTATCTAGAATAGGGGCATCCTGGTTAAACGCAAAAGACCGAATGGCCCCTGCCGTATATCGACCAATTCCCTTCATCGAAAGTAATTCGTCCGGTTGACTTGGAATACGTCCTCCGTAACGTTCCACGGCTTCACAGGCGATACCATGCAATCGGTATGGGCGGGCATTATATCCTAGGGGATACCAAGTCTTCCGAACTTCTGCCGGATTGGCTCCTGCTAAATCATGCACGGTGGGGAATTTTTCCAAAAATTCATGGAATTTGGGTATGACCCGATCAACCTGAGTTTGCTGCAACATGATCTCAGAAACCAAGATTTTATAAGGATCCGAGGTTCTTCTCCAAGGCAAGTCTCGTCCATACTCTCCATACCACCTCAACAATTGTGTTCGAAATCTCCGCTTTCGACTACTGGGAAGGTCGAAAGACAATTGTCCCGGGTTTTTCCGTCTTTTCTTTTTTTTGTGTGGAGAGTTTTGAGAAATTGCCATGACATATTTCACATGAATTCTGCTTTAAGAAACTTTTCGATTGTCTTCATTCTTTAACAGCCCTCTTCCGCCCAGGAGGAAGTCATGCCCCTCAAAAGGGAAACCCGACGCAGTTAATAGAACACTTACTGGACATCTTTCCCTTCACTGGGGTAATGTTTCCGCATCATTTACTCGCATTGGGCCATTATATTCCTTACTTCTGGTGTTCTCCCCCAACAACAATGAATCGTTCAATTCAAAAATTAGGAGGAATTAATGCCAATGCCCATTAATCCATAATCATCAGCGATTTCAGTTAGTTCAAGGAATCCGGGGCCTTTGTCCTTCTATGTGGACGAAATCCGGTTTACCACCTATCCATCCTCTACGTGGCTACTCTCGAGTAACCGGGCTATTTTTTCAACCTCGTTTCGCTGAATCACCCCAACAGACTTTTTCTTCAACCCTCCTGCCCTCCAAGGGCATAGGTACGTTCAACGCCAATTCATTATTCTTCGTCATTCTTACTTCAAATTAGGAGGAGTCCTATGTATTCCCAAGCTATTCCGTTATCACAATTTGTTCCAACTCAGGGCCCGGAAATTCAAAAGGTGGTTCATGAATCACACACCATTATCTCCAACATTAGACAAAAAGGAGGACCGGACCAACTGGATTACCCCATTTTGAACACGATTTTTCAACAATTTACTTCTGAAGCGCAACATAATCGTTTTTCTGAACAGCATCTCCAATCGATTCGGGAAGCCTTTGGGGAATCGCTTTCGACCGAAACGATCCAGGGATGGGCCTTCAAAAAACCTCTAGGATATGCAGGAGATTATCAAATCATTGAACGAATATATAACTACTACACGGCTGAAAACCCAAATTTATCGAAGTGGGATCATTTTTTCCATGCCCAGAAAGCTCCACAGGCCGTGCGAAATCGTCTTTCTTTCTTCCTGGATCGTCTCTGGAAAACCAAAAATAGTCATCCGGGGCATTGCGACATTCTCAACCTGGCTTCCGGCCCCGGGCGGGATATGTACGAAGCCATGAAGGCCCTTGGGCCCGGGGGCATCACCATCGACTGCGTCGAACAAGATCTCAATGCCATTGATCATGCCAAGAAGCTATGTCAAGAATTTTTATCTTGCATTCAATTTATTCACAAAAACATCTTTCGTTTCATGACCACCAAAAAATATCATCTGATTTGGTCTGCAGGACTCTTCGATTACTTCAATGACAATGTCTTTAAACGAACTATTGCCCGACTTATTCCTCTTCTCCAACCAAATGGGAAAATTGTGATCGGCAATTTCTCAACCAGTAACCCGAATAAAGGGTATATGGACCTGTGCCAATGGAATTTATTCCATCGGAGCAAGCAGCATCTACGAAGACTGGCTGAAGAATGTGGATTTCTCGACCACCAAGTTCAGGTTGAACAAGAACCCGAAGGCATCAATCTATTTTTGGTCATGACAAAGAATTAAACTTGGTTTGGTTTGAAGACAACGACCACGGAGGGAGCCCGTGTTTTTATGCAGAAAGAGCCCGAACACAAACCTAAAACAGAGAACAGCCTTGTTAAGAAGCCGTTCCCGCCAGGACAGTGTTTAAGACTTGGCTAATATCGACGAGGTTAAAGGGCTTGGCGACCCTTCCCTTAAAGCCATATTCCTCATAATTAGCCAAAACGGGATCATTAGAATACCCGCTTACGACAATGGCCCTGACATGGGGATCCAAACTTAAGAGCCGACCGATGACTTCCTTCCCTCCCAACCCACCGGGGATCGTCAGATCAAGGATTACCGCCGAGAAAGGGTTGCCCACTTCTTGGGCATGACAAAAAATATCCAGGGCCTCTTCTCCATCTTTGGCCGTTTGATAACTATAACCGCACCGTTCCACCATTTCTCCAAGAATTTTTCGAATCTGGATCTCATCGTCCATGATGAGAATACGTCCTTGGCCCACTTGAATCGTTTTCTCGACAGGTCCTTCCGAAACTTCCTCAAACGGCAAGGCCGGCAAAAGAATTTCAAACGTACTCCCTTCCCCAACCTTAGAGTCGACGAATAACATCCCTCCGTGGTTTCGAATGATGGAATGAGAGGTAGCAAGACCTAATCCTGACCCCGCCGGTTTGGTCGTAAAGTAGGGATCAAAGATTTTCTCAAGATTTTCTTTTCGAATTCCTCCTCCTTGATCCACAAAAGCAATTTTCACCCAATGTTCATGGTAGGGAGAGGATTCTTGCAATCCGAACATCTTGGGATCATTCTCACTCATATTTGTTGCTGTCGTGAAAAATTCCCCACCTTCCTCCATGGCCTGTCGGGCATTAATGACCAGGTTATGAATGACCTGACAGATTTGGCCCATATCCACATTGACTGGCCACAGATCCGTGGGGATATCAAACACGGGCTTGACATGCGACCCAGCCAGGACCAATCGAACATTTTCCTCTAAAGGCTTTTTAAGATGGACGGTATTCTTGACCGGCGCTCCCCCCTTGGAGAACGTCAGCAATTGCAAGGCAATATCTTGGGCACGCAAGGATGCCTGTTCGGCTTCTGAAATCCGCTGATACAAAGGGTCCGCATCATCCATGACATGCTTGGCCAAGGATAATTGGCCTAAAATAGCCGTTAGCAGATTGTTAAAATCATGTGCGAGTCCTCCGGCTAAGAGTCCAAGAGACTCCAATTTGGCTCCTCGCAAACGTTCCTCTTCCCAACGTTTCCTCTCCGTGACATCTAAAGCCACACCGAACACTCGTTGCAGTGTTCCTGAATTGCCCTTGAGGGGAAAGGTCCGGTTATGAACCCAACGGACCTCATTGTTATGCCCCCGAACGCGATATTCAATGTCCACGGGTTCCCCATTAAAGCGTTTTAAAAACCTTTCTTCAACTTTGACTCGATCTTCAGGAACCACGACCGTCAGCCAATCGAACGGGTTATTCATCAGCTTCTCGGGGTTTCCACCCCAGAGGCGTTTATACGCGGGACTGACATACACCATCCTTTGAAGTTCAACATCCCAAATCCAGAAGACACTATCAACATGCTCTGCTAATTGATGGAACTTCTCATCGCTTTCCTTAAAGGCCAATTCTGCCGTCCTCATATCCGTGATGTCTCGACAGACCATGAGCACGGTTAATCGTTGACCCTCCTGTGAAGTTTCTGGGAAAAAGCGGACTTCAAAGACTTTCATGCCTAAGGCAGTCGGATGGGAAATCTCAAAGACATCAGAAGTTCCGGTCTCAAAGACACGGGAAATCTTTGATTCAAAAATCTTTGCGATGTTCGGCGATAGTCCAAGATCGATGAGAGATTTCCCTAAATACATCTCCGGAGGCAGGGGATCCACTTGATCCCACCATCGGTTCAAATACAGGATCCGTTTCTTTTGATCGATTCGTGAGATGATGTCTGGAAGATGCCGGGTAAGAGATTGAAGCTCCCGATCCCATCGATGCAATTCATCTTTGATCTCTTGAAAGTTCGAAACCTCGACCAACACCCCTTGGCATTCCTTCACATTTTCTTGTTCCCCCTGCGTCATGACACTATGTTCTTTCACCCAGATCGTTCGATTATCAGCGGTCAACATTCGATACTCCAAATTGATGACCGCAGGGATTTGGACATGATTTTCCCAAGCTCGTAAAAATAAGTTTCTGTCCTCAGGATGAATACGGAGAAAAAAAGCCTTAGGGTCGGCTCGCAAACTTTCGGGAGAAACACCTAGAAGAGTGTGCACAAATGGGGAAACGGCTTGAAATTGACGATCAATTCCTCGTTGCGTACACCGATAGGCCACGACAGGCAAATAGGTGAAGAAAGAAAAATCATCTTTAAGAGAGGCCGACATGTCGTATGCCAATACCCTTTTCAATCTTCTGACTTACAGGCAGCCAGAATCATTCCCAACGAGAGTTCCCGACCAATATCCGTCTAGGAAAGTAAGTCTTTGGTATCGACGTGGGACTGTGAACGTACACCAGGAAGGGACGAAACAGGAGAAAGATGGTAGGTACTGAGGGCATGGGGAAGGTTGAGCGGTAGCTGAAACTGAAAACCAAGGACGACACCGTTTCGTAACCGAAGACGAAAATTTCCAGAATGGCGTTGGATAATTTGATTGGCCAGGACAACCCCCTGAATTATAGAGGAATCTTGGGGGTTCGTGATTGCCTCCTCATAGTCCCACTCCTCTAAGGCCACCAGCAGTCCATCTTGAGTGGCGTGTGACGTTTTCCATCCAATATCTACTTGAACTCCAATTTCCCCCATAACATTTGGGACCATATGGGTAGCAATCTGTATGGTCCCGGATGCTTCAGGCGAATCCTTTAGTAAAAGAAGTAGGCCATTGAAAATGGCTTGCATCAACCCTTGTCGATCCACGAACACCATTGGTGTTTTGGGATCATAATCTTTTTCGATGAGCACATGGTGATAGAGCGAATTACTGGAAAGGAACAATAAACATGAATCGATGACTTCATGAGCTTGAATTTTGGTACTGAGGGACCCGGTAATGGGCTTAACATAATCTTTAATTTCTTTAGTTAATTCTTCAATTTTAGCCAGATCTTCTCCCACGATCTGATGCAACCGCTCCATAAAGGCTTCATCTTGACGGCGTAATTCAGCGACCTGAACGAAGGCCTTGATGGAAACGAGAGGATTGTGGAGTTCCTGAGTCAGTCCATTGGCCATCGTTTCTAAAGAACGAAGACGATCTAGGTGACAAAAAAGGTTTTGAGAACGATGGACTTCTGCTCGTAAAATCGCGTTTTCTAGAGCCAGGGCAGATTCCTGAATAATCGCATTCCATACCATTTCACCACCAAAAGCATGAAGACTTTCCTGTGAGCACGGGCCAAATGCTAAAAATCCCAAGAGCCGGTTATTCCCAAATATGGGATAACAACGTTCCAAGCCATGGTCTCCCAACTCATTCGCTACCCGAATTCCCCATTGGTCCATCGGAGACTGTCTCAATTCTTGGGTTGAAATATTTCCTTGAGAGAATAATAAAAATTGCGGGAGATCGTCAGACAAACCCCATCCATCGTGAACAATGGAAGAACTGGACGAAAATCCACAATGTGCCGTCGCTCGATATCGGTTGGTTTCAATATCAAGGATAAAAATGGCAGCCTTGGAAGCTCCTACGCTTTTCCCCAAGGTTTCCAGGATCGTCTTCCCTAAATCAGGAACATTTTGAATACTTGCCATTTGGGATGAAAATTTTGCTATCGTCTGAACGCGCAATTCTCGTCCCTTCATGATAGTCCTGGCTACCGCCCCTTTCGTTCCCACTTTCATTTGATAAGCCCCAGCGACGGTCAATAGATGTAGGAGCAACTGGATAACCGAAAAACGAACGTTAATCCCGCCTAATAAGGACTTTTGAGCAAGTAGGAGAGCCGGATACACAGGCTGGGAGACTAATAACAACAAGGTAAAATAGGAAAGACCACGCTCGACGTATACCGAAAAGTCCAACCATCGGAATCGCAACAGGGTGTAGGCTACGACAGCTATGTATATGGCAAATCCCGCGTTGCCATAGGGCAGAATCTCAATTCCGTACCACAATGGATAATTAGTAGCCCCTCCCAAATATCCAATCCCCGACCCCAAAAGAAGGTACAAGAATTGCCGCCGCCGCAACCCCTTTTCAGATCGATAGGCCTGAATCAACAATAGGTGAGCATAGACAACCAACCCAATCCACCAGACCAAACACAAGTGAAATGCAGGGCCTGGAACCCCCCAAAAAGGGAACACCGAAATAGAGCGAACCCCCTCAATGTAGAAAGGGGTCGCATCCAACAGGAGAAAAAGGCCTCCGATGCCATAATTCCATTTAATTATCTGACGGCAAGCTACTTCCTTTTTCAGCAGATAAAAAACATGGTGAAGAAAAGTAATGGGAATAAAGATGGCTCCGGCCATAAGGATGCGGATGTAAAAAAGGGCAAGATCACCTGACTCTGAGATTTGCCACGCAAAATACCCTAAGCTCCAAATGGCGGTACTTATACCGAATAACCCGAAAGTCCAATGTCTGGGGTCTTGCGGAGAACGGAGGTACACAAAGGAAGCAAGCCCAATGGCAGCAACCGCATTTAACAGCCCACTGATCGCGAAAAATTCCATAGCCTACTTCTTAGGGTGCAGGCGTACTTTTCCGTTCATACATGGAGCCCAATTCCTTATAAATAGCCGAAAAACGGAGGGGGGCAAAATTCCTTCAAATACAAACCCAACTTTCCCAAATCTAGCTTTAGGCCCATAAAATAGGATTTCATAACAGTACGTGGAACACCCGGATTGGTCAAGCATTCGGTCCCCTTCCCCACCTACAACTGAGGATGTTAAGCATTCATCCAATAGGGACATTATTCCCTAGCAACGCATTCAAAACAGCCAGAAGTCAGAAGATTTCAGTCCTCACGCGCATAAGAGTTCATTCGTGGTTAAGGGAAGTAAATTCGGAATCGTGAACTCTGAGTGTTTATGCGTTCCAGAACGATCCACCAACAACGCATGTAAACCCGCTTTCTGGGCACCGAGAAAATCCTCCGTGGGATGATCTCCCACATGTATCGCCTCGACGGGGTCCACCATATGCTGACTTAACGCGTAGGAAAAAATCTTATTGGCGGGCTTTAGGCTTTTTGCCAGGCTTGAAATCGTCACCGAATCAAACAAACCATCCAGTTTCAGGGCACGAAATACCTTATAAAATCGAGTATCGAAATTTGAAATGACTCCTAATTCAAAGCCTTGTTGTTTTAAGCGTGTGAGAACCTCAACCGTTTCAGGGAATAACTCCCAATGATCGGACTGTTGAAAGGCGGTGAACACTTCCTCAAAAAAGTCATCAAACCCTTCAAACATCCCCACCCGATAAAATACCGAATGAACGACATCGAACCACCACAACCGTTCACATTGCTTAAGTTTTTCTGGACTCTCAACAGAAAAAATTTGAGGGGGCATGTCCTTCATCGTTTCCCGAAAGCTTTGATTCAAGGCTTGGCACATTTCTTTAGTCCTAGGAACCCCGTACTTGGAGGCATAGCTGAGATAGACCTCTCCGACGGACCCTCGAACATCAAAGAGGGTACCCACCGCGTCAAAAAAGATCACCTTTATCTGAGGCTGTCCCATGGGAATCTCAACATGCGGTTTTCCCACGCGTACACATTATGATGAACGGGAGGAAATGAATGGGAAAAACACCAAGATATTAACAACCCTACAATCTTGGAAATGTCACGGACATTTATCCAAATTTCAACTGAGCAGACAGCGAATGAAAATCGTTAGGAAAGAAATATTTTTGTCGTCACAATCCATCTAAGAGCGACGCCTCTGGAAGAAAAACTAGAAGGGAGGAAGGCAGGCAAAAAGGCACTTTTGCCTTAAAAAAACAATCCGTTAGTTATTTTTCCCCTTTTCCCTCCTGGCAATTTCCAAGGCTTTCACCCTTTTTCTATTCTTACGATGCTTTCTTCTCAATTCTCGATCTTTCTCACGCCCACGAGGCATACAAGACTCCTTTACTAAGTGAAAATAATTAATGCTAATCTATACCACAAAATTCGTAATGAGAACAAGGGTGGATATTGCGAGGCCTCAGGACCCATGCTAACATCGGACCCCGTTTGCCCCTATCCTTATTCATGACACATACTCCGTTAGACAAAAACTATAACTCGCAACTCGTTGAAGACCGCTGGGGGACCTTTTGGATCGACCAGAAGCTGTTCCAACCGGTTCAATCGGCAGCTGCCTCCTTCAGCATGGTCATTCCCCCGCCCAACGTCACGGGTTCTCTGCATATTGGCCATGCCCTCAACAATACTCTCCAAGATATTCTGACACGCTGGAAACGAATGCAGGGGGGCCCAACGCTATGGCTTCCTGGAACGGACCATGCCGGAATCGCCACACAAAACGTGGTTGAAAGGCAATTAGCAGAAGAAGGTCTGGCACGGGAACAGATGGCCCGGGAAACATTCATTCAGAAGGTCTGGCAGTGGAGGGAACAGTCAGGGGATACCATCATCGGACAACTCAAACAACTTGGTGCCTCGTGTGACTGGACTCGTCTACGGTTTACCCTGGACGACGGTCTTTCAGAGGCCGTCCGGGAAGTCTTCGTGCGTCTCTATGAGGAGGGATTAATTTATCGCGGAGAACGACTGATCAATTGGTGCCCCCGATGCCTCACGGCCCTTTCTGATATCGAAGTGGAACATGAACCTCTTCAGAGTAAGATGTATCATATCCGTTACCCCCTTGCCGACAACCCGGATCACGAGCTTATCGTGGCCACCACCCGTCCTGAAACCTTATTCGGCGATCAGGCGGTAGCCATACACCCCGAAGACTCCCGCTACCAAGAGTTTATCGGGAAACATATTCAATTACCGTTAACCACACGCTTGATTCCTATCGTCCCTGATTCAATTCTGGTTGATCGTGAATTCGGGACGGGAGCGGTCAAAATCACACCGGCGCACGATTTCAATGATTTTGAAGCAGGACAACGCCATAAACTTTCAACTCTTTCCATATTGGATTACCGAGCACACCTCGACTCATTGGCTTTGGAAGAGGCAGGAGTACACCCCGAGCTGATCGGTAAGCTAGATGGAAAGTCGGTGACGGAAGCACGGCCACTGGTGGTCGACGCACTGACCGAATCCCACTTCCTCCTCAAAGAGGAAGACCATACGATGGCCTTGGGCAAATGTTATCGCTGTAAAACCGTCGTCGAACCCTATTTGTCCCCACAATGGTTCGTGAAGATCCAACCACTAGCGGACCCGGCCATTCAAGCGGTGGAACAGGGTGACATTCGAATTATTCCTGAGGAATGGCAAAACAATTACCTTGGATGGATGCGACAGATTAAAGACTGGTGCATTTCACGACAGATTTGGTGGGGGCATCAAATTCCAGCATGGTATTGCGAATCGTGCAATACCAATCATCTATCGCCAACATCTCAACCCGCGGGAATTCCCGCCCCTCAAGGAACCTCCCCTGCCGCACCCGAGATGAGTTGCATGATTTCCCATGAAGCTGAGCCGATTGTCTCAAGGACAGAACCCGAGAAGTGCCCACAATGTGGTGGAACCTCTTTGGTCCGTGACCCCGATGTCCTGGACACGTGGTTTTCCTCGGCACTCTGGCCCTTTTCAACCTTGGGCTGGCCTCAAAAAACTGATGATCTCAACAGGTTTTATCCGACCTCAACATTGATAACCGGGTTGGACATTCTTTTTTTCTGGGTAGCCAGAATGATCATGATGGGATTGAAGTTTACCGGCGAGGTTCCTTTTCGAGACGTCTACATCCATGCCCTTGTGCGGGACGCCGAAGGCAAAAAAATGAGTAAATCAAAAGGGAACGTCATCGACCCCTTAACAAAAATGCGTCAATATGGAACAGATGCTCTTCGATTTACCCTGACCTCGATGGCGTCTCCCGGACGAGATATTAAATTGACCGAAGAACGGATTGAGGGATACAGGAACTTCGTCACCAAAATCTGGAATGCGGCCCGATTTATTCAACTGCACGCCAACGGCCAAACAACCAACGATCCTATCCGGTCCAGACCCTTTCCGGACCGATGGATTTTCAGCCGGCTCAATCAAACCATCGCCGATGTCCAAACGGCCTTGACCAATTATCGATTTGACCAAGCCGCCTCTGCTCTGTATCAATTCATTTGGCACGAGTACTGTGATTGGTACATTGAACTAAGCAAGCCTTGCCTTCAACGTGAAGAACATCCAGAAAGCCCTGCAACCAGGCAAACACTCCTGGAATCTTTCGAGATTATCCAACGATTATTACATCCCGTGATGCCTTTCATCACCGAAGAATTATGGCAAACTTTCCCCCATTCCGGTCAGTCAATCGTCACTCAACCCTACCCCACCGAAAATTCTGATTGGCATGATTCGGACGCCGAACACGCGTTTTCGTTAATCAACCAGGTCATCACCACTGCGCGAACAGCTCGTGCCTTGCTCAACGTATCTTCTTCTCATCCACCACAAATTTGGGTCACCTCAGGTGAGAGTTCTGATGCAAAAACCCTGGAAAATTTAACTCCTTACATGGAAGCGATTCTCCGCGGTCCTCTGAACATTCTGAGTCCAGACCTATGGCCGGCCGGACATATTCTGCGCCTCGTGACAGGTAATATTACCGTGGGAACTGCCATTCAAGGAGGAGTCGACCTTCAGCAGATCATCTCAAAAGTACAAAAACAAATTAAAGACAAGCAGAAAGAAATCAAACGGTTGGAAGGGCGCCTTTCTTCCCCCCAGTTCCGAGAAAAAGCGGAACCCTCGGTCATCCAAGAATCCGAAAGTCGAGTCACAAACCTCCACCTTGAGTTGAACCTCCTCACGAGTAGTGAGCAACAACTGACAACGATGCTTTCCCCATGAGTAACGTACCTCCACTTTCCCCTTCCTCTCTTGAAAGAATCGTAAAACAGGCCTTAAAAGAAGATAGAGCCTTTCAGGACGTGACTTCTCAAGTCCTCATCTCCGACCTCATGAGGGTTAAGAGTCACATCCTTGCCAAAGAACCGATGGTTGTGGCGGGAATTACTGTAGCCAAACAGGTTTTTCTTACTGTCGATTCTTCCCTGCGGCTTACCATCCACATCCCCGATGGAACATCGGTGGGCACTAACACCCCCTTAGTCACCATTGAAGGAAAGGCTCGCTCCATACTGCAATCGGAACGAGTTGCCCTAAATTTCATGCAACGTCTTTCTGGCATCAGCACCCTTACCCACCAATGTTGCGAAGCCGTCAAACGCTATCCCACCAGCATTGTGGATACACGCAAAACAACCCCTGGTCTTCGGGTTCTGGAGAAATGGGCAGTACGGTTGGGTGGCGGGAAGAACCATCGAAGTTCTCTCCAAGACGGAATCCTTATTAAAGATAATCATTTAAAAATTCTCGCCAAGTATAAAATTTCATTATCTCAAGCTTGCAAAATTGCCCGGGAACAGGCCCCACATGGCCTTCGAATCGCCGTTGAGGCGGAAACCCTGAATCAGGTAAAGCAGGCAATCCGAGGCCAGGCTGATATCGTACTCCTGGATAACATGGCTCCATCCCAAGTCCGTCAAGCCATCACCCACATCCAGGGGCGTGCCCTGGTGGAGGTTTCAGGGGGAATCACCCTAAAAAATGTTGGCGAAATGGCTAAAGCTGGAGCCAATTACATTTCAATCGGGGCGCTCACACATTCGGCTCCTTCCAAAGACCTCTCCCTTGAGATTCTGAGTAACGTAGGATCCAAGTCGATTCGGAAGTCCTTACAGAACAAATAATGGCTTGGGCCAAGAGATCCTATGCTTTCTACAGACACCCTCGCTTCCTTACTTCCCCACAAAACACTCCATCACTCTCTATTTGTGTTTGACAGTATCCCCTCAACCAATACTCTGGCCCTTGAATTAGCAAAACAGGACGTCCCTCATGCCACGCTTGTCCTGGCAGATCAGCAAACTGCGGGAAGAGGCCGAATGGACCGTCAATGGTTTTCTCCGCCCGGTACCAATATCTATGGTTCCCTCATACTTCACACGAAAGCCAGGCTATCAAAAATCGGTTGGATTCCTTTAGCGGCAGGACTTGCCATCGCCAAGACATTGGACCTTTACTCAGGTACGCCCATCTTCCTCAAATGGCCGAACGATATTCTGATTTCTGGCAAAAAAGTGGGTGGGATTTTATGCGAAACGTCTGGATCTGCGCGAGACAATCAATCAATCGTCGTTGGTTTTGGGATTAACGTCAACCTTCTCTTGCATGAATTTTCTGAAGACCTTCAGAAAACGGCAACTTCGTTACTGATGATTCAAGGCCAGGAAGTCGATCGACATTCCCTCATCGCCGAACTAGCGACTTCACTGGAAGATTATTGGGAAAAACATGTCACTCAAGGACATCATGATTGGAAACAGGATTATCATAAAAGATGCTCCACTATCGGCCAAATCGTTCGAGCAAAAATGACAGAGGGAAAAACAATTGAAGGCCGTGCGGAAGGGATTGGAGACCTGGGACAACTATACCTCACCCCATTAGATTCCTCAGATTCCTCCATAACCAAAACGCCCAATCCAAAAATTGAGATTCATTCCGGTGAAATCATTCACTTAACAAGTTATTGAAAGAAAAGAACAACTTTCACTAAAATAAACCAAGAGTTTAAATTTTCACTTAAACATAAAGCTCTACCTCAACCATGCTCTTGGCAATAGATATTGGCAACTCACAGATAGTATGCGGGGTTTTTGACAAAGGCCATCTCATCGCCAACTGGCGTTTTTCGACCAATTACACAAAAACTAGCGATGAGTACGAAATTACCCTTCGCTCCTTACTACACAGTCAGGAGATCTCCCCTAGCCACCTTACCCATTCCATCATTTGCAGCGTCGTCCCCCCCTTAACGCAAACCTTTCAAAAACTTATCCCCTCCTTCTTAAAACACTCTCCCGTAATCGTGACCAGTCAATCCCCACATGACCTAACACTCAAGTATGAAAATCCCGAAGAAATTGGGACAGACCGGCTAGTCAATGCCGCCGCTGCCCATGCGCTCTTTAAGCGGAACCTTATTATTGTGGATTTTGGTACTGCCACAACCTTTTGCACAGTCACCTCTGCTGGAGAGTACCTAGGAGGAGTGATCGCACCCGGCTTAAAAAGTTCAGCTGATGCCCTTCACCACAAAACCGCAAAATTACCCGAAGTGGACCTCGCTATACCGGAGACGGTCATCGGCCGAAATACTGCCACCAGCATCCAATCTGGACTGATGTATGGCTACGCGGGAATGGTCGACGAAATCGTTCGACGAATCGAAAAAGAAGTGGGGGCTGACTTTTTTGTAGTGGCCACGGGTGGCCTGGCCAACAACATTGTTCCAATTTCCCATACAATTCAAGAGGTTAAGAGAAATCTTACCCTTGAGGGTCTCGCTCTTCTTCATAAGCGCCTTTTCCCATCCTGTGGATAAATTCCCATCCCACAACATTTTCACTGATTTCCCTCCTAAAAAGTTGAGCAATTTCATCGAATAAAATTATCCGTACGGGTTGACTTAGATGGGCCAATGACTATCTAGGACCAAGAGCCAACGTGCTTTCATCTAGTTTACAGAAAAAAAACGACTCAATCTTATGACTTCCATCCCTGAAAACGGTGAAACTTTGTCCACAGCTGAGGAGAACGAATCTCTTGATACCAATGAGGCTCAAAACATAGATGGAGGAACATCTGCTGACGAATTAAATAGGTCAACAAAAGGTGAAGGGGCAGAGGAAACCCCCGAAGAAAAAGCCCAACATTTCCAAGATAAATACCTTCGGCTGGCCGCTGAATTCGAGAATTACAAACGTCGCGCCTTACGGGACCAACAAGATTCCATCAGGTTTGGGAATGAATCCTTGCTCAAAAACCTACTCCCGATTATCGATAACTTAGAACGAGCCATCCAATGCGCGAAGGATGCCGGAACCAGTAAGGCCTTACTAGAGGGGGTAGAGCTCACCCATAAGCAGTTCCTTGAAACGGTGAGTAAAGTAGGAGTCAGGCAGATTTCGAGTGCAGGAACGCTGTTTGACCCTACCATGCATCAGGCGGTGGCCCAGGTGGAGGTAGAGGAAACACCACCCAATACCATCGTCGAGGAATTCCAAAAGGGATACTTTTTACACGAACGCATCTTACGGCCGGCGATGGTGACCGTGGCCAAAGAAAAATCTGATTCGACAGAGCTTTCTTCAACAGAAGAAGCCGGTGAAGAGGGAGGCATAGAAGCATGAGTAAAATTATCGGAATCGACCTTGGGACAACCAATTCCTGTGTGGCAGTGATGAGTGGCGGGGACCCGAATGTCATCGCCAATGCCGAAGGGGCTCGTACAACCCCGTCAGTTGTAGCCTTAACCGATAAAGACGAACGGCTGGTTGGTCAAATCGCCAAACGACAAGCCATTACCAACCCTGAAAATACCATCTTTTCAGTCAAACGGCTCATGGGGCGAAAGTTTACGGCTGCCGAAGTCAAAAATGCTATCCAACGACTGCCATATAAGATTACCGAAGCGTCCAATGGAGATGCCCACGTCGAAATCCGGGGGAAAAGTTATAGCCCCGCCGAAGTTTCCGCCATGATTCTTCAAAAAATGAAACAAACGGCAGAGGATTATTTAGGTGAAACGGTGACGGATGCCGTTATCACTGTTCCCGCATATTTTGACGATAGCCAACGGCAAGCCACGAAAGACGCCGGTCAAATTGCGGGGTTAAACGTCTTGAGAATTATCAACGAACCAACGGCAGCCTCTTTGGCTTACGGGCTGGACAAAAAGAAAGACGAACGCATCGCGGTATATGACCTTGGGGGTGGGACGTTTGACATTTCCATCCTGGAGATCGGAGAAGGCGTCTTTGAGGTAAAATCTACCAATGGCGACACCTTCCTTGGAGGTGACGACTTTGACCTTCGAGTCATGGATTGGCTCGTTGATGAGTTCAAAAAAGATCAAGGTATTGATCTTCGCAATGATCGCATGGCCCTCCAGCGGCTCAAAGAAGCCGCCGAACGAGCCAAGATTGAATTGTCCTCTTCACAGGAAACCGAGATCAATCTTCCGTTCATTACCGCCGATGCCAGCGGGCCAAAACATTTGGTCCTCAAACTAACCAGAGCCAAATTGGAGCAATTAGTCGATGACCTGATTGAACGCTCGATCGAGCCTTGCAAAAAAGCCTTGGCCGATTCCGATATGACCACGAGCGACATCAATGAGATCGTTCTCGTCGGCGGCATGACCCGTATGCCAAAAGTCATCGAACGGGTCAAACAGTTTTTCGGTAAGGAACCTCATCGTGGCGTCAACCCTGACGAAGTGGTGGCCATCGGAGCCGCGATTCAAGGGGGCGTCTTAAAAGGAGATGTCAAAGACGTCCTCCTGTTAGACGTCACCCCACTCTCGTTGGGAATCGAAACCTTAGGGGGTATCTTTACCAGACTCATCGAACGTAACACGACGATTCCCACGAAAAAAAGCCAGATCTTTTCGACCGCCGCTGACAGTCAAACCGCGGTGACCATCAGGGTCTTTCAAGGTGAACGAGAAATGGCGAATGACAACAAACTGCTCGGACAATTTGACCTGGTCGGTATTCCTCCGGCACCACGAGGGATCCCACAGATTGAAGTCACGTTTGATATCGATGCCAACGGGATTGTGCATGTTTCAGCCAAGGATATGGCGACACAAAAAGAACAATCCATTAAAATCACGGCCTCCAGCGGTCTAAGCAAGGAAGAAGTTGAGCGGTTAGTCAAAGAGGCGCAAAGCCACACCGAAGAAGACAAAAAGAAACGGGAATTAGTTGAATTAAAAAATCAAGCTGATAGTCTAATCTATAGTACCGAAAAGAATCTGTCTGAACATGGGGATAAAATTTCGGAAGAGGAAAAGACCAACATCAGCGGTGCCATTGACGCTCTTAAAAAATCCCTGGAAGAGGGCGAGATCGAACCCATTCAAACAGCCATGCAAAACCTGACGACCGCTTCCCATAAACTGGCTGAAGAAATGTACAAAAAAGCTTCCACCGATGGAGCGGACCCCGGTTCTCCCTCCGATTCTGGACCCGATCAACCCACAGGTGGCGAATCCTCAGCACAAGACGAAAAGGTCGTGGATGCCGAATTCGAGGAAGTCGACAAGGGGAAAGGATAAGCCCCTCCTCATCTAAAGAGATCACCGTTGATCATGCAGACCACCCGACTTGGGTATTAGGCTTATTGAATGTCACAAACCGGCAAACGCGATTACTATGAGGTTCTTGGAGTCGATCGAAACGCCTCCGACGATGACATCAAAAAAGCCTTTCGTAAGCTCGCCCGACAGCACCACCCAGACCTCCATTCTGAGGATGCTAAGAAAAAGGCCGCAGAAGAAAAATTTAAGGAGGCGGGAGAAGCCTACGAAGTTCTAAGCGACCCAGACCGTCGAAAAAAATATGACATGTTCGGGCATGCTGCGGCCGGCCAAGGGGGAGGACCCGAAGGCTTTGGGGGATTTGGCGGTGGCTTTGGAGATGTCTTTGGAGACATCTTTGAAGATTTCTTCGGTGGCGGACGAGGGCGTTCTCGTGCGGAACAAGGGAACGATCTTCAATATAACCTAGAAATTTCCTTCGAAGAGGCGATCAACGGGAAAGAAGCGAAATTAAAGATTCCCCGGTGGGAAATGTGCGACACCTGTGACGGGACCGGGGCGAAATCAGACCAATCTATCAAGCAATGTACGGCCTGTCGCGGAGCCGGCCAAATCCGTCTACAACAAGGCTTTTTTACGATCAATCGAACCTGTGGGCAATGCCAGGGCACCGGACAGGTTATCGCAGAACCCTGCAAGGCCTGTCGGGGCCAAAAACGCGTTCATAAGGAGCGCATGCTGTCAGTTACCATCCCGGCTGGTGTTGAAACCGGAATGCGTCTCAGGTTATCGAATGAAGGCGAACATGGGATGAATGGGGGCCCTCCAGGGGACCTCTACGTCGCACTTCATGTCAAAGCCCATCCTCATTTTCAACGAAAAGGCCAGGACATCCTCTATGACCTTCGGTTAAACGTGGTCACAGCTATTTTAGGTGGCCGAGTTGAAGTCCCGACCCTGACCGGAACCACCATGGTCAAAATTCCCGAAGGAACCCAACACGATCAAATCTTGCGTCTTAAAGGACTAGGGGCTCCCGGGCTCAAATCGCAAAACCGGGGAGACCAACTCATTCGAACAAAAATTGAAATACCTTCCAAATTGACTCCCAAGCAACGCGAAATTCTTCTGGCCTTTGCCGAAGAAAGCGGTCTTTCCATCGATTCCCAAGGGGAAGGCCTGTTCGATAAAGTCAAAAACCTTTTTGACTAGCCCTCTTCTCCCTCAACCTCGTTAGGTTATCGTGACAATATGCCGGTCTTTTTTATCCAAGCCAAGGATGTCGTGGATGGAATGGCCAAAGTTCAGCCTCCCCTCCTGCATCATCTTTCTAAAAGCTTACGAATCCGCGTTGGAGAATCACTCACCTTTAACGATGAACAGAGTCGACGATATTTCACGACCGTCGTTGACCTTCAGCCTACGGTTCTTCTCGCAAGAGTTGAACGCACGATTGACCGTCAGAGCGTAGAAGCCTCACCCATCATATTAGGCCAAGCTCTTATGAAGGGTGAAAAAATGAGCTGGGTGATTCAAAAAGCGACTGAACTGGGGACCGCGACCATCGCTCCCCTTTCCACAGATCACACCATCCCTCGCATCCGCCCGGAGTCGGTCTCGAAACAACGGGAGCGTTGGGAACGAATTGCTCTGGAAGCGGCGCAACAAAGCGAGCGATGGGAGCCTCCCATCATTCTTCCCCCTCAACCGCTACCAGAATTTCTTAAGACGCAGACAGAGGAAGGAAATACGATCATTGTTTTAGCTGAACGACAACAGAAAAGCCTCATGAAGGACTTACCGCTTCAGAAGACATCCTCTACCCCGGTTTGTTTGTTAATCGGCCCAGAGGGGGGATGGTCCCAACAAGAAAAAGAGCTATTCAAAACCCAAAACTGTCTGTTTTCCAGCTTAGGCACCCGAATCCTCAGGGCTGAAACCGCCAGTTTGGCGGCTTTAGCTATTCTTCAAGCCCGCCTGGAAAATATTTGAAAGAAGGACGGAAAAAATGAGATTAAGGGGTTGGAACTTCAGAGGTCACGAAATGCAGAATGGTCCCATGATCCCCTACCGCAAACCCCTGAGATGCAGTAGGGACTGAAAGACCATACAGGGTTTCAGGATGTAACGCCTCAATTTCGGTCCAGGTAAATCCCGCATCTTCAGTCACGAGTAACGTCCCTCGCTCACCGATAATCCGACCCGTTAAGGTAGTCGGAAAATGTATATTCACCAAGTCAGCGGGTTTAATACAGGGACTTCCACAGGGACGGGCTCTGTCAAGCCACGTCGTTCCTCCGTTGAGTGTTTGAAAAATCGCACCTTGAGTGCCCACAGCCCAACCTGAAACCGCATCGGTGAACACAATGTCAAAGAAGGTTGCCGGACTATTAGTCGGTTGACCCGCCCAGGTTGTTCCCCCATCCTTGGTCGCTAAGATAGTCCCCAATGCCCCGACAGCCCATCCATGCTTCTCATCATTGAAAGTGACACCAAACAGGTCGGCCGTACTCCCACTTTCTTGATCCTCCCAAGTCTCACCGCCATCCTCTGTCACCAGGATCACACCACGTGCACCGACGACCCACCCATGATCTGGATCAAGAAAGGTTGCGCCATAGAGGGTCCCGTTTGTCCCGCTGGTTTGGGGAACCCAGGCCTTGCCACCATTTTTTGTATGCAAGATCGTCCCGTTTTGTCCGAAAATCCACCCACTCTGATCATTCGCAAACGTGATAGCCGTGAGGAGCGCATTCGTTCGTCGAGCCAGGGCCTTCCAGTTCTTTCCTCCATCCTGAGTTTGAAGAATCGTCCCGGCCGCTCCGACAATCCAACCACGTTGAGGATCTTGGAAGTAGACATCGAGAAGAGTCACCGCCTTGGGGCTCTTCTGAAGATGAAGATCAATGTTCGGGACTTGCGCCCAAACAGAAAGAGGACTACCACCGACCGTTATGAATGAGAGGAACCCGATCATCGTTACAATCTTATTCATGAATGTATCCGTTCGCTTTCGTTTGGAGGAATATTCGTTGTGCGACCCTAATGCTATCTATTGGGCTCGCCCAGGTTCGTTCCAATAATCCATATCCGGAAGACCGCGTTTGAGGATCTTAAACGGTCCTCCCACCACCGTAATCCATTTTTTGGGAGTACAACATTCCTTATTCTCCAGCATGTCCCAAGAACCCCGTTTAAGAACCAGGTCTCCTTCAGTCACATCCACATGAAACCCCTCGGGATGCCCAAACCCAAATGCCGGCCGACGTGGCACTCGGACTTCAACCTTATTATCACTCCAGGAAACGACTTGAACGGCTACACCATTAATGAGTACCTCACTCCGTGACACATCCTTCCCCAAGCGATAGTTTTCCCAGGAATGCCCTTTGTGATGAAGGGAAAGTTGAGCCATTTCCGAAATTTTTATGAACTCTCCGAACCCGGATCCCTTGATGGTCACCAGTTCATCCAACCCGGCTTCCTTGGGTTCATAGGAATGAATTTCCGGTTGGACCACCGTAAAGGTTCCGGCTTGATGACTGACGACTTCTTCTTTTTCACAACATGTCCCATCAGGTCGGGGCACCACCCCTCCACGCTTCACCACTACCGGACCGCTCTTCGCACTGTAGGGCACCCACACATCAATCTGCGTATCCAACCACCGGTGAATGACCGCAGGAACTCCACCGATTTCTACCCCGTTATTGCCCGCGTCGAAATCAAACGCATAGGCAGTTTTCCCTCCCTCAGAATGGAGGCCAAAGTTTTTTCCACGAATAATGACCAATGTGCCGATCGGCCCACTCGCGGGGAACATCTTTTCAATCTGGGTCGTGACGACATCAAACTGACCCAACGTCCGGCTCGTTCCATCACGATGGAGCGTAAGGGGACCGGAGGCAGCATTGAGGGGAACATGGATGACAATTGTTCGATCCGCCCATTGGGAAATCGGGACCAAGGTTTTCCCGATATACACTTTCCCATCTTTGGGTCGAGTCGAACCGAACCCTTGCCCTGACAGAACAACTTTGGTGCCTACTGGGCCCGAGGCCGGGTCGTAGGCCATAGGAGGAATCACCGTCAACGGGATGGAATTACTCACGGCATAATCCACCGGAGCGCAGCAAGATCCATCAGGCAGAGGATCGCTAGAAGCCAATCGAACCTGGACGTCACCCGTATGAGCATTGGCGGGAATGAGCACTTCAATTTTATTCGGACGCCACCGTCGAACTTCCGCCTTAATCCCATTCACCAAAACCTGATTCACGCCAAACATGGTGTTGGGATCACGGGATCCGGCCGTGTTCCCGAAATGTTTTCCATGAACGGTGATTAAAGAGCCGGCTTCCGCTTTAGCGGGTTCCACCTTCGTAATTTCAACTTTTTTGACCGAAAAATTACCCACGTCTTTTTTGGTCGATCCGTTAGTAACTACCACTTGGCCGGAAACAGCCTTCAGAGGAACTTTCACGAGAATAAAGTCTGGCTCCCAGGATTGAATTAAGGCTGAAACACCCTGAAATTCAACCCTGTTATCTTGGGTATTCTGAAAATCTCCAAAACCTTCTCCACTGATGGTCACGGTGGTACCAGGCGGACCTTCGGCCGGGAACAATTCCGCGAACCCAACAGCTGACATCGTGAACACGAACAGAATAGTGAGGATAAGGGATGACGCGAGTTTCATAGACAACAACACCTTGTTAGAAGAAATAAATACGTAAAGATAACTATACGACCTCAAACGCTCAGGATAAGGGAAAACCAACCAACCTAACCGCGGGGAATACCTACATGACGAGGTGGAACCAAGCAGCGCAGGTGGACGAATTGACTATATCAAGCCTGTTTTTTGAACGTCAATTTTAGAGAAGGCCATTAAAAATGGATAAAAAAAAAGGGGATTACAGGAAATGGATTTTAGTATGGAACCAGGCGGCCTAAGTTACACAGGCAGACGAGGGAAGAAACCATCAAGCAGGAAAAGAGGGTCGGATTGACCTATGAATAAGCTTCCCTGGAATTCTGCAGAAATGGACGACTAACCAGTCTCTGACCAGGCTGAAGTATATTTTAGTATTGATTCCTTCAGCTATCGAGCCGCCAGGAGAGGACAAACCTGCAAGATATAAGTGGCTGAAGGAGACGATACCCATGGCTTCAATACCCCCATTGAAATTGGAGCCATGAGTAGATGAACCATCCCCTTCAGCCAAAAAGAAAACAGTTGTGGAATATGAAGAAAAGGCCACACCGTATAATCATCTAACGTTCTATGCATACCAATGTCCGGAATATCTTCAAACACAGAAATAAAGGCATTTTTTTGTTTTAACTCCCCCGGCAAACCCAAGAATCCGGCCGGGACTGCGAGGAACCCCACAAAAGCTGGACACACTCCCGGAGAACAAAAGCTTCTTACTCCTCGAACCCATTGAGTGATTTGGGTAATTATGCCCAAAGATTTTGTGTTGCAGGTGAGAGGGTAGAAAAACATTAAAATAACAGTTGAAATAAATTGAATAATAAATAATTATTTCTTATTTAATATGCCTATAATTCTTATTTTTTACCTCCAAAAACCTTGCATAAATATTCTTTTCGGCTTATTTCTATAGGACTAAAGTACCATCATGTGATAATTTTCAAAAAATAATTAGCTGTACCATCAAATAAACAAATAAATTTAATATTATTTAAATAAAAACAATGGTTTGTATATTTCTCTCGTAAAAGAAAAAATTACTTAAAAAATAAATATAAATTAAACTTTCCACAACACACGACATTACAACTAGTAATATTTACCTATATTGATAATAATTTAGGTATTTAGGGTTTCGTAACCAAAGCGTGCAAAACAGGCGCATGGTTACTGGACGAAACACGGTTTTTCGTTGTGCGGCCCCCTTTTTGGGGCCGCAAGTATATTGATTGTGCTTCTTTTAAAGTGTTTCATACGAGTCGCGGGCATGTGAAATGCCAATTCTGTGGAAAAACCAAAAGCCTGAGCCGCCTGCGACGGGAGATTACGATCCTCCAGGGCTTCTACCAATTGCAGCCTGCGTATCGTTTGGCCCAGGACTTGGGCGTCGATGTCAAAGTCGTCACTCGAGTGTACCAACGGCGGCGAGAAGCGTTGTATCTTTTGGCCGAGTTGGAGGGGGGCAAACGAAAGGGGAAGGGAGGCCGAGCGGCCGCGGGGAAAAGCGTCGTGCTTGGGCTCCTGGAACGGGAAAACCGCGTTTACACCAAAGTGGTCAAGTCGGTCAGTTCCGACGAACTCATGCGGCATATCCAAGCCAAAACGCGAAAAGGATCGGTCTATTACACGGACGCCTTTCGCGGGTATCGCTCCTTGAAACGATTTGCAAACATCATACGATCAATCATTCCAAAGCGTTCGTGAGTCACCGCCGAGTCAACAACCATATTAATGGAATTGAGGGCTTTTGGAGTTATGCCAAACACATTCTGTATCACTATCGAGGCGTCTCCAAATTTCATTTTCCGATGTATTTAAAAGAAATCGAATATCGCGTTAATCATCGAAATGAGAATCTGTTTAAACGATTCGTGAAGATCTATTTTGGTTACGTTTCGCCCTAATTACCTTTTTCTAAACAGATGAAAAACATCAAGGGACAGCTAAGGCGGGAGAAAGAAGTTTATTGGCTATTTTTCGAACTTCTCGATTAGGATCGTTCATTGCCAACCGGCGAAGAGTTTCTTGATGGGTTTGGTCCTGTCCCAACACCGTGACCCCCCGAACTCTGAGTTGGGGATCGGGTGAATGAAGAAACCGTTTTGCGATAGAGACTATCGTGTCCTTACTCATATTTTGTCCAAGCAACTCGTCAAAGGTACGCTGAAAGGCCACATCTTGGTGCACGACATGGATGGCATCCATAAAATGATCTTGATGGTAGAGGGGAGCTTCAGGATCTTTTTCTTCTTTATGCGGGTACACTTCTATCAAACGCTGAAGAAGGGCATAGGTTAGCGCTTTCGAAATTGATGCCTCTGGCCTGGTCAATTCCTTGAGTATAGGGCCTAGAAAAAAATAATTGGGATGTGTGGCGAACTTGAGCAAAGCATCGATATAGGGTGGAGCACCCGAGATGTCATTGGTCGAGACTTCATGGATTTTCCATTTCCATAGGACTTCTCCATGATTTTTGCGAAAAACGAATTCTCCCTCAATCGTGGTCCCCCATCTCCCAATATCAAATTCTGCACCCCGTTGTTCCTCGTATAGCACTTCCAATGTATAGTCATAGGGAAGATTCGAATCCCGTAGGGTCTGCAACCCCGAAGACTGGAGTTTTTTTATGATTGACCCTTCAATGTCATAAAAAACCCGATCCCTGGTCTTAAACGTCGAGGCAACCACCCTAACAAATACGATCGGGGAATGGAGGTCTTCTATTTTCGTAGGGCTTGCCCGGCCAGTCTGAGTGAGCCCCACCGATAGAACTAGCGCGATTACAAGGAAGTATATTACCCGACGGAGTGGGCATAAAAAATTCATACCAGCATTATACCTGACTGCCAGTTATTCAGACTGGATTTGGACGATAAGTTCCAGTTCAATCGGAGCCTGAAGGGGCAATTCATACGCACCAAGAGCTAATCGGGCATGACGACCGCGTTCATCAAAGACTTCGACGAGTAAATCGGATGCCCCGTTAATGACTTTCGGCTGTTCCCCAAACCCTTCGATACAGGCCACATGCCCGGTTAAGCGTACGACCTGGCGAATTTTTTGGAGTGAGCCAAGGTGGTGGTTGAGGATAGCCAGCGCATTCAATAAAGCCAACCGCGCCGCATAAGCCCCATCTTCGATCGTCAATTCCCTTCCCACTTTTCCTGGTTGTTGAATTTTCCCGTTGACGAAGGGTAAGACCCCACTCACGAAGACCAAATCCCCGGCTTGAACCGCCGGTACGTAAGAGCCAACCGGTTTGGGAGCCGGAGGCAAGACAATACCTAAACGGGTGAGATTTTGCTCAATAGATGATGGAGACTCGGACAAGCCGCGGCCTACGACGATGACTTGCCGTGTTTCCGACGCTGATACTTATCCACGGCTTTATTATGTTCCGCTAATGTAGTGGAAAAAACGTGACTCCCGTCATTCCGAGACACGAAATAGACAAAATCGCTTGGTGTAGGATGGATAGCCGCCTGGATGGCTGCCAATCCCGGATTCGCGATCGGCCCGGGAGGCAGCCCTCGAACCTTATAGGTATTGTAAGGGCTATCAACCGACAAATCGGCTTTTCGGATATTTCCATCGAAGGATTCATTGAGGGCATAGATCACGGTCGGGTCACTCTGAAGAGGAATATTTTTCCGCAAACGGTTATGAAAGACTCCAGAGACCAAGGGACGCTCACGAGCCAGCCCGGTTTCCTTCTCAATGACTGACGCAAGCGTGAGGACCTCCTGCAAACTCATCCCAATAGACGAGGCTTGCGCCCGAAGCTCTGGAGACACCATCTCATGAAACCGATTGACAAAAGTACGAATGATGGACTCCGATGGAGTATACTTCGCGAATACATAGGTATCAGGAAAGAGGTACCCTTCAAGGGTCCTGGCTTGCACCTTGAGACTTTGAATAAAAGTCCGGTCACGACTCAGACGAAGAATTTCCTGTCTATCAGCTAACCCCTTCTGTTCCAGCACGGCGGCAATTTGGCCTACCGTATAGCCTTCGGGAATGGTCACTGAATGTTGATAGAGATCCCCTTTGACCAATTTGGCTAACAAGTCGGTCGTCCGCAAACCGGCATGGAGCTGATATTCACCAGGAATAATTTTTCGATCGACCTGTTGAACACGACCCAGGAAGTTAAAAAACCAGTCATGGGCGATCAGATCATGGTTTGCAAGAATTTGGGCTACTTCAGCAAAAGGGGTCCCAGGGGGAATTGTAATCAGAACAGGAGTAGAAGAATGACTTGCAGGTTCATTTAACTTTACAAAACCGACAACACCGACCAGGCCAAGCAGACCACACAAGGCCACCACCGTCATCAATTTGCCTAACAGGCTCATGTTCAGCGGTCCTCCTCTTTTTACTCTACTCCTTGTCGGTTGATTTTAGGATAGTGTGAACACCTAGCTTGCTTCCGTGGGACAAACAATTCACGAGACAAGTTGAGATTCAACATAAGGAATCACCTCACCCAGTGCCTTCTCCAGGTGTTCCGGTTGATTCCCACCTGCCTGTGCCATATCAGGTCGTCCCCCACCGGAGCCACCCACGAATTGAGCAATATGTTGGGCAATTTTACCGGCAGGCAGACGCTTGGCCTGCTCTTTACCCACGATCACTAATAAAGATACTTTTTCCTCCTTGGCCGACCCCAGAACCAGAACACCCGATGACACCTTCTTTCGCAGTTTATCAGAAAAAGTCCTGAGCTCCTGCATCGTCAGCCCCTTTACCTGTTGAACGAGAATCGGAACACCGGCAACCTCCTGGATGGCCAATTCCTGGGAAGCCCCTTGGTGGTCTAACAATTGTTGTTTGGCTTTTTCGAGAGCCCGCTCCGTCTCTCGCATGGAGGATAAGAGTTTTTTTGTCTTATCCACGACTTCCCCGGGACTTACTTTTAATAATGCCGCGACCTCTCGCCAATTCGCTTCGCGTTGTTGAGCATCCTGAAGCGCCCGCTCTCCGGTCAATGCTTCAATCCGTCTCACACCGGCAGCTACCCCCCCCTCAGTCGCAATCCGAAAGAGACCAACTTCCCCGGTTTGATGGCAATGAGTCCCACCACAGAGTTCCTTGCTAAATGATCCAATTTCGACGACCCGGACTTGATCCCCGTACTTATCCCCGAAAAAAGCGAGGGCCCCTCGATCCAGGGCATTCTGAATACCCATTTCTTCCGTCTGTACTGTGGTATTTTGACGAATTTGATCATTCACGAGATTTTCAATATCCTCCACATTCCTCGAGGTCAACCCTTTAAAATGAGAGAAGTCAAATCTCAATCTATTGGGAGCCACCAAGGATCCGTGCTGTTTGACATGCGGACCCAGCACTTCTCGTAACGCCGCATGCACCAGATGCGTGGCCGTGTGGTTTTGAGCTGCGCTCTGTCGCAGCGCTCCATTCACCGTCGCGGTCAAACGATCCCCAACCTGGACGACGCCTTCTAGCACTTCCCCTTTGTGGAGATACCATCCTTTCGCGACTTTCGTCGTATCTTGAACCAGGACTCGGGAAGATGGTCCGACCAACATTCCATGATCCCCCACCTGTCCACCACCTTCGGGATAGAATGGTGTCACATCCAAAAGCAGCTCAGCATGTTCTCCCTGAGCGATTTCTTTCACGAGTTGATCTTCCTTGATCAGGGCCAATAAGTTGCCCTCGGTTTGTTGATCGCTATATCCGACAAATTTCGTCAACGGGAATTGGGCGATGGCCTTGACCACTTCAAGCCGAGAGTCGCCCTGGTCAAATTTGGCGGTCTTTCTTGCCCGCTCACGTTGCTCGTTCAAGGCCCGATCGTAACCCCCATGATCAACCTGCAAACCTGCTTCACGAGCGGCATCTTCGACAAGATCGAGGGGAAAGCCATAGGTGTCATATAATTTAAAGACTTCATGGCCGGATATTTGTCGTTCGCCCTTTTCTTTGGTGTCACTCAATATTTGAGTCAATAAAGGAAGGGCTTGTTCTAAGGTCCCGATAAAACGAGCCTCCTCACCTTGTACGATTTCCGCAACCGTCTCGGCCATCAAACCTAATTCGGGGTAGATTTCTTCCGTTTGAGACACCACCGATGGAATGAGTTCGTACAAAAACTCCCGTTCCATCCCCAGCATACGTCCGTGCCGTGAAGCCCGCCTGAGGATTCGCCTGAGCACGTATCCCCGGCCTTCATTCGAGGGAAGCACTCCATCCGTGATCAAAAAGGTCATGGCACGAAGATGATCCGCGATGACTCTCATCGACCGGTCAGTCGTATCAGAGTTCCCATATTCTTGATGGGTATGTGAACCGATTTGCTTTAAGAGCGGAAGAAACACGTCACTGTCATAATTGGAGGTCACCCCCTGGGTCACAGCCGCAAGCCGTTCTAACCCCATTCCGGTGTCAATACTGGGTTTGGGTAAAGGATTGAGGGTGCCGGTCCAATCTCGGTCATATTGCATGAACACTAAATTCCAAATTTCCAGGTAGCGATCGCAATCACACCCTACCCGACAGTTCGTTTGTCCACAGCCAAAGGCTTCTCCTTGATCGATCAGAATTTCCGAGCAGGGTCCACAAGGGCCAGTGTCACCCATTTGCCAAAAATTATCTTTTTCATCCAAGCGCACGATACGCTCCGGATTGACCCCAACTTTTCCTTGCCAAATTTCCTGAGCCTCATCATCTTCCCGAAAAATCGTCACCCACAGTTTTTCCTCTGGCAATCGGGCAACGTTGGTGAGAAATTCCCACCCGAATACGATCGCGTCCTCTTTGAAATAGTCTCCGAAGGAGAAGTTCCCCAGCATCTCAAAAAACGTATGATGCCGTCTGGTATATCCGACATTCTCAAGGTCATTGTGCTTTCCACCGGCTCGCATACATTTTTGAATCGAAACCGCACGGGAATACGGACGGGTTTCTTCACCCAGAAACACCCGTTTAAATTGATTCATGCCTGCGTTGGTGAATAAGAGAGTAGGATCGGCTTGAGGAATCAGCGGTGCACTGGGAACGACCGTATGCCCCCGTTCCCCAAAATAATTCAGAAATGCCTGACGCAGCTCACGGGAAGTCGCAATCATTCCAACCTCATGATCGTGTGAATTCGAACGTCAAACATCCCGTGCCATGGGACAGAAGAGGAGTCAGCCTCGAGACCCCGTCGCCTTTTTGGACTCTGCCTGAGGCGGTTCACCAGCTGCTGATTCAGCTGGGGCATCTGTCAGCCCATAACTTTCGCGAATTTCTTTATTGATGTTCTCCGCAATATCCGGATTTTGTTTCAGAAAATTCTTCACGGCTTCACGCCCCTGGCCAAGTCGTTCGTCTTTGTAGGAATACCATGCCCCTGCCTTTTCAACAATCCGACGGCTCACCCCTAGGTCGACCAGTTCCCCCACTTTGGATATTCCCTCCGCAAACATGACATCAAATTCAGCCTGCTTAAACGGTGGCGCCATCTTGTTTTTCACCACCTTCACCCGCACACGACTCCCCATCACCTCCTGCCCGTCTTTAATGGATTCAATCCGACGAATATCCAGGCGGACAGAAGAATAAAACTTTAAGGCATTTCCCCCGGTCGTAGTTTCCGGATTGCCAAACATGACCCCGATTTTCATCCGGATTTGGTTGATAAACACCAGGGCCGCTTGAGACTTGGAAATGGCCCCTGTCAATTTTCGGAGGGCCTGGGACATCAGGCGAGCTTGAAGACCCATATGCGAATCACCCATTTCCCCCTCGATCTCCGCTCGGGGGACGAGGGCGGCGACCGAATCAACGACGATCAGATCCAAGGCCCCGCTCCGAACCAGCGTTTCGGCGATCTCCAAAGCCTGCTCTCCCGTATCCGGTTGGGCCACGAGAAGATCGTCGGTTTGAACACCGAGTTTTCTCGCATAAGCCAGGTCTAAGGCATGCTCCGCGTCGATAAACGCCGCCGCACCACCCGCCCGTTGCGCTTCGGCAATCGCATGAAGACACAGGGTGGTTTTCCCGGAAGATTCAGGGCCAAAGATTTCAATAACCCGCCCACGGGGTAATCCTCCTATCCCCAGGGCCATATCTAAGGTCAGTGAACCAGTTGAAATCGCGGGAATGTCCTTGGGAACCTCCGTGCCCCCCAGCTTCATGATGGCCCCCTTGCCAAACTGTTTTTCGATTTGAGTCAGGGCCAAATCAAGAGCACGCTTTTTCCCATCTTTTTGAGTGTCTTTTTGCTGCACAACGCGTTCTGCCATGGAGCATCCTTTGGTTCTTGATTGTGGAATTCTGTGGAGGAGGCGTGATGATACTTATCTTACCCGACCCTCTCAAACAGGTAAATCATTTTCTTTTACCCTATGGGCTGGGAATCCCCATTAAGGGGAACGCTCCATAAGGGAGCATACACCGCTCCAGAACGGGATAATTCGCTTTGGAACAGTGTTATGTGATGAATGGGTAGACATCCAAGATTATCCCCTTTTTGTAAGAAGCCTTGTTGAGTCAAAGCCAAGCCAACGGATTTGTGGTCTCGCTTAATTCGAGCTAGGGTCAGATGTGGGTGGTACCCTTTTTTTTCCATCGGAAATCCCAGGTAATCTAAGGCTTCATCCAAGCGCTCGACGAAATCCTTCAGGGTCTCATCTTTCCCCGTAATCCCAGTCCACAAGATTCTTGGATATCGTATGTCGGGAAAGCCCCCAAAACCATGAACATCAACCGAAAATGACGGTTGTCGTAAAATCAGAGGGGAAATCAAAGACCGGATCTCTTCGATGAGTGCCGGAATGACATACCCGAGAAATTTGACGGTAAGATGAATGGATTCGGGCCGAACCCAATTGATCGGAGGCAAATGAGGTTTCAGCTGCCGCTGTACCTCTTTAATCGAATCCCGCAAGGGGTCTGGGATTGGAACCGCCAAGAACACCCGTTTGGCCGATGTCTTAGGAGTCACTGGCATCGATATACCGACGAACCAGATTCAGGGCGGCTTGAGAGGCTCTCAGTTGTACTTCCGAGCGATTGCCCCAAAACCGGCACCGTTGGACTTGATTCCCTAACGGACCATCAAGGGCCAGATATACGAGACCGACGGGTTTCTTCTTTGAACCGCCACCAGGTCCTGCAATTCCGGTAATGGCCAAACCTAGATCCACAGAACTCTGTTGACGTATCCCGATCGCCATGGCTTTCGCCACATGGTGACTGACCGCTCCGTATTTCTTCAAGATGGATTCTGGCACATGCAACATCTCCTGCTTCGCTTGATTACTATAGGTCACGACAGCCCGATCCACATACCGAGAACTCCCCGGGACCTGCGTCAGTCGATGAGTCGTGAGCCCTCCGGTACAGGACTCGGCGAGTCCGATGGTCCATGCCCGTTGTGTCAGTTGGCCTCCAACCACCTGTTCCATTGTCTGATCTCCCTCCGAAAATACTTGACTAGCCACACATCCTCGCACGTGGTCCAAGAATTTTTCCCAATTTTGAGAAGCCTGTTTTTTGGCACGACGGACTTGCGATTGGGAGGGAAGCCAACAATTCACGGTGACCTTGACTCCCAAGGGAGAGGCCAACAGGCCAAATTGGACTGGATGACCGAAGAATCTGGTATCCAATACCGGCTCCATAAGCCTTTGGACTTCAATCTCCGACAGGCCGAAGGTATTAAAACTATGCGACAACAACTGGGGGACATGCTTCCATGTTTTTTTGAGAACAGGACCTACCTGGGACTCCATCATCATTCGTGCTTCCCGGGAAACCCCAGGTAAAGCGAAAATAATCGCGCCCTTCGCTCGGAGACAAAACCCCGCAGCCGTGCCTATCGGATTCCTCATTAGGAGAGATCCCACGGGCAATAGGGCCTGCTGGGCAATCAAGGGGGTAACCTGACGACCCAACCAAGCATAACGGGCTTGGAGATCCTCATAAGCAACTTTCCTTCGAATCAAACGCCGACCACACATCGAGGCAATCGCCTCCCGAGTACAATCATCAAGCGTCGATCCCAACCCCCCGGTCACGACGAGGACATCAACGTTTTTTATCGAATTCCGTAAGGCATCCTGAATATCTTTCTTGTAATCCCCCACACAAATTTTTTGACGGACCTCCAGCCCGCAATGCGCCAACTGCTCGGCTAGGAACAAGGAGTTGCTCTCCACACGACCACCATGGAGCAATTCAGACCCAACGGCAAGAATATCCGCTTGTAATGGTTGGCCCGAACTTTTCCCCATTCCTTTACGATAGTTTTTTCGCATTAGATGTTCATCGTTTCAACACATCGGTGGCAAAAAATGAAGTCAAGGAATCTTTCCCAATTCCAAAGGAAATTCTATTTCCCCCCCTGCCCCTGGGAAAACCTTCAGTACAGTCTCACCTTCAGGGTCAAATGCCCCATAAGGAAATGATGCCACAATTTTGGCTCGGAATATTGGCTTTCCAGTCTGTCGCGCCACCGAGATAGCTCGCCCGTCGGCTCGAACTCTTTCGGGATTAATGATCTGTTCTCCCTGTTTCATAATGAGGTAACTCTCACGAGCAAATGTCGGAAATTCTCCGTACACTGTCACAATTACCTGCAATTCCTTTTCATTCACCACACGTTGTATGGCTTCTTGAGTAGGCTCCTCACCACGTAACGCATAATGTGTAGCGAGCACGGAAAGCCCTCCGATTTTTGTCATCAAAAAACCATGTGGTTGGAATGATTCTTTTGACCCAAAATGCCAGAATAATCTACTTGGGGGAACTTTCTGTTGTGCCGCATCCCGCCCTTTCTGAACAGCGTTTTGGATTTCCTGGGGGGGCGGATCAACCATGATCGCGTTTACGGGTTCTCCACCAAGGATTCCTCCTAAAACACCTAAGCTGCACATGGCACAGACGGCCTGGAGGTTTTTCATTCTCATCAAAATCTTCACCCTGTTTTGAGGACTCGACCTTTTCGGATTCCTGGAAGTCGGCCCTTGAACATCCCTTTGGTTGCACTTGCCTTAAAGACTCCGGGAACATTCATATCTGGGGCAATCTTATCCCAATTGACAACATTACGGGATGGATGTTAAATCCTCTTTTTTAACCTGGTAGACTATCATAGGTTTATATTCTTAGGGGAGGTCCAATTATGGCTGGTGCCGAAGAGGCTGCCAAACGACAATTCGTGAATTTCAGTTTTTATAAAGTTGATCCACTTTGGCGACGCCTTCCCAAGGAGGAAAGAGATAGGGGCAAACAGGAATTTGTCCGAGTAGTGGAAGAATATGCCGGGAAAGTGATCGTCGTCCCCTACACGACAGCCGGAATTCGTGGGGACTGCGATTTCATGTTGTGGAGGATTTCCTATGAATTGGAAATGTTCCAAGAAATGGGGTCAAAACTTCTCTCGACTGGCCTAGGGCAATACCTCACGACACCCTATTCCTACCTTTCGATGACCAAACGCTCAATTTACGTGGATCATCATGTACACGAAGGGCAGGAAAGTCGAAGGCTAAAAATTACTCCAGGACGGGCCAAGTACATTTTCGTATACCCTTTTGAAAAAACCCGGGAGTGGTACCTGCTGACTAAGGCGACCCGGCAGGGCATGATGGACGAGCACATTGAAATTGGACACAAATATCCTTCCGTCAAATTGAATACTACTTATTCGTTTGGGTTGGATGACCAAGAATTCGTGGTCGCGTTTGAAACCGATTCTCCCCAGGACTTTTTAGACCTGGTCATGGATCTTCGTTCTACGGAAGGCAGTAGGTTCGTAAAACGAGATATCCCTATTTTTACCTGTATTATGAAAAGCATCAAAGAAGTCGTCGATACGCTCGGAGGATAACCCCCCGAGCGTCCGCCCTTTTTTCGACCTGAGCCCAAACCAATTTATCTTTGGCTCTTCCCCCCCGAGACAGACCATTCGCCACTCCGAGAATCCCCACGCATTGCCAGTGGATCTCCGCCACTGTTTTCTTGCTGTTACCTGAAGTTGTATAAATTTAGGCTCCAATCCCTTACAGCCCAAATGGTGTTTTGACAGCTCTCGGATAGGTGTGGTACACCATTTTACCTTGTATTCTTGCACTCTTGGGCCTCATATGGATGAAGACAAAAACATCTTATTTGTCCGCCGTGAAAAGGATGGGGCCGTGACCCTTTATGTAGATGAAGACTGGGCCGCCGAGCGTGGAGTTGATCCCTCTGAACTTGTTCAAGTTGAAATTCCACGGGAATTATATTCATCGGGAAGCGTGCAGGAACTGCGCGAGTTTGCCGCGACGTATCTAGAGACCATGGAAGAAAATCAGAATAACTAGCTAGTCACACTACGCTCGTATGTCATCCTCCCTTCAATACCAGGATATTGAGTCTACGATACAATCGCTGTCGGTCCAAAACCGTGCGATGCTTCAATTATTGTTACTGCAATACATGGACGTCCGCCAGGAAGAAATTGAATATATGGCAGAGGATCAGCCCGATTCTCGTTTTTTGGCCGGCAATCAACCCCAAAACAAAACCATATCCCTAGAGGGAGTCCTCAATGTGACAGCCCGGGCCAATCAGTACAAAGGCTACTATCGTCAAAAACGAGAACGACCTGGCATGCATGTCAATTTTCTTAAAGAATGGCTTTCCATCATTGATCGAACGATTAGGATTGCGGAACGCCTGCTCCTTTCCGACTATCAAGTTGAGCAGGGAACACTGGATGAGGCCAAAGCGAAGGCTCCTTCAGTACTCATTCGCCAAGAACTCCGGTCACTTCAGCGTGCCTGGGATAATCAGGAATTGGAGAAAAAAGACTTTGAGACCAAAAAGTTGCTCCTCGAACTTCAAACCCTTTTACGTCGGCGAACCATCCTTCGTCGACGGTTAAAACAGGCCCAGCAAGAATTTATCCTGGCAAGCACTGCTCCCATGAAAGACCATGAAATTGCTCATGTTTGGGGAATACCCCTGGGCAGTTTAGCTGCTAGAAAAGTTAAAGCCCTGCACCAATTTCTGACCAAGATTCAAGCCACACAACAGGCTGATCCTGACGATGAAAAGTCTCAAGCCATTGACTGGTGGAAAGAAACCCTGTCGGTACTCTCCAAACGGCCCTTTGAACCATCCCTGGTGGAATATGATGGGCTTGAAAAGACTGAAGAACGGTTGATGGATAAATTAAGGGCCTTCTTGAGTGGAAACATGTCCGAGCCGGAGGAGTCAAAATTCTGGAACAGCATTACCAAAGTCAACGATACCGAATTTTCAGGAACATGGCATTCTCACGCCCGATCCATCCTCGCGTTTCAACGGCTTCGAGCCCTGTTACATGATTTGGACTTTTCGGATGAAGCACTGGAAGAAGAACTCAGGGCCAAGATCGCCCCTCAATTACCGGACGACCAATTAGCAACCCCTGAAGACGAAGAGCAACCCATAGAACTTGGAGAGCAAGGAATGGGTGTGTTGAATGCCCTATCCGGAGAAATCGATGACAAACGATCTTTTTAAGTTGGGAGGCCCCCCTTCCCTGCTTCCTTTTGTGCTACCGGACCCATCGAATTCATGATTCCCTCAGTCCAGGCAACGCTTTCCCAGTAAAACTTCTGCATTTGTTCAAATTCTCCTTGGCCCAAATCGTGGGAGATATCCCCTCCACGTTCATATTCGACGACGTCTTTTAACGTTTCCCCCAGGGGCCCAACTTGGAAGAGCAAAGCCTGGGTTATCTCATCGGCCAAAGGCAACTCTTCAAGTAAATTCGTCATCGAACAATCAAAAAAGGCGTCAAGAACCGAAAACAACCCTACGGTAAAACCTTGATTCTCTGGAGTTCCACGCCTATGCCCCATGGCTTCACACATGTGGGCCCGAATGAGAGCCACACGCATCAGTTCTGGGGGTTTTCCTCCATTTCCGGCAAGAAGGAGAAGAGAAGCCCATTGCCTCATTCGATCAATTCCCACCATCGTCACAGCCTTGGCGATAGAATCCACGGGCCGAGAAAGGCCGACCGAAGCAGAATTCACATACCGAATGAGTTTCACACTGAGCGGCAGATCAGTTTTGACCAATTCTTCCAATTCAGGAATTTGAATATCGGGGTTTTGCAATTTGGCCAATAACATGATCGTGGCCATACGATGATTAGAGATTTTTGTCCCTTCAACAATCTGTGGCTTACAAAAGAAGTACCCTTGGAAGTACGTAAACCCCAACTGCACGCATTGCTCGAAACAAGCAAGATCCTCCACCTTCTCCGCCAAGAGGTCCAAATTATAGGGGCGCAACCTCTCTACCTGCTCTACGAGTTGCTGTGAGGAAAGCGAGAGCACATCCACTTTCACAAGATCGGCCACGCTTAATAAGGCTTGCGTCGCATCGGTCACGACAAAATCATCTAGGGCTATTCGATATCCATCATTCCGAGCCTCTTGAAGGACCTGAAGGATTTCAGGCGAAGGGTCAATATGTTCTAAGACCTCCAGAACCACTTTTTCCGGAGAAAGAACCGAATAATGTTTATTCAACAAAAAGTCTTTCGTCACATTGATAAACACATGGGCCTGCCCCGCAATTTTTTCGATTCCTAACTCTAAAAATGTGTTCACCAGAACTCTTGCCGTAGCTTCCTCGCCATCCACCACCTCAGCATAATTGGCCTGTCCATCTCGATAGAGAAGCTCATAAGCAAAGATATCCATACCTTCATTGAAAATAGGTTGGCGTCCGACTAAGGCAGCTTGAAACATCGTCGAATCAGCAGGAGGAAGCGAGGTTTCCGCCATTGAACTCCTTCTCAGTACTCCCTGACGATTGTCTGAATCGATTGCCCATTACCAATCCCTCGGACATTCATCGTCGCCTGGTGGAAGAAAATCAACAAAATTCTGACTTAAGAGGGTGTCGACTAAAAAGAGAATTGTCGGAGGTTCGTAAGCTATGGTATAGATTGAGGCAGGAATATCGGGAATAACCTCATTAAGTTCATAAACACCGATCTCAACCCGATCCAGCATTCTCCTGTTTGGCGGTGTAGCTCAGGTGGTAGAGCAGCGGACTCATAAGCCGCGGGCCGGGGGTTCGAAACCCTCCACCGCCACCATTTTCACTATGCTGGCAATCATTATGAACATTTCCGCCTCATAAACCTTACTGTCCCGAATCGAATAATCATATGGCACATGGGAAGAGGTCGGCTTCATGCTCCACTTCCAACAAGTTCCGGTTGGGACTTAGCAGGATGCGTCCTTTTCAAGGCCTCATGATTGATGGGAATTTCCAAGAGTACGGTCGTTCCTTTTTGGGGCTGACTTTGAACCTTAAGTCGAGCACCAATCTTCTTCGCACGATCCACCATATTTCCTAAACCTCTTCCTTGTGCGCCCACGAGATCGACCTCAAACCCTTTCCCGTTATCGGTTACCTCTAGGCAAATGTCCGTCTCACTGAGCTTCACGGAGACTTTCCCCTTTTTGGCCTCTGAGTATTCCACGCTATTTTTTACTGCCTCGCGCAAGATATGAAGAAGTTCGGAACCCTGTTCATGGGAAATCCGGTCGGTGACGTCCGAGTCCACGACAACCAAGATGGGAAAGTTGCCTTCTCGGGATAAGTCTTCTACCAAAGTCTGAACAGCTATCGAAAAGTTGTTGCCGAGCAAAACACCGGCCTTCAAATCTTCGACAAAACCCTGTAAAAGCTGTGAGAGCTCGGCCACCTGCTCAATGATGAAATTCATCGGCTTTCCGATTTCCATCGCAATTTGCATTTGACGAAACGAGCGGGCAATGCGGTCATGAAATTGATGTACGATAATGTTCCGTTCCTCTAAGACCTCCAAGAGTTCATCATTGCGACGAATGAGTTTCAGAATCCCAGGAATCATGAGGACTCCCCCGAACAAAAGTCCTGCAATCACCACTCCAAGGCCTTCATTCATCAGGGTAAGCCCTTGGCTTGTCCCTCCCACATATCCGACATACCAAGAGTATGTTTTTTGAACACCTAAGAGGCCGATGGCCATCAGAAAAAAATTCCACAGCACAGACCTCTTATCAGTTTTCATATGCCGGACAAGAAAAAGTACCGTTATCCAATGAAGAAGACCGGCAAGAAAAACCAGGCTGAGCATTTGATCTTCACTACCTATCATCATGTTCCACCAATCATTATGTCCCCAAAATTTTTACCATGCCTTTGCCTTGTGAATTCGGTGCTGCCCCCTGCCAGACTCATTTTGCAATTTCCTAGACAACGGTGTCTGTCCTAAGATCTTTCTTTCATATATAGGGCATCGTTTGGTTTGTCGGCATTTTTCTTTGTTATCTTAAGAACAAATAGCCCTTCCAGTTGCGCTTAGGAAAATTTCCCCAATAACTTCCCCCCAATCATTACATCTGGTCGTTAAGACCATATCCCCGTTATTTCTAGTCGCGCCTTACTCGCAGACACCCCATTCGGGGTATTTACCTCCTCCACTGCAATCCTTCACACTTTGAGCTTATTGGTTACCGGAGGTCTTCATGCGTTTTCCTGTTTTCTTCTTCATTGCCTTATTTTTGTGGGCCGGGACCATCAGTATTCGGTACGGAGATACCACCCCTAAACCAGAACCCGCCCAAGCTCAAACTTGCCAGGGAAAGACCGAAAGACACATGATTCTCGATCTTTTACAAAAAGGTAGGATTATCGCCCTTCATGACGATGGACAAAAGTATACATTTAGCCTTCCCTCCAATTGGACCCAATTACCTCCCGCGATTCAGAGGAACACGTATGAGGTCCTATCTTGCTATGCCCAAGCCCAAGATCGAACGTTCAAGATTCTTCTCGTTCAGCGGTAGGTTTAGTGAGAGACAACCCTCAAACATCGGGTTATGCTAGGCAGGAGGTAGTCGAATTTGGGTGAGAGACTCTTCATAATATTCCCGCAATAGCGTTTCGCGCTGATGATCGATCAGGACTATTTGTCGCTGATCAAATGTATTCGCCCAGTAGAGATAGGTAAAGGAGAGGGTTCTTCCCAGCTCAATATGACATTGCCTCCCTTCACCTTCCCGTGAGCTATACTCCTTATCGACCCATTTTTCTGGAAGACTTTCAAATATCTGTTGTGCTGAGGGGCGGTGATTTTCATAGCAAGGGGCTGACCCTTCTTGTGACTCTTCAAAGCCCTCCCCCCAAAAATCCTCCAACATTTCCGGAAGGACGGCTTCATCTAAAGCTTGAACTTTTTCCCACAATTCTAAAAAAATAGGTTTATCAACCATTCCCCCAATCACTGCACCGACCATACCCCCAGACTTTTCACAGAAAACTCCAAGGAGAGCCTCCTGCCATCGCCCAAATCGCCAGGTTACGGTTCCTAGCTGATGATGCGTTTTAGTTATAGCTGGAAGGGATTGATCGCTAAGAAAACTTTTACTCAATCGCTTGGCATTTTCTCCTCCACAACGATGTAGGGTTTCGCCAGAAGAAAAAGGGGGGTCCTCCCCCCAAGATACGGGGGATTGTCCCCTATAGCGTCGGACTTCAAACAGCGGGCCATCGACTTCTCGCTCTTGGAAGGTATCAATCACACAGGGAAGGGGTGGGTAGATGAGACCAAGTCCCCGAGAAGCTAACGCACGTTGAAAAAACACTCGACGTCCAAGGTTCCATGTTTTTTCGAATAGGACCATTCGACCCTCTGGGTGTAAGGATCCTAACAGAGTATTTAAACGAACATGTAAACCTGTACGCTTCTCCAGCAGTTCTTGCCTGACAGGATCTTGAAGACGTTCGAATGTTTCCCATCCATTACTGGGCAACCCCGGTTCCTGCTCCGCTTGCAGTAATACCTGACTGGAAAGAATCAAGTCAAAACATTCTCCGGCAGGAGACTCCGATCCAGCACCCAGGAGCTTCACCTCAAACCGGACATTCAGAATTCCCCGTCTTTTGGCTTCTTGTCGGGCTACAATCAGAGAAGCTTCAGACCGGTCCACCCCAACAAATTGGATCGCCGGAAACTCCTGCGCCAAAAATAGGGTCAGAATTCCTACTCCACATCCAAAATCAAGAACCCGGTCCGCTGAACAAATTCGCTGAAATAAATGATCGCCAAGGGTTAAAAAATACTGATACCGTTGGCTGTAAAGAATCGGAAGAATGTGGGGCTGAGCCAAAAAGTCGTAGAACTGCTCGTCAGCAGCCTCATTCTGCCCACCTTGCCGCTTAGCGACCAATTGTTGGAGAGATTGGAGTTCTTCCGGAGACAGACTTTCATGCTGCCACTGGTAATACTCAGATTCTGTCGAGAATGAACGCAAGCCCCAGGAGAGCAAATAGCGGGAGAGGCGCCCTCGACACCCTTCGGTTTGCTTACCCACCAGGGTTTTCTTCCATCACTAGAGCCGCCAATCCCCACGAAAGACAGGATGATAACAACTGACGGCATCTGTCACTACCACACCGGGAAACAACAACAGGGGGCCTTAAAAGGTTGAGGACATCATCATCGCATCTTCATAGGGTAATGGAATTGGGTGAGGGTGCTTGAGTTGTCCGGCTCCTAACACCATATATTTCTCTGTGGTCAAATGGGACAAGGTAATGGCACCTCTACCATGCAACCGGTTGCTATTACTCCCAAATTCAGGCCCCAACCCAAACGAATCCCCACCATGGAGCCGGTTAGAGGCATTGACTAAAACCGCACTAGAATCAACTTCTCGAACGAATCGCATCGCTAAGGCATAATCCCGGGTGACGATCGTATCCGTATGCCCAGGCGCATAGTTAGCAATATGATCCATCGCCTCCTGGTAATTTTTCACGATTTTGAGGTTCATGGTCATACCTTGAAATTTCTTATCCCAATCGGTTGCCTGAGCTGGAGTAATTCCCAGATGGCCGGTCATCTCCATGACTCCCAACATCGGAATGGTCTTGGGACAACCATTGATTTTTACTCGATATTCTTGGAGTAACCGACGAGTGAGGCCTGGCAAGAGCTGACGGCAGGCATCCTGATGCACGAGCAATGTGTCTAGAGAAGTCGCAGCCTTGGGAGATTGGACTTTTGCATTCACCGCCAACGTCTGGGCCAAGGGAATATCCACGTTCTTATCGATGTACATGTGGCACAGTCCCCCATCATACCCAATAACCGGCATGCGAGCTTGTTCCTGGATGCCTTTTCGTAACCCTGATCGACCCCGGGCAATCACCCCCTGTACAAATTGTGGGCACTTAATCACTTCCCGGGCAGCCTCTGGGCTTTCTTTTTCCAAAAAGATAAGACTTCCCCCGGGAACTCCAGCCTTTTGAACCGCACCCTGAAGGAATCCCGCCAAGGCCTTTTGGGTTTCGAACCATTCAGGGCCACCCCGGTACACACAGACATTGTTGGTCTTTAGACACATGCAGAACGCTTCTACCAAACTCAAGGGTGCCATATCTGTTATGACTGCGAGCACCCCAAGGGGTGACCGCACCGTAAATACTTGCATTCCGTCTGGGGTCATCCAGGACTTACTCACTTCCCCGATGGGATCCGGATAGGCCGAGACAAGATGAATGAATTCTTCCATACTCTTGAGATGGTCCTCAGTGAGTTTAATCCTATCCATGGCCTCTCGGTAGGCCTGCTGCCCTAAGTCTTTAGAAACCTTACCCAGGTCCTTTTCATTGGCTTGAAATACCTCATCTTTATGATGATCTATGGCTTCAAGCATGCATTCAAACGCCACAGATTTTCTATCCGGGGGTAGATTAATCATAGGACGAACGGCTTCTTGAGCATGCTTTAGAAGATCTTGAACGTATAATTTTAGGGGAACTTCTACCATATGAACCTCTCCTTAACTAAAAAGTCATAAAAGATGGCATTGACTATAGCCAGGGAGTCTCATAGAGTCAAAATGGGATGGATTAGGAAATTTGAGGATTACGCCGCACATTCCAGGAGCCAATGTATCCTGAAAAACATCGCTAGAGGCATATCTTCGGTAACAATCCCGGCTTGAATTGAATTTTCAACCTATGTTAGTGTTATTTGGTTAAAGCATATTCTTTTACGAACTTTGCATGAATGACTCTTCACTTGGAATAACCTGCCTGATTAGACAATCTTCGACCATTGTCTCCTGCCGGTCCCATTTGAACCAAACTCGTGCGTTAAGATATTCAACATTCACAACTGTATTGTACTAATCCGTTCGACTCGAAAGGGGGTGTGAAGGTCCGTCATGGTCACGATTAAATCGTTATTGGAAGCCGGAGTGCATTTTGGGCACCAAACCAATCGGTGGAACCCAAAGATGAAACGTTATATTTTTGGTGAAAAAAATGGCATCTACATCATAGATCTCCAGATCACTCTACAATTATTCCAGAAGGCATATGAATTTGCCCGCGATGCGGTTGCCGGAGGTGAGTCTGTTTTGTTCGTAGGCACCAAACGCCAGGCTATGGACATTGTCGAAGAAGAAGCCAATCGGTGCGGAATGTATTACGTGAATCAACGATGGCTAGGCGGAATGCTCACCAACTTTCAAACGCTCAGACGAAGTATTGCCCAACTCAAAAAACTTGAGGCGGCCGAGACTGACGGAACCTACGAACGTTTGAAGAAAAAAGAAATCGTTCGTATGAAAAAAGAACAGGCGAAGCTGGAAAAGTACCTAAGTGGCATCAAGGGCATGAACACCATTCCCGGCTGTATTTACATCCTAGATACCCGAATTCAACATATTACGGTCAAGGAAGCTAATCGCCTGGGCATTCCGGTGATTGCTATCGTCGATACGAACTGCGACCCTGATGGAGTGGATTATCCCATCCCAGGAAACGATGATGCCATTCGCTCGCTGAAACTCTTCACATCCCAGATTGCTGATGCCTGCGTTGAAGGGATGGAACTGCGCCAGAAACGGCAAGAGGCGCCAGAAAATGGGGATAGCCCCCTTCCTGATGCCTCGGGACCTGACACATCTACCGTTGAGTCCCCGGAAAACGTACAGCCCGTGTAATCATTATAGTCAACCACATACCCAACTACATTATTTCGTGAGGAGAGCAAGCGTATGTCTAGTTTGAGCGCCTTGGTGAAAGAGTTACGTGGCAAAACCGGGGCAGGAATCCTTGATTGCCAAAAAGCCCTACAAGAGAACGGAAATGACATTGAAAAAGCCATTGATTTCTTGAGACAAAAAGGGTTAGCTGCAGCCCAGAAGAAGGCCGGACGGGAAACCAAAGAAGGCTTGATCTCCTCCTATATTCACTCTGGCTCAAAAATTGGAGTATTGCTAGAAACAAACTGCGAAACGGATTTTGTCGCACGAAACGAAGAGTTCCAGGCATTCGTGAAGGATGTGGCCCTACAGATCGCCGCTTCTCAACCCCAATTTATTAAACGGGAAGATATTCCAGCCGAACTCATCGAACGAGAAAAAAACGTATACCTAGGTCAAGTCAAAGAATCAGGGAAACCCGAAGCGGCCTGGGACAAAATCATCAACGGCAAGCTGGAAAAATTTTTCCAGGAACAATGTTTACTGGAACAGGCCTTCGTCAAAGATCCCAGCGTCACCATCCAGGACTTGGTTAACCAAAAGATTTCCAAACTTGGGGAAAATATTTCCATCTCCCGCTTTACACGCTACCAACTCGGCCAAGAATAATGTCTCTCAAATATCGCCGCGTCCTATTGAAAATCAGTGGGGAAATGCTAGCGGGCGAACAGGGCTACGGCATTCAACCTGATATCCTTCAGGACCTTTCGAAAGAAATCGCGGAAGTCATGTCCTTAGATGTCGAGCTCGCCATCGTCATCGGCGGGGGGAATATCTTTCGAGGATTAGCTGCCAGTGCCTCAGGAATGGAGCGAGCCTCCGCAGATTACATGGGTATGCTCGCCACCATGCTTAACGCTCTTGCACTCCAAAATGCCCTGGAAAGCCACGGGATCCCGACTCGAGTTCTTTCTGCCATTGAAATGCGTCAATTATCCGAGGGGTATATTCGCCGTCGCGCTATCAGGCATTTGGAAAAAAGACGGGTCGTCATTTTCGCGGCTGGGACCGGGAATCCCTATTTCACCACCGATACGGCGGCAGCATTACGGGCGATGGAAATCGGGGCAGAAGTCATCATGAAGGGAACCAAGGTTGACGGAATTTATGATGCCGATCCCATGACCACCCCCACGGCTCAACGATTCAACGAACTGCCGTTCTTATCCGTTCTCAATATGAATTTAAAAGTGATGGATGCCACAGCCATTTCCCTCTGCATGGATAACAATCTTCCTGTAATCGTTTTTAAACTGACCTCTCCGGGTAACATTCGAAAAATCTTAGAAGGCCAACCCATTGGCACGATTGTTTCCCAAAATGCTACTATTCCTGAACAGGGAGGGACCCCATGACGGATCCAACCATTCAAAAAATTACCCAACGAATGGAAGGTGCGTTGGAGCATTTAAAGAAAGAATGTTCCGGTATTCGAACCGGTCGGGCCTCCCTTTCCTTATTGGATCATATTTTGATCGATTACTACGGGACCCCAACACCTATCAAACAGGCCGCCAACTTGGCCGTTCCAGAAGGCCGACTTATTACGATCCAACCTTGGGATGCCGCCCATATCAAAGAGATAGAACGAGCCATCATCAGTTCAGACCTGGGCTTAACCCCTTCGAATGATGGAAAACTCATTCGACTCCCCATCCCCCCTCTCAGCGAAGAACGCCGGAAAGAACTCGTAAAACTTAGCAAAAAATATGGTGAAGAATGTAAGGTTCAAATCCGCGGATTTCGTCGTGATGGCAATGACGAACTGAAAAAACGACAGAAAAATACTGACATTACCGAGGATGATCTTCGCAGGTTAGAGTCAGACAATCAAAAACTCACCGATAAATTCGTTCATCAAGTAGATGAGGTCATCAAGAAGAAAGAGGAGGAAATTCTCGCCATTTAGGGATCCGCCTGTGACTACACTTCCTTCAACTCCTTCTCGCGCACATTGGCCCTCTCCTCTCCGTGTTTCAGTCAACCTTCAATCTTTGACTCACAATTTTCTGGCCGTCAAACAGTTTATTGCCCCATCCACAAAGATTCTGGCCGTCATTAAAGCCGATGCTTATGGTCATGGAGCAGTTGCAGTCGCCCGTACCCTTGAGCCTCTCGATCCCTTTGGGTTTGGGGTCGCATCTATCCGAGAGGGCATTGCCCTTCGCGAACATCAGATCTCCCATCCCATCCTCATAATGGGCCCCCTGTTACCGGAACATATTCATGAGGTTATTCAGTACCGATTAACTCCCGTTATTTCTCACCCTGAAGTGTTTTTTCATTTGCTTGAACTCCTTCCTGGGTCTGAGGACCCCTTTCCTATTCACCTGAAAATCGATACCGGATTGCACCGGTTAGGCTTCGACCCGACCGAGGCCAAAGATTTACTCAGGACCCACTCAACGACACCATCGCCCCTGACGATCCAAGGTCTGATGACACATTTTGCGGATGCCGACAACCCTGACCCTTCCCTCACCCTCCAACAAATTCAGTTATTCTTCTCGTTTATTCAGGAATTACGAAACCTAGGGGTCACAATACCCCTGTACCATATGGCCAATAGTGCCGGCACCCTCTTTCATCCTTCTGCGCACCTCGACCTGGTAAGACCCGGTCTCATGCTCTATGGGTATGCCCCGAAAAATTCAGATCAACCATGTCCACTGACCCTTGTACCTGTCTTAGAAGCGACAACGTATATCGCTCATCTGCGCTCCCTTCAACCTGGAGAGATTGTCGGTTATAACGCCATGTTCCGTACTCGTCGTCCATCGCACATTGCGGTACTCCCAGTCGGTTATACCCATGGATTTCCCCGCCATCTTTCGGGAAAAGGACACGTCCTCATTCGAGGCATTCCAGCTCCCATCATCGGAAAAATCTGTATGGATATGATGATGGTCGATGTCACCGATATCCCTCACCCTCGAATCGGGGAGGAAGTGGTCTTATTAGGCCAACAAGGAGCGGAGAGAATCACCGCAGAAGATCATGCCAAGTGGCTCAATAGCATTCCCTACGAAGTCTTATGCGGGATTGGCGGACAAGCTGCCCGAAGAGAGACAATTCCCGGCGACAACCTTTCTGCCCCAACCTGATCCTGAGCTGGGCAGCACTTTATGAAGAAGTTTTTAATTTTCGCTTCAGCCGTTTTTCGACACTGGCAACCTTACCCGTGAGACGCCCCTTATGCCCGCGTCGATAATCGACTTTCATCACACAAGAAATCCTTTGACAGTCCTTACTCATTCGTTCATAACATTGCTTGACCACCCCCATGACCTCATCCCATTCACCTTCCAGAACGGTACCCATAGGGTTTAATCGATAGTCCACACCGCTCTTATCGATTATTTTCAAGGAACGAGACACATACTTTCCAACACTTTCACCCTTTCCGAGAGGGGACATACTAAATTCCAACAACACCATTTCAGGCACCTTCCTTTCCCACTTCTTCCAACTCCTGTTCATCCGACAAGTTCCAGGCGGGCGGATACTCTAGCTCAGCCTGAACCTGAAATCCCTTCACAGCTTCGAGAAGCCGTTCTCTACGCCGAAGATCACTTGCCTCTGTTTTTTTCAATTCTTCCCGTAGGGCCCCCAACCAATCCAGAAATTGATCAAATTCTTCATCGAACAGGCCCTCGAAATTTTTTCGAAGGACTCCAGCTAAAGCCGGAGAGGCGCCACTCGTACTGATGGCAATCCGTAAGGGACCTCGGGCAACTAAGGCTGGCATCATGATATTAGAATATTCGACCTGATCGATTGACCACACCAAAAATCGTTCGGTTTGCGACAATTCAAAAATCGATTTGGCTAAAGCATGGTCATCTTTTAAGACATTCAACATTAACACGACGCCTTGAGTATCCGTCGCACGAAACGTTCGGCCTCGATGGATAATTTTTCCAGAGGCCGTGAGCTTCCGAAGGTCAACGTGAAGAGTCGGGTGCACGACCGTCACCTTCGCACCGGCATCTAACAACCGATTCACTTTTTCAACGGCTTCTTCATCTCCCCCGATGACCATACATTGACGGCCCTCTAAATCTACCGACACCTGAAATCCCGCATTATGGCTCATACTTGTTCCTCCTCATGATGAAGGCGTTATCTTACCCAAGTTGTGCCATGCAGGAAAAGAGGAGAAATAGCAAGACAGGTAGGAGAGAAACCCGTTTCCTGGTTCAACAGGAAAAGAATGAGGATTTACCCGTCGGAATGCTGGAGGCTATCAGAGCTCTGAATCCCGAGAGACTCATAAATCTTGAGAGTGGCTTTTGATTTGTTGAGAGTGTAGAAATGTATGCCCTTGACCCGATGATCCACCAGATCAACCACCTGTTCCGTGGCCCAATGTATCCCAACGCGTTCTGCATAGGCATCATTCTCCGCCCGATCCATGGCCTTCAAAAGTTTCGCTGGAATCCTGGCTCCCAAGGCTAATTCTGACATTCGCCGCATGCCTTTTCTGGATGTAATCGGCATAATTCCGGCAATGATGGGCACTTTTATCCCGATAACCTCACACCGTTCGCAAAAATCGTAGAAATCCCGATTATCGAAGAATAATTGTGTACAAATGTAATCAGCCCCGGCATCAACCTTTTGCTTCAGATGATCCATCTCTTGCAACCGGTTAGGAGTGCCCGGATGTCCCTCCGGAAATCCGGCCACGCCGACTCCCATCTGGGGGAATTGGTTTTTAATGAATGAGACCAAATCTGTGGCAAACGGAAATCCATCCTGTGGAATTTCAACTTGCGTACTCCCCTTGGGAGGATCCCCCCGCAGGGCCATAATATTATGGATACCGCATTCCATGTACTTGGACAGGATGTCATAAATTTCTTGACGCCCAGAACCCACGCATGTCAAATGAGAGACGATCGTCAAGTCGGTCTCACGCTGAAGTTTCACGACCAAATCATGTGTCCGCTCCCGAGTTGATCCACCGGCTCCGTAGGTAACACTGACATAGGCGGGCTTCAAAGGCATGAGAGTCGAGATAGTCGAAAACAGTTCCTGAGAAGCCTGTTCGGTTTTGGGGGGGAAAAACTCATAGCTAATCGCGGGATTATGTTGACGTAAGACTTCGGAAATGTGCATGTCTTTACCATAGTCACCTGAAATTCATTTGTCCAGTCTGGGGGAACGACAGGGTGCCACGGAAAGAGGCCAAACGCACCATCGTACGAGAGTCCAAAGCAGAAGTCCGACGACCAAAACAGCCCATCCAACCTGAGAAATGGTGACAGGATCCAAGGCGACCGGAATGTGATGAGAGTAGAGTGCCGCCCCAAACATGGCATACCGAATCACCCCCATCAATACCAAAGTTATTAAAGCACTCAACAGCCCTCCCCAGGCTAAACCCGTCACATATGGGACCATAAAGGTGGCATTCAAGAGGACCAATGCGAACAAATAGGCCGTCAAGCTCACAAAAAATATGATCGATGTCAAACCCAACCCATCGATGAGAAGGTTTCGTGAGCCCTCTCCCAACACCAGGAATAACCAAGGACCCATCACCATTTGGGGGACCAGACCCGATAGGGTCCACCCCACACCATAGCGAACCGTTTGTGTATGAATTCGTGAAGCTTCGATGGATTCTATTTTTTCGCGGAAGCCCCAGGTTGTCCATCCATAAAGACCTAAAGCCACCACAACCAATCCTCCGGTGGCAAGGCTTGAAAAAAGAAGGTGGAAAAACTTTGGAATGACACGCGACCAATCTCCTCCCAGAAGGTCTATGAGCATAAAGTTCCCTATCAGGCCTTGCCCATGCGCCATCAAATCCCAACGTCCCACCCACAACAGCCCAGTGAAGAGCAAAAGAACAGGAGCTTCACCGATAGAGAAGAGAGACTCTCGTCCGCGTTTCTTTGAGGCAACCCATAACCAGATACCCGCCAATAGAAACGCAGCCATTTCCTCAATACTCCAAGGACCGGAGGATAAATGTGAGACCGGTGATACAAAACCGATACTCCAGGGAATCAGGACACCAACCAGGAGAGAAATGATGAAGAAAAACAGAATAGCCCTGACGGTTAACGGCAACAGAAGAGCGGTTATGCCTCCATTGAACGATGTGCTTTGCCATCGTTCAATGAGAAACGTTCCAAAGAGCACAAGAGATAGGCCCAAAGGAAGGATAAGTCTCCAAACATCTATCACTGCAAACAAGAGAAAGCCGTCAGCCACGCAATATTCTTCCGTTGGGTTGAATGGTGTTATCTTATAAGATTTCGATTGTGGGGATCAGTTGTTTGAAAGACATTGAACCCAACCGTTGTCTTCACTGACCTTTAAATTCATGTCAAATAGTTGACTTAAATTGGAGGAGGTCAATAATTGGGATTTGCTACCACTTGCCTGGACCCTACCATGTTTCAAAAAAACGATCTGGTCTATTTCTGGTGGAATTTCGTGGATATGATGCGTGGCCAGCAACACGGTTCCGCCTTCTTGAATAAAGGTTCGAATGATTTTCAAATATTGCCGGATAGCTCGAATGTCCAATCCCGTCGTGGGTTCGTCAAAGATCAACATGGACGGTTCGTTAACCAGAGCCCGTGCGAGGAGAATCCGCCGTCGCTCACCAGTAGACATATGACAAAACGCCTGATCGTGAAGGTGGGCTAATCCCAAACTCTCCAGGACCTCATATCCCTTGGCCCGTTGCCATACACTAGGGACTTGATTGGGGGGAATTCCGACACTTGAAAAAAAACCGGACAGGACCACCTCAATTCCAGAATATTTCTCCATATAGTCACCATGGAGGTCTGGGGAGATTAACCCCATATGTTCCCTGAGCTTCCAAATATCCCAATGGCTTTGACCAAAGAGTTTTGCGTAAGCTCCCACTGAATCCACGGGATAGAGTTCCCGCGTAAACACTTTCATCAGGGTAGACTTCCCCGACCCGTTCGGGCCAAGTATGGCCGTAGATTCTCCAGAACGCAAAATCAAGGACACATCATGCAAAACCGCATTTAACCCACGATACACTGTGACATGTTGAAGATCGATGAAAGGAGCTGTTAAGTGATCGGAGGGTTTCATGAAAACATGTTTCTTGATATCATAAACAGTCGTTGAAGGCGCCGCGTCAGAGGTGTCCCAGAATACATCCATTAATAAAAAACCGGCAACATCTCATGAGCTTGTTTCAGGCAAAAATACGCTATTGATTCAAGATCAAACTCAAGATTGTTACATACCTTCTCTTATGCGTCCACTCATGGCAACCGCTTGAAAATTGGCCTCATGTCCTATCATCCCAATTGATTACTCAAGGAGCACTTCATGCTGAACATGCCAAAGTCCTTACAGCCCCTGGTCATTGAGCGGATCCAGCCTGAACTCGATGGTGGCCGCTATCCCATCAAACGTATCGTGGGCGAAACGTTGGAGGTCACCGCCGACATATTTAAAGAAGGACATGAAACCATCGGAGCCGTCTTGCGACATAAAGTCCTTGGAGAAAAGGGTTGGCATGAAACTCCCATGCATTTCATCGACAATGACCGGTGGGCCGGAAACTTTTTGTTAGCCAAGAATGCCAAGTACATCTATACCATCGCCGCCTACGTCAAGAGTTATGAAACCTGGCGCCAAGAGCTCGCGAAAAAACATGGAGTCTTGCCCGACCTCACGAGTGAATTGTTGGAGGGAGTTTCCCAAGTCACTCGAGCCATGGAACACACCAAGGGCCTTGATCGAGAAACACTCAACCAATACGCTCAACGATGGGAGCAATCGTCCACACAAAAAGCCAAAGTAGAGATCGCCTTAAACCCGGAACTGTCTTCCCTGATGGACCGGAATGAAGAGCGGATGGCCTGGACGGCGTATAGCCGAGAGCTGTGCGTGACCGTCGATCGGGAACGGGCTCGTTATGGAGCCTGGTATGAAATTTTTCCTCGTTCGGAGGGAACCATTCCGGGAAAAGGGGGAACCTTTAAGGATTGTGAAGCTCGCCTTCCTATGATTCGCGAGATGGGTTTTGATGTTTTGTATTTAGCCCCGATTCATCCGATCGGTTTGACCAACCGAAAAGGGCCGAATAACAGCCTGACGGCCGAACCAGGCGATCCTGGAAGTCCTTGGGCTATCGGCAGTGAACATGGGGGACATGACGCCATTGAACCTACATTGGGTTCCTTTGAAGATTTCGCCAAATTTCAAGAAGCGGTTCATCGACATGGGATGGAACTCGCCTTGGACTTTGCGATTAATGCCACTCCCGATCACCCTTACGTTAACACGCACCCCGAATGGTTCAAGCAACGTCCGGATGGCACCATCAAATATGCCGAAAATCCGCCAAAAAAATATGAAGATATTTTTGCCTTAGATTTTTATTCTGAAGCCTGGCCTGCCATCTGGGAAGAAATGCGTCGTATTCTTTCCTTTTGGGTCGAAAAAGGAATCAAAATATTCAGGGTGGATAACCCCCATACCAAGCCTGTCCCTTTTTGGGAATGGCTCATCGAAAACATTCAACGGGATCACCCGGACGTCATCTTTTTATCAGAAGCTTTTACCCGCCCCAAAATGATGCAGGTATTAGCCAAGGCAGGATTTAGCCAATCCTATACCTATTTTACTTGGAGAAATTCCAAGCAAGAAATGACCGAATACCTCACCGAACTGACTCAAACGGAAATGAAGGAATATTTTCGGCCAAATTTCTTCACGAATACGCCGGACATTCTCCCTGATATTCTTCAAACCGGTGGCCGACCAGCCTTTCAATTTCGCCTCGTTCTCGCGGCGACGTTATCACCGGCCTACGGGATCTATAACAGCTATGAACTCTGTGAAAATAGCGCTATCGAGGGCACCGAGGAGTATCAAGATTCCGAAAAATATCAGATTCGGCATTGGGATTGGGATCGCCCTGGAAATATTCGAGACTATGTCGGACGAATTAACCAAATCAGACGGGAAAACCCAGCTCTTCACACATTCACTAATGTAAAATTCTACGAAACCGACAATGACAACATTCTCTTTTACGGGAAGATGACTTCTGACAAGTCAAATATTCTCCTGTGTGTGGTCAATATGGACCCTACCACACCCCAAGAAACCCGACTCCGCATTCCGCTCGAGGACTGCGCCATCGGCCCGCAGGACTCCTATGTCATGCAGGAATTGATACAAAATTACCAGCATTCTGTGGTAGGTCATGAATATATCATCTGCTTGGATCCGAAGAAGAATCCTGCTGCTATTTTTGCGATTCACCATTAAGGGTTGGAGATACAGGAAAATTGGATTGACAGTCCATCGTCAATGTTGCTTTGGTAAACTCACACGTTCTCACCAAATTGTTTTTCGATTGCTCTACCTCATACTCTAGCCTAAAGGAAGGGCGAGTATCATGGCTCAATCCTCGATAGGTTCATCACTGAAACGATCTATTTCAATAGGATTTCTCTTATTCACTTTGTTTGTTTCCATCAGTCCTGTAGAGGCAGAGAATCAAGTAAAGGATGTCGTCGGTTGGATAGAAAAAGTCCAAATACTACCAGAAAATTTCATCCTTCCCGCCAAGATTGACACTGGTGCGGATAACTCCTCAATCAGTGCCACCGACATCACTAGTTTTATCCGGTCTGGGAAAAAATGGGTTCGGTTTACCGTCCCTCGCCCACATGCCCCTTCGTTAATCTTGGAAAAACCCGTTCATCGATACGTGAAAATCAAACGAAAAGGAACCTCAGTCCAAAGACGCCCAGTCGTATACTTCGATGTTTGCATCGGGAAGATTTTCAAGAAACAGGTAGAAGTCAATCTTGCCAACCGAAAGGGTTTCAAGTATCCCGTCCTCATTGGACGGAGCTTTCTCAAAGACACCGCGCTCGTGGATTCTTCGAAAAAATACAGCCAAAATCCTCATTGTCCCAAGGGGTAGGTGCCCGTGAACAAGCGTCATTTATACTTCTTGGCCTTGGGATTGACCATCTGTGGACTTGGGATGTTCTTCTATAAGTCCATGGTCTTGGAATTTCCTCTCCTTCCACAAAGTCATACAGAATTATGGGATGTGGAGATTCACCTTTCCTTTCATGCCAAAGAACAACCGGTTAAAGTATCCCTCCAACTCCCCACCAATACCAGCCGGTTTGCCATTATCGATGAAAGTTTCATTTCTCAAGGGTACGGGCTCACGACGGTCAAAGATGGTGCTGGTCGAAAAGGTACATGGTCCAAGCGAACGGCAAGCGGAAAACAAAATTTGTATTACCGGGGAACTATCCATCGAATTACACTTGATGAATCACCCCCCAGAGCTAAATTACCAGAAATTTTTGCCGCACCTCTTGAGGGAGCGGAACTCGAAGCGGCTAAATCCTTACTCACTGACATTCGAACTAAATCTGCCGATGTCCCAACCCTAGTCTCTGAACTTATTCGTCGCTTGAATCAAACAAATATTGACCCAAATCTACAGCTCTTGTTAGGGACCGATCGTTCCCTAGCCAATAAACTGAAGCAAGCCACTCATGTCCTAGCCCTAACCGGCGTCCTCGCTCGAGTGGTCAATGGCGTCAAGCTGGAAAGTTCTCATGGCCCAGCCACGATTGTCCATTGGCTTCAAGTTTTCGAAGAAGAAATATGGAAGTCTTACGACCCAGTGACCGGGCTCCAAAAAATCCCATCGGACTATTTTTCCTGGTGGAGAGACTACCAACCCTTAGCTGAATTAGAAGGTGGCGATCGTTTGGCCATGACCGTGACCGTGGCGCCAAATCAGCAGGAAGCCATACGGGCGGCAATCCTTCACAGTCAACTTGCTTCACCCCATCTATTGGAATTTTCTCTGTTTAGCCTCCCGCTTGAAACTCAGGCAGTTTACCGTATTCTCCTGATGGTTCCGATGGGTGCCTTACTCCTCCTTGTCCTGAGAAATATCATCGGCATTAAAACATTCGGAACCTTCATGCCCATCCTTATGGCCTTGGCTTTTCGTGAAACACAACTGCTGTGGGGAATCGTGCTGTTTTCTGTAATCGTCACATTGGGGCTCACGGTTCGGTTTTACTTGGAACATTTGAAGCTCCTCCTCGTCCCCCGCCTGGCCTCAGTTTTGATCGTTGTGGTTCTGCTCATGGCCACCCTTAGCGTTCTGAGTCAAAAACTTGGCCTGGACCGTGGCCTGTCGATCGCATTGTTCCCCATGGTTATCCTCACCATGACGATCGAACGCATGTGCGTGGTCTGGGAAGAACGAGGAGCCAGTGAATCTATTCAGCAAGGAGTGGGTAGCTTGGCAGTGGCATCTCTGACTTACTTGGCCATGACCATTCCCTACATGGAACATCTGTTATTCGTGTTTCCGGAACTCCTGCTCATCTTCTTAGCAGGGACCTTGTTGATGGGTCGATATTCCGGATTCCGACTCCTGGAACTCGGCCGATTCAGGGCCCTTACCACTCATCCCCCAGTCTAGGTTAAGAAATGTTCGGACTCGCCAAAGGATTGACCCAAAGGGACGTCCTGGGCCTCAATCATCGAAATGCGGGATACACCCTTTGGCATAATCCTCGTCATTTCTATCCATTGGTCGATGACAAATTGACGACCAAACATCTTGCCGAGAAGGCTGGGTTGGCAGTCCCTCCACTCTATGGGATCATTGAGATTGAACGACAAGTCAGGGAATTAGCTCACCTCCTTCATCCCCTTGAAGATTTTGTGATTAAACCGGCCCACGGGAGTGGAGGTGACGGCATTCTGGTTATCACCGGCCGACGAAAAGATCGCTATCGAAAGGTTAACGGCCAATTGATCACTCAGGAACTCCTGAATCATCATGTATCCAACATGCTCAGTGGCCTGTATAGCCTCGGGGGACATCCAGATAAAGCCATCATTGAGTACCGGGTGAGTTTGACCCGGTTTTTGAATCTATCAGCTATCAGGGAGTTCCCGACATTCGTATCATCGTATTTTTGGGAGTACCGGTTATAGCCATGATCCGACTCCCTACCCGCCTTTCTGACGGCAAAGCCAATTTACATCAAGGTGCGATTGGGGTGGGAATTGATCTCGCCACCGGACGTACATTGAATGGGGTATGGAAGAATGAAATTGTGACTGAACACCCTGACACGGAACGGCCTCTCACCGACGTCCAAATACCAGGCTGGGAAACCCTTCTTCGTCAAGCGGGACAATGCTTTGAACTCACCGGCCTGGGGTACCAAGGTGTGGACTAAATCCTTGACCGCACTAAGGGACCCTTAATTTTAGAATTGAACGCCCGACCGGGCTTGAACATTCAAATCGCCAACAACGCCGGAATGCTTCCACAGCTCCGCTTAATCGAACAGGAAGCTGCGAATCTTACAAAATTGGATGATCGCCTTGCCTTTGCCAAAATGCATTTTTCCACGACTATGTCCACTTGATTCTCTACCAGGTCGTAAAATGGGCTACCCCCTCTTTTCTGGGAGGAAGTAGCCCACAGGTGAAGTTGACAGGGCCCTAAATTTTTACCGTCAAGAATAATGCGGCTTGGCCACGATGAATGAAGAGCAGTGCCGATTCTTTGTCTTGCAACTGAGAAACAGCAGTTAAAAATTCTTCTTGAGATCGAATTGGCGTTCGATCAATTTCACTGATTACATCTCCTTGAGACAACCCAGCTCGGGCCGCTGAACTACCCGGAAGCACCCCTTTGACCACGACTCCGTTTATCTCTTGGTCCAAGCCTAATTGCCGAACCGTTCGTTCAGTCAAGGGTTGCACGGCCACGCCCGCGAGAGGCCCCTTGCCATCAGCAGGATCTAATTGAGCCACCTGCATAGAAGATGGTTGCTCTCGGATAACTGGAGAAAGCGTCAGCTTCCGCCCATCTCTCATCACCACGATCGAGACTTTTTCCCCAATGGGGGTTCCCAAGACCTGTCCTTGCAACGTTCTAGGATCAGCCACAGATTGGCCTTGATATTTCACGACGACATCGCCCCGCTTCATCCCAGCAGCATGGGCTGGACTCCCAGGCCGAACATGAGTGACTAAAGCACCCCGTGCCTCTTCCAAATTGAAGGATTTGGCGAGATCGGGAGTCACACCCTGGATGCCGATCCCCAAATGGCCTCGAACAACTTTTCCCTCGCTCACGAGACTCGCATAGACCGGTTTTGCCAGTTTGGTCGGAACCGCAAATCCCACTCCTTGATAGCCCCCCGTCCGGGAAAAGATCGCCGTGTTTATTCCGACTAATTCTCCTCTCGCATTAACTAATGCCCCACCGGAATTCCCGGGGTTGATAGCAGCGTCTGTCTGGATGAAATCTTCATACTGCGTGATTCCCATCCCCCCTCGCCCCAGTGCACTGACGATGCCCAACGTGACCGTTGAGTTCAGGCCAAATGGGTTCCCGACGGCAAGGACGTATTCTCCCACCTGAAGACCTGAAGAATTACCCCAGGGAAGGTGGGGAAGATTCTCTCCCTCCACCTTAATCACGGCCAAATCGGTTTGAGGATCAGTCCCTATCACTCGTCCAGTAAATTCGCGTTTATCTGGAAGCCTCACGCTAATACTTTCTGACCCTTCCACCACATGATTATTCGTCAAGATATACCCGTCCGGAGAGATCAAAACACCTGACCCTGCTCCTTGATCAGGCAGATTAGGATGAGGCCGCTTCGGGATGTCTGGCATACCCGGAAGATCAAAAAACTTTTTCATTTCATCGAAAGGCCCACCGGAAAGCGGGACTGCCATTTTCTTTTGCACGATGATGTTGACCACTGCCGGGGTGACTTTTTTAGCAATCTCCGAAAACCCGCCATTTTTGAAATTCGGGGGATCTTCCATGGCCTGCATCTGGGGAATGGGTGAACTGGCCGCATGGGATGGGAAGGGCGTGTTCCAAGAACCCAAGACCAAGGAGCCGAGCACCAATCCCGTGCCAATCCATCCCCAGACTTTCCAGGCGGGGCTTTTCACGGCCTCACCATCTTTCAATTCCTCCACATCATTACTCATTACATCCCTCCTTGATGATGAAAAAGTGCCAAGTACCTTTACATAAAGACACTCTATACCCGAACCCTAAACCCAGGATTAAATGAGGATTAAAATGTTTTAAGAAAAAGAAAGACGGGAGAAACTTGAAGTTACCCTTGAGCAGGGAGTTCCATACACTCCGCTACTCAAGGGGCACTCTGAAATACCGGACAGGATGCTAGACACCGGAATAATATCGAAGAATATCGGAAACCGACACCACCCCGACGATTTTTCCATTATCGACCACAGCCAAATGTCGCGTCCCTTTATCTTTCATAAGACGGACAGCATCGACGATTGAGTCACTAGTTTCTATTGTTACAACGGGTTCTCTCATACAGGTCTTAACAGTGGTCGTCATGGGATCCGTCCCAGAGGCAACAACCTCCTTCGTGAGCTCCGTTTCTGTGATATATCCGACATATTCATCACCGCCCTGCACCAACACGGATCCTATTTTCCATTTCTGTAGTGCCTGGCCAGCCTCGGTTAATGTCGCATCAAGGGCAACGGCTTTCACAGACTTTGCCATAAAATCCGAAACTTTAGGACCGGTCGTCCCTCGTTTTCTCGTCTCCTTGGAAAGAGCTGCCCTCCGGGCTTCCAAATCAGCAATCCCGCTCTCTAAGACCCGCTGACGTTGCCGAATCGTTTCCCGTTGAGATTGGTGAGTGAGCGCTTCTTCGGTCCCACTGTCTGGAAGGTTCATCAATCCTACCGCTTCTCCGAGTTGAGCATATTCATACGTATCGAGCAAGGGAGCAGAACTGCCGAAGGTTTCAGTCAGAATATCTTCCACGGTTGAATCAAATTCATTGAGCACTTCGATGGACGGTTCCGTTTGCAGAAAGGTTCTTATTATATCCAATTGTTTTCGAAGCTTTTGGATATCCTGATCAAGAGAAACAGCTCGGTCGGTTCGAGTGGTCGCTTGAGCTTCCATAGTCATTCCTCCCTGGATCTAAATTGGTATGAAGAGAGGATCTTACCTCACCAATTTAGAGCGGAGCAACACCTTGAATTGTCTTTTTCCCTTCGGTGAGTGACACAAATGATGGAAAGGAAAAATCCACGAAATCCAGCCACACAGCCACGGCAAGAGGATTTAGGCCTCTAATAAACCGGCAAAAAGTGTAGCTAACCCCAAAAAACTGAAAAACCCTACGATATCCGTGACCGTGGTTAACACGATCGAAGAAGACTGGGCAGGATCCTGTCTCAGTGCTTTTAACGTAATAGGAATCACCGCACCGAAGAGACCGGCGATAACCATCGAAATGACCATTGACGAGCCGATGATAATCACCAGACCGAGCGATCGGCTCCACAACCCTACCGCCAGGCACGCCATGGCGGCAACTGCCACCCCGTTCAAGAATGCGACATACACCTCTTTTCCACTCACACTCAACCATTGGGAAGGACGAATATCCCGTAAGGCCAAACCGCGAATCACCACTGCCAATGATTGAGCACCCGTATTCCCCGATTGACCGGCCACGACAGGCAAAAGAACGGCCAATGCCGTAAATTGGGCGATCGTACTCTCGAACAAGCTCACCACAAAGGCGGCCAAAAATGCCGTGAGGAGGTTCAATTGCAACCAGGGGAGCCGTTTTCGGACTGAAAACCAAACAGGAGATAAAGCACGCTCATCTTTATCCGCCCCGACCATGGTTAACAGATCCGCAGTCGCATCCTCCTGACTAGCCTTAATTATATCCTCATTTCGTATGACTCCTAACAGTCGGTCATCTAGATCAACGACAGGAATCGTAAAGAAGTGCCGTTCACTGAACAACTCGACGATTTCCTCTCGAGACTCCAATGGATGAATGGTGGGGAGGTCCTGCACCATGATGGTATGAAGTTTTTCTTGTGGGTCTACCAGCAACAAATCTCTGACCGAAATTTTCCCCACCAATTTTTGCAAACGATTGATGACATAGACATCATGAATATCTTTTTGTGCTCGACCTTGCACGATCCGCATGGCATCCCGGATCGTCATTTCCTCCTCTAACACCAAAAATTTTGTATCCATGACACTCCCCACCGACTCCGGCGGATAGGCCATATAAGATCGTATTTCATGAGCATGCCGTTCTGGAACACGGAATAAAATCGCTCGTTGAAGATCTTCATCCAAGCGTTGAAACAAGGAGGCCGCAAAGGAGGGGGACAAATAGGGAATGACCTGCTTCAAGAGATCGGTAGGCATCAGGGTCACGATATCGGCACCAACCGTGGGGGTTAAGCAAGACAACAAATTCGCAGCATTTTTCGCACCCGTTCCCTGTAATACTCGTAAAATATCCTGGGCCGGATGAGACTCCAGGATACGGGCAGCCTCTTCATGATGGTTATGCAGGAAGGCCTCATTCAACACATGAGTCCCACCTCGAACTCTGGGGGCCGACTCCATCATGGGCTCAGTCATGGATTCCTCAACTCCTTAGCGCAGTTTCCGTTCTTGTAAGGTCTGGGCCACATCCGTCATCAGGCGAATACCTGTCAGAGAGTAGGCTTCCCATAGTTGCATCAGGGAATCGCTTACAGACCCCAGCGGGGCCTTCCCCTCGACATCCTTTTCGATTCGACGCAGCATTCGATATCGCAGGGCCCCAAAAAATGTCCCCCAGCGATCCACGACCGGCAAGGTGTGAAAACGACTCCATTCCGGATGCTTCAAGATTTCATCCAGATTGGCTTCAGCCGACAAAGTCGTAATATCGCTTTCCATTAACGTCCCCACCAGATGTTTGGGACTTTCAATTAATAGCTGCCGGAGAGTCACCACACCCTCCAATTTAGAATCCCGGTCAATGACGTAGATATAGTACATAGCCTTCTGACCATAGGTTCGAATCCGATGAATCGCTTCTTCAACCGAGATATCTGAAGGAAGAGAGAACACCTGGGGATCGGCTAGGCTTCCTGCTGTATTTGGAGAATACCGCAATGCCCGACGTAGAGTGGCGCCCATCGGGGTATCGAGCCGATCTAAAACATCCTGACGAATGGGATCTTCAAACTGCCGAAGCACACCGATAGCGGACGTGGCATTCATCGCACTCAAAATGGCTGCTCCAAGCTCCTTAGGCAGTTCGGCAAGAATTTTGGCCGTGGATCCTGGCATACAATGCTCAAGCACCGTGGCTATATCTTCACCAGGGAGCCCCTGTAAGAGATCAGAAGCTTGAACAGGCCCTAGATGCTCTAGATGTTGAGCCGCTTCAACAGGATGAGCTTCTAGATACCCGAGGGTTAATTCGTCTTCCAATTCCATCTTAGGTCTCTTTATGGCTGATAATTGCGGTTGTTTCCGTGAATTGAGAAGCCGGGACGACCACCCGGCCTTCCTCGGTTTCCAATACGATAGAAATGGGCGTCACAGCCACCACCGTGCCGAGATTGTCACCTATTTTCACTTGCATACCTACACGAATGACTGACCCGAGGTAATGGGCGGCAATGAGGTTAGCGACCGCAGATCGAGACCCTAATCCAAAGGATAAGGCCGCCCCGCCAATCAACCCGGCGAGGAGAATCACGATGGTGTTATTCAGCAAATCGGTGTTGATCCCTAGGGCATCAATGGCGGTGACCACAATCAATAGGACCACCGCTACATACACGGCCTGAGCCACCATGGTCCCATGAGTGATCCCGGCTGAGGCACAGGTCATGGTGATCAGCTCGCGAACAAAGTTTGCGGCAATCAACCCAAGGACTAAAACTAGAATGGCTATACCGATTTTCGGAATATAATAGGCCACTCCAGTCAACGCATCCGAGACCATCGTCAAACGGAGTGTATCCGACGCTTTTATGAGAAAAACGAGAAAGATGATCCAAAATCCGATCATCCCAAGAATTTCGGAAGACTTTTGATTCGTACCTGATCGTTCCAGCAAAGTCTGAACAGCCGTTCGACTTAACAGTCGATCCAAGCCCACAAACTGTAAGAAGCGAGTAACCGCCAATGACACCACTCGAGCAAGGAAATATCCGACCACCAAAAGAAGAAGGGCTAGAATGAGCGTGGGCAAAAAAGCACCGATCTGACTCAGGCTTGAAGTCAAAGCCTCAGTCAACCCATCGACCCATCCCATCATCGACGTAGTTTCCTGGTCCATCTTCTTGTTATTTGGTTTGGCTCAGGCCAAAAATCCTTAATTTCCCGGTAGGTTACTGAATCATTACCCTTTGGCCCATCATAATCTTCCGATAAGAATCCTGCAACAACAACCTTCCGTTTAGCCTTCCAGGAGAAGGCGCCAAACCAACTGAGCCATTTCCTGCTTAAATCGCACACAAACTTTTAGTCAGGTAGGCTTTACTCCGACGCTGCTTTCTCGACACGGAACGTTCTGCAGAAATATTCCCGGCAAAGTTTTTTATATCAGGGTCTTTCAACCAGTCTTCAAGGTTGACAGTGCTTTTCACTCGCCAGGAGGGGTAGTCCCGGGGAAGAGCAGCAGGGAGATTCGGGGTATCCAGTTGAGTTAAAAGATCTTCCAATTGCACCATCAAAAGCCGAGATGGAGTCTGAGCCAAAAACCGGTACACTGCCTGTATACCTTGAAGGGAGAAAGTCAACGGCAGGTTTTCTCCTAAACAAAACCCACCATCTTGTAATAGGGCCCAAAGACGCAAACGATCTTCGGCCCGTTCCTCCCAATCACGGTCGATGGTAGCCTGATTAGGGAAAAGCCGAGCGGCTTCCTTGACTTCGATATCACGCCCCACCCAGAAGCCACACAAGGTTGGAAGATCGTGCGTCGTCGCGGCGACCAAAGCCTGGGAGGGATATTTCTGGGACTCCTGAAAGGTTCCATCGGCATTTCGTTCAAACAGGAGCAATCGATAAGACAATAACCCGGCTTTATCGAGTTTTTGACGAATAGCTGAGGTCACCGTCCCTAAATCTTCCCCCACAACCATGACCCTATGCCGTTGGCTCTCCAGTGCCAATATCGCCAACAATTCATCCACGAACATCCGCACGTACACACCATCCAATCCCGTCCCCCCTTGCGGTATCAAATACTTTCGGAAAAGACCAAGTGCATGATCAATCCTCAACACTCCCCCATGCCGCATGTTTTGGCGTAAGGTCTCGCGAAAAAATTGATAGCCCTTCTGTCGTAATGCTCGAGGACTTGAAGTTTGCAGACCCCAGTTCTGTCCGAGTAGATTGAAAGAATCCGGGGGAGCCCCAACAGTGATTAAAGGAACTAACTGTTCCTGAAAGACCCAGGCATCAGCCCCATCAGGATGGATACCAATTGGCAAATCATGGTACAGGCCCAACGACAAATGAGAACGTTTTGCCAAGCGGCATAATTTCCTCAACTGCACCTCGCATTGCCATTGTACGTATTGAAAATATCGTATTCGCCTGGCTTTTCGTTTTTGAAATGTCCTGACCGATGAAGACTCCGGCTGCTGAAATTCTTCGGGCCATTCCTTCCAAATGGAGCTTTTAAACTGTTCGCATAATGCCTGAAAGGTACAGATTCTGGTAAGAGACGGATCATGGGCTTGGACAAATTTGAAAAATGCTTGAGCCCGTCGAGTTCCTTTACGCAAATGATGTCGTTGAAATGTGCCAAACAAGCGTTCCAAACAACCTGATTTAATCCTCGTTAGTTCAGGGTAATTCACCATAGGCTCATCCCGTAACCGCTGCAAGTGATCCTGGAATTTCCGAGATCGGAATTGTTTCATCATTATTTTGGTGGATCGAAATTCAGAAATCTCTTCCAAATTAAGATAGAGCGGGTTCCAAAACAGACGGCTGGAGGGAGAATAGGGGCTGTGCAAATCTTTTGTTAAGCAGTGGAGTGGAGAAAGACCGATGGTCGTGGCCTTCCAGTCTTTTCCTGCTACCCTGATGAGTCGACTTAAATCTCGAAAATCACCGATTCCCCAATTTTTCTTCGACCGCAGGCTGTAGAGCTGCACCCCCACCCCCCACCCCTTCTTGGAAGATGAAGGAAGGTAGCATTGCTTGGGCGCAGAAATGATAAGACTTTGCTCTTCAAAAATTTTTGGACCACCTTCTACCCGGAGTGCTGCGTCAAAATACCCAAATGCCAAGACACATGAAATCGAAAGATGCAAACGAATGAAGGAAAGGCCCAGCACCCTCTTTTGTTCCAGAACCTTACAAGAGGCCCCCGGTATTCGAATATTCCTGACCTTTCCTTCCTCATTTCGTAATTGAACATGCACACGAAGTTTTCCAACATCCTTTGAATCAAGAGGAAGTGTGAGACGGAATTGAAGGGGTAACTTTTCTTGTGGAAAGAAGAGGATAATAGGGTCAACCACATTTCTCCAGGATTCCAGCTTAAGGTCTTGAATACAATCCTGAACCTGACCATTGGTCTCAACCCTTTGCCCAAGGGCAGCTAAAACCCGACAGACATTCTCTAGGCTTACGGTGCGATGTTCATTTTGACCATCGACATAATCGGTTTCTAGTCCCATGAGGGAGGCAAGTTCCTGTAATTCAGAAGAATGGGGGGTTGACTGGTTCATAGATGGAATCACTGGGAGAAAGCATAGGGGAGGAAGAGGGTTGCCTCCTACGTAAAAAACCCTTCAAATCTTTGAAAAATTTGATTTCTTGACTTTCTGGTCAGATAACACAAAATTCATACTACGACAAGAAAAAACCCGTAATTTGAACTAAGGAAAGGAAACGAGGATTTCATTCATTGCAAAGGAACCAAAAGTGAGACATGATAGGATAATAATCAGGAGATGGGCGCTATGGAAACCCTTGGAAAACAAGCTGGAGCCCGTTTACAATTTCGGAATACGGAGTGGGAAAGGAATCAGATATGATTGAATGCACTCACTCCCTCACACGAAAGATTTCGTAGAATTCAACACTTTAATTTTCTCTTGCAACACGAAAGGAGACGTTATGGATTCAGATACAAGAGTCATCTTATGCGGCGGACTCGCCCTCATGACCGGAGTGCTTTTAGGGACGGGGTTGGGCCTGTTAATGGCCCCTCAGGCCGGAAGGCGTACTCGTCGACAAATTAAAAATTATCTCCATGACACAACAGATCGAATTCACGACTTAAAGGATGAGACTAAGGACCGAATGACCGAATATATGGAACGGGGACGGCAATTCGTCGAAGATCGAATGTAAATCCCTTGCCCTGACTGAATGGGGGTATCCAGGTTATTCCCAATAGCCTGTGGGTACCCCCATACCCGTTCCCCCTCACCAGCATTGAAATCTTTTCCTTGTCCTTTACTCAACGACCGAAAGGGATTTCTTGAGGAATGGTCTCTCGAAAGCTTTAGGGAAGTTCATAGGATTTATTCTCCTTGTTACTCTTGGGATTTCCATTGGAGGGCACCTCTGGGAGGATGGTCACATCCCTCCCTGGCTTATCACGCTTTTTCTCTTACCATCCGCTCTTTTTTTGGATGCCTTCATAAAGGAACCGAGCAACTCAACATCATTTCAACGATTTTCAACATCTCTTGGCGTATTGGGAACCCTCGTCATTAGCTGGTTTTTAATCGGATTCTTGGAATGGCCTTTAGTGGCTGCCTTCGGTCTTGTCTTTCTTATTCTCTTATTGGTGTATTGTCCTATAGTATTCGTTTTGCCTATTCCTCCCTTCAGTTCATGAGGGAAAAGCGTGTCTTACCCGTTTCTCTTGCGTGACTTTCGATGCCGCAACCTCATGAGGGCCATGGCCCGTCCTTCTAAGTTATAGGTCTGTCCGGCACGCAAAGCCTTTGATGAATTTCGAGAATGTATCTGGGCGGTATCGAATAAAATTTCCCAGGACACGCCTTTTTTATGTGCAGGTAGAGTAAATGGTACAGGTTCAAAATGGGCGTTGAGTAATAAGAAAAAAGAGTTGTCGGCGATAGGATTTCCCATTACATCCATCTCTTCGATCGCATCTCCTGCCAACCGAATGCCCAACGTGAGAAACCCTTTCGTCCAATCTTCATCTCCCATTTCCTTCCCATCAGCACCAAACCACGCAATGTCTTTCACTTCTGACCCCCGAATAGCTTTGCCTTGGAAAAACCTTCGCCGATGGAATACAGGATGTTCTTTTTTAATTGAGATAAGTTCTTTGACAAACTCCAGCAACTCAGTCTGCGATTTCGTCAGATTCCAATCAAACCAGCTTATCTCGTTATCCTGGCAATAGCCATTATTATTGCCTTGTTGTGTGCGACCGATCTCGTCTCCCCCGCAAATCATGGGAACCCCTTGCGACAACAAGAGGGTGGCAAAAAAATTCCGACGTTGCCGGTCCCGTAGTTCCTGAACGCTCGGATCGTCGGTCGGCCCTTCGACTCCACAATTCCAGGATAAATTATCGTCAGTGCCATCCCGGTTTTCTTCCAGATTGGCCTCATTGTGCTTCTGGTTATAGGTCACTAGATCATTCAGTGTGAATCCATCATGAGCTGTGATGAAATTAATACTGGCGTAAGGTTGACGACCACTCACCCCGTAAAGGTCGCTACTTCCTGAGAGTCGATAGGCTAGATCTCCCAACACCTCCGCATCTCCCTTCCAATACCGCCGAACTATATCCCGATATTGCCCGTTCCACTCGGCCCATCCAGGAGGAAAATTTCCCACTTGGTATCCTCCCTCACCCAAATCCCAAGGTTCCGCGATTAATTTCACCTGTGACAAAATGGGATCTTGGTGAATGATGTCAAAAAAGGCGCTTAGTCGATCCACATCATGAAGTTCCCGAGCGAGAGTAGAGGCTAAATCAAAACGAAATCCATCTACATGCATATCACACACCCAGTACCGCAAACTGTCCATGATTAACTGTAAGGTTCGAGGATGGCGGACATTCAGGGTGTTCCCGCATCCGGTATAATCCACATAATATCGAGGGTTTTCCGGAGAAAGCCGGTAATAGGCAGCATTATCGATCCCGCGGAAACAGAGTGTCGGCCCTAGATGATTTCCCTCTCCCGTGTGGTTATAGACCACATCCAGAATGACTTCGATCCCCGCCGAATGGAGCTTTTTCACCATGGACTTAAACTCGTAAACCTTTTCTCCACGGCCGGGAAAGGCCGAATAACGAATATCTGGCGAAAAATAGCCGATCGAATTGTAACCCCAATAATTCGTCAATCCCTTATCGATCAAAAATTGATCATTGATAAAATGGTGGACCGGCAAGAGTTCAACCGCGGTGACCCCCAACCGATGGAGATAATCGATGATTGGAGGCGAGGCTAACCCGGCATATGTTCCCCGAAGATGGGCGGGAACATCCGGATGCTGCATGGTAAACCCTTTGACATGAACCTCATATATAACCGTTTGAGACCACGGAATTTGAAGCAGACGATCATCTCCCCAGGAAAAAGCTTGATCCACGACCACACACTTGGGGATGTTTCCCGCGTTATTCCGTTCATCCAACGACAGATCCTCATCTGAATGTCCAACCCGGTATCCAAACATGGAATCAGACCACTTCACGATTCCGGTCAGGGCTTTGGCATACGGATCGATCAGCAATTTAGCTGGATTGAAACGATGCCCCTCGTGAGGGCTATACGGACCATACACCCGATATCCATACAATTGCCCGGGACGGACCTCCGGAAGGTACACATGCCAGACCTGGTCAGTACATTCCTGTATTTGGATAGCCACTCGCTCACGATCCTGAAGTTCTGAATCGAATAAACACAAGTCCACTCGCGTGGCATTCTCCGAAAACAGGGCGAAGTTCACCCCCTCCCCATCCCACGTCGCACCCAAAGGATACGGTCGTCCCGGACGTTGTCTCATGATTGCCACCCTTTATATGTACTGACAGACCGCAATGCGAGTGTTTATTTCTATTACAGGTTCAAACCAAGCTGCATAGATACGGTAACAGGCCATACCGGAACTGGAAAGCCCTTAAGAGAATCATTTTACCAAAATGCATACTCATCTCGTGACGAAAACCCCAACCATGCTACAATGATCTAGCCATTACCCGATCGCCACACTTGCTTCCTTACAGCCCATCAATCTTTCATTCACCATGCCACGCCAACCAACTTCACGAGTTTTTCCGTACACCGGAACCGTGCCTCTTGGGGCTGTGGTTACCGGACCTTCCCAAGTGACTTTTCGCGCTTGGGCGCCATGGACCAAAACCATTGCCGTTGAAATAATCGGAAGTAAACCGGAAACGATTCCCATGAACCCACAACCCTTTGGATATTGGGAAGCCACAGTATCCAACATCGGAGTCGGCACCCGCTACTATTATCTGTTACATGAAAAGCTGCAACGTCCGGACCCGGCATCCCGCTTCCAACCAGAAGGGGTTCATGGTCCTTCTGAAATCATCGACCCTGCCGATTTTCACTGGACCGATCAACGCTGGAAAGGCCTTCCCTTAAAGGACCACATCATATACGAGCTCCATCCAGGGACCTTTACCAAAGCAGGAACGTTTGAAGCGATCATACCCTTTTTGCCTTATTTGCGAGATGAGGTGGGCATCACGGCGATTGAGCTCATGCCTGTGGCCCAATTTCCAGGAGAGCGGAACTGGGGTTATGACGGCACCTACCTCTTTGCTCCTCAAAATTCCTACGGTGGGCCGCGTGGCCTGCATCGTTTCGTCGATGCCTGCCATGCGCATGGTTTGGCCGTCGTGCTGGATGTCGTGTACAACCACCTAGGACCTGAAGGAAACTACTGGGGAGATTTTGGTCCTCTTTTTACCGATCACTATCATACCCCTTGGGGCAATGCCATCAATTTTGACGGGCCACATAGCGATGCCGTTCGCAACCTGGTCATCAGTAACGCGGTCTATTGGGTACGCGACTACCATATGGACGCCCTTCGATTGGATGCCATTCATGGCATTTTTGATTTCAGCGCCACACATATTCTTCAGGACCTGACGGATGCAGTACATACGGAGGCGGAAAAAGGAGGGCGGGCCGTTCATGTCATCGCCGAAAGCGATTTGAACGACGCCAAAATTCTCTCTCCCCCCACGAAGGGAGGATATGGCTTAGATTGTCAGTGGAATGATGACTTTCACCATGCCCTGCATAGCCTGCTAACCGGTGAACGACAGGGCTATTACCAGGATTTCGGGACCTTAGACCATCTTGCGACAGCTTATCGCAGACACTTTGTCCTATCGGGACAATATTCTTCTCATCGACAACGGCACCATGGCAATTCCGCCGCACACATTCCCCCCTCTTCCTTTATCGTGTTTTCACAAAACCACGATCAAATCGGCAACCGCGCCCAAGGTGATCGCCTATCCACCCTCATACCCTTCCCAGCCCAACAGGTCGCTCTGACAGCAACCCTCCTCTCCCCGTTCATTCCCCTACTCTTCATGGGCGAAGAGTTCGGAGAACGCTCCCCCTTTCAATACTTCATCGATCACGGTGATTCTCACCTGATTGAAGCGGTAAGAAAGGGACGGCTGGCTGAATTTAAACCCTTTGGCTGGAAGAATATTCCCGACCCTTACGATTTAAAAACTTTTGCCAGCTCAATACTCACCCCCCCGGAAATCCGGGACGAAACACAGCAACGATTGGCCTCATGGGTCAAACGCTTGATTCTCCTCCGCAAACAGCATGAAAGTTTGGGGACGGGGATCAAAGGGCACCAACTCCGGGTTTGGTTAAATCCTGAAAAATCAGTGTTAACCATCTATCGAAAAAACCCGAACGCCCAACCCATGCTGATTATCCTTGGCTTCAACGATCAACCGACCACGCTTTCGTTACGGCAACCTCAAGGCCGATGGTCCAAACTCCTGGACAATTTTGATCTGGCGTTTCGAGACCCTCACATTGTTTCCGCGGATCAAGAACCCCTTGACCCAACTCTCTCTCTTCCCAAGCATACCCTCTCGTTACCCACCTTCACTTCCCGGGTCTATCTCCGAACTTAGCAAGTGCCCACAACCATGAGTCAGTTAACCAAAGGTGAAACTCGCCGCCTGATATATGTGGAGAATAAAGAAGGAACCATTGATGGAGCTGATGCCCGAATCGGATGGGTGACATTCTCAAAGTCAGGACGGACTATCTATTATCGAGGGAAATCCTTTAGACGAATAAAGGGAGGAGGGATTTCCGGTAATTATTTTGACAAAGCAACACAAGAAGAATATTGGATTTCAGGGATCAAAAAACATGGGACCAATGCCCATTGGGCTGAGAGAACCTCGATCATCGTTGATGAGGATGCACAACATGAATATGAACGAATTACCAAAAATTAAACAGTCGCGTTGGGCTTAAAAAAAACGATACTCAAGGGAGGAAGGGTTACCACGAGAGAGAAGGATTGTTTGTGCCAAGGTTCGTCTTCCGACTGAATTCCTTCTCCATTGCCCATATTGCTCCCTCCGTACCTTTCCGCATCGCTATTCAACAATTCCCGATACAACCCCTCGCAGGGTACTCCCATCCGATACCCTTCCCTCGGAACTGGAGTGAAGTTACAGGCACACACGACAAAATCCTTCCTATCCAGGGCATATCGAATATACGTGATCGTCGAGTGATCACTATCATGCAAGTCAATCCATTCGAATCCGGGCCAGTCAAAATCTACTTGGTAGAGCGCGGCTTCTGATTGGTACAGTTTATTCAGATCGGCCACATACCGACTGAGCCCATTATGGAGACCATGTTCCAGGAGATGCCATTTCAGGCTTTCATCATGGTTCCACTCCCACCATTGGCCAAATTCAGCCCCCATGAACAGCATTTTTTTTCCTGGATGCCCCCACATATGGCCATACAACACTCGAAGGTTGGCAAATCGTTGCCACTCATCTCCGGGCATTTTGTCCAGGAGGGCTTTTTTCCCATGGACTACCTCGTCATGCGAGAGCGGTAAAATAAAATTTTCCGTAAAGGCATACATCAGGCCGAAGGTAACTTTGTTTTGGTGAAATTTTCGATAGATGGGGTCCAACTGAAAATACTCCAAAGTATCGTGCATCCACCCCATATTCCATTTAAACGAAAATCCCAGGCCGCCAACATACGTCGGCTTGGAAACACCCGGCCAAGCCGTTGACTCCTCTGCGATCATCATGATTCCCCGATGCTCCTGGTGTGCCATCACGTTTAACTCTTTCAGAAATTCCACGGCTTCGAGGTTTTCCCGGCCCCCAAATCGATTGGGAATCCACTCGCCTTCTTTTCGGGCATAATCCAGGTACAACATTGACGCCACCGCATCCACTCGAAGTCCATCAATGTGATACCGATCCAACCAACTGAGGGCACTGTTAATCAAAAAACTTTTAACTTCAGTCCGACCAAAATTAAAAATTCGACTTTTCCATTCCGGATGGTATCCTTGTTGGGGATCTTCATGATCGTACAAATGCGTTCCATCGAACCAGGCCAATCCATGCGGATCATCGGGAAAGTGTGCCGGCGCCCAATCCATGATGACACCAATATTCGCTCGGTGACAGGCATCCACGAATGCCATGAAATCCTTTGCCGTCCCAAAACGACTCGTGGGAGCAAAATACCCTGTGGCCTGATAGCCCCAAGATCCGTCAAACGGATGTTCGACAATGGGCATCAGTTCAATATGGGTAAAACCCATGTCTTTAACGTAGGGAATTAGGGCTTCGGACATTTCCTGATAGGTCAGCCACCGGTCTCCTTCCGCTGGCATTCGCCTCCAAGATCCTAAGTGAACCTCGTAGATGGAGAGAGGACCTGTTAAGGGGTCCTGAGCACTACGATTTTCTAACCAGGTTTCATCGTTCCAGGAGAATCCCCTCAGGTCACAGACGACCGATGCCGTCCTGGGCCGAAGTTCCGCAGACATGGCAAAAGGATCCGCTTTCGTAAAAGGGACTTGATCGCCTTCAGGAAGAATTTCGAACTTATACAATTCACCTTCCAGTAGGTCGGGGATAAATAACTCCCAAATTCCTACCTCGCTCCGGTGACGCATGGGATGCCGTCGACCATCCCACTCGTTAAAATTTCCCACCACACTGACTCGTCTCGCATTAGGAGCCCATACCGCGAAATTGACACCCGGAATACCTTGATGAGTACAACACTGAGCCCCCATCTTTTCATAGGCCTTGTACAGCTTCCCCTCCCCGAAGAGGTGCAGGTCAAAATCCGAAAGGAATGGCTCAAAGGCATACGGATCATGCCAATGGTCGACTTTTCCTGTGAGAGAGGTCACATGATACTGATAGGTAAGGGGCACCGTCCCCTGAGGGAGAATGGCTTCAAACAATCCCTCTGAACCCAACCTCGCCATAGACACACCTTCGCCTTCGTTTTCTGAGATGACACAGAGAACTTTAGTCGCTTTCGGGAAAAAGGCGGTTAACCGGATGTGTGCCCTCTTTCCGTTCTGTTCTTTATGCGGCCCGAGAACAGAGAAGGGGTCGTCCTCCTCGGCATTGAGGAGTCTTCTGAATGTATCGATTGATGTGGGCATTGCCAACAGTCACATACTATGTTAATGATTTAGAGTCTATCAAACCTTTCCAGACTATGTATGCTGCTTTAATCGTTTTTCTTTTTGTCCTTTTTTTTACCGTGGCGTTTTCTTTGCAAAACTCCGACACCATCAGAATAAATTTTTTTACATGGACATTCCAAGGGTCTCTCGTCGTCGTCCTCCTGACCGCCTTGGCTTTTGGAGTCATCTTAAGTGTCCTAGCCTCCCTGCCGTCCCATCTCAAAAAAAGACGCCTTATCGCCCAACAACAAAAGACCATTTCCAAGCTTGAGCAATCGCTCGCAGAGTTACAACCTCCACAAATTGAACCGCCTTCCACATGAACTCGTCTAAACGCCCCTCTTCATCCCGAAAAGTCTCGGCCGAACGTGTTCCCCAAAAAGTTCTCGCCATGATAATGGCCGGAGGAAAGGGGGAACGTCTGATGCCTCTCACCGAACAACGGAGCAAACCCTCCGTACCTTTTGCCGGAGCCTATCGAATCGTGGACTTTGTTCTGAGCAATTTCGTCAATTCGGGAATTTTGGCGATGTATGTGTTGGTGCAGTATCGATCCCAATCCCTGATCGAACACCTTCGGCGAGCCTGGCGTTTTGGAGGTCCCACCCGACAGACTTTTATCACCGTGGTTCCTCCTCAAATGAAAGGCCGAGGGAAATGGTACGAAGGTACAGCCGATGCCGTCTATCAAAACATTAATTTGATTCACGATTTCGCTCCAGATCTGGTAGCGGTCTTTGGGGCGGACCATATATATCGGATGGATATTCGCCAGATGATTCAGTTTCATATCGACAATCGAGCTGATGCGACCGTGGCCGCGCTCCCCGTCCCGCTTCAAGCGGCCAAAAGTTTCGGAATAATGGCCATCAACAAAAAACACCGAATCCTGGAATTCGAGGAAAAGCCCTCTCAACCCAAACCCATGCCCACCAATTCCACGATGGCGTTAAGCTCTATGGGGAACTATGTCTTTAACGCCGATACCCTCGTCAGCATCCTAGAACAAGACGCGAGCGAAGCCGGGACCCATGATTTCGGCAGAGATATTATCCCTTCTTTAATCAAATCGCATAATGTCTTCGCGTATAATTTCTTGGATAATATCGTCCCTGGCATTCACCCCTATGAAGAATGGGGATATTGGCGAGACGTCGGAAAACTGGAAGCTTACTGGGAAGCCAACATGGATGTCCTCGGAGCCACACCTGTCTTTGACCTTCGTAATGTGAAATGGCCCATCATCACGGATGCCTCCGTTGAACCGGTCGCGAGCCTTGTCGGCTCCTATGTTAATGATTCAATGGTTGGCCAAGGCAGCCTCGTGATAGACAGCACGATTCAACGCTCAATCATCGGACGAAATGTTCGCATCGGAGAAGGATGTACCGTCGAGGAATCCATTATCCTGGATGGAACCATTATTGGCAACCATTGTCACCTGCGACGATGCATCATCGATCGGTTTAATGTTATTACCTCCGGGACGGAGCTGGATGCCGGCAAGGACCGCGGTGGGAAAGGTACGATCCCCGGCCGATTAGGGCTCACCATTTTACCTCGTGGGAAGTCCTATGGAGGACGGGCACAACATTTCGATTCACCCTCCTAATCTATCTGCAAGGGTTCCGTTGCCGCCACGCATTCCACTTTCAACGTACCGTCTTCAATTTAATCCTGCCTTCACGTTTCGAGATGCTGCTTGCCTCGTTCCCTATCTGTCCAGACTAGGAATCACCGACTGTTACAGCTCCCCGTACCTGAAAGCGGCTCAGGGGAGTACTCATGGGTACGATGTCACCGATCCTTCCATGCTCAACCCTGAATTGGGCAACGAAGACGACTATCAAACCTTTGTCCAGGCCCTTAAAGATCATGACATGGGCCAAATCCTGGATGTGGTACCCAACCACATGGGAATCGCGGCTTCCGGCAACTCTTGGTGGCAGGATGTCCTAGAAAATGGACCAGCCTCCCACTACGCCAATCTTTTTGACATTGATTGGACACCGGTCAAGCCCGAACTGCAACACACCGTTCTCTTACCCATTTTGGGGGACCAATACGGCATCGTCTTGGAAAACCAGGAAATTCGACTCGAATACCAAGACGGCCATTTTTTCTTTTCCTATTTCGAGAACCGGTTTCCTCTTGACCCCTCTACCTGGCCCATCATTCTGAATCTGCGATTAGAGGAGTTGCTCCACCATCTTGATGATGTTGACCCGCTCCTTCAAGAATTCCAGAGCATCATTACCGCCCTCATCCATCTTCCCACGCGAACGGAAACGGATCCCGAGCGTATCGCCGTGCGGTATCGGGAAAAAGATGTGATAGGCCGCCGACTAGCTTCACTCATGGAAGAAAGTCCCATCCTTCTCAACCACCTGCGACAGTCCCTCACGTTGATCAACGGGGAAAAAGGGAACTCCGCCAGCTTCGATACCCTAGACACCCTGGTCAGCGATCAAGCCTATCGATTGGCCTATTGGAGAGTTGCCGCGGAAGAGATTAATTACCGGCGTTTTTTTGACATCAATGAACTCGCGGCCATTCGCATGGAACGTCCTGGAGTGTTTGAGGAGGTTCATCAACGGATTTTTTCCCTTCTTTCATCCGGAGCGGTCACCGGACTTCGAATCGATCATGTCGATGGTCTTTACGACCCTCAGGCCTACCTAAACGAGTGGCAACAGTGGGGGCGAGAACATTTAGCCTTACCACCCGACCCCCAAGGACGAGTACTGTATCTGGTCGTCGAAAAAATCCTGGGAACCGGCGAACGGGTCCATCCTGATTGGCCGGTTCATGGAACCACCGGATATACCTTTTTGACTCATTTAAATCAGTTGTTCGTCAAAGAATCCCATCAACGCGCTCTCGAACAGGTCTATTCGCGCTTCACCAAACAGGCACTGGATTATGAGGATCTCATCTATCATTGCAAACAACTCATCATGACCAGTTCTATGTCCGGTGAGATCAATGCTCTCGCTCACCAACTCAATGTCTTGTCAGAACAGAATCGGCGTTCACGAGACTTTACCTTGAATAGCCTCACGCATGCGATTCGTGAAATTATTGCCTGTTTCCCCGTATACAGAACCTATATCGGCCCAAACCCCAATGATGCCATACTCGATCGGGATCGGGCCTACATTCGTTTAGCGGTGGCCCGTGCGAAACGCCGAAATCCTGCCCTAAGTACGCTCGTTTTCGACTTTATTCGCGACCTCCTTCTCACAAGCCACCAGGAAGATGCCCTCTTACCATGGGAAACCACCCGTCCATTCGTAATGTCTTTCCAACAAACCACCAGCCCCGTTACAGCCAAAGGGGTGGAGGACACGGCTTTTTATATCTTCAATCGACTGACCACCCTCAATGAAGTGGGAGGCGAACCTCAGCAATTTGGTCTTTCGCCCAATGTCTTCCATCACATGATGGAAGACCGTGCCCATCATTGGCCTTCAGCGATGTCCGCCACTTCAACCCATGACACCAAACGCAGTGAGGATGTTCGTGCTCGTATCAGCGTGCTCTCAGAGATTCCGACAGAATGGCGCCAACACTTACGGACTTGGCGAAGATTGAATAAAAAGGCCCGGAAACGTCTCGATGGAAAAGCCGTTCCCAGTCGAAACGAAGAGTATTTTATCTATCAATCAATACTGGGAATTTGGCCTCTGGAGGCGACAAACGACAAAATTCCGTCCAGCCTTCTCCCCCGGATGCATGAATATATGGTTAAAGCATTACGGGAAGCCAAAATCCATTCCAGTTGGTTAAATCCGGATGAGGAATACGAACGAGGGGTTCTCACCTTTGTGACAAAAATTCTTTCCCCAAAACCCCAGAACCTTTTCCTGGATGATTTTTTGCCATTTCAACGGCGATTGGCTCGATATGGCGTGTATAACTCCCTTAGCCAACTCCTGATAAAAACCTTGGCCCCAGGCGTTCCAGATTTTTTTCAGGGCATGGAGCTTTGGTGTTGGCACCTCGTGGATCCCGACAATCGACAACCCGTGGACTTCCAACTTCGGCAACAACATCTAGAGCGGTTATTGCTTCGCCAGGAATCCGAAACCCCGCAAGAATTGGCTCACTCACTCCTCTCCCATCCAGAAGACGGTCTGGTGAAAATGTTTTTAACCTATCAAGCACTTCAATTTCGAAAAAACCATCCTCATCTCGTTCAACTAGGATCATACACGCCCTTGGAGGCCCTGGGACCACAAAAAGAACATGTTTTTGCCTTTCTCCGGCAGGACCAGGAATACAGTTGCATAACGATCACCCCCCGGTTCGTAAGCTCTCTGATCCCCGAGCCCACCACGCTTCCCATCGGAGGGGATGTCTGGGGAGATACCTGGCTGAACCTCCCTCCCTCTTTTTTCGATCATCCGCTGAGAAATGTCCTGACGGGGGAGATTGTGACTCCACAAAATCGCTCTGACATGGTAGGATTACCCCTAGAAGCCGTTTTTCAAACTTGGCCTTTTGCATTATTGGAGCCTAATCTATGACTGTCACCAAATTAAACGGACTCCATACGTCCGATGAAGAACCCCTCTCCGAGTCTCCACCCCCACGAAGCGAATTAGGCTGGGAAGGACATGTCCACTTTTCCGAGGATCTCCCCCTTTGGAAGCGAGTCCTGGATACTTGGCCCGAATTACGGACGGGGTTATCGTATAGCTTAATTTTTGCTTCAGGAGTGATTTTAGGTAGTGCCATCATGGCTGCTATTTCTGGATCCAAGGCTGCCAAAGTCCACTCACGGCTCGACTCAAGGGAGGAACCGCATCATGGATGATACGACTCAACAAGACACGGGTTGGGTGAATACCTTTGTGTTTATTGCCGGTTTTTTATTAGGAGCCGGAACGGCAATCATGCTGACGCCCGAATCCGGCACTCAATTGCGTACTCGATTATCGCGGGGAGCCAAAACCGCCCAGGATGAGTTCTCGGACATGGCCGCACAAACGAAGGAAGCCGTGAACGCCTGGTCACAAGAAGCGAAAGAGACCATGAAACATGCGGCTGCACGGGTGAATTCAGCCGTAGATGCCACCAAACACTCCGTTAAAGCCTCGCCACCAGAATCCTTAGAGGAATAACCGAATACCTTCTGACTGTTCCAAGAACGTATTTTTCTCCTCAAAGTACGATCGGTTCCTCCCCAACTCGTGCGAGGGATCGTCATCTTCCTTGCCCTTCACATTAGGAAGAGAACCTTGCCCCCACGTCAGACCATCCTTTTGTACCGTTTCCCCTGATCGACAGGCGAACTCTTGGATTGATCCTTCATAGAGCATAAGAACCGACTATTCAGAGGCATCAGTATTAAGGGGATTTTTCCTTAGCACACGGGATGAAAGAACAAGAGCTGTCGCAACCCCTAAACCGCACCCCAATATCCATCCGATTATCACATCAGTCACATAATGGGCTCCAAGATAGACCCGAGAAAGACCGATCAAGCCCATCAGGGGCCACAATACCCATCGTAAAGGTGGATACAGAATCGATAAAAACCCCACTGCCGCGCTTGAATTCATGGCATGATTGGAAGGCATGCTAAATGTCCCTCCACATCCAACCAGCTCATGAATTTGAGATAGCACATGACATGGTCTCGGGCGAGCAAAAAACAGTTTTAACTGGCCACCGATAAAATCGCTGATGCCGATAAGAAGTCCCAAACAGGGTACGGCCCACCTGGCTTCTGCCCAATTGGCCCAACACCAATACCCTACGGCAAGCACGATGGGAATTAGCAAATTACTTTCCTGCGAGCTTTCATACATAACCCAATCCAAGAGAGGCCATTCCTCTGAAAACCCGTTTATGAATCGAAATAGCGTTTCATCCATCGTCCATTCAGCCTCACCAACTTCTTAACGTATCGGTTTTTCTCTCAACCTGCGTTCAATTCTGACATGTGATAAAATCGGATGTTGTTCGATTGAGTTTTTTTATTGAGGAGAAACAAGATGCTCATCGATACTCATGTTCATTTGGATGATCCTCGGTACGATACGGACCGGGACGCCGTCTTTCAACGGGCTGAAGAAGCCGGTGTGGACACATTTGTGACCATTGGCTGTGATCTTTCCACCAGCACCGCTGCTGTCAAGTTGGCAGCAGAGCGTGACAATGTGTACGCGACTGTCGGTGTGCACCCTCATGAAGTTAAACGAATCGAACCCCATTGGTATTCAGAACTCACGCAGCTCGCCCAGAGGCCAAAAGTCGTCGCTTTCGGTGAAATCGGGTTGGATTATCATTATGATCACTCACCAAGAGAAATCCAGCGGGAACGATTTCGTGAGCAGATCGCCGTTGCTCGATCATTACATCTTCCCTTGGTCATCCACACTCGAGAAGCTCAAGAAGATACCCTCACCATTCTTCGAGAAGAACAAGCACAGGAAGTCGGAGGGGTGATTCATTGCTTTTCTGAGGATTCAGGGTTGGCTGAGGGTGCGCTCAAACTGGGATTCCATCTCTCCTTTTCAGGAATCATTACCTTCCGCAATGCCGGTCCGTTACGCGACATCATTCGCACAGTTCCCGACGACCGGCTCTTAATTGAAACGGACGCCCCGTACCTCACACCAGTTCCTTTTCGCGGAAAACGAAATGAATCTGCCTACGTTCGATTTGTGGCGCAACAAATCGCTGAAATCAAGCATGGCGATTCGCCGAACGGGCTGGAACGGATCGCCCACCTCACGACGAACAATGCCCAGCGTTTGTTCAAAATCTCCTCATAATCCGATTCCGTTCCCTCATTTTTTTCGGAAGCTTTCTGGGATTCCCTTTTTTTTCTTTTCTACCAATAGGCCCCGGCTCTTCCTCTTGGGCTGACAAAGACCGACCGGCAGACCGACCCCCAGCCATCCGATGGACCTTCGCTGAAATCTTGGATAAAAATTCAGGAGACCGGATCATAAACGCGCCATACGATTTCGCGACCATTAAAATTTCATGATCGGAAGACACCACCCCTGTCTCTTTTCCGTACTTTCGGATTAATTGCTGAAGAATTTGGTCCGCTCGTTCCCCCTGGCTTGAATACATGACCGTAATTCCCGCCCGATGTTGGACTTGACGAAAACTTCCTGGCTGTCGCCAAGCATCGAAGATCACGGTGATAGGGGTGGCAATACGCTGCCCATACGATGACAAACGCACCAGGAAGTCTTCTAAAACATGTTCGCCCCCTGAAAAAATGCGCCCTGGGGGCCAACCCATGGCTCCCAACACATTATATCCATCGACGATTAGATGCTTTGGCTGCATGAATGATCTTCACTTTCGTCTCCACCATACCACAAGAAAAACCTCTGGCGGAATTTGCAGAAAACATGGAATCCCCTGAAACTTGACAAGAAGCCAAACATCTGCGAAAAAATATAGTGACCATACGCGTGTTTTCCCCCCATTTGTGATGTTTGTCATCAACGCAATTTTTTGGCTATTCCTCTTCACGGCTCCCCTAAGCGTAGGCGCCTCCTCTGCATACCATTCTTTCCAGTCTTGGGAATCTCCCACTCCTATTCAATTCGTTGCCACACGTTCCTCTACCCCCTCGATTAAAAATATCCGAGCACATCGACATAAAAAGTTTACTCGTGTGGTTTTAGACTTGACGAAACAGGTTCGTTCCACACCCCAAGATCGGCGAACCACCTCTGATTTTGAATTGGAACTTTCCAAGGCCAGGATTACCAAAAGAGCTTCAGCCAAGATCAACCACCCCACTTTTCCTTTAACCTTAAGAGTCACGGAAACGAAAAAGGGTTCTGTTCTCCTTTCTGTCCCGATTAAAGGCTGGAAAGCCTATAAATGGTATGCATTAGAAAACCCCCCTCGCCTAGTCCTGGATTTGTATCCTGGCAAAACCCAACCCATAGCGAAAACCACTTCTCCCCCTAAGAAGAAAACGAAACAACCTGCGCCCGTTTCACCAAAAGTCTCACCGCCTCCGGTTGAAAAGAAGATGGTCATCGTGATCGATCCCGGACATGGAGGAAAAGATCCAGGGGCATCAGGAAAAAAAGGAACAAAAGAAAAAGATATCGTCCTAAAAATCGCACGACACTTGCGGGATCATTTTACCAAAAACTCTTCTGCCAAAGTCCTTATGACCCGAGACTCTGATGTGTTCGTGAAGCTGGAAGATCGGGCTGAATTTGCCAATAAACATAAGGCTGATGTCTTCATCTCCATCCATATAAACTCTCATAAAAAATCCAGCATTAAAGGAATAGAATTGTATCATTTTGGAGAAGCCAGCGACCCTCGAGCGCTGGAAGTCGCAGCTCGAGAAAACGGAACCCCCTTACAAGACAATGCTCCGGCCTGGCAATTCATCCTCGCGGACAAGCTCAATGACAAAAAAATCGAGGACTCTCAAGAACTGGCCTGGGTCACCAAAAAAGCGCTTATCAAACACCTCCAGTCCTTTTATCGCGTCAAAGATCATGGGGTAAAAACCGCTCCCTTCTTTGTCCTTCGGATGACAACCATGCCAGCCGTCTTGGCCGAAGTGGCGTTTATCTCAAACCCCAAGGAAGAGAATCTCCTAAAAACAGCCAAATATCAGAAACGGATGGCTCAAGGCATCTACAATGGGCTGAAAGCCTACATCACCCCATTACAAACCGCCTCTCGCTAAATTCTCCACTCCCCTCCCTGCTTCAAGCCATTTCCCCTACCCCCTAGCAAACACCCATTCTTCTTTCCCTAGGACAGATGAACATTGCATCCCACTCCTCCTTCCTGTAGAACAAATCCATGCCTACGATAAAACTGACCATTGAATATGATGGAACAGCCTATGCGGGCTGGCAACGGCAACCGCATCGGGTCACCATACAAGGAAAGATTGAAGAGGCGTTAACGTGCATCACTCAACAGAATAGCCCGGTCATAGGGGCCGGACGCACGGATGCCGGAGTTCATGCCCATGGACAAGTGGCGAGCTTTATCACCCAGGCGACTCTTCGTGATACACAATGGGCTCGAGCGATGAATCGTTATCTTCCGCAGGACATCAGTATCCTCAAAAGCGAACAGGTCGTGGATACATTTCATGCACAACGAAATGCCAAGGAAAAGCTCTATGAATACCGCATCCATCTTCACCCTTCACGAACGGCGTTAAATTACTTTCGAGCATGGCATATATCCCAAAACCTTAATACCGAAACCATGCAACGAGCTACCCAAGAAATCCTGGGTCCACACGATTTTGCTTCTTTTCAAGGGCCACGTCCCTCCACTTCTAACACGTTTTGTACGATTTCGGAGTGCTCCTGGGAAATCAATGAGTCAACACTGCTTTTTCGCGTCCAAGGGGACCGGTTTCTTAAACAAATGGTCCGAAACCTTGTGGGAACCTTGGTGGAAATCGGGCTAGGGAAGAGAAGTCCAGATTCGATTCCAGGCATCCTTCAAGCCCGAAACCGTCAAGCGGCAGGAATAACGGCTCCCCCTCAAGGCCTCTACCTACAGAAGGTTTTTTACTGAAAAATTTGGAAGAAACATGAAGAATTAGTTTCGGAAGTGAATGAACGGTCAATAAGCAAGATGACCTTGCCTCCTTGCCGGCACCAAGGTGTCAACCAGGGCTAAGATTACCCCCAACCGAAATGGAGACCTTTCAAAAACACAGGCTGAATAAGACAGAGACGTGGACCGACTAGGTTAACTCGCCAGAATAAATTTTCATGATGGTGTCGAGAAATTTCAGGGCTTCGGGCTTTGTTCGTTGAAAGGAATTTCGCCCGATAATTGACCCAAACCCTCCACCATCGCGAATGGCCCTGGCTTCATCAAAAATCTTTTCGTCAGCCCCTTTGGCTCCCCCAGAGAAAATCACGATTCTTCGACCATCAAACGTACTTTGAACCACATGTCGGATTCGCTCAGCAGGAGAACCAATGGGGATTTTTTCGGCTTCATAGACTTTTTTGGCGGCATCCTGTTCCAAATGGCCAGAAGGAACTTTGACTTTAATGATATGCGCCCCCATTTGGGCCGCAATTTGGGCCGCATAGGCCACCACATCAATCGCCGTTTCCCCTTCCTTACTGAGACCAGCTCCTCTCGGATAGGACCATACCACGACAGCCAAACCATGAGACTTCGCTTCTTGTGCGATCTCACGAAGATGTTGGTACATTTCCTGGCTATGAGCCGAGCCAGGATAAATCGTATACCCCACCGCACAACATCCCAGTCGCAAAGCATCCTGAACACTTCCTGTCACGGCCGAGTTGGGATCCTTGCTAGAGAAAAGGGAATCATTATTATTGAGTTTCAAGATAAGGGGAATTTGTCCTGCAAATTCCGCCGCTCCGGCCTCTAAAAACCCGAGAGGGGCAGCGTACGCGTTACACCCCGCTTCAATCCCGAGTTGAAAATGAAAACGGGGGTCATATCCAGGAGGATTGGGCGCAAAGCTTCTGGCCGGCCCATGCTCAAACCCTTGGTCTACGGGCAGAATGACCAATCGCCCGGTCCCACCCAACGTTCCGGACATCAGTAATCGAACGAGGTTAGCCAGAACACCTGGCGGATTCCCGGCGTAATTCCCTACAATTTCTTGAACTCTCGGGGTCATGGTACTTACTTGGGTCACAGCGATTTCCTCCACAGCTCTAATGTCTTTGTTCTTTTGTCTTGATTAAGGGTAGTTTAAAGAACCCTAGGGTACAAGACAACAATCCCAAAACCATTCTTCTACTGTATCGGCAAGAAGGTCAGGGAAAATCATCTGAACCCTCCAATTTCTTTCGAAGGGTAACCAATTCTCGCTCCATAGCCTCAAATCGTTCAGCGATGGGGTCAGGAATATTCGTATGATCCATGGTCGCCTCGGGCATGCGTTCTCCCTCACATTTGACGACTCGCCCGGGGTTCCCGACGACGGTGGAATTCGGGGGAACTGATCGAAGCACAACGGCGTTCGCTCCGATTTTGACATTATCCCCAATCTCAATCCCTCCTAGGACCTTCGCACCCGCACCTACCACCACATGATTACCCAGTGTTGGATGACGTTTCCCGCGTTCTTTGCCGGTACCTCCCAGGGTTACTCCTTGAAAGAGCGTGACACATTCCCCTATTTCTGTCGTCTCTCCGACGACAACTCCCATGCCATGATCGATAAAAAAGCCCGTCCCGATGGACGCCCTGGGGTGAATTTCCACACCCGTCAGCCAACGAGCAAGCTGTGAAATCATTCTTGGGATCAGGGGAATCCCTTTATCAGCCAACCAATGGGCCAACCGATAGGCCAATAGGGCATGAAACCCCGAATAGGTCAGAAAGACTTCTAGCCGACTGGTGGCAGCCGGATCTCGATCGAAAACCGCCTGTAAATCCTGTGCAATGGCCTTGATTACCATACTGATTTGTGTATTAACCTGATTGATTTCACTTCAAGAGCAAGAAGATGGCTTCTCTCCACCATTGTTATTCGAGTATCACCTACAGGTTAACATGGCATGGATCAATGATCCTTAACCGTCTATAAAATGGGAATTCCAATGACCGGCAAGAAAAAATCTTAATCCGTAAGGAGGCATATCGCCATAGCAGCAATACCTTCTTCACGTCCTATCATACCAATCCCCTCTCCACTTTTGACTTTAATATTGATAATGAGAGGGTCCACCTGAAGAATCTCTGCCAATTTTCCTTGAATTGCTGACAGATAGGGCGCTAATTTGGGAGCTTGAGCCAAAATGACAGTATCCAGATTGCCCAATACCAACCCCTTTGCTTGGAGAGCCTCAGACACATCTTGCAACATCACCAGGCTTGAAAGATTCTTATATGCTTGATTTGAACTAGGATAACGGGTACCCAGATCACCACTTCCCATCGCCCCCAACAACGCATCACAAACAGCGTGGGTTAATACGTCGGCATCGGAGTGCCCGTCTAAGCCATGGGAATGTGGGATAGTCACACCACCCAAAATCAAGGGGCGCCCTTCTTTCAACGGATGAATGTCATAGCCCTGACCAACTTTCATTGCATATTCCTGAAATGGGTTGTTTCGAATTTCAATTAAGAAGATTGTTCAGATGCGTTAACGATCGCCTCGCCCAACCATAAATCCTGAGGAGTAGTCATTTTAACATTCCACGCACTCCCTTTGACTACCGATACTGGATGACCCATTCTTTCGAGAAGTGCCGCATCATCGGTGACCGTCCACTGTTCTTCTTGAGCAAGTCTGTGAGCCTCTACCAACAGGTTATACTGAAAGGCTTGGGGAGTTTGAATTTGCCATATCTCCTCTCGATTGAGGGTTTCCTGAATCAGCCCCGTCGCATCAACCCGCTTTAGGGTATCCTGCACGGGAACGGCTACGACACTCGCACCGACATTCCCGGCTTCTTGAATGACTTTCTCCACGATATCTTTTTCGATAAAAGGACGGGCGCCATCATGCACCACCACCACATCTGGCTGCCCCGGTATGGCCACCATGCCTAAGCGGACGGAATCTTGTCGTCGTGCCCCCCCTGCCACGATGTGAGTGACCTTCTCCAACCCAAACGGGACCACGATATGATTCCAACAATAGTCCCGATCCGAATCCGGAACCGAAAGAATAATATCACTGATGGAATCGACTTGCTGGAGAATACGAAGAGAATAAACTAGAAGTGGGATACCTCCAAGAGACCGATACTGCTTGGGGGTTCCTTCGCCCATTCGTGTTCCCTGCCCGGCAGCAGGGACCACGGCCACGACCGATTTAGACACGCGCGAAACTTAACTCCTCCCGTTCGGATTCCTCTTTTAAACGTGTAAAAATCATACGTCCGGCACTGGTCTGAAGGACGCTGGTTACCACAACCTCAACATTTTTCCCAATCCATTTCTTTGCATGATCGACGACCACCATCGTGCCATCGTCCAAATAGGCAACCCCCTGCCCGGCCTCCTTCCCTTCCTTTAACACGAAGACCCTTATGGTTTCGCCAGGCAGTACGACGGGTTTTAAGGCATTACATAAATCATTAATATTTAAAACTTTGACGCCTTGAATGCCGGCGACCTTATTGAGATTGAAATCATTCGTCAGAACTTTGGCATTCATTTGTTTGCCCAATTCAATGAGTTTGGTATCGACTTCTTTGACATGGGGAAAGTCGTCTTCGATTAAATCCACCTTGATGGATGACATTTTTTGGATGACATTTAAAATATCCAGTCCACGTCGCCCTCTTGCCCGCTTTAAGCCATCCGAAGAATCCGAAATATGCTGCAATTCTTGAAGAATAAAATGAGGGACGACAAGACGCCCTTCGATGAATCCCGTTTCACACAAATCGGCTATGCGTCCATCAATGATCACACTGGTATCGAGGAGTTTCACCGAATGCTCAACGTTTTCACCATTTGGGGAGCCACTCAGTCCGAGCATCCCATCCCGTCCATATCGAATCCCCATCGTTAACCCAAAAAATGGTAGGGCCAAGAAAAGACTCATGATGAGGATGATTTGAAAAAGAGATGGGGTCACACCATTCCACGCTCCTAAGAGTTGTCCGATGAGTGCGGCTCCGAGCACTCCACTGACCAAACCCATCCCGCCCCAAAATACCAGCGGAAAGGGAGATGTTTTGAGCTTTTGCTCCAACCCCAAGAGCAGCGCGCTAATCCCAAGCCCTAAACTCCCACAGATCCAAATGCTTTCCGATTGTGGTCCAGCCACACTCCAACCCAAGGCCACACCCAGACTGGCTCCAATGAGGAGGAACATGAGTCGTCCAACCATACGTGGGTCTCCTTTTCCCTTAGGCTCATCAAGCTGACTGAAGAAATTCCTCAGCTCGGCCTACATCATCCTGGCTTCCAATGAATAAAGGGACTCGTTGATGAAGTCCTTCAGGGGTAATGTGAGTGATGGGAAGAATGCCAGTACTCCCCCGTCCACCAGCTTGCTCAATGACAAAACTTAATGGAGCGGCTTCATACATCAGCCGCAACTTTCCTTGAGGGTTTTTTTTATCCCCAGGATAGAGGTATATGCCACCCTTCCATAACACACGATGGAAGTCCGCAACCAAACAACCGGAATACCTCCCCGAATAGGGACGCGTAGTTTCACTATCAGTATTCTGCAAAAAAGTCAAAAACTGCCGGGGCCCCGAATCCCACCTTTCCCGGTTTCCCTCATTCACACTATAGATACTTCCCTGCTTTGGCGTTTGAACGGACGGGGATGACAGAATAAATTCTCCGACTTCCGGATCTAGGATAAACTGAACCACTCCTTTTCCCACGGTCACGATGAATACGGTACTTGGTCCGAACAAGAAATATCCGGCCGCAATTTGCTCTGCACCTTTCCGGAATAATTCACCCTCGGAGGTCGGAAACCCCCTATGGTTCAGTCGATGAAGAGAAAAGATACTTCCCAATGAACCGTTTACATCAACGTTTGAAGACCCATCAAGCGGGTCAAAAAACAGGGCATACGAGCCTTTTCCGTCTGCCTGCTTGATAAAATAGGGCCTCTCCATTTCTTCGGAAACCAGTGTACTCACCAGTTCCTGGTTTTCAAAACCCTCCACAAATTGGTAATTGGCTCGTTCATCTAACTTCTGTACTTTTTCTCCTTGAACATTTATGGCCCCTGTCACCCCTGTTAATTGGTTTAACCCGGCTTTTTTCAAATCTTGAGAAATCCGCTTCCCAACCCAAGCTAGATGATTAAGAATCAAAAATAGGTCTTCCCCGGCTTGTTCTGAAAATAGGGATTCACACGCGGACCGGGTTAAAAGGGATAAGGACATGCCCATAAGGAAGGGAACTCCTAATTACAATACTAGGAGAATCTCATTATAGGGCTTTCTTCTTAAAGGAGCAACGAATTAATGGGAAAAAATTCCACAGAACAAGTCTTGAGGATCGAAAAAGCCCTCAACGGCATAACTAAGAGAACTTGAATTTTTCTTCAATCGGGAAAGAAAGTATTAGTGGGGTCGAAAAAAAGTGCTCTCAGACAAATGAGGAAATTTTAGACAACGAGATTCGATTGAATGGCAGAAAGATGCTTTTCCATGTACTCACGGATCTGTGCTAATTTTTTCTCAGAGGTCGCCTCAAATCGAAGCACGAGCGCAGGTTGAGTATTTGAAGCTCGAATCAGTCCCCACCCTTCATCGAACATAACCCGAATCCCATCAATGGTAATGATATTTCGTATGGGCAAATCCGTTTGAGTGCCTTCTTTTCCATGAAAACGGTCCGTGAGCTCTTTTACACAAGACTCTACTACCCGAAACTTTCGATCATCCGGACAATCCACGCGAATTTCCGGAGTGACGACCGTTTGCGGAACATCTGCTAACAGTGAAGAAAGAGGAGCTTGCTCTTTTGCTAAGATTTCAATCAAACGACAGGAAGCATAAATGGCATCATCATACCCGAAGTAGCGATCGGCAAAGAATAAATGCCCGGACATTTCACCGGCCAGCAAAGCTTGCTCTTCTTTCATTTTGGCTTTGATGATTGAATGCCCCGTTTTCCACATGATCCCCCGCCCACCTCGATTTTGAATATCATCATACAGCACTTGGGAGGCTTTCACTTCCGAGATAAACGTGCTTCCGGGATGCTGGTCCAGCACATCCCTCGCAAACAACAATAACAGCCGGTCCCCCCAGAGAATTTGCCCCTTTTCATCCACCACGCCAATTCGATCGGCATCACCATCATACCCTATTCCAAGATCCGCCCCGGTACGCCGCACTGTATCGATTAGATCCTTCATATTGGCTTCAACCGTAGGATCGGGATGATGGTTAGGAAACGTCCCATCCAAATCACAATACAAGCCGGTCACCTGACATCCCACCTGCTCCAGAGCCTGTTTCGCAACCAAAGAGGCCGCACCATTCCCACAATCAACCACCACATGCAATTTTTCAGCTCGTAATCCGTGAAATTTTTCTTCCAAAAATTTCAGATATTCTGGGATAATCGATTGCTCTTTGACTGATCCTTCTCCAGAGGAAAATTTTTGTTGCTCAAAAATTTCCTTAAGGAGTTGAATATCAGGGCCGAACAAGGCTTCACGCCCCACACACATTTTAAACCCATTGTACTCCGCAGCATTGTGACTTCCCGTGATCATAATCCCACCCTGAACATCACAATGAAAAAGGGAAAAATACAACAATGGCGTAGCACATACTCCAATATCCACGACGTGAAGGCCCGATTGGGTCAACCCGGACGTGAGGGCTGTAAATAGGTTGGGTGAGGAAAGGCGACCATCCCGACCGACGGCAATCTTTGACACACCACGGCCCTGAGCTAATGTGGCATACGCCCGTCCAATCTTTTCTACCACGCGTGGATCTAAATCTTTCTCCACGATTCCTCGAATATCATACTCTCGAAAAATTCCCATCTTTGACCTTTCCTATGCACTAACAAGGAGGAGCTAGACGACCAAAGTCATCCTGGAGACGAACGATGTCATCCTCTCCCAGATAGGGTCCATTTTGAATTTCGATGATTTCTAATGGGGTATTCCCTGGATTTTCTAAACGATGAGGGGTTTCCTGAGGGATTCCCGTACTCATCCCTGCTTGTAGTTCATAGACCTCTTCCCCTCGCGTCACCCGGGCCCTTCCCGTGATGACCACCCAATGTTCACTCCGTTGGTGATGCAGTTGAAGAGAAAGTCGTCTTCCCGGAGTGACTTCGATGCGCTTGACTTTATAGCCCTTACCCTCTTCCAGCACCGTATAGGCTCCCCACGGGCGTTTGATGGTGCGATGCTCCAAATGTTCCGGGGCGCCATGCTGCTTTAAAATACTGACGATTCCCTTGACATCTTGGGCACGATCTTTCGGACAAATAAGCGTAGCATCTGGGGTATCGACTACAACCATATCATTCAGACCGATCGTAGCCACTACCCGACGATCTGCGAATAACACGGATCTCTCACTGCCCATATCAAAAATGTTTCCATTTTTGACGTTTCCGGCTTTGTCTTGCGGGGCTACTTCATCCAAACTTCCCCAGCTCCCAACGTCTGACCAACCAAAATCGACCGGTACGATCACACTTTGCTCAGAATGCTCCATCACGGCATGGTCAATGGAAAGGCTCGGAATTTTGGGATACACCTTGTGAAGATGGGCAGAATACTCGGATGACCCAACTCGATCCCGAAGCCCCTTCAGAATCTTTCCCAAATGGGGATGATGGGCACTCAGCTCCCCAAGAATCGCAGAGGCCTTCCACACGAAGATTCCGCTATTCCAAAAATAATTCCCAGACCTGACATAGCGCTTGGCAGTGGACAAATTCGGCTTCTCGACGAACCGTTCAACCTGGTAACCGATCAATTCCCCTTTCGTTCCGACTTTTTTTCTTTTTCGAGGCTGAATATACCCGTACCCAGTCTCGGGACGCGTAGGGTGAATTCCGAACGTGACTAAATAGTCTTTCCCGGCGAGGTCCACGGCAAAACGGACAGCCTGGATGAATTTCCTAGTGGACTTCACGACATGGTCAGCAGGCACCACCACCATGATAGCCTCAGGATCTCGAGACAACAGTTGAATAGCGGCAAGGGCGATAGCAGGAGCGGTATTTCTCCCTTCAGGCTCAACGATTACATTGCCCTCAATCTCCTGTTTCCACTTCACAAGTTGAAGTTTAATGGCCTCGGCTTGAATTTCATTCGTTACCATGGTCATGTTGTGGGCGGGAATTTTTTTCAACAAACGCTCGAAGGTTTGTTGCAACAAGGTTCCTTCTCCTATGATTTGCAGGAGTTGCTTCGGAAACCGTTCCCGACTGAGGGGCCAAAACCTTGTTCCGCTGCCCCCGGCTAAAATGACCCCAAAGACGTGTGAGTTCATACCCGTTTCCTTACGTTTCATTCCCTTTGTTCCCTGTCATAAGACCATGTCTATTCTGAATGAATTCTCCTTAGCCTATCCTTCGTTGTCGGATTTTTTTACGTTCAAATTGATCGTTTGCTATTATCTTTTTCCCTTCTTAGCTGACAGAATCATATCAATGACTTCTCGAACTGCTCCTTCCCCACCTTTTTTTTCGCACACATAATGAACGGCATCGCATACCTCCTGAATTCCATCCGCTGGTGCGGCTGAAAACCCTACACGTTTTAACGCGGCTACATCGTTGACATCATCCCCCATGTATGCCATTTGCCCAAAGGGAATGTTGTATTTTTTACTGAGCTGAGAGAGAACCAACACCTTATCAATGGCACCTTGAAAAACTTCCTGTATTCCCAGCTTTTTTCCCCGTCGCGCGACAATTTTGGTATTTTCTCTGGTAATAAAAGCGGTAACGACCCCTTGTTCTTGTATGAGCTTCAACCCCATTCCGTCTCGAGTATGAAACTTTTTCAACTCTTCCCCAGACTCACCATAATACATTCCCGCATCGGTTAACACTCCATCCACATCGGTCGCAAAAAGTTTCACCTGACGTAAAATAGCCTGGTGAGTAGCTGACATTCTAATACGCGTAGATCTTTTAGAGACGTGCTGAGCTTTAACCGTCTTCTTTCGTGTAGGCAATCCCCTTTTCTCCGCCATATCTCAACTCCTTGATAACTCGCATTCCGGAATCCACGACAAAGCCCAACTAATCAAGGAAGAGTATTTCCCTTGATAGATGTAGCCAGTACAATGGTAACAGGAAAAAATTGTTCACGATAAACACTCGACACTGGTCCGGACAGTGATGAATCATTCTCCACCATTTTCTCCAGCCCACCCGGCCAGATCAAAAAAGTCCCGATGGCTCCCCTTTCCTTTATTAGCCGTGGGATTCCTTTTCTTCATCACCATCGGATGTACATCGCAAGAAGCCAAGGAAAATTTCGATACGACCTTATGTTGGTTGCGCCCTTCCTGTCTCCCACAAAATCGGTCTTCTTCCAAGCCGGCACCAAAATCCTCCCTACCTACGCGAACTGCCCCATCAAAAACTACCTCCGATAAAAGAGCGTATGCTTCTTCCTCTCGCCAGAAAACTCCCCGGAGAACGCCAGGAGATCAGCTACCAGGGAACCCAAAATGTCTGACATCAGCTTCAATCACCGTGAAAGCATCCAAACCATCAGTCACCGTTTCTTATGTGGAACCCACCACCAAAGCTGATGGACGTCCACTGACCAACCTGGCAAAGACTACCATTTACCGGGATTTTGGAAAAGGATTGGTGAAATATAAAGACATTCCCGCTACGAGCCCGGAAGGGGGAGGAAAGGTAAAAGAAGAGGTCCTGTTTTCGTTAGGCAAACGCGATTCAATTCAAGCCAAAATTTGTGTTACCGCGACCGATACAGCCGGGCTGGAAAGTTAGAGAAGTCCCTCAGGTTGACCATATGCTCCTGGTTAAACTCCTCAGGTTGTTCGGTGAGGGATCCATCATCGGAACGAATAAGAATATTTACCACTCAATTAAATCTGCCAGTTACTGCTTCAAGGTAAAACCGTGTAGCTCCATACATCGACTAATTTCCATCCCTCGTGTTACGGAATCATTCCACCATCCTGACTCATACTTTTTGTCCACAGCTTCCGTACAGTACCGTTTCATACCCTGCCAATCTTCAGCTCCTTCCGTTTTGGCCACCCAGGTTCCTTGGGAGCAGTTACCATAAGGATGACAAATTCGTTCGGCTCGGGAGGAGGAATAATCCGGATCGTTTTGTGAATCCCAAATCGTACACCCTCCAAGGAGGCAAATCATACACATCACCACTATTCGTACCCAATCATTCATACCGTCCATACGTATACGCCCTTTCAAACCAAGAAATTTCACACCCAAGAAAAAATTATTCGTATCTAAATATCTATCGGATTTAAACAGTTAAAAATGGAGATTTTGGCCAACAACATAAAAAAATTTAGTTGGTTATACGAATACCCTGAAATATTTTTATCTCAATTAATTGCAGACACAAGGATTACATCTGACCTCGAATCCAGGCCCAGGCCATACCCAGATATTCGTGATAGGCCAATTCAGCTAAACGAACAGCTCCAGCACTAGGAAAAAAGTTTGATAAGGACCAAAAGTGTTTGGCGGGTGTCCAATGCCCTGTAGGAGCCGGTATAGGGAATAAACCCTGCTTGGTAAATAGCCCCATGGCCCTGGGCATATGAAAGGCACTCGTGACTAAAATAAACGGGGCATCTTGAAGGATTTTTTTCACGTACAAGGGATGATCCTTGGTATCCCGCGCTTCAACTTCCAAAACCATATTGGCTCGCTTGACTCCGAGTTCCTCAGCTACTCGACTGATCGTCGTAGCTTCCGGAGGTCCCTCAAAACCCATACCTCCTGTCAACAGAATTTTACTCCCTGGGATAGCTCGATGAAGACGAATACCTTCCATTAACCTCACGCGAGAATGATGAGAAATCTGTAGTTGGTTTGGTAAATTCTGATTGCCAGCCACACCTCCTGCCAAAACGACAATCCACTTCACTGAACTTAAAGGGGCCTTGCCGGTCACTGGATCTATCGTTTTTGCCAGGACTAAGGGTGGGTAGGGGGATTCCAAAGTTCTAAGGAGCCGGCCAGAAAATGACTCAACACTCATGACTACTAAAAGAACCAAACCCAGGGTTACAAAAACTTTTCCCATGCGACTCCTTCGAGACAACCATAAAAGGAGCACTCCAAGAAGCATCAATTCCACACAAAGGGAGAGTGGCGAAATTAACGATGCCAGAAATTTCTTCATTTCGAACATGGAAAGTCCCTGTCGGAAGGTTAGCCTACATCAACAACTCATGCCATGCCCGGAACCCCGTTCTGAAACCCAAGCCGTTCCTACTTAATGAAAAGTACCATAAAGTAGGTGCGACTTCTATGGAAAGTTTATCTTCCTCCAACCTTCCATTAAGACCCATTAAGAGCCGTCCTGCCATAAAACCAGGAAAAAGGAGTGGAAAGGGGAAAATCCCTCTAAGTTATTTGGTTAAACAAAAATCAGCGAGGAATAATTGGTGAATCTTGCCTATTTAAGACTACAAGAAATTAGGGTTGGGTATGGGGACAGGACCGAAGAAAGGTTTGCACTTCTCTGTTAAATTGCCTTATCGAAGCATCTAATCCTTGCTGGGCGACCAGGATATCTTTCAGGAGATGTCCATTTCGCGACTGATGTTTCACACAGTGAATTTTTCCCCCATCAAAACCGCGGCGACTTCGTTTACATCCGTCGAATTCCATGGGGGAATGGCGAAGGCTAAATTTCGCCTCTTGAAGTTGATCATGTTTACGCACCACACGTTCCTGAGCAGCTTTCAACAAAGACACTGCCTCGGTACAGGTAAAGTCCCAGACCTTGGCGGTTCCAATACTGGGAAACAAGAAAAAGAGAACGATCACCGGATAAACATGCTTCATGAGTAATTTCAAAAGCTCCAAGCAAGGGGACTCTCGGATCGGAACAGGTTTCTGACATCAGAATATCTTTACCCTGCGAAGGAAACAATAACTCAAAAGAGGGACAGGCAAGTCTCACGACCAAACGATGACCTTCTTGCAAAAGATCATCAACGAATGAAAAAGACTCAGGACGAAGATTAGGAGAATTTATTGGAGAACAAAGTGAGCCCGACGATTCTGCTGGAGACAATGGGGGGTTCGTGTTTGGCAAAAGGGCTTGGTCTTTCCATAGCTAATGATCGTCATGTTAGAAGCCGGCACTCCCAAATCTTCCAAAAATTCCTTGACGGCTTTGGCACGTCGCTTTCCTAAGATAAGGTTGTATTCTTCGGTTCCACGTTCATCACAATGCCCTTCAATAACAATCTTTCGATCAGGAAATCTTGCCATCACAATCTTGGCATTTTGCTCGAGGATGTCCATGGCTTCGGGACGAATAGTCATTTGATCATAATCAAAAAACACGTCCCCCAAATTCATTGGCAAAGAAGAGGAGTAGGCTGATTGCGCAAAAATTTCTGATGTGCCTGCAGGAGGAGCCGAAGTGACGGGAGCTGTTTGATGGTTTTGCGTAGGACCTGTTTCAGCCCCAGAAGGGGGAGCTAACGATGCCTCTTGCAATGGGATCGTGGATGGCACCACTTCTGAGACCATGGGAGGCTCAGGAGGGGGCAATGCAGAAATGGCCTTCTCAGGTTGTTCGATGACTGTTTCTTTCTGGGGGTGATCCGGGAAATCCTTCTTTCCGTGAGATACGACGGATACACCCCGGGAAGTCCCACAGGCTCCGATCAACAAGCCAATCAACAACACCATCATTAAGTGGGGATTAGACATGGCTGATATAGTTATACCTATAATTAAGGTTTGAGTCGATATCCTGACAACCTTGCACCCTCACCCCCCTCTCATTCCCAGTATCCCATAGGGAAAGGATAAAAACACAATAAATTTCGCAGGACTGGACACGTCTCTTGACGGATTTTTTGGGCCAGAGGTAAGATCACGGCTCTAACCACAAGCATTTCTTCGGTATTTTCTCCCAAATTTCGCCGAACAATTCCTGACGACCTATTTATGATCCAGGTTCACCACGTCACGAAACAGTACGGAGCCATTACAGCTCTGGATGATATATCATTTTCTATTGAAAAAGGGGAAATCGTAGCTTTTCTCGGACCCAATGGGGCGGGAAAAACCACGACCATGCGGATCCTGACAGGGTTCATGCCACCAACATCTGGCAACGTACACATCGCGGGCTTTGATTGCCTTGAGAAACCTTGGGAGGTCAAAAAACACATCGGCTATCTTCCCGAAACCCCTCCCCTTTACCTAGAATTAACGGTGGAGGAATACTTAACCTTTGTCGGCCGGCTTAAAGGTCTGGAGCAAAACCGGTTACAAGAACGAATGGAAATCACAACGAAAGAAACCGGATTACAGGAAGTCAATAATCGCGTCATAGGACACCTGTCCCGTGGTTATCGCCAACGGGTCGGGTTGGCTCAGGCCCTTCTTCATGATCCCCCGGTTCTCATACTCGATGAACCTACCACCGGACTGGACCCTAACCAAATCATCGAAATTCGGAATCTCATCAAAAACTTAGCGGGGTCTCACACGATCATTCTCAGCACGCACCTCCTAGCCGAGGCCACTGCTATCTGTCAAAAGGTTATCATTATTCATCAAGGACGAATTGTCGCCATCGATACCCCAGAACAGTTAGGAGCTCGTATCAGTGAATCGGAGATCCTGACCTTACAGGTCAAGCATGCGGACTCAAATTTCAAAAGTGCAATAGAAGCCCTACCAGGTGTTCTGCGGGTTTCTTCAGGAAATGCCCCTCACTCCTTCGTGATCGAGACTCAGATTGGGAATGATATCCGGGACCAGCTGACCCATCTGGTGGTCTCTCACAACTTGGGACTCCTAGAGTTATCAACCAAAACCCTTACACTTGAAGACGTGTTTAAAGTCTTGACGCAACAGGAAAAACCGCAGGGATAGGCTTGAGTCTTTGGCATTGTTGCCTTTTTATACGGTCGAACTAATCTGCTCATATCAATCATGAATCCCGTTCAAACTATCATCGCCAAGGAATTACGAAGTTTTTTCGTTTCCCCCGTAATCTACGTTATCGGAGCGATTTTTCTCGCGATGGTAGGACTGATAAGCTATTGGGCAGTCGCGAACGCCAGCAATCAGGCACTCCGCTTGATGCAAATTCAGAACACCTATGCACAATTGAATCTCAACGAACTCATCTTTAGACCTCTGTTTAGGAGCATGAACCTGATTCTGATGATTATTCTTCCTCTCATCACCATGCGCCTGTTTGCCGAAGAACGTAAACTGCGCACCCACGAACTGCTCCTCACTTCACCGATTGGGATCAATGAAATCGTGTCGGGGAAATTTCTGAGCGTCCTATTAGTGTACACGGGCTTGCTATCCCTCACAGGGTTAATTCCCGTGACGTTGTCCGCTTACGCCACCTTTGATTGGCAACCTGTTCTCCTGGGATACCTGGCCCTTTTCTTACAAGGCGCTCTGATGCTCGCCATCGGGCTCCTGGCTTCGGCCATGACGGAAAATCAGATCATCGCGGCCTTCATCAGTTTTGGGACATTATTGGGTCTTTGGATGTTGGGGGCCCTCAGTTCCGCGTTTGGAGATACGACCCTGGGACATGTGTTGTCTTATATTTCATTCACAGAACATTACGAACGCCTTATTCGGGGGTTGGTCAACTTAAAAGATGTATTGTACTACCTATCCGGCATGGCGTTCATGTGGTTTGCCGCCCATCAGGCGATCGATGCGTACAGATGGAAGTAAGCCGAATCATTCCATATCTCGGATTTATTGGAACACTCCTGTGTCTCATCGGGTTAGGGCTCCCACTTATCTATACCGGACCCCTCGGTTCTCTTCTCATCACTCTCGGCATCGTATGTTTGGTGTTCTTTCTCATCAATCAGACGAAACACATGGTCCATCCGGGTCATCGCCGATCAGCAAAGTTAGGCCTGCACAGTGTAGGATCCCTTGTCCTCGCCGCCATCATCGTAGGATTGCTAAATTTTTTGGCTGCCCAGCATGCCCCTGAGTTTGACTTTTCTGAAACCAAAAATTTCACCCTCAGCCGTCAAACTTATCAAGTGTTACGACAACTACCCCGAGAGGTAAGCATAACGGTCTTTAGCCACGAAGGAAGTCCAGGATACGGACCCTACCAAGATCTCTTAACGACCTACGATCAAGAAAGTGATTCAGTTTCGGTGACATTCATCGATCCTGAACGGCAACCCGATAAAGCCAAATCCTATAAGATTACAAAAATTGATACCGTCGTTCTGGAGAGCGGCGATCAAAAAGTCTACGCTCAACGCGCCTCAGAAGCTGATATCACCAATGCGTTGCTTCGAGTGACCCGGGACCAGAAAAAACACATCGTGTTCATTTCAGGCCATGGAGAAAAGAGTCTGTCTGATACCGAATCTCCCGGATTATCCCGAGCAGCAGATGCTCTTACCAAACAAGGGTATGAACTACAAACGATCCCCTGGCAGACGACCCTTTCTCCACTTCCCTCCGCGATGATCATTCCCTCATCAGCAGAACCCATCTCCATTCAAGATCAAAAATGGATTTCGCAGTATGTTGCCCAGGGAGGCCGCCTGCTCATCCTCAGCGACCCTGGGAATGCCGATACCATGAAAGCCCTGTCGGAACAATGGGGTTTGCATTTGGGAAAGGGGATATTAGCTGACCCGAAAGACCGACTGGGCCGAGGAAGTCCAACGGCTCTGATGGTTCGAACTTTTACCACACATGAGATTACCGAGGACTTTACGAGTCCGATCATTTTTCCCGTATCCCGATCGGTCTCGTTCGAGCCCGCAGAAGAAGAGAAGTGGGAATTTGTCGCGTTGGCCCAAACTTCCCCGGAAAGCTGGGAGGAAACGAATCTTTCCAATCCTCAACCCTCATTCGAAGAGGGGGAAGACTCAAAGGGGCCGTTTACTGTCGCCGGGGCACTTACCCTAAAGAACGCCACCCAGGAAAATCCATCTCAACCAGCAGTCGTGGTCGTGGGCAATTCCGCTTTTGTCACGAATGGGTGGTTCACCTATCCCGGGAATACCGATTTTTTTCTGAAAACTATCGCCTGGTTGGCTCGTGAGGATGCCCTGATTTCGCTCACGCCCAAAGAACCAGCCTTCCATCCCTTTGTCCCCAATCCCTCGCAGGAACAGGCATTGGTCTTTTTTCAGATACTATTCCTCCCATTGCTCACCTTATTATTAGGTCTCTCCGTTTGGAAGAGACGACGAAATCTCTAACATGATCAACCCCACGCGGGTCACGATTCTTTTAGGTTTGGTCGTATTGGCCCTGGGTGGGTATATCCTGTTCATCGATATTCCCAAGACTCGTGAATTCAAAAAACAGGAAACCCAAGAACGGCAGTTACTGCCCTTCGATGACCGTGCCATTACCGACGTCACCTGGGTGAGTCGTACCGAAAGCATTCGCCTCACACGCGACGAACGGTATCGCTGGGAAATCGTAGAGCCTATCCGTACCCATGGGGATGCCAGAGAGGTTCGCAGAATGTTACGAGCCCTGACCATCGGAAAAATCAAGCGAACCATCGAAGATGGTCAGAGTGATTTAAAAAAGTATGGGTTGGCCCCCCCTTACCTTACCCTCACGCTGAAGACACCAACGGAGAGCCATGAAATTGCCCTGGGAGAGCCTGGCCCTTTTGCTCCTTCACTGTATGTCCAAACCAAAGCAGACAATCAAGTCGTGCTAACGACCCTGGATGTCATGACCTTTGCAAAAAGGTCGCTGGCGAACTTCCGCCTCAAAGACATTCTGCTCTTTGATCGAGAACGTGCCATACATCTCAGTATTCAACATGACCAAGCCATCATTGAACTGTCCAGAGTAGCCGGCGCTCACAGCCTCACACCCAATTGGAAGCTCACCAAGCCCATCGTTGGTGCAGCCGATAAAACGGTCGTGGGAACCTTACTCATGGATCTGAGTGACCTCACGGCCACGGGATTTGTCGATGATGAGGAAGCGCATCACAAGATTCTCCAACAAACCCCCCACAAAAAGGCTACCGTTCACATCACGGTGGGAAACAAGAAACATCAGGCACAGCTCTATCAATTTTCGGATCGGGAAAAAGCCTATGCCAAAACCTCCGAGAAAGGGCCCTTGTATGAGATTACCCCGGCGATTTTAGGTCCCTTAACCCAACCCATCTTCTACTATCAAAACAAACGACTTTTTGGGATGGAACCACATGAGGTAGCCATGCTTGAAGTTCGGACCCTCTCGGACCGATATCTGCTCATCAAACAGCATGACCAATGGGTACTCAACAGTGAACCCGAGAAAGCGCTCAACCAGGAGTTGGTGAAATTATTCATCAGTCGAGTGGTCGACCTTCCTGCTGAAATCAATTTTTCTGATCCGGCCACTATCCCAACAGACCATGGCTTGGACCTCCCGAAGATTTCAATACGTGGGATGGATAAAAACGGTAAGGAAAGAGGAAGATTGGACTTGGGAGCCAGAAAAACAGGGCTTGTCTATGTTAAAGGAAATAGTCTTTCCGGGATCTATCTGGCCCGCTCAACAATCCTCAATCAAATCCCCAGTAAGACGGATTTACTCCAATAAAACAGACTTCTCCCAGGCTTAATCAGGGTAAGCTCCCCCATCAGGGGGTTGTGGGATTTTGGGATTCCTCCCTACCCATTTTATTGAAGAATCTATCCGAATCTTGCCGAATCTCTTTTTTTGAGGGCTCTGGTGGCGGTTCAGGACTCGAGGAGCATCCTCCTAGAACCACTAACATTCCAATTCCCCAAATGGCCGCGAGCTTTTTGAATGAATTTTCGATGACATTCATGGGTCTCATACAACACCTCTTCCAGGAGTGGTAAGGTTCTTTGCTTGTAACGGTATCGCTGCTCCTAAAGGAAAATTTTTCGGCATCTACGTTCATCCTACCCCAACTTCCTCCGAGAATCTATCATGCCGTCAATTGACTGAGGGTAAGGTGTTTGCTACCTTCTCATCGGCTCCCTCAGGCCAGCAACCTTTCCATCACTACGGGGATTTTCATGATCACTCTTGGTTCTGCCCAATTGCCAGGGCAGCTTTGCCGGTATTCCGAACACTTGCGAATTCATACTATTCGTGCCATGTCACAAGCGGCAAGTGAGTACGCGATGAGCCGTTGTTCGCCCCCAGATACCGTCACAACCTTATTCGTTTCTATCAGGTAAAAACCCAAAAAGGCCATGTTTCCCTCCACCAGTCTTGATTCACTCCCACTCTTTGATTGTCTTTCCGAAACGGAGCGCAACGAACTCGCAAAACATGCCATTGAAGTGCCAATACAAAAAGGGCAGTTTATTTTTCGTGAAGGAGATCCGGCGGATTGGTTTCACTTTGTCAAACGGGGAAACGTCAAATGCGTGAAATCCTCACCGGAAGGGAAAGATGTCACGCTGAAGGTCCTGATGCCGGGAGACCTCTTTTGTTGTGAAGCTTCAGCACTAGCCGGGGAGTCTCATCCCGGCTGTGCCCAAGCCATGGGTGAAGGTACTATCGTCAAAATTCATCGAAAGGCGATGCTTGAAGTCATCCAACGGCATCCTGAAACCGCCATCAATATCATTAATTATTTGAGTCTTCGCCTTCGTGAATCCCAGGACAGTGCCAAAGCCTTCGCATTACACCGAGCGGAGCAACGAATCGCCTCAATTTTAGTGAACCTCGCAAAGCGATCAGGGATTCAGGAGACCACCGGCATTAAGATATCGGTTCACCTCACACACCAAGATTTAGCCGATATGGCTGGTCTTACCAAGGAAACCACCAGTCGAATCCTGAGCCGTCTCAAAAAAGACCAACTCCTTTCAGGTTCCGGCAGACAAATGATGGTTCTTGACCTCCCAAGACTCCAACAAATGGCCCCTTACGACCTTCAGCAGTAGTCCAGCCCTTCTTTCAGTTCACTTGTCTTATTTAGCTCAATTTTGACGTTTCTTTCGTATTTTGATGATCTACATCATTGTTTCATTCGAAAATTTCCTTATGATGGTGTCATAAATCGAAACCATTCCCATTCCATCGATGAAGGAGGCAAGGAACATGGCTATATATCGAACCCTGAACGGTCAATTGAAGGGTTTTCGGCCCTTGGTGGGCATGCTCATTCTGGGTGGGTTTGCCCTTATGGCTTTGCCGGTCCAGGCTGAAGATTTGCCAACCGTTCAAGCCCAGCTCACCACCCTTCCCAAAGTTCCCTCCCCCATTACTCGAAAGGGTCCGGCGAAAGTCATCGTCAACGTTGAAGCCAAGGAGTATGTGGGAAACCTCACCGATGACATTCAATATAAATTTTGGAGCTTTAATGGGACGGTCCCAGGACCGATGATCCGCGTTCGCGTGGGCGATACGGTAGAGCTACGCTTGAAAAACCCAAGTGGCAATAAATTTCCCCATAATATGGATCTCCATGCCGTCAACGGTCCTGGCGGGGGTGCCGGGTCAAACCTGGCCGCCCCAGGACAGGAAGGGGTCTTTTCTTTTAAAGCCCTCAACCCCGGTTTGTATATTTATCATTGCGCCTCTCCAGTCCCGAATATTCCGGCCCATATTGCCAATGGAATGTATGGCATGATTTTAGTCGACCCCACGGAAGGTCTCCCTGCCGTAGATCATGAATTTGCCATCATGGAAAGCGAATTTTTCACGATGCCCAGCAAAGAACCGGGAGTCATGGAATTATCCATGGAAAAGGGATTGGGCGAACATCCCGATCATGTAGTGTTTAATGGGAAGGCGGGTGCTTTGATGGGGCAGGAGCTACAGGCAAAAGCTGGTGATACCATCCGAATGTACGTGGGGAACATTGGGCCCAACGGAACCTCATCCTTTCACATCATCGGGGAGATTTTTGACCGGGTTTACGTTGAAGGCGCCATCGGGGGCACGGTCAACCAAAATGTGCAAACCACGTTAATCCCATCGGCTGGAGCGGTCATCGTAGAATTTAAGATAGATGTGCCTGGGGCCTACCTATTGGTGGACCACAGTATTTTTCGTGTGGCCAAAGGCGCATTGGGAATCCTCTCTGTAGCGGGAGACGATAACCCCACAATTTTCAACCCAATGGATCCAAACTAACGAACAGCTTCTTAGGAACATTTTTCCTTGAGGGGACAACGCGTCGAGCCTTTTCTCCCCACACATTACCTCACCCTGGGTTGGGAGCCATAAAGACCAAAACACGCAATCGTTCAGCCGTATGATTGGCCACCCCATGTTCTTCCCCGGCCGGAGCGATCGTGCCTTGGCCCTCACCTAACACTCGCGTTTCCTGACCCACTTGAAAGGTCCCCTGTCCCTCTAATACGAAGTACACCTTGTCTTGATCCGCATGGGCGTGCGCCTTTTGCTTTTGTTCCGGTTCAAAACAATACACGTCACAAAAAAATCGTTCAGAGGTTAAAAGATTATGCTTTTGCATCTTTTCTGGTGAAAATTGCTGGTAATCCTTTATATTCACCACTTTCATCCTATCGATCCTCCTTCACCGTTAAAAATTTTTAGGCCGTCTTCCGACCCAAACCTTGAAGCCTGAGGTATCTTGTCTGATATGATGCCTCAACAGCTGACAATCCACGAATTGCCTATGTTACCTTAAGCTCTGCCAAAGATTCGAGAAAAATACTTCGATTTTCAACGAGGAGAAAGGATTACCAATGTCTGACGGCCACGTACGAAGTATCTTCCTAGGGGTGATAAGCCTCTTCGCCCTGAGTTTTTTATGGGCCTCTCCGGCCCTGAGCACGCTCCAGGGAGAATACGAGATCATGGAGAGTGAAGAATCCAAGCACCAACCCGGCAAAGTGATCCTCTTTGAGTTTGCCGATTTTTATTGTCCGCATTGCCATATGTTTGAACGCCAAGTTGCCAGCAAATTACAAAAAGACTTCGGCGATAAACTTGAAATCGTCATGATTGGGTTTCCAGTCATTCCCGGCAAATTGCCCACGGCCTTTGAAATGTACGAACAAGCGGTCACCATGGGCAAAGGACCTGAGATGAAAAAAGCCCTGTTTGATTCCATTCATCACAAAGATATTCACGTGTTCGACAAAACCATGCGAGCTCTGGTGATTAAAGAGGTAGGTCTGGATAAAACGGAATTCGAAAAAGGTCTGGCCAGCGGTGAACCCTTTCGCGCGTTATCTAAAGGCAAGGAATGGGGGGAACGGATTCAATTAACCCATACACCGACTGTCGTCCTGGACGGGAATATTCGTATTCCGAATCTTACATATGAAAACCTGAAAATCGTCATTCAAAGCATCTTGGATGAAGAAAAAAAATCTTAATGTATTACTTAAATTATTGAATTAATCGAGGAGTCATCCCATGGGCAAAAAAAAACAAGAAGAAGAATTCTTCCCGGAAATGAATGAACTCTTGGAGGGTATGCAGGAGCTGATGTGCGATGAAGATGGAAACCCATTAAGCCCCGACCATCCCCAATACCAAAAATTTACGGGACTCATGGAAAATATCGCCGATCGGGCTCAAAGACGAAATCAACAGGACCCACCCATGTCCGGACAACAAGGTACGGCCTAATTTTTGACCAGAGACCTCTGTCACTCATTCTCCCCTATTCATATTTAACCCTCTCTCTTCCCCATTCACATTGACTCATGGAACGGGACCCTAATAGCCTCACTCGAATCAAAGCCTTTATGGAATTCATTCAAAAGGCCAAACGGGACGACCTGGAATTATCCTTCCTGAGTACCCCCACGGAACATGGAGACAATATCAACGTCATGGCCCAGATCGACGGACAACGGGTCACCCATGGACTCTTGTTTTGGGATGTTACACTGCTTCAGGAACAGGGACTGGCCGACATCCTGGATGACGAGGAAAAGGCTCTAGGGCTCAATATTACCGATGGCCTTGTGGAGGACGCCGAAAAAATTCTTGCCTTTGTTCAAACCGAACTCAGCAAATAAGAGTCCAGTTCAGTCTCACCTATTCGTTTTATACAGCAAACCAACGGAAGAGCATGAGGTAGACAAGGTAGGCGGTCAACATCGTCCCCGTAAAGGTGCAGACCATGAGCTTCCCTAACAAGCGGTGCCGATGAATTCCCTCCACCATGGCTCCGGCACCGATACCGTACCGAAGGCGGCATAACCCCGAGTAGAGATTGGCGATGGCCAGGCCTATCGTAGCGACGGCCAATGAAGTATGCACCGTCAATACGGGGACATAGATTGTCCAATATTGCTGATTCGTGCCCCCGAAGATTTCCCGGCCAAAGAGCAGTTGCTTCGTGACGTAGCCCATCAACCACAGACCCACGATCGTACAGGTCGTGACCATCCATCGGGCATGATGTGTCACATCATGATGTTTTGCCGCACGCACTCCCCACAGGGCGATGAAATAGGCAAGAGTAATACTTCCTAAGATTCCATACCAAATGAAGTCTTTATATTCGATTTCCATTCAACGAGGGTATCCCATTCGTTAAAATGCAAGAACTCAAGGGGTCTTCTTGAAGGGTGTGATAACTACTTGATGCCCAGATGGTCCGAGATTTCCTGTTCCACCTGATCCGTTTGCGTTCCACTATTGTACAAAACCAAGTTACGTAGGTGAGAAAGACTTTCATCACCGAGCACCGATGCGAACTGTAATGCCAACCCATGGTCATCTGCCCTGGTAATGGTGCATTCTGCATGGATGTATTCTTGTCCACCACCGCCATCCAATATGAGAGCAATCTCACAGTTCGTTCCCAGGGGTAATTTGGCATCACAATCGATGAATACCCCGCTTAGGCTGATATCCCTCAAACGGCCAGAGATACTCACCTTTCCACCCCATCGTAGTTCGGTCACGACATTGACGTGAACTCTCGTACATTCTCGTAGATTGAAGCCAGGTTCCATGAGGAGAATCCCTCCTTTAATCCGAGTGCGTATGTTTCCAGACGGAAACGAACAAGGGATGCCCATGACATTCAAAGTACAATTGGCTGACACACTGTGAGTCGCGCATCTCGGTAATCACGCCATGCCCTTTCACGACCTTTGGAACAGACAGTTGACAGGGTTCGGGAAGCAATGACTTGATATTGCCCGCGATAATATTCGAGAGTTCATAGATTGAATCGAGGCGATCCTGCTCCCTGACCTCCTCCAAAGGAACCGAAAAAATTTGTGAAGCAGCCAAGCGAGTCAGATGTGTGGTCCCATGGAGCATGACCGTGCCCTCCCAGCTTCCGCTTATCTCCACATGTCCGCTCACAATCTCTGACCCATCCGTCTGAAAATTGTTGGAAGGAGAAACCTTGATCTCCAACCCTAACAACGAATTCCAGGTCTCCTCCGTAATTTCCAAAATTTCTTCTTCTAAAAATTGCATAAGTTCTCCTCATACTAAGATTGATCGACAAGTCGATAACAGGACGTTGCGTTAAACGGAAGGCGCTCAAAATGCTCATCCAAATTCATAGTCGTTTCAGCCCCGCCCAAAAACATATACCCATCCGGGCGCATAATGTTCCGAATCTTTCGAAAAATCTCCTTTTTGGCTTCGACATCGAAATAAATGAGCACATTACGAAGCCACACGATGTCAATTTTTTCCATGGGAGGCCAGGAACCGATGAGGTTCAACTGTTCGAATTCAATCATGCTTCGCAATTCCTCCTTGATTCGCCAGCTCATCCCCTTTTTCTCGAAGTACTTCAATAATAAAGCCGCAGGAACTCCCCGATTGACCTCCAATTGGCTATATTTACCCGTGCGGCATTTGTTCAGCATTTCGGTTGAGATATCCGTGGCCAAAAATTTGATCGTCCATGTCGCCAATTCCGGAAAGTGCTCACGCAAAATCATGGCGACGGTATAGGGCTCCTGACCACTGGAACTCGCTCCGCACCACAGGGACAACGTCCTCGTGCCTGCTCGTTTCTGCAACATATCGGGCATGACGTGTTCGCGGAATATGTCAAAAGGATGCACATCGCGGAAAAAACTGGTTTCATTCGTGGTCATGGCTTCCACGACTTTTTCATGTAGAGTCCCAAAGGGCGTACCTCGGAGTGCGGTCGTCAACTCTTCCAACGATGCCAATCCAGCTTCGCGGGCGACGGGTTCCAACCGAGACTGCAACAGATAATCCTTATCGGCATCCAACACGATTCCCGCCCTGGTCACCACTAACTCTCTCAGGAAGGCAAGACCTTGATCATTCGCAATACCGACGGTAGACATGGACCTCCTAAATTTTTTGACAATGTTTGAATAGAATGAATCAACGCAAGGCCGGATCAGCGACGGTTTGCGGGACCCGGCCCCTCTGAACCCGTGTCACGATTTCTTGTGCCATGAGCGATAAGGGTAAAATTTTATCGGCCAGCCCCGCAGCCGCGATGGCCCCGGGCATTCCCCAGACCACACTCGTGGCTTCGTCTTGTGCCAAAATTTGGGCCCCGGCTTCACGAAGAACTTCACTCCCTCGAAGACCATCGTATCCCATTCCCGTTAACACCACTCCCAATGTTTTCGCCCCATACACGCGCCTCACAGATCTGAACATGACATCAACTGCGGGTCGACAGGAATTCTCGGGTGGATCTTGGGTCAACGTTACTTGAACCTCCAATCCCCGGCGAACCACCTCCATGTGAAAATCTCCAGGTGCGAGATAGGCATGTCCGGCTTGAAGGGCCAATCCTTCCGTCCCTTCTTCTACTGGAGTTTTCCCTCGTGCGGTCAATCGATCGGCCAAACATTTGGTAAAGACCGGCGGCATATGTTGTACGATCACGATCGGAACCGGAAGACCCGTGGGTAATGCTTCAATCAATTCACCTAACGCATTCGGCCCTCCGGTCGATACGCCGATTGCCACGATATCGATCGACTCTTTCTCTCCTAATATCTTCCGAGGCGGTGGAGGCACCACTAAGGTATGTGAAGTTCCCGGGTTCGTTTCTACCGGTGGCGTCTTGGAAAGGTGTGGGCACAGAGCTTTAAGCTTGGGAATCAGCTCTTCCCGAACACGTTGCATCGCCAAAGAGGCACTCCCCACATTGGCAGGTTTCGTGACGTAATCATTGGCACCTCTGGATAGGGCTTCCAGGGTTTCCCTTGCCGCCCGCTGACTGAGCGTACTAAACATGATGATCGGCAAGGTAGGATAGAGTTTCCTGGCTTCCGTCACCGCCTCTAATCCATCCATCTCCGGCATTTCAATGTCCATGGTGACGATGTCCGGATTGACTTGAGGTATTTTGGCTAAGGCAATTTTGCCCGTCGCGGCCGTGCCGACAACCTCTAAATGAGGATCTTTGGCCAGTTCATCACTCAGCAGCCGTCGAATCACGACGGAATCATCGACGATTAACACGCGAATTTTCGGCATGGGCTATACCTTAATGCCCAGAAGCTTGAGTTTGCTCTGAATCGTATCTTTGGTAAAAGGCTTCGTGACATATTCATTGGCCCCTGCTGCCAATGCCTTTCCCATCTGCGAGGCTTCCGTTTCGGTCGTCACCATCATAATCGGCAGTCTTCGGTATCCCGCCTCGGATCGCACGTTCCGGACAAAGTCTAGACCGTTCATCTCTGGCATATTCCAATCCACTAAGACTAAATCGGCCTGGCCCATACTCTTGAGCTTAGCCAGCCCCTCTTTCCCATTGCCGGCCTCTTCAACTTGACCGCCAATGGATTCGATGATTTGTTTGAGGATGATTCGCATGGCTTTTGCGTCATCAATGATTAAAGTTTTCATGTGTCTCTCCTTCGACTGTCTTGCGAATAAGAAGAAATGTTCCTCGTTCTACGCCGGCCAGGTGAACCACTCTCTACACTCCCCCTCACGTGAGTGTACTCACGACAGCCTGAAGGTCGACGGCCATCTTGGCGAGTTCCTTGGAAGCCATCTGCGTATCACCGGCTCCTTCCGTGGTGCCTTTAGCCGCTTGAGCCACACTGGTGATATTGCTGGCGATTTCCATACTGCCTTTGGACGCTTCGGTCACATTTCGAGTCATCTCATTCGTGGTGACCGATTGTTCCTCAACGGCGCTAGCGATAGTATTCTGGAAATCGTTCACTTGCTTGATGATCGTCGTGATTTGTGCGATCGCATCCACAGCGCCTTTGGTGTCGACTTGAATCGTTTCGATCATCCGACTGATATTTTCCGTGGCTTTAGTCGTCTCTTTCGCCAGCTCCTTCACTTCATTGGCAACTACGGCAAAACCCTTGCCCGCTTCTCCAGCTCGCGCCGCTTCAATGGTGGCGTTCAGAGCCAGTAGGTTTGTTTGTTGTGCGATGGAGGTAATGACCTTGATGATACTCCCGATTTCCGCACTACTTTCTCCAAGTTTTGCGACCGTGTCATTCGTGGACTCTGCGACCGTCACGGCCTGAGAAGCCACCTTGGCGGACTCGGTCGTGTTTTTGGCGACTTCCTTGATAGTCGCACTCATTTCTTCAGCCCCGGTTGCCACCGACTGGACATTTTTGCTCACTTCTTCGGCCGCTGCGGAAACCACGTTGGCTTGACTGGATGTTTCCTCGGCAGCACTGGACATTTGCTGACTGGTCGCGGTGAGTTCTTCGGACGCACTGGCTAAGTTCGTCCCGATTTCCGCGATTTGGGTGATCCCGGCTTGGAGTTTGGCCGCATTCTCACGTTCCCGTTCGTTGGCTTCTTTGATTTGTCGTTCTTTTTCCAGTTTTTCAGTGATGATTTCCCACGTCACCATCGGTCCCATGTAGTTGCCTTGATCATCAAAAATGGCACTCACCAGTAAATCGAGTGTTTCATCTCCCACTAGAATATGCGCTTGGTGAGGGAGATTCTTGGGATCGCTCAGCAATTTTCTTTGATGAGACGGATTTTTATGAAATACGTCGATATTCTGGCCGATCATATCCTCAGCTTTGACTGGGAGGAGCCCTTCTAAGGTTTTGAGGGTTTTTTTGGAAGCGGGATTCATGTATTGAATACGCAAATCCAGATCCGCGAACATCACATTGCTGGGAGTATTTTCCATCATGGACATGACTCGAGCCATTTCCGTTTGCACCCGCTGTTTTTTGATGACCTCTTCCGTGATATCCGTCGCAAATTTCACGACTTTGTATAGTTTTCCCTCATTATCAAATACAGGGTTGTAGGAGGCCTGAATCCAAATTTCTTTCCCTCCCTTTCCCAACCGACTGTACTGTCCAGCATCGAATTCACCGATGTTGAGTTTGGCCCAAAAAGCCGCATATTCTGGACTCGCGGCATAGGACGGCTCACAAAACATCCGATGATGCTTCCCTTGAATTTCCGACAACGAATATCCGAGCGTATTCAGAAAATTGTCATTGGCGGTGATAATCGTGCCATCAGGATTAAACTCGATGACGGCCTGGGCCTTACTGATGGCATCCATGATGCCTTGCAAGTCCTCTGGGCTCCTCTGATCCTCAGTCTGGGCATCCAACATTGCCGTCGATCCTTGTTGACTTCGCTTTTCCATAGAATTATTCCTCCCATTAGGCGATAAATGTGGCCGTTGTAAAATGTCTGTCTCGGTGGACGGGGGTGCGCTCACGATCTCTGATGCCAATGGGCCAATGATCATGGTGACTTGATCGATAAGGGCCTGAGGAACGTTGAGCATCTGCAGGGTGAACACCAAATGTTCCGCGACACGCATGAAATGCCGTTCTTCGATCGGCAAAGTGGAATATGCATGTTTCATATCCGGGCCTCGATAGGGTTCGGGCCCTCCCAGAGCATGGCTAAAAAATTCCGTTTGTTTTGTCTTTTGAACAGTCATGTCCACATTTTCAAAAAACGGAAACAGGAGAGGATCTCCTAAGACACGCTCGTAAAAAGCCTTCACGACAATCCCAATAAAATCTTCTCCTCCGATCTGCTCGTACAAGCTGAGGCGGGCTTGCCCGGCAGGACCGGTGGACATTGGTTCAGTCGTGGAGGAGGGTTTTTTTCGTCTTTTGGTTGCTGGTGACATTTACTAGGACCTTGAGTTGAGTGAAGATTGATTCAGCATGAACGATGAGAGTCCTCCTTAACAGGCCGCAGTGGATTTTTCATTGGCGACGGAGATCACCTTATCGATGTCTAGGATGAGCAACAACTGCGTTTCGAGCTTATGCACTCCGGTCACTAATTCTTTCGCGATCCCGGAAAGGGTCGGAGGTGGCGGTTCGAAGGTATCTTCCTTTAACTCGAGCACATCACCAATCTCATCAACCAGTAAACTGACCGTCCCCTCTTCCGTTCTGATAACCACATTCATGGGCCCTTGACCATCAGTCCGTTCTGGCAAGGCCAATCGTCGACGCAAATCGATGGCCGTAACGATTTGGCCCCGCAAATTAATGAGGCCTTCAATCACCTCCGAAGCCAAAGGCACTTGGGTCATGGCTTGGAACTTAATGACCTCCTGTACTCGAAGCACTTGGACTCCGAAAAACAGGTCATCAACCATAAACGTACAATATTGCTGTAACTCTGCCATGCTCAGACCTCCACCATTTCAAGGGGTTCTTTCTGCACCGTTGCCAGTTGACAATGTTCAAACACCGTGGCCACATCCAAGATATCCGTGACCTGGTCATGAATCACGGCCGAGCAAAGGACACCTGGTTGTTGAGAATGAGCTTTTGTCACTAATTCTTCCTCCACAATATCCACGATTCGATCCACCACCAATCCCACGCGTCGATCTTCGTGGGACAATACGGCTAATTGCAGTAATGCTTGATCACCGTCCGACTCATATCCCGACGATGTCAAAACTTGGCTCAACTGAATCAATGGAAGAATTTCGTTCCGATATTGAATGACATCTTGACCACCTGCTGTTTCGAGGGAAGACGATGGGATTTCCTCCAATCGAGCCACTAATCGCAATGGAATAGCCAACCGTCCTTTTTCCCCAGCCTGGACTAACAGCAAGGTTTCTTTGCCTTGGTTGTCTCCATTGATGGCGTTGCTTTCTTCACGTCCCGAATGCTCCCCTTGCTTCACGATGAGTCCGGCTTTGGTCGCCAAGTTCATCACATCCAGAATGAGCGCCACCTGCCCATCACCCATGATCGTAGCGCCGGCATAGACAGAGATGCTTTTCAATTGCTTACCCAGTGGCTTCACGACGATCTCTTCCGTATCGTTAATGTCCTCCACCACAAGACCGAACCGTTGGCTGTCGGCTTGGAGAACGACGATATTCACGATGTCCGAACTCATGGACTGGATACCATCATTGTCATCCGACTGACTCAGATCCAAAATTCTATTCAAATACACGATGGGCAAGAGGGAACCTCGAAGGCGACAGACGGTGGCTCCATGAACCTCTTCGATAGATTTAGTAATTTGTTCCCCTTCAAGACGAACCAATTCCAAGAGATTGACTTGAGGAATCGCAAACCGTTCCCCACCAGTCTTCACCACTAAGGCGGGAATGATCGCCAAGGTCAGAGGGACTTTGACTTTGATCATCGTGCCTTCTCCGAGAATCGAATGGAGATCCACGGCGCCTCCGATCTTCTCAATGTTGGTTTTCACCACATCCATGCCGACACCTCGTCCGGAGACATTCGTCACTTTTTCTGCCGTCGAGAACCCAGGAAGAAAGATGAGATTCTGTAATTCTCGATCATTCATATGCGCCGCTTGCTCGGCGGTGATGACTCCCCGTTTAATCGCCGTTTGTGTCACCTTTTCCGAATTAATCCCACCCCCATCATCGGTAATTTCAATATTGACTTGGCCACCCTCATGATACGCGCGAAGGCATACCCGTCCTTCTTCCGATTTTCCGTTGGCTTTTCGAACCTCTGGCGCTTCAAGCCCATGGTCGACCGAATTCCGCACAAGATGCGTTAACGGATCCTTGATCGCCTCCAAGAGGGTTTTGTCCAATTCGGTGTCCTGACCTTCCATGTCAATCCGTACTTCTTTCCCGCAACTCAGAGCCAAATCTCGAACCACACGAGGAAATTTGCTGAAGATGTTCCCGATGGGCTGCATGCGGGTCTTCATGATCCCCTCCTGGAGTTCGGAGGTGATGAGACTCAAGCGTTGTGAGGAGGCATTCAATCCCTGATCCTCTTGGGTCGTGGTCCACTGAAGTATTTGATTCCGGGTTAAGACCAATTCCCCGACCATATTCATGAGCTTATCGAGCAACTTCACATCTACCCGAATCGTCGAATCCGCGACTCCGGCCACTCGAGAATCGGCTACTTCTTTCGCCGGATCTATTGCCTTTTCTAGGGTCTCGGCATGATGGTCCGATTTCGGGGATTGGCTATCTCCTTGCCTTTCCTGACATCCCTTTTCTGGTTGTCGCAAAGGATCGAGATTTTCTTCCCCCTCATTTCCCAAGGCCATTTCTCCCGTCTCAACTGCCCCACTTACTTCGGGGTGATGTTCTTGAGAAGAAGCTGCTCCAGCCATTGATCCCACTCCACCCTCCCTATCCTCAGGGGTTCCTGTTGAGGGACGTTGAAAGACGGTCAGCTGGTCTATTAACAGCTGGTAGGAATCTTCTCCCTCATGACCCACGCTTTCGATACTTTTCAACATTTGGCGAATGGCGTCCACCATCGCAAGCAAAGCCGACGTCATATCCGGACGCAATTGCACCTCCCCGTCTCGGAGAAGACTCAAGAGGGTTTCCCCGGTATGCGCGAGTTTTTCCAATTTTGAATATCCTAAAAAGGAACAGGTGCCTTTCACCGTATGAATGGCGCGAAAAATACTCGCCAAAATTTCTTCCTGGCCCGGATGACCTTCCAGGTCAACAAGGTCGTGTTCTACCTGGCTGAGATTTTCATCACTTTCTATGAGAAACTCAGCTAAGGCTGCATCAAATTCGCCCATAGTTTATCCTCCTAAACCTCTATTGCCTGATGGCTATCGAATCGACATGCTTTTTGATAGACATGGTTGCTCCCACCGCATCCGTGAGTGCGCTTCCCCGAATCAGTTTTTAGGCTGTTAGCCAACGGACTCCAATTGAGGAGATGTGACTCCCTGAACACCCACATCTCCGCTTTCTAGCCTTGGGATATCGGATGTTACCGGGCTAGAGGCTTCCTCAGTGCCCCTAAGTTGCACATGCAGTCGTTGAATCATGGCAAGCGCTTTCTCCAACCGCTGTCTCGTAATGTCCTGAAATTGCATGGACATCACGATATCAGTGACGTTATTGGCGTGGCGGGTCGCTCCCTCGGTGGCTTGAATGACGCCTTCCTGAAGCCTGGCATTTTTGTCTTTGGTGAGCCGAGCCATATCGGCGATTCGATCTTTTGCGGCCATGACCCCTTCTAAATTCAGGGTCGAGAATCCCTCAAGAGAGACCAGGGCTTTATTCGTACTCGCATTGACCGTTCCTACTACTTCCCGAATGTTGGTAGACGCGGCCTGAGAACGGGTCGCCAATTTGGTGACTTCCTCCGCGACCACCGCAAATCCACGTCCATGTTCTCCAGCACGAGCCGCCTCAATGGCCGCGTTCAAGGCCAGAAGTCGAGTTTGATCCGCGATAAACTCGATCTCTTCTAATAACGGGGGGATGGACCCGGTGCTACTCTCGACTTCCTCCACCACCATGGCCACTTGCATCCCCAAATTACTGGTCTCTTTCACCTTTTCCGAAAATTCGGTGAGCATGTGGTTGGTTTCATCGATCATGCAGGCTTCGTGAACATTGTTCTCATCCGACGTGATCCCTTCTTGGAATCGATCAGCGGTCGTCTTGGCCTCGGCCACTGCTTGGTCGGTAATCTGTTGAAATTGAACGATCAGTTCCAACACCGCCTGCTCGGTGAATTCCATGATCTCTTTCAAGTCGCCCGCTAAAGAATCTAGAGTGGGCGTCGTACCAGACAGAATTTCTCCCTGAATCGCCTGGCGAGTCGAACGTTCTGTGCGACCAGCCACCTCAGCACATCGCTTAGGCCAAACCTGGTACTGCATCCAAAGGAAGGTTGTCGTACTTCCAAGCCCAAAGGCTGTGAACACAAAAAAGATTATCCAAATATCCATTCATGCCTCACAGGGATAATTGCTAAGGGGGAGTCATATTCTTGTTCGATTAAAATAAGATTTTGACCAAATTTTGGCCGAGAACATGCGCAAACCATTGGACGAGTCACCGACGAATGAAATGCCAAAAAAACTTAAGTATTTTCAATTACTTTAGTTGAATTGTCTCTGTTTTCCTCATGCTAAAAATCATTAATCGGTAATATATTTGCACCACTTAAGGCATTTAATGCATATTTTTAGGTTTTTAAATAATAAAATTTAAGATTTAATCAAAGGCCGTTTAAATTATTTCTTGAATGGTGTCAGGAGTGAATTAATCTGAGTTAAGAATCTACTTACACCAAGGAGTTAGAACTCCGCTTGCTCCAATAGGGACAGGCTTTTCAATCCAGCAGGGCTGGTTAGTTGACGGATTGGCTTAACTGCACAAAATTCCAAGATTTTGGCATTTCAAGATTAATCTGGTATATCCTGCTTCAATCCACTGCTTATCTCTTGTGACATTCTTCACCTGGTCAGCAGAAAGAAGAACAAGCCATGCCTGAACCCGGGACTCCAAACAAAAGTCAGCCACCCATCAGCGAATACATGGCTCGGAATGTCAAAACCATTCCAGTGGATGCCACACTCAAGGATCTGAGCCAGGCTTTTATCGATCAAGGAGTGAGTGCCCTGCTCGTTACTGAAGGAGATCAGTATGTGGGAATCGTGTCGGATAAACGGCTGGCCAGGGAAGGGATTGCGAAGGGATTAAATGCTGAAACCACTTCGGTTCGGGAAATCATGAGATCACAAATGCTTCAAATTGAAAGCAATCGGCCCGTTCGTGAAGCCCAAGCGATGATGAAGGCCAATGGAGTCCGTCATCTTGTCGTGACGGAAGAAGGAAAGATTGTGGGGATCGTGACTATCAGTGATCTCATTAGATATTTCTCTGACTTCTTCGGAAGTTAATCCCCAGGATCTTACAAAATCTGAGTGCTGGCATCATGAGTTTTTCCAATCCTAGTCGGGAGTGAATGCGCTTTCCTCCTTCTTGAGGTCTCCAAGCACCTACTGTTTTTATCAATTACTGATTGAGGGGCAAGAATTAAGAGATCAATCCGCAGCCTTTGCTCCTGTTAAACGGACCCAACATGCTCAATTGAGTGGATTAAGACCCCCGACTAATGAATTAAATAGAATTTTTCGTCGAATCTTTAAAGAATGAGGCCCGCACCTCACATGGAGAAGGTCACTTGCGGACAATGTTAGAATCTTAATGGAAGAAGGCATTGATAACCCCCGCGAACAATTTTTCGGCCCCAAACATCGATCCTAAATCCGTCCAATACACCACTCGGTCTCTCTTCTACTCTTCAGGAGCTAAGGCATTTCCCTAGGGCGCTTGGTATAATCCCAATTCCTTCAAAACTTGAAAATTCCGAACATGACAAAGCCGTACCTCTAGAAAATCTGATGACTCAAAACGAATGGCACAGATTGGTTGTCCAAGCAGAGGAGTGCTTAAGCAAAAGAAAGTTTACTGATGCGGGAAAACTGTACGAACAAGCGGCCGAAGAAGCCGGGAAGGTCCAACAGTCGGCACCTGAGCTATGGCTACAAGCCGCACGAGCCTATGAAGGCAGCCGAGCGACTGAAGCCGCAGTCAAATGCTACGTGGAAGCGAGTCAATTCTTCACCGGTACAGAAAAAGCCCAATGCCTCCTTAATTGCTGGAATTTGTATATTGTATCGATCGCCGGATACCAATGGGATTGTTGTTTTGAATGGCATGGAGATGACCATCATGACGATGATCATGATTTGAACAAGCAGTTGATTCAAGAAACGTCCCAAAAAGCGGAAAACCTTCTCCGGCAAGCCTTAACCGTAGAGGGAGCTGACGAAGAAAAGATCATCCGCCTGGCTATGGAGGAATGTCACAAACGGAAGAAGCAGGGTAGATGGGGTGAATCCGCATGCTGGAACATGATCACCGCCGTCACCGGAAGAAAGAAAGGGTTCTTTCACGCATGACGGTGCCTTGCAAGAATGCCAAGAACATGTTTCCGTACCATGCGTTCTGGGGATCCTCTTTCCCTTTGATTCTATTGTTCACACGGTGAAATAAGATAGAGACTTTCCCCAACTCCCCATTCCGTCCAATCATCGACTACCATCCACTCTCCTCACCGGCAAAGCATGAGAAAACGGATGCCTACCATCACACCCATTTCCCAATGGATAGGCAAGCATTTCCCGCCACGCATTCGGCACTGGCTTTGGACTCAAAAGGTGGTATGGGGCAATCGACAAGCTCTGAAGCTGGACCAGCTTCTCTCGAAACGGGTCCAACAAGCGGCCAAAGCCGACCTTACCCTATTCGAGCGTATGACCTCCAAAGGAGAGTGGGAAAGGTTCAAGAATGAACGCATGCAGGCTCTCCATACTTCCTTAAAGCAAGAGGCCCGTCACCCCGAAGCACCAGACTCAATCGTGACTGGCACTCAAGCCGGCAATGGATATCGGGTTGAAAATATCGTTTTTCAGGGCTACAGAGAATATCCCGTCACGGCCAACCTTTATCGTCCCATGCACCTTGACCAACCAAGCCCAGGAATAGTGATTTGCCACAGTCACCACGACTCCAAATCCGAAGAAGAATTACAATGTCTGGGAAACACCCTCGCGAGACAAGGCGCCACCTCGCTGATCATGGATTTGCTCGGACATGGGGAGCGCAGGCAACATCCCTTCAACTTTCATTCAGATTATGAAGGAACCTTTTGTCTGGATCGCCAGGATTATTACTTTCGGCATAACTTAGGCATGCAGTTACATTTAACGGGGGAAAGTTTAATGGGGTGGATGGTTCAGGATGTCAGACATGGCATTAGCCTTTTATGGGCTGATCCACGGATAGATCACACCCGAATCATCCTTATGGGATCGGTAGCAGGTGGAGGAAACCTTTCTGCTCTTACAGGAGCCTTGGATACCCGAGTCAATACAGTCGTGGCATTTAATTTTGGCCAATTGTCTTTCGGAGATTGGGACACCACCAGAAACCTTCCTGATACAGCCCGTTTTGGATTCTGGCCATGGATCGTCCTGGCCTCTCTGGCTCCTCGTCGATTAGTTTATGGACGGGAGTTTTCCTGGAATCCCCATCAGGATTCTGTTTGGAAAAACCTGAAAAGAATATATACGCTGTACGGGCACCCCGATCATTTACGATCGGTACATGGTTCCGGTCGAGGAGACCGGCACAGCCCAAACGACTCCCATTGCACGAATATCGGTGCTAGTCACCGACGCCAACTCTATACCATATTTCAAGAATGGTTTAATCTACCCTTACTGGAAAAGGAGGAAAGCACCTTCACATCCAACAAACACCTTACATGCTTGACCAACGATATCCCAAATACATTCCGGATGCCGTTCGTCAAGGATATTCTTCGAGATTTCACACGAGACCACCTTACCCAATGTCGTCAAGAATGGCAGAAACATAATACCGGTCGGCGAACGAACCTTTTTCTGGGTCAACTCAATGGGGTTCTTGGCTCCACCACACCCTATCGCTTGCCTTCCAAGCCACCAAAAATCCGAAAAGTCGTAAACGTTGAATACCTTTCCCTACAGGTTGATGCCCTCCATTCAATCCGTTTACAAATTATATGGCCGAACCCATCACCCAAGGCCCCGGCCCCTGCCATCATTGGATTTGCACAAGAAGGCAACACAAACCTCAAGAAAACACGTGCCTCCCTCATCCGAGGTTTCTCGGAGCTAGGGATTGTTGTGAGCTTGATCGAACTTTATGGCATTGGTGACGGCCGCCACGGAGAAATTTACCGCGGGCGCCTTAGCCCCAGCACCAGAGCTGCCACAAACAGTCTCATGTTGGGAAAAAGTTTGGTCGCTTCCCGAATACAAGATGTACGGACGGCAATGGCCTATCTCCGAGAACGAAAGGAGATAGATGAAAATCGATTAGGTCTGTGGGGAGATTCCCTGAGCACTCCAAACCCTGGCAGTCTGCAGACAACCGTCCCCTTGGACGCTCATCCCTCCCCCATCCATAGCGAGCCTTTGGGTGGCATTGGGGCGTTGCTTGTCGCAGCCTTCGAACCGGGTATAAAAGCCGTATATACCCATGGAAGCCTCTTCAGTTATGAGGCTTTATTGAAAGAGGCGTGCATTCATGTACCGGCGGATGTCATCATCCGGGGAATTTTATGGAACACAGACATCCCAGATATTGTCGAGACCTTAGCCCCCCGACCATTATGGATGGAATCGCTGGTGGATGAACACAATCGGCTTGCAAGCAAAAATCAGCTTGAAGCCGTTTATGGTAGAGCCCGATTAGCCTATGCCCAAGCAGAGACTCCCGAACGATTAACGATCAACAATGAACAGGCTTCCTCAGAAAATCTTCCACGATGGTTCCAATACTATCTTTGACACCATAAACGCGCCGACATCCTTTCACTGCTTCCCTTTTCAATCGCAAATCACCTCCAAAACATCGATTTTTTCTCAGATTTTCTCAATTTCTCCTCTCAAATTCTTTGCTTAGGACGCCACTTGAGATACACTAGGCTTTCCGCGTATAACTAGCGGCTTTCTAAAGACCCTGTGAGCGCGGAGAGGTGGCCGAGTGGCCGAAGGCAACGGTTTGCTAAACCGTCGTAGGGTCACACCTACCGCGGGTTCGAATCCCGCCCTCTCCGCCATTTACCTTTACCCGCGAACTTTTCCTTATTGCCTTTTGCCCGCACATTTTCTCTACCAATTACTCCTTGCTCTTCATTTTTTCGCGACTATCTCGTTTGAGGTACAGAGCATGAAGTATATGCATTCGAAATATTCAGGCAGTTAAGATGCGGGAACATCGCTGGGAAACTCAATCACCCTTGTCCTTTGATCAGATTTTGGCGATCGCAGAAAGCCTGAAGCAAGCCGGTCTTACTTCGATCCATGCCGAAAAAGAGATGATCGGGTATATCGAAGAATGGGAAGTGAACTCGATTGAACAAATTCAAGCTCTCAATACCTGGCCCACGGAGGACGTCACGTTATTACATGTTTTTGACCAATGGCAAGGAGACTTTTTCCTGTTGGCCGGTCGATATCATACCATCTTTCAAACCCATCAGACCGTCAACACCTACTGTTCCATCGCCCATCCCTGGAGAATTCCTTTTTTGCCGACCACCTTACAACCAGAAGCGTGGTTGTGGGTAGGGTTTCGCCACACACATGGCTTCATTCGAGTTCGCGTACAGACAAACGAGGTCATTGCCCCAGGTGAGTCTGTGGAATCTCCAAGAGAGGAATTTTGGATTCATGATCGCCAACACGCCTTTCGTTCAGCGATCGAAATATTAGATTTGCCCATCGAGGTCCGCAGAGAAAATGGAAAAGTATCCCTTCATACGACGCGAAATGATACACCCCTCTTCTGTTCCTGGCCCGATGCCTTCGGACCCTCACAATTTGAATTGAATTCACCCGACCCGTTTGAGTTTCTCGTTCCTGGGAGCCAACTGGCCTCCACCCAGAATAATCTTCCTACACCGGTACGAGTCTATTTAACCGGATTTTCTTCAGAAGCCCTAAAAGATTTTACTGATTTAGATCCGGAAAAGTCATTGATGTACCGATGCTCTATCCATTGTTTGTTATCCGAAATGCCTGAGATCCTCCTCGCACTGAAACCACATGGCCGTCTCTATGGGAGTTTGGCCGAATTTCAAACGTCCTTACTCCTTTCCCATGGAGTCGATGCCGCAGCCATTATTGGATTAGTCGGCACCGATGGAGTTTTTCGTATAGAGATTCGATTAAATCAACTCCCACTCGCTTCTCATGAGACAACCGAGTGGCTTACCGGTTTAATAGGTCAAGCCCTCGTATATTCTCCACTCCCCCCCTTTCCCTAATTCCGTTCACTCCACAGAAGCAGAGGTGGCAAAGGATGGAATAAGTGCTCGAACGGCTTCGCATACCTCCGGCAAGGCAATCTGTCGCATACAACTATCGTCTCCGCGAAAACACCCGGGATAAAAACATTCTCTACAATCCAGCCCTTTATACAACACTTGTACTTTTTGCCCTCGAGGGCCCCAAACGGCTGGATCTGTTGGCCCGAACAGGCCAACGACCGGACACCCCACTGCCGAAGCAATATGCAAGGGACCACCGTCATTCCCGATCAACAATGAGCTGGCCTTCATCAATTCGACCAAATCTGTCACACGGGTTTGCCCCATGAGATTATGGGGTTTCTTCTTCGCCAAATTCATGATTTGATGTCCAATCATATATTCGCGTTGGCTGCCAATCATGGCGACGTTCGCTCCTTGAGCGAAAAGCCAATCCGCCAAGGCGGCAAAGTATTCAAGAGGCCATGCTTTAAATTCATAGCGTGCGGAAGGATGCAACAGGACTAGCGGCTGATTCAACAAGGAATACCTATTCAGCAATTGTTGGCAGAATTCTCGTGTCTGCGCATTCACGAATAATTCCGGTTGTCCGACGGGTTCATCGATACCTAAAAAGGGTAAGACTTGTGCATGGTAATCCACCATATGCATTGCCCCATATTGAGTCGAAACAACATGTGAGTATAATTTCCCACGCCAACGTCGTTCACGATTAAACCCAATACGGATTTTGGCCCCACTCATACGTGCCATGACCGCCGACCGATCAGCGTCTGTGAGATCGATGACTGCATCAAAGTGTTGTTGACGAATCTTCATGAAAAATCCGAGCTGCTGCCTCCACCCGCTGCGGGGAAAAGTCAGAATCTCATCAACATGGGGATTTCCGTATAAAATCGTTTGTGTTCCCTCATTGACCACAAAAGTTAATTTGGCCTCCGGAAACTTTTTTCGAAGAAGTGGAAGAATAGGAGTGCAGAGCACAACATCACCCACATACCGAAGTTTGATGATCAAAATACGTTGCATGTCGCTTTCAACCCCCCAACCCTCAAGCGATGGACCTCCGAGTCATTTTCAGCTCTAAATGTCTACAACTTTCTCCCAAACCTCATAGATACTCTCTAAACCTTGAATAGGACATGGGAACGGAGGAAAAATGAATTCTATCTGGATATTATCGTCTTAAACGCCTTAAGGACATCCCCCACGTCAATTTGCAAAAGAATTGTATGGTCTCGTTGATAATCTACATTTTTCCAATAGGCCTCCGAATGATGGCCTTTACTCAGCATCAATACATTACGCCCCCAGGGAGCATATTGAACCGTATCTGCCGCTCCGTAGAGACCGATAACTTTGGGTTTTTCAAGAGCGGAAGCTAAGTGCATGGGTCCGGTAAGATTCGAAATCAGGACGTCAAGCTCTGCCATGGTGGCCATAAGTCCTTGCAACGTGGTGTGGCCCGAAAGATCCAAAGGAGAAAATTCCATATGCTCACAAACCCTTTGACAAATGTTTTGATCATCCTTCCCACCTAACAACAGAATTTCTGCCTCATAGATGCGCACTAACTCATCCCCTAGCTTAGCAAAACGTTCGACCGGCCATTGCCGCCAAGGAGATCCAGCACCCGGCACCAACCCCACCTTCAACTTTCCCGCACGCGTCCGCTCTTTAAACAGGCTCCTGGCCTTTTTCTTTTCAACAATGCCAAGGAAGACTTCAAGGCCAAAAGAACGGGCATCTTTTCGCCCCGTCAAGGGATAGATAAGATCCATTTTTTGTTCGATAAGATGCTTTTGGTCCTTTTTCACTTTTATGGGATGATTATACAACCAACCCCGAACTCTTCTTCGTACATCCTCGCCATATCGATTCCTCGCTCCAGAAAAAAATCCGAGCAACGCACTTCTTGGACCACTAAATAGGTCTATCGCCACATCAAACTGGTGTCTCCTCAAGGTTTTGACAAGGTGCCACCATGTCCCAACCCGTGAGGCCCACGAACTTTCCTTAAAACTGGACCTTTCCAAGACCAACACCCGCTCTAGACAGGGATGATTCTGAAGAACGGGGGCGGTATGTTTTTCGACGAGGATAGAAATCTCTCCCTTTGGGAATGTCTCCTTTAATAATCTGATGACCGGGGTTATCAAGACAATATCCCCAATCGACCTCAATGCTAAGAGAAGAATACGATTAGGCCCCCTTGCTCCATCAGTAATCATCTTCCATCGATGGCGTTTTTCTCGAACCGCGCCCCTTCCCCGGACAACCGATGATTGCTCTTCACTTCACTCACGATCATTGGAGGTCTCTGAAAGTTTTTTATAGATTTGGCATAAATCATCCAACATACGATCCAAGAGAAAGTGCCTTTCGACTCTCGATTTTCCCTTCATTCCCATGTCCGCTCTCACTTGAGGATCGTCGATAAGAGTAAGGAGTGCTCGACTCATTTCTCCCTCATCAGCCGGTGGAACCAATATCCCGGTCCTCCCATGTTCTACAATCTCGGGGATCCCACCAACCCGGGTGGCCACGACAGGTTTCCCCAAGGCCATGGCTTCTAGTAATACGATCCCAAAACCTTCCAATACCGATGAAAGGACAAAGATATCAAAATCTACGATACACGTTTCAGGGTTAGGCTCAAAACCAACGAACAAGACCGATTCCGTGAGGGCCAAACGTGCGACCAGGTTCCTAAGAGTTGCTTCATACTGAGAATCCCCTTTACCGACGATAACAAGCACTGAGGTCGAATGGGTGTTTTTAACATGGGCGAAAGCTCGGATGAGAAAATCAAGACCTTTTCGTGGAAAGACATTGGAGACAGTCCCTATCACGATAGTTTTTGGGGCAAGTCCCATTCTAGCTCGAAGGCCTCCTTGCATAGGAGGGTCCCTGAGTAATGTCTCTGGTATTCCGCTGAGTAAGACATGAATACTTTGAGGGGGGACCCCTCCATCCTGTAAGGAATGCGCGACATGCTGAGAAACCGGGATGACTGTCGTCGGTTTGTGAAGCCAATATTTTGAAATTTTCGAAACTTCAACTTCCTGGCGAACATGGACTAAACTGGGACACTTCAAAAACTTCGCCGCAAGAACACTTGGAGGCCCCCACCAGTAATCATTCACATGAAGCAAATTTATGTCCCATTTTCTCATCAATCTGATTAACGAGATGACTGCAAAAGGCACAAATGGCCTATAAGAAATTTTCCGCCAGGGAGGAAGGGGAATCCTGGAGAAGGGAACCTCTAAGTTGGCTAATTCTGTCCCAAGCGGGCCACCTCCAGATAGAGCCACAAAGGGAGATATAATCGTACGGTCAAGGGATCCGAGCCAGAGCAGCAATTCCCTCTCTGCTCCTCCAATTTGGGAAACTCCCTGAACATACAATACCCTAATCATAAAATCTGACATTCAAGACGGGACATCCGTCCTTTTGTTTCACGATAGGATTAAAGGACAGATTCAACACTGATAAATGCTTATCCTTTAAACCCGTGGCGAAGAACCTCCCTATAAAATCGCCAGTTCAGCCACCGATTCCGCTTGGGGCTCAATCGTTTTCCTTGCGAAACTCGAGCATGCATCACTCGGGGATGGGTACCCGTAAAATTCTTTAATATTGAATAGGTCGGAAATTCCGTGGCTATCCGACAGGCAGACCGGACCTCTTGTTCACTTTTTTTTCCGTTCGAATGCCGACTGTCTTGGTACACCAGTTTTTCAAACAACACATCAGTAGATTTCACCCACCCATAATGGAAAACCCGTGCCGGGATTATCTTTCCTTGACGGCTCGACTTTATCATTTGAGGTTTTTCCTCAGTGCGAAAATCACAACAATCCGTCGTAGACCGGATTCCCCGGTGATTCCGAATGATTCGTGTGGCTTTCCTGTACATCCATGGATCAAGGGACCAATAATCCCCCTTGAAATGTAAGACTCTGAGGATCAAGCCCAAGACATCCTGATTCTGCAGATTCTCCTTCATAGCTCGTTGAATGTGATCCAAATCATCTTCGTGAATCACCTCGTCTCCCTGGACCAAAAAGGCCCAATCCCCGGTGCAATGGGATAAGGCAATATCCTGTTGAATTCCGAAAATTTGTCCATCCTTTTGCAGACTTTCATCCCAGACACTTTCTACGATCTTTATACGAGGATCATGAATGGACTGTATGAGACGAAGGGTAAGGTCGTCCGACTTTCCGACATTAACCACAAATTCATCGACGATCGGTAAGATAGAGGTAATCGCTTCTACTACGGGAAAATCATATTTCACCGCATTTCGTATAAAAGTAAAACCACTGACCTTCACGCTGCTCGACCCGCTTTTCCAAGATTATTTCCCATAACTCCTGTCACATATGCTGCTTAAAAATTCTGAGAACCCTACCTTTTGACGCCTGTTAATTCGACGTACCATTCCTCAATTTTTTTCACCATACCCTCCAGTGAATATTCGGCCTCAATTGCCAATTTCCCCCGTTGACCGATTTCCTTTTGAAGCGCTGTATTCTCGACGAGGACACTCAATCGAGAGTATAACGCGCTTGCATCATCCGGAGGAATTAGAAACCCATTGTGCTCATGAACGACTACTTCGGGGATTCCACCCACAGATGTGGCCACAACAGGCACCTCCATAGCCATCGCTTGGAGTAAGGCCTGGGGAATGCCCTCTCCCTCCAGAGACGCAAGAACAAAGATATCCAGAGCGGCTAAAATATGCGGAATATCTGCTCGAAACCCAATAAACCGTACATGACGTTCAAGGCCTAATTCTCTGACCTGCGCTTTCAGAAATTTGGCTTCAGGCCCCTCGCCCACGACAATCAGAACAAGGTGAGGGAACGCATTCACCAGTTTTTCAACCGCCTTCACACATACGTGAACGCCTTTATACCTCCGTAAAAAGGCGACCGTTCCGATAATACAAGCCGAATCTTCAATTTGTATTTCTTCACGAAAAACCTTGCTCATCCTTTTCCTAGAAAATACCTTTAAATCCACCCCTGTGGGAATTGAAATGACCGTGGATGGCGGTAAGGCTTGGTCCCTGATTAAGCCTTGTCGAATCACCTCTCCCGTCGTCATCACCCCATGGGGAAGCTGCCGGTATAACAGTCTATGCCTCCAGTTGTTCGTGATTGGGATGGTTTTATGACGCGCACGAATAATCCAGGGTTTTTGTGATGACAATCTTCCTGCCATACCGCCCACCCAACTATCAATCGAACCATGAGTCACGATTATTTGGATTTTCTGACGTTTAATCACTTTCAGCAGTTGGAAAAACATCCATCCACAAACCCACCAATTCATGGGCATTGAAAACACCGACATGTCTTTTTCTTGCGCACACCGAAGGAGAGCGCTTTTTGGCTGAGCGACGATCGACACGAGGTGACCCCGTTCGGACATTGCTTGAGCCTCTGATAAAGTTCGCAATTCTTGCCCCCCCAAATCCAGGGAGGACTCTGTATGAAGAATTCGATAGAATGGCAAGGTGATTTCTCGACTCTTTTGAATAACCCCTTAAAATAAGGTAGTCACCGAGTTATTCCAGGTCCTCTTAGGAATACGTCGGCCAAAGCCATGACTGTGCTTCGAGGAGGTCATCCCACTTTCCTTTGTCCAAATACCATAGAGTAAAACATGGTAGCTTGTTGACTTCATCAAGCGTTATTCGGCTTGACTCATATTCAAGTCCTAATCACCTAAGAAGCAATTCAGAGAGAAACAACTCCAGAGCAGGGAGACACTGGCGAACATCTCAAATAACTCTTCAATCAGCATAAGACCAGGGAGGTCATTTATCCACTCTAAATCTAGGAACAAGGCCACGAACAAAAACATCCCGCATACCCCGACGTAAACAAATGGTGGATGCTCACAGAAAAATCGTTCGACGCGAGACCACGAAGAATATATTTTCCATAAAAAATAAAGAAGCCCTCCTACGCACCCCACACTAAAAAGTACCTGAGTAGACTCATCCCAAGTTAAGACCCAAGCGATTCCGACCCGAACAAGGTCATGCAAAGCATCCACTTGAATATCCCATATTTTGGGAACCTCAAAATACAAAAAGCTATGGCCAAAGCTTTCTTCTTCTAACAAACCCAAGAAGCCCAGAAGGGGAATTAGCCAATACTGCCGGAGCACGCCTTTCCGCCGTGCTTCTACGCACAACCACCATCCATACAGACAGGCTCCGGTATAGAAAAAGGCCGTGAGCAACTCCAGGACGTTATTCTCTCGGACAATCACTTTTCGTAGAGCGGGGACGCCTGCATAAATCAATGGAAAAACGATAATGCTACCCACAAGAATTCTTATTAACATTTCCTTCAGATCGGCCTGGCATGTCTTCGATTGCCTGGAAAACGCATTCATCATGATAGCGAACACACCCGCTAAATAATCTCACCATCAACTGAGAGAGGTAGCTCTCCTGTCTCGTCAAACACTAGGGATGCAGGTTGGGAAACGGAAACAGAAAGTGTCCAGTCAATGACTGGCTATCATGGGAACGGCGAATTCAAACCACTGGCATATCAGTTCTATTCCCGTCCCACCTCCTTGAAAATCGTGCCTAGAGGTCGGGAGCCTAAACACCCGCCCGACTCTCGACCACACGACAAACAGCAGATCGTTTTCCTGATTTCATGCCGGTCGGCAACCACAAAATCAGCTGTGGCGGCGCTCTACCTAAGGGCGAAAAACGAATCGCCCCTCGTACAAAAGTTCACCGACACACCAATCCCTGATCAATCTTGTGCAACATTTGAACTCGGTAAATGGCATAAAAAAACAGCCCAATAGCCACCAGCATTTCCCGATGTTCGTTTACTCCCCATATTAATCCGTGAAAAACATGATCGGGTGGGAACCAACTTCCATAAAGATTTTTCCCTTCTCGATAGACAAAGGCTATCAGGATGCAAAATGTGACGGGAATTTCGGGGACACTTGGACCTAGGGGAAGAGTCAAACCTAGGTTTGTACGAAAGGCCCAGACTAATGGCAACAGCACAAATACACTCAATTGAAATAACCCGGCTAAATGATGAAACCCCACTACGCTAATTTGACTGTTATGAATATTGGTTTCATACGCAACATGCTGATCCCACCAGGCCGGGGTAGACCAATGGAAAAAACTTTGCCCCCAGCTAATTTCTTCTCCGGCAAAAAAAACAGTAGCTAATGCCACCACCCCCACCACTCCGGAAGCCCACTTCCAATTCCTCTTCCATAACCCCCAGGCTACGTAGACCAGCAGCATTCCACTCAGGAAGGCCACCAATACGGTAATGATCTCCACGGCACCATATTCCCGATTCCGTTCTTCCAACACATAGGCCAGAAAAAACTCTGGAGATAACCAATAGGTTATCCAAAGTAGAAAAATCACCCCCAAGGGGGTGATGACACATAGCCTATCCATTGTCTTAGGAGAAATGAGTGGCATGATTACTTCAAGTTATGGGGAAGGGAAGCAAGTGAAACTGTTGTTGTCACAGGCTGGAAAAATGGTTATCCCTCCTACCCAGTTTGCCAAAAGTCCGCTCACTTGACAACAGCCGCTTACAAGGACAGCATTGGTGAGGGCTCCTAATGCTCAAAAGGTTTGATCCCAATTGAGACAATTGGTAGGATGAGTTCTCCCAAGAATCAATCCTTTGTCAACGTATGCCATCAAAAACAATCCCCAAAATCTCTGCAGTCGTATTGGCCTACAACGATGAGCCGAATATGCGGCCTTGCCTGGAATCTGTCGGGTGGGCTGATGAATTAATCGTTGTCGATTCTTTCAGTACCGATAGCACAGGAGAAATTGCCAGAGAATTTACTGATAAAGTTTACCAACATGACTTTCATGGGTTTGGACGGTTACGGAACGACGCCATTTCCCATGCCTCCTACGACTGGATTTTCAGTTTGGACACCGATGAACGGGCCACCCCAGAAGTTCAAGAGGAGATACGGCAGATTCTCGGACAAGGTCCAAGGGCGGATGCCTACTTTATCCCAAGAAAAAACTCCTTTCTTGGCCGCCCCATCAACTATTGTGGGTGGTATCCCGATTATCGTCAGCCGCAGCTTTTTCGGAAAAGCCGTATGCGGTACCGTGAAGACTTGGTCCATGAAGGATTCGACTTAGACGGTCGTATCGGATACTTAAAGGAAAATGTTCTTCAATACCCATTCAAGGATATTGACCACTATCTCAGAAAAATGGATCGCTATACTGACTTAATGGCTCAACGAATGTTAGTCCAGGGCCGACGATTTCGGACCCACCAATTAATCTCCCATCCCTGGTTTACGTTCACTAAAATGTACCTTATCCGCCGGGGATTCCTTGATGGAATTCCAGGACTCATACTCTCAGGACTGTATGCCTATTACACGTTCATCAAATATGCGAAATACTGGGAACTCACGAGAAGACAGACGAGCTAAATGGAAATGTTCCAATCAATAACCCTCACTCCCACCCTAAGGAGATGTTCTCTAACCCATCATAATAGTCTTGAAAAAAGATGAGGTGAGCAGGGATGATTTTCGAAAATGGAAGGGAGAATTCTCCAAAATCACCGCATTGATCGTTATGAATCGTACCTGGAAAACACTTTACTGAACCACCCAGAATGTTCAAAATTAATTTGAATGGCATTCCGAACCCCTTCATAGGGTTCAAACCCATGAAAAGAGTTTTTGCTGACGACAAAGATGAGGCCATTGCCTTTCAACGGAGTAATCACATCATGTACATCATCAAGGTTTTTTGAGCGGAGCAGTCTCAGCCGCCCGGTTTCTTGTGGCCATTCATTGTTAAAATAAATAAGATGCGTCACTTTTTTCCGGGGAACATCGGCATGTGGGGCTCCATGGGAAAGTTTGCTAAAATGACGAATGCCGACCCCGATTTCATACGAGGAAAGATTTAATCCCGTGATCTTTTCTATGGCCTCTCTATAGGCTGTGGAATAAATCTCTTCTATAAAAGCTTTCCATTGATAACAGAGAGTGACTTTGGAAACCTTATTAAACCCAATGTGATCGGTTGTCGGAAAATTATCGCAAAGTTCTCCTAGGATTTTTGGATTGAGCACCGTCGGTCCATGGGACACATAACGAAAGGGGCGGTCCTTAAGCTTCAATTCCCCCAGTTCGTTAAAATTAAAAGCTGTGGTTGAGGTCAACATAGAAAAGAGGTGTAATAGGCCCTTCTGAGTTTAGCGTCCACGGTAATGCTGTATGGAAAGATTGTCAAGTCTGAGCTATTCTCTCTGCCCTTATGAGTTAGGTGGTGGGTAAAATTGAGTTTTCAGACTCTCCCCCTAGGCTTTCAAAATTATCGGAAACATACTTATTTTGAATATTCTTATCATTAAACATTCATCGTTGGGGGATGCCCTCCACTCGACCGGTCACATTCGAACGATTCGAGAAACCTACCCGGATAGTACCATCACCTTATTGACCGCACCTCCTTCACATGAATTGTTCACCTATAACAATCACATCGATCACATCTTAGTCTTCGAGAAAGAACGTGCGAAGCGCGAATGGAAGAGTAATGCTTGGTGGGTCATTCGTCATATTTTTTCCTTACTAAAAGACATCAGGAAGATTCACTATGACCTCGCCTTTGATTTGCAAGGAAGATTGAAATCCGTATTTTTCCTCTATGCGGCAAAAGCGGACAAAAAATACGTAAAAGGTCGCTGGTTATTCCTCAAACGGTTCAGGAAGCCTGAGATACACGCCATTAAAGAGATGGATCATGTTCTGCAGTTAGCGGGCATACAAGTCCGAAACTCTGACATGGAAATTCCCATATCAACCCATGAAGAACGATTCATTGAGGCCCTGCTCAAGCGAGTCAACCCCTTGAATAAAAAAATCATTATCATGAGCCCTTTTACTCGTTGGGAGACCAAGAACTGGGCGATCGAAAAATACCAGCAGGTCATCAACAGTTTAGATATGGACGTCCTGATAATTCTGACGGGCTTGGGTGATAAACGAGAGGAAATCGCAAAACTAGCAACACCTCACAACAGTCGATCGGTCGTGAATTTAGCGGGAGATTTAACGTTATTGGAACTCGCAGCGTTAATGAAAAAATCAGACCTCTTAGTCACGGGTGACAGCTTCCCAATGCACCTTGCCAGTGCTATGCACACACCCTTAATCGCATTATTTGGCCCCACTGATGAGGAACGGATTGGTCCAGTAGGGAAACATTGTTCAATCTTAAGAGCCAGCGACATTTGTCGCCGTTGCTATCAACGAGATCACTGTGCTCAGGACTGCATCAATGACATTCAACCTAAGCAGGTACTAGAAGAAATCCACCGCTGGCTAAGAACTCCCCAGGAACCCAACAACAGATCTCCCATAACAAGAGGAGTCAAATAACCCCTAGGCATGATTCATAGGATTTTCCATTATCATGATGGAACATGTCTTTTCCCATTCACCATGTCATAATCAATGATTCAACTTCCTAAAGGCTTATCAATTAAATCAATACCCGTCCTTTGGGATTGTCCCCATTTCCATTCGTATCTGCTTCTCAATCCAAGATACTGCCTGTTGAAAGTTTTCGGCTATATGGACTGCCGTCACTTGCCCACCCTCTTGGGCACGCAATGCCTCATGAGCATATGAACTACTCATCACAAGAATTCCTGGAATCGATGCCTTCATGGCTGCTTCCAAATCGCTTTTTTTATCTCCCACAAAAAAACAATGAGGCAAATTCAAAGAGAAGTCTTCTCGTGCCTGTTCCAGGAGACCAATATTTGGCTTTCGACAGGTACACCCCATATCGGGACGATGCGGACAGGAGTAGATGGCATCGATTCGCCCGCCAGACGGATGAAGCAGTTCGGCTAATCTGCGGTGAATTCGATCTAAGTCCTCCTGAGTCATGAGTCCCCGTCCTATGGCCGACTGGTTGGTAATCAGAATCACAGGAATACTCAGCTCATTTAATCGAGCAATGGCTCCCGGAATGTCGGGCAATAGGCGGAATTCCTCAGGTGAGGTCACATATCCATTATCCATATTCAACGTACCATCCCTATCGACGAACACCGCTCGACCTGAACGTTTGAAATCTAGGGACATTCTCGCTAGCCCTTACAATGAGTGTCGATACATGCCCCAGAAAACGAACGAAGCTGGGTTACACTGACTTGTACAACCTGTTCGACGGAGATTTGATTCATGCAACGATGGTCGATGGGACATGACCTTAGAAGACAAGGAGAACAACGAACGAAACTCCGAACAATGCCGTTTTCACCCCCATAAGGTGCCGTCGCTACAGGATCGGTAGGCCCAAATATGGCAACGACAGGAGTACCAAGTGCCTGAGCCATATGCATAGGTCCTGTGTCATTCGTGACGAGCAACCTACAACGTTGAAGCATGACCATAAGCTCTCGGATCGTCGTCATTCCCGTCAATATAAGAGGAGAGGTTTTCATCTGCTGGGCAATTTCCCCTGCAAGACGTTCTTCACCAGCTCCTCCGAATAGCACACACCGAACCGGAGAAGACCCTGGGACGTCACGTGAAAGCACGTTCACAAGTTCATCACCAATTTCCGCAAATCGTCCCGATGGCCACCTCTTAGCGGATCCATAGACCGATCCAGGATTGAGTCCAATAAATTGAGTTTCGGAAGCCTGTGGAAAAGCTAACAAACGTCGGGCACAGGCTTCACGTTCTTCGGAACTGACAAAAAGTTTGGGAACTCGATCGGAAATAGCTATTCCCGTGATCTTCTGCACCAAACGTTGGTAATACTTAATCTGGTGGATCGAGTGACCATTTTCTTGCCCGACCGGATGGGACAACATCCACCCACGCCCATCTCTCGAATACCCTATTCGGTTAGGGACACGAGCATACATCGCAATAAAGGCCGCCTCAAACGCATTCTGAAACAGCACGGCTAAATCGAATTCACGTTTTCGGACTTCTCCCGTAAGTTTTCTTAACCCTAAAATTCCCTTGTGGACACCTTGATAGTCATACACCAGCACCGCATCAATTTCCTTCTGTTGTGATAACAGTTGGGCGATGGCGGGTCTCGCCAAGATCGTCAATCTGCTCGATGAAAAATGCTCTCGTAAATCTTGAAGAGCCGGGAGACACATTACGGCATCCCCAAGCCAATTCGGAACCCGAATGATGATGTTGGTGAAGGTTGGCAAAATGAAATTCTTTTTCAATAAATCAGGATTAGTCCCTGACATCCACGGGTGCGATCAAAAATTCCTCGAAAAGATCTTCAATAATCTTATCAGGGCTTATCATATCCAGTTCCATTTCCACGGCCCAAAAGGGATCATCATCTTGTAACCACTCGTGAATACGAACCGCATCTTTTTCTGTGGTAATAACCTTGGTCACTCCGATTCGCTTGTACTTTTCTCTAATGTGTTCCACATCTTCACTTCCATAAACAAAATGATCGGGATATCGAATATCCTCAACAATCTGACACCCCAAAGCCATCATATTTTCCTTGAAGGCTGAAGGATTCCCAATCCCGCTAACGATCAAGATTCGTTCCCCAGTTAAAGCATTCAACTCCTCTATTTTTCCGGTTGAAATATGAATCAACCGGCTCAATCGAGTTTTCATTTTTATGGGACATAGAGCCTCTCCCCGTATCGTTTCGAGATTTTTTTGAAGTTTGGAAGCTAGCAAAGGGGTTTCCATGCGAGTAAACACGATGCCTTCGACCCCTTTGACGGCTGAAAGAGGTTCTCGTAAACGACCAAAAGGAAACACGCCACCTATTCCTTGAATATCGGTCATATCAAAGGCGACCAGATCACAAGCTCGTGCGAGAGAAAGATGCTGAAATCCATCGTCCAACACAAAACAATCACATTCCACTCGCTTCAACACCCATTCGCCAAGCTCATACCGATTATTACCTACCGCGACCACCACTCCAGGACATTTTTTTGCCATTAAAAGCGGCTCATCTCCCACGAGGCGCCAGTCCGTTAAAAGTGGCGACCCATCCGAAACCAAGATAGTTTGTGAAGAACACGTTCGTCCATACCCCCGGCTTAAAATAGCCACCTTCAAGCCACGTCGTTGCAACCATTTGGTCAGCCACATTACCAAGGGTGTCTTGCCGACACCCCCAAGTGTCAGATTGCCCACACTGAAAACCGGTTTGGGCAAAACCCGTTGCCTTATCCATCCATGACGATACAAGAAACGGCGACAGCCCATGACACCGGCATAGGGGACAGAAATCCCTCGCAATAGGAAAGGACAATGTTGCCCCAGCCAACTCCAGAATCTAAGGCTCAAAGGAAAAATTGGAGAGGCTTCGCTTTTCACGAAATGAACTTTGAATGTTGTTTAGCGGATAAGGCAGTCAACAGCTTGTCGGACCATACTCAGAAAAACCTTTTCTGGGACAGCATTTCTGTATTTAGGAGTTCTCTTGTCCTAACAATCGGTCCAGATGCTTAAGATTCTCAGCAATCACACCCCGATGAGCTTGAACAGCCTGATAGGCCTTTTCACCCATATCTTGGGCTTTTGAAGGATGTTGAATCAGTTCGGTTAATTGCACCATCAGCTCCTCTTGATTGTCCACCTGTATAGCCCCACCAGATTCAAGAAGGATTCTGGCACTTTCCCGACAATGATCGATGTAGGGACCAAACATGACGGGACGTCCCCAATGAGCAGGCTCTAAGAGATTATGGCCGCCGATTGGGACAAAGGTTCCGCCCACAAAACCCACGTACCCTACTCGATAGACATAAACCAACTCCCCTCTGGTATCGAGTAGGATCACTCGAGCTCCTCTTGTTTGAGCACTTCGAAGAGCCCCTTTCATCAACTGACTTTTTCGGATACAAGGAAAACCCTTTTCCTTGATGGTTTTTTCAAGATGAAAACTTCGTTCAATATGACGGGGGGCCATAACAAGCACCATGTCAGAATTTACTCTCAGAAGAGACTGAAAGGTAGCTAGGATTGCTTCTTCTTCACCCGGATGGGTGCTCCCGGCCACGAGAACCAATTCATCAGCCTCCAACCCCAGTTCAAGACGCATCTCTTTCACGCCAAGGGAATTGGACTTTGTCGTGTAAAAATCGGGATCAAATTTCATATTTCCCGTGACATAAACGCTGGAGGGCTCCCCTCCGAGATCTATCATTCGCTGGGAATCATGAGGAGATTGCATTAAAGCGACATCGATATTGGTCAAAACCTGCCTCATGAAACCTCTCACCAGACAATATCGCGAAAAAGACTTGGAAGAAATTCTCCCGTTCACCAAGCAAATGGGTACATGACTTCGATGAAGGTATTTCAACAAGTTTGGCCAAAATTCCGCTTCAACCAGGACAAATAATCTTGGCTGAAGACATCGAATGAACCTTTTGACAGCCCACCCATAATCCAAGGGGGCATAACAATGGGACGCAATACCATCAAGCCGATTGTCCACGACTTCCCGACCGGTCTCGGTCACCGTAGAAACGACTATTGGGATATGTGGGTATTGTACATGTAAGGCACGCAAAAACGGTACGACTGTAATGGTCTCTCCGTATGAGACGGCATGCACCCAAATTACCGGGGCTACGATTTCCTGAATTTTTTTCGGAACCCGGCCAAAACGAGTGAGCACCCCACGGCGGACTCGTTTTTTACTTAACAGCAGGAGCATGGTCACGGGAAGAACCAAAACAAGGACTAGGTTGTAAATCCAGTATGCCATGAGTCCAACTCAGGAAGAAGACCGGCGCATAGAATGGCGGATATGCTACATGGGAAAGGTTTTGATGGGATTGTCCTGTAGAATGGAGTGTTCTGCTTGAATCGTCAGATGATTAAGAACCTCTTCTAGTTCCAGGCCTCGAACCTGCAGCTGCTCTTTATCTAAGTCCTTCCCAACCCAAAAAGGGGCCCCCCAGACAAAAATCCCCTTCGAACAAGGGAAAGGAATTTGAAATTGGTCCCAGCTAGAGAAGACTTTTTTTTTGAGCACGCATAAACCAAGGGAAGAATGGGCAATCCCGTCACCTTTGCGACATACATGACTCCCAACTGAACCTTTCGTGCCGGCCCTTTCGGCCCATCGGGCGTCATGACCAAATCCCTTCCCTCCCGACAGACCTCGAGAAGCCTTCTAAGAGCCCGGCTCCCTCCCCGGGTCGTGGACCCACGAACTGCTTGAAACTGAAACCGCTTCATGATTCGGGCAATAATTTCCCCATCACGGTGCTGACTGATCAAAATAGAAGCACCGCTCCCACGGTAAGCCAATGGCATCATCAATTGTTGACCATGCCAAAAAGCAATGATTCCCCGCCCGTTGCTCCGGTAAAGAGCATCAATGGCATCACCTCCAACCACCCGCCATCTCATCGTTTTCCCCAACAATCGGATACCCGTAGCGCCAAGCGCCGGAGCTATCGATAATTTCATCCAATTATTGATCGAATCCATCATTAGTTAATAGGCTGGGTTTCTAAATGGTCGACCTGGAATTGGGTCTGATATAAGCGGGAATAGAGACCCCCTTTTTTCAAAAGGGTTTCATGAGGACCGACCTCCTCAATTTTCCCCCGATGCATCACGACAATTCTGTCCGCATGCTGGACGGTCGATAACCGGTGCGCGATTACAAGGGTCGTTCGATCCTTCATGAGGTTCCCTAAGGCACGCTGAACCAATTTTTCCGATTCGGAATCCAAGGACGATGTGGCTTCATCCAGGATCAAAATAGGCGGATCTCTGAGTATCGCCCTGGCGATGGCCAATCGTTGTCTTTGCCCCCCCGATAGTCTTAACCCATTCTCACCAATGAGGGTGTCAAGCTGTTGAGGTAATCGCTCGATAAATTCCCAGGCAAACGCGGAACGCGCCGCTTGCTCAACCTCATCATGGGAGGCATCAGGTCGACCATAGGCGATGTTATTCTTGATCGTGTCATCAAAAAGTACCGTTTCCTGTGAAACAATCCCAATTTGTCGACGCAGAGACGATCGGTCGACCGTCCGAATATCAATTCCATCGATGTTCACCGATCCTTGATTGGGCCGATAGAATCGAGGGACTAAACTCACCAAAGTGGTCTTTCCGCTCCCGCTCGCGCCAACCAATGCGACAACTTCGCCCACCTGTATTTTGAGATTAATGTCATTAAGAGCGAGATCATCGGCACCTTCATAGGTAAATTTGACATTGGAAAACTCTAAAGAATTCTTGATGGGTTGCAGGGGAGTTTTCCCCTCATCTTTTAACAACTCACTATCCAGGTCCAACACATCAAACACTCTCTGTGCACCCGCTAAGGCCCTTTGGAGGGCATTATTCGCCGAAGCAAACTTTTTAATGGGGGCATAACACATGAATACTGCAGCCAAGAAAGAGAAGAATTCTCCCGGCTTCATCCCCCCCTCCCCGCCTTGCATGACCAACCCTCCTCCCACCCATATGATGAAGGCAATGCCACACATCCCAATAAACTCCAGAATGGGAGAAGACATGGCTGACACTTTAGATGATTTTATCTTGGCTGACCTAAAGGACTTGTTGGTCGACTGGAATCTGGCCGCCTCCTTTTCTTCCTGGGTGTAGGCTTTGACGATCTTTATTCCTGCAAAAGCCTCTTTCAGCACCGAACTCATGTGTCCGATAGACTCTTGCCCCCGTTTCGTAAACTTGCGTATTCGTTGACCTGCCTTAAATAACACCAGTCCAGAGACAGGCAACACTACAAATACCGTCACAGCTAATTGCCAGTGCAAATAGAAAACAAGGATCAACATCGCCAAGAATGTCAGTGCTTGCTGAAACATATCTTTAAGCACTGTGGGAATGGCATTGGCCATTTCATTCACATCGCTAATCACCCGTGCCACCAAACGCCCGGAACTGTTCGCATCATGAAAGCGAATGGGGAGCCTCACAATCTGCACGAACAATTGCTGACGAACGTCCGAGACAAGCCAGTGCCCAACATAACTCATCAAATACCCTTGTCCATAAGCAAAGAGCCCCTTTACCAATGCCACTACTAAAATTGCCGCGGGAAGCAATTGGAGCAATACTTCATTTCTGTCGATAAAAATGTCATCGATAACCGGTTTGACAACCCAAGGGTAAAAGGCTGTCAACCCGGCAACACATGCCGAACAGACAAGGGCTCCGGCCAGCCGGAGGCGGTATTCTTTTAAATAAACGAGGAGTCTCCAAAAAATATTCATGGTGCAATCTCAGACAGAATAGACTGAGCAGCTCTTCGTGAAGCTCCAGGAGGACCTAACGAATCACGAATAGACCTGAAGGAGGCTTTCATGTCTTGTTGCCGATCAGGATTTTTCAATATCTTCAATGCGACCTGAGCGATCAAATTGGGTTCCATGCGCTGTTGGATAAGTTCTGGAACAACCTCACAGCCAGCAAGGATGTTCACTAATCCAATATAGGGAATTGTAATCAATCGTTTTGCGAATTGATACGTGATCCAGGATGTACGATAGACGATCACCATCGGTGTCCCTACCAAAGCAGCTTGTAGAGTAGCTGTCCCCGATGCCACAAGCAATATATCTGCACTGGCCATTACTTCACTGGCCTTGCCATTCACGACTCGGACCTGCCCTTCCCATGATCGTAAAAGGTCGTGAATCAAAGAGGAAGAAAGCGTATGAGCCTGCGCTAACACAACTTGCAGAGCTGGGATGGTTTTTTGAATTTCACGAACTGCCGCAAGCATAACCGGAAGAAAGTCTCGCACCTCCCGTTCTCGACTACCCGGAAGGAGTCCTAACACAATCCCATCAGATTGCAATTTTAATACTTTTCGCTCTTGCGTTTTATCATAGGCATCCTCCACCTCATCCATTAAAGGGTGTCCCACAAAGGTACAATTCACTCCTGCTTCGTGAAATAGGTCCTCCTCAAAAGGGAAGATCACTAACACATGATGGATGACGCGACGAATGAGTTTGAGACGCCGACGGCCCCAAGCCCACACTTGGGGGGCAATGTAATAGATAAGGTGTTGGTCCGCCTTAGCTGCCGCCTTAGCCAAACGAAGATTCAACGCAGGACTATCAATCAACACGATGGCTGAAAACTTTTCTTGCTGGATGTACTGGGACAAGACTCGTAGCAATCTCCAACCTTTCAATAATTGCCTCACACCGGGAACTCCAATCGCATCAACTCGTTCAATTTGAGGCAGTAAGGAAACACCCACCTCTTCCATTCGCTTCCCCCCAACCCCAAATAGCTGCAATTGCGGGTTTAATTCTTGTAGAGCTGCGGCTAGATGGGCTCCATGGATGTCCCCTGAAGCCTCTCCTGTTACTAATAAAATCTTGGCCATGTGCTTGGATAGAATCAGTCAAACGGGCATATCCGGCGTCCGCCCTTAATGGGACCCAGGAGCCGAATGTTCTTGAATGAAGGACACGACCTGTGAGGCAACCCGTAAGGCCTCGACTCCTTCCTCACCCGTGACACCGCTTTGAAGCGGGTTCCCCGTAATGGTTTGGACAAAACATTCCAATTCACGAGTCAAGGCATCACCTTCCTCTCCCTTTATTTGCTGGGATTCAACCTCGAACTTCCCATTCGCCAATCCCTTTCGGGTATTGATCACCGCTTCCTTCCCTCCGAAATCGACGGAAATATACCGATCTCGTTGGTAGATTCTTATCTTTCTCAACCGACCTGTGGAAATGCGGCTGGCCGTTAAATTCACCAAACACCCTGATTCGAAGAGAATTCTCACATTGGCGATGTCTGGGAATTCGGTGAAAATTGGCAAACCTCTTGCCTCTACCTGGGTAATGGGCCCGAGACCCAAGGATAAAATGAGATCTAAATCATGAATCATGAGGTCCCGCACCACATCAACATCAGTTCCTCTAGGTTGAAAAGGACTCAATCGATGGCATTCGATAAATCCAGGTTGATGAATAAGCGGCCTCATGATCTCTACAATCGGGTTAAAGCGCTCGACATGGCCCACATGTAAAACTTTATTTTGAGTTCTTGCAACATCGACTAATTCCTCTCCTTCAGCGACATCACTCGCTATCGGTTTCTCCACAAGAACATGACAATTCTGCTCAAGGGATTTTTTTACGACTTCGTAGTGCATCGAGGTCGGCACGGCAACACTGACAGCATCTGCATCAGCAAGGAGTTCTGAAGCATTCTCAAAAAAAGGCACCCGATACGCCTCGGCAATCGATTGGCCTTGAGGTGCATCGATATCATGCACACCGATTAACTTCACCCCAGGAAGGGTACTGTAAATTCTGGCATGATGCCTGCCTAAATGTCCGACGCCGATCACACCCAGACGTAAAGATGACATGGAGACTACCGCACAGCGTTTGAATAGAAAAAGAGAAAAAAACCGAGGAAAGCTTTCAGTCCTCGATCGACAAAATATGGAAAGATTATTCGGTCATGTGCACAACGGATCCGATACACCCGAATGGTGGGGTGAACCAATCCCCACAATGGCGATTCCCAGCTTTTTCGCTTGTCTAAGCACTTGCTCCCGGTCAAGTACAACGGTACGTCCGGCCTCAATAGCCAAAACCCCCATTTTATGGGATGCCATGGTCTCAATAGTTTTTGGCCCAATGGCCGGCAAATCAAATCGTAAATCTTGGTGGGGTTTGGTTCTTTTTACCACGACGGCCCCCTTTCCGGCCAATCGTCCCCCACGTATGATGGTTTCATCCGTGCCCTCGACCGCTTCCACGGCGACGATCACACGGCTCTTCACGATAACACATTGTCCTATATCTAAGAGTCCCAGAGACTTTAGAGTCTCCCACCCAAAATGAATGTCCTCCCATTCTTTTTTGTTGGGAACTTGGGTCGTCAATGGTCCTTCTTCAGATAATATTCCTTGAAGGCCAAACGTCGATTCACAAATGCTGATACCTTCCTTTTCTAATTCTCCAGCAACCGCCCGAAGTATAGCATCATCCTTCCAGTGCTTTAACTTGCTAAAGATGGCCAGGGCTCGCAAATCAGGCCGAATCGTCTTAAACACATGTGTTTTGTGAATACCCCCCAGCATCACAGCTTTACTGACGCCATCTTGCTTGAGGGCGGTAACCGCCTTGCCGAATTGCCCGATTTTCAGCCAGTGAATTTTATCGACATATTGTTCTAATTCGGGAAGTGTTTCGCCTACATGGGCTACGGCAGAAACCGAATACCCCATCCGTCGGACGTTATTGGCGAATATCAGAGGAAATCGTCCATTACCGGCGATGAGACCGATTCGCGCACCAAGCTCAACCGCCATAAGCTCTAACCTTGCCACCATCGTGACGAATGTCGTTATTCTTCCTCATCATCTAACTCTCTGATCGAGTCTCGACAAATACCTCGCCGAGTACTTTCTAAAAAAGTGAGCAAGCTTAATACATCGGTGCTTTCCCCATGAACATTCCTCGCGAGTTTAATGGCATCCGGCAATCGATGTCCCTGACGAAACAATAAATCATACACGGCCTTCATCGTCTCGATTCTTTCAACCGAAAAGCCATGTCTTCGCAGCGCAATGGTATTGAGGCCGAACATTTGGGCTCGATATCCCCCCGCCGCACGAATAAATGGCGGCACATCCCGCCCCAGAGCTGAACACCCACCCACCATGGCATACTCTCCAATCCGAACGTATTGGTGCACACCAACTAAACCTCCGATAACGGCATGATTTCCGATAGCCACATGACCTGCCAAATTCGCCGCATTGGCCAAGACAATATTGTTGCCAATATCACAGTCATGAGCCACATGGGTGTAGGCCATGAAAAAATTGTGGTTGCCGATGGTCGTGACTCCCCCACCAAACACCGTACCACGATTCACGGTGGAACTTTCCCGGAAAATGTTATGGTCGCCTAAGACGACGCGGGTAGGTTCATCCTTATATTGAAGGTGCTGAGGGGGAGTTCCGACGGACACGAAGGGGAAAAACCGACATCGCCTCCCTATTGTCGTATGACCTTCGATATAAACATGGGACATCAATTCGGTCTGACTATCAATCGTGACATGTTCCCCAACGACGCAAAAGGGACCGACCGTCACATCTTCCCCTAATTCAGCTTTAGGGTGCACTAAAGCAGTTGGATGAATATTCATGATTCTTTCGTTCCTTTGCTATCGCTCGAATCAATAGTCCTCTCATCGAAGTAGATGAAGGCACCTAAAGTTATCAACCACGTTGATCAATTTCTAATCGCACAAGGGCCGTCATTTCAGCCTCACAGGTTAAAGCTCCATCGATAAAAATTTTTCCAGCCATCTTCCAAAAGGGATCCTTCCTTCGCACCAATCCTACCTCCACCCGCAATTGGTCACCTGGAACGACTGGTTTCCGGAATTTGGCTTTTTCCACTCCGGTCAACATCACGATGGGTTGTCCCTCTCCCACGAGAGTTTTCCGGGCCAAAATCCCTCCCACTTGGGCCATCACTTCCAGTTGCAAGACTCCAGGCATAAGAGGTTGACTCGGGAAGTGCCCCTGAAAAAAAGGTTCATTAACCGTCACGTTCTTTAGGCCTACCACCCGTTCTCCAGCTACCAGCTCCACAACCCGATCGACCAATAAGAAAGGATACCGATGAGGAAGGAGGCTTTGAATTTCTAAGATATCTATCTGCTCTTCAGCCATTGCTCAATCCTTTTCAAGAGTTCACCTTCTTATGCCCACCCGCAACTCATGGAGAATGTTTGCCTCAGAACCAAAGTCAATCGCCTAAAAAATCATGGGCTTTCCAAATTGAGTTCTTGTATCACCTCATCAGAAATGTCCAACCGCTTTTCAAAGTAGAGAGTTCCGGAATTGGCTCCCTGTTCTAACACCACACTCAATTTCCGTTCGGCCGCAATCTCGGCGACCACCTGCTTGACCTCAACCCGAAACTCATTTTGTAATTCTCGTTGCTTTTCCTGAACTTCCTGGTTTAATTCCGCGACCTTTTGTTGGTAAGCCCCCATTCTCTGACGAAATTGTCCTTCCTTCTGTTGCCGGGCACTTTGGCTCAACACGGAAACTTGGGCCATCAACTCACTTTCCATAGCTCGTAATTCTTTTTGTTCCAGTTCGATAATCGCCTGACGATCTTTCATGAAAGCCTTTAAGGTCTCAGACAGGCGTTTGCCTTTATCTGTTTCTTGCAAAATACGTTGTGGGTCGACGATTCCTATGCTAAGAGTCTGGGGAATCTCTCCCCCACCGGAAGTCGCACAAGCCGATAAAAGAAAGCTCAAGAGAAGAAAAAAATTCCTCCATCCCCGACCAATTCTCTGAACCAAGACAATACTCTTCACGCCCTCTTCCCCCAAATAACCGTGTTCTCCCAGCCAGGACTGCCCAGGAAAGTAGACTCCTTAGAATACGGAGCCAACCGAAAATTCAAATACTCCACTTTTCTCTCCATCTTTTTTGTTTAAGTTTCTCCCATAGGCCGCCCGAAGGGGACCAAAAGGAGAAATCCAGCGAACCTCAAACCCGGCCGCGGAACGCAGTGAAAGGTTTAAATCATCACCTTCGGCAAATCCTTCGCCGTAGTCGTAAAAAAGCACCCCATTTAATTTAGCATCCGGCAAAACCGGAAAGATTAAATCGTTGTTGAATATCAGCTGTTTGTTGCCCCCGGCAGGATTATTGTCGTCCGTGACTGGCCCGGCTCTTCCGAATTTAAACCCACGGAGGGTATTGATCCCACCAACGAAGAAAAATTCTGAAACGGGTAAGTCTTCTCCCGAGAATCCAGCACCGTACCCAATACGAGCTCGAATGGAATGTCGAAAGTCCCAAAAAGGCAATGGAGTAAACTTCAGGGCATCCAAGGAAATGCTATAGAAACTATTGGACCCCCCAAGGTATTCTGTTCCGAGGCTGGCTCTGCCCCCGATGCGGGTTCCAGTCCGTGGATCCAGGAAAAAGTCTCGGGTATCTCGAAAAAGACTCATCCGGAACCCCGTAGTCGTTTGGGTTCCTTCCTGATCTTGAATGATTTCAGGGGCGTTATCATCAATATCAGTCAGTTTAATCTGTTCGGCGACCAGGCTAAATGTACCGGAAATATATTCTGAAAAGCTTCGCCCTGCGGTAATACTTCCCCCACCCTTCGTTTCAAAGTACGTCAGAAAGTTGGTTCTGGTCCGGAATACATCGGCCTGAATAGAGGTTAAGGTATCAAAAATGGCCGGATTTCGAAAGGTTATGATTCCCAAGGTGCGCCTTCCACCAACTTGGCCCCGAATTCGACCTAAGTACCCCCGACCGAACAGATTCCCTTCGGTGATATCAGCGATTAAGGTAAACTGATCTAAGGTACTGAATCCCCCGCCGATGCTAAAGGACCCGGTCGGTTTCTCTTTGACCTTAACATCCAAATCAACCTCTCCGGGAGATTGTTGCTTTGGGAGAATTTCGACTGTTTCAAAAAAATTCAGATTATTGAGCCGGTCAAAACTCCGTTTAATGGCAGGAGAATCAATCATATCCCGTTCGACCACACGTAATTCTCGGCGAATCACATTGTCACGGGTTTTATTGTTCCCTGTAATACGAATGTCTCGAATGCGAACAATTTCACCCTCCTTGATAGAAAAACCGATTCGAGCACTTCGACTTTCCCGGTCGGGCTCTACCGAAGGAATCGCTTCAGCAAATGCATACCCTTGACTTCCATAAAGATCGGTAAGGCGAGAGACTTCATCACGAATTTTTATTCGCTGAAAGACTTCTCCTGGTTCGATCTTCAAGCCTTCCTTTAACTCCCGATCGGTAAAAACGGTATGGTCCTTATAGTACACTTGGCTGACAATATAGGGTTCTCCCTCCACGACCGGAAACACCACCGAAAACCACTCTTTGTCGTCATCCAAGTCAATCCGAGGGGTTCCAACCTGTACATCAAGATACCCCTTATTCATGTAAATTTCCTTGATCCGTTCTACATCATTCGGAATTTCATCTCGACGCAAGATCCCGGCATCCGAAAGAAGAGACCAAGGCCAAGAATACTCCTGATTGGCCATAAAGGTTAATAATTCTTCCTTCTCTATGACTTGCCGACCTTCGAACTGAATGGTTTTGATATGAGCTTGTTTCCCCTCCTCGATATAATAGGTTAAGCGAACCTGATTATTCTCGATTAAATCACTGATCGGAATAACCTGGGCATGATAATACCCGGCATCGTGATACAATTTTTTGAAGTTTTCAACCGAAGCCTTTACCTTTTCTTGGTCCAGAAAGACTTGATTCCTGACCGTATTTTTTTCACTTAATTTTTCATCAGATAATTCATCATTCCCATCAAAGACCACCTCCACCGTAAAGGGCTTTTCTTTGACTTGAAAGAGAATAGCCACCCCTTGGGATACTGATTGCGTCTCAACATTGACCTCCTTGAAGAATCCCATGTCATAGATGAGTTGAATTTGATCTCGCAGTTCTTCCCGAGAAAATTCCATCCCCTTTTTAATCGTCAGTTTCCCTAAAACGGCCTGAGGTTCAATATGTTGCGTCCCATCAACTCCAATCGATTGAATCAGATTGGTTGCCGCCCCGGCCAAAGATACAAGGCTCAACACCCACCAAAACAGGAGGACCATACATCCTACTCGGCCGATTGCCGAAAGTGGATGCCAGAGAAAGAACCAAAACCTCATCCGGTCAAAAAAACGCTCTTGAGGCCTAGGCATCCGTCTCTTCATTCACCATACTCAGAGAAAGACTGTTCACTCGGAAGGACCGCCAAACGAGGAATTACGGATACAGAATGGATTATAGGAACTTTTTGAGGACACCCCAAGGTATTATCCGATGTCTAATGGAATACTTTTGGGAAGAAGGCTTGGACAATACCAGGGGGAATACTTTAGCAGACTGCGCTCATGAGACATATAAGTAAATGATTATATTCATGACCAGGTTTCCTTGTAAAGAAAAAGGTGGCATTACATCCATCTCGTTCCTGGGACCTCTACTAGCCCACCTTGACAACTTTTTTCACCTTCTCCTAGTATCGAACACATCTAGCCCTTGGGCCATCGCACAAGGCACCCCATTGCGGGAGAGACAAAAGATCGCCTTTATCTCTTTCATGACTCATGGATGTACTGCTGATGGAATCGTCGCTCCCAACACGAACTTCCTGGACAAAGGCCCTATTCAATAACGGCCATGTTGTCTGTTATCAATCGGTCCATCCCCATCCATCTATGGCTTAAGGCGTCTCATGACCTTAACACCCCCTAGATGGATAGTTATACATGACCAACTTAGGTAAATCTCTTAACCGACCATGACTGACGAAACCCCAGAAATTTCTCCACCATCTGTCGACCAAATTCCCGTGGAACTTCCCCTTCTTCCGGTTCGGGACATCGTAGTATTTCCGTACATGGTCCTTCCACTCTTTGTTGGTCGGGATGTTTCCATCCAGGCTATTGAAGAAGCCCTGGCTCGTGACCGGCTCATTTTTCTGACCACTCAAAAAACTCAAGAAACCGAACAACCTGACTCTGACGACCTTCATCAAGTTGGAACAGTCGGAGTGATCATGCGAATGCTCAAATTACCGGATGAGCGGATTAAAATATTGGTCCAAGGTTTAGCCAAGGCACGGATTGAAGCCTATACCCAAACCACCCCATTTTTCTCCGTCCAAATACAAAAAATTCCCGACCCCGCTCTTAGCATTTCTACATTGGAAAAAGAAGCCATGATCCGCTCAACCCGTGAAGCCTTAGAAAAATTGGTTGGGTCGGGAAAAATGTTAATGCCTGATGTGCTCACGGTCATTGAAAACTTGGATGACCCGGGGCGACTGGCAGATATCATCGCTTCAAACTTAGGGTTAAAGGTGGAAACCACTCAGGGCGTTCTGGAACTAGAAGATCCTCTAGAAAGACTGAAGCGGGTCAATGAAATCCTTGGGAAAGAGCAAGAAGTCTTATCCATGCAGCAAAAAATTCAAGCGGAAGCCAAAGGGGAAATGGATAAAACTCAACGAGAGTACTTCCTGCGGGAACAACTCAAAGCCATACAGAAAGAACTGGGCGAATTGGATGACCGAGCGGAAGAAGTGGCGGAGTTTCGACAAAAAATTGAAGATGCCGGCATGCCCGAAAAAGTACGAAAAGAAGCCGACAAACAGCTTAAGCGCCTGGAAAAAATGCATCAGGATACTGCGGAAGCCGGCACTATTCGTACCTACCTGGAATGGATCGTTGAATTACCATGGAGCCATGCCTCACAAGACAATCTCGACCTACAGCAAGCTGCAAAAATTCTGCATGAAGATCATTATGACTTAAAAAAAGTCAAAGACCGAATCTTGGAGTATTTGGCCGTACGCAAACTCAAAAAGAAAATGAAAGGGCCCATTCTCTGTTTTGTCGGGCCTCCCGGTGTCGGAAAAACGTCACTAGGCAAATCGATCGCGAGAGCTTTGGGGCGGCAATTTGTTCGAATGAGCCTTGGCGGAACACGGGATGAGGCAGAAGTCCGGGGTCACAGACGGACCTATGTTGGGGCCCTGCCAGGGAGGATTATTCAGGGCATCAAACAAGCCGGGACAAAAAATCCGGTGTTTATGCTCGATGAGGTCGACAAGCTAGGAATGGATTTTCGAGGTGATCCATCCGCTGCATTGTTAGAGGTTCTTGATCCCGAACAAAACAATGCCTTCGTGGACCATTACCTCGGTGTCCCCTTTGATTTGAGCGATGTCATGTTCATTACCACCGCCAACCTGATCGACCCTATCTTGTCCGCCCTCCGGGACCGTATGGAGGTCATTGAAATTCCAGGGTATTCAGAAGAGGAAAAGGTTGGGATTGGAGAGCGATATCTCATCCCCAGACAGTTGGAGGAACATGGCATCACCAAAGATCATTTCCAGATTTCAAAGGCCTCGCTCTCCCAAATTATTTCCCAATATACCAAAGAGGCCGGCGTACGAAATCTGGAACGCGAAATAGCCAATGTGATGCGTAAAGTGGCAAAAAAAATCGCCGAAGGGAAGGACAAACAATACCGAATTACTCCCAAAAACCTTTCCCATTATCTCGGCATTCCCAAGTTTCTTGCCGATCAGGAACAGGACAAGGATGAAGTAGGGGTCGCCACTGGATTAGCCTGGACCGAAACGGGAGGGGACGTCCTGTATATCGAAGCCTCAAATAGTAAAGGAAAGGGGCAACTGACCTTAACCGGCCACCTTGGAGAAGTCATGAAAGAATCGGCCCAAGCGGCTTTGAGCTACATCAAATCACAGGCTAAACCCCTGGGCATTGATTCCGAGGTCTTTGCCAAAAAAGACATTCACATTCATGTGCCGGCTGGCGCCATCCCCAAAGACGGTCCTTCTGCGGGCATTACGATGGCTACCGCATTAGCCTCCTGCCTGAGCAATCTGCCGATTAAACGCGAAGTCGCCATGACTGGAGAAGTCACACTCCGTGGCCGTATCCTTCCCATCGGTGGGTTAAAAGAAAAAGTTCTTGCCGCCAAGCGCGCACATTTGCCCATCATTATTCTCCCCAAGCGGAACCAAAAAGATTTAGAAGACATCCCCAAGCATTTACTCCGAGGGCTAGAGTTTGTATTCGCCGAAACCATGTCAGAAGTTTTCAAACATGCGCTACGAATGAAGCCTCGAACACGGCTAAAATCAGCTGCCCTACTTTCTCACAACCCGACCGTTCGTCGAAAAAAGATCGCTTCTCCGGATAACAGGAACCCCATACGACAAAAAATTGGGAAAGCGCCTTAACCATTCCTCCAAGCCTCTTCCCCATCAACCGGGAAACCCTTCCCTGATTGGGGAATTTCAACTCATTCGATCATTCACCAGGGGGTTTCGGACACAAGGACTTCCGTCGCCAGCGGGCATTGGTGATGATGCTGCCATCATACAACACCTTCAGAACAAACCGACCGCCGTATCGACCGACCTTCTCGTGGAGGATGTCCACTTCCGAAGAGAATACGCTTCATTCGAGGATATCGGATTCAAAGCTGCGGTCGCGAACCTGAGTGATATGGCAGCTATGGGAGCCCAACCTCATTCCCTTCTGGCCACAATAGCCTTTCACCCAACAACATCACTTAACAACCTGAAAGCCCTCTACCGAGGAATGTCCATTCCCTGCCGAAAGTATGGAGTGAGACTAATCGGAGGAGACACCTCCCGCTCTCCCTCTCTCATGTTTCTTGGCCTAACTATATTGGGAGATGTGGAACCCCATGGGCAGCTTACTCGACATGGGGCAAAAATTGGCGATCTTCTCTATGTGAGTGGAACACTCGGTGATTCGGCTGGTGGCCTGGACTATCTTGAACGTCACAAAAATTCGGCCACACATTCCAAATTCATCAAATACTTGGTTGGTCGTCACCTCAGGCCCACCCCACGCATTGAGCTGGGACGTCTTCTGATCGAAAAGAAATTGGCTACCGCAGCTTTGGACATTTCTGACGGGCTCTCGGGTGACCTTTCTCACCTTTGCCAGCAAAGCCAGGTTGGTGCTCACCTGTACGCAGATCAAGTTCCCTTATCTTCTCATTTACAAAAATATGCCCGGCAACGCCATTATGAACCGCTTGAATGGGGTCTTCATGGAGGAGAGGATTACGAACTGCTGTTTTCGATCCCACCGCAAGAAGAAAATCGACTCAAGCGAGCACTCAACAAACTTAAACTTCCTGTCACCTGCATCGGACAGGTCAAACCACGACGTTTTGGGATTCGAATTGAAGATGCTCAAGGGACTCGACGCCCATTGACCATCCATAGCCATACTCATTTTTAATATCGGTCAAGTCGACATTTTCAATGGTGACCCTGGAAACTATTCGGCAGCAACTCATCAAAGTACTCAACCTTCGAGACCCACCCCATCGAACGGCCTTGGCTTTTTCGATCGGGGTGTTTATTGCCTTTGCCCCCCACTACCTCTTTCACACAGCGAGTGTTGTGTTTGTAGCCTGGGCCTTTCGTTTAAATTACCTTGCTGTCTTTGTAGGCTCCCTAATTAACAATCCTTGGACTGTGATCCCCATATTAGGAGCAAGTCTTTATATCGGTTTATATATCGTGGGATATTCCCAACCTGTTTCTATCGACTGGAATCTACTGACGATGGATAACCTCTTTGATATTTTGTCCCCTTTCATCTGGCCCTTTATTCTTGGAGCTTTCGTACTTGCTTTTTCAGCCTCTGCGCTTTCTTACCCCATCATGCGGTGGATACTGATAAAACACCATACGACTGTCAAAGGGGAGCATTCTTCCCTTTAACCAATCGAGGAAAATCTATACTCACCTACTTGAGTTCCTCTCCCACTGGGAATAAAAAATATGCATGCACCGGAACCCCCATCGACACCCTTTGACGGAATCGCACTCATTGCCGATCCTATTCATAGTTATATATCTATCACGGTACCTTATGACAGCCCATGTCCCGAAGAAGTCACAGAAAAGGACCTGATCGACTCTCCCTGGGTTCAACGGCTCCGATTCATCCTCCAATTGCAAAGTGCACATTGGGTGTATCCGGGAGCAGAACACACTCGTTTCCAACATTCCTTAGGAACGATGCATTTGGCGGGACGATTTATCGCCAGGCTCTACCCATCCCTTCGTCAAACCTTTCCAAGTGTTCCTTCCTACCATTATATGGAAGAACTCATCAGGGTCACGGCACTACTTCACGACATAGGACATGGCCCCTTTTGTCATTTTTTTGATCATCATTTCCTCAATCAATTTCATTTGACCCATGAAACGGTCGGCCAACACATTATTCGTGAACAATTAGGGAACATGATTCGCCGTATCCGTCGAAGTCCATCCGGACCCTTTGCGACAGGGGAAAGGCTTGATCCCAATCATATTGCCTTTTTAATCCAAAAACATCCTCGGAAATCTACCACAGGACTTCCAAAGTGGCTCGTGGCCTTACAACCCCTCATCGGAGGCATCTACACTCCAGACAATTGCGATTACGTCTTAAGAGATTCATACATGTGCGGGGTGGCCGTTGGCCCCGTCGATATTGAACGGCTCCTCCACTACACCTTTTTTTCCTCTAAAGGTCTCACCATACACCAAACCGGATTGGCTGCATTACAAATGTTCTTGCAAGCTCGCCTGTATTTATACACCAATGTGTACTACCATCGGACCACTCGCGCCATTGACATCCATCTTCAAGAAATATTCAAACCCACGATGAAATTACTGTTCCCCAATAATCCCCTCCATTCACTTCACAAGTTTTTACGTTTAACTGATTGGTCGCTCCTGGAATCTGTTCGGGCTTGGAGCACGTCTCGTTCAAAGGAAAAACAAAAACTCGGACAGGAATGGAATAACATTTTAGGAAGGACCGTGAAATGGAAAATGGCCTTTAGCGCCCTTTTACCGCTACCTCCTTCGAACTCAACCTTGCAACCTCAAACCTTTCTCGGGCGCCTGCAGCACTGTCTCCCTTCCAGGGTACTACCCAAGGATTTTTGTGTTGATTTTGCCCATAAAGACCCTCGTCCGATAAATTTATTGAATATGGGGAATTTTCAAATATATGTTTACAACTCATCAACACACCTTATTGAAAAGGACATTCTCCAGACTTACTTGCGGCACCTTCCCGCCCGGATGGTGACCATACGAATTTTTTCCAAAAACCCAGAAATACTGTCTCTCCTGGCCACGGCAGCCAAAGACACATTGCGTCGATATTGGCCTCATGTACTCCAATCCTCAAACTCTTAAACCCGACCCCAAAGGCAAGCACTCAGGAATTGAAGGAGAAACGACTCAGGGAAGGAAACCTCCAAGCTTCAAAGCCTGAATATCTTTTATGTGCACGAGCTGAACGCGAAACCCTTCAATTCCCTCTAGGAGTTTTGTATCGGCTCCAAGACTACAGCTCACACACAATCCTTGTAGGTGCTGTTGCAATTCCAAAAGACCCTTCTTGAATAATGGATCATGTGATTTGGAATGAATACGGACCTCTGCAACTGTTCCTTTTTCAAGCAAAAGTGTTAATCTTCCCCTTCGCTTGTTTCCTGGAAGATAATCGCCCATTGGCAATCCTTCTAAGACTTCTGGCGACCAATCAGCCTGGATCTGACCTTCAAGGTCGCTGAGCCACCGCTTCATATCGGGGCTTTCCTCTTTCCCCCCAAGATCACCATGGGTGTGATCTCGAATAACCTCCAACTTCACCCTCGTGCTCTCCATCGGGACAGGGACAGCCAGAGCATCAAACGTGACATGCTCTCCTCCAGAAGAAACCCACCCTATCGGAAATTTGGCGATGCCTTGAACATACGCTCGAGGGGCAAGAGGAACGGAAATGTCCTCTTCGGAATCAAAGGATAACCATTTCATTTTCCAATCTCCGGACGAGTAGACGGCCAGGACTTGTCCCTGTGCAGACAAGGCCCGCACAAAAACTCTCCGGGGCTCCACAAATCTTTCATATAATAGTCGGCCTGACCCCGTATCGACTGAGTCTTCAGGAGAAGGAAATGGTATATGAACCCGCCCTTTCTCCATGCGCAAGGGAGACACCCAACCTCCCTGCTCCCAGTCTTTTTCTAAATCCCTGATTCGATTGGGTTCAAAAAAGACCGCAACGGGAACCGTCAGAAGTGTGTGAGTCTCAGGGTTTGAATGCGACAGTCCTAATGACTGCACACGGCTATGGCCGAACTCGCTCCTGAGCCCTGTTCGCCATAGAGCATCCGCGAAACCGAGTGCCTGTTGCCTGTGGAAGGTAAAGCGTTCTAAGGATAATTCCGCCTCAATACGGTGAATGGAGTGATTCGTAAAATCCTTTTTGCTGGCAATAGGATGATTTTGAATGGTAGTGCTTGACGAGCCCTCAGAGTTTTTCGCAACCTCTCCAAGGCTGGCATTGGGATGACCAGAAAGTTGAAATCGAAGAATAATCTGCCGCACCAGTTCTCTTTCAATCTGAGGAATATTCGTTTCCGATCCGCGACTGCGCATCGTCCCGACCACAACACCCGTTTCGACATCGACCAGTTGAAGATCAACGGTCAATGATCCATCAAATGACTGCATGATCCCCTGGATGACGTAGTGGACACCCTTGATTGCACCGAGCTCCACCACTGGCTGGATATCGGAGAACCCACGCTGTTGTAGCCACTGTTCGCGTAGTACCGACCCAAGGGCTTTTCGAGAGATGACTTCTATAGAAGGCCAGCGTGCTAAGTCACTTAAAATGAGTTCAGGCAACCCATGTGACAACCAAGTTGGGATTGAGGGGGAGTGATAAGTCTCGAAGGGTAAAATCGCTACCGTGTAGGGGGTGGAAAGGGGAGGTGTCGATTTCTCCGTTGGATACGAAGGCAAAGATGGCGATGGGTCCTGAAGTGGAAAAGAAGTAACAGGCTGCGCTCCTCCCATGGTGCAGGAAAGGAGCCCAACCGACAAGACGAAGCAATAAGTCTTAACCCACAGTGGAATCAACGGGACTCTGGAGTCGCAATCGTTGCAACGTGGCTTGAGACCTGAGGATATGCCGTATAATAGCCTCGCGATCATCTGGGGCAATATGCGTAAATTCCACAGCTATTTCAAAACCCACGACTTTTCTCCCCTGCTTCCGTGGAGTGGTTCTGAGCACTTTCCCCACCGCTTGTATCGGGATAAAAGGCCTCAGAATCAGTCGAAGGGTTAAGAACGAATCAACAGAAAATGATTCTTCTGAAAAGAACCTGATCCCTGATCCACTCAAATTTACGGTCGTAAATTCGGGGATAGCACCCTTAATCTTTGTATCTTTAGCCAATGTTTTCATGATCGAGGTCAGCATCCAATCGATCCGGGTCACCATTTGTAATAACAAAGGGTCCCGAATCGTCATATCGTTTTCATCAACCATAGCCCGAAGGACATCAGGGGGTAAGGCTAAGTCTTCCCAATCCCATTGAGTGAGGTCAGCCGAGGATGAATCTGTGGCCTCATAGCTAAAAGCCAGGGGAACCTCAACCCAGAGGCACACAGGCACCTCGGCACGACAATCTTCCCGTCGATCTTCTGAGTCGATCATATCCATATTCAACCTCTGCCGTTGATGATTGATAGATCAATGTTCATGAAGAGTTACCCTTCTATTTCTTGTGTATGTAAATGCCGTAATTGTAGAAGAATATCCCGAGCCTGTTCAGCAGCAGCATGGATTTTCTTGATTTGACTCCCTAATTGATCATCGTGACAGCGATTTAATGCTAATTCAGCAAAAACCACGATAGGGAGTATTTTATTCGAGAGAGCATGAAGCAATCGTTTATTTTCCAGCTCCACTTCATTCGTAGGGGATCCACCCGTGAGTGGGGGATGAGACGAAGATTGAGGATTGATCATAAATCAAGGGCCATTTCTATTGAAGGAAAAGGATCAGGAGACCTCTGCGGCAGAAAATAATCCCTTCCACCGGAATTCTTTCGCAATTGTCATACCTGTAAAATTCTGAGGGTTGAGAAAGGCTCCTAGCAGAAAAGGCACCCAATCAGCTGGTCAAAGCAAGATTTTCTCCCATAAGGTCAGAAAAGAGTGTCAAATATCCCAAATGCCCCTCGCCAATTCTTTGACAGGAACGAATAGGTAACGGGATATCTTTGAACAATGCTGCCTTCAACCGAGAGTGGAACAGAAGAGAACAATGATGCTCAAAGAGGAACAGGCTATGCTTTTTAAACCGTTTGGAGATGCCGGCCCAAAGCTTCCCTCTTTCCGACCCATTGATTTTTGAGATGACTTAACCTTCTCCGGTGGTGTTGCAGGGATGTGAGGTCTTGTTGGATAGCGGCTTTGACTTCATGAATCCTTCGCATTACCCTACGGTCTAATTCAATCAGTTTCTGAACGGAATCAGGGGAGAGGGATTCTAATTGACCAAGAGCTTCACGTTCGGCATAACATTTGGCCACAATATCCCAACGGCCCTCTTGGCTAGCCTGAAATGCCCGTTTGGTGAGATGCTCAATGGCCAGTTCAGTCATCATTATCCGCTATATGGCAACAGCCTGAGATACATCGTTATGGGACGCCAAATCCTGCCAGGCTTCTCGAATGGTCACGAGACAGCGAATGGGTCCCTCTAAGCGTTCTGGTTCGTTCTTGAGGTTCGCCTGTGTGAGTTCGAATTGAATGTATTCATACAATCGCTGCAATTCCTGAGCGACAGATCCTCCTTCTTCCATATTCAAGGAAGCAGAAAGTTCCCCTACCACCCGAAGTGCACGATCAAGAAATCGAGCCTTGTCCTGAAAATTATGGGCCAGCATTCCCTCTTGAGCCAACTTCATGGATGAAATGGCTCCATCGTACAATAACACGACCACCTGTACGGAGGACGCCGTTTGAACCTGTGTTGTCGTATAGGCTTGAGCACCAACCACCATAACCTAATCCTCTCCCTTAAGAATTATTGGAAGACAATCGAGACTGCAGAAAATCAAGTTGACTTTGTAAACTGGCGAGCAATCCATCTAAATTGGCAAATTTGAGTCGCTGTTGTTCTTCGAAACGCAAAAGTGCCTCCTCTTTTAAAGCAATTTGGTCAGACAAATCATCAATCTGATTCGTGAGGGCATTTTGACGAAGGGTAAGAGCTCCAAACTCTGTATCATCGAGTGCATCCACCGCATCAACGACCAACTCGGCAAGTCCATTCGTTCCGGTAGTAGGATTTTGTATGAATAAGTCCCGAACAGCGGAATAGTTGGCCGTCAAGGCTTCATCAAGTGTGGTTTCGTTCAGCTTTATCGTGCCATCAGTCTTCTCAGTTTCAAACCCTACCTGAGAGGCAGAGGTATACGTAGTTAACCCATCAATTTGAGAAGAAATGGATTGACGAAGCCGATCCAAAACCGTTCGTGCCAGGCTCTCTCCGACAAACAGTCCCCGTTCCCCTGATTCAACATCAAAAGTCGTTCGTTCGTTGATAAATTCAACGGCTTCATTGTAGGCATTCACAAAATTCGTGATTCCTTCCTTAACCGCTTCAATATCTTGTGTCACAGAAATGGTCACAGGATTACTCAAATCTTCAGCTTGCAGGTTTAAGGTCAACCCAGAAATGACATCAGAAATCGTATTACTGGAGCGATCGATGGTAACCGCTTCCACCCCTTCCCCGAGAACGATCTGGGAATCCTGTGCAACTTGAAAGGTATCGACGCCAGTCGTCACCGTATCCAGGCTTGTATCGTCTGCCGTGATGGTAATCGCATTAGCCGAACCCGTATCATTCGCCGACAACACGAGGCGGAATGCCGGAGAAGCTTCTGTCCCGGTGTTCAGGATGGAAGCACTCACGCCCGCCCCCAGATCATTGATCCCATCTCGAAGAGCCTCTAAGGTTCCATCGGCATCTAAATTAACGGTTTGAACAGCTCCAGCTCCTAACTGGAACGAGAACGTCCCTGTGGCACCACTCACGATATCCGTATCAGCTGTTGGAAGGGCGGTGGAGGCTTTTGAAACAATCTGATGGGCAGAGGCAAGCTGATTTACCGTCACCGTATGTGTCCCGGCAGCAGCAGTCGAGGTCACACTCGCCGTCAACAAGGGCTGAGAACTAGCCGTGGTGACACTGACCTGATTTTTATCGAAACTCAATCTCGTCCGAAGGCTATTGGCTGCACTTTGGACACTTAATAGTTGGGTGCCCAAAAGCCCAAAATCTGTTTGCTTCGCTTGGGCATCAAGCCTTCGTTGATTGATCCTGTCGATTGGAATTCGTTCGGCCTGAACAAGAAAATCTACGATCGGCCCGAAGTCAATCCCATTTCCTAGTCCCCCAAAACTAATCATGACAAACTCCTTGAAGGATGTAGACTCTTCATACCAACCTGTAGCATTAAAAAATCAACAAATAAGACAAAATGAGAGGAGCATTTTTTCTAGGGTCACAACTGAACCGACAGACGATTCAACTAAATATCTTCCTCCACCAGCAACCCTAACTGATCTGAAAAGAACCGATCGAGTGCCAGAATTTCTTCTGAAGGAATTTGCTTAATCAATTCCCCAGATTCTTTATCAAAAAATCGAAAGATCACTTGATTCAATTCTTTATCGATCGATAATTCAATCCGTGGCTCGACATGCTTAAGGGCTTCCTGTAGACGTGAAACAATCTTGTCGACCGGTTCTTCCGAAAGCTTAGGCTCTCCAGAGTCCTGTTTGGTGCCTACGGCTCCTTCAGCAACCTTCTTAACGGTGGCGATTGGCTGTGAATCCCTATCTTGTGTTCTGTGATTTTCCCGTAGCCGGACTTCTTGTCCAACCGAGACGGTAACAATGGAGGTAGATGGCGATACCGTGGAAACCATGATGGGTTATCCCCTTATGCTAGGTGAAGGCCGGGTCAAATTGACCCGGCCTTACTTTGTCACCTCTTACTGCAGCAAGGTCAGAGCCTGCTGCGGCAACGTATTGGCCTGGGCCAAGATTGAGGTCCCAGCCGAAACCAAGATCTGATTCTTCACGAACAATGCCGTTTCAAAGGCGATATCGGCATCCCGAATCCGTGATTCAGCAGCCGTGACGTTTTCATTGGCCACTTCAAGATTTGCGACAGCAGCGTCAATTCTGTTCTGCAAGGACCCGATGTTGGCTCGAGCAGACGCCACGGCACTGATGGCGTTATCAATATTGCCCAGAGCACTCAGAGCATTCGCAGAAGTTGACACATTCACGCTACTAAGAGACAAACTCGTTGTCGTCAGATCGTTTAACGATAGCGTTAACGTATCATTGGCTGAACTTCTAAATCCGATTTGCATAGACAAATTGTCATTGCCGGTTCCACTGAGCAATTTGACGCCATTAAATTCTGTCACCGCAGAAATCCGGTCGATTTCAGACCGCAAGGCCACAAATTCCTGATCCAAGAAGGACCGTTCGTTAGACCCTAAGATTCCACTGGCAGATTGTGCGGCCAATTCCCGGAGCCGAGCCAACAAATTTCCGATGTTGCCCGCGCCACCGTCAGCGATTTGCAACAGACTGATACCGTCATTGGAGTTTCGAACGGCCTGATTAATACTACGGATCTGGGCTCGCAAGGTTTCGGAAATCCCCAGACCGGCGGCATCATCGGCAGCACGGGTAATACGCAACCCCGAAGAGAGCCTAGCCACAGAACCCTGCAGTTGTGCGGTGGAAACGCCCAGGTTTCGTTGGGCAGTGATGGATGCGATGTTGTTGTTAACGATAAGTGCCATACATTCCTCCTTGATGGCTGTGCCTCAAAGGATCCGTCCCTTGAGGGTAATTTTTTGGTGACCTGGATGGCCTCCCTAACGATAGATGAACAGAACTTTCTTCACTTCTGGTCGTACTTATCGACCACCGGGAGGAAAACTTGAGCAGCGAAGAAAAACTGCTTTCCAGGGAATCCCATAAGAGGAGAGAAGAACGGACCCACCAATAATTGAAGGAGAGAACAAAAGGGTAGTTCATGACATCTTAAGACAGAGGTTTCTGAAGTCGAGGAATGATCTCGTACTCAAGAAGATCCGCGATTCTGACGGAATCCTCACCATTTCTTGCGGCGATTAACTCATTCACCCAATGGGTCAGCCCTTGTTCGGTACTCTCTTGAGCGGCCACTGATTGGTGAATTTGCAACCATTCAAGATAATCTGCCATTTGCCCAAACCATTGATCCAACAATCTCATGGCTCCCATTCCAAGACGAAATTCCTGCATGAGTCTTTGAGCTTCATGATAGAGCTGTTGTCCAAAGTTACAGGCCGTTTGTTGAGAATCCTGTACGATATTTTCCAATCGTTCACTTTTTGCTGCAATCTTCCCGAATGTTCCGGCTAACTGAGAAAGGGTGACCGGAATAAGATCTCGGTCCGTCATTTCTCGTTCCCCCACCACCAACTGTGTCACTAATCGCCCGCGCTCCTGAGCTCTATCACTCAGGTTGGCCAATACGACTTCCAATCGCAGTTCATCACTCATCTCCCAGATTTCTTCATCCAATTGTACTTGCATAGAGTTCTCTCCTTTGATGACTTGGGCCCCATTCCCTGAACTGCTCACCAAAATTCTCGATCCGTTCGTGAAAAAGACGGTAGGCCTGAGCATGTTCATGGGCCATACCCGCAAGGTTAGATGATTCTAAACAAAAGGTATCGCGTAACAATGTCACGGAAAGTGGCCCAAACATGAATGATGATCTGACCCACTCTTGCAGGACTAACGTATCCGATTTGAGTTGCTGTTGTAGGGATTTCAATCGCTCCAAAGAGATTGGATGACGTTGACAGACCTCCTCGATAGCTTTGGCTTCATCACAGAGTCGATGAATAATGGGGCGTATGTTGTCCCATACATGTTTGACGTCGTCAAAGTCTGGAGGTGGTTCAAGAGGTTTGCCTACCCGCTTACCTTGCCCGGTATAGGCTCCATACCAATAGCCTTTCCAATGCTTTCCATACCATGCAAACAATGGATCTTCATTCCCTGCCTTTATGGCATACGTTCCGAGATGTTGGGAATCGATGGCTCCTTCATACACTCTGACCCTGGATGAAAAACTGGGGAATCGGCCGGCCCCCATAACCCAGGTACATAAATCAGCCACCTCTTGGGAACGAATGAGGTCTTTACAGGCATGGTGGGAACACACCATATCAAAGCCACAGGGGCCACAGGAGATTTGAGGCTGCACGACCCAATTACCAGGGCCATACGGTCCGGTTTCCCAAAAATCAACATGTCCGACAGAAAGGTTCACAACCGGGGTATCCACCCCTACGGCGAAATGCATCGGCCCCGTATCATTCGTGAGCATGAGTTGGCATTGATCTAATAGCCCCACAAGCTGAGGAATAGTCGTCCGACCGACCGCTTCACAAAGTAGGCCTTTTCCCTCCATCTTCCGGTACACCTGGCAGGCTTCTTTCACCTGTCCCTCTTCTTTTTTAGTCCCAATCAGGACGAATCCGAGGTCCCGATGACGACTGAGCTGGGCCATGACTTGTCCAAAATATTCTGGACGCCAGGCCTTCATCGGGTCACTGGCTCCAACTTGAACTCCCACCCAGGCCCGAGGTGCCCCTGAATTTCTCAAAAAGGTTCGAGCCCAATCCCGGCTTTCATCTGCCACCTTCAAGCGAATGGGATGAAAATTTCCTGGGCCACTTCCCCCCAAGGAGAATAAATCCACGATGTTGAAACGATTCAAATTTCTGTAGACATGAAAGTCTAAAAAATATTTCATCCATGGATTCTTGACGACAAAACTGCCATCCGGAGCCGTGGTCATCCCACGTTCATCATCGCAACCAAAAATTTTGGTAAGGAAGGCGCTACGGCGATTGAAAGTGAGATTAATGATTCGATCATATCCCACCTCCAACAGAGGATAAGCCCAACGGGAAAGATCCTGATGGAGGGCAACCAGATCACGAGCCCGAACACGACTGTTATCCATTAATAATTGAAAGTCATAGGCCCAAACGTTTCTCACCCCAGGGAGAAGATCAGCCACCCTGGAAAACTCCGTATCCACGATGAGGTCAATCTGGACACCAGGCCACTCCTCCCCCAATCGAGCCAGGAGTGGGGTCATTTGAATCAAATCCCCCATTCGCGTGATATTAATGATGAGTACTTGTTTAAGCATGCTCAATCTTCCAACGAAAATCCGGAGGCCTCGCTCAGAGAAAATCCCGTTTTTCTTGTCGATATTCATCCATCATAAGAATGAGTAATTCATCACGGCTTAACGTGGCTTCCGGACCTTTTTCCCTGATACAGGCTGCCACCTCTTCTAATTCCACCCTTTGGGTCGGTGGGAACTGTTGCAGGAGACTTTGGAGGTCTGGAGAATTATGTGCACGGGTTTGCAGAGTCTGCGCTTGCCTGTTTCCGCGTAATACCGCCCCTAAACGATCAGGATTCGCTAACCCCACTTCACCTAAAAACGTTTCCATCCGATGCTGATAAGTATGCCGGGAAAGAACCCGCTCTCGGCTCAACGTCGCCATAGCCTTTCGTTTATCAGGATCTTGCATGAATTTTTCCACGGTAGGAACCATGTCTTCCGGTGTCCTCATGATGGCCATCATGGATTCATCGAACAGCTCCGGCAACAAAGTGCGTGAATCAATGACTTGAAATGCCCCTGCCGAGGCCAGTTCGAACGTGCGTGGATTCACCCCATCCCCTTCTGGGTCAAAGCCCTCTTTCGTGTAGGAATGAAGATTCATATTGATAGAGGTGGCATTGAATATTTTCACACTGGTTTGAGTGTCAATCCTGGCCCCACCCCGTTGAAGAACCTGCTCCAAGGGACCAGAGTTCTCCCATTCATTTCCCCACAATTTAAAGGACCAGGATCTTCCTAATAACTCTGGGAGAAGTTTCCGCCGATTCCAATAACCTGCCCCAAGGAAGGAAACATCGGCACCCAACTCTTCCTGTTCTTCCCTTGTCAGAGTCAGGGGCTGATGAATCTCTGGATCGGCAGCAAGGGGAAGATAGGAGACATGTGAAGCCCCAACCTCTCTGAATGCTTTTAAACAAGGATCTTGTTGCATCACAAACCAAAAGTCATATCCAGATACCATTTGCTGCCAGTACGTCATATGACGAAAGTTTTCGACAAACCACATGGCGGTTAAAACCTTTTTTCGCCGCAATTGCTCCAACACCGGCATGGATAATGGAGCTTGGGACATCGCGAGGACCAAGTCAGGAGGCTCTTCGGCCACATGGGCTAAACTGATCACCCCCAACGTTTCGCTAAATCGCTGCTGCACAGTCAGTCGTAACCGATCATCACGAATGGTATCCAAATGTTGATACCCCGGATAATGCAGGCTATGGTCAACCCAACTCACACGATGCCCGAGACTTTCCAATGCGCGAACCACATAACCGGCGATTGGCAAAGACCCCCCATAAATGGGCCCAACCACCATGATGTGAAGAGAGCCACTTAAATTTTTTGAAAGCTGTTGCCTGATAAGTTGGAGAAACTCGTCGAAGGCTGACTCATGAATCGAAACTGCGGGTTGATATTGGAGAATTCGGATTGGTGCATGGGTCAGCTTTGCCTTTTTGACCATTTCGGATGGATTCCCCCAGACCCATTGAAGACGGTCACTCCAACCAGTCAATGGCCGAACTCGAAGACAATCCGCCAACTCCCCCATGTCCGGAATAGGAATAACCACTCTGGTGTTTCTCGGCAATTTGGTACACAACGCCTCAACGTGGTAGAGAAGTCCGACTCCTAACACGATGACCTGTTCTCCCTCTTGACATTCTTTCACTTGTTGCTCGGCCCAACCTTCCGCTTCCCTCACAGGATCATAGGCGCTATGCAGGAGACGGCCTTGTACGGATGCGGTCGGACTTCCAGACTTGGCTTCTTGAATCTTCAACATTCCACCCGTGGCTTCAATCAAACATTGAGCCAGAGCCGAATGGCGTTCTCGAAGATGCGCCATATTTTCTTGAGAAAACGTCATGAAACAACCAATCCGTCGCGTAAAGATCCTCGGTTAGAACTTATTGGGTATTTTCCAGACTTAAACCATTTCTTTCACAGAATTGGTGAACGAAAGATGAGAAGAAAGGTTTTTCCATGTCTGCTTTCGGGTTTGAGGCTCTTCATCGGAACCGTGGACATTTTGATAATACATACCCCATTGATCCCGATGACTTTCCCAAAGGGTCCAACCTTTTGGCGTTGATTCACTCAGCCCCTGTTCCATAAGGTCCACCGTACCAGCTACCGGCCAATAATCTGACTGAGCACTAGGAGCCAGACCACCAGAATCAGGAGAGTTCACCGAGGAAGGAAGATTCTGACGTTGCCAGACAAAATGCCCAGTCCCATATGGTCCAGTTTCATGGACTCTGGCACGAGAAAAGTACCATCCAATCCCACGAGCCCCAGCCAAGACTCCCAGATGAAAAGGCCCGGTATCTGAACCAATGACCCAGTGGCATGAACTGAGAAGAGTGTGCAGCTGTGGTAATGTTGTCCTCCCACAAGCATTCACCACTCGGTTCACAATAGCGGAGGAAAGTCGATCATCCAAAGCCAAACTGATTTCTCGTTCTCCCGATCCTCCAATGAGAAGAATATGGCTTTCAGGCAGACTCACGAGTATGGATTCAATCAGATGTCCCCAGACTCTGAGAGGAACCTGTCGTTCCCGATCCCCTGCCCCCAGGACGAGCGCAACCCATTTCACAGAAGAATTTCGAATCACAGCCTTGAGATCCTCAGGCGGCAAATCAGAACTTACCTCCAACCTTGGAACATTATCAGGAGGTGGCACCCCGCAAAGTCCGCAAAAGGCATCTGCTAAGTGGATACGATTCTGACCTCGGTTTCGGGCCACTTCCGTTAAATATTGCGCCCAAGCGGGAACAGCAGGATGAAGAGGACCGTATTCTCCTGGCCCAACAACCCGTTCCCCTAATAAATGCGCAAGAAATACCCCTCGAGGGTGATTATTCAAGTTATAGGCCACGTTATAGGAAGGAAACGCGCAATCGGCCCAATATCGATCAACTGCCTTCATTTGGGCGGAAAGCTCACCATTTCCTTTAATGGAGATCTCAGACCAATGCTGTCCATTCCAAGGAAAAACCTTTCCCACATCAGGGAAAAGTCTGGCGATAGGCACGAGTGGACTTGGACACACCAGGTCCAATGACATTCCTGGAGAACTCTGGATCAGGGATGAAAAGGCAGGAAGCGACTGAACGAGATCCCCAAGTCTCGCCAATTGAATGAAGAGTGCGTGGGACATCATTCGATTGAAGTAGGAAATTTTTTCACTCTACTGGGCAGTAACGAGGTGGTCAGCGGCAGAGGGGGAAGTCAGCAAATCACCCAGTTGTTTTAACCCGTCAAAGTGAGGTTGAAGCAATTTCAGACGATCAAACTCTTGCTTGGCTTGCAAAAGTTCTCCCGCACGATATCGCACACTCGCCAAGGCGAATCGCCTCTCACAATCGGCGGGATTCCTATTGAGGAACCCTTCTAAAATATTTCCGAGACTCGGCCAACATTCCAAGGCCGTCCCTGCTTGAATAACCCAATCAATCACTTCCACATCATCGGGATATGACTCACAAGTCAGGATAAATTGGTCATAGGCCTTCTGCCCATCTCCGAGCCCCATACATGCCATTCCCAGACCTAACATAGCTTTTTTGTGCAGGGGATCCAGATTGAGGGCTCTGGAAAAAGCTTCTTTCGCACCTGCAAAATTCTGTGATTGCATCCACAGCACTCCTTGTAAATTCCACCGCTCTCCTTTTTGGGGAAATTTGGTCCCTAAAATATCTAAGTGTGCCTGTGCCTCAGAAGAATTTCCTCGTTTAATGGCCGACCGGGCTAATCCGATGCGAGCATTAGGGTGATCGGCTACGGTTAATAACCGCTCCCAAAACCTATTGGCTTCCTCATCACATCCAAGGATTTCACAGACTCGTCCGCCCCATTCCAATGCTCCTACATCCATTGGCCAAGATTGACTGTCTTGGAGAAGAGGCTGAAGAAGGTCTTTTCTTTCAAGACCATCTAATTTGACTTTCTTCGCTCCAAGCAGAATTTTTTGAACCTGGACGACTTTTTCCCATTTAGCTTTTTCCTGTGGATCCAGTAAAGGGGCGAGCACAAAGGATGTGCCGGAATCTTTCAATTCCGTTTTTGCCGCACAGCCGATTTCGAAGGCCTTGATATCTTCATCTTCTACCCATTCATGATTCCATCGGTCCCAAAACCGTTGGGCATTCTCAGCATCTTTGGCTTTCCTTCCGACAGTTTGACTTTCTAAATGGTACAAGCAACTTTTGGGTTGATACACCACCGTCTTTCCGGCTGCCCGAATCTTCAGGCAGAAATCCACATCCTCAAAACCGTTCACGTAGGTTTCGTCAAATCCTCCGACTTCGGAAAATACGCCTTTCCTGACTAACATACATGCGGCGGTTACCGCTTGATATTCTCGTCTCTCATTGACCGTCGGCAGATCACTTTTCGCCCCAAGGAGAAAATGATAGGGAGTGCCGTATTTCCTGGAAATCACGACTCCTGCATGCTGAATGGTCTCATCGGGATACAATAATTTACTGCCCACCACTGCGACATGCTCATGAGCCTCAACCTCATCGACCAGGGGAATGAGCCACTCAGGCTTTGGAATCGTGTCGTTGTTGAGAAAGACGAGATATTGTCCCCGGGCAATAGCCGCCCCTTGGTTGCAAGCTTTCGCAAATCCGAGATTCTCCTCATTCCTGATTACTTGAACGTCTCCACCGAGCTCACTGAGAAATTCATTTGTTCCATCAGAGGATGCATTATCGATCACGATCACTTCATAGGTTGGCTGGTCCGTTACTTTGGCCAAATTGGTTAAACACTGTTGCGTCAATTCAACTTTATTGAAAACTGGAATAATGATTGAACACGCAAAGGACTCCTTTTGAACGGACTCTGAGGAAACTATCCTTTCAGGAAGCGATGTGACTACTTCCATTTCCTGAAGACCACAATTTCCATAGCGCTCATGGATTCTGGCCTTCGTTTCTTTAAAGTCACCTTGACGACTACTGGTGGTTGTACTGCCATCCATTCGCCAAGAAAACTCCGCGGTCACTTTCTTGATATGACAGAATGGCGTGAGTTCTGACATCCTGATCCACAAATCCCAATCCTCATGGGTATTCAAACTTTCATCAAAGAGCCCCGCACGATCCAGGCATGAACGGGAATGCATGATGGATAGGATGGGTATATAATTTTCCCGCAGGAGATTCTCTCGAGAAAATTCATACGAATAGGGTACGTCACGATGAGTCTCCACATATCGCCCATGCTGATGTTCATGAACCACACGAAACGCATCGGTATAGGCCACCTGATATTCGGAATTCTCCAAAAAGGTGACAAGCGTTTCCAAATGGTCTGGTAGATATTGGTCGTCATCATCTAAATAGGCGATATATTTCCCTTTTGCGGCTCGAATTCCCATATTCCTGGCATAAGAACGTTCATAACTTTTGGGCAAGCGAAGATAGACAATCCGTCCTCCCACATCGATGGTGGACAGCATCTCTCCGACATCTTCCCCTCCATCATTGATCACGATGACCTCAAACGCCCGATAGGTTTGATTCAGAATACTTTTAATTGCCCTCACTAAAAATTCTGGCCGATTCACGGTAGGGACGATGACGGAAACCAGCGGATGTTCTGCCATAACATGTCCTTCTCGGGGTAGGTGATGATTCGTTTTGGTGATCAAAGTAAGAGACTGAGGTGATTCAGGTTTTGGATATTCAATTTCTTGAGGAAGAAATTCTGTAAAAAGCTGCCATCCTATTCCTTGATCATTCTGGTGCGACTGATTAATTTTGAACCTGTTCCAATTATTCTGGATGATCGAAGACCTACCCTTTTGAGGTTCAAGGTGGAGAAACACCTCCCGACTTTTCTCTTGTTCTCCGGCCAACCATAGACAAACCCCTAAATTATTCAGAGCTTCTACCCCGTCAGGACGATGTTGAAGAGCACGTTGGTATTCTTGTATCGCCAAGGGGAGAACAGGAATGTTTGCCGTAAGCATCGTATTCCCAAATCGAACATAGGCTTGATAGAGGGAGCTGTTCATATTTGACGATTCTTGAATCTCTGGGTAGAGATCCAGAATGGTACAACGGGCTCGTTGGTCCAAGAGTAATTTGATGGTTTCAGGAAGCGTTTGATTGCCTTCTCCCGTGGAAGCACCTTCGGCATGGATCCGATATTTCAGAAGTTTCTCATCCAAATACCGGAATTTGAGATGGGAGGCGGATTTCAGCCAGAATTGATAATCCGTCGCAAAGCCTCCCTCAAAACCTCCCATCCGTTCTATCGCCTCTCGTTTTAGCATGGTCGTCGGATGGGCAATGATGTTTTTTTGAAAGAGGATTCTCAATAAACTTTCCTCGGAAAACGCTCGCGCTTCGGGAAAGCGAAAATCTGATTGAAGAGTTTGACCAAATCGATCGATATGAACTCCGTCCGTAAATACAACATCTAAGGAGGGTTCGGCATCAAAGGCTCCCACTTGTCGTTTTAATTTTTCTGGCATCAGGACATCATCCGAACCCACGGCACACACCAATTCTCCTTCAGTCAGTTCTAAGCAACGATTAATCAGGAGATGAAAATTTTTTCCCTGGCCAATATTCGTTTGATACACGTACCGAACCCGAGGATCGTCCAGAAAACTTTCGACAATCTGTTTGGTGTCATCCGTGGAACCGTCGTCCAGAATTAGAAATTCGAAATCCTGGAAGGTTTGTGCAATAACTGATTGAATGAGATCCTTAATATACGCTTCACCATTAAAGACATAACAGATGATGGAAACTTTTGGTGTGACTTTACCCAGAAGGGGTTTTTTTATTTCCGGATGTGTGTTCTCGAAAAATGATAAGGGTTTTTTGCCCCTTAAATGGAGGTGGGAAATGTCTTGAAATAGTCTGCTATAGCGCTTTTCCCAGGTATGTTCCTGAATGGTCCTCCGATAGGCAGACGTGGCAATCGCTTGAGCCTCTTCCTCATGAGATAAATAAAATTGAATTTTTTCCAATAACTCCTGGCGATCATGGAACATCACGATCTCTGTCCCTACTTCAAAAAACTTCTCGAGATTTTCATCGAATGAGGCTAATTGGAATGCTTGGCAAGCTGGATACTCGAACGTCCGTCCCTTGATTTGTGGTGTTGCTCCATCGATTGAACACCAAGACAGACCGAGAACGATACGAGATTTGGCGAAAACCTCCAACATTTTCCAATGAGGAAGAAACCCTCCAGCCACGTTTCTCAAGTCCGGATACTCTTCCCATCCGGATCCCCAGACACGAAGATTGACGCCTTGATTCTTGAGCCAACTTAATAATTCAGGTCTTCCTCGATAAGCCTGTCCGACAAAGGTCACATCGTAGGCTTTTTCTGTGGAAAGCGGATAATACCAATCCGGATTACAGGCATAGGGGGTCAGAAGGACATGATCATGCCCTAATTTTCGGTACCGGGAATAGGCCTCAGGGCTGGTAGTCAGCGCAACGTTGTAGTAAGTCACCCACTGGAGCGAATGGGACATCCGCCAATCATCGTCACTAAAAAACACCATAGATGTCGTTGCGGTCTGATCCCGGATAAAACTGGCCAAGGAGGGATCGAGTTCATCTTCGACAATCACGTGGAAAAAGAGATCTGGTTGTTCCTGAAGAATGAGAGCCTTCAGACGTTGGCACATCGCCTCTTTCCCGTGCTGTTGTATTTCCCTGTCGAAGTCTACATCGATAACTTCATGACCAGCTTTCACAAAAGGGGCACGGAGATTCGCATACACATAATGACCGGCCTGGTGAGGCCGGTCGGCACCCATGGCAAATAACAGGACTTTCATCTTCTAGAACCACCCACCAAGATTCTCTCATCACAGACCTTCTGAGAACAGGCGAATTCCAGCGCATCGACTACCTGTTGTTGTTCTTCATATGTCATCCCGGGGTACAGGGGGATGAGAATCGAACGATCCTGAGCCCGCTCACTGTGTATCAGTCCAGATGGACTCTCACGACAGGGTGATGCCTCTTCCACGTGCTTGGATTTATCATTGGATGTGAAAGCCGGCTCTCGATGCGCACACATTATTCCTCGCCGGGTCGAGATACCCCTATCCTTCATCTGGTTCATAACCTCCCGTTGCTCACACCCATCAGGGAGGGTGACACAGAGGCTCTGCCAATTCGACCTGGCCCATTCGGGTTCTTGAGGGAATGTCACACCGGGCACCCGCTTGAATAACTCTTCATATTGATGTACAAGAGCACGCCGGTGTTGTAACAAATCCGGAATTTTTTTTAATTGTTCCCTCCCGATAGCTGCCTGGACATCCGTCATTCGACAATTGAATCCCATCCCGAGATACGATTCAAAAATGACACCTCTTGATTGGTGCCGAACCATGTCCGATTGATCCATCCCATGCTGGCGCCATAGGCGAAACTGGCGATCCCATTCCGGATTGGAGGTCGTCAACATGCCTCCCTCTCCGGTGGTTAACAATTTTCGTGGATGGAAAGAAAAACAGGCGATATCTCCATGAGGCTTTCCAATCCGTTCCCATTGGCCTTGCCAGAATACTTCACTCCCTACCGCACAGGCCGCATCTTCAATGACTGGAATTTTGTGGCGTTTGGCAAAGGGAAGGATTTTTGACAAATCGCATGGCATCCCCATTTGATGCACACAGAGAATCGCGCGAGTTTTTTCGGTCACCGCCTCGTCAAGACGGTCAGGGTCGAGATTAAAATACTGGGGGACAATATCCACAAAAACTGGGGTGGCCCCGCAATACCGAATACAGTTGGCCGTGGCGATAAAGGAATGACTCACGGTGACCACTTCATCTCCAGGTCTCACCCCAACCGCTAATAGGGCCAAGTATAGAGCCGTGGTACAGTTTGACACGGCACAGGCATAGGGAGCAGAAACGTACTCCGCGAATTCCTGTTCAAATGATAGAATTTGAGGCCCCTGAGTAATCCAACCCGAGCGCAATACGTCATCAACAGCTTTTCGTTCTTCCGTCCCCACAAAGGGTTTCATGATTGGAATAATTTCCATTTGAGTATTTCCCTAGGCTACCTTTGCGATGCCCCTACGAGAATTTGTTGCGCCTTCCACCAATGCACGAGCTGTTGAATCCCCTCTTCGAGTGAACATTGAGCCTGGAATCCCATCAGCGTTTTGGCAAGACTCACATCCGCTAATCGGCGGGTCACCCCATTGACCTTTCGCGTAGGTCCATGTTCCACCCGAACCGGCGACCCAAACGCTTGGCAAAAGGCTTCGGCCAACTCGTTTAAGCTTGTCTCTCTTCCACTTCCAACATTCATCACATCATCCACAAGATCTGACTTTGCTGCCAGAATATTCGCCCTGGCGATATCTTCTACAAACACAAAATCCATCGTGTGGGTCCCGTCTCCGTGAATGATCAACGATTCACCATTCGCTAATCGTTCCATCCAACGAATGAGTACCTCGGTGTAGGCCCCATATATGTCCATTCGAGGACCGAACACGTTGAAATAGCGGAGAGCCACGTAGGGAAGTCCAAACTGTTCGTGAAAACTCCGAAGAATACCCTCGTTGAAGAGTTTAGCCGCTCCATAAAAGGTACGATTGTGGTAAGGATGATGTGATTCACCGGTAGGAAACTCTTCTGCTAACCCATAGATCGATGCTGAAGAAGCTGCCACGATTTTCTTCACGCCGGCTTCGACGGCTGCCTCACACACATTAAACGTCCCATCGACTAGCACTTCCAGAGCCATTCTGGGCTCTTCTGCACATTGTGTGATCCGAATGGCCGCTTGATGAAACACCAAGTCGATGTCTTTCATGATCTCAGAAACCACTTCATGATCACGAATATCCCCTTCCACGATGGTGACTTTTCCATTGTTCCTGGCCCCATCGAGATTTTCTATCCGTCCGCGGACGAAATTATCCAACACGATGATTTCACCCACCTGTTCTTTGATTAATTGATCGGCAATATGGGAGCCAATCAACCCTGCCCCACCAGTAATCAATATGCGACTATTTGCCAACAACATCCCCACGTTCCTCCGAGTAAACCTTATCGATTCAGCACTGGGATGTGCTCTTCCTCGCCCTTAACAGACATTTGAACCACTTGAGCTTCAAGCCGGTGGACCCGTTCCCATAATTCTTCCATGTCCATTCCTAATGTGGTTCGTATGGACCGGATGACCTGCGAAGGCTTTATGAAATTCCCAACTTGGTCTTTAACCTCTAACACCCGCAGAATTCCGTCACCGGTCAAGACCTCCACAGAGCCCTCATCTTTTGAGATAGCGATGACTCTCCCAGGAATTCGTCCGACATATTTCGGTGGAGATTCAAGCCGTTCAGCCTTATTAATTATGAGTTTGTGACCATTCAAATAGGTAAAAGCTCCGGGATAGGGGTGAGCCAACCCTCGAATTTTATCGTGAATAGAATCTGTAGATTTTTCCCAATCGATAAGCCCATCTCGTGGAGTCCGACTACAGGTAAAACTCCCAGTAGCGTAGTCTTGAGGAGTTCTGGTAGCGGTTCCTTGGACCAATAAGGGAATCGATTCCTTTACCAATTCAATTGTCGCGTGACAGATTCGCTCGTAGGCTTCGGGAGCGCTTTCCGATTGTTTCAGGGGTAGGGATTTTTGTGCCACGATATCACCCCCATCCATCTGCTCACTCAAATAAAACAACGTGGCTCCAACATGATCTTCTCCGTTGATGATCGACCAATTCAATGGGGCAAACCCGCGGTATTCAGGAAGTACAGAATCATGGATCGCTAATGTACCCCCTAAAGGGATGGAATAAATCTCTTTTGGTATGAGAATCCGGCACCCGACCACAATTCCCAGGTCTGGTTTCCATTCATTGGCGATAAGGTCAGCATAATCTCGGTCTTTCATCCATTTTGTTTCACAACAGGGTATATCGTGTTTTCTTGAAAATTCCCGAATTTGATCTTCATAACGAGAGACTTCATGGTCATCTTGACGAAGACTGAGAACCCCGACGATCGTCACGGGTAATTTCTGCAAAGCTTTCAGAGTTAAATACCCGCGTTTTGTTCCACCGATAAATAGGACTCTCATACGTAAGCTCTCGCGGGTTGAAATGTGCTCACACCATTGACCACTTCCTCGATAGACACATGAGGTAACTCCGGGTACATGGGAAGGGACAAGACCTCATTGGCAGCTTTTTCGGCCTCCGGAAAGTCCCCTTCACGAAATCCAAGATCTGCATGAGCCTTGAGAAAGTGCACTGGGAAGGGATAATGGATCCCTGTCGAAATTTTTCGCTGAATTAAAAACTCCTGCATAGCCGAACGTTCCTCTACCCGAATGGCATAGATATGGTAGACATGCCGTCCATACGGCATCTCGACGGGAGGCGTGATCCCCCCCTCCAAAAGAAGTCGGGCATACAGCGTGGCACAACGTTGCCGAGCCTTCGTCCATTCTTCCAGATATTGAAGTTTCACCCGAACGATGGCGGCTTGAATTTCATCCATTCGATAGTTAAACCCTAAGACTTCATGATGATATTTCGTTTCCTGACCCCAATCTCGTTGTATTCGAACACGCCGGGCCAATTCGGAGTCAGAGGTTACGACCATTCCCCCTTCACCATAGGCACCAAGATTTTTACCCGGATAAAAACTAAAGCACCCCAAGGCACCCATACTTCCCGCTCTACGACCTTTGTATTCTGCTCCATGAGCCTGGGCCGCATCTTCAATAACCACCAGCCCGTAATGTGCGGCGATGTCGAGGATGGGATCCATATCCGCCGGTTGCCCATAGAGATGGACCGGAAGGATCGCTTTAGTTTTTGGGGTAATGGCCCGTTCAATCTCCTGAACCTTCATCGTAAAGGAGACCGGATCAATATCCACGAATACCGGTATCGCACCCGCATATCGAATCGCGGCTACGGTAGCCACAAAGGTAAAGGGGACCGTGATCACCTCATCCCCGGGTTTTACACCAGCTGCAAGCAAGGCTAAATGAAGTGCACTCGTCCCAGAATTGACCGCGACACCATGTTGCACCTGACAGTATTCAGCAAATTCGGCTTCCAAGGCTGTGGTCTCGGGACCAAGGACATACCTGCCACCATCCAACGTGGCTTGCACCCGAGTAAGCACCTCGTCTTTTATGGTGAGGTATTGCGCTTTTAGGTCCACAAAAGGAATCATGCCAACACTCCGGTTTCTATCAATTCGACCATTTGCCCTTGGCGGGCTAGTGACTCGGAGGCCGCTTCCAGAACTTGTACGAGTCGCAACCCGGCATTGGCGTCGGTGATCGGTGTTTGTCCGGTTTCCAGACATGACACAAAATGCTGGGCTTCCGTTTTTAAGGCCTCGGTTAATTCGATGTGAGGTGCCCACATGTCTCCCGTCCGGTACCCGACGAGAGTTCGATACACTTCTTCATCATTGGCTTCGACCGTGATGCCTTTATCATAGATTTTGATTTTTTCACTGGGTTCAATGTCGTCATAGACAATCATTTTTTGAGTTCCCCCAATCAAGGTCCGCCGTACCTTTGTAGGAGCTAACCAATTGACGTGCACATGGGCAATCAGACGATCTGGGAAGAGTACAGTGAGGTACGCGATATTTTCCGGCCCCCCAGACACATGACTCATTCCCGTCGCAGACACGCCTAGAGGCTTGATGGGCAGCACATAGTCCATGATCGACAAATCATGGACCGCGAGATCCCAGAGGACATTCACATCATGTTGGAACAACCCCAAATTCACCCGCACAGCATCATAATAATAGATATCTCCCAACTCTCCCTCTTGTATGAGCGAACGGATTTTTTGAACGGCTCCCGTATACACAAAGGTATGATCAACCATGACAAGCAAATTTCGTCGCTCAGCTTCCTCCATGAGTTGAAGCACCTCTTCCGAAGAAGCTGCTAACGGCTTCTCCACAAACACATGTTTTCCTGCCTTCAGGGAAGCCATCGCCAAGGGAAAATGCGTCGCAACGGGAGTCGCGATCACGATCGCATCAATTTTGGGATTTTGAATGAGTTGCAGATAATCTTGCGTCACATGAAGCGCTGGATGACGTTGTTGAGCAAGGCGGCACCGTTCTCCACTCAAGTCACTCACCATTTTAACCTGGCACTCCGATAACTCCTGAAAATTTCTGACCAGATTTGGTCCCCAATATCCGTACCCAATCACGCCAATATTGATCACGAACCTACCTCCATCCTGTGTATTCTTACGTCTCCAATTACTCTGGCCGGCACACCGACCACGATCGCATAATCAGGGACATCCCCTATCACCACTGCCCCAGCACCAATCATGGCCTCACGGCCAATCGTTACATCACACATAATGACGGATCGAGTCCCAAGGGAAGCTCCCTTCTTCACCAATATGGGACGCACTTCCCAGTCCGCTTCGGTTTGAAGCTCGCCATTTCTTGTGGCACGTGGGAATCGGTCATTGACGAACATGACCCCATGACCAACGAACACCTCATCCTCAATCGTCACCCCTTCACAAAGAAAAGTATGAGATGACACTTTGCAGGCACGTCCGATGATGACATTTTTTTGAATCTCCACGAATGGGCCGATACGAGTTCCGCTCCCCACTTGGCACCCGTACACATTCACCAGATCGGGATGGACAATCTGAACATCAACCCCCAATTGCACGTCAGGAGACAAGGGCATGTTCCATCCTTTGTTCAAGAAACCAGTCCAGTGTTTTTTTCAAGCCCTGTTCCAGAGACGTTGTGGCTTGAAACCCAAATTCTTCGTAAGCTCGACTCACATCCAAACATCGGCGAGGTTGCCCATCAGGCTTGCTGTGATCCCAACGAATGTCGCCTGTGTACCCTATGAGGTCTCGTAACAGCTTCACCAGCTCCGCGATGGAAATGTCCTGCCCCACACCCACATTGACAGGATCAAGCCCGTTGTATCGCATACATGCCTGAATAACGGCTTCGGCTGCATCTTCCACGAATAAAAATTCCCGAGTGGCCTCACCCGTTCCCCACAACGAAACCATTCCCTGTCCCTGCTCCTTCGCTTCAACCAATTTTCGAATGAGGGCCGGAATCACATGAGACGAGGATGGGTTAAAATTATCCCCCGGTCCGTATAGATTGGCGAGCAACAATTGAAATCCCTGAATCCCGTATTGTTGATGATAGGCCTGAAGCTGGACGATCATCATTTTCTTCGCTAACCCGTAGGCGCTATTGGTTGCCTCAGGATATCCATCCCATAAATCGCTTTCTAAAAAGGGCACGGCAGAAAGCTTTGGGTATGAACATACGGTTCCGATACTGATGAGTTTTTTGACTCCCTGTGCATAGGCCTCATGAAGAATCAATGTATTCATCATCATGTTGTCAAAATACACATCCGCAGGACATTGCTGCATGTACCCGATCCCCCCACCGTGAACGGCGGCATGGACCAAAACTTCGGGTTGAACCGATCGATAGAGTCCCTTGACCTGTCCAGGATCTCGTAAATCCCATTCGGCTCTACGAGGAGCCACGACTTCCAACCCAAGATCACGAAATCTTCTGACGAGGGTTTGCCCTAAAAATCCTCCGCCCCCGGTGATAAGAATGGGACCTTGAATACCCATGGTTACGAAAAAAACCGCGCGATGGTATCCGCGATATAATCCATATCTGCTCCATCCAAATGTTGGTGGACTCCCACATAAAATCCAGATCGATTGATCCATTGAGCGACTGGATAGTCCGCTTCAAGGTCTCCGAACATCTCCGTATAGATAGGCTGATTCAATAGGGGGAGCATATCTCGGGTTTCAATTCCTCGCTCTTCAAGCCAATGAACCAGTTCCGTTTTTTCTCGAGTTCGCAATACCATCGGGTACATCATGAACACATGATCCCGATCCGGCGGAATGTGTGGGAGCTGAAGATGTTCTTCTAATGACTCCAAGCGTTGGGACAGATGCTGAGCATTGTCTTTCCTTCTCTGAAGAATCTGCTCGATTTGCTCAAGCTGCGCCAAGCCAAGCGCGGCCTCGAGTTCAGTTGCCCTGAAGCTGTGCCCCAGATACGAAAAAGAAAAACGTTTACTCACGACCGAATGCAATTGTTCTGGTGTGAGATCATCATCATCGGAAATCTTGAGATATGACCCATCCCGACCGTGATTCATCAGACTCCGTAATCTCCGGGCTAAGGATGCATCGTTGGTCGTGGCAAGTCCCCCCACCCCTGTCACTAAAATATGCGCGATATACGTTGAAAAGCACCCGATATCTCCGAATGAGCCAACTGACTGTCCTCGATAGTCAGCAAACATCGTTTCACAGGAATCTTCGATGATTCGAAGATCATAGGTTCTGGCAAACTCCATGATGGGCTCCATCGTGCTCGGCAGCCCAAACAAATGCACGGGCATGATCGCCCGAGTCCGTGGGGTCAGATGACGAGCCAATTGCCGTGGGTCCAAGCTGTACAATTGAGGGTCCACATCCACGAACACGGGCTGCAACCCATTATGAAGAACCACGTTGGATGTCGCGACAAAGGTCACTGCCGGGACCAGGATTTCGTCGTCATCCAGCCAACCATGTTTCTGTTTCAGCGCGGCAACGGCCAAATGCAAGGCGCTGGTTCCGCTATTGCAAAAAACGGCGAATTCACATCCATGTGCTTTAGCGAATCGTTCTTCGAAACGTTCCGAGAAAGGACCATAGGATAATCGATTATTCTCCAATACTTGATTGACGTACTCTTTTTCCAAGGCTCCAAGCTTCAAACCACCAACCCCAATCTTCTGTTCGGCCTCTATGGTTGGACTCCTCACAGTGCCTCCACTGGCTCGAGTAATCTTGAGGAGGAGCGTGATCGAACACCCTGGGCCCCTCGGCCTTCAATTTCCTCTCGCTCCGCCTGCAGGTCATGCTGAACCATCATGACCACTAACTCCTCGAAGGACACCGTGGGGCGCCATTCCAATACGCGGCGGGCTTTTCGTGCATCACCAATAAGAAGATCAACCTCTGTCGGTCGATAATAACGAGGATCATGCCGGACATAATCCCCCCATCGTAAATCAAGTGCCTGAAAAGCCAGTGTCAGAAATTCCCGGACCGAATGCGTTTCTCCGGTCGCGATGACATAGTCATCGGGTTTGTCTTGCTGCAGCATCAGCCACATGGCTTCCACATAATCACCAGCAAACCCCCAATCTCGTTTGGCATCCAAATTTCCGAGGTACAAGGTCTCTTGAAGGCCTAACTTGATCCTTGCCGCCGCTTTGGTGATTTTTCGAGTCACAAAGGTCTCCCCCCTTCTCGGTGACTCATGGTTAAAAAGAATGCCATTGCAGGCAAACATGTCATACGCTTCCCGATAATTCACCGTGATCCAATGCCCATAGAGCTTAGCGACTCCATAGGGACTTCGAGGGTAAAAAGGGGTGGATTCGTCCTGGGGGACGGTTTGGACTTTACCGAACATTTCACTAGAAGAAGCCTGATAGAACCGTGGATGAATACCCGACTCGCGAATAGCCTCCAATAAGCGCAAGGTTCCGAGACCCGTCACTTCCCCGGTAAAATCCGGAATATCAAAACTGACTCGAACGTGACTTTGTGCCCCGAGATTGTAAATTTCGTCCGGCCGAACCATTCGTAAGATTTTGTTGAGCGAGCTGGCATCGTTTAAATCCCCGAAAACCAGGTGCAGCCTCCGATTTTCGGCCTGAGGTTCCTCAAAAATATGATTAATCCGACTCGTATTGAGAGAACTGGACCGACGGACGATCCCATACACTACGTATCCCTTCTTTAGAAGAAATTCAGCTAGATAGGAGCCATCCTGCCCCGTAATCCCAGTAATAAGGGCAACAGGGTGTTTTTCGTCAAAAGGCATTAATGCTCACATTCCCATGAAAAACCGAAATTCTGGGGGGACACATTCTTCCTTAGGTTGTTTCTTCAAGTTGTATGCCATTTACCTAAGGATTTGGTGACGAGAAAAAACTCGATTCCATTCTATTTCTACCAGTGGAATCGATGGGGTGGGTACATTTTTCAAAGAGGCATAGGAATAATTTACCTATGCTTCAGGACCGAAAAGAGAGTGCACAGAACCGCGCACAATGAAGAATGACGAGCTATTCCGAAGGGATATTTTGAGACTGGGGAGGAACCGGGAGCGCTTTCAACAGGTTTGGGCTGGCATTCAATGCATTCAGATTTTCTTGCTTTACCGCTTCATACAATTCTTCTCGCAACACTCGAACATTAGAAGGACATTCGATTCCTAATCGAACCTGACCGCCTTTTATCTGGACCAAGACAATACGGATGTCTTCTCCAACACGGATGGCTTCATCTTTTTTTCTCGTCAGAATTAACATCCTGCCTTCCTTGGCTATCGCTTAAATGACAATCAATACCTTATCGAAAAGTGAACGCCTATTTCCTACACCGGCACCGTCCGTTTTTCCTATAACCTCAAGAGACTGAAACGGCTTCTGGTGAAACTTCAGGTGTTTCCACAGAAGATTGAGGTGATCCGGTCAATGGATACCGCAGAGCGATGGTTTCATGAAGGATCATCTGTTTGCCCTTTCTTGTCTGGGCGTTGATGATCAAAGGTGCTCGTAAATTGGCTGTGGCTTCCTCTGGTTTGCCTGACGGAATCGTCACGATAGCCATGACCGACAAAGAGTGCCCCTGATGGTAACCAATTTCTACAAAGGCCTCATCCGGGAGTTCTACTTGAAATGTCGGCTCCACCAGATCAACATCGATCACAATAAAGGCTAAACTCGGTTCGTCAACAGATTGTAACCACTGATAGACGGATGGCTGTTCAACATCGAGGATCACAAACCTTTGGACTTCTGGCAATCCCACCATTCCGGCGGGAAAGTGCAAGAGAGTATCCTCGGACAGTTCAATTTCCCCAAACCGTGTTGTTTGAATTTTCATGATTCTGATATCTCCAATGGTAATCAGGGGGTGAAATTCGTCTAAGGTATCAGGCCAAGCATATGGTCGAAGAAACTTCAGAGTGCATCACGGCCTCGCACGTTGAGACTAATTGTTCGGAATCATACGGTTTCTGCAAAAAACCGGCCACACCTTGATTCAAAAGCTCTTGAACGGCATGATTTCTATCGTACCCCGTACACAGGATCACTTTTATGGTCGGACGAATGGCCCGAAGTTCAACAAAACAGGCGGTCCCCGTCATATCAGGCATCACCATATCAAGAAGGACCACATCAATGGTCTGATCGGCTTGCCGGCAGAACGTTATGGCCTCCTTCCCGCTGTGCACGACCGTCGTGGTATATCCGAAATAGGCAAGTATAGCCTGGGCCGCCTCCGCCACATCGGGTTCATCATCCACCACAAGAACATTTCCAGTATTTCCCCGTGGAGTCACAGTCTTTTTTTCGCTCTTTTGAGGGACTGTGACCGATGAAAACGGCAGATACACCTTCATCGTGGTCCCGCCTCCCATGGTGGAGGTTACCCCGATATAGCCTTTGTGGTTTTTAACGATTCCGTAGACCATCGCTAATCCCATGCCAGAGCCTTGCCCCTGCTCCTTGGTCGTAAAAAAGGGTTCAAAGATTTTCCCTTGAATGTCCTGAGGAATCCCCTCTCCGGTATCAGTCACACGAATGACGACATATTCACCCGGATACAAACCGGGCACCCGTCCAGCCTGTTGAGGCGTAATGGTCTCATTGCTCGTTCGAAACACCAAATCGCCACGGTCTCCCATCGCATCACAGGCATTGACGGCTAAGTTCATGAGAACCTGGTAGAGTTGGTTGGGGTCCCCTAACACATGAAATTCTCCAGCTTTCAAATCGGTAAAAAAGGCGATGGTTTTTCTGATGGTTCGCCCTAACAGCTCAACAACCTCCTGAATCATGCCATGTACATCTACGGGAACATGATGATGCTTCCCTTGTCGAGCAAAACCTAACAATTGAGAGGTCAATTCTTTTCCCCGTCGAACGGCCTTTTCAATCACTTCTCCGGTTGCTGACGTTCCGGGATTCCCATCGCCACGTATCTTCATTAAACTGGCATGTCCGAGGATAGCGGTGAGAATATTATTCATATCATGCGCCACTCCGGAGGCGAGTCTCCCGATTGCCTCCATCTTCTGCACCTGACGTAGTTGTTGCTCTAGAGTCGCCTTTTCTTCCTCCATGCGTTTTCGTTCGGTAAGATCTCTAGCCACGAATAAAGTATGGTTTTCTCCATGGAACGGAACAGGACGTTCCATAATTTCAACGGGAAACTCACGCTCATATTTCCCTCGTAAAACACCCTCCAGCCACTTCCCTTTCGAAGAATCTGAACGGTTTTCCTCCAACCCCTGATCTTGGCCCTGGGTTGAATAACAGAGCAAATGAATGTCTTTTCCCACGACTTCCGTCGGGCTATATCCCAAATGCTGGGCACCGACGGCATTGATATGTTTGATGACACCCTGCTGGTCAAAAATAATGAGTACATCGGGGAGAATCTCAAAAAGCCCTTTAAATTGCGCTTCTGACTCTCGAAGATCCGTCGTCCGTTCCTCTAGTAAATGCTCAACCCGAGAAAGGGTTCGCTCCCATCGCCCCTTTTCACAGAGAGAAATGAGCGCCAGCGGGTCAGACCCTCTTGAAACATAGGCGTCGACTTCCCTTCCCCCTACCCGTTCGCCTTTAAGTGAAGAGTGAGAGCTGATCTGAATTCGCATGGCCTGAGGGTACTGAAGCTTACACCAATCCCAAAGTTCCTCTGCAGTGATATCGGTCAGAGAATCATCGATGATGATGATGTCGGGAGGAAGTTGCCCCGTATCCGATTGGATTTGTCGCCCTTGTCTCCAGGAACAAACCTGCCAGCCTCGCTGGGAAAAGGCCTGAGTCATCCTATCAATTTCAGATGGCTCAGGAGAAAGAAGCCAAACCCTGAAACACTTGACACTAACTTTTCCCTCGATAAGTTGGCGGACGTGAGATCGAAACACTCCAGGCTCGGCAGGGAGGCTAAGAAAATCTGTCGCACCCAGACTCCTGATAAGGTCCTTCGCTTCTAGACTAGAATAGGTAGCCGAAACGGCTAAGATGGGAGGCAGCACCCGGTTAGAGCCATAATGGGCTCGTAATAGCTCACAAAAGCGCCACCCACTGATTCCCGGCATATGAAGGTCCAGAATGATCCCATCGGGGGCATTACCATCCTGTATCCATTGCCATGCTAACTCGGAACTGGTAAATCGTACCACTTGTTCGTGATCCTGATCCAACAAACTTCCCAAGAGATGGAGTTGGACAGGATCATCATTAACGACAAGAATCACTCGTACACCTCTCATCAAGGATCAAGAGGGCTGGAAATTTCTACGACCGCAGGTTCCTCCTCGACTTGTCCATCAAAGAAGGCATACTCCACCCCATTACGCCCCCCGTTTTTCACCAGGTACAGAGCCCCATCCGCTGCGTGGATTAAACGCTCAATCGGAAGGGGATAGGGTTCAGTCCATGTCGTCACTCCTTGACTGACGGTAATCGTGAGAGCAATCTTTTGGAATTGAAAGGGTTCTTTTGAAACAGCGACCCGTATGCGCTCCGCCAATCGTAAAGCCTGTGACTCATCGCTATTGGGGAGTACCATGAGGAACTCTTCTCCTCCATATCGTCCGATCGCATCATAGGGACGCAAACAATGTCGCATCCGCCGTGCCACCTCGATAAGGACCTGATCACCCACTAAATGACCATATGTATCATTCACACTCTTAAAACCATCCAAATCCGCTAAAATCAGGCTCACAGGTTCCTGTTCTCGATGCCCGCGGGCAACCTCTCTTGACAATGCATCGAAAATCGCTCCGTGATTCAGGATTTGAGTAAGAGGATCCTGCATCGCCTGAACTCGAAGGGTTTCCCGTGCCGCAATGAGTTCATTCTGAAGGTCCACGATTCGTTTTCCCGCCCGCAAACGAGCTTCCAATTCCCCCAGATGGAACGGTTTCGTCAGGTAATCATCGGCTCCAGCATCAAGTCCCAGGATGAGGTCTTCCGGATTATTTCTTCCGGTTAATAAAATAGTGTACACATAGGGACAATCTTGTCGTCCTCGAATCTTCTGGCACAAACTCGGTCCGTTGATCCCTGGCATCATCCAATCTAAAATTGCCACATTTGGCGCGGGACCATTCTCTAAAAGTTTCCAGGCAGACTCGCCATCCGTACACGACATGACCTCATGTCCCCATTGACGGAGTCGATATACCACCATATGCAATGTCAATGGATCATCATCAACGACTAATACCCGCATGATTTCCCTATCGTAGTTTCATGAATGTGGGAATAGGCTGACTCAGATAAACCTCAATAGATTCACTTCAAACTGTCGGGTCAATGCAGCCATCGAAGCCTCTAACGTGACTTGCAGAGAAGTCAAATCCGACGCAACTTTGGCAAAATCAGCATCCTCAAACTCCGACCGTAGGATTTGCGTATTGACGAGGAGCAGGTCAAGACCGTCTTTAATCGTTTCCAAACGATTGACACGGGCTCCAATACTCGCTCGCGCGTCGAGAATTTGAGATAAGGATTGATCAAACTCCCCTATTGCCTGTTCGATCCCATCAACGTCATTTGCGAGTAGAGCCTGATGAAAATCTTGAAGATGTTGGAACACATCATCGATGGGACCAGAAAAAACCTGGTCGCCCGAGATATTGGTATCCACAATTTCCCCATCACCAACTTCTACCCCTAGCGTGGCACTGTCCCCCTGATAGACGTAACCCACTCGAACGATGAACTGATCCCCTGTCTGGGGGGGGCCTCCTCCATCACTGATCGTGACATTCAATCCATCGAAGGCCACCGGGTTCCCCGAAGAATACGCATTTCCTGTCGAAACAGGCTGATTATTCGTGACATTAATCACATCGAACTGCGTTGATGAGGTAAATTCAATCCGGTAAGCATCAGGTTGTAATGCTGAAGGTGTGACCACTGAAGCTGCAATCGTCCCTCCACCCGCATTTCCAGAACCAATGGCTGCAGACACGGACCCCGGCACGTAGGGCTCAGATTCTGTCTGACTCCCGGCAAAAATAAACCGGCCGTTCAATTGAGTATTGGCAATGCTCGCTAATCCCAGGATGAGTTGCTGTACCTCCTGTGCGGTATTACGTCGTTCCACCGCAGAATTCGTGTCATTGCGCATCTGAATCGCTAATTCTTTGGCACGCTGAAATGTCAACCCTGCCGTGTTAAGGGCACTATCGGATAGGTTGAGTCGACTGATCCCCTCGTCGACGCTCAGCATTCGATGCTCAGTCGTGCGTAGAACATTTCGAAATTGATTAATTCGTTCAGCGGCTGCTGGATCATCAGAAGGCCTATTCACGCGTTTACCCGAGGCAATTTGTTCGTTTCGGTCGAAAATATGACGTTGAAGGTCACGAATGGCCTTGACCATCACATCCACTTGATGTTGTTGAGTGATTCTCATGATCTTGACTCTCTATGGGTGAGAATTCAGCTTCCCTTGCGGACGTCGAAACGACTGATCGCTACCATTGTCACTTTACCTTCACCGACCCATTCCCAGAATCGTTTGAAACAATTCATCAGCCACCGTCACCATTCTGGCCGAAGCTTCAAACGACCGTTGAAAACTTAATAAATTCGTGAGTTCCTCATCCAATGATACCCCTGAAACACCCTCTCGCAAACTCTTAATCTGCTCGGATTCGGAAGTGATCGTACTCAGAGACAGCTCAGATTCCCGCGTGGCGCTTCCCACGTTCCCCATCGTAATCGTGTGATAATCATTCAAGGTGACATTTCCGAGATCGGCATGTCGGCTGGTATGAACACCGATTAAGGAAAGCGCATTCGTATTATCACCAGGCAAGGCAGCCAAGGTGGACGCCGCCGCAATCTGATCTGTATCAGCAAGACTGACAGTGAGCCTTGATGCGGCTCCTGTATGAGCACTGAATTGGAACCGATCACCATTGGCCGGTGTCCCCGTGAGCACCACATCCAAACCATCGATGGATATGGGAGTCCCGGAAGAATAGGACCCGGAACCGACCGTCCCCCCATTGGCTGTATCGACGATGGTAAAAGCGGTAGAACTGGAAAAACGAATCTCATAATTCTGGAATGTCAAAAGAGTGGGATCGGTGATGGTCACGGAACTCCCGATAGCCGTGCCGGTATTCTTGTCATGTGTCAAGGGAGCATTCGGAGAAAGAGCTGCAAAAAAGTCTATTCCCGTCGACCCGTCTAACCCGAAACCGATTTGATGTTGTTGATTGAATTCGTTCACCAACACACCGGCCAATCGATCAAGTCGATCCTGAAAACCCACGATATCGGTATCTCGTAAGGTTAACAATCCACCGATCTCCCCTCCGTCGATATGCTCCGAGATCGCGAACACGCTTCCATCACTCCGGACGAACCCTACATCATGATGAGGAGGATTATCGGCATCAGGAATCGTGGCCAACGCATTGGCATGATTTCCTCCGACCAGCAATTGTCCTCCAACCATGATTCCGATCCCATCACGCATCGCCACCTGTTCAACACTGACCAAACCGGCCATTTCATCCAGAAGAACCTTTCGTTGGTCCCGCAAATCCGGAGCCTCCCGCCCACTGGACTCTGCTTTAAAAATTTCATCATTGAGTGAAGCGATCCGAATCGCCAGACCATTGATCGTATCCACATGCCGGCCAATTTCCCGATCGGCATCTAACCGAATTTGTTGGAGTCCTTGGGATTGAGAAACGATACTTGAGGCCAAACTTTGCCCTTTGGCGAGGAACACCGTCCGTTGAATGGTCGATTCAGGGTTGGTCGCGACATCACGCAACGCATTAAAAAACTCTGTGACTGCCAAAGAGAGTCCGGCATTTTCCGTTTCAGTAAATAGCCCATCGGCCTGAATGAGGAAATTGTGTCTCGCGGCGGTGAACCCTAATTCCTCCGTGACCGCCGTGAGTTGGTCCTCAAGGAAAACGTCTACCACCCGTCGAACCTGGCCCACCTGCACACCACTTCCGATGACCCCTTCGGCTGGCCGATTGGTCTCTAGGACGACTTGCTGTCTCGAATACCCCTTGGTATTGATGTTTGAAATATTATGTGAGGTCGTCGCAATCCCTTGTTGATGGGCTTGAATCCCAGACCTGGCAATATTAAAAATATGGCTGATTCCGCTCATAAACCTTCTAACCGGATATATGAACCGAGCCCGGAGCCTCAGGAAAATGCAAGCCCCCGGAAGACTGGTAGACCGGTCCTCGTCCTAGCCCCGTGTATATGAGATGGATGGCTTGTCCGACGACATGCTGCATCCTAGAAACCAATGTTTCGTTCTTTTTTCCTTGTTGACGGATGGACTCCACCAAAGACCGAAGTTCCTCGACTTGTCGAGAGATGGTGGATGCCTCTGGTTGAGAAACTCTTTCAACTTCCACCAAGTGTTTCAGTGAATCGGTGGAACGGAAAATTGGACCAAGACTCGTCTGCACCTGATGATCATATCGGTTGAGGTCCCCAAGGATTTGTTCTTTCTTATAGGTAATTTCATCCAGCGTTTGACGGTCCATCGCACGCAAAGCGTCCTCTTCATTCAGAAGAAGCGTTAAAAAGGTTCGCAGACACACCTGGGTGTCTTTAAGGAGAGTCACGAGGGTTGACCACGGGCGAGCCATGTAATTTCCTTTTGCTACGGCCTTGTATCCCTAAAAAGACCATTCATTCAGGAATAATTCCCGTGTCAGGGCGTCCGCCACTTGCTGAGCGTCAGCTAACTCAGCTTGATTGTCCAGCGCTTGTTGAATCTGTTGAATTTTCTCGAGTCTGAGTTCAGGTTCCCGTGCCACCTTGTGCACATGGTCCTGAATCTCCCGGACAAGCGCGGATAAATCGACGGCATCCCTTGATGGATGGTGGCGCGCGGAATGAGGCTGGACGGAATCCTGTCCATGAATCGTCTTGGATTGAATCTGAAAAAATAGTTTTCCCAACTCTCCGCTGGGATCGACACCCCGTATGGTCATGGCAGTATGCCTCCTTCTCTTTTCTTATCGGAGACAACTCGACCAAACTTTACTTAATCTCTTAGGATTTCACAGAATTGAGGGCTTTTGAACGTTGCTCCAGGTAGGCTTCATTCTGAGAAAGAGAGGACAAAATGAACTGAGAGAGACCAATTCCCCCGGCTTGAGCAGCCCGTTTACCGATTTCCTCGTCATAGAATGAACGAAACATGTCCCCCATTTTATTTTCCGTCAAAGGGCTTTTGGGGACGGTTTCACGCATGATTTTCATCAAATAGGAGAGGAAGTAGGATTCAAACTCCTGGCTAGCCTTCAGAAGTTCCCCACGCCGAGTCAGATTTTCCAGCTTTTGGACTTTCCCGTTGGCTATCGATTCCGTCACCTGACCTGTTTGTAAGGGATTGAGTGCATCCATCCGTATGAAATCTCCTTCAGAAACTCTTGCCCACCGTCGATTCTAGATCAACTCCAAATCAGCCTGAAGCGCACCAGCAGCTTTCGCAGCGGTCAGAACAGCCACGAGATCTCTGGGTGTGACGCCGACTGAATTCAGCGCTTTGACTAAATCACCCAACGTTATCGATTCATTCACCTGAATGACCCGACTTTCCTCTTCTTCCACCTCCGTATCCACGTCCGGGGTCACAACCGTCCGTCCTGCTGCCCGTCCCCCGCGACCAAGAAGGAGCGGGGCTTCGGGTTGCGACACATCATACTGCGTATTGATTTTAATCGTGAGGTTTCCATGGGAAATGGCCATGCTCGCCAGTCGCACATGTTCTCCCATGACGATGGTCCCGGTTCGTTCATTCACCACGACTTTGGCACGTACATCGACGTTGACATCCAATCCTTCAATCGCTGCGATCATCTGGACGATTTTCCCCTGAAATCTCCCAGGGACCTCAACTTGGACCTGTCCCGAACTAATCGCAGCAGCAGTCCCAGTCCCAAGGTGGGAATTAATCACCTCCGAGACTCTTAGCGCAGTCGTAAAGTCTGCTTGATGCATGGTTAGGGAAAATTTCTCCCAAGCGGTCATATCCATCGTTACCGCCCGTTCGACGATCGCTCCCCCGGGAATGATTGCTCCGGATTGTTGATTTTGCGCGACTCCCGTACCACTAGATCCGGCCGCAAAACCCGAGGTAGAAATAGGGCCCTGAGCCACCGCATAGACTTTTTGGTTGGCAGCCTTCAGAGGGGTCAGTAACAGAGTCCCCCCACGGAGGCTTTTGGCATTCGCCAAAGAGGACACTTGAATATCCAATTTCATGCCAGGGCGGGCAAACGGGGGTAATTTGGCGGTCACCATCACTGATGCGGTGTTTCGGGTAAGGAGTTGGATGGGATCGATCTTCAGATTGATTCCCATGGTATTGAGCATGGAGATGATAGCCTGTGCGGTGAACTGTCCACCCACCACCGAGTCCCCTGTCCGGTCCAAACCAACCACCAACCCATACCCGATGAGTTGGTTTTCTCTGACGCCTTCAATCGAAGCAATATCTTTTATTCGAGCGGCCTCCAAATCTTCCGTACCCATAAGCAAGGCCACGCCCGATGAGGCAACCAACGTCATCAACCCCATGAAGATCCCCGTTCGCAAAGTCGAGATACGCCACAAAGACCATCCAGGATGTATGTGAAATTCTCTACCCAAGTATTTCTAGCTCTTCAGAAAGGTGAAATCCAACTCCATAGCCGCATGGCCCAACCGGGGCGTTGGACCTCATCCACGACACCCAAGCCGGTATATGAAATTTCGGCATCCGCCACGGCGGAAGACAGGACCGTATTCTCAGTATCCAAGTCTATTCTTCGCACAATACCGCGGATCGTCATCGTCTGTTTTTCACTGTTGACGATCACTTGTCGTTTTCCCTTTATCCGAAGGTCGCCATTCGGAAACACCTCAATGACCTTGGCGGCGATCATTCCGGTCAATGAATCTTCCCGACTCGTCGACCCCTCACCTTCAAACTCACTCGAGTTCTCAACAGAGATGCCCAATGTTTCACTGATCTTATGAAGAATATGATCCATCCCAAACAAGGAGCCACCCGCAGAGCTTTCTAAGGAAGATTCACGGTCAGTGGAGGTATTCGCCCTTTTCGAGCCGCTATGTTCTTCCACGATTCTGACGACCACGATGTCTCCGACTCTGCTCGCCCGTCTATCCTCAAACATGAAGGCCCGGCTATTTCCAGGTTCCCACAAGGAACCCGTAGAAACATCAGGATCTTCGGTTCGGATGGGGTCCTCATCCATCCGGGTAATGGTCGGATCTTTGGCACAAGCCGTCAAACCCACAATCCCCAGAATCAGCAGGACACTCCATACCCACCGGATTGCACAGGAATGGAAAACTCTCAAAATCCCACCTGCACGTGTCCAGCTGCAATCACTCGTCCAAGAACCTCCCGTCCCGATTGCTGGTTTTTTATAGGAATAGTCTCCCCTGTTTTCCCCGCCGCCTTGGCCAAACCCACGGTCTGAACCAATAAGCCTCCCTGTCGGACTTCAATCATCACCCTGTCCCCTTTGTGAACTTGAGGAGGCTCTTCTACCGAAACTTTCCTGATCGGCCGTCGTGGGGGCAATGGTCGTAGCACTTGTTTTCCAAATACCGCAGAGGCATCCAGGAAGAAATCATGCGAGAGTGATGGGAGATTGACGATTGAGCTACTCAAATCCTTGGCTTGGATGATTTCATGAGCCTTCATCCAACGATTGGGGGTCACGACCCGAGCTCGGGCTTTCAAGTTTCCAACGACGTTGACGGTTTGCACGAATTTGCTACCCGAAAATACACTCACTCGGAAAGCACGACGACCCGTTCTTCCGCCATCGGTAATTGGGGCAACCTCCAACCGCCGACTCCCAGAGGGAACCGGAAATGCCTTCTTGGGGAATAGAATACTAAGGGAAAGGTCATGTCCGGGACGACCAAATCGCTGGTTCAGCTCAGCAAGGAGCACTCGTTGAAATTCACTTGGACTGATGGATCGGTGATGACCCCGCCCAGGCCGATTGGGGTCGGCCGCCCAGACTTCGTCTCGCACACCGCCCCACCCTACCATCCCCAACCCGATTAGAAAGATAATGAATTTGTTCATGGATTACCTTCTCAGTGTATTCACGACTTGCATCATGTCATCGGAAGCCTGAATCGCTTTGGCGTTCAATTCATAGGCCCGTTGGGCCACGATCATATTGACCATCTCATCAGCAATATTCACGTTCGAAATTTCAAGGAACCCTTGTTGTATGAGTCCGAAACCCGTGGAAAACCCTGGGGTCCCTTGTTGAGCCGGGCCGGAGGAAGCACTTTCCAGAAAGAGATTATTCCCCTGGGCAATCAACCCAGCAGGATTGTCAAAGCGGACAAGTTGAATTTGGCCCACTTGAGTCGCTTGAGCCACTCCGGGGAGCAATACCGAAACCGTCCCGTCTTGCCCTATATCAATCTTCAAGGCTCCTGAGGGGATGGTAATGGAGGGGATAAGAGCATCCCCATCACCTGTCACGACATTTCCGGTATTATCTCGCTTGAAAGAACCTGCCCGGGTATACATGGTAGAGCCGTCCGGTCGACTCACCTGAAAAAACCCAACCCCTTCGATCGCCACATCCAAATCATTAAAGGTTTGCTTGAGACTTCCCTGGACGTATTCTTTCGCCACGGTCACGGGCCTCACCCCTAAGCCTACCTGCATTCCAACCGGAAAGACCCCAACGTTTGACGCACTTGAACCAGGAAGCCGGGAGATTTGATAGAGCAAATCCGCGAATTCCGCACGACTGCGCTTAAACCCAGTGGTATTCACGTTAGCCAGGTTGTTGGCAATAGTGTCAATGTTCATTTGCTGCGCAAACATGCCTGTTGAAGCTGTATGCATCGCTCGGATCATAATGCGTGGACTCCCTTCATCCTCTTCAAGAGCAAACCATTTTTTTCAGTACCCCAATCATGCGCACCATAAAGTTTGTTCCGTTCGTATTTATCCTTGGACCCTGCCAGCTTGAATGGCTTGAGACGCCAATTCATCCATGGCTCGAATGGCTCGTTGCATTTGCTCATATTCCCTGGTCACTTTTATAAGTTCCACCATATCCATGGAGGGATTCACGTTGGATTTTTCCAACATCCCCTGGTGAACCGATGTGTTGGTAGCCGCTACAGTACCATCAGGTTGAGTCCAATACAGGTCCCCCACCTTTTCGGTGGGGGTACCTTCTGATACTTGCTCAAGACGCAATCGATCGATAATCTTATTGTTTACTCGAATTGTGCCTTCTCTATCGATTCCGACCTGGCCTTCTGGCAATTTGATAAGACCCTTTTTCCCCATGAGAGGATCCCCGGCATGCGTCACCAGTTGCCCCTTGGCATTGCGATGCAGTTTCCCCCCCCGGTAGAGTCTGATTCCATCCTCGGTTTGTGCCACCAAGAATCCTTCACCCTCCAATCCGACATCCAAGAGTCCTCCCGTCTGAAATAACACCCCCTGCGACCGATCAGGGGGCAGACCATCCACCAAAGGGAACAGGTCGATTCCCGCCACAGGAGGCCCGGAAGTTTGTCCCAAAATCGTCGCGAAAACCGGCTTGTCTTTTTTAAACCCAGTGGTATTGATATTCCCGATATTATGGGATAGCACTTCTAAGCGACGTTCAAGGGTCATAGCCCCGGCAAGGGGAGGATATATTCCTCGATTCATAAGCACCTCCATTAGAGATTGTCCGGAAAAATTTGCAACGCATATGCCAAGAGAGCACCGGGGGAAGATTTCAGCCAGAAAACCTGGTCCTTCCCCGTAAATGAGGATAGGAGCCTGATAAACTCTAGCCCCATCACGAAAATATGGTTGCTTGAGAACTCTTCCTATCTTTAAGTCCTGGTCAAGTCAGTGTCTCACCCCATGGGAAATTATCGGCACAACTTTCCTAGGAGACGTGATCTTGCCTAGCATCACCACCTAGAAAGGCGTGGACCTCGACCCTGTCGGCTGAACAGACCCTAAGGGAGTTTGGCTAGGGAAGGAACGGATGGGACTGGGCAACGGGTGGTTCGGTGTTTCGTAAGACAACCAGTTCAACCCGTCGATTGGAGGACCGCCCCTCTTGAGTACTATTTGATTCAATAGGACGGGTCCCAGCATACCCCGTTGAAGAAAAACGATTCGAAGCCAAATGGTGACTTTCGATCAAATAGCGAACTAACGTATTGGCCCTCGCGGTGGAAAGATCCCAATTGGAAGGAAAATCGGTGGTTCGAATGGGTTGGTTATCAGTATGGCCTTCAACCGCGATCAAATTGGGCAAATCTTTAATCAGACCAGCCACCAAATCGAGAAATTCCTGAACTTTGGGGTTCATGCTCGCACTGCCGGTCTCAAACAACGCATCATCCTTGATTCGAATACTTAACCCTCGTTCCGAGGAAGTTACTTTGACTCCCTGAGGAACTTTTGCCGTCGTAATGGCATTGGCGACTTTCAAATAGGATCGGGCTTGGGATGTCGCATCCGGCTTTTCTTTCACCACGATCTCCCGACTCTTGGCAATGGGAAGATCCAATACCGTTGGATTCCCTACGGCCTTGGAACTGGAAAATGATTGCACGAGGGAATTACTCAACACCCGATATTTCCCCTCATTCACCGACGAGACAGAGTACATCACGACAAAAAACGCAAACAGCAAGGTAATAAAGTCTGCATAGGACACCAACCACCGTTCATGGTTTTCGTGTTCTTCATGTTTTTTTTTCACGATCGCACGCTCATGATTCGCTCAAGAGATCTATTTTTTTGAAGCGGTGGGCAAAAATCCGCTCAGCTTTTCTTCAATCATTCTGGGATTTTCACCCTGCGCTACGCTGATCAAACCTTCAATTACCATTAATTTTCCGATCACCAATTCCTTCGCTTTCATCTTAATTTTTCCACCCATCGGCAAGAAAAATAGGTTGGCAGCACCCACTCCATAGACCGTGGCCACGAAGGCCACGGCAATTCCTCCACCAAGCTTTGAAGGATCTGCCAAATTTTCCATCACATGGATGAGGCCCAGCACGGCACCCAAAATACCGACTGTTGGAGCATATCCCCCCAAGGATTCGTAAACTTTTCCAGCCAAGGTAAACTCATCTTCAAAGATCCCAACTTCCACTTCAAGAATTTCCCTGATCTTTGGGGGCTCGGTACCATCGACGACCAATTGCACTCCTTTGGCCATAAGGGGATCTTGAATGGCTTTCATCTGACCTTCTAGCGCGAGGAGCCCTTGTTTGCGACTGATATTTGAAAGCTCCACCACTTTGGCGATGATTCCTTTCATATCCACATGCACATTCCCAAAGACCATGCCTATGCTCTTCAAAGCCTTCATAAACACAGCCATGGGATAATTAAGCATGACCGCTCCAATCGTGCCGCCCATGACGATAAGAAAAGCGGTAAATTGCAGAATAGAACTTAAATGCCCTCCCTCCAGATGCTGACCTACCACGATGGAACCAATGGCAATGATCACACCCAGAATTGATAAGATATCCATATGGCTATCGGTCTCCCCTTAATGACGATTCGATACTCCGAATAACAATTCTAAATCTAAGAGAATTAATAAACGGCCATCGATCCTTCCCACTCCTTTATGAAATTCATCCGCCCCAGTCCGGCCCGCAACGGGAGGTGGTTCGATTAACTCTTCCGGCAATCTGAGAACCTCTTCCACTGAATCAACCACAAAGCCCAGGATCAGATGTCTGATTTCTACGACAATGATTCGAGTATCCTTGGTTGGGTCAACCAAGGGAAGCCCGAAGCGAGCTCGAAGATTAATGATAGGAATCACTTTTCCCCGAAGATTGATGACGCCTTCCACAAAATGCGGTGAATTGGGGACTCCCGTGATTTCAACCATCCTGATGATTTCTTGAACACCCAGGATATCGATGGCAAACTCTTCTTGCCCTAACTGAAAACTGACGAGCTGTAAGACTTCTCCTACTTCATCGGAATTCTCTACTTCCGACTTTGATAGTGCCAGACTATTCGTCATCTCCTCCCCTCCTCAAAAAGATCTCCCATGATCTCATGACGGTCCTTACGACACCTCATGTTCGATCCCTGAGAATCTAAAGACCTTCTCCAATGACCACCAACACAGAAGAACAACGCCCAACAGCCACAAACCTTCCACAATCCGTCCTTGAGATCTTCACAAACACTCTGATAGGGTGAGGAACATCATCAGGATTATTATTCTTCTTTACAATCGATAAAAGGACTTCTATTCATGGATAGACCAGCTAGTTCACAGGCCGATCGGTTAATGCTTGACGCCAAAAAAGCCATCCTTCAAGCTCAGCATCAACGGTTTCAAGATCTTCAGCAAGAAGGGCGTTGGGATGATGCCTGGAAACAATTGCATATCACACTCTCCTGTGCCGCGGACTTACTCAAAGATTCGGTTCAAATGCTGGAGCAAGTCTCGACCAAACATTCAACTCCTCCTCCCTCGGAAACCCCTCCTACGTCCTAAGTACCCTTCGCCACATCTACTCGTTTATCTTCGAGTACATGGCATATCTTCCTTATACCTTAAACGTTCCGACTAATCTCTGAAGGTCTGCGGCCAGCGTATGAAGATCATGACAGGCTTGAGCCGATGCGGACACCCCTGTGGTCGTTTCCTGAGTAGTTTTTGTCACGGCCTCTAAATCACTCGCAATCTGCCGTGTGGCCGTCGACTGTTCTTCTGCGGCATTCGCAATCTGTTGAATCATTTCGGACGTGGAATTAATCATTGAATGTATCTTGATGAGTGCCTCACCCGTTTTATTCGCCAACTCGACTCCTTGCCCAACCTGGTTTGTCCCTTGATCCATCGAAGAAACGGCACTTTTCGTGTCTTGTTGAATTTGCCGAATCATATCACCAATTTCCTTAGTCGCCTTCGTGGTCCGCTCAGCTAGTTTTCGAACTTCGTCCGCGACCACCGCAAAACCCCGTCCCTGCTCACCGGCCCTTGCAGCTTCAATGGCAGCATTTAATGCCAGCAAATTGGTCTGATCGGCGATATCCTCGATCACACGGACAATTTCCCCAATCTGATCGGAAGACTGACCCAAGGCCATAATGATATTCGCTGCCTGGCCAACCACCTCCGATATTTGTTGCATTTCCGAAACCGTTTGGGTCATGACTTCTTGACCATCACGTGCCGTTTCGGCTGACTCTTGAGCAATACGTGCCGCTTCAGTTGAATTTCGTGCAACCTCTCCGGCAGTCATCGTCATCTCCTCTACCGCAGAAGCCGATTGCAAGACACGTGCATCTTGACCCTCTGCCGCTCGAACCACACCATCAGCAGTCGTGGACAACTGAACCGTCGAACTCGTCAGGCGATTCGTGGCCTCATTCACCGAGACCAAGGCTCCATGCATTTTCTTGATAAAGAGATTGAAATACCGGCCTAATTCCTCGATTTCATCCGATCCATTCCCAACGGCAACTCGTTTGGTCAGATCCCCTTCCCCTTGTGCTATATCACGGCACACCGCCGTCAACACATGAAGAGGTTTCAGCACAAACAGATGAACGAGCCAATAGACAGCCAACAAACAAACGAGGATGATGCCACCCATCCACAGGCCTGAATTTCTGACAGATTCAGCCATCGCAATCTCAGCTTGAGCCATAGGAATAGTAAGAGAAAGAATTCCGATGACTTCACCCAACTGAGCTCCCACATGACAACCCACGCATGCTTCAACCGATGCTCGATCTGCACTCGCCCGCCGAAATGTCGAAACTCCGTCGACGGTTTCAATTTCGCTGAAACTGTCGGCTCCTCCCTTGATTACAGCCATGGCCTTCTTTTCAAAAACATCTTGAGGAGCATTCGCCGGATTCATGGGTTGATCACTCACCAATCTTGCCTGGTAAATCCCCCTCTTCCCTAATTCTTTGCCCATTTCTTGAGTGGCCGTAGCGGGAAATGGAATCGTATCTGGTAAAGTATGCTCCCGAGATACATGTATCGTAGTCCCCAAGGGGGATTTCTTGATCTTGCCAACGTAATTTTTGGCGATATACGCACGAGTGACCTCAATTTGTGCTTGAATGACTTTTCCCTCTTCCTCCAAAAGCCCTCTCAAGCGACCCTCTTCTTGTTGATACAAGACCCACATACTGCACACGATTAAGCTTGCTGCCAGTATTCCAAGGGCTAAGACAAACTTTGGTCCAATTCGTAAATTCCCCATGATTTCTCCTACTGGTATCTTCTTTTTTTTCCTTCTCACACTATTGTTTCAACGTAAATCGGCTTAAGGACGTCTGAAGATCTGCCGCTAACGTAGCAAATTCTTGGGTCGCCAAGGCCACACCTTGAATATGGGATTCATTGTCCTGGCTCAATTGGGCGACCTGCTGAATATTCGAAGAAATTTGCCCCGACACTTCTGATTGTTGCTGAGTTGATCCCGCAATAGCTTGGATCATATCCACCACCCGTTGTACTCCATTCACGATTTCGGATAGACGGATTCCAGCTTCTTTGGCCAATGCCATACCCGTATGGGCTTCCCGGGTTCCTGATTCCATCGAATGAACAGCCTCTGTGGTTCCAGCCTGCACTGATTCAATCACCGAGGCGATTTCTTTGGTGGCTTTTCCGGTTCGTTCGGCTAACTTTCTGACCTCGTCGGCCACGACAGCAAATCCTCGCCCCTGATCCCCCGCCCTTGCGGCTTCAATCGCCGCATTGAGCGCTAAAAGGTTCGTCTGCTCGGCGATATCTTCAATGACCCCAATAATATCCCCGATCTCTTTCGAACGATTCCCTAAGTTCTGAATGTGGGTGGCGGAGTCCTGCATTCGATTCGAAACGGATTCCATCCCTTGAATCGACGAAGTGACAATTTCTCCACCCAGAACCGCTGAATCGTTCACATGGGTGGCCGTCTCGGCGAGGTCTTTGGTATTTCGGGCCATATCTCCGGCCGTCGCGGACATTTCCTCAACCGCAACGGCAACATGAGTCGATTGGTTCACCTGTTCTTGGCTTGTTTGCACGACTCGGTTCCCTACGACCGACAATTGGGTGGAAGCCTCTGACAATGACTGCGCAACCCCCTGTGTTTGCAAGAGCATACGAGTCAGTTGATCCAGAAGATTGTTAAACGCTACACCCATTTGACCGATTTCATCCTGAGTGTGAACCTCTACTCGATGAGTTAAGTCCCCCTCTGAGGCTTTGGAGGCCACTTCCCATACCGGCTTCAACCGACTCACGACTTTTCGTCCGATGAGGATTCCTATCGGCAGCACAATGACGACACCGGCAAACATTTCAAGCAGAGTCTTCTTGGTAATCGTGTTAACGTGAGCGAAAGCTTCTTTTTCAGGGACCTGGACGAGTACAGCCCATTTTAACCCCTCAACCCAAGGTTCATCCTGCAGAGCACTAAAACCGACAATCTGGGCCTCTTGCTTCCCAGGAGAATATTCTCTTGAATATCCTGACTGCCCTCCCAAAGCCTGTCGAGCGGCATTCACCCCCAACTGAGAAAGGTTGGTCTTGAAAATGATATTTTCCAAGTCATATTCGGGAGACTCAGACTGATATGAACGCAAATCAAATTCGAGCAGGGTAAACCCTTTGGCGTCTTGCAAAACAAGACTGGCATGCGGGAACCCTGCCTGGTTGAGTTTTTGATAGGCATCCCGAATGATCTGTTCAAGCAGATCAATTTTCATTCGCTGACTCCAAAACCCAAGCACCGTTCCTTGGTCATAGATGGGAAGCGTCACCCCGATCGTCAGTCCGCTTTCTTCGGGATAGACTCGTTGAACATCAGCATCAACCAGCACCCCTTCCCACAGCACCCTCTCTGCACCCACTTTATTTGAGACCACATTTACTTCAGACCTTTCTTTAAACGTTCGGAACCACTGAGTGCCTCCAAAATCTTTTTTGTACAGATTTTGCGTCTCAAGGGCCTGTCCATTCCCATCTCGATCATTCACCGCGATAAGACGCCCATCCGCATCGATGATTTCGATGAGATAATACATTCCTGATGAACGAATATACTCATTGAGCTCCGCCACGATGGGGTTTTCAGGATTTTCTGGCTGATACCAATGCTCACGGTCAAACAGGATTCGATTCCGGCTTAACGTTCGGGAATCGAGCACCCGTTCATACAATCGCTGCTGAATATCACTTACAATCCCCTCGGCCACCTCCTGGTATTGCACTCCAACCTCATTTTCGAGAATTTCGGCTGTTTGGAATAGGGAATATACCTGCACACTCAAGGGAATGAGGGAAAAGAATAAAAGGATGAACACTAATTTGGTGGTTATCCCCGGGTTGAAAGAAGATTTCATGAATGTTCCCTTCTCATGGCCATGTCTATTTCCTTTTTCCACTGATATCGCAACGTATGGTTTGACTGTTTCATGAACCGACAAGTTCTCCTGAGGTGCACGCCAGATGTTTCACTAATTTATCCCTCAATTCTTTTGGGTTAAATTTTGTCACGTAATCCGTGACTCCCAACGACTTCCCTTTTTCAACATTACAATGTCCGGATAAGGACGAATGCATTAAAATGGGCAAGCGTTGAAGACGCACGTCTTCACGAATATGCTTCGTCAGGGAAAAGCCATCCATTTCAGGCATCTCGATATCGGTGATGACACCCGCTAATGTTTCCGTGATACTCCGGTCATTCGATTCACTCACTTCTGCCAGTTGTTTCAATCGTGCCAGGGCTTCCTTTCCTGTTTGAGTTTCCTCATATTTCATGCCCAATCGTTCCAAAGTTTTGGTGATCTGTTTTCTGGCTACGGCAGAATCATCCGCCACCAAGACTCGTTTTCCGACCAGATCCTTCACCATCTCAATTCCCACGAGAATTTCATCTTCCGATCGAGGATGGAGTTCGGCGAGAACTTTTTCCACGTCTAAGATTAAGACCATTCGTCCATCCTCTAGTTTGGTGACGGCTGTGACCGCTCCCTGTCGGCTGGACTGCACCATCGGTGGCGGAATTTGAATTTTTTCCCAGGACATACGAATGATACGATCCACATCCTGAACGAGAAACCCCTGTTTATTATCGTTGTACTCCGCAATAATGAGTTTGGCTCCATCGGGATCTAACGGTCCTAACCCTATAGCCTGCTTTAAGTCCACCAGGGCAATGTTCTCTCCTCGCAAATTCACCAACCCTAAGATACGAGGATCCGAATCGGGAATTTTGGTGATTGAAGGTAGCTTCATGACTTCCCTAATCTTAAACACATTGATTCCGTACAATTCCTCTGTTCCTAGTTGGAACATCAATAATTCCATTTTATTGGCGCCCGCCAACCGAGTACGTTGATCAATTTCTGCCATCCATTTTGCCATGTATGCCCTCTTTCCCTATTCTTGATTCCCGTACATTGGGGAGGGGGTCTCCAGCGGTAATCTAAAAACTATGGTATCCTTACACATCAGATTGGCTACCCCGTTTGTCACCCTTTCTTCTACTCTAATGAATTCCCGATGCGAGAGTACCCCGGACCTCATGGACCAAATCGGCCATATCCAAGATTAGGACAACTTTCCCATCACCCGTAATCGTTGCACCGGCCACACCGCCCACATCTGCCAGGAAATCCCCTAACGATTTTATGACCACTTCCTCCTGTGCCCTGAGCCTATCTACCACGACTCCAAATCGCTGTTCTCCAACCGCCACCACCACCACATAGCATTCCTCCACTGATGGAGCATGGGGAATTTGAAAGGTTTGAGCAAGATCAAGTAAAGGCAGGATCCGTTCCCGGAGGTTTAAGACCGCCTGACCGTTGACCGTCTTAATCTCTTCTTTCTTGACTTTTACGGCTTCAACCACGGAAGCCAGGGGCACGGCAAAGGTCGTACATTCAACTTCGACCATGAGAGCTTGGATAATCGCTACCGTAAGAGGAAGCTTAATCATCACCCGACTGCCTCGACCAGGCTCCGAATCCAATTCCAAACTTCCATTCATTCGACTGATGTTGGTACGAACCACATCCATTCCTACCCCACGACCGGACACATCACTCACCTGTTCAGCAGTACTAAACCCAGGAAGGAAGATTAAGTTCATCACATCGCGTGGATTCATCGTGGCGAGGTCTGCTTGAGTCACCAAGCCTTTATCCAGAGCCTTTTGAGCAATTTTTTCGACTTGTAGGCCTTTCCCGTCATCCTCAATACAAATGACGATACTATTCCCTTCTTGCAAAGCCGATAGCCGTACAAAGCCTTCTGCCTGTTTTCCCTTCCCCTGCCTCTCCTCAACCGTTTCCAACCCATGATCCAGAGAATTTCTCACTAAATGCACCAAAGGATCGCTCAGCTCATCTGCGACTGATTTATCGACTTCGGTCTCTTCTCCGGTCAATTCCAAACGGACTTGCTTCCCGAGTTTATTTGACAAATCCCTTACTAATCTTGGGAATCGGGAAAATACTTTTCGGATGGGAATCATACGGGTCTTCATGACTGCAAGCTGCAAATCGGAAGTCACCAAATTCAACTGTGCCAGAGTAACCCCCAATTCCCGCACCAAAGGATTGTTCTCATACTGTTCTTCCAATCCAAACCCTAGTTTCATCAATCGATTGCGGCCTAACACCAATTCTCCGACTAAATTCATCACATGATCCAGGCGGCGAGTCTCCACTCGGACGGTCTGATCTTCTTCTTTTCCACCAGATGATTTCCCCCCGCCACTAGCCGCCTGGACAGTCCTGGAGGCAGCTTCCTGCATTTTGGTCAACACGTCTGAGAGACCTGTCCCTTCACCGGGGGGGGAAGCCTTGCCAGCCTCCTCCTTCTCAGTTGTGGCAGTCGAATCCTGGGAAACGGTGGCTTCTGAAGACCCCGTTTCTGGAGGAATGGATGTTGCCTCTTCAAGCCACTCAGGAGGAGCAGAAGACAGTCCTTCGGGTTCATTCGTAGGACTTGGAGTAGCCGTGGGAAGGATGCCTTTTAAATCTTCAGCACTTTCCATGGTCAAGGTGAGCTTATTGACGATGAGGTCTGTTTCTACATGGGTATCTTCCCCTGTCTCCCGGATATCAGACTGGAGCGCCTTAACCGAATCAACCGCTTCCAGGATAATGTCGATAATAAAGGGGGAAACACCCATTTCTCCCAATCGAAGTTTATTCAATAAGCTTTCAGCCTGATGCGCGACTTCAACCAAGTGAGTAAACCCAAGGAATCCCGCCGATCCCTTCATGCTGTGCATACAACGAAAAATCTCGTTGAGCAACTCGACATTGGTCGGTTCTGCCTCTAAACGGACAAAATGCTGATCCAAAGCCTCTAGCATTTCCGAGCTTTCGGCCAAAAAGTCTTGAAGAATTTCGGTCATTTCGTCATTCATGTATGATCCTACATATTCAAAAGTGGACAAGGCAGGGTTTGAAAAAACGATTTGTCATCCAAGGCATGTTCGGTCAACTTAGGAGCATCCAAATTCAGACAAAATGTCATCGACTAAGTCTTGCTCTAGGGCTGTGGTTTTGGAAGCATCTAATTGGCGCAGCATTTCATACCCTTTCCCATCGCCGGCATCTTGTGCACCCTTACTCTTCTGCTGAATCCCGAAAATCACCACGAGCTTGAGCAACTTATGCTGGACCTCATTCAAAATAGTCACGAGTTTTGCAACCCGTTGGGCGACTAAATCCTGGAAGGACAAGGCAACATGGATATCCATCAAGTGAGTCTCATCTTTTTCGACTAACGCGAGGAGGGACCTCAGGTCTTCCTTTCCAGAAGGGGATACTGATGCTTCAAGATTTTGTATTTTCTGAAGCATGATTTTTCGATGACTTTCTAATTCCTCGGTCAATGTCAACACCCGATGAGTTCCTTCTTCTGTCATCTTGGCCAAATCATGCAAATGATCCGTAGCTTGTGGAAGTTGATCGGAAGTTGAGGTCACCGGTTGCTCCATCTCACGGATCGTACTGGTGATCACCTCAACATATTTTGTCAATTCTTCCAATTCATGGTTAATGGAACCATCGTCCGCAACAGTGGCATCCCCTGCCTCTTCTTCAATCCCACGGTCAACCAACATAGGGTTCTCCTTTATACATGACGGGGGCTTAGGTAATTAGGCCTTCACAGGTTGATTTTTTGCGAAAATCTTTTCAAGTTTTTCTTGAAGAGCTTCGGCGGTAAACGGTTTGACGACATAATTACTCACACCTGCCTGTACCGCTTCGATAATGTTTTCTTTTTGGGCTTCGGCTGTAACCATTAAGAACGGCAGACCTTTCAATTCTTCATCTGCCCGTACAGCTCGCAACAGTTCGATGCCTTGCATCACTGGCATATTCCAGTCCGACACGACGAGGCCAAAGCCCCCAGACTTCAACTTGTTTAGCGCATCTTGTCCATTTTCCGCTTCCACTAGATCGGTGTACCCGATTTGCTTCAACACGTTCTTGACGATGCGCCGCATAGTCGACATATCGTCCACGACTAACACCTTAATACTCGTATCAATCATGGTCTGCTCCTTGAAATTTCTTGGCTGTTATGCCTAAAAATTAAAAAAAATAATTAAACCAGGGAACAGTCCCTGCCGGAGAAACCCTCTCCTTCTCTCTTATGGTGAAAATTCGGTCAGTTATACGTCATTCTTAAGATGTCTTATGCAAACTTTCCAGATAATTTTATAAGAATCTGACGCAGTCGTACCTAGGAAGAAAGTTTTTTCGGGAAAGGCGATTGAATGGGCTTTACCCCCAGGCTGGAAAACAGCCTCAGGGGAGTATCATTGGATCGTGAATAAGAACGGTCAGACTGGATGAGAAAAGTTTATCGCTTGCCGGGAGACAACCAAAAAAATATGAAAAGAAGCCGGGATTGCATTCAGAACACACGCTAGGGTTCAACCCGATGTTCCCATGACACCAGAAAGGAATCACGAAAAATATACGACTGATCAAAACAGCAGCACAGAGCGAACGCCCGTTCCATCAGCACTAATTTAAGCTGAATCGTTCCCGATTTCCGTTGGTTGCCCCAGCACCTACAACTTCATTGGCTCCGGCATTTTGGACCCAAGCTTCAATTTCTTCACGGACGAAACGCCAGTGTTTTCCCACCTTATGTCCGGGAAGTCGTCTTTCTCTCGCCAACTTGTAGATCGTTGACTTGGGAACCTTTAAAAATGTTGAAACTTCACTTAATGTCAGCAAATCTTTCATTGTGCCGTACCCTTGTTAGAGTTAATCATTGATGATTTTGATATCGGACTGATAATGGAAAAACTTGAGGAATTTATCCTGTATGACGTATTTTCCTCAAAAATATAGGGGCTTTTTAGATTTTCCCCTCTCCAGATTGAATATGTTTGTGTCTTACCTTTCATTTATCGACTTTTTTCTTTCTTGGATACCGTTTCCTCCCCACGATGTATTGGGCCTCCATTCTCCTGCCACAAACGGATGAGTGACTGTACTTCCTCATCCAGTCGTTCAAGAGAAGTCTTAAGTTCGGAAAAGGGCCGCAAAGGACATTCCTTCTCTATCCGGCAAGCCAAATCTGTGGCTTCCCTAGCCTGCAGAGCCCCACAGGCGCCTTTCAGTTGATGCAGAGTTTCTTGAAATTTCCCTCTATCTTCATTTTTCAAGGCCTGCCTCAAGGTTTTCATCAATCCTGGAGCAGAATTTGCAAAAATTCCGAACAAGGATAGAAGTAATTCTCGATCTCCCTCAACCGTGTTCAACGCCTTTTTCACCTCATACCCTTGCTTAGGTTGCATCGGTGGTATTTGTTGGCCGTTATCCAGCTTAACTCCTTCGCACGATCGGTGCTGGGAGGAAAGGTCCGAACCTCCCTGGGGCTGTCCTTCATAACCGACCCATTGCAGGAGAATGCGTTGAAAATCACTCAAATGCGCTGGCTTACTCAAACAATCATCCATACCTGCGTTTAAACACTCTTCTTTATCATCCGGTAGGACATTGGCCGTCATCCCTATAATCGGAAGTCTACAACCTGTGATGGCATTACCAGGTACACCCCAAACCGGATGTTGAGTTCTCACAGGTAACTTTTTGGATTCTTCTAATTCCCTGATAGCTCGAGTCGTCTCTAACCCGTCCATAACAGGCATCTCCCAGTCCATCACGACGGCGTCAAAGGCTTCTTGTTGTAGGATCTCAAGAGCTTTGTCTCCTCGATCGCAAATCCGGACACGACAACCCAACTTACTCAACATTCCTCTAGCCACTCTTTGATTAACAGGGTTGTCTTCAACCACCAGAATGATAGGACCATAAGAATCTTGATTAGAAAAACCTTTCAGGACGCTACCATGGCATTCCCCAGGACCGAGTTCGCTCACATGGGACCCCTTCTCCCATTCGGCTACCTCATGCCCGCCTTCGTTTTTACCGAATTTCCGCAAAACCGTATCTCGGTGGAGAGGAATGCTCAGGGTTTCATAAGAGAATTTTTTTTGAGAAAGTTCAGATTTTTGAACCCAGAATGGCTGTAATCGCCAAACCCTAGGAACAGCATCAGGGGACTCTTTTGACAACGCATGGCAGAAGGATTCCAAAGATTGATCAGAAACTGAATCATCGACGATTAAGTCCAGCAACCCCGAGGCTAAATGACCGTTTCGGCTCTGAGTCACAATATCTTCGAGATTTTGAACGGGATGTACAGCGATACCGTCTTCTTCCAGGATCCTGGAAAGGGCCCAGAGTGTTCCCTCCAAGACACTCTTCACCCATACCGTTCGATTTCGGCTCTGGGGAACATTGGGCAAATCACCCGGAACAACATTCAGGGGAAGAGCACACCAAAAGGTCGAACCGACTTCAGGCTGACTTGATACCCCGATTGATCCAGACATCAGTTCCGCCAACTGTCTGGAGATCGCCAGACCTAAGCCTGTACCACCAAACTTCCGACTGGTCGAACTATCCGCTTGAGAAAAGACTTGAAAGATTTTTTCCTGAGCCTCAGGCAAAATTCCCACACCCGTATCCTGGACAGAAAACCGTAAGATCATGGGGATGGTCTGGCCCCCAGTTTCAAGCGAATCATCTTGAACGGAAAGAGGGGAACCTTGGGGTGCCTCCGATAACGGTTGAACCTCTACCAGAACACGCACAAATCCTTCGGAGGTGAATTTCAGGGCATTGGATAAAAAATTATTCAATATTTGTCGTAGCCGATGAGGATCGCCTAAACAGACTTTGGGAACATCTGGATTCACATAACCTACGAGATCCACACCTTTCCGATAGGCCCGCTCGGCATAGAGATCCACGACTTCCTCGATGGTTTGGCGCGGTTGAAAAGAAATCCGCTCCACGAGTAAGTTGCCTGATTCAATCTTTGAAAAGTCAAGAATATCATTGATGATGTCCAACAACCCTTCACCGGCCTTGCGAATGATGCTCAGGCACTCTTGTTGCTCATGATCTAAAGGAGAATTCAACAGCAATTCAGCCATTCCGATCACACCATTTAAGGGGGTACGAATTTCATGGCTCATCGTAGCCAGAAACGCGGCTTTCGCTCGAGTCGCGGCTTCGGCTTTTATCAAAGCCGAATCCAATTCATGATTTTTAGCCTCCAGAGTATCGGCAAAAGCTGACAACTCATCTGCAGCCTTTTTCCGTTCTGTCACATCTATTCCATACCCCCGTAAAATTCCTAAATCAGAATGCGGGGAAAATGTCCACGAAAACTGTCTAGCCCCCACCTGTACTTCGAGATTATCTTCCTGATGACCCTGCGATAGGCATCGATGAGCAATCTCGTCAATATGGGACGGGAGGGCAGTAGAAAATCCGTCTTGTCCGATTTGCGCCTTTTCCATGAGGTGAATCATGGCACCATTGGCATACCGGAGTGTCCCTCTTTCATCGACTTCGATGATGGGAAAAGGGCTTTCCTCCGGGATAGAAGCCAAGCGATGCGATTCCTCTGTCAGGGCTTCTTCTTCAGTTAGGTCACGAAAGAGGAGAAGGTATTCTAGGGGGATCCCCTCACTCACAACCATTCCCTTTAACTCGACGCTACACCACGTATGGTTGCGTCGTCGAAGTCGGGTCCGGGGCATCCAGATCATCTTCTCTGTGAGTAGTGGTCCCCCAAAAGGACATACCAGAGCCCCACCATTCGGAGCCGGGACAAGACATTCCATCAAATCGTGGCATAAGGTGTTTTGGGGGAATGTCACGCCCCACCCTAGAATCCTCGCTCCTGCCCGGTTCATTTTCGTCAGCATTCCCCGCGAATCCACGAGACAGGCACCAAGCATCATCCCGTCCCAAAGATACTCCATAATCGTGGAATTCAATTTCATACCTTATCCACTATTTCTCGAAAATTGATGGGGTAGTCGGTGCCCACGAGGATTTTTGTGATGTGCACCTGGCTCTCATCCGTGGTCTCCTGAGCAAGATCCCTGTCTTCGGGCTCAGGCAAAAGCCTGCCCTCTGAATCACGCAAAACCTTCACCATTGGTTTAATACTCGTATTCGGGTTATGTTTGATCACAACACCATCCTCACCGGAAGAAAGTTGAACCAGAGTGCCCACCGGATAGACACCCAAAATGCGGATCAAAGCTTCCACAACCTGTAAGGAAAATTTCTCCCGTTTTGCATCTTGGTATAGTTTCTTGATAGCCAACCCTACAGGAAAGGAGCCATGCATATTCTCCCGATTCGTCAATTCATCAAAATAATCTATCGCTCCTAAGACTTGCCCCCCTTCGGAAACGGCACTCGCATAACACCCGTCGGGATAACCAGAACCATCGAGACGTTCATGGTGGACCTGTACCATATGCAGAATAGAGGGCAAGGAGTGAGCGTGAGGTTTGAGTAATGCCATACTCAATTCCACATGCTGTTGCAAGACCTTCGAAGCACGCCCTTGCTCTATACTTCGGTCCTGAATACAATTGTGAGGAAGCCTCATATAACCAATGTCATGGATTAAACCTGCGATGGCTAACTCTTCTAATCCTCCGGGATCCCAATCTAATTGCATACCGACCAACAGGGAGAGAACGGCTGTATCAACCACATGGGCATACAATGACGCATCGAACCCTTTGAGCTGCTCCAGAAGGTATACCTCTGCAAGGACCAGAGGATGGGCCAAGGCTCCCTGAACCAGATTTTGAGCAGTGGCCTGGACCGTCGTATGAGGAAGGGGCATTCCGGTTTTGACCCCTTCAAATACTCCCTCGATGGCCTGGACCGCATCATCGCGCAGCGCTCGTAAATGCGCCTTAATTTCACGTTCTGATGGAGGCAAAGGATGCAGAGAAGCCTCCTGCAACCCCTGACGGATCGACGAATCGGAAGATTCCGCATCACTGTCACTCGAAGGTTCTAGGCTCTCATTCAGCTGATCCTCCTCGAGGTCTGACGCAACATCGATTCCTCGGGAAAGATCAATTTCCACTTCATGAATTCCCGAATGGATTAATTGTTGAACTTCTTCTGGAGTCTGCAGCAAGCGACGATGTTTAAAGAATGGAGATTTCCACCAAGAATCCAAAATACGGGCTAAGAACATTCCGACTCGTAATTGCCCAGTCGGAATTCTCTTGATCGCGGAAGTCGTTGAAGATGAGGAAGAAGGGGAAAAACTATTCATGACACATGCGGATTTACCGTCTCGAATCCGACATGTGGACAACCGACGTCACGTTGTCTCTCACACCACAGAAACCATCCCACATCGGACACTTTTCTTGTCCCGAGAGGCAAGGATACCACTCACGAAGGATAACTACGCCTGAGCGACTGAAGGAACGGGTTGACCTTGAGGAACCTCTTGGAGAGTTTGGTAAATGGGTATCATTTTAGCCACATTCGCCAAATCCAAGACTTGTCGAACATAGGTTTGAGGGTTGGCCAAGCAAAAATCAATTTTCTTATTCTTCAGGTTTTGATGGGAAATGACCAACAATCCTAAAGCTGAACTATCCACGAAAGAGACTTGCCCTAAATCTAACGCGACAGGGATCCCCTCCTGGACAGCTTGATCCATCGCTTCCTTAAAGGTTTTCCGTGCGCCAAAATCAAAGCGTCCCTCTAGATGCAGGACGACCCTTCCCTCACAATTTTCCTGGGTAATATTCATATACCCCTCCCCAATTCTAAATTCACAAAAATTCCATTATTGGTTCATTGCCCATTCTGGACATCATTATCGGATGAGCAAAGCGAAGAATTAAGCAAAAATAGGCATAAGGGTTTGATTTTTCACTAGATTGACGAATTTACCTAATTCCAACAAGGCTATGACTTAGGTAGTAACCCTGAATTCGACTCGAATTCCTGCTCTACCTGTACGGATAAATTCCCACTATTATAAAGAACAAGATTCTGGAGATGGTGGGTACTGTCAGTTCCGATAACTTCCGTAAACATCACCCCGAGTTTTTGAGGTTCGGTCCGTATGACCTGCCCTTGGGCTTCAATGATCGGTCCCCCCTGCCCCCCATCCAAAAATATATAGACCCGACAGGGAGTTTGAGGGGGCAGCAGAGCATCGCTATGAAGTAAAATACCGTTAAAACTCACGTTTTCAAGCATTCCGTGGACAACCACATTTCCTCCGACCCGTAGCTCCGAATGAATAGCCACCGTCACTCGGGTAAATTCGCGCTGATTATTCAGAGGACTCATACCAGACTCCTTTCTGTTAACCACCAACTCTTACCGTCCCACCCATACAGAACCTCATGCCTCCACCACCGATGTGGTTCCCCTTTTTTCACAAGGCTGATAGAGGGAAACCCTATCAAACGGGACTCGCCGAAAATTCTGCTGAAGACCGAAAGTCGTTTCTGTCCCTCCTAAGGCTAAAAATCCATCGGGCTTTAGGGAGCGCCAAATTTTCCTCAAGACCTCTTTCTTCGTCCGTTCATCGAAATAAATCAGTACATTGCGCAACAACACCAAATCTAAGGACGGGAATTCGATCCAAGGCCCTATCAGATTCATTTCTCGAAACTGAATCATTTTGCAGACACCCTCCTGAATCCTCCAGCTCTCAAGTCTCTTCTCAAAGTACTTAGTTAAGAGATACTTAGGCAGACCACGATCGATTTCAATCTCACTAAACTCCCCCAATTGGGCCCGTTTTATCATCGTTTGGGAAATGTCTGTGGCAAAAAAATCTATCCGCCAACCTTGCAAATCAGGAAAATGCTCTTTTAAGAGCAGCGCGAGCGAATAGGGTTCCTGCCCACTCGAACTTGCCCCGCACCATATGCAAAGAACCTTCTCCGCTTTTCTTTTTGTGATGAGCAGGGGAATAACCTGCTCTCGAAGGGCTTCAAACACATCAGGATCTCGGAAGAAACTCGTTTCATTCGTGGTCATGGCTTCCACGGCCCTCCGATGTTGGGAGCCATATTCAGTGCGTTGGAGAGTGTGAATAAACGAGGAGAGTCCGGAGAAATCGAGAGATCTCGCCAAGGGCTTAAGACGGGCTTCCACCAAATATCCCTTTTCTGGTGATAGCAGGACACCAGACCGTGTATGAACTAACTCTTGAATGTAGACAAATTCCTCCCGTGTCAAATTCACGACGTTTTCATTCCCTCTTGTGGTAGAGAAAAACAATCAACTTCGGATTCCCGTCCGGGAACCACTGCCGACCAAATCGCTGAGGACATTTGAGAAAGAGGAAGAACTTTTTCAGCTAATCCGGCTTTTGCTACAGCCCCCGGCATTCCCCAAATCGCGCTACTCAATCTGTCTTGAACAAAGATTCGTCCGCCATGTTTTCGTATAGACTCGCAACCACGCAAACCATCCTCCCCCATTCCGGTCAGTACTACTCCCAGGACATGTTGGCCAAATACCTCAGCGGTAGAATTGAACAACACATCGACTGACGGATAACTGAGATATCCCAAGTCTTCCTTCGTGGTGAATAATTCGACGGCCTCTCCCTTTCGTCTCACTCCCATATGCACACCCCCCGGTGCAATCCATACCTGACCGCCTAAAAGTTCAACACCATTTTCCCCCTCCTGAACAGGAACATGAGATTGAGAGGTGAGTTTTTCGGCAAGACATTTCGTAAAAAGGGGAGGCATATGTTGAACGATTAAAATTGGGATGGGAAACTTCTGTGTAAGATTTGGCAATAATTCGAGCAAGGCATTGGGACCACCCGTGGAAACTCCTATGGCCAGAACATCGACCCTGTTTCCGGATAAAAAGGATCCTTCGTTCGGTTGAATCACCTGGGATACGACGTAATTCTCAGAATCCAATCCGATGCCATGAAAAGTAATTCCCGAATGATACAGACCTTTAATTTTTGGGATTAACTCATCACGAACTTTTGCGATAGCCTCATCGACATTCCTTGCCTTATCAGGTTTGGTCACATAGTCATTGGCTCCTCTGGCTAAGGCCTCAAGGGTCACCTTGGCAGCATGGCGGCTCAAAGAACTGAACATAATGATCGGAAGATGTGGATGAGTTTTCCTAATCTCACTGACGGCAATAAGCCCATTCATTTCAGGCATTTCAATATCCATCGTGACCAAATCAGGCATGGTCTGGGTAATTTTGGATAAACCGCTTTTACCGTTTGAAGCCAAACCGACGACTTCAATCTCAGGGTCTTTGGTGAGTTCGTTGGCTAAAATGGTACGAACGACCAGGGAGTCTTCAACGATTAGGACTTTGATTTTCCGCATAACGGTCAGTACTCTGGAAAAGTGGGAGGGACAAGACTCGCCCCTTGACTCAGGCGTACTCAGAGAGATGGAAAAGGGTTACTCTACGCATTCCTGATTTGGGTTATGATGGAGAACACATCCTGAGATGCGTTAATAGGGCCCCAGGAAGTTCCGCTAATGGAAGAATCCGGTCAACTCCCCCCGCCTTGATGGCTTCTTTCGGCATGCCAAACACCACACAGGAATTTTCATCTTGCGCAAAATTCATCGAACCGGCTTGCTTCATCTCAAGCATTCCTGCTGCTCCGTCATTTCCCATACCTGTTAAGATGATTCCCACGCTATTCGAACCGGCATATTGAGCCACGGATCGAAACATGACGTCGACCGAAGGACGATGGCGATTGACTGGAGCGTCTTGATTGAGCGTGACGTAATATCGTGCGCCACTACGGCGCAATTCCATGTGAAAATTCCCGGGAGCGAGAAGAGCTTGCCCAGGAATGACGCTTTCACCATCCTGTGCCTCTTTGACCCGAATTTGACATAGCTGGTTCAAACGGTCGGCAAACGTGTTGGTAAAACGCTCAGGCATGTGCTGGGTCATGAGAATCGGAGGTGTGTTAGGGGGAAGCACTTCTAAAAATTCCCGCAGGGCTTCGGTCCCACCCGTCGAAGCCCCAATCGCGATAATCGAGTCCGTGGTTTTAATCATGGCAGATTGAGCCGCCAAATTTTTAATACGCGCTTCGCAATCCGCGGGTGGAGTGCGTTTTTTTACCGTGGCTTGAGCAGCTATTTTGACTTTACTGGTTATCTGATGAGCCAGGTCTTCAAGGCCTTGGCGAATGTCCACGCTTGGTTTGGTAACAAAATCTACAGCCCCTGACTCCAAGGCCTGCATAGTCGTTTCCGCACCTTGTTCCGTCAGAGAACTCACCATCACTACGGGCATGGGACGGGCAGCCATGAGCTTTTGAAGGAAGGTTAAACCATCCATTTTCGGCATTTCCACGTCCAGAGTCAGGACATTGGGTTGCAAAGATTTTATTTTATCTCTGGCAATATAGGGGTCGGGTGCAGTCCCAACTACCTCAATCGCAGGATCATCGGAAAGAATTTCAGTCATTATCCCGCGAATAAGGGCTGAATCATCGACGATCAACACGCGAATAGGGCTCATTCCCTGCCCCTCCTTAGAATAAGGTAACCTCTGACTGAACGGAAGCCTGTTGCAATTTCGACTGATATTGCTCTTCTTCTTGCACGATAGAATCAGCCACCACTCTATCCAGTTTCTTCATGAGGACCTTCCCTGAATTGGTAAAAAAATAGACTTTTCTCGGACACACGTCTCCCACGTTGGCCTTTAATAAGGCCATGCCTTCCCGTTCCAGGTAATCTAATGCCCAGGCGGCATTTTTGGCTCCAATATCCATGTTGCCTTCATAAATTTTTCCACCACCGAACACCTTGGCCTCCAATCGTTCTTTTTTGGCTCCACGTTTGAGCAGCTCATTGATCAGCATCTCCATCGCAAAACTTCCATATCGTCCTGAATCCGCCCAGCTATCCGTTCCGCCGCCCGAAGAAGGCGCAGCCAACATAAAATGATTCATTCCTCCGATACCCATCAAAGGATCTCGAAGACACACGGAAATACAGGAACCCAACACCGTATACACCACCTTAGGTTCCTCACTCACGAAATACTCTCCAGGAAGGATGACCGCGACCTCATAAGGAAATCGTGTATCCTGAATCCGTCGAATATGGCCAAACTCCATCACCGATGCCGAAATGCTCATAACACTGTGCTGGCCTTCTGATAAATCGTGGGACGAATGTACGAAAATTGATGGTCGATCCATTGCAGACTTTCCGAATGCCCGATAAACAGGTACCCACCTGGCCGAAGATAATGAAAAAATTTTTTCATCAAATTGGCCTGAGTGGGTCGATCGAAATAGATCATGACATTCCGGCAAAAAATGACATCCAAGGGCGTTCGAATAGGAAAACACGAATCCATAAGATTAATGCGTCGGAATTTAACCAGTTCTGCGATGTCCCGGCGCACCTTGAGTTTTCCTTGATGTGGACCCTTACCACGGAGAAAATGGCGGCGGAGGATTTCCTTCGGCAATTGACTGACACGATCTTCCTCGTAGATTCCCTCTGCCGCCTTAGCCAAAACCCGAGTAGAAATATCTGAAGCTAAAATTTTAATGTCCCATTGATGAAAGTCCGCGAGGGCATCATACAGCGTCATACCGATCGTGTATGGCTCCTCTCCGGTAGAGGAAGCAGAAGACCAGATACGAATGGTCTTCGTTGACCTCGCTTGTGGGAGTATTTCATCTCTTAAGAAATCAAAGTGAAGAGGTTCTCGAAAAAAATCTGTTTTATTGGTCGAGACAAGGTCTAATAATCGGATAAGTTCCTCCTCACCACCCTTCGCACTCACACAATCGAAATATTCTTGGAATGATCCAAGTTTTAACTCACGAAGTCTCTTGCCCAGGCGAGAGACCAGCAATGTTTTTTTGGGAAAATCTAAGGTAATACCGACCTGATCATAGATGAGGGTCTGAAATTGAGAAAATTCTTTATCCGTCAACGTTGGAGTCATCATCTTTCATTACCCTTCTGAGACGGCCCATCACTCACGGTGCTTTCCCAACGGAGTCGTGGTCTTCAATGTCATTTCCCTTCAAAACGTTTCCTTCTAAGTGAGCAAATGATAGAGTGATCCCCACCATTCCACGTTGCTTGACGAAAAAGGAATAAGACACCATGAAATGTTCCAAGGAATGGGGAAGGAACTCACTGATACTCTGAAGACTCAGGAGCTAAACAACAATTTGCACAGGCACCAAATCTCACCCGGGAAAAGACTAAAAATCTTTGCCCATATCTATGTGTTTTTATCGGTTCAATTCTCAAAAAAGTGAAAAGGAATTTCTGTGTTCCCCCGAGGCTCGGATTGGACTCGGAAGCAAGAAAAGAGAGAGGCGAAGGAGAAGACCCTCACACCACATCTTCTGGGGGTCGATAGGGTGAACACAAAAAAGGCGTGAGGGGAAAACTTCTCCCTCACGCCTCATTGAATCTCACGAATGAAAGTCTGGCTTATTTCATTCGCACGACGATCGCACCCATAAAATCACCCTTTTTCCAATCTTTCTTAGTGGTTTTGGGGTGTTTGTTATGACAATCGGCACAACCTTGAACGATGGCAAAGTCGGCGGACATCCCGATGGTCTTTCCCCCATCCTCGGCAGTGATGACCTTGGTTTTTCCCTTGGCCAAGGTGGCCAACATTTCTTTTTCCTTCGGACTTTTTGCCGCATTAGATTTATACAACGGGTCTGTCCCCACTAGGGCGACTTCAAAGGCCCGAATTTCCTTCCCAATTTCCTTCACAAACTGAGCAGGAAGCATGATCCCATGATCATCCTTTACCCAATTTTCATTCGGTTTCACCCCACCTTTTTTGGCATCCGCCAGCACACCTTTGACAAAAACCGTTCTCGCCGCCTTTACCGTAGCCAGGACGTATTCAGCTGCTTTAGCTTTTGTCATATCAGCAGCTTGCCCGGCCGGCAAGAGAAAGAACAACCCAAGAACAAAGACTCCAAACATCATAGAGATAGCTGCCCATCGCTTCATTAGCGACCTCCTCCGTTGAGTGTTGGAAAACTTACAACTTGGTGATCCATCCTGGTTATGGCTTATGGGGGGTCTTAAGCCTATCCTACCTAACCTGGAACAGTCAATAAGTCTGCATCCTTGAACTAAAGGATAAGTCTCCCAAAATACTAGTACTCACCGCTGATATTTAGAACTCCTCAAAAAAATCACTCTCCTGAACGGCTCCTTTCCCATTACCGGAAGAAGCTCCGACTTTAACAGCAGGAGGGTGGCTGACATTTTCCGAATGAACAGATGTCACCTTCTCCCCCGCGGAACTTAGAGACGAGGATGTTGGGGTACTAGATTTTTTTTGTGCCAAAGAAATTCCAGAGGTTTTGGTCAGACCAGGTGCTGTCTTTTGACTATTGTCTACTTTGAAAAAAGCCACTTGTTGTAATAAGTCGGACGCCTGTTGTTGCATGGATTGAGAGGCCGAGGTGGCTTGCTCCACCAAGGCCGCATTCTGTTGCGTCCCCTGATCCATCTGGATCACCGCCTTGTTCACCTGATCAATCCCCGCCGCCTGCTCCTGCGACGCCGCACTGATCTCCGCGATAATATCCGTCACCCGCTTCACCGAGTTCACGATCTCCTCCAACGTTTGCCCCGACTGATTCACCAACTCACTCCCATCGGCCACCTTCTGCACCGATTCGTTGATCAACGTCTTGATCTCCTTGGCGGCCGTCGCCGAGCGTTGCGCCAGATTCCGCACCTCCGAGGCCACCACCGCAAACCCCCGGCCCTGCTCCCCGGCCCGCGCCGCTTCCACCGCCGCATTCAACGCCAGCAAGTTCGTCTGGAAGGCGATCTCGTCGATCACGTTGATGATATCCGCGATCTGCTTACTGCTCTTATTGATCTCATCCATCGCCCCGACGGCCTTTTCCGTGACCGTGCCCCCCTTCTCGGCGACCTCCCGGGCGGCCACGGCCAGCTGATTGGCCTGTTTGGCATTGTCGGCATTCTGCTTAATCGTGGACGTCATCTGCTCCATCGAGGCACTCGTTTCTTCCAGGGCTCCCGCCTGCGCCGAGGTCCGCTCCGAGAGGTTCGCATTCCCTTGACTGATCTCTTGGGTTCCAGTCGTGATAGTCCCTACTGCCTCTTTTACTGAATGGATCACGGTGCTGACCCGGTCGAACATCGTATTGAAAGAATCATTGGTGCGGCCGATTTCGTCCCGGTTGGCCACCTGAGTTCGCACCGTAAGATCTCCTTCTCTGGCATGCTCGGCCATCATTTCCAGGTTTTTCATCGGCCCGACCACAAACTTCGTGATCAACCAGAAAAGAAGGCCCAAGGTCAAGATCCCCACACCGACAATCCCTAAATACATTTTATTAAGATTGCCTTCTAATTGAGCCAAGGGGATTTCCATAGGGATTTGGACCGAGACCGCCCCCAACATATCCCCCACTTGTTTGCCCTCATGACATCCGACACACGCTTTCACACTGGCCAAGTCGGGAGTCGCGCGTCGAAACATTAAATGACCATTAACCGATTCAATGCTGGTGAATTCCTGCTCTCCATCGGTTAATGCTTGAAGGGCTTCGGTCTCGAAACTATCCTGCGGACCATTCGCGACATTGAGTGGAGTTTGGCTAATGACACGGGCATTGTACACCCCTTCTTTTGCCAACGTTTCAGAGGTTTCCCGGGTAAAGGTGGCAGGGAAGGGAATCGTATCGGAGCTACTATGCTCAATCCCGGTTTTCATACCGGCAGCTTTGGCTTTGACCACAAACTGTTTTGCCACATACGCACGGGTCACCCGAATCTGCTTCTCGACGATAGAGGCTTGATTGGCTAACACCCGGTTTAAATCATCTTTTAATTGCTGCCCAAGAAAATACCCCCCGGCAACTAACAGACCGGAAAACACCACCAAAGTCGTTCCGACAACTTTCGTCCCAATGCTCAATTCATTCCAATTGACACGCCAACTCCTACTCATGCTTTATCCTCTCCTCGTTCAAAAAAGTGGAAAAAATGAACGTACCGTTAAAATCTAGAGGGGAACGATATACGTGTGTTCGACCGTAGTACTACAACACACTAAAATTCCTCAAAAAACTCATCTGCCCCTTCACGACGATCATGTCCATTGGTATTTCCCACTTTCACCGGCTGAGCCGGAGGAGGAGTGGAGATATTTTTGGTTAATCCTGAAATGGGGGTATGAATTTTCTGACCTGACTGTACCTGTTCCGCACTCCCTTCTTGTTGAAAATTTAGAGATCCCTGACCCTCTTCCTTAGTCTTAAAAAACGCCACCTGGTCCAGCAGCGCGGCTGCCTGCTGCTTCATCGACTGCGAAGCCGAGGTGGCTTGCTCCACCAAGGCCGCATTCTGTTGCGTCCCCTGATCCATCTGGATCACCGCCTTGTTCACCTGATCAATCCCCGCCGCCTGCTCCTGCGACGCCGCACTGATCTCCGCGATAATATCCGTCACCCGCTTCACCGAGTTCACGATCTCCTCCAACGTCTGCCCCGACTGATTCACCAACTCACTCCCATCGGCCACCTTCTGCACCGATTCGTTGATCAACGTCTTGATCTCCTTGGCGGCCGTCGCCGAGCGTTGCGCCAGATTCCGCACCTCCGAGGCCACCACCGCAAACCCCCGGCCCTGCTCCCCGGCCCGCGCCGCTTCCACCGCCGCATTCAACGCCAGCAAGTTCGTCTGGAAGGCGATCTCGTCGATCACGTTGATGATATCCGCGATCTGCTTACTGCTCTTATTGATCTCATCCATCGCCCCGACGGCCTTTTCCGTGACCGTGCCCCCCTTCTCGGCAACCTCCCGGGCGGCCACGGCCAGCTGATTGGCCTGTTTGGCATTGTCGGCATTCTGCTTAATCGTGGAGGTCATCTGCTCCATCGAGGCACTCGTTTCTTCCAGGGCTCCCGCCTGCGCCGAGGTCCGTTGCGAGAGATCCTCATTGCCCTGGGTGATCTCGGCCGAGCCCGTGGAGACATGTTCGGCGGCTTGGCGCACTTCTCCCACGACCCCGGCGATGTTATCCAGCATGGTGTTCATGGCACCCGCCAACTGACTGAGTTCATCCTGCCCTTGCACGGGGGCGCGTGGCGAGAGATTGCCCTCGGCCGCTTGTTGCGCGACGTGGCTGATGGTGATGAGATTGCCGGCCCCTTTACGGCCGACCATCCAGCCCAACGGGACTAAGGCCACAAGACAAATGAGCCCGGTCAGGAGCACTTTACTTTGCACGGCATTGGCCTCGGCCACAGCCTCTTCCTCAGGGACCCGGACCAGGACAGCCCAATTCATCCCGGGGAAGCCCAGGGCTCCCTGCAAGTGGGTATACCCCCCCACTTGCACGAGGCCTTTGCGCGCATGCTCGGCGAATTGAAAGCCGGTCTCCCCTTTGATGGCGGCTTGGGCTACCGGAACTCCCTTGTCAGCCAGATTGAGGGTCATGAGCACGTCAAAGTTGCGCACGATATCTTCCGTGCCCATGGCAGTGGGGTCATAATCCACCAACACCCGGCCCTGACGATCTAACAAGGTCAGTTCCGCCCCGGAAAAGCCCATATTTTTGAGGTTCTTATAGGAATCTTTAAACATGTCCTCAACGACACTAAAGTTGGTTCGATTCGACCAATAGGCCACGACAGTCCCATTTTCATCGTAGACCGGAGCCGAGAACCCCATCACCAAGCCATCGTTCCCTAAGGCCTGTTTGACGTCCGGATCGATATGCACATCTTCGATGAACGTCCCGGTGGAAATATCATTTCCGGGAGCCGTAAACGGCATTTTCGTGGTGAACTTTCCCGCTTCTAAAGCTTGGAACCAGGCCGTTTCTTTAAAGTTCTTCTTAAACATCCATTGCACATCAATGGGTTCACCCTTGGCATTCTGAAAATTCACGGCAATTAATTCACCTACCGGATCCACCAATATGGCCAAATCATAGATACCATAGGCTTTGACATATTTATTCATGATTTGGCTGACGACGTTATACTCAGAGGGGTCATACCATTGTGACGTCCGGGTAATCGCATCGTTAAACCCGAATGCTTGCACATCTCCATAGCGTTCGAACAAATTGCGGTCGATTTTATCGGCCAATCCCTTGGCTTCAGACATAAACCTGGATCCGATTTTCGCTTTCATATCATCCGCCGCCCCAATTGCGATAAACCCAACCGCCACCATCGGTACGGCACCGAAAACAATGAAAAGGACCACGAGTTTTGCGGCAATGCCCCAACGAGTGATTGATTGAAAGAACTGTCTCATAGAACCCTCACAGAATTGTGATGAAAAACGGCCATGTCATGGATTCGCGAATTTCCCGCCCCTAGGTTCACTCAGGGGTTATTTCCAAGTCCTGTTGCACTTGGCTTACCTGTTGTACTTCTTCATCAGTTAACACCCGATCAATATCCAGCAAGGTCACTAAATGGTCATTAGAACTCCCGATTCCCTTCACAAAGGTGATATCCACCGTGCTGCCCAATTCAGGCGGCGCCTGGATTTCTTTGGCATCCAAATCTAGGACATCGGAAACCGCATCGACTAAAAATCCCATCACACGGTTTCGAACATTCACGACGACGACCACGGTAAACGAACTGGGTTGGGTGGCCCCCATCCCGAACTTCATACGAAGATCCACGATAGGGACGATCGTGCCACGCAAATTCAACACCCCTTTCAAATACTCCGGCGTATTGGGGATACGGGTCACGGCTGTGTATCCCTTAATTTCTTGCACCTTGAGAATATCAACCCCATAGAACTCTTCAGCTAAATTAAAGGTTAAAAACTGTTGCCCATCCGTGGAATACGCCGTGCGCATTTCACTCTGTTCGGTACTGTCTAGCGTGGCCGTTGTCATAATCCCTTTCCTCCAATCCTCCACTGCCCTACGGCATTTGGTGAACTACCTCTCCATTGAATCTTGCTCTCTTGCCTTACACCCTTACCCGAATTCATGCTGCGGCAATATGACCAACTCGAGCAAGCTTGGCCAGTCCGGGCACGTCTAAAATCAGGGCGACCTGACCGTCACCTAAAATTGTCGCTCCTGATATGCCCTCAATTTTTCGATAATTTTGTTCCAAGCTTTTAATGACGACTTGCTGTTGTCCGGTTAATTCATCCACGAGCACGGCAACCCGGCGCCCCTCGGCTTCCAGGATAACGAGTAAGGCTTGAGCGGGATCTGTGCATTCAGGTGTCAATTGAAAGACTTCGTACAGCCGAACCATCGGCACCCATTCTCCCCTGATATTGACGACTTCTCCTTTTCCGACGATACGTTGAAGATCCTGGGTCTTGGGACGAATCGATTCCGTCACGGTAATGAGGGGGATGATGTAATGATCCTGGCCCACCCGAACGGTCATGCCGTCGATAATGGCCAGAGTCAGCGGCAATTTCAGCGTGAGCCGGGACCCTTCTCCGGGGGCACTGTGAATAGAGACCGTCCCCCCTAACCCTTCGATATTTCGCTTCACCACATCCATCCCCACTCCGCGACCTGAAACATCGGTAATGGTATCCGCAGTGGAAAATCCTGGGCGAAAAATCAATTGATAGACCTCTTCATCACTCATAGCGGACCCATCGGCAATCAACCCACGCTCCACGGCTTTCTTGACGATCTTGTCGCGATTGAGTCCCCGTCCATCATCCTCTACCGAAATACATATATTTCCTCCATCATGATACGCATGCAGGCGAATGGTCCCTTGAGCCGGCTTTCCATTCTGCAACCGCTCCTCCGGAGGCTCCAACCCATGGTCTGCAGAATTCCGAACCAGGTGTGTCAGGGGATCCCCAATCCCTTCGATCAAGGTCTTATCTAATTCGGTGTCTTCTCCCGACATGACCAATTGGATTTGTTTGTGACTTTTTCCCGCGAGGTCACGCACTAAGCGGGGAAATCGATGAAAGGCGGTTCCGATGGGCATCATGCGAATGGACATGACTCGCTCCTGCAATTCCCGTGTATTCCGTTCTAATTGCGTGATTCGCTCTTGCAGGAGGGGTAACTGAACCATGGTGAACTTTTCCCCCAGATCGGTAATCATGGATTGAGTAATCACCAATTCCCCTACCAAGTTGATTAATTTGTCGATTTTATCGGTATCCACACGAATCGATACGGTTTCGGCCTTTTTTAATTTCTGCTGCTTTTCCAGGGCTTGAGTTAATTGGGTGGGCGTGACTTTTTTCTCATCGACCAAAATTTGGCCTAAGGGTCTTTGCTTAGACAGGCTTTCATACACCTGCTCGGGAGTCACGACCCCATCCTCGAGTAAAATTTCGCCTACCCGTTTATATGGCTCAGGTTTGGGAGGAGAACAGTCTTGAATCTTCAACTCACTCCCATCTCGGACAAAGTCAAACACGCCCTCCAATGTTTCGAGTGATGCATCCGTCTCCAGTTCCAGGCTCCAACACAAGTAACACCGCTCGGGATCCATTTCTTCAAGGGGAGGGATAGATTCAGTCCCGACCTCAAGAGCTTTCATCATTCCCAATTCTTTTAATTCATGAAAAATCAAGGCTGGATCCAACCCTCGTTGAAACAGCTCGGGAAGGGGCGTCCAATCGATTTTCATCACTCGCCAACAGTCTTCTTCCTTTTGACCTCGGATGCTCTCCTCGGTGGGTTGGTTCGTCGAATCGCCCCCTGCAACCTCTCCGGTTTCTTGACAAGCTTGTAGTTCATCGACAAGGTGTTGGGTAGCGCCCCCATCTTCTGGTTGCCCGCCTTGGGCCGCTTCCAAAAGACTCTTTAACCCATCCAAAGACCGCAACAGAGTATCGATGATAGGGGGGGTGACAGGCATCTTTTCGTTTCGGAGCAGATCCAACACATTTTCCATCTGGTGAGTCAGGCCCCCGATGGCCGTAAAATTAAACATTCCGGCATTTCCCTTGATGGAGTGTGCGGCGCGAAAAATGCGATTGAGTAAATCAAGGTCCTGGGGACGTTGCTCAAGTTCTAAAAGCCCGGATTCGATCGTTTCGACATGTTCTGCAGATTCTGTAAAAAATGATTCTTGAAATCGCGACAAATCAACAGCCATAGAATCCCTTCAGGTGAGATGGTTTATGAGGGGCATGGGTCATCACTCGCCTCAAGGTCCTTAGCCGGGTAGAACTTTTTTTATCGTGGCGAGCATTTGTTCGGGATTAAAGGGCTTCACGATCCAACCGGTCGCACCAGCACTTTGCCCTTCCTTTTTTTTATCATCCGAAGATTCAGTGGTAAGCATGAGAATGGGAGTAAACTTATGAGACGCCATACCTCGAACGGCTTTAATAAGAGAAATGCCATCCATATTGGGCATATTTAAATCGGTGATGACCAAATTAGGTTGAGCTCCACCATTGAGTTTCTCCACAGCTTCTTTTCCATCACCGGCTTCCACTACTTCAAAACCGGCTCCCGTCAACGTAAAACTCACCATCTGTCGCATTGAGACAGAATCATCGACTACTAACACGGTCTTTCCCATAACAGCCCTCTCGTTAAGTGTCTATGAGATTTCAGCTACCCCTATCGGCCAGGCAGGTCACAAACCTGACTTGTGGGTTCCCCACACAACCCGAACACATGGGCTTTTAAAATAGCGTGACATTGTCTTCATTATCGGACCCTGTTCCAACCACGACGGTTTCTTGGCCAGCCTGCATGGCTTCCATGGTTTGTCGTTCGGATTCCATCGTATAGCTTTGCTCGATCGTCCTCAGGTTTTCGATGATTTCCGGCAACTTCTCACTTCCCCCATACTCCTCACTTACTTCCTTCAGCGGGACATACAGGCCATCCAAAGGTTGATAGACATGCTCGAGTTTCTGACGCGTAATGTCCTGGAACTGCATTGACATCACGATCTGAGCGATGTCATTTCCTAATTCCTTGGCCCGACCGGAATTTTTCCCGACGCTCTCTTTCAGAACCTGATTTTTTTCTGCCATGACTTCGGTCATCCCCATGATGGTTTTTTGGGCTCCCAATGTTTCAGAAAGATCGATAGAAGCCAGCACCTGCAATTCTTCCATCGCCGTTTCCGTGGAACCTTTAACCGTAGTAGCCAATGACCGAATCTGTTCCGCAGCCTGTCCCGATCTATTCGCCAGCTTGGTGACTTCATCCGCCACCACCGCAAATCCCCTTCCATGCTCCCCAGCCCGGGCAGCTTCAATGGCCGCATTCAAGGCCAGCAATCTGGTCTGATCGGCGATAAACTCCACCTCTTCGACCACGTCGGAAATCCTCGAGGTCGTTTCCACGGCTTTATCCATCACTTGAACCGTTGACAGCGTGACCGTAGCGGTTTGAGTCACCTGTTGAACGAACATATCCATCGTTTCCTTGGTATCTCGAAGAATGCGCTCGACAGAGTATTCATCTTGCCCTTCTCCCCCCTCACCCATACGCAAAAGGGCCTCCGTTTCTGACGCCTGACATTGGGCATTCTGAGCAATCGCCTGAAATCTCTGTACCAGGCCAGCGGCAGCCTGTTCCGTTTCCTGAATGACAGCCTTGATTTGTCCCACGAACACAGGAAGGATAGGAGCCAGACAGCGACAAAATTCCTTCCAATTCTCGACCGAAGTTTTGTGATTGTCCAGGAGGCCTTGAACCCGTCGTTCAGCCTCTTGAGCCCGATCATTTTCACGACGTTTTCCTAACCCATAACCTGCCATGACTCCGACCACACAGAACACTATCCACATCATCCAATCAACAGCCACTCTTCACCTCATCAACATTGTTTCTCTCGTTCCAGATTTTGCTCACTAATTTTCAACCGGCTGGGGGAGAAATTCCGTAAAACCGACTTTTTCGAACCGTTCCCGTACCTTATTGGATATTCCCATGACCTTCAGCCTTCCACATCGTGTGCTTGCCACGATCAACTGGACACAGGATGAATCAATTTGCTCGACATCCGCCAAATTCAACTCCAAGGGACCTTCTTGTTGTTGAAGGGCGATTAAATCCGCATGAAACTGTTCTGCTTCAAAAATCGTCAGGTCTCCGGAAGGTTTGAATACCGCTTCCGAAGAACGGTCTTTCGTGACTTTCTTTTTTTTCATTGCAGACCCTTCCAATCTTTCGTCACAACTTCTCAATGAATAAGGAAATTCGTTTCGTTAAACCTCTCCCGTTGGAAGATGAATTCAACGATCCTCAGGTCCTTTTTCGACTTTTTTCTTTCCCGTCTTTAACCAAAAATGAGAAAAAACTGTCCTCAGGACATTTAACCCTATTGTGCCTGTTGTTGAGATTTTCATTCCCCAGGAAGCCAAAGACGGCCAAAAATGTTGGGGTCACTCAGATAAAATGGGATGAGGTTGCTGCCTGAGGCTATCCGAACAAACAGTCTGATCTGGCTCATTATCGAATGAGCCAGGTAACTCCGATGCAGGACATGAAGGGGCTTTAATGACACATAGCACGTGATTACCCACTCCTTGATACTCGAGATGATCAAAACTTAAAGCTTTGGCCATAGCGATTCCTCGACCATGACTCGCTAGCAAGCGGTCTGCCTTAATCTCTTCGTATTCTTTCCAGTCAAAACCCTTACCCTCATCAATTATCCTGATTTGAATACCCTCTTGATGACGTTCAAAGTCCACTCTGACGTACTTATGGATATGTTCTGGGAGTTCCAGGCGCCGTTGAATCTCCTCTTCCCATTGATCGCATTCTTGCAATTGAGATTTTTCTTCAAAACTAATTGCCAGATTTCCATGCTCGACCGCGTTGGTGAGCAATTCATTGAGGCCAAAGGCGACTTTTTCAGGATCAGGGCAGAATTGCGCCAATAAGAGGGCTAACTCATACCCTTCTTCCATTGTCCGAATCTGGAATCTCCCTTGGCACAAAAACTCAAAGGAATGCGGTTGAACGACTAAATTCCTTGAGATTTCCTTCCATTTCCGACCCTCCTCGACCGCCGCATGGACAATCCTCCTGAGCACATATTGGTCATAGGGTTTGGTCAAATAGAAGAAAACTCCGGCCTCCATTCCCTCGCATATTTCCCGAGGCGTACTCGCTGATGTTTGCATGACGACGGGTATCCATTTTAATCGGTCATCCTTCTTCAATTGAGCCATCACTTCTAGGCCGCTCATCCCGGGCATCATGCGGTCCAGAACCATGGCCGTAAACCCTTGCGGGGCACTTTTGAGAATCTTTAGAGCCTCATCTCCGGCGCGAGCTTGAACCAATTGATAGGGTTCTTCGGCCAATAATTCCACCAACACCTCTAGATTCAACTCATCATCATCGACCAGGAGTATCTTAGGTTTATGATTATCCATATTTTCTCGTTGCCTCGTTTCAAGCTACAAAGGGTCAAACCATTCAGGTTCGAAACACCCCCTTTTCCTGAAATTCCAACCCGACGAGCGCAACATCATCATCAAAACTTTTTCGTTTTTGCCAGGCTCGACTCATCTGAATGATCTGCTCAAGGCCTAAACCCATGGGAGCCTTCCTGAGAGACTCCAGTGATTCCTGAAGACGTTTCCTCCCCCAGATTTCTTCTTGGTCATCGATCACTTCATAGATTCCATCACTGTACAAGTACAACCGATCCCCTGGATGCACGATCACCGTTTGCGTGTCAAACGTTTGCTCACTGGAAAATCCAATCGGCCACGTTCCTCCTCCCAAAACAGTAGACTCGGACTGAGACCTCACCAGGATGGAGCCTGGATGACCAGCACTGGCATAGCAGAGCGTCATAGTCGATAACTGAAGGACTCCCACCCAAATGGTGAAATAATCTCCTTGATCCGTCATCGGATTTTCCACGTTTAACCACGTGACGATCTCTCCAGGATCGTAATCCGGAAAAGCCTGTCGGATATGCTCGGCTTTAAATAGCATCGATAAGGACACGGCGCGCAAAGCCGGCCCCGTGCCATGCCCGGACATATCCAAAACCATGATCCCTAAATGGTCTTGTCCCCAGGATGCTACTTGAAAAAGGTCTCCACCTAATTGCGAAGATGGGAGAAATTTCCATTGAAGTTCCACTCCCGGAACAACATTTCCAGCCGAGGGGAGTAGGGAGCGCACGAATTGTGAGGCCGATTTCAGTTCCTCATCCAATTGCTCTTGCTTTTGAGAGAGCAATTCGTTCGTTTTTTTCAGCTCCAAAAACAATTTTCTAGCCCGGAGTCCCGCATTCACTCTGGCCAGAATCTCCTGATCGGATGCAGACTTTGGGAGAAAATCATCGGCTCCCCGGCTCAATCCCTCTGCGATTTGCGAGGGTTGATCTAAAGCCGTCATCAGGATAAACGGGATGGACCGCAATTGTTCATCCCGTTTCATGGCTCCGCACAGGCCAGGACCATCCAACTCGGGCATCATCCAATCCGAGAGCACTAAATCAACCGAATGTTCTTCAAGGGCCCGTAAGGCTTCTTTCCCGTTTTCTGCTTCGATGATGTGATGGCCCAGCTTCGTCAGCCTTCGCTTGGCGACCATTCGAACGAGTTTTTCATCATCAACCAGGAGCAGGGTGAAGTGATGCCCGGTCGCTCCTGAATCCTCTGGAACCGCTTTGACTTGTTCAGAGTCTTGACTGGCGAGAACTTCCATGGATCGAATGTTCCTTTGCTAGGTGAGGAGTGAACGAGGAGGTTCTCACTTTTTCGGAAAGATGAAGCGGAAACTCAAGAGACATTCCCCCTTGAGAGCTGGATGACAGACCTTCAATGGTTCCCCATCATCCGAAGACTGGAAGTACGGCCTTTCCTCATCGAGAGAAAGGCCATCGATACCAAGGCTAGAAACAGGAACTGTCAGGTCAATCGGGTTATCGGCCTAACCGTGAATGCAACAGGGCTTTCAACCTGATCATGGCTTGTGCATGCAGCTGACAGATCCGTGACTCTGTCACGTGAAGAATCACTCCTATCTCCTTCATCGTTAATTCTTCAAAATAATACAGAGTCAGGACCAATCGCTGTCGTTCAGGTAATCGCTCAATGGCTTCGACCAAGGCTCGTCGTGCATCTTCCGATACCAGAGATTCGAGGGGGGTGGGTTGATCGCGATCGGCCAGAGCATCTAAAATCGGGTGGGCATCTTCATCATTGCTTCCTAGATCGTCTAAGCTCAATACCACCGCCCCTTTGGCCTGGAGCAGGGTTTCATCAACTTCCTTGGCTTCTATGCCGAGCGATTCCGCCAATTCGGCTTCGGTAGGAGGCCGGCCCTTTCGTTTGGTCCATTCATTCGCAGCATGTTGGATTTTTCCTATGCGCTCTCTCAGTGAGCGGGGCACCCAATCCATCGCACGAATCTCATCAAGCATCGCTCCACGAATCCGAAATTCAGCATACGTCCGAAATTTTATTTCCCGGGATGGGTCGAATTTGGTTAAAGCATCTAACAGACCCACCATCCCGGCACTCATGAGATCTTCAACATTCAGACCACTTGAGACTCGTATGGCCAACCTCATAGCCATGTATTTGATCACCGGAAGAAACTCTTGAATCAGCGTTTCCCGTTCTTGATTCGTTAACGACAGTTTGGTCGGCAACGCATTCTGGGTTTTTGCAGGGGCAGCAGTTACGGCACCTCGTTTCATTCCTTATCCTTCCATGGTTGATCTGGTCGATGCGAACGCTGCGGGTCCGAACAATTGAAAACCTCCTTGCCAAGAAAGATTCTTGCTCCAATTATTCATCGTCCGCACCAATGAGGTAAACGAGCGACCCGCAGGAGATCGGGGATACACTTCACAAACGGCTTGTTGTTGGGCCACCGCCATCGGAACATACTCATCCGATGGAATACAACCCAAATAATCCAGGGAAATCGTTAAAAACCGGTCTGTCACAAGACTGAATTTTCTGAATGCTTCTTTACCTTCCTCCACGGACTTTGTCCGATTCACGAGTAAGCGAAACGCACGTAGGTTGTAACGAGTAGACAGAATTTTTACCAACGCATACGCATCAGTCAGGGAGCTGGGATCGGGAGTAATGACCACAAGCGTTTCATGCGCCACTAAGCTAAAATAAAGGACATTGGCCGAAATTCCCGCAGCACAATCGATGAGCAACAAATCGGGAGGTTCGGACAATTGTAAAAATGCAGATTGAAGACGTAATTGTTGTTCATGACTCAGTTGGGTAAACTCTTGGACTCCCGAAGTGGCAGGGAGAATTCGAATACCCTTGGGCCCGGGAATAAGCACCTCCTCTAAGGACCGTTCTCCGGATAATACATCTGCAATCGTATATTCAGGGGTCAAACCCAAGAGAATATCGATATTCCCCAAGGCCAAATCGGCATCCAATACCACAACGCTTCGCCCCTGTTTCGCCGCCGCCACGGCAAGATTCGCCACAACATTGGTTTTTCCCACTCCACCTTTCCCTGAGCTCACAGCCACAACCTGCACAGGCGGAATATCTCTTGAGGACGCACCCATGGCCGCTCGAAGCCCACTAGCTTGATCACGTTTATCCAGCCCCGGTGAACCGGCCGAAGTGGTCGATTGGTGAGGAGAAGAAGTCACCGGCATTAGAGTGTCACCTCAGCCAAGGTGGCATGATCCAGGACATGGCGTTTATCATGTCCCCAAATTAATCGGACCAGTTGACTTCGAGTCGCCCTTGACAAATCTTCCGGCACGCGTTGACCTGCAGAAAGATACGATACAGGGAACCCCGTTTGAGCCAGCACATTAAAAAGACTGCCAAAACTCTGCGTTTCATCGAGTTTGGTAATGAGCAATTTTTGTATGGGAAGGCCCTGATAGCGATGGACCACTTCTAACGACACCGACTCCGCCATTGGAGCCGCCAAGACCAGATGAGTTTCAATTTTTCCTGGCATACGGGCCATCGCCATTAAATCGTCATGACCCGCCTGATCTCGAGGACTTCGACCGGCCGTATCCACCAGAATAAGGTCGGCATCCTGATGTCTTCCGACACAATCCTGAAAGTCTTGAACAGAAACAGCCACCTCTAACGGGATCTTAAGAATTTTGGCGAAGACGCGTAATTGTTCTACCGCGGCCACGCGATAGGTATCTAACGTGACTAACACCGTTTTTCCATTCGGACGTTGCTCCCTTGCCAATCCGGCTAATTTTGCGATCGTCGTCGTCTTCCCCACTCCGGTCGGACCAACGAGCATTTTGATTTGTTGGCCATATTGCAGGTCACGGTCAGATTCCGTAACTGCCAGCTGATCCTCTAAACGTTCCACCACCAACTCTTCTACCACTGCCGGATTACCTATTCCGGCCGTTCCGAGGGTCTCCACGACACTACGAACAAGACCGTGGGCCAGTTGAGGGTTCACCCCCTCTGCTACCAAGGATTGATAAGAATCCATAACCTCGGATGGGAGGGCTTCCATCCGTTTTTGCATCTGATGACCAAGGGCTTCTCCGACGACGATTTTCAATCCTTCAAGCTCCTGGCGGAGTGGCCCCAAGACTCGCTCAGGATCATGCTGATCATCCCGCAACCGCTGAATGTCTTCCCGCATTTCCTTGATATGTTGAGTGACCGGATCGAGTACGGTCGCCACTTGGAGTTGATCTGAAAAACTGGGGCCAGGAGGGTTAGGGTGTTCACTCGGGGGGTTCTCCTGTTTTTCTTGCTTGATGGAAACAGAGTCAGGCGCTAGACGCTTTGCGACCAATGCTTCCAGGGAATGTTCTTGTTTACCCGGTCCTGTGTCCGTGTTCGGCACCCGATCAACCGCGGCCGTCACTTCAATGACCGATTGACTCATTAACCCAAACAGACCACCACCTTTTTGAATTCGCCGTGAAGAAACGATAACGGCATCGGGACCAAGCTCAGCCTTGACGGCATTCAGAGCTTCATGGAGAGATAGGGCTTCAAACCGTTTCAGCTTCATGTGGTAACCTCACAACTTCAAGTGCTTGAATTTTAGTGTTAGGATCCAGATCGTTTGGGGACAAGACCGCCAGGGCGTGAACTCCGGGCGAAATCAGGCGGTAGAGCTGCGATCGAATCGACTGGGAACATAACAGGATGGGCTGATACCCCTGCCCCACCACTCTTTCAATGGCTTGCCTGACTAAACTCACAACCTGATTGAACATATTCGGTGATAGTCCGTTTGGTTCTGCCCCTCCCGATTTCATCGATTCGACCAACCTCCTGTCTAACATCGGGTCGAGACTCACCACTTGGACACAGCCTTCGGCATTCGCATATTGACTCGAAATCGTCCTGGATAAATTTTGCCGGGCATATTCCGTCAGGGTGTCAGGATCCTTACTCTGACTGGTGTAATCCGCGACAGTCTCTAAAATCGTCCGTAAATCCCGTATAGAAACCCGTTCTCGCAAGAGATTTCGTAGAATTTTCACGACTCCACCTAGCGTCAATTGGGTGGGGATAAGTTCATCCACCACCTTCGGATACGTCTTAGCGAGATTATCCAGCAAGTTTTGGACCTCTTGACGCCCCAGTAATTCATGCCCATTGGTTTTAATAATTTCCGTCAAATGGGTTGCGATAATGGCTGGGCCATCGACGACCGTAAACCCATCCATTTGCGCACGTTCTTTGTCGCTTGGCGCAATCCATATGGCTGGCAATCCAAAGCAGGGATCCTTCCCCGGCTTTCCTTCCAACCCCTTTCGTGCATTTCCAGGGTTTATCGCCAGCAAATGCCGAGGAACCAGGTCTCCCTTCGCGATGGGAATACCCTTGAGCAACACACTATATTCGTGGGGTTTGAGTTGAAGGTTGTCCCGAATATGGACCGCTGGAACAACAAACCCCATATCCAAAGCCGTTTGTCGGCGAAGTGCCCGGATACGCTCTAAAAGTTCCCCCCCTTGCGCGTGGTCCACGAAAGGCACTAGTCCATACCCTACATGGAGCTCTAACAAATCGGGAGGAGCCACCGTATCGACCGTTTCCGTCGCCTGAGTCTCCTCCTTTTCCTTAGTGGTCGTGGAACTCTGTAATTTTACGGCCTCTTGTTTACGATGCCACAACACATACGCCACACCAGCGGTCATCGCACCTAATAAGAGGAACGCCACATGGGGGAGCCCTGGGAGAAACCCCAGGAAAAACAACATAGCGGAGACGGAAGCCACTAAATGCGGGTTAAAAAAGATTTGCTCGGTGAGGTCTCTCCCAAGACTCGTTTGGGTCGACACCCGGGTAATGATGATGCCTGCAGCAGTTGACATGATTAAGGCGGGAATTTGAGCCACGATGGCATCTCCGACGGTCAAGAGTGTGAATCGTTTGGCCGCTTCAATAAAGGACATCCCATGCTCCAGCACTCCAATGCTTAACCCACCCAGCACATTGATGAAGATGATCAAGAGGGCAGCGATGGCATCTCCTCGGACGAATTTGCTGGCCCCATCCATCGACCCATAAAAATCGGCTTCCTGGGAAATAAGATCACGTCGTTTTCGGGCTTCGGATTCATCGATAATCCCTGCATTTAAGTCCGCATCAATACTCATCTGCCGTCCAGGCATGGCATCTAACGTAAAACGCGCGGCGACTTCAGCGATCCGGGTCGCCCCTTTCGTGATGACCACAAAGTTAATGATGACGAGGATGGAAAACACCACAATCCCGACGGCATAATTACCCCCGACCACGAATTCTCCGAAAACCCGAATCACCTCCCCCGCAGCAGCAGGGCCTTCATTCCCATGAAGGAGAATCGCCCGTGTCGAGGCAATATTCAGCGACAAACGGAACAACGTCCCAAGGAGGACGACGGAGGGGAATACGCTAAAATCGGCTGGTCTCCCCGAATGCATCGTCACCAGCAAAATCAACACAGCAAGGGTAATGCTAAAGGAAAGGAACAGGTCAAGAAGAAAAGGCGGGAGGGGAAGGAGCATGAGCAGCAAGAGGCCCACCACTCCTACCGGCAACAGCACATCCCCATAATGCCCAGGGGTCAATTCCTGCTTGAGCGATTGCGAGTCAAAGGCCATTCATTTTACCCTTCAGGATCGACCCCTTGTCTCAACCGATACACATACGCCAATACTTCTGCGGCGGCCTGATACAAGGCATGCGGAATCTCTTGTCCGATTTTGACAGACTTGAACAATCCACGCGCCAGACTGCGGTTTTCCAAGATTGGCACTCCAGCATGCCGGGCAATTTGCTTGATCTTGTCAGCCAGGAATCCCGCCCCCTTGGCCACGACGACGGGAGCATCCATGTTTTCAGTGTCATACTTTATGGCTACAGCCACATGGGTGGGGTTGGTGATGACCACGTCCGCTTTGGAAACAGCTTGCAACATTCGCTGCCGGGATCGTTCCCGTTGCAAACTCAGTCTTCGTGAACGAACCTGAGGATCACCTTCCACGTCTTTTGACTCATCTTTCACTTCCTGTTTCGTCATGCGATTATCTTCCTGATGCTGCCAACGCTGATAGAACAAATCGACGATCGCCAGAATCAGGAGTGCTCCCCCGACCAACCACACAAGCTTTTCGACCAAGCCCCAAGCCCCATCTAACGCATCTCCGATCCCGAGTAAGGGAAATTGGAGGATGTGTTTCATATCCTGCGTGAGGACAAAATACAGTATGCCCGCCACCCCGATCACTTTCAGGATGGACTTCAGCAAATCCATGACCCCTTTCCAAGAGAAGATTCTTTTCACCCCATTCGCAGGGTTCATCTTGGAGGGCTTGGGTTGCAGAGCCTCTTCAACCCATAATGGACCTGTCTGGAGAAGAATGGAGGCCAAGGCCAATCCTCCGACGATTAACCCGAAGGGAATCAATGGGACAAAGGCTTGATTGGTGATGTTTAAGACGAGGGCATAGAGAGATTGTGTGTCCAACTGAAGGGTCCCGGCCTGCTCTAGCCAATACCGATAATGGCCATGAAATTCTCGCAAGGCCTGGGGTGCTCCTAGAGAGAGGGCACCCATCCCCCCCAGGAGGATAAACAACGAAGGGAGCTCCCGAGTCATGGGAACCTGTCCCTTTCGACGTGCTTCCTCTAATCGTTTAGGACTAGGAAGCTCTGACTTTTCGGCGCCATCTTTATTCTCAGCCATGACCTATTTCCTGCAAAAGGTCCCACAAAATGGCTTCCATTCCGATGATGGAATCTTGAAAGATCAAGGCGATAAACGGCAGACCGAGTCCAAGTACGACCAACCCCATGGCGATGGTCACCGGAAAGCTCGTCAACATGATATTCATCTGGGGAACAAGACGTCCCAACATCCCAAGAGTGGCATGAATCAAAAAGGTCGTAGCCATGACTGGAAACGCTATCTTCAACCCTGTTTCATAGGTTCGCTGCATAAGGCTTGCGGCATCCGTGAGAAGGGGTGGACTCATATGAGCTCCAAAAGGTGGGATGATCTGAAAACTGCTCCCCAACGCAAGTAGGAGCAAATGATGACCATCGACCTGAAAGTACAACAGCGTGGCCAGGATACTCAGTAACTGACCGAACACAGGCGTCTGAACCTGGGAGACAGGATCCAGGGCATTGGCCAAGGCAAATCCCATTTGAAATCCCATCACGCTTCCAGCCAATTCCACCGCCCCAAGGATGAGCCGCATCCCTAATCCCAACACCAAACCCACTAACAATTCCGCGCCGATCGCCATTACCAGGTTGCTGGGTTGCAACCAATTTTCCGGGAGGGAAAATGTCACGACCGGCGTGAGAATGAGCGAAATCGCGACGGCTAATCCAATCTTAATCCGTTGAGGAACCGCTCGCCCCCCTAGCATAGGAAGGGCAGCAAGAATAACCGCAGTGCGGATGAGAACCACAAAAAATTGCCAGAACTGTTGAATGGCGAAGTCCCATTGAAACACCGGTTACATCGAACCTATTCTGATTGGAGTCATTCTTTTAAATAGGTTTATTGCGCCATGTCAGGGATGGTTCCCCACACATTCGTCATGAACCCGACGAGGACCTGCAGCATCCAGGGGAACATCACCAACAAAACTAAAAACATCGTGACAATTTTTGGCAGAAAGGTTAGGGTCATTTCATTGATCTGGGTCATGGCTTGAAACACACTGATACACAACCCCACGACAAGGCTGAGACCCAACATGGGTCCCGCCACCAACAGGATGGTCTTAATGGCCTCCTGTCCGATACTCAACACGCCTTCTGGAGTCATGAGTTATCTCCCTTTTCCTCCCATGTACTCATATCCCATACATCAGAGGCCCTCATTGAAAACTGGTCATCAAGGACCCTACGACTAAAAACCATCCATCCGCCAACACAAATAAGACCAATTTAAAGGGCAGGGAAATCATGATGGGTGGCAACATCATCATTCCCATAGACATTAATGTACTCGCTACGATCATATCGATGACCAAAAATGGGACATAGATAAGGAATCCTATCTGAAAAGCCGTTCGCAACTCACTCGTCACGAAGGCCGGAACTAACACGTGCAACGGCACATCTTGTTGGGTTTTCGGATTGGGCATTTTCCCCATATTCATGAATAGGCCCAGATCTTTCTCGCGAACCTGCTTTAGCATAAAGAGACGAATGGGCTCTATCGCTCGCTCCATCGCCACTTCTTCAGTCACTTGCTTCTCCAGCAAAGGGTTCAAGGCCCCTACACGAATTTCTTCCCACACAGGCATCATGATAAAGAGCGTCAAAAAGAGAGCCAGGCCGATCATGACTTGATTTGGCGGGGCATGGAGGGTCCCCAACGCCTGCCGTAAAAGACCCAGTACGATCACGACTCGAGTGAAGGATGTGACCAGCATCAATAAAGCCGGGGCAAGCGTGAGAGCCGTGAGTAAAACCAGAATCCGAATACCAAACGTCCAAGGCTCAGTTCCGTCAATGCCCGAGACTTGAAGGCTAACACTAGGATCTTTCTGGGCTTGAGCAAACACCGTAACGGGAAGACTCATCAGGAGACCCAATAAGGATACCCATATTCGACAAGAACATCGTAGTCGCATATTTTTCATAAGCATGAACATCCAGTGCAGGGTTTCCCTTTTACGAACATTTCGACATCGTGTGCAGAATGGAATTGGGGTCAGACTTGGGCATATCGGAAATCGCAGAATCCGAGGATTTTCCCACCCCCAACCAAGGCCCTAACCGTCCCATGATGGGGTTGGAAATAGTCCGCAACTGTGCGATACGTTCTTCATCAACAATCTTCGTTAACAAGGTGACTTCACGGGCAGTCGTTCCCACCACCAACACTTCTCCGCATACCTCAATCAACATAACCTGCTTTCCAGCACCAAGCCGAAGTCCACCCAAGATTCGCATGAGGGGTACACTGCCTTGCCCACCAACCTCCCCAAACACCCGTCGCATCAAAACCAGCCCACCCAAGAGAATGGCAATGACCACCGCTAAAGCCCCAGCCATTTTTATCGCTTCATGAGTAAAATCCATAGGTCCTCAAGATGACTCCGGTCTCCCCTGGAGGGAGAATACAGAATGGTGCTCCTCGCACTACTTCAATTTGTTGACACGTTCGGTCGGACTGATCACATCAGTCAGGCGAATCCCAAACTTCTCATTCACCATGACGACTTCCCCTCTTGCCACTAATCGCTCATTGACTAATACTTCCAATGGCTCACCAGCTAATTTATCCAGCTCCACGATAGAACCTGGTCCGAGTTGCAACAAATCCTTGATCAACATTCGGGTGTTACCCAGTTGCGCTGACAACACCAGAGGGATGTCTAATATTCGATCCAAACTCGAATCGTTGTTCCCAGACGTTTCATCAGCCAATTGAGCCGGTTCAGCTTTGGCATCAGCCTCTTGAGCGAGGGCTTCCATCATCTCTTTTTCAGCATCAAACGTTTCTAAATCAACATTTTCTTCGTCACTCATGCGTCATCTCCATCTCATTCGTATGGTGCGGCAGCGGAAGGGTACAACCATGAATATTATTCATTCACGATCAAGGTTTCTTGTATTTGAAAAGATTGAAAACCTTTGGTCACACCAGGAAACCCATGAAATTTGGCAATCCCCTCCACGGTCGCGACTAACGGTTCGGTCGTCGACTGGTTGAGCATCACCACATCCCCCGGGGCAAATTGCATCAATTCCTCGACCGAAAGCTGCGTTTCTCCCAGGCTCACGGAAATATTGACCGGCGCTTCTTTCAAATTGGAAGAAAACCGCTTGATCCAGCCAAGGTCTGCCTCATAAAAATCACTCTGGAAGCTTACCTGTAATCTCTCCCGCAATGGCTCTAACATGGCATAGGGAAGACAAAGATGGAGATCTCCGACGGAGTTTCCCAACTCAATCCCCAACGTCACCACGATGACGATATCTGCAGGTAAGACTATTGAAGCCAATTGAGGGTTCATTTCCGCCCGAACAGCATTAATACTGACTTTCTGAACCGGATCCCAGGCCTTTTGCAAATTGCTCAGACCCATGAGCATCACCTTACGCATGACTCGTTGTTCAATGAGCGTGAAGTCCTGTCCCTCGGGTTTGACATGAGTTTGTCCTGCACCTCCAAAAAAATGGTCAACGAGGAGATAGACCGTGGCGGCATCCGTGGCAATCATGGCTGAACCACGAAGAGGGTCCATAGAGATGATTTGAAGATAGGCAGGAACGGGAAGGCGCTTCGTAAACTCTCCAAATTTCATCACCGACTGATTGGTGACCGTCACCTCTACGGTTTTTCGCAGAATATCACTCAACGCAATGCGGAATAACCGTGAGAATTGTTGATGGATGACATCCAGGGTCGGCATTCGCCCGCGCACGACCCACTCTTGGTTTCCGAGGTCATAAGGAACGGGGCCATCACCGGAAGAATCCTCGGCGATTTCCGGTTCGGTTTCTACTTCCCCGTCCGTGACACCTCGCAACAGCGCATCAACTTCATCTTGACTCAGGATTTTTTCCATGGATTTTGACTCTTTAACTGCCTACATTCTTAGCGGCATCGTCCCAAAATCTTGCTTCCATTCCGCACCCATACCCAGGATGTTTATTGAATGATAAAATCCGTGAAAAACACATTCGCGATTTTCCCCTTACTCATGACTCCATTGACACGAGTGATGATTTCCTCCCGGATACGCCGTTTCCCATTGACGGTTCGAAGAAGATGAGACTCTTTACTGCTGAGCAGAACAAGAAGGGCATCCCTAATTGCAGGGACCTTGACCTGAAAGTCCGTCTTTTCTTCTGGACGATCTAACTCAAGCTTGATACTCACCTTTAAAAATCGAAGGTCTTCCCGATCGGCTAGATTAAGCAGAAACGGTTCCAATTCCATGACAGGCCCAGGTTCGTCATGAGCCTCTTCCGCCTGTGCATGTTCTTCATGTTTCCCCTCATTTTTGTCTGAGTTCCCCATTAAAAACCAGGCCGCTCCGCCCCCACCCCCCAAAACAAGTAAGGCCAGGAGAATGATGAGTATCATTTTTTTGCTCGAGCCGGTTTTAACGGGTGCTGCCTCTGTTGCTGCTGCTTCTTCAGCCATAAAAGTCCCTCATCGTGTGATTTTTTCCAGTCAGACCAATCTGCTTAAAAGTCAGCAACCTTCATGCCACTCATCACTCACCATTGAAACCGAAAAAGAGGAAGCTGGGCCCTAAAAAATCCTTTGTAGAATCTGTAGATAGATCATTGCACGCCGAGAAACTCTCCCTTGTCACCCCTTATACTTCGTCATTTTCTTGGCGTTCCGCAGGATTCTTTGACACTTAGTACAACGAGAAAAACCTTCCTTGTCATGCTCTGAAATTCTTAGGCCAGGAAGGTCCCTTTCGACCCGCAAAAAAAAGCCCTCAGCCAGCAGCGCTGACTGAGGGCTTCCTCCCTTCCCTGTGAGAAGAATGTTACCGGGCCAAATTCACGAGTTCACCGAGTAAGTCATTCGTGGTCGTAATGATCCTGGAGTTGGCTTGAAAGCCTCGTTGCATTGTGATCATATTCACCAATTCATCTCCTAAGTCAACATTAGAAGTTTCCAACGTACTGGCCGAGACCTTTCCAAAAGAACCGGAACCTGGCTGCCCAACCAAGGGTGTTCCGGAATCTCCGGATTGAATAAACAGATTTCGACCAATAGGTTGCAATCCGTCAGGATTGATAAAACGGGTGAGTGCCACTTGCCCAAGGTTCTGTGTCGTTCCGTTTGAAAACCGACCAGTAATCACACCATCTTCCCCAATGGAGGTGCCGGTTAAAGTTCCGTTGGCAAACCCATCCTGAGATAGTGTCAATAGTACAGATGGTGATCCTTGCTGCAACATGCCATCCGTTCCGGGACCTCCCTCCGTGGTGATACTGGTCCCAAAATCAAAGACCATAGGTTGGGGCACTAAGGATCCGTTATTAAAAGAAATATTATGGGGAGAGCCAGACGCCGGATTTTCAACGTCTAATAATCCTGAGCTTGTAAACGAAAGCGTACCTTGCGCCACCAAAGCATTGCCGGTGTTTGTGTCATTTGCAATCGGACTGGACACTTCAGAATCTTGTGCAACCACACTATAGGTCCATTGATTGATAGCAGTCTTTGAAAAATACACGGTCAAGTCGTGGCCGGCACCCAAAGTATCAAAAACTCTTATCCCAGTGCTAAACTGGGAATTAGCTGGGTTGGACGGATCAGCCAATAATGCCGCATTGGAAAACCCTGTCAGGACCGGTTCATCAGCTTTTAAATTCCCACTCATGTCCACTTGCGTGGTGGGCGTTCCAATCTGTTGTGTAGTCGTGAGCACAATATCACCGAGAGTGCCTGTGATATTGCCTGCGGAATCAACTTGATAACCTTGAAGTCGTAAACCTGCCGGGTTCACGATATTCCCTACCGAATCAATATTGAATTGCCCAGCCCGAGAAAAAAACGTGTTGCCCGCCACATCATTGACTTGAAAAAACCCGTCCCCATCGATGGCCAGATCCAGGGCGTTCGAGGTTGTCTGGAGAGACCCCTGAGTAAAACTGGGATCAATTCCCAAAACTCGAACCCCTCGTCCCTCTACCAAAGCATTCGTGGTTCCGCCTCCACCAATGGTGGCTCCGAATAAATCCCCAAACGACACTGTTCGGCTTTTATACCCAACTGTTTGAGCATTCGCGATATTGTTTCCAATTTCACTGAGCGCACGGCTCGTTGCATTGATCCCGCTCGTTGCTGCAAAAAACGCTGAGGTGATTCCCATCGGTGTTGTCTCCTTTTGTTAATGAGCACATCGCTACCAAGAACAGACAGTGGTAAATTACTGAATGGAAATGATGTCTGGCGTCGTGAAAGCTTTGCCGCTCTCGACGACTACCGGACTCTCGGTTCCCAATGCAATGTTTGTCACCCGTTCTCGGGCAAAAGTAAAGACAGGGATCGCTCCTCCTTGAGAGTCTTCTGCCTTGATTCTAAACTGATACACGCCTTCCGGGAGGCGTTCTCCCTCTTCATCCAACCCATCCCACTGCCACTGGTGGGCACCAGCTTGCTGAAACTCTTCAGGGGCCATTCTTCTGAGCACTTCATTGTTCTGCCCCAGGACATCAATTTGTACTTCACTGGCATCTTCGCTTAATGCATAGGAAAGAAACGGAGAGTTGGTGGCACTTAAACTGACCGTATCTCCCTCCGTCATGATGGTCCGACCTACTAAATTCACCAGACCTAATTGCGCGTTGGCTTCATTGCTCCCGATGAGTTGCTCCAGTAAATCATTCGTGTTTGTGGCTTGTTCCAAGGTCGTAAATTGCGCCAACTGGGCGATAAAATCTTCGTTTTGAACAGGATTGGTCGGATCTTGACTTTGGAGTTGTGTGACCAGCAATCTCAGGAACACATCGGACCCCAAGGCATTAACGGCCGCTTCCACATTGCTTTCCGTGTTGACCCCACGAGCCCCGGCAGGAGTTTGTGTCGGTGTAATCGCATCCATACGTCAAAATTCCTTTACTCTGTACTCCATAAGAGATTCTGTTTCGCTCCACTTGGTGATAAGTTGCCGATTAGGCGACAAAATGCAATCCTGTCTCGTTCAATTCCGGTACAGTATTTGATTTGGGGTCTGAAGGTTCTTGTTCTGCATTCCCCGTTTTTCCCCCAGAGTAGGCTAAGTCTTCTGGCCCGTGAGAACCCTCATTCTTTCCTGATTCCCGCTGATCCCGAACTTCTGCAGAAAATTCCTGCAATTCCAGGTTGACCTGTGTCAATTGATTTTCCAGTTGCGGGACGAATTGCACCGCGAGATTCTTCAGGGCGGCTTGGTCCATAATCATACCTGCGTACACCTGTCGTTGCTGGACACCAACTTCCACCTGGACGCGACTATTCTCAGACAGTTGAACATCCATCTGAAGGCGCTGAAGGGTCGCACCGGGCATCTCAGGAAACCTTTCCTCTCCTGACCGGACGGAAAGATTATGAGACAAGGCTGTCGCAGCATGATGTTGAGCGGGCATCTGACTTTGTGGAGCACTACCAAATCCATGTGCCAGGTCCTGTCCATTTCCGAACTCCCCGCTCGATCCCTTAAACATGAAGTCGAGAGAACCTTTCCCCTGTTCACCCGAGACATTCGTGGTGCTCTCTATCGCACTGACCTGAGGAATACTTTCATGAGCTTGGTTCATCGCCCCATTGAAGAAGGAAGGGTGACCCTGCAACCGTGTCGAAGAGATGGAGGAAGGTAAGGCCTCGGCTAAGGGGCCTGGAGCAGTTGGTGGCACCGAGGGCGGAATCACAGGAGAAGAGACGGGTCTTTGACTATTATGAAAGGGTTCTTGAACTTTGGTCACGATTGGTTGAGGCGTTAAAGGTGAATTCCCCGGGAGAGATGCTGGTTTTCCAGTCGATGGATCCGATGCCTGAACCTGTGGTGCCACTTCCGTTGAATGCTGCTTTCGACTCCCTGCGATTGGGCCTGATGGAACCGAAGGTACCTCAACATTGGACGATGAACGCCCATTGTGAACAGCCGGCTCCCGGCTCTGAGACTCCCCCCTCAAGACCGGAAATGCCTGAGAATGAGCCGGAGTCAATTCCGTGCTCACGGCTATTGGTCTTATGGGAACACCCTCCGGCCCCTGTCCTTCATCTCGAGATACATCGTTGATCGGGATGGGAATGCCCCGGGACTCCGTCGAAGGATTCTCAGAAACAGGGGTTCCCACCTGGTGTAGAGGAAGAGAGGTGACACGCCTGATGGGATAATGGGATTCCTTCCTCGTCGTAGCGAAATCCGAGAGAAAACCCAAGGGTCCCTGAAAGGGTACTGGTGGAGCTTTCGGAAAAGAAGAACTTTCTTTACCAGTTAGGGCCTCTTGAGGTATTGATTGGGTAATAGGAATACGTTCCTCATCCGGAGGCAAATCATGAGAAAGAGGAACATTCCGTAACTGGGGGAGATCTTGCCGTACGGCTGGGGAATTCAATTCCCTATAAAGACTCGCTGAAACCTCGGACTCTTTCAGATGTATTGGAGCTTCAAAAGAAAGTTGGCTGTCTGAATATGAAAGGGTTGAAACGCGTGGTGCGTCACTTTTGCCTTGAATGTCTGCGAGCAGTCCGGAAAAGATGGGAGAAAAAGGTTTTTCTGGAGAAGGAAGGGCCTGAGGGGTTTGAGGATGCGGTGAGAGTGCCGTTTGGGGAGCCGATCCTTGTGAACTTAACAATGAAAGCAACAGATGATTCATCGATTAATTTTTTTCTGTAATGCTGTTTGCCGTTGAAGTTTGGCTTCGCGATGCTTCCTGAGTCCTTCTGAGAGCTTAGCCGCCATCTCAGGGTTGACTCCTGCCAGCACTGCCGCTGCTTTCTTTCCTTTTATGGTAGCCAAAATGTCCAATGCTAACCCTGGTTCCATTTTTTCGATTCGTAACGCGGCTTCTTCAGGATCCATCGTTTCATAAATCTTGACCAGGTGGTCTAATGCAGGATCCTGGGCCAAAAACCTCCGCTCTTCTTCATCCAAAGCGGAGGCACGATTTTCCAAACGCTTGGCTTCCTTCGTCTGTCTCGCGACTAACGCTTCTAAATCCCGTTGAAGAGCTGCCACTTGCTCTTCTCGAATTTGCAAACCACGTTCCCGTTTTTCGACTTCTGCCAAGCGAGCATTGAGTTGCTCTAATAGGGTCTGCTCAGCACTTGGAGTTTCCTCCCAAGTTTCATCGTTAACCTGTTGTTTTTCCAGAGAATCAACCACCTTATGTTCGGGGGTTTCCTCTACCGGCCACACGACCGTCGCCCACAGCAACATGACCAACAGCCACCAGGGGATGATTCGCCGGGTAGGCAACATTGATCTACTAGGTGATTTCTTCAAGGTTCTGCCCCGCATATGCATGAGAAGTCACATCCTCCTGGAGACGTTGCTCCTGGGCGGTCAATTTGTGAAGGACTTCTTCTTCTTTTTTGGCGATGACGAGTTCGACAACCCGTCGAGCATGGTAGGCTTTTTTCAGTTTTTGGCGTAGGCCAATGAGTGATTGATCCATGGCTTGAATTTTTGAGGTATGACTTTCGAGCACAGCACTGAGTTGTTCCAGCCATTGATACCGTTGATCGGCAAATCTTCGGGCCAAACCCTCTTGAATACGACGTTCCAACTCCGCCACCACCACTTCCATTTCTTTTCGTACCTCTTCCCGTTTAGTAACTTCTTGGCTTTTTTCCCATTCGACCAGGACCACTTCCTCCCGAGCTAAATCTTCTACCTGTTTGCGAAACCGTAATAACGTGGTCCAATTCATGCTTTTTGTTCCTTTTTGTCAAAAAGAGACCGACCAAGCTCGACTAACGCTTGAAGTTTCTGCAGGCTCAAGGGGGTATTGATCCCTTCGTCTCGGTGTTGTTGTAAAAATTCATCAACCTTTTCTTTAAGATGTACAGCTGCATCCAGCCGGGGATTTGCTCCCGGCTGATAGGCACCCAAATTTATTAAATCTTCCGAATTCCGGTATTCTGCCATGAGTTGAATGAGAAACTGGGCAGCCCGTAGCTGTTCGGGAGATACAATATCTGACATTACCCGACTCACACTTTGTAAGACGTCAATCGCCGGAAAATGAGCCTGCATGGCTAACCGTCGAGAAAGGACGATATGGCCATCGACAATAGACCGAATGGAATCAGCAATAGGATCGTTCAAGTCATCCCCATCCACCAGGACCGTATACAGACCGGTAATTGATCCGACGGTCAATGCGCCGATTCTCTCCAACACCTGAGGAAATAAAGTAAAAACGGAGGGGGGATATCCTTTGGTCGTGGGCGGTTCCCCGGCCGCAAGCCCGACTTCCCGTTGCGCGTGAGCCAACCTGGTCAGCGAATCCACGAGCAACAACACCTGCTTGCCTTGATCTCGAAAAAACTCGGCGATCGCGGTCGCGACAAAAGCCGCTCGCACCCGGACTAATGGGGGTTGATCAGAGGTGGCGACGACCACCACCGAACGCTGAAGACCTTCCGGTCCCAGTTCCCGTTCCAAGAATTCCTTGACTTCCCGCCCCCGCTCTCCCACCAGGGCGATGACATTCACATCCGCCGTCGTATGTCGGCACATCATTCCCAATAATACACTCTTCCCGACTCCACTCCCGGCAAAGATACCCATTTTTTGCCCGACGCCACAGGTCAACATGGCATTCATCGCACAAATTCCTAGATCAAGTGGCTGGGTAATGCGTTTCCGCTGTAGGGGCGGAGGGGCCTCGGCATAGATGGGATACCGTTGTGTCACCGTCAACGGCCCCTTATCGTCCATGGGACGTCCTAACCCATCGAGGACCCGTCCCAACAGTGAAGGTCCCACTGATAACCTTGGAGATGCCGGGTCGAAGGCCACTCGATCACCCGCACTAATCCCTCGAACCGGACCAAACGGCATCACCAGTACGCGTCCTTCACGAAAACCGATGACCTCTCCTTCAAGACCAGATGAACCTTGGCCTCCTTGAATCAGACACCGTTGACCGATGGCGACATTTTGACCGGTAGCCTCCAGGGTCAACCCCACAGCTTTCATGACCTGGCCAGTGACCGTAAATCCTGGCAAACGTTCAATTCGTTCAAGACTGGCAATCGCACTCATCGGTTCGTCGGCTCCAGGCCAAAATCTTTTGCGAGAACATCCAATTGCTGATGGATCCGGGCATCCAACAAGAGTCCTCCTTGCTCGATCACACAGCCACCGACTTCAATGTCTTCATCGGCCTCGAGGATCAGATGTTCTCCCTTTCCTCCTTCAATTCCCAAGACCTCATGGGCCGACCGTAATTCTTCGATGTCGTTGGGATTGACTCTCAACGTGACTAAGGATTTTTTGTGGAGCAACCCGAGAAGCTGCTGGACTTGTCGTACGACCGTAGCAGAGTCATGTTCAATCTCCCGTTTCAAGACCTTTTTTGCGATAGCCATGGCCACTTCAACGATATCACGTTCCTGCTCTTCTAAAGCGGCGACTCGCACCTTCCCAATCCGATTCGCAAGCTCCAACGCATGCTGAAATTGTCCCTGCAGTTCTTGACGGCTCTGAGCCACCCCTTCGTCATATCCATTTTTTTTCCCCTCCTCATAGGCTTGTTGTTGTAACAGGGAACAATCATGAGGAGCCTCCTGATCTTCACTATCCGAATCTTTTCCCGATTCAAACCGTCTCAAGTCACCCGGGATGAGTTCCACCATCTGAAATTGCTGAACTGATTCATCCTGCTCCACTGATCTCCGAATTTTAGACCATTTGCTCTTCACCCTTGCCCCCTATCGCCACTCGCCCTTCTCCGGCCAAACGCTGAACGGTTTTGATGATGTTTTGTTGAGCCGCTTCCACATCACTGAGTTTCACCGGGCCACGGGTCTCCATATCTTCTTGGAGGGATTCGGCAGCACGACTGGACATGTTCTTAAAGAATTTATCTCGTAACGGCCCTTCGATCGGCTTCAGGGAGAGCAACAATTCTTCCTTGCTGACTTCTCGCAACAATTCTTGCATGCCACGATCATCGATATTCTCAAGATCTTCGAAGACGAACATCTTGCCACGAATTTCTTCGGCTAAGTCAGGATCTTTACCTTCTAGGGCCGTCAGAATTTCTCCTTCCACGTTCCGCTTAACGCTATTGAGTATCTCCGCCACCAATCCGGTTCCTCCCACCGGAACGGCATTTTTCGAAGACCCGATTCGCAACTCTTCTTGTAAGACCCAATTTAATTCTTCGAGCATGTTAGGGGAAACTTCTTCGGTTGTGGCAATGCGAAAGACGATGGCATCCCGTTTAAATGGGGGAAGAAGCGCCAATATCTGCCCAGCTTGATCAGACTCCAAGTTCGCTAAAATCAAGGCACCCGTTTGAGGGTGTTCGAAGGACAGTAAATTTGCGATGGAAGCGGCATCGAGAGATTTCAGTGTTTCAAATCCGGCGTTATCGGAAGTATTGAGGGAATTGAGAATTCTTCGAGCTTTGTCTTTCCCCAAGGCATTATTCAAAATCTTGGCCAGGTAGGTTTTTCCTTCAACGGATAAGCCCGAGGCCCCCGCCAATTCCATGTATTCTTTGAGAACATACCGATGTTCGTCCTGACCGACGTTGACCAATGCCCCCAAGTATGCCCCGATTTGTCGAATGTCTTTTTGATCAAGGACCTTTAAGACCTCAACTGCAGCACTTTCCCCGATCGCCAAGAGCAAAATGGCCGCTTTTTCGTACCCAGATAATTGGTCAGCCACAGATTATGCCTTCTCTGCCTGCTCTTCCTTAATCCATGTTCGAATGACTTGCGCAGCCGTAGCCGGATTTTGTGCTGCAAGTTTAATGGCTTGCTCTTGTGGGGTTTCCGTAATTTGTGCTTCATATTCTGCGACCGTGGCCGGCAATCCTTCTTGAGGAAGTAACACCGGTTCTGCGGGTGGATTCGTGAGATTCAAGGCCATCGGCCGAATGACAAACCAGAGAACCAAAACTCCGAGAGCGAAAAAGAGGACAGGCTTGATGAACCCGCCCCAGGTCGCGAAGAAGGATTGGACCATGGCCGTCGCCCCACCTTCCTCCTCCGGTAACACTTGAGATTCAAAAGGCACATTAACGACTTCAATCTGGTCTCCCCGCTCTTCAGAAAATCCCACAGCCTTTTTGACGATTTCTACGAGATTTTGAATTTCCTGCTCGGACCGAGGGATGTATTTGGGGACAATCTCCGAACCATCCGCACTTCCCTCTGCCCCCTCAGGCGCCTCATAGGTTCCATCCACCAACACGGCCACACTCAATCGTTTGATCTCACCGGTTGGTTCGATGATCTTACTCACCTTCCGATTCACCTCATAATTGATGGTTTCATTCTTCCGTTTGGCTTCCTTAGGACGTCCCGCAGGAGAGGGTTGTAAATTATCCGGCACATTGGTTCTCACTCCCGGGACTCCTGAGGCAGGGCCCTGCTCAAGGACTTTTTCCTGGCTTCGATTTTCACTCCTGGCGACTTGACTATTGGGGTCGAACACTTCCTCGGTGATTTGCACCTGTCGAAATTCCAGGGGAGCCGTGACCCGAATCACTGATTTATCCCGACCTAAGACTTGGTCGAGCATCGTTTGAACCCGCTGTTCCAGGTCACTTTCCACCCGACGCTGCGTCTCAATTTGAGTGGCCGTCAACTGCACATCTTCATCAGCCATGTTCTGGCTCAACACCTTGCCGTGGTTATCGACGACAGTCACTTGATTCGGTTCTAAACCTTCCACACTCGCCGCTACCAAATGTACGATCCCTTGGACCTGCGTACCCTTCAGGGGAGCCCCCCGTTGCAGGGTCAACACCACCGCCGCTTGTGCTGGTTTTTGTTCATTCGCAAATAGTCGCTTTTCCGGGATGACTAAATGCACACGTACTCGCTCAACCTGTGATATCTGACTGATAGTTCTGGTCAATTCCCCTTGAAGAGCACGGCGGTAGTTCATTTGTTGGGTAAAAGGGGTGACCCCAAGGCCGGTCCGGTCGAAAATTTCAAAACCTACTCCCGCAGACTCCGGCAACCCCAATGATGCCAGCTGCAATCGCATTTCGTGCACCCGCTCGGCCGGCACCCGAATGGCACGCCCCCCCTCTCCAACATCATACGTGACCCCCATTTTCCCCAATTCCTGGACGATCGCTCGTGTATCATCAGGCTCAAGCTGAGAAAACAACACGACCAACTCGGGTTGTTTTCCCATCATCATGAGCACTGGGATCGTGGCCAGAGCAAAAGCTAAGACGACAATGACCCCGATTCGTTGAGTCAAGGTCAATGCCTGAAAGTTTGCTGTAATACTATCTGTGAATGTGGCCATGGTAGGGCATTAAGGTTGAATGGGAGGTGGAGGCGGAAGCTGAAGCAGCTCGCTCATGGTTATCCTGTCGTTCATCAAGGGTTTTGCAGTCACACCACTTATTCCTTACGAGGAAAATTTCTAACATTACACCTGCATCCTCATCACTTCTTCATACGCATCTAACATTTTATTCCTGACCTGCATCATCAGCTTAAAAGACAAGCCCGCTTTCTCCCCTGCGATCACCGCTTGATGAATGCTGACGCTTTCTCCTTTCGCGACAGCGTCTTCTAATCGTCCGGCTTCATGTTGCATGGCATTGACTTTCTCGACGGCCCCCTTGAGGAGATCTGCGAACCCCGGACCACCTGGTGAAACCGAGGGCCCAGGTGTTTTGGCAAAGGGCTCGGGGATCGATTTAATCCCATTAATAAGCAAATTATCCATTGTCTCTACCCCTTTCATTTCTCACTCGTTAACGCCCCATCTCCAGGGCACGGAGTGTCATGGTCTTTCCCGTTTCCATGACTGCAAGATTGGCTTCGTACGCCCGGGTGGCCGAGATTAAATTCACCATTTCTTCGATAGGGTTCACGTTCGGCAATTGCACGTATCCTTTGTTATCAGCATCCGGATGACTGGGGTCATACACGGTTCGAAATGGTCGATCATCCTGGACAATATCCGTCACTTGCACCCCAGCCGGCTCTGAAGGATCACCAAACGCACTGGCAAACACGAAGGAGAAGGGTTTTTGTGGTGTGGTCGCCTGAAAAACAACATCTCGTCTGACATAGGGTCCGCCATTTGGAGATCTGGTGGATTCAGCATTGGCAAGATTCCCCGCGATGACATTGAGGCGCTGTCGTTGTGAATCAAGGGCAGACCCAACTACCGCGAATACACGATCAAGGTTCATGATACTCTCCTTCTTTCATTAGACCATCGCATCCTTTCAGGCCCTCTCAAAAGCATTCCTTACCTTTTCAACCACTATCACTGACAACGCACGGCTAAACAGCATACCTCAGGCGTGCATTATTCGGGTTAACCACCCCTGCCTTCGTTGATCGCAGACTTCCACCCACTAAACCGTCCATCCAAAAATTGACTGACGGCCATGTACAGCATGGTGTTTTCAGCCATCAACGTCATCTCTTTCTCTAAATTCACCGTATTATCGTCCAATCCGGCTCCGGCATCTTGCTTGACCGTCTGGTGGAAAATATGATTTTCAGGCGTGAACAAGGCCATATGATGAGGATGAGTCTGAACCGTATTCAACGGACCTTTCCCATGAAGGGCTGCCGAAAAGGTCTCCCGGAATGGCAACTGCCTAGCTTTATACCCTGGGGTTTCTTCATTAGCCATGTTTGAAGCGATTGTCTCATGGATGCTGCTCCGGACATCCAAGGCACGTTCGTACAATCGGGTTCCCTCATCCCACGGAGAAATCATCATCTTAGAAGCCCTTCCCTTTCAGGTAGCTCATTCTTGTTGTGATTCGAAGGCTGCATACATGCTGAGCAACAGCAGTGCCAAAATTTTCTCTATTGGCAAATTCGCTATGCATGAGGAGTAAGCCTGTTGAACGCTTTGACGATTTAGCCAATTCATGACACTTTTTACAAATGTCGATCATGTTATCGTGAAGCCCTAGGACATCTTTTCCCTTAAAAAAGGAAAAATTTGCCGATCAGATCGCTTGACAATTCCCACAGATATTCAAGGTGGACTTTCCGTTAAATGCCCGGTGGGAGTCCCCCAGGAAGTTGGCGATATTCTCTCAATTTATTCCGTAATGTTCTGATGCTTATCCCTAATGTCCTGGCAGCATGAGTACGGTTGCTGTCATGTTTTTCTAAGGTCTTTAAAATTAATTCCCGCTCCATTTCCCAAATCGTCCCCGTCGGTCCCGAGGAGGTATTGCTCAACATCACAGGTTCTTCAATCTGACAATGTTCGACCTTCAACGAGTCGTCACCGGCGAGGAGAATGGCCCGTTCGATCACATTTTCCAATTCTCGGACATTTCCACGCCATAGCCGGCTCTTGAGGTAAGTCATAGCTTCCTCCGTGACGGCCTTTAATGGGCGAGAGCCCTGTCTACGTGAACGATTCACAAAATGCTGGACCAAAAGCTCAATATCTTCCGGACGGTCTCTCAGCGGTGGTAGAGTAAACGGCATCACACTCAACCGGTAATAGACATCTTCTCTAAAGCGCCCTGCCTGAACCTCCTGTACCAGGTTCCGATTTGTGGTCGCGATGACTCGAACGTCCACCTGCACAGGCTGGCGAGAGCCCAGACGATCCACTTCTCGCTCTTGAAGGACTCGCAGGAGTTTGGCCTGCAACCCCAAGCTCATTTCTCCTATTTCATCCAACAACAAGGTACCTTGGTGAGCCAGCTCGAATTTTCCACATCGGCGTGCCAGGGCCCCCGTAAACGCTCCTTTTTCATACCCGAATAATTCACTCTCCAATAACCCGTCAGGAAGCGCCGCACAATTGATGGCCACGAACGGTTGATGCGAACGAGGACTGATCTGATGAATATGCCGGGCAAGCACTTCTTTCCCTGTTCCACTCTCTCCTTGAATAAGGATAGTGGAAGGGCTCGCGGCCACGACTTCCAACATTTTCAGCATTTGGAGAATTTTGGGGTTGTTGGTTAAAAACCCGCTGGATACCTTTTCCTTACCCTGAATCGGCCTCAACGCTTCCGGCGGTCTGGGTGAAGATTCCCTGGCTTCATTCAGGTCATGAATCAACTTTTCTAGGCGATCGAGCGGAAAAGGCTTCTGTAAAAATTCGGTGGCGCCATGCTTCAAGGCCTCCACGGCCGTTTCAACTGATCCGTAGGCCGTCATCACGACCACCGGCATACGGTACCCTTGAGTCCGAACTTCTCTCAGAAAATCCATTCCCCCTTTCCCGGGAAGATTCAGGTCGGTCAGGACCAGCCACGGACTTTCTCCCTCGAGACAATCTAAACCCTCATACCCATCTCGAGCCACGGTCACATCGTAGCCGTTCTGGGTTAAGACTTTATTCAGGGCCATTTGCAATTGCTCATCATCTTCGATCACGAGAATCCCCTGGCCCCGCCCATGCTGCATATCAATCATGCCTCACTCCTTTTTTGTGGGAAAAAGAGACGGACCACCGTTCCATTTCCTTTTTCACTTGTAAGGGTAATCAGACCTTGATGAATTTGAATGACTTGCTTCACGATGGAAAGTCCAAGTCCTGTACCTCCCTTTCGGTTGGTATAAAAAGGATGGAACACTTTGTCCACCTCTTCGGAGGTCATGCCGCACCCATAATCCTGGACACTCAAGACAAAACCTTCAACATTCGCTTCTTCATGTGCGGCACCTTCAGGAATAACTTCTCGCCATGCCCGAATATCAATTCTTCCGTCAGAATCGGAGGCTTGAATAGCATTTAACATGATGTTTTGGATGGCTCGTTGGAACAGGGTTTCATCCACGACGATCTGTTGAAGGTTGGGAGCCACATACCAATTCATTGACACATTCTTTTTGTGAAGTAAATGGGAAACGGATTTTTCGAGCTCACCCATGAATTTCGCCAAATTGACCTCGTGGGGGTACATCGAACATTCATGGCTAAACGTTAAAAGGTTGCCCATCAACCTTTTCATCGTTTGGATCGCTTGCAATAAATATCGAATCAACTCCTTAAAGTCGGCGTTTCGAGGGTCGGCACGTTCTAACAGAGTGGCAAACCACTCAATACTGGCCAAAGGATTCCGAATATCATGAGCTAAACGCCCTGACATCTCGCCAATGGCCGTCCAACGCTGCCGAATGACCTCTTCTCCTTTCGTATGAAAAGGAGTGTTCTTCAAAAACCGCAAACGGAGCGCTCCCGCTCGTGGGGCAACCTCTATGGGACATTCCCAACATGACAACCAGCCTTCTTCCCATTCCCATTCCTGAAACGGAACGGAAGGCCACCCCAATTGCCCCCAGACCTCCTGGACGTACTTTCGCGGCTGAGACCAATCAACGCCTGCCATGAACGAACTGGCTTGTGCATTTTGGGTCACAATTCTTCCATTCCCACTCAACAACATCGCTCCCAGGGGGAGAGCATGTACGACATTCACGATATGTTGCTTTAAACGCTGATTCTGGTCATGCAAACTCTCTAAGGCGCCACGCAGAGTTTGATTCGAAAGTTCGGAAGGCTCTTGCATAGAGAAGGAACGTAAAGGGGCTTCGAGTATGCTATCGGAATCGTTTTCCATCCGCCCCTCGGAGTACGGTTTAACTGGCTTCATATTCTTTTCCTACCCGCGGTTTATGCTTGAGAGTGAATTCATGTATGACGGCAGAGGCTGCAGCCCGAATGGTATATTCCAACTCCGGTGGCTGTGTTTCGATTTGTTGAATTTCATCAAGGTACTTTCGGGCCTCCTTGAATCGTCCGATATGCTCTAATGACAAGCCCAATCGGTACTTCCCCCAAGCTTTCAACGCAACGGGACTTTTTGTCGTTAATACGTGTTCATACAACGGTTGAGCGTCTTCATAATCTCCCTGGTCATACAAGAAATCCGCATAACGGAGCTCATCGATCACTTCAGGCGGCTTCATGCTTACCAAACGCTGAAAATCCATCCTGGCTTTATCAAACAGGCCCTTGCTCTGAAAGGCTTGGGCTCTGTTCCGCAAAACATATCGTTGTTCATTTTCAAAAGGCAGGTATGGCAGTGCTTCAGTAAATCGAACGATCGCCTCGTCATAGTCGTTTCGACCTAAGGCCTCAACCCCCAGGGCCGTTCCTACAGCCCCTCTCCATTGCCCTTCTGGGAACTCATCCAGGTAAGATTTCCCAAATTGTCGAATCCAGTCATTCTTCCCCTGAGACTCGGCCAAGAGAACTTTTTGACCCATAATCTCTTCTCGCAACGAGGTTTTTGGGTATTCGGTAAGAAGCTGGTCATACCATCGTACCGCCTCACTGGGTAAACTCACGTGTTGGAACGCTTGAGCCACCATCATCACACGATCTCGTTCGAGTGGAAGCAGGCGAAATGCCGATTGATACTCCGAATGAAACTTCAACAACTTTACCCATGCCTTTTTTTTGTACATGGCCTGGATGCGATGAGAGAACAGCTCCTGTAGCCGTGTTTCAGCCTCTTGTTTCCACTCTGGGGAAATCCCTAGTGCCAACACCTTTTCGTAGGCCCTAATCGCTGCAGGATAATCTCCGAGAGCCTCATACCCCCAACCCATCCACAAGGTGCTTTCTTCCGCCAGATCCCCTTCGGGGGATTGACTGAGTAAACGAGCCGTTTCCAGTCCTTGATCCCATGAGATCGACAAGAAGATTTCCAGCTCCTCCAACCGTCCATATGCCAAATCCCATTCCTGGGAGGAATGTTCCTGAGACAGAAACTTCAATACCCATTTATTTTGTATGGCACGCGCCCGACGACTGATTTCCTTCCCAGGAAATCGCAATTTGGCTTGCTCAGCAAACCATAAACCCAGAAAGTCGTGACCCTGCTTCATGTACAACATGGCCAGTTGATTGAGTGCCTTCCCCGATTCCGTTTTGTCTGGATGGTTATTTATCGTGTTCAACAACCATGTTCTGGCTTTTTCATGATTCCCAAGAGCCAGCTCCGTTATCCCAAACTGGTAGGCAGACTGGACGGACTGTCGCAACAAGTCCGGTCGTTCGGCCTCAACCACTTGAAACCAATAGTCAGCCTGACTCCAAGCCTTGGAGAACGCTGTCGCGTTGGCCAACCCGCGAGCTCCCTGAAGTCGATGTGCTTCCCATCGCGGCTCTTCCACTACCCGACGAAATATCAACGCAGCTTCAAGATATTTCTGATTTTCTAAATAGCCACGCCCGGCTTCGACCATCACCCCACCAGCTAAAGGATGTCCGGGATAGGTCTGAAGAAATTCTTCATACAGGGCATTCGCCTCCGAGAACCATCGTTGATGCCAATAAATATCCCCCATGGCACATAAGGCCCAGGGCGCATAGTGACTGTCTGGATTGTCCTGCCGTATGGCCTGGAGGCGCTTTACGCGGTTCAAAAATTCTTGTTCTGGCTCATCTGACTCCTCAGGAAGATACGCGAGAACCCATCGGGTCCCCTCCGCAAATATGCCTTCTTCCTGTTGAGCCAAGTACCTGGTGAAGGCCTCTCGTGCTTCTACCAATTGCTGTGACCCCATGAATGCCTGGCCTTGGCGAACCAAGGAAGGCATCATCATTTCTGGAGGATTATTCCAAGGAAAATCAGGACAAGCCGCACCCTTGACCACACCTGGCCAAAGAAAGAAACCGATTACGCTCCACAACAACAACATCCACACTTGCTCGCCTGCTCCACAGTGTCGAAGATAGTTGAGCAAAAATTAGACCTGAATCGACCAGGCGGCGGGAATGGACAAGAAGTATTGAAATTCCAGGAATTAGGAGGAATCCAGCAGTAGAGGGTGAAGCCATTGACTGGCTTTTCCGTCAAAGAGTTGACGGATGGGTCAGAACATCATGCTAAAAGGGAGGAAAGGCCTTGGCAAAAAGGAAGAAACCGACTCCCTTCCTGAACGACTCAGACTTTGGCGGGGTCTTCAGACTGGCTGGTCCGTTGGGCCACGATTTCGGCCAAGGACTTTTTCTTCAATTTTTCAATCAAGGTCGTACGATTGATTTGCAACAAACGAGCAGCTTTGCTTTTCACCCAATTGGTGCGCTCGAGCGCTTCAAGAATGAGTCGGTTTTCAAATTCCTCCACAGCACGAGAGAGATCCATGCCACCGACGGGAATGGCTGCGGGCATAGTTGAGAGATGCTCCGAGGGTAACCGACGGATTTTTTCCGGCAAATCTTGCGGCTCAATAAACCCACGTCGCTTCAAGATCGCGATTCGTTCGACGATATTTCCGAGCTCTCTCACGTTTCCGGGCCACGGGTACTCACACAGCAGCTCAAGAGCTTCATCCGTCACCCCCGCCAGTTCGGCCTGCCGACGATCGTTGAACAACTTGATGAAATGCTGAAGAAGAAGAGGAATATCCTCGATTCGCTGGCGTAAAGGAGGCACCAACACCGGGACCACATTCAAGCGATAGAACAAGTCTTCACGAAATTGCTTGGCAACAACAAGACTCTCTAAGTCTTGGTTTGTCGCCGCAATCACACGAGCATCTGACTTATAGGTTCGAGTTCCCCCAACCCGCTCGAAGGTCCGCTCTTGCAACACTCGAAGGATTTTGACCTGGAGTGGAGGACTTAAATCGCCGATTTCATCAAGGAAGATGGTCCCACCTGACGCGAGCTCAAACCGTCCAACACGAGAAGCAACCGCACCGGTGAAGGCCCCTTTTTCATGACCGAACAATTCGCTCTCTAATAGGGCTTCAGGGATAGCTCCACAATTGACAGGAATAAGATTTCCCCGTCGTCGGGTACTATTAAAATGGATGGTTTGAGCGATCAGTTCCTTTCCTGTTCCGCTTTCTCCCAGGATCAGCACCGTGCTATCCGTATCGGCCACACATTCCACCAGTCGAAAGACATCCTTCATGACCTGGCTCGTACTGATCAGCTTTCCAAAGCTAAACTGTCCCTTTACGGTTTTTTTCAATTCAACATTTTCATCACGAAGAGATTTAACCCGTAGCGCACTCGCCACGGTGGCACTCAAGACATCGACAGAAAATGGTTTGGACAAAAAATCAAAGGCCCCAGCCTTAATGGCCTGTACGGCCATTTCAACGGATCCATAGCCCGTCATTACGATCGTCACGGGATGATGGGATAATTGATTCAGGTGTTGAACCAATTCAATACCATTGACGTCAGGAAGCATCACATCAGTCAACACAATGTCAAATTGTGAGGATTCGCTCAGAGCCAGCGCTTCTTTCCCTGTTTCAGTCTCAACAACATGATGCCCTTCATCCTCCAATTGAGCCTTAATGGAACTACGGACATCCATCTCATCTTCAATTAAAAGGATCTGGGCCCCGGTTTGAAGAACCGGTGAATCAGACGTTGCGGACTTTTCCATGGATGATCTCCATTTCGACAGGAATTGACACGACCCAATGATGAAAACTCATACTGACATGCTCCATTGCTACCCCAACATTGGCGGTTAGTCAAGAGGGACTCTGGAATTTCCCACTATCTCAAGAGAGTCATCAGCATACGGACTTTCACTTCCAAATGCCAATTTTTCTCAAAAATTCAACACATTCAACAACAACAACCACCACGGATGAAAATTAAAGAAATGGGCTTTGACAGCCGAATTACCTAGTAGGAGAAGAGCAATTTAGCTCATCGGTCAGAAGGGAATAATCTATGGAAACCCCACTGCTCCCAGAATCCGCTTCCATGCCCATATTCATCCTGTTCGATACCCAAACGGGATACCTGTATGGACACCTCTTCGCCACTGGCCCTGAAGATCCTTTCCTTCAAGAGGTCATTCAATGGTGGGGAGAATATTGCTCGCAGAGCCCGATCGGGGTGGATTACCCCGGAGTCACCTCTCCTGCAGATCAAGAAATCTCTCCTTCGCCCAATTAAGGCAACTCTCTCCAGATCGCCAACCCTGACCGAAACACCAAGTTTCGTCCCTCCAGCTGAAGTATCACCACATTATCATTGACCCTGATGGTTTTGACTCGCCCCCCCGAAGGAAGATCGCGCGAGAAAAACCCTCCCGTAAATGCCGAAAACCCTAATGCCCGTCTATCCGTGATCCACACACCAATATGGGCGGCCGCTTGCCCTTCCTGGAATACTTCACCGGCACCCCATACCTCGTGTTTCCAACGTCCAGCATCACTCTGAAACCCATAAATTCCCTTTTTTCCACGCACCACGATCATTCTCGCGGTCACCGTCCAATTGATGACGTGTTCAGCCGAGGAAAGATTCACTTCAATCCACCGTTGAAGTCTACGAGAGAATCCAAGAAGTCGTTGGCTCGTCAGCACAAACCCCGTGACGCCTTTGGATTCCATCGCATGAATGTCCTCACCGGCGGCGAGCACCACACGCGCGATACCTTCCCCTTGGGTAATCCCAAAAATTTCTCCCTGCGCTGAAAGGAGACTGACTTGATCGGTTATGACTTCTTGAGCACCACTCAGTCGAGGAACCAGGAAAAGGACGACCAGAAACAGGCTGGCCCATAGCCCGCGACCGAACCGAATCCGTTGGGCCTTCACCTTCTTGCCTCTTACCGATAATCCCACGGTACGCCTCTTTCGTTTTTCATAAGTGGACCTAACAGAGTTTTCATCAGTTGCGTACCATTCCCTTGGCTTCCCCATAGGCCGGTGAGAGAAATGAGGAAATCATACTGTTGTCGATCCGGAAATCTGATATAGAACACCCCAACGGAGAAGCACCGGCAAGGGTTTTGATACAGGCCCACCACGTCGACCTCAGCAGTGTCTCCAGTCCGGAAATCGTGATACACCCGAGTCCCCAAAGAGATCCCCCCAGGAAGTCTGACACCCCCACCCGTCGTGAGATACAAAATTTTATCAGCCGGCTCCAACACTTCATTAAACGAAATAGGGTTCCAGATATCACCACGCCGGACCCGACTCCCTTCTCGGGAGTATCGTTGCCCGACCGCCAAATACCAATCTTGATGACTTTGAATAAAAGCATCGGTATTGACCTGAGTAAATTCCGTATCGCCCGGGTCAAAAAAGCTATCCACGGAAATATTCAGGGCGGAAAGGAAGGGAACCGAGTTGAGCGGTTGATGATATTTTCCCCTTCCCCAGATATCCGAAAAATTTGAAGCAAGGGGCGGAGCATCCCCGACATGATAACTTTGGGCAAACAACAGATCCAACCAAGTACTAGGCATCCCGGCCCCTCGTTGATTGGTCAAACGGCTTTTTACCGAATAGGTCACCAAACTCTTTTTGATGAGATCATCAACGGCATCGATCTGAACCAAATCCGATTGATCCGTCGGGGGAACGAATTCATAGATTACATTCGGTTGAATAGAATGTCTGATCCAATGATTTTCTCCGACGGCAAACCGTTTGGAGAGATTCGTAAAGGCTTCAGCCCCAACCCAAAACGTTTCACGATGCTGCCAAGAGGTATCGCTCATCCCCCGTGTATAGGCCACTTCACGGAACTTGAATTGAGGCCGAAAACCTACCGTATTCCCGAGATGGAGGCCCTCAAGGGAAATCCCAGGCATGAAATCGAATCGACCCACGTCATATCCTTCTTCCCGGAAGAAGTACACGAAGGTCGAATCAGCCGTGAGGAGCACAGGACTCCCAAAAACAGCGGGTTGAAAGAATCGATGACCGACTTCTGGCAATCGTTGAAATGTCGAATCGCCCCCATCTTCGAGCGGTTGAAGATATTGGCCCCAAAGATAGAGTGCTCCATGATTCAACCGTTGCATGACGGTTATATTTGATTCCTGGCTTGGAAGGGCCCGTTGAACCCCCGAACTACTGAAGTCCTGCAACACATCACGGTCTGTGGAATAATTGATGTTCATCCGCATGGAAAGATTCCGTGAAAATCCATGCACGTGACTTCCTCGAATCTCAGCTCGAGCGTGATCTTCATCAGTGTCATACAAGCTTTTGACCAGCCATTGCCCTTTCGCATGACGGCTCCACACATACCGGTACTCCAGATCCCCCCCGGCTCCTCGATTAGTCAGAACACGAGGGGAAATGGTCAAATCCTGACTCGGATCAATCGCCCAAAAATACCCTTGTTGATACTTAAACCCGAAAGCATTATCGACACCGACATTGGGAACCAAGAACCCGGATTTCCTCGTTGCTCCGAGAGGATATTCAAACGTTGGCAAGGGGATGATGGGAACATCATTGATGTTGAACCAAACATCCTTTCCGGATAAGGCATCTTCAAATTCCAGATCAATATCTTCAAAAGTGAACCTCCAAGCCGGAGTTTCACCATCTTTGGCATCACAATTCGTGAACGATCCATCCTTAATCCGGTAATGCGTTTCTGAGAATCGTTGGATACGGCGTCCAGTGACGAATGAATTTTGCCCTTTGGAGTAGAGCCGGCCCGTGGTCAGGACTCCGGCTTCCGTATTCATGTTGATTTTTAGCTGTTCCGCCCACACATCTCCATGTTTATCCCGTAAGTGAACATGGCCGGAAGCGGTCAGATCACCGGTCAATTTTTGTAACGTGGCCTCATCAGCGGTGAGTCGAACCGGCCCCCTGATGACATCAACCGAACCGGAAGCGTGATATTCCTCCCTTTCGCGATTATACTCTATTCGATCTGCGGTGATTTCGACCGGAGTGCCTGAAGCAGAGGGTTTGTTGGGAGGTGAAGCGGAAGTAACTGGTGCCCCCCAAGACAAGATCGGAAAGAGCATCCAAAAGCCAAGGAATCCCACAGCACCAAGGCCTCGAAAAATCAGCATGGGATACACTTCGGTCAGATCCGTACCGCCGGGGAAGAAAATTGGGACACGGTTTGGGAAATTTCTCCCACAAGAAAAAGTGATCCCGTCACGCAAATAAGGTCAGGAGTTTGTGCTCGTGCTCTCGCCAAAGCCAGAGCGTCTTTTGGATCTTTCACACATATAGTTTTCAAATCATTTCGGGCCACAACTTTCGCCAGAGCATCGACTGAAGCCGCTCGAGCTATGTTCGGTTGTGTCACGATTAAACAATCAAGTAACGGCTCAAGAACTGACAAAAATCCTCGGTGATCCTTATCATCCATCATGCCCCAGATCATCCAGAGCCTTCTCCGGGCCACATCATGAATTTGTGACTGCAGAAAGTCAAATAAGGCCCGTGCCGCAGAAGGATTATGCGCGCCGTCGAGGAGAATGAGAGGATCTTTCTGCACGACTTCCAAACGTCCTTTCCATGTCACTCGCTGCAAACCAGCACGGGCATGTTCCGGGGAAAGAGGGAGGTGTTGTTGACTCATGACTTCTAACAAGGCCAGGGCATTACCGGCATTGACCATCTGGTGTTGCCCCTGCATATTGATCGTGACATCATTCAAACTCCATCGAAGCCCCTGATAGCTAAACGTGGAAAGTCCTGAAGAAACAACAGAAAATTCCTTTCCCGATCGATAGAGAGGGGCATGTAACTGTGTCGCCTTGGAATGAACGATGGACTCAACATCTTCAGAGAGAGGCCCAACAATGACGGGGACATGGGCGTGGAATATTTCCACTTTTTCTCGCGCGATGTCGGTGAGAGTAGACCCTAAAAAAGCCTCGTGATCTAAATCGACTCCTGTGAGCAGAATCCCAAGGGGATCAAGAACATTGGTCGCATCGAATCTCCCGCCCATTCCCACCTCGATCACAGCCACATCCACCTGTTCTTCGAGAAAATGTTGAAACGCCATGGCGGTCGTCATTTCAAAAAACGTTAAGGAAGTATCCAGGGGCAAAACCTGGCGAATCCGCTCCGTCGCCCGACAAACCTGATCCTGAGAAATAAAGGTAGAATTCACTCGAATGCGTTCACGAAAATCGATTAAATGCGGAGAGGTGTACAGACCGACTCGATAACCTCCTTCCTGAAGCATGGCCGACACCATAGAGGCTGTCGATCCTTTACCGTTAGTTCCTCCGATATGGAGGGTGGGGTATTGCAGGTGTGGATCATGCAATCGTTTAAGAACTCCCGTGATCCTCTCGAGGCCAAACTGCACGCCCAGACGATGAAGCGAAAAAAGATACGTGAGGGTCTGAGAGTAAGAATCCACGCCCATCGTATGATTGAATGAAGAAGAATCAGAAGGGAAGGAATGCGGGAGAGAGGTGGATGACTCCACCGGCAAAAGGGTTTTCCAATACTTGCTCAACGAACAGATTCAAGTCCAATTTACTACCAGAACCTACAGGGCCGAGACCGGAACATTCACCAAGGTATGGGAGAGTAATTGTGCCAGGGTTGATTTCAGGATTTTTCGTTCGACGATCTGATCGACCATACCATGATCCAATAGGAATTCAGCCCGCTGAAACCCCTCCGGCAACCGTTGTTTGATGGTTTGTTCGATGACTCGAGGTCCTGCAAACCCGATCAAGGCTTTAGGTTCGGCCAGGATAAGGTCGCCGAGCATCGCCACACTCGCCGTCACCCCCCCAAACGTCGGATCCGTCAAGAGTACGATAAACGGAAGCCCCGCCGCCTCCAAAGCAGCCAGCGCGGTGGCGGTTTTAGCCATTTGCATGAGAGAGAGCGTCCCCTCCTGCATGCGGGCACCCCCGGAGGTCGTGACCAAAAGAAAAGGCATGCGTTGCTCTACAGCCCGATCAATGGTCCGACAAATCTTCTCTCCGACCACCGAACCCATACTCCCGCCCATGAAGGAAAAATCAAAAATTCCCAGAGTCACAGGGATTGAATGAATTTGACATCGCCCGGTCAAAATGGCTTCATTTTTCCCCGTTTTATCCTGAGCTTTTTTGACCCGATGATGATAAGGTTGCGTATCGACAAAATCCAAAGGGTTGCCAGGAACAAGTTCGGAATCCCATTCTTGAAAAGACCCGTGATCGGCGATTAACTGCAATCGTTCTTCGACTGTCATCGGGAAGTGATACTGACATTTCGGACAGACGTTGAGATTCCGCTCAACCTCTCGTTTAAAAATGATTCCACGACAGACAGAACATTTAACCCACATGCCCTCTACGATTTTGATGGAACTGGCGTCAGGATCATTGGGCTTATTCCGTTTAAACCATCCCATATCGATATTCTCCTTTGTCTGTAGAACGCTACACGAGCTGAAACTCGATGAGACTAGATATCTTGACCATCACGACCCGGGAGAGCAACCTACAGACGGGTAAAGACTAGGGAATAAAAGGTAAATTAAGAAGCCCTACTCCTTGAGAAACTTTACCATAGAGAAAAGACCCCAGCAAGAAAAGGCACGAAGTCCCCTATGAGAAAAAGTTGGGAATCTGGACAAAAAAGGGAAGGGAAGAAACGAAGATTCGGACAGCCCCCTACCCGCCACGGGCATGCATTTCTAGGTGAGGGTCTTTCCGCAAGCGCTCAATGTCAATATACTGCCCCCGGTTACTCACCTGTTCGAGTTCTTTCCGCTCTTCAGCGCCCCGATCCTTCCTGGATTCCCAGACGGATTGAATGATTGACTCAATCTCTTCTCGAGATCGATTGGTGCGTAGAGGCTTGCGAAGATCCAGCCCGGTCTTCGCGTAGAGACAGAGATACCACATACCATCCGCCGTTAAACGACTCCGATCACAGGTTGAACAAAAAGGCACGGTCGTGGATGATATGATCCCAAAGACGGTCCCATCAGAAAGCTGAAATCGTTGAGCCGGAGCAGAGCTGATCTCCACCACCGGTTCAATCTTCCCATAATACTCAGAAAGCCGGAACAGAATTTCCTTCCGAGACAGAACCTTATCAGCAGACCAATCATTCGCTCCACCCACGTCCATATATTCAATAAAACGCACTTCCCCTTCAACCTCCTTGCCGTATTCGATCAGGGGAATTAATTCATCTTCGTTATAACCTTTCATCGCCACGGTATCTAACTTTAACCCCGAGAACCCGGCCTTACCGACCGATTCGATTCCTTCAAAAACTTGACTCAACGTATCCCGACGAGTCAACGCTTTAAACCGTTCGGGCCTTAACGTATCCAAACTGACCGTAATACGGTTCAATCCGGCATCATACAGGGATTGAGCCTGGTCAGCTAATAAAACACCATTGGTCGTGACGGCAATATCTTGAATTTTCTGATTTTGACGCAACATCGCGATCAAGGCCGGAAGATTTTTCCTCAGCAATGGCTCACCACCGGTGATCCGAACCTTATCCACGCCTTGATGGGTGAACAATTCAGTCAACAATACGATTTCTTCGAAAGTCAGCAAGGTTTCTCGAGGCAGCCAGACATATTCCTCTTCTGGCATACAGTATTGGCAACGAAGGTTGCACCGATCCGTCACCGATACACGGAGGGATTGAAGCGGACGCCCCAATCGATCTTTGACAGACTCCGGCACAACACCAATTCCGGGTTGACTCATTAGGGATGTTCCTCCACCCACACCTCCCCTTCCGGGGTATGTTCCATCTTCCAGATCGGGGTGATTTTCTTGAGTTCATCTATGCACCAACGGCAGGCTTTAAACGCATCCGCCCGATGTTCTGCCCCGACGATGATAAGCACGATATTTTCCCCGATCTCAATCGGACCATAACGGTGGAGGACCAAGGCCTCGATGATATCAAAGTCTTGCAGGGCCTGTTGTCGAATCTCTCTGAGTTTCTTCTGCGCCATGCCTTCATAATGTTCAAAGGTCATGGAACTGACATCCCGCCCTTTTGAGCGGTCTCGAGCGGTCCCCAAAAACATCGCGATGCCCCCGATTCGACTAGACTGTGCCCGGACCCGTTCCAACTCTTCATCGATTGAAAAATTTTCCTGCTGCACTCGGACCAACATGTCTTTATCTGTCTCAACCGCCATAATGCATCTCCTCTGTCAGATTATCTCAACGTACAGCAGCCGCCGGCAAACGGAGGCAGCAAGGCTATTTCATCAGTATCCTGCAGGATGGTTTCCCAATGGGCGATTTCTTGATTGACGGAAATCAGAACCTTTTTTTTCAGGAGCATCTCCCCGATCTCAGGATATTGCCCATTCACGACCTCGATAAGATCCGTCACCCGAGATCCAGGAGGAAGGTCAACCTCCAAACCCCTTCCTCCAGGAACAAGAGTTTTTAACATACCAAAGAGTCTAATGGTCTTCATGGAATTCAGAACTTGGAATTTTTACCCTTTACCAAAATCCTTCACAATACACGAGGATCCCTAGCCTAGGAAACTGGAGATAGGGTACGGGTATAGGTTCCCGATTTTCCTCCGGACTTGGACAATAAACAAATTTCACCAAACTCCATCCCTTTGTCTACCGCTTTACACATGTCATAGATGGTCAGGGCGGCAACCGAAACGGCCGTCATGGCTTCCATTTCCACACCCGTATTGCCTGTGGTCTTGACCGTCGCTTCGATCGTGATGGTACATCGCCCATGGGGATCCAGCTGGGCTTCTTCAAAAAAATCGACATTTACACTGGTCAATAAGAGAGGATGACACATCGGGATCAAATCCGGAGTCCGTTTGGCACCCATGACTCCTGCGACTTGAGCTACCGCCAATACGTCACCTTTCTTTATTTGACCTTCATGAATTTTTTCCAGGGTCTCCGGCAAGACAAAGACCTTACCCTGAGCCACGGCTATCCGTTCGGTGGCCACCTTTTCGGTCACATCCACCATACGGGCTCGACCGGACTCATTGAAATGGGTAAAATCGCTCATACGAAACCTGATAACCCTTTTAAAACCATTTGAAATCGTTAAAAGTATAGAGAGCCAGGAAAAACCCCGTCAAGCAAAAGACTTGGGTGAAAAGCCTTGACAAAGCCCCAGGATATGCCTAAGAAAGACAGATATTCCACCAGATCTGGGATTTTCGCCTGGAGGGTTCATGAGTGCCAATCAATCCAATCTCCATAATAAAAAGCTCGGCCTGCTACTTTCGACCTCCCCCACCCATCATAATGCCGAAACCGTCTACCACTTGGCCAAGACGGCATTGGCCAATAAGGTAGATACCTACCTGTATTTCATCGATGAAGGGGTGAAAAGCCTGGAAGACCCCAGGTTCATTCAATTAGCCAAGGACGGTCTGAAGCTATTCGTGTGTGCGTACGGTTGCCAGCAACACAACATCTCGACCGATGGCTACGGGAAGGAAGTCACGTTCTGTGGACTCGTCATCTTATCCAATATCATTGACGGGTGCGATCGATTCCTGGCCTTCAATTAATCCCATCTTCCACCCAAATCTGAAAAATTATTAGCCCTCCTTCAAACCAGCCGCTATCACAATTAGGGGACAGAGAAAAAGCTAGCCTTGTGGCGTAACCAAGGAGGGCAACCGGCTTCTGAAATAAGGCGATCACTGCTTGAGTGAAACAAGTTTGGGAGCCGTCGTGGCGAGACCCGGCAACTCAGAAAACCATTGGTACATGACTTTAAAAATTAAGATGGATTCCCAATTTAAAATGTTGGGAATGACCAAGTCGTTCACTAATGATGAATTAGACCGAAAAGAGCACCCCTACCTTTGTGCGTCCGGCTTCCAGTTGAGACCCATGTTGAGGATTCGCTGAATAAGGGCTTCGTATGAAATTCCGGCACGTTCGGCCGATTCCGCTAAATCTTCTCCATAGGCCAATTGGGCATTGGGATTGGCTTCGAGGAAATACAGACGGTTTTCAGCATCCAGCCGGAAATCCATCCTGGCATACCCGTTCAAACCAAAAATATGATAGGCCCGCTTGGCGGTCCGTTGAATAGCTCGGACTAATTTAGGACTCAGACCCTCTACTTCCCCGGATTCGATCCGGTATTTTTTTTGGTATTTCACACTCCATTTTACTCGTGCCGTCGCGATAGGTGAAGCTTCGGGTGGGAGATTATTAAGGTCCAGCTCCCAAACAGGCAAGACCTGCAATCGTCGATTCCCGAGTACTCCCACATACAATTCACGCCCCTCGATATACCGCTCCACAATGGCACTCGTTCCGACACTTTGATGAACGAACTCAACCCGCTCTTTCAATTTGTCTTCATCGTGGACGATGGACGCCTGAGAAATGCCAAGGGAAGCTTCTTCGCTAATGGATTTCACGATAACCGGGAAAGGAAAGTCTTCCGTCCACTTCACCGTTCGGCCCATGGGATACACCACAAAATCTGGACACCGAATACCATGATACGCCATGATTTTTTTTGACCATCCTTTATCACGGGTCAACACCAACCCTTTAGGGTTGCACCCGGTATAGGACACGCCCAAAAGTTCCAAATACGACACCACGTTTTGATCGAATTCGGGATTCCCATTGAACTCTTCCAATAAATTAAACGCAATATGGGGTTTCCATTCATTCACGACTTGATCGATCACACTCAAATCATCCCTCACACCCAACGCTTTGACTTCATGACCCAGGTCCAACAGGGTCGTGACCACATCAAACTCGGTTTTCCATTCAACCGAAGCCAGGTCAACACCTTCGATCTTTTCCGGTGGCACCAGATCTTCATGCATGAGGGCCATGACGCGAAGTTTTCTCATAGGACCACCCGATGACGTCCACCATGAAGATAATTCATGGTTTGAACGGTCAGTAAGACGATAAAGTCCAATTTCGCTCGTTCTTCCGGAACCGCCAACCGCAAATTACGCTTCCGGCAATGCGTCATCATGTCTTGAAGCACCTGATCGATCGTATACTGATATTCCCCGGTCCATTCAGCGACTTTCCGACGAACTTCCTTCCTAATTTTTCGAATAAATTGGGCCGCAGGAAGGTTTCCAGACTTCTCAGGATCTCCAGAGAACAGACGCCGCAAATCACGATCATAGAAATTGGGATAATCGATCCCATACCGTTCCCGTTTATTCTGATAGTGTTCACGGAGAGTTTTTTGCATTCCTCTTAAAGGATCAACTTGCCGTTTGTTCGTCACAAGCGGCTTGACCCCGACTAATTCCTTCATCAAGGAATCCATGTATTCGATCTTTTTCAATGCCGGCCACCCCACATACCGTTCCCGCCATTGGGAATTGGGAGAAAGCCACACGGCAAAGGTTTCGGCAAAGTCTTCATCAGGATGGCTTTGGGCATACCACATGTCCAAATGCAACACAAAACTCTTGCTGTAGGGCTTAGGAAGATAACAGTCCGGATAGGGGATCGACGTTCTCCCAAAGACCTGTTGCCGAGATCGTCGTCGACGCAACCGATACGCATTTTCTATCGCATGGCCAGCTTCATGACGAAGAATCCTCAAGCAGGATTCCGGGGTTCCCCCCTCCACCTCCAACATTTGATTGAGTTCCAGTTTGGCTAACCGTGGGTGGCCCATGTAAAAGGGCACCGCAATGCCCGGCACCCCATCAGGTGAATACCAATCATCCGAAAGCCAACAATGTGGACGAAACAAGAGTCCCTGACTACGTAATTCTCGATTGAGTTGCCGAATGGCCTTGGCCAACTGAGTACCGGCAATGCGAACCTTTAAATCGCAGAATTTGAGGTCCAACAGTTGTTCATCTGACCAGGAAGCCCATTCAGGCTCTGTGGCAGAATTCCCCTGTCCCTCCGAAGATATATTCAATGTAACACCTCTATCATTAAAAAAAAGATGTACCCCAACAGCGAAATGGCTCTTTCAGAGAACGGAAATAGGGTCCTTTGTCCCCCCTGCCACCGTTTGTCTAGGGGTTATTCAACCATTATTGTTGGCAAACCTCCTGAAATTTTTCTTGCCACCCACCTCAAATCTACAGCCTCGTAGCTTTTCCACTATCGGCTATGGTAGATTGCGCTTCTTTTTTTCTAAGGAGGTGGGCTGAGGTAAACGTTCTTATCCATCTTAATTCACTTTCTGGTGTGGATCTGTGTGAAGAACCAGGGCATCATTAATTGGCACTTATTGCCTTTCATCATCTTTCTTCATTCACCTCAGGGCCGACAGTCCCTCTGATCCAGGACACCCAGAAGGTTCATGGGAGCATGTTGTATGCAAAACTGTGAAAAATGTGAAGGTTCCATGCTACTGGATCGGGAAATTGACATGGAATCGGGAATGTCACTTCTCGTGTTTGTCTGTATAAATTGTGGACGGCGAAAACAAGCCGAACGTGCACCTATCCCCCTCATTGAAGTGTCCTGACACCAACTCAAAGCCCGATTCGAGATCCCTTACTCAAGCCAGGCAAGAACCGGCACGAGGAAAAATCCAGATGCTCTCCTGTGTGACGGTTGACGTATCCATTGCGACCAGCCCGAATTCTAGGGGAGAACATTTCGATTGAGTACGACCCCACCGATATGAGAGAGGATAAAAAAGGAAAGATGAATAGGTTTAACGAGGGCAAAAGGACATCATTCGCGAGACAACGGCCCTCAACCCTCATTAGGATAATATCCAGGACTTTACGGGTCAGCCTCTAATTCAAGATTCCAGTACAGGTAATCCCGCCAACTCTCCGGGGCATTACGAATGCCTATCATTAATGTCAGCCGGGGAGTCCATCTTGGCTTCACGGGTTCTTTTAACAGTTTCATCCCGGCTTCTTGAGGGAGCCGGCCACTCTTTCGGTTGTTGCATCGCCAACAAGCCGTCACGATATTCTCCCAGGTTTTCTTCCCACCCTTCGCGATAGGGACCACATGATCGAAGGTGAGGTCTTCTGTCCGCACCCGTTTATAACAATACTGGCAGGTATAATTATCTCTGGTAAAGATATTGATTCGGGAGAATTTGACGGCATGGTGATGCGACCGCAGTTTGACGAAATTCAACAGACGCATCACGGAGGGCAACTTAAAAGAAATGGATACCCCTCGAATATCACGATCATAAAATTCGAGAACCTCCACCTTCCCCTGCCACAACATGTTAATGGCCTTCTGCCAATGCACGACACGCAGCGGCTCATAGGAAGCATTGAGAAGTAACGTCATTTCCATGGGAAAATTTGTACAGCCATCAGGAATAGTGCATCAAATTTCTGACCTATAGCATTCACAAAATACCGGAATCAAGAGTCATCCGGTAAGGTATTGTTGCTAAGCATGGAACTTGGTATATTAAGGGTTTGGTCGTCTGTTTCCGCACGCGTATGTCTCAACAGTTCATCCCGGTCACCCCACTCAACGACCTCCCTCCTGGTAGCTGTCAAAGCTTTGAAATTCAGGACCACGGGATTGCGTTGTTCAACCTCGAGGGGGAAATTCATGCACTGGATAATACCTGTCCCCATGCTGGCGGTCCCTTAGGAGAAGGTACCATTGAGGGAGAGTGCGTCGCCTGCCCCTGGCATGACTGGAAATTTAACATTCGGACCGGAGTGTGCCAGAAAAACCCCAGCCCCAGTTGGACCGTGCATCGATATGATGTTCGAATTGAACGGGACGTCATCCAAGTCGCTCTTCCTTCATCAGCACAAGATCAATGAATGAAATTTCATCTCCATGGGGTAGTGGAGGTAAATTTTCAAAGGGCATGAGTTGTTGTGCCGCGAGGGAAATGACTCGAATGGACTCTTCCTTGAGGTTCACTCGCCAGGCAAATTCCCGCTCGATCCATTCCACCGTTCCTTTTTCACGAACGATTTTTCGCACGACAAACTGATCCGGTCCCTGAGAGGCCACCTGCCAATCTTCTTCACGAAAAGTCACACCTCGTTTTTCCATCGCATCGATCAAGAGCTGTAGAGACTCGGCCAACGTATACCCTTCTCGAGAAAGATGGTTTCGCACCAAGTTCAAGGCCTTTAATGCCTGAGGGTCCTCCGGGAGCTTCTCCTGTCTAGGCCCATAATTCCCCCACAACCATACACCTAAGGCAAGAAAAAATATCAGGGCAAGACCAATAATTTTTCGGTTTTGGGAGTTCATACCTTGCTCATGTGTTTGGACAGAAGAGGAAAATAGCCCTTCTCGTCCCAGAAAACGTGCGACGCTTTCCTTATGTTATAACATAAATATCTTTTGAAGGAGGAAGCCCTGTCATTTCATGATCTATGGATTGACGCCTCAGGCACTTTTCCCATTTTTTCCCCATTGACAGAAAAATAGCGTTGTAACGCTCCCACTAACCGAAGGTTATCTTTACTCCCCTTAACCGATACGCGAACAGCCGGGTTGACGATACCGTCAAATGTTCGACAATCCCGGATGAGAATGCCTTGTCGGCTCAGGGCCCCTACCAATGTTCCAGAAGAAAGGCCTTTGGGTAATTCCACCATGAGAAAATTTGCTCGGGAAGGGATGATTCGTAACCCTGGAATTGCCTGCAATTGTTCAACAAACCGACCACGAGTTTGATCCATCCACCGCAAACTCCGGCGTCGGAAAGGAGCATCTTTGAGAGCCGCTATCCCCGCGATTTGGGCGAGATAGTTGACCGACCAGGGAGGAATGTGCCGCTGAATTTTCTTCACGATGGAAGGGGGACCAATCGCGTACCCTAATCGTAGGCCGGGTATCCCATAGAATTTCGTGAAACTTCGAAGAACCAGCACTCGGGAAAATTTTTCAAGAGAGGGAATCAAGGAAAAGTCAGGACAAAAGTCTCCAAATGCCTCGTCTATGATTAGCCAATGCCCTGACCGTTCGACCTTCCGACACAACGATAGAAGAGTGGAAAGGGGAACCGCCCTTCCTGTTGGACTATTGGGATTGCCGAGGAAAACAGCTGAAGATGAATGCCGCTGCCCGACGTTCCCCGACCTACGGACCAAAGAGGCCTGACCCAGGTCCCGTATGAGCTTACCTACCGGAGGAACATATGCCTTTGAAGACAACCCATGAAAGTATTCCCATTTCATATTATGTAAACGACAGGCCTCTTCAAATTCCGAGAACAAAGGACCGACCAGTACAGCGGAACCCAGACCTAAGGCTCTAGGCAGAATTCGAATCAGTTCTACCGATCCATTCCCCACAGCGATGGTTTCAGATTCCACACCATGATGTTTCGCTATTCGTTCCCTTAAGGATTCCGAATACGGCTCCGGATAATGTTGACAGCGAGGAAGCGCTAACGAAAGGGCCCTGATGACAGAGGCAGGAGGCCCAAGCGGATTGATGCTCGCACTAAAATCCAGGAGAGACTCAACCGGGCGATTCAGGACTTTAGCCAAGCCGTAGATATCTCCTCCATGCACCATCATATGCCGGCCCACATGGTTCCTATGAGACCGACAACCATGACCAATAAAGAAGCCACTCCCATGAGTTGCAACGCCAGGGGAATATGGGCACCCTGAAGAGGCTGTACCGGATCTCCCATTCGTGGACGTTCTTCTGACACCGCCCCATACCGATTTTTACCCCCAAGTTGAACTCCCAGGGCCCCAGCCATCACAGCCTCAGGCCACCCACTATTGGGACTGGGATGATTCCGCCCATCCCGCCAACCGATGCGCCAGGCAACCATCCCTCGCCCCCGCATGAGACTCGCAGCTCCACACAAGGCCAAGGCGGATATCCGGGCAGGCACCCAATTCACCAGATCATCCAATCGGGCGGAAGCCCATCCCAATTCCTGATATCGCTCATTCCGATAACCAACCATGGAATCAAGCGTGTTGATTGCCTTGTACGCCATCGCTAAAGGCGGACCGCCAAGAAAAAGAAAACACAACGGGGCGATGACTCCATCTGAGGCATTCTCCGCAACCGACTCGACCGTGGCACGGACAATATCGGGCTCCTGCAGATGCTTTGTCTCACGTCCAACGAGATGACTCACCGCACTCCTGGCTGTCTCAATCCTTTTATCGCATAAAGCCACAAAAACTCGCATGGCATGATCATAGAGATCTCGGGCAGCCAACGTGGTATACCCAATCACCACCCAAACGATGGCTCCCAAATAATGATGAAAGTGGGTAGCCAGATCGAGGCAACCTTGAGCCACAAAAAAGCACACCAGAGGTAGGCCCAAAGCCAACACAGTCCCTGCCCCTTTTTTGGAAAAGGGTGAAAGCTCCAGGCGAAGAATAGTTCGCTCAAATTGGTTAATGCCATAGCCCATTAATCGTACGGGATGAGGCAGCCAACGAGGATCTCCGGCCAGCACATCCAAAAGGCAGACACTGAGAATTTTTATTCCCACAAGGAGGGCCATGGAAAGGTATCCTATTGAGGAAATTCGGAAATCGAAGAAGGCAAAGGACTCGAGGTTAATTCCGCCAAACACTGCGGGCAGAGACAATCATGATATTGCTGAACAATCCGTTGGTACTGCTCGTCCGTCACGGGAACCTGCCCGCACCAACATCGAGAAAGTCCGCATTTAAAAGACTGATGACACCGTTCGCATTGCTTGGGATATTTCCTCGGAACCTTTGAATCATGTTTCATCATGCAGCCTTCATGATGAGAGGGGCAGCGACAAGAAACACGATTTCCACACATTCATTGATCATTCCCAACACATCCCCCGTGATTCCTCCGAAGGTCTTGGTGAATTTCCATACCATGAGTCGCACCAGCACCAGTCCACCCATGAGAATGCCAAAAGCCATCCCCCCAAAACCTACAATAAACCCTACCAGCAAAATGCCAGACGCGGACCAAAAGATTGAATCGGTCATACCACGCAAAAAATTAGCACCCAATCCATCCTCACGCGCTGCCGTAACTCTCCAGGCACCCGCTACCATACTCCAACGTCCCAAGGCAGGCATCCCAATGAGGACAGCCTCCCTTGCTCCACTCGGAAGAGCGACCAATCCCACAAACCGTAAGCCCAATGACAATATTAAACCCGTAACACCCAAGGCGCCAACGTGAGAATCCCGAAGAATCCGTAAACGCTGTTCGGGATTTTTCCCTCCTGCGATAGCATCAAGCGTATCTGCCAACCCATCCTGATGAAGTCCCCCGGTTACCCAAACATACAGAGCCAACAAGACCATATTCTGAACAAAGACATCCAAAAACATCCCAAGGACTCGATCCAAGAACAGAAGACCGGTTCCCAGGATAAAACCCACGATCGGAAACCATACAAAAGAAGAAGCCAGCGTTCTAGGAGGAACCGAAGATCCGGCAGGGAATGGAAAAGGAAGTATCGTGAGAAACTGACAGGCAACAGAGAGACTGTCCCAAACCTGCTTCATGACTGCGCCACGGACTTCTGAATCTGCTCATCGATCCCCGCACTGTCAAACGTCGCCATATTGGTGAGACAAGCCAAACTGGACCGTAATAGACCGATGGCCAGACTGGCTCCCGTTCCTTCTCCTAAGCGCAAACCTAAATCAAAGAGGGGCTTAAGGCCAACTTTCTTTAAAGCAAAGGCATGCCCTTGTTCAGCCGACTGATGAGAGGAAATCACATACGCACCACAATCCGGAGCCATCTCAAAGGCTAATAACATTGCCGCTCCTGCGATAAATCCGTCCAAAATAACTGGAACCCCAACTGCCGCTCCCCCAAGGATCAACCCCGCCAAGCCACCGATTTCAAACCCTCCGACCTTAGACAAAACATCCAGAGGATCACTGGGAATCGGTTCATGCAATCGTAGAGCTTGTTCGATGACCCGGATTTTATTCTTGAGTCCCGCCTCATCAATCCCAGCCCCATATCCCGTGACATCCGGAACCGGCTGTTGAGTCATCACAGCCGTAATGGCGCTGCTGGACGTGGTATTCCCAATGCCCATTTCTCCGGTTCCAATCACTCGAACCCCTTCGGCATAGGCCGTCTGTGCTAACCGAATACCTTCCTCAATACATTTCACGGCTTGTTCCTGGGTCATGGCAGGGCATCGAGAAAAGTTCTTAGTCCCACGCCCGACTTTACGGACCCATAGGTCTGGGTGATGCTCTAGATCCGCATCCACCCCCATATCGACCACGCGAATGCGAGCTCCCACCTGCCCGGCCATGACATTGATGGCCGCTCCCCCTTTGAGAAAATTCGCGACCATTTGACCGGTGACCGAGGACGGATAGGCGCTCACGCCTTCCTCCGTCACTCCATGGTCGGCAGCAAGCGTGAATATCATCGATTCGGGAAACTCCTTGGGGATCGTTCCCGTAATAGCCACGAATCGGGTACCCAGCGTTTCCAATCGTCCGAGACTACCTTTGGGCTTAGTCAACCGGTCCCATGCCTCTCGTCCAAGACGGTATCGTTCGGGAGGAATCGGTTGAATGGATTGAATAGTGTCGAGAATAAGGGGAGTCAATGGAGGCATGATCACTTCACTCGTACAGGAATTCCACTGACGAGAAAATAGACTTCGTCCGCTTCGGCCGCCACCAATTGATTGAGACGTCCGGCCAAATCCCGAAAGGTCCGGCTCACCGGGTCCCCGGGGACGAGGCCCAAACCCAACTCATTACTGACGATGATCGTTTGACAGGAACAGATCCGAATGGTTTTTAACAATTTCTTGACCCGGGAGATGATTTTGGGAGAACGGGAGGACTCTCGAAGCAGATTATTGAGCCATAGCGTCATACAATCGACCACCACCGAATCATAACGGTGACTCTTTTTTTCGAACCACTTTGTCAGCTCAAGTGGGACTTCGAAGGTGTCCCAACTCTTTCCCCGCGAACGTTGATGCTTCCGAATACGCAACTTCATCTCTTCATCGAACGGTTCTCCAGTAGCCACAAAAGCTTTTGCCAATCTGGTGTGCCCCTTCTTTAACGCAAAGGTGCTCTTTCCTGACCGAGCCCCCCCAAGAATAAAAATAATTGTCGACTCACGCTGTGATGATCCCAACCGATCGGGTTTTGATTTCACACCTTTCCTTGAACGGGCTTTCATAGGGGAATGAGGAGAAGCAGAAGGCATAGTGGCACCATCAGGAGGGAAGGGAAGTCAAATCCCTCCTTATCATGGCGAAGGAGACACCTGTCGTTCCCATAAAAATTCAGGTTCACCCTGTTTCTTCGCAACCCAACGAGCAAAAACGAATAAGGCATCGCTCAGTCGGTTGAGGAACCGAATGAGTTCGACATGAATCTCTTCGTCCTTTGACAGGGTGACACACAGCCGCTCGGCCCGTCGGCACACGGTTCGAGCCACATGAAGGTAGGCTGATACCTTTCCCCCGCCAGGCAGGATAAATTCTTTAAGGGGGGCAAGATCCTGTTGGCACAGATCAATCTTTTGCTCTAAATGGGTCACATCGTCCGGAGAGACCGATGGCATATTGGGGAAAGATTCCCCTGGAGCGGTGGCAAGAATCCCACCGAGATCGAATAATTTATTCTGTACCCACTTCATGATCGATTCGATTTCTGCGGAAGCTTGTGGGTTCGGTTGATCCTGTTCGTTGGCGACACGGACCAGGCCGATGACGGAATTCAGTTCATCTACCGTACCATAGGCTTCAACTCGCATCGAATCCTTCCAAATTTCTTGACCGCCGGCTAACCGGGTTTTTCCCGCATCCCCTGTTCGAGTATAGACCTTGGAAATTCTCATGAGACTCGTCTCCAGAAAAAATGTTTATTGGTAAACCCCGATGCGATTTCCCTAAGATGTCATCGTACCGTCACGAAAAAGAACCCCACAAGGCTCAAGCTTTCCGTAGTTCTACAATTCCTCCCGACACCACTTTATGAACAGCACGACCGATCATTTCCCCGAGAACCGTATGAAGGCCACAATGATTTTCTTGAACGTCACCGCTCGCGGCGAGCACCAGACAATCGGTCCCAGTCACGTCTGCAGGACGATCCGACTTCTGACTCTTCACTCCCATGTCCCGGAACGCCGCCGTTTTCGCGGCAGACGCAATGTGTGCCGCCTCGAAACACCCACCCAAACCAGGAAGAGCATTGGTCGCGACCACCAAATTGACGGTTCCGGCAGTCTCGCAACGAGATCCCAATTCACAATCGGCATCGTCGAGGACAGAACGGGTATTCGATAGGCCGACGGTCCCCACGACATGAACCCAGGCATCAGATGCGATCAAAAAGCAATCCTGATAAGCCCCCACGTTGGCGGCAGTCATCAACCCGATGGTTTCCTCAGGTGGGAGGGAAATCTCTTTACACAAACATCGAAAGTCATTATCTATCGTGTCGAGCGAACAAGAACCCTGACGACCGACCTGGCGATTCACGACAGCAGACACGGAAACTTTCCCTCCATTCCAGGGAGCCCAACTCAGACATTCGAATATCCCTGGGAAACGGACAATCAGACAATCGGTCCGGGTAGCAATACGAAGGGGAGAGGTCAGGGTCGTCACATGCTCAATCCACAGGGGTCTTCAAGGAGGAAGAAGAAGCGTCACCCAGCTCGGAAGAAGAGCCCATAGAAGGTGAATCCAAACAATTCCCCCATGCTTCATAATGAATGAGTTGATCTACCGGCACACGTTGACGCCATCCGGCCCTTTCCAGATCAGGTCGGTCAGCAAACCCGCTCACAAAACCCACACATAAATAGGCCACGATCCACACATGCGAAGGAATCCCCAACACCTCTTTTAATGCCTCATAGTCCAGGATACTGACCCATCCGACCCCGATACCTTCGGCTCTGGCAGCCAACCACAAATTTTGAATCGCACAACAGGTGCTATAAAGGTCGGTCTCAGGAACCGTTGCTCGCCCCAAAACAGATGGCCCGCCACGTTCTCGAGTACAGGTCACACAAATATTCACCGGAGCTTCTTGTATCCCCTCTAACTTCAGCCTTCGATAGAGATGGGCCTGTTCACCTTCATATTGCAAGGCAGCTTGTTCATTGGCTTCTTGAAAAAGTTGCTTCACCGCCTTCTTAGAAGCCGACTCCCGGATGACCAGAAAATCCCAGGGTTGCATGTATCCCACAGAACCAGCATGGTGGGCAGCTAGCAACATCCGGTGAAGGGTTTCATCGGGGATAGGGTCCGGCAAGAAATCTTTCCGGACATCACGCCTGGCAAAGATCGCGCGATACACCGCCTCACGCTCGTCAAAAGAAAACCTTCCATCGTGTCCTGAAGGTTGAGACATCTTAAAATTCGATTCCGGCCTGAGCTTTAATACCTTTTCGGAAAGGATGCTTAATCATTTTCATTTCGGAGACTAAATCGGCCGCCTCAATGAGTCGTGGATTCGCACCTCTCCCCGTTATCACCACATGTTGCATGGGCGGGCGTTGTCCTACGGCTTTCAAAACCTGCTCCGGGGACACATATTCATGGTGAACGGCTATATTGAGTTCATCCAGGATGACCATTCCAAAATCAGAGTTCTTGAGAAATTTTTCTACCTCCACCCAGGCTTGCTGGGCCATTTGAACATCTCGCTCACGATCTTGGGTTTCCCAGGTATACCCTTCCCCCATCCGCAAAAACACGACCTGATCCCCAAATCTTTTCAGGACACGTTCTTCGGCAGTATCGATAGCCCCTTTGATAAATTGCACGATGGCAACCTTCATGCCATGGCCTAAACCCCGCATGGCCATACCCAAAGCCGCAGTGGTTTTCCCCTTGCCGGCCCCGGTGTGAATCACCAACAGTCCTTTTTCATCCTGGGCGGCCTCAATCCGTCGATCCACCGAAGCCTTCAGACGTTTCATGCGTGATTGATGATCAGAATTCCTCAATGGAAAGTTTTTCCCTCATCCCGCCATCGTCTTCCCGCCTCCACCAATGAAGCCGGCACACCGGGATAACTGGCAAAATGTAAATGCGTATAAAGGCCCACCACATTATTCGAGATCATTCCATCCATGCCGCATTCTTTCCCTTGTGCATTCCTCAAGCGGCCAAGGTAGGAAACATCCCCAACAGTCTCGAGATGCGAATAATGAAACTCATGACCCCGTACTCGCATCCCGGTCTCACCAAGTATTCCGGGCTGTTTGAGGGTGAGTTCCCGGTACCCTAACGTCATCCGTTTCCGGCTCATGGCCACACCGACCGGAAAAATGCCCACCATAGCATAAACGGTTCCATCAAAATCCCGAAGAGTCTTGCTTAAATACATGAGACCCCCACATTCGGCATAGACCACTCCACCATTTCTGGCAAATTGTCGAATACTGTCTTGCATGGCTGAGTTTTCTGCTAATAATGATGCATAGACTTCGGGATACCCACCTCCCAAGTACAGGAGATCGATCTCGGGCAACGTGCGATCATCAAGAGGAGAAAATCGGATACAGTCCCCCCCAGCCTCTTGAAGTAAACGAAAATTATCCGGATAGTAAAAACAAAAAGCTCGGTCGTAGCCGATTCCCACTTTCACCGGTGGGGATTGAACCGTCTCAGACTTGGTCGGAATCGACAACACCGACTCTTCCCAATCTCGACGTGGGAACGCTAAAGCCTCAATCTGTTCCAGGTCTAGAGTCGCGTGAGCCGCTTCCCCGAGTTTCTCGTAGACATCCCCATCATCGCCTTCCAAAGCCGTGCGTAACCCTAGGTGTCGATCAGGAATGGTTAGGGCCGAATCCGGGCTCAGGTACCCGACCACGGGGACATGGGCATTTCTTTCGACTGCCGACTTCAACAGCTCATAGTGACTCTGGCTGATGATGCGATTAAATACGACTCCGGCAATGGTCACTTCAGGATCGAAAAAGGTATACCCAAACACCATGGCGGCGGCCGATCTAGCCATGGCACTGCCATCGATGACCAACAACACTGCGGCATCCAGTTGCTTGGCCATCTCGGCCGTACTCCCGATTTCTTTGGTGGGAGAACTGCCATCAAACAGGCCCATCATGCCTTCGATGATGGAAAGGTCCGCGTCCTGGGCCGCCTCCTGGAAAATCACCCGATTGACTGATGACCCGAGCATCCACCCGTCCAGATTCCGTGACTCTCGTCCCGAAGCCATCTGATGATGTCCAGGATCGATAAAGTCCGGTCCGATTTTGAATGGTTGCACCCGACGTCCCAATTGACGAAATCCGGCGAGAAGCGCCAAGGTGACCGTGGTCTTGCCCACACCACTATGGGTTCCACCGATGACTAAACGAGGGAACTTCATGTTGACGATTCACCGACGGGAATATCGAACTTCATTCGAATGCCTCCGAATACTGACCTGATGGCCGTTCCAAAAAATTGGACTTCCTCATAATTACGATCCAGGACATTGTCGACCCGAATATACCCCTGGAGATTGTCACAAAAATCATATGAGGCCGCAAAGTTAATGACATGAAAATCGGGCATATATTGTTGCTCTCCGGTCGTGTTAAATCGCGAGCCGACATACCGGAAGGTCGTCGTGAAACTCAGAGGAGCAATCGGGCTATAGGTCAGATCAATACTGGCTTGATGAACAGGCCATCTCGGCAAACGTGCACCGGTATTCAGATCCCGAGTAATGGTGTAGGTATATTGACTGCTAATTTCAAGCAAATTCATGTAGGGCAATTCTTCGACTAACACCATTTGGCTGGACACTTCCCAACCCTGACTCTTCGCCAAACCCACATTTTGTGCACAAAAGCCGAAAGCCGAAAACGGAGCACACCCAACGGGGTCAAACGTCGTTTGAATCAATTGCCGAAACCGGTTCCAAAAATATCCTACACTCAATGAGACCCGGTTGCCAAAAAACTGTTGGTCGACACCCACATCAAAACTTTGGCTTTTCTCAGCCTTCAAATTTGAATTACCAAAGTCGGGAAAATAGAGTTCATTAATATCCGGAGCTCGAAACCCCGTAGCATAACTGGACCGGACTTTCGTTCCGGTTTCTTTCAAAAGGTATCCTCCAGTCACACGCCACGTGGTCGCATCGCCGAACGAATTATGGGAATCCTGACGAAACCCGGCCGTGGCAAACAACCGATCAAGAATATTGAATTGGAGCTGAGCAAACCCGGCATGACTTGACAGAATACGTTCGGATAACGTTCCCTTATTCTCCCCAATCTGTTCCCGAAACTGATAGCCCACGGTCAAGATCGCCAGCTCTCCGTACCGAAAATCACTCTGCCATTCGATCCGATTACTCCGGGTTTTGATATTGGAATTCCCAAAATTTGGGACACTTTCTATTCCGGTCGTAATACTTTTTTGATTCGTTCCAGCCTGCGTATCGATCGTTTCCCTGGCCTGAGCCAACGTCAACTTCTGATCCCACCAGTCGGTCATGGGCTGATGATAGGTTCCGCTATAGATGTACTGATTGGTACTGGACTTGGCTTTAAATACGTCAAAGGGACCCCCAAACGTCAAGGGATTATCGAGATCGATATCGCTATTAATCCATCGAAAAGCTAATTCCAATCGTCCGTCCCACGGACCAGCCACCCCAATCAAAGAAGAAGCTTGCCAATTGCGAAGCGCATCCCGCTCACTCGCCCCCCGCTTATAATTGATGGCGGAAAAACTTGCCGCATCCCAGCGGGACAGGGCTGCAGAAAAATCCACTGGCCCCACCTTTCCGGAAAAGTTTCCTCCCTCTCGAATGGAAACAAAGGAACCGTACTCGGCAAAAATACTGGCTTTGGGAGTTCCCTCCCCTCGTTTCGTTCGGATGTCCACCACCCCGCCTATCGCATCCGATCCCCATAACATACTCTGAGCTCCCCGAAGGACAGTGATGGATTCGATATTATCCGTCGTAAGGGTGCCAAAGTTAAACTGCCCCAAGGTGGCACTATTCACGATGGCCCCATCGATGAGGACGAGGGTCTGGTCGGCCCCTCCGCCACGAAGCCGGACGGTATTCGTGGTTCCGGGACCACCATTCGATAATGTAGACATCCCCGGACTCAACCGTAAAGCATCCACGACGGTCCGATCACGCCGACGCGTGAAGTCGTCTTCCGTCACGACTTCAACGGCACTCGTGACCTGGCTAATGGGAACGGGGGTTTTGGTAGCAGTCACGACCATAGGGTCCAGAGTCTCAACGGCATTGGGGGGCGGATCACCAGCAGCGAAGACATGTTCGAAAGAAATACCAAGAAGGAAGAAAACAGGAACAACCCAATAACAAACGGCAAACACATCACGACGAAAATTTTGAGTGGACATCATCCATCTCCCTTTAGCTCGAAGGGGTTAAATGGCAGAAACGGATGTTGGGTCTCCTGACTTGCGGATCATGGCTCCTCTGCGCCTTCCCATCCGGCATCCGAAAAAGTAGGTCTTCCTTACTCTTTCTGAGATACACCGAGGACAGTGGCATGATGCAGAATCACTTCCCGCTCACAGTGGCGGCACCGTGCTGGTTTTGCACCAGCTTCCCCGTCACAACCGTTCGAATTCCGCTTTAGAACCCTCCTCCTTTGTGAGAAGTGAATAAACCATGAACATTAAACACGAATCGAAACCTACATCGGCAAGGACACACGTGGCAATCCGGATTGAGGATGTTGATCCACGAGCACCGAACATCCGTACACCCGTTCAAGGATCTCCGGATAAATGACGTCGACAGGTGTCCCCATGGCGGCGATTTCCCCCTTATCTAATAACATCACCTGATCGCAATATTGACTCGCTAAATTCAGATCATGTGACACCAATATGACGGTCAGGGCTCGTTCTCGATTGAGCCGCTGAATAATTCTGGCAATATCCAACTGATGGTGAAGATCCAAAAACGCCGTCGGCTCATCCAACAAAAGAATAGAAGGTTCCTGCACCAGGGCCCGTGCGATGACAGCTCGTTGACGCTCGCCACCCGACACTTCGGTCACCAGACGATGTCCGAGATGAGCCACATCCAATTCCTCCATGGCTTGTTGAGCCACCTTCCAATCTTGAGAATCCTCCCAATGCCACCCGCCCCATCCACGATGATGAGGATACCGGCCCATTAACACCATTTCCCCGATCGTAAAAGGAAAAACCTGTACGGTTTCTTGTGGCACCAAGGCCACATGCTGGGCGATTTCAACCTGTGGCAAACCGGACAGAGACTCATCAAAAAGAGAAATCGTCCCTTGGTGCGGCTGAAGAACACGTGCCAGCAACTTTAATAGGGTACTCTTCCCCGATCCATTGGGACCGAGAACTCCTAACACCTTTCTTCTTGGGATTATGCATGACAGGTTCTTGAGAACCGCTTCCGATCCGGCGAACCCTTTCCTGGCATAAGAAAAGGTCAACCCCTGTACCGAATAAGCAGGAGAAGCGTTCATATCAGAAGCCATGATGAGACTATTTCATCCCCAAATGGGTTTGTCGATTCGTTAACAACCATAAAAAGACCGGGCCACCGACTAGGGCCGTGATCACCCCCACCGGAAATTCGCTAGGACTTAAGACCGTCCGTGCGACCGTGTCAGCGATCATTAAAAAGGTGCCGCCCACAAATCCGGCCACCGGAAGCAACAGTCGATGATCAGCGCTCACCACCAGTCGCACCGCGTGAGGAACGATCAATCCCACAAACCCGATGATGCCGCTAAAACTCACCACCGCCCCAGTCAACAACGCGGCAGCCAAAAACACCAGTTTCTTGACCCGTTCAACCTCGACTCCCAACGATTTGGCCGTTTCTTCCCCGAGAGTCAAGACATTGAGTGATTGGGCTTGCGAGCCGAGAAGGGCCAGTCCCACGACTAAATACACCACCAAAATCCCCAAGGTCGGAGCATCAGGACCCGTGAGCGTTCCCATCAACCAGGCATACATCCCAAACGCACGATTCGGTTCCGCGATACTGGTCAGGAACATGATAAAGGCAGAAAAAATCGCGTTCAGCACCACACCGGCCAATAAGAGGGTATAGACCGAAAACCCATATTGAGCCGAAGAAATCCGATACATGATCACGAGGGACAGCAAGGCTCCGGCGAACGCACACACAGGCAAGGCCGAGAGGCTCAAGATTGAAATACCAACTCCAAATAAAATAGCCAAAGCCGCGCCAAGAGCCGCACCGCTGGAAATCCCGATGACGAACGGATCGGCTAAAGGATTACGTAACAAGGCCTGCAAGGCCACACCCACCATCGCCAAACTGCCTCCGACAAAAAAGGCCAGTATGACGCGTGGCATCCTGACCTGCATCAGAATGACTGATGCCGGGTCGGTCGCAGCTGCCTCAACAGAAGACCCAACAATCGTCTTCATGATCATCGAAAGCATCTGGGAATAGGAAATGGCCTGAGTCCCAAAACCCAAACAGATCACAAATCCGAAAAATGCCAATGTACAGGCCAAGCTCACCCATAACCACCAGTGCGTGATAGAAAGGGTTCGCCGAAAGGAACGGATATCAGGGGACGGCACAGTCGGAGAAGAAACTCGTGAATCGAGTGAAAGGGCTCCTGGAGAAGACGGAAGCGAGGGGGCATTAAGGTTGGGCTTCATGGGTCAAAATTCTGGTTGAGTCAATAAAGAAATGTTTCTTTCGTATGACTCAAGACTCCGTGTTTGGCAGATCCGCATCGAACGACACATCAGGATGAAGAATCTTAGCCAATTGTTTTAAGCCATCTAAAATTCTTGGGCCCGGCCGGTTCATGAGATCGCTCCGGATTTGAAATAACTTGCCGTCCTGCACCGCACGCAGGGTCTCCCAGCGTTTCCACTGATCTTGCTCGGATTGTGGAATACCTTCATATTCCCCTATCGGAAAGACCAAGATCTCAGGATTCTGCATTAACACTTCTTCCATCGTCAGACGAGGATAGGGGGCACTGGCCCGCTCGGCGGCGTTCCGCCCTCCGGCGAGTTCAATCACATGATGAATAAAGCTTCCAGGACCCACCGTAATCAAGGGTTCGGAATTTAGGACATACAACATGGTGGGGCGTGGATGACCTTCGAGCTTTTTGGTCAGGTCGGCTACCTGTTTTCGTAGCAGGGCCGCCTGCTCATTCGCCTCCTTGGGACGGCCCACCATACGACCCAACAGTTGGATATGGGTAAAAATCCCTTCTACGGTCTGCGACTCCAATACAAAGGTCGGAATTTTGAGCTGATCCAATTTTGCCAGAATATCGGCACGAAGGAAGGAGGGTGGCGCCAGGACCAACTGAGGTTCCAAACCAATCAGAACCTCCAAGTTTGGCTGTGAATAGGCCACCTTGGGCTTTGTTAAGGCTTGTGGTGGATAATTACAAAAGTCGGTGACGCCAACGATCTCTTCATCCAATCCAATAGCAAACAGAATTTCGGTAATACTTGGAGCTAAGGACACGATCCGTTTTGGTGGCTTAGCGAGATAGAGTTTCCGATCGAGGTCATCAACAAACGTGCGCGGGGCAATATTGGCCATAAACGGCATGCCCGTCAAAATACCCTGTTGGCGACGTTTCATCGGGACAGAATCCTCAGCATAGACAGAGAGAGTGGGTAAGGGCCCACTCAGGAACAAACATGAAAGTATAGCAAAGATAGAGGCCCGAAGGGTCCGATGGAGAGCCGGATTTTTCTTCCCCAGCAGAAGAGGAATCCAGAAAGAAATACCACAGGAGGCCTTGCCGAAAAGCCTGACATCCCCCGCACAACAATCAGTCAAAATAAAAAATCCCCAAGGCTGATTTAACCTTGAGGATTGCACCCAGTTCTTCATCCTCACCCATTCCCCAGCCCACGAGGGAACCTTAGGTTATAGACCACATGAGGTATTCTGGCTCCTGGGTTGTAACCTACTTTCCGCGCCTTCCCATTTCGTCCATGCGTGGAAAAAACAGTGGCGTTGCGGGGTTCGTCCCCAGTTACAGCGGCGGGACCGCGCGGGAATCACACCCGCTTCCCTTCATGTGCTCCGCTTCTATGTGTGAGTGACAATAGGAAGGACCGCCTCCATTTGTCAAGGTAGGGAAACCCAAGGACTATTCCGATTAAAGAAAAAACAGTTCATTCAAAGCAAGGATGTGTCATTATACTTTCAAAATTAGCGTTGTATTCATGTGCTCTCGGACATGATCAGCCCAGCGGTCGAGAGAATGGTCCAGACGAGTCGAAACCTCTTCCGAGATTTTGAAATCTAGAGGGGGCAAATCTTTTCGTTCCCGAACACGATTCAACCAGGCCCGGCGAAAGCCCGGCTGATCAAACAGGCCGTGAATATAGGACCCCCAGACAAGACCATCGGCATTCATCCCTCCCTCCAGACGTTCTTGACCATTTTCGAGAAACCGGAAACTCGGTACGGTTGAATTCGCCAAAACGGTCTGTCCCATGTGAATTTCATAGCCCTTCACCGTACATTGACGTTCGTCTTTAAAAAAAGTGGGAACCGCTGTCGTCTGAACGGTTCGTTTTGTCTCTGCCAAGACCGTCGTCATATCCAACCATCCAAACCCCTTGATACTTCCCCCGGTTTCTACATGGGAAGGATCGGAAATTTCGGTTCCCATCATTTGAAATCCGCCACAAATCCCGACCACCTCCACTCCACCTATTTGTAGGTCATAAAGGAAAGGTTCGAACCCTTGGTGCTGCAGATACTCTAAATCGGCAATCGTCGTTTTGCTTCCCGGCAGGATCACCACATCGACTCCTTGCAACTCGTGAGGCTTGGACACATATTTCAAGACCACGTCCGATTCAGCAGCCAACGCGTTATAATCCGTAAAGTTGCTCATATGCGGAAGCAATACGACCCCCACGTTGACCGTTTCCACAGAAAATGGCTCAGACTGGGTTCGATCAAGGTCTACACTATCTTCCTGATCCAATTCCAAGTTCCGAAGATACGGCACCACCCCCAAGACAGGCACCCCCGTTCGGTCCTCGATCAGATCGACCCCATCGGCAAATAAGGCTGCATCTCCGCGAAATTTATTGATCACAATGCCGACCACACGTTCCCGTTCTTTCAGCTGCAAGAGATCCAAGGTGCCGATGACCTGAGCAAACACCCCTCCCCGATCAATATCGGCCACAAGAATGACCTGGGCATCTGCCATTTCCACAGCTCGCCAATTCACGATATCACGATCCCGAAGGTTAAGCTCGGCCGCACTCCCCGCTCCTTCAATCACGAGCATCTCGTAATGTTTGGCCAAACGTTCAAAACTATCCTGAACATATTGAAACAAATCCTGAGTTCCCTGGAAATATTCGTTGGCGCCGCGACTCCCCCACACCTTGCCTTGCACAATCACTTGGGAGCGGGCATCGGCTTCGGGTTTCAATAATATGGGATTCATGTCCTCATGGGGCGTGAGACCACAGGCCTGAGCCTGAAGGACTTGGGCACGACCCATCTCCTTACCATCCGGTGTCACGAACGAATTCAACGACATGTTTTGGGCTTTAAACGGCGCCACTCGCACCCCAGAACGAAATAAGAGACGGCACAGCGCCGCTGCGATCAAACTTTTCCCAACATCGGATCCGGTACCCAGGACCGCTATATGTTTTTGTTTCCCAGGCATATCACATAGCCAGAATCGCAAATCCACGCATATCCGGTTTTATCCTACTTTTAGCCTTCACGCTTCGTATGGTACATTCAATTCTCTGCTAAATGCTAACCCTATTCTGGAGAAGGTATGAAGAACTACCGTCCGTTCAGTCGTCAACTCTCATTCTGCCTCTTATGGTTCCTTGTCTTGGCCTTCAGTGGGAACGCTTCCGTCTTTGGGGCGAATCCCCCATCCTCCGGTCCAGGCACACTCGCTCATGTGCTTAAAACAGGGACCCTACGAGTCGGCGTATCTCTATTTACCCCATGGACGATGAAAGACCCGAAAGGGACCCTACAGGGATTTGAGATCGACGTGGCAAATCAATTGGCGAAGGATTTGGGGGTAAAACCCTCCTTTCAAGTTTTGGAATGGAAAGATATCATTCCCGCTCTCTTAGCACGAAAGATCGATATCATCGTGGCAGGCATGGTCATCACCCCACAGCGAGCACTCAAAGTGAATTTCAGCCAACCCTATGCCTCTTCGGGGATTGGATTGGTAACGAACATTGCCCTGACGAAGCATTTTACGAGTCCCAAAGATATTAATAACCCTGACGTGATCATTGCTGCCGTCACGGACACCGTCTCCCATGATTTGGCCCAACGTGTTTTCCCACGCGCAAAAATTACTTCCTACACCTCCAGTCAAGAAGTCATCGACGCAGTCACCACCGGAAAAGTTCATGGCTACATTGAGTTGGAACCCCTCACGACCTTTACCGTATTGGATCATCCCAAGCTCGTCGATGAACCCCTTTCCCAACCCCTTCTGAGCACAAAGGCTGGCTTTGCGGTCAATAAAGGCGACCCAGACTTCATTAACTTTTTGAATGCCTGGATCACCGCACATGAAGCAGATGCTTGGCTCGATACCGCCCACGAATATTGGTTTGAATCGATCGAATGGCGAAAAGACATGAGGGACGCTCCATGAACCTGGCCGTACCCCATTCCTTTGATGTTCATACGGTGTTCCGATGGAGTCCCCTGTTTTTCACCTTGCCTTTCCTGCTAGCGGCTGGACTTTCCGAACCGACGCAGCAAGGGAGTCTCCCAGATGCCGGAGCCTACCGGACTCCACTCTCAGACAGTCTTATCGAATCTACCAAATGGAGAGAGCCTCAAAACCCAGAACAAACCTGGCGGGCCGCCCCTCCCCCCTCCCTCCACTGGCGAACCCCCGCTCCACCTCAAAAATCCTCCTCATCAAAACGAACCATTGAACTCTTTCCCAAATATCGTCCCGGCAACCCTACGGATTTTGACTATACAACCCGTGAAGAAAAGCCACAGATCAAAGTGTTTGAATTCGGAGGCAGATAAACGGAACGACACACGACCAATCTCAACCGGCGTTCCTATCTCCTTTCAGAAAAGGTTTTATCCACCTACTCATGTGGATGAGATAAGTAGATGAGAAGATGCCCCCTCATCTTCAATAATTGACTCGGACCTCATCCAATTCACCTTCGCTGAATCTTGCGGTTTTTATGGAACGGGTCTATTATTCATCCATTCATTCCCCGGCTTTATCCTTCTCTTTATTCGCCAAGCACTTCCGTCCTTTACACTGTTAAGGAGAACCATCAACAACACTACGTCGTCCCCTCTATGATGAAACACCATTTCATTAGTTATTCTTCCTTTGACGCGAAAGACTTTGCCTTCAAGCTTCATGAAGCCCTGGAAAAAAGTTCTCCCTCGATCTCCGTCTGGATGGATAAGCATGACATGAAACCTTCGAAAGATTGGGACGACCAACTCGTCCAGGCCATCCGGGAATGTGAAAGTCTCATCTTTGTCATGACTCCTGATAGCACCGAATCCCAATCAGTCTGCAAACAGGAATGGTCACGAGCCTTAAAATACAAAAAACCCATCGTCCCTCTTAAATTGCACCATGACGTAGAAATGCCTTTTCGCCTCGGAAGCCGCCAATACATAAATTTTACCGGGGATTTTTCAGAAGCCCTTCAACAACTTCACACACATCTGCATTGGTTAGGATCCCCGGAGGGAAGACTTCAAGTCCTCCAAGATCGACTTTCCGATGCCCATCGTGACCTTCGCCGGGCCTCACCGACTACAGAAACCCACATCCAACAGGAAATTGATGAGCTTCAAGAAGATATTGCCCACCAACAAGCCATCATCCAGCACCCGGAGGCCCTCGTTCAGGAGGCCACCGTTCGCATCAAAGAAGGCCTCACCCTGGATCGTAAACCCCTCTCCCCTTTCACCGGCCTCGGGGAAATTCAATGCATTAATACCGCGCCCATTGTCCCTCCAAAGTATTTTCAAAATCGTGATGAAGAAACGAGACTCATCTGGGAATTTTTACACGATCCCGGGAAAAGTCTCCTCACGGTCGTCGGGCGGGAAGGCATCGGAAAAACATCTTTAATTTGCCGGATTCTCAAAGAAGTTGAACAGGGGAAATGGCCCAAGGATATCGAACCCTTTAGCACGAAGGGAATCATCTATATAAGTACCGCCGGTACCCGAAGAATGACTTGGATCAATCTCTTTGAAGATCTCTGCCGTTTGGTTTCGGATGAAAACGCCCAATGTTTGGAGAGTCTCTTCCTCCAATCGGATACCCGGACGTATGAAAAGATGGAAGCGTTGATCGAGGCCTTTCAATCAGATATCACATTGGTGTTGCTCGATAACGTGGAAAATGTCATTGACCCCGAAACCCGAAATTTCCTTGACCCCGACCTTGATACGGCCCTGCGTTGCCTGCTGGACCAGGGTTCCCCCCATCTCAAAATCCTCCTGACCACACGAGTTGCCCCGAAAGATTTGCCTCTGGTCCAACCTGCTCGGCAGATGTCCATCCGCCTTCAAGAAGGACTCGAGTCTCCGTTCGCTGAGAATATATTGCGTCATATGGATGCGGACGGGAGCCTCGGTCTTCAATCAGCTTCAGATCGGCTCTTAAAGATTGCCAAGGAGCGCACGCAAGGAAATCCACGTGCCCTTGAAGCGCTCTATGCGATCCTCTCGGCCGATCGGGATACCACGCTAGAAGAGATGCTAAATGACACGACCAATCTGCTTCCCGAACATGTCCTCAAAGTCCTAATTGGTGAAGCTTTTTTCCGCCTAGACCGCTTGGCCCAGCAGGTGCTCTATGCGTTGGCTATTTATGACAGACCCGTCACCTCATCAGCCGTCGACTATCTGCTTCAACCTTACGTGTCCAGCATCGACAGCTCCTCTATCCTGAAACGCTTGTACAATCTTCACCTCGTGCAAAAAGAAGCCAAACGATATCAATTGCATCCGATCGATCGATCCTATGCCCTCTCCCAAATTGCTCCTGATGAACATTCGGGTCCCCCCGAGGGACCCCCTCCATTCACACAACGATCGCTTCGACATCGGGCTGCCGATTATTTTAAAGAAATTCGCTTGCCACAGGAGTCCTGGAATTCACTGGACGATTTAGCTCCGCAATTGGCGGAATTCGAATTACGTCTGGCAGCAGGATACTATGAGACCGCACTCACGCTACTGGTAACGTTCGATTTTGATTATTTACTCCGGTGGGGCTACTACCAACTCATGGCCGACTTGCACAGACAACTCCTCGGACATTTGGAGTCTCCAACCGCCCAGCAGCAAAATTTGGGGAATTTGGGAACGGCCTATTATCGTATGGGCGATCTTGACCAAGCTCTCCAGTTTTACCAAAATGCCTTAGCCCTCGCTCGCGAGCAACAAGATACGGCCGCTGAAAGTACGGTATTAGGTAATTTGGGGCTTTGTTATAGGGGGAAAGGTGAAGTCAACGAAGCCATTCGCCACTACGAACAGGCCCTATCCATTTTCCGACAACGGGGACAGCGAGACTCGGAAGCTACGATCTTGATGAATTTAGGGGCAACCTTCAATAGCTTTGGACAGTCCACACTTGCCCTGGAAGTCCTTGACCAGGCTCGACAAATTTATGTGGAAACGAATAATTCCAACAATCAGGCCATGACGTTGATCTGTATGGGGGAATCGTATGGAAACCTTGGAAATCTTCCTCGAGCCTCGGACTATTCCCAACAAGGTTTGGCATTGGCCAAGAACGTGGCCAATCCTTTTATGCAGGGTGCAGCTCTTTGCATACTCGGCGACCTAGAAACGGATCAAAGTCATTGGGAGCAGGCCATGGTGCACTTTCATGATGCGCTCACCCTGGCGGAGCAAATCGGCAATGCGGAAATTCAGCGAATTGCCAGGACGAAACTGGCCCAAACCCTCTTGCTCTCCGATCAATTGTCCGGAGCCATGAGAACGTTGACACAATTATCCCAGCGGAATCATTCATCTGAGGAATATCTGTTCCCTACCCTCTTTGGTATCACCGCTTTACGCTTAGGAAATGAACAAACAGCCCGAGAAAAATTTGAACAAGCCCTGGCCCTACTTCAAACTCGTGTCGATCACTACCCTCAAGACATCGGGGCTCTCTTTGGAAAAGCCCTCATCCACTGCGGCCTGGCCATGTGCCAGACCAAGCCGGATGGTCTCCGCCTGGCGATCGAAACCTATCAAAAAGCCCATGCCCTCACGAAGGATAACGGAATCATCAATCGAACCCGACGATTATTCGATGCCCTGGCCCTGGCTGACTCACACCAAATTCTTTCTCCGGATATACGGGAAGCCGCATACGGTCAGAAAACCCGAGTCAGCAACCAATCTTAAAAACCCACCTATAGCCGCTCTTCATCCAACTCGATGCAATCCACCCACGTGGTAATCTTAGGAAGTTGATCCACGGACACTCCCCGTTTTTTGGCCACCTCGTCCAATTTGGCGTTAAACCGCTGTTGGGCTCCTTCGTTCTTCGGGCCACCATGGAGAACCATGTCATTCCATTGGGCCTTTTCCTCCTCAGTAAACGGTTTTCCTTGAGCTTCTATCCATTGACAGATTTCTTCTTCTGTTCCACCTTGGAGGACCCGTTGTTCAAAGTCGGCCCCTTGAATTTCAAGCTTATCCAATAAATATTTATCGAACCCCACCGTCAAATAATTATAATCTTGAATACGTCCCGCATGACGCATACGAACTTTATCGATTAATCGCCCCAAATGGCACATCCCTCCAACTTGCTCTTTTGGACTGCGAGGATACTGTTCCGTCGTCATAACACCTCCCGAATAAAAGTTTTCCAAATTAAATTAATAACAGGCCGATCTCTTTGGCCTTGATCGCCGAAGGGGACTTCCACCATTGATCGAACCCTTTGGGGCCGCCAAACGGGTAGCCGGCCCGCACTTCTTTAAACACCGGATATCGATGACCGGAAGTGGAATGAGTTGGAGTGGCGCGCTGAAGGAGATTGAGGAACCATTCCGTTCGTCCCCGTTTCATCTGCATGTCCTCATCCTGCACTCGATTGGATAACACGATTCGACAGAGGTCTCCTTTTCCGGGCTCCACATCGGGGTGGCCCCCGATCCAGACGAATTTTCTTTCCACCCGGGAAGGGTCCTTCGGCAACTCTTCCTGTAATACATTCCGGACCCACCGCTTAGGGACCTTGGGTTTTGGCATAGGCACTGGGAACCATTCACGAACGTCCCGATGCAATTCTCGTCCTTCCTTATAATGCCACAGAGCCGCACGCAAACCCTCGCCAATCATGTCCCATCCAGGGGAGGTAGGCTCCACATATTCCAGATCATTCTCGGCAAACCCCTCAAATGAAGGACCGACTACTTGAATACCGTATTGTTCAGGATTCAAACCGATCGGACTATGTGCGGTGGCGGTGAATCGATGCCAAAATGCCGATTGAATGAGTCCATGGTCGAATAATTGACGAACCCGCTCCAAGCCCTCCATCGTTTCTCGATGGGTTTCACTCGGGAGGCCATACATCAAATAGGCATGAACCAATATACCGGCCTGTTGGCACGCATGTGCCATGCGCGCGGTCTGATCTACAGTGACTCCCTTATCCACAAGCTGCAATAAGCGATCACAGGCGGCTTCCAATCCCGCACTCAAGGCGATACACCCCGAGGCAGATAAGAGCCGACACACATCATACGAGAAGGCTGACTCAAACCGAACATTTCCCCACCATGAAATCGTCAGCTTATGTTCCAACAAGGCCAAGGCCAGATTCTTTAATCCGGCGGGTGGCGCCGCTTCGTCGACAAAGTGAAAGCCTCGTTTCCCAGTCTCTTGGATCAAGGCTTCTATTTTTTCGATTAATAGACCTGTGGGAGACACTTCGTACCGTTGTATATAATCCAACCCAATATCGCAAAACGTACATTGTTTCCAATAACACCCATGAGCCACCATAAGTTTATTCCAATGTCCGTCCGACCAGAGACGATGCATAGGATTCAGAGTGTCCAAGACTGAAAAATAGTGATTCAGGTCTAACCCATCATAAGTGGGAATACCCGCATCAACCTGGCTGATGTCGTCCTCAGCTGCCCCATCCCGCCAAACGACTCCATTCCCTGACCGAAGAAACGTGCGACACAACTCACGTTCCGACCGCAGCCCTTGAAAATATTCTAAGAGACACAATAACGGGCGTTCTCCATCATCAAGCGTGACGAAATCCACGACCTCAAACAGACGAGGCTCTTGCAGACGACGTAATTCGGTATTGGCATAGCCTCCTCCCAGAACCACCTTGATGTGTGGATACCGTTGTTTCAGCATATGGCCCATTCGCAAGGCCCCATACAGATTTCCGGGAAACGGGACTGAAAAGCCCACCACTGCTGGCTGATACGCCTCAAGGGCACTCCAAAAAGCCTCGAGCATCCATTGGTCCGGAAGGGTGAGCGGTTGAGCAAGGGCTTCTTCCATCCCGTCATACGATACTCCCTGGGTCACGACGCTTTCAGCATAGCGACTGAGCGCAAAATACGGGGTAATCATGCCTTGAACCAAATCGGATAAATCTTCAAGGTACAGGGTGGCCAAATGCCGAGCATGGTCTGTCTGATTTTCAAAAACTCCCTCTGCTCTCTGGTCATTCTCCAGACGGCCGGAAAACCGTGGACCCTCGGGGAGAAAAGACCCCTGGCAAATTCGTGGGGCCAGAGAAGAATCTTTTCCTTGCAAAAACTCGATGACCGGTTCAATCGTGGATACATAGGCATCCGCCAGACTCAGCATTTGACGAGCTTCCCCCGGCATATCCTCCTTGGGCCGTCCACGTAATTCCTCAAAGACCTGAGTGAGGCCATGGCGGGAAAATAGGGTCAGCACCATTTGGATACCCACATCGACCTGGAAGGCTCGATAGTGCCTGGATCGAAGAAAACCGGTGAGAAATGCCGTGGAAGGATACGGAGTATTTAATTGGGTCAGAGGAGGGATAACCAGAAGAATGGGGCCGGCTGCCATGATAGGAATGACCTACCACATTTCTGCGCTTTGGGGCTAGTTTTCAGTAATGGGCAGAGCGCCCTTAGAGGAGAAAAGTTTATGTTCGAGGCTTCTTAAGACCACAAGCCCGTGCAACCCCGTCCCGGTAGTGAAGCCACAATTTCAGGGTTTTGTGGAGCGTCTTCAAGATCTGTTGTTCATGATCCTTTCCCTGCACGAATTGTTTCACCATGGAATAGGCATCATGCCGGTGTCCAGCTTCGACCATTTGGTGGGCTCGAATCAGATCCATGGCGGGCCGAGGAACCTGGTGATACCGGACCAAGGGGTGATTCGTAATTTTTCGTGAAATTTGCTGGGAACTCTTGGCACCATTCTTCCCTTGCAATTCCTGTCTGTCATGAATGCTTCCTTCGACAAAAATCGTAAAGACCGCAGCCCCGCTCACCCAATCTTTCGCATTCGACATGCGATCCAACCATGACCGATATTTCACACTTTCGGGGAGCAAGCGAGACCGTGCAAAATCTTTTTCACGAAAACCTAGCCCCTTCATCATTCGAAGAAATAATTCAGGATGTGATTTCCCCAGTGAGAGAGCACCTGTATCTTCCTCAAAGATGTTTTCCGCTAACATTTTCCGAACGGCTAATGGCGGATTTTTTCCATGAATCCTCGAAAGAAACACGGGGAAATCTCGGACATACACGCCATATTCCTGTTGGTAATGCGTTTTGAGTTTCGTTCGAGTGATGTGAGGTCCGGTAAAATGCTCCCAGGCCCAGTGATTTTTCTGGGCCATGATGTCCAGTAACTGTTCCTGGAATTGATGATTGGTGCGAGTGCGATTTGACATGTTTACGGGACCCAAAGTCAGAAACGCTCCCTTAATCGCTGTACGAGAGATTACCTACATACATCGGGAATTTTCAAAAATTCTGAAGCTAAAACCCCAATTCGGTCATATTTGTCACAAAAATTTTACCCACTGGTGTGCCAGTCGATGAATGTGGGAGATGCCCAGGCATCAGGAAATCCAGCAAATGTCCCCTCCACCCGAAATCAGAGGGTGATCATTCAGGAGAGGAGGGGTGTGACACGGGAGCCTGGGCACAATAGGTCTTGGCATCATCCACATAAGTTCGGAAGGGGTCAGCCATGATCAACACAGGGTTTCCGCGGACTTGCAAGACAGACCAATTGATCACATAGGGAGGATTCCGAGGACTATCTCCCTCCAAATTCAGGGAATTGACCAATCCTCCGGATGAATCGATGAGATGGTGTATGACCTCGGCCCGACCGAAGGCACGGGTATTCCGTGGAGGACGATGCTTGGAAAGCGATACCGCATCATCCGTCATCAGCCGTGTGACATGTCCTTCCTCAACCAACCCATGGTATAGACCGACCTTGGTGTTCACATTGTGGTATTCCAAATCCAAGCTCTTTAACCAAGGATCATCCCATTCCAGATCCTCGGCTTCGCGAAACTGTTCCAATAACCAGAGCTTCGAGGCCCAATCCACTCGCCCCACGACCGCGGAATAGCCCTTCCGCAAATCCTGCACGACAGATTCCCAATGAGTAAGCACCCAATCGGTTTCCTCATCCTGTCCTCTATACCGCTTATTGGCCGCTTCCCAAAATTGTTCTTGGATATCCAAGGCGGACATGGTGGCCCCTGTCGAAAGCGTGACCATCCATTCCCGAGTGGGATCGCGCGAGATGGCTCGCAGGGTTTGAACAGGATCATCGAACCCTAATTGAGTCGGAGCCTGTCCATCTTCGATCAGCTGGAGGACCAAGCCGGTGGTTCCCATTTTCAACGCAGTCGCTTCTTCAGCTAAATTGGAATCCCCCATCAATAAATGCAGCCGCCGAAACCGCTCAGGATCGGCGAGGGGTTCATCACGCGTGTTCACGATGGCCCGATTGTGCTGCACCCATTCAAAAAAATCGTTCACGATATAGTCCGGACGCTGTGAAATTTGGTAAGTCAGGGGAGGCTCTTGTCGGTGGGCCTGAGCACTCTGACTTCTCCCTTCAATCTCCTCCAACCCTACCCAGTCATCATACGACCTTGCCACCCCAATCCGACCAGCCCCGGTGAATACCTGGCGTGTGACGAGAAACGGGATCAGCAATCCAAGCCCGCGATAGGAAAATGGGAACTCTCTAGTGACCAAATAATTTTCATGACACCCGAACGTAGCATCGGTTTCATGATCCATATTATTTTTGATGATCGAGACTTGCTCGGAAAGTCCCAGCTCTTCCAAACAGTCTTGGAGGATTGCGTCTCCCGCTCGGTCAACCGCAACCAGATCCCACAGAGAATGACATTCCGGTGAGGCATATTCCAAATGCCCCATATCCACATACATGCGGCCGGCATTCAACAAAAATCCTCCATTCCCGGGAGGTTCGTCATACCCACGGTAATGGCGGTCGATGACTCCATGCTTTTTTGTCTGAAACAGATGATCGATGATTTTGTGGGCGATCCAGGGAGAGGGCGTATCGGGGGTATCCGTATTCACCAAAAGTCCATACTCGGTTTCTAAGCCAAAGATCCTGTTTTTCATCGTTGAGTTTCGACCAGGCTACTAAGACGTGGACTGAAATTCTTGGGGCAATAAGGCGTAGATTTCTTCCGAGGGTAATGATCGATAGGCCTCGCGATGAACCTGTTCGCGAGACAACAACACACATTCCAGGGTTTCCATGCCGAGGGTTTCCTGAATGCGAGTCATCAGAGTATTTTCATCCGGAACAGAAGGCTTGGCCGGTGCATCCGTTGAATCCTCTTCCAAGTCGGAAAAATCAGCTGACTGCATCAGATGACACAGCCCCCAAAGCCGCACTCCGACCCGCACCGCTGACTCTAAAGACATAATCGGCTCATGTTCTTTCCATTCGGGAAGAAGCTTGTCTCGAATGTCCCCTCGAGCGGACAACACGGCCAAACCTCGCTGCTCCTCAAACATGCCGTCATAATTGATCGAAAACAGATGATCCCGATCCTGGTTGCTTCCGACTTCCGCCAACAGAATTTTTGCGATATAGGGTGCCTTGAAGATTTCTTCAAACGCCTGTTTTATCGTCGGGGACAGACCATTTTTCATCAGACGAGAAGCGGTGACATCTGCCGGGGAACGTTGAAACCCCTCCACGTGTGCCATATCTAACAATGAGAACCGAAGTTTTTCCAGGTCTGCGGGATGCCCCATCCCCCCCAGGGCGATACGATCATAGATTTCGTACAGTTTTGGCGTCCCCCGGTGACTCGTCAATAAGAGGATGCCGTCCTGAAACGACAGCCCAATGAGCGGATTCCCTTGAGCAAACTGATCATCCAGATATGTCCGTCGATTGGCGACCGCTTCTATCCACCGATACGGTTCTTCATACATCGCTCAACACCTTTTCAGAGAACACTCGTTGCAATCGATCCATCGAAACACTCGTGACACCTTCGGCAGAAATTCGTTTGACAATCGGATATAAATGGGCTTGAGTATTCACCCCACCGGTAGCCGAATCGAATTCAGCCGCACTGGTCATCAGCCGAAGAACTAAGGTCAAGGCTTCCTCTTCATCCAGTTGTGCAACCGGAGCTCGCCCCCAGCGATTCATATAAAACAAGATACCTCGAATCGTAGAAGACCCTGACCCAGAAACGGCATACTCCACTCCCTCAAATTCAGCACCTAAGATGTCATAAAAGAAAATTTTTCCACAATCATCCTGAACATCATATCCGGCAAAAATTGGTGCAACCGTCCCGGTTCCTGCGATAGCAGCTGGCGCATTTCCCTTCAACAACGTCGACAATGCCCGCAATTTTCCGTCGAAACTTAAGTCTTGCAATTGACTCCTTCGATAGTATTTAAAGGAATGTTCCAAGACCCGGGCCATCTCAAAAGCGGTGGCTGGCACCCCGGCAATGGCCATGACCGAATAGCGGTCCAGCTCCAATACCTTATCGGTCCGGTCGTACATCACCATATTTCCGGCGGTTGCACGGCGATCACCAGCCACCAACACACCGTCCCGGTATTTCATGGCAAACACGGTTGTTCCATGGGTAATCTGAGGCTCGCCCGCAGAAAATGGCGTCGCTCCTTGACCGGACAACCAGTCAAGCACATACCCATGATCTTGAAGAACTTGAAGAAAATCGCCCTGCAAATTCATCAGACTCTATTCTCCTGTCCGCTGACGATACCGTTCTGCCTGTTTCGGATCGACTCGCCGCATACGTTTTAACAACTTATCACGGGAGGGTGAGCCGGTCTCAGGCCGCTTGGGTCCCGGGTCTTCTTCACGGGGTCCTGGTGGTTTCGAGAGAGGGTCCCTGGGGCGATCCTTCCGCTCCATCTCCACCGGACCTAGGGTACCGATTACCGTATTGGACTTCATGATGTTCTCCTTCTTATGAAAGATCAGGTCGATACTGTTTGAAGAAACTCTTTAGGCGTCTTTGCCGACTCTACCATTTTTCGACAGACTCCGACGGATTCGGGATCAACCTGATCTCCCAAATCCAATACAATAGGGGGATCCCCTGAAAAAACCATTCGCTCCCATTGACTCGTGCTAAGATAATCCCCAAATCGCTTCATACATAGGCCACGAATTCCCCCTCGAGTATCCACCGGGCCCTGTTCCATGGCCAACCGAATGTCTGCCTCTTCAACGACATTGGTGGTTCCCCCTTCGGCTTCCAATCCCAAGAAGAGACCTCGTTCGGGATCGATATTATGATATTCCAGATCCAAACTGGCCATCCAGGGATCATCCCATCCAATCCCTTCCTCCTGGCGAAAGGCCTCCAGCAACCATCGCTTCGTGATCCAGTCCACTTTTCCCACCAAACTTTCTGGATTGGTCGCCAATGCATCCAAGACGGCTTCCCATTCACGTAGAATCCAAAGGGTTTCCTCATCGGCCTGAACCAACATGTTCCGTGCCGCTTCGACGTAGTGCCGTTGTATGTCCAGACCCGAAATCGTTCCACCGCCTTTTACATCAGTCACTACCCGTAAGGAAGGGTCTCGTGAAAATTGTCGAATCGCCTGAACCGGATCAGCCAATTCAATCGCCGGAGAATAACCCTGGGCAATCATATCCAGAATCACCCGGGTCGTCCCCACTTTGAGGGCCGTAGCATATTCACACATGTTGGCATCACCCAGAATGAGATGGAGGCGACGGTAATGTGCAGGGTTGGCATGGGGTTCATCTCGTGTGTTCAAAATGGGGCGATTATGCATGGTGTCGACCCCCAATTCGACTTCCATAAAATCGGCTCGCTGTGAGACTTGAAACCCTCCGGGGGAAAATCCCTGCTCCTGTGCTTCCCGACCAACTTTTCCCGCACCCGCAAACAATTGCCGGCTCACCAAAAACGGCATCAACCCGCGAACAAGATGTTCAAAATCCACATGACGAGAGACCAAATAATTGTCATGACACCCATAAGAATGCCCATGAAAGTCCGTATTGTTTTTGTAGAGCTGGATGACCGAATCCCCGAGTTCCTGGTTTCGCCGTTGACTTGCCGAAAGAATGATCCGTTCCCCTGCCCGATCCTGCGCCACTAGGTCCTTCAGCGACCGACATTCAGGGGTGGAATATTCCGGATGCGTATGATCGTTATAGAATCGTGCGCCATTGGTCAAAATCAGATCGCTTTTCATCTCGTAGAAAGAAAAAGGCCTGTGTGCATCCTGCTCGGCAAAGAGGGCCTCCTCCTTGTCTTGAGCCAATTCGGCAACTCGAAACCCTCGCTGGTCATCATGGGGATGCTCACTTCTATAATCCCACCTCCGAGAAAACTGCCCTTTCACGTAGGCCCGGACCAATTCCATCGATTCTACGACCGGATCGGCCGTCTCGGTATCCTCTCGAGCAATTCCATATTCCGTTTCGATTCCGAAAAGGCGAAGGGTCGTCATGGGATTAAATGATTTGTGAGGCGAGGGATTGTTCATCACTCTTCCCCGGACGAAAGGGAGAGACGCCGACGACTTGGTCGGGGTGATAATCCAAAAGCTTCAACCATTCTTCAGCCGAATCATCAGGAGGAAAAATTTCACTCTCTTGGAATTCTTCATCGATCGCGGCCACAAAGTCTTCAAGGTGTAATCCCGTGGATTGGGAAGACTCGTCTTGAATGGCCCGCTCAATGGCCCGTTCTTTGGCCCGGCGGACGATACCGGCTAAGACGGCTCCACTCAAAAGATCTTGTCGATACAGCGTTTCTCGTCTCCCATTCCGCAGTCGAATAGCTAACACCCTGTTCTCCGGTACGTGTCGAAAGACGCGATCCAAGATCTGCTCCGTCATGATTGTTTTCGGATGCGAATCGTTCGTGGTCGGCTTATCCGGCACATCGGCATAGGGCAACTCATCAGTTAAATAGACTTGTAAAATTTCTCCTGCTTCTTTTCTACCTGGCCGCCCCACTTTAATCTTCCGATCGATTCGCCCGGGCCGAAGGACTGCCGGGTCGATCAGATCCGGACGATTGGACGCCAGGATGACCACGACCTGAGAAAGCTGTTCGATTCCATCCAGTTCGGTACAAAACATCGGAACTAACGTATTGGCCACATTGTACGACCGCACCGCTCTTCTCGTGCCAAGTATGGACTCGGCCTCATCGATGAAAATAAATGGGAGTTTTCCGGACTGCCGTTCCTGCTTGGCTTGCGTGAAGAGATCTCGAACCATCCGCTCGGATTCTCCTACCCACATGTTTAAAATTTCCGGTCCTTTCACATGCAAAAAGGTGCCTCCTGTGATGGGAGGAAGAGATGATTCGGAACCAGCAGTCTCCTGGCCATCCGGTGCAACTTCGGCCGCCGGATGTGCAGCTAGCAACTGTCCAAGACTGGCAGCTGTGGCCTGGCCGATGAGCGTCTTTCCGCAACCTGGCGGGCCATGAAGCAGAAACCCCTTTGGTTGTCCAAACCGAAATTGTTTAAACACCTCGTCATGCAGCAACGGATATTCGATAGCGCGTCTGATGGCACTAATGGCTTCATCCTGTCCGCCAATATCTTCCCAATGAACCTTCGGCACTTCCGATAAAAGGTGGGATTGGGCCTGAGTATTCTCCAGCCGCTCGATCGCAATGCGAGCGGTGGGATCGAGACGAACCTCATCGCCACCCTTGAGAGACACTTCCGACAGATCATCCGAACGATGAATGAACACGCCTTGTCTCCCCATGTCTTGATCGATTCGAAGACGTCCATCCTCGAGGACGTCACGAATTTTCACGATGGGGCCATTCCCGTCATACCCCAGAGACTGTATGACGACATAGGCCTCGTTCACCAAGATTTGATGACCGATTTTGAGGAAATCGTCCTGCAGACGAGGATCCAGATTGGCGACATATTCGGCCCCACCGACCACAATACGCACGAGTCCTTTTTCTAACTTTGCCAGCAGAGTCCCGAGACGATTTGCGGGAGCGGTCAGTTTCTCCACGACATCTTGCAACTTGTTCAATTCTTTTTCTTGCCGTTGTGTCGAGGCCGAGAGCTCTTCAAACCGCTGCCGCAACTGATACAAGATGGACAGTCGTTGATCTCCCTCGGGTAGGGTCGCCAGGCACTGATCGATCAATTCAAGAGCCGTGGGCTGTCCGGCAGAAGCTGATCGAGCGGAAGGAGGGTTCCTGCCCTCTTCTGATGAAGCAAACGATTGATGATCACTCATACGTAATTCCTTAGGAAACAGCCATGGCTCAATGAGAAAAACCTGCTGATTTCGTTCATGGTCTGGAACATACAGCCCTTCATTCTACTATGTTTCCCTCACCTTCCCCAAGGGTCAAAAAAAAGCGGGGAATCTCGGTTGAGATTCCCCGCTTTATCGAACTCACACTTGGTGATTCAGTGTCTTACCACCGATCTCCTCCTCCACGGCCACCTGGGCGGCCTCGTCCGCCACCTCCACGGTTTCCGCCACCACCAAAGCCGGTCCGGGGAGCTTGAGGTTTCGCTTCGTTCACGGTGAGGGTCCGTCCACCTAATTCCGTCCCATTCAGCGCGTCAATCGCTGTTTTGGCCTCGTCATCCGAGCCCATTTCCACAAACCCAAACCCGCGGGATTGGCCTGTGTACTTGTCAGTGATAATTTTGGCTGATTGAACGCTTCCATGCTGTCCAAACAGGTCAGCCAATTCCTGCTCAGCAGTGGAATAGGGCAAACCACCCACATAAATCTTTGAACCCATCGGGGTCCCTCCTTCTAAAAGCGATATTGTTTTGCACGATGTGAGGAGATGAGAAGGGAAGGAACGGCCCGAGAACGCGAAACCGGAGGCGACTTAGGACAAACTTCCAATCAGATTCCTTAGGGATGCTAACGCAAAACAACATCAGTGAAGGGCCACTTCACACAAACCATTCATCACGCGGCCCAGACTTCGTGATGAATATCTTGTACATAGCATAAGACAGAACAATCAATAAAGCAACTCAGGAAGGAAAAGCCCGAACAAACCCAATAAATCGCTCATTATTTAATCAATTGCGGTGTTTCGGTCCCCTCAATTACACCATCAGTGATGACGACCTTCTTGATCTCTTTCAAGGCCGGAACATCATACATGAGGTCTAACATGGCTTCTTCAAGGATCGATCGCAAACCTCGAGCACCGGTCTTCATCGAGGAGGCCCTTGAGGCAATGGCCTTGACCGCGTCGGGGGTAAAGGATAATTGGACATCATCTAACTGGAACAATCCTTGATATTGCTTCACCAAGGCATTTTTAGGTTCTTGTAACACTCTCACCAAATCTTCTTCGTGCAATTCATCGAGGGTGGCCATGACCGGAAACCGTCCGACAAATTCCGGGATAAGCCCATATTTCAACAAATCTTCCGGCTTGACCTTGGCCATCAATTGTTCAACGGGAATAGGCGCTCCATTGGTCGATCCGGCCTCAAACCCCAAGCGTTTGTGGTTCGTCCGTTGAGCGATTATATCTTCAACACCAACAAAGGCCCCTCCGCAAATAAATAAGATATTACTGGTATCCACCCGGAGGAACTCTTGCTCCGGATGTTTTCGACCCCCTTTCGGAGGCACATTGCAGACAGTGCCCTCGACTAACTTGAGTAGCGCTTGCTGAACACCTTCTCCGGAGACATCCCGAGTAATCGATGCACTCTCGGAACGTCGGCTGATCTTATCGATTTCATCGATATAGATGATTCCCACTTGCGCTTGAGCCATGTTGAAATCACAGGATTGCAACAGTTTCAGGACGACATTCTCGACGTCTTCCCCTACATACCCCGCTTCAGTGACCGTGGTGGCGTCGGCGATCGCAAAGGGAACCTGTAAAATTTTCGCTAAGGTTCGGGCCAAGAGGGTTTTGCCGGTCCCCGTCGGACCGATCAACATCACATTACCTTTTTCTAACTCCACATCGGGAAGATCTTTCCCACTAAACACACGCTTGTAATGATTATGAACGGCGACAGAAAGGATTTTTTTGGCACGGCCCTGACCGATGACATATTGATCCAAAATCGCTTTTATTTCCGGTGGAGTCGGCAATGGACCTGAAGGGACCTCTAAGGGAGGATGAGGATCCCCATTTCCTCCAAGGAACTTTGAACATTGCTGAACGCAATCGGCACAGATCAGCACATGTCCGGGTGCCTGACATTGCCCACAAATCTGTTTGGTCGGAGCTTGAATAAGATTTGTGACTCCGCCCTTTGCACGACCGCAAAAGGAACAGACCGCATCGGCACGATTTCGACCCTGCTTAGAATCCCAAAATGCCACGAGTCCTGCCTTTATGAGAAGATGATCATGGAATAGACCAATGAGGTGTTACGGCCTTGGTAGGATCTTAAACACCTACACATCGGATTGCAATTGAAAAGCGCCGGAAGAGACCAGGTTAGCAGAAGGCATGGGCGTGAGGGGAATCGGATCCCAAGATTCTCCCCCATTCTGACTCCGAAATAACCCTTTTCCATTCGTTCCCACATATAAAAGACGAGAGTCTTTTTCATTCATGGCTAAGGCCCGAATATTCAGGTTGGTTAAGCCCGTATTGCGAGATTCCCATGTCATACCGCCATCCTCACTTCGAGAAACCCCATTTCGATGGGTCACGTACAGCACGCCCTTTTTTTCATGATCAATGAGCAAATCGCTCAACATATGATCGGGTAACCCGTTTCCGATTTTCTCCCAAGACACTCCGCCATTGGTGGTCTTATACAGACCACTTAACGTAGCCGTATAGACCATATCGGGATTATGGGGATCAACCTTTATTCGCGTGACACCCAGAGCCCTTGATGATTTTAAGACCTCCGCCGCGACCAAGCCCGTATTGATCTTTTTCCAGAGTTTCCCCCCATTCAAGGACTTATACACCCCCCCACTGGTACCGGCGTACAAGGTCTGGGGTTGTTGGGGGTCAATCGCGACGGTAATGACCATCAGGACTTCCTTCATTCCAACCATGCGTTTTTGCCACGTCTCACCTCCATCCTCCGACTCAAAGACTCCCAAGGAAGTGGCCGCAAACACATGGCTACTGGAACCCGGAGCATAGACCAGTTGATGAACCACGGAAGATATGGTCACATCATGTAACCCGGTTCGTCTAGACACCCACCGCTGCCCTCCATCATAGCTTTTAAAAACGGCATCTCCTTTCGTTCCGGCCAGCACATTCGCCGGGAACAAGGGGTCGATGGCCAGCGCGATAACCCGAGAATGGGTCATCCCTGATGACATGTTCTCCCATGTTTTCCCCACATCCCGTGACTTAAAGATATAATCATTCGTCGCCACATAAAGAATATTGGGCTTAGTTGGGTGGAGAGCAATCTCCACGACCGTTTCACTATTTCCACAACCGAACAGGAGTCCACAGAAGAAAGCTGGCCACCAGCCCGACTGGAAGATTTTATTCATCGGACCTTGAGAGGGAAGTCATTCACGATAAGCCAATGTCTCTCACACAACCCTGACCTTATCGACGGAGCCGTGACCGTCGCGGTTGTTGTTGGGGTTTTGGAGAAGGCTGTTTCTGAACAGGAGCTGGAGTAATCTTGGGTAACGTTCCGACGGGAGCTTTTTTAGCTCTTTTATAGATGGCCATGGCTTCAGGCATCCACCGTTTCAAATCAGCAATGCGTGTTTCATTGGCCGGATGAGTCGAAAGAAATTCCGGTGGGGCTCCTCCGGAAGCCGCCGCCATACGTTCCCAGATACGAATGGCCTCTCGAGGATCATACCCAGCATCCGCGGCCAACAAAACTCCAACATAGTCAGCTTCCGATTCATGTTTCCGGCTAAACGGTAATAAGACTCCCGTCTGAACGGCCACCCCCATCGATTGCATAGCAAGTTGATTCATCGCGGGACTGTAACCTTGCGTTGAAAGTGCAATAGCGGCAGCGGTCATCCCGAGTTGCGCCATCAACCCTTGGCTCATCCGTTCGCCTCCATGTTGCGCGAGGGCATGGACGACTTCGTGCCCCATGATCGCAGCCAATCCGGCCTCGTTCTGCGCCATGGGAAAGATCCCCGTGTAGACAGCCATTTTCCCCCCTGGAAGGGCCCAGGCATTTTTCGTATTGTCATCTTTGATGACTGTGACTTCCCAATCGAATTGTTTCGCATCTTCAGCATACCTTGATCGCTTCGCGGCTTCGATGATTTTTGCTGCCACCCGTTTGACCGGGTCAATCTCTCGCCGATTCCGGGACACGACCAACTCAGGATCTTTTAACATCTGACCATATTGGGCGGCCCCCATTTCATTCATATATCCCTCGGGCATGATCAAAAACTGGGACCGCTTCGTGTAGGGATTGGTCTCACAACCCACCGCCATCAGGCTGCAGAACAGGAGACCGATGAATGAAACATGAATTAGACGAATCATACTGAAGAGTTTAACCAATCCCATGAGCATACCCCCTCATTCCCAACGATGATTGCCGTGTCTCGACACACCGAAAGCCCATCGTGGCCCTACACCCCACCTGGAGGATCCGGGATCTGGATATCCAGTTCCTGAATATGCTCATATCGGGTCAACGCCGGGTTAGTTCCCTTACGCGGTCCCACCACCAATATGGCAAAGTCTTTGGGGCGCAGATGTTTGTGCGCCGCGGCACGAACTTCGGCTGTCGTGACCTTTTCAATTCCCTGGCGAAATTGCGCAAGCCAGGTAGAGGGATACCCATAATATTCGTACGTCAAATACTTTCCGAGCACCTTTGAAGGAGAGTCGACAGAAAACACGAAAGAATTGAGAATGCTGGTCTTGGCTTTGGCGACCTCCTCCTGATCGGGAGGAACGTCAACCATATTTCGGGCTTCGGCGATTAACGCATCGATACCGCGTCCCGTCGTCTTGGTTTTGGTCGACATGGAAAGAATCGCCATGCCCGGAAAATCCCAGTTGAATCCGACTCCACCATGCACGTCGTAAGCCAAACCTTGCTTTGACCGCACGTTAGAAAAAAGACGGGCCCCAAATGATCCTGATAATATCTGGTTCACCACCACTAACGGGAAATAATCGGGGTGATCACGGCGTATTCCTAAATGTCCCATGGCAATCTTGGCTTGCGTCATATCATTCTTCTCGATATAAAACACACCCGGTGGAACACGGTCTTGAACCAAGGCCGGGACATCGGCCACGGAAGGGCCTTTAGGCCAGTCACCGAAAACTTCTTTGAGTAATGCAATGGTCTGAGCTTTATTAAAATCACCGGCTACCCCTAGAATCATTCGATTAGGATGAAAGTACGTTTGGTGCCACTGGATAAGGTCCTCTCGTGTGATGGAGAGAACCGAGGCATAGGTCGGAATCCAGGTATAGGGCGAGGAAGCGCCATAGATCAATTTTTTAAACTCCCGTGACACAATCCCATCAGGGTCGTCGTTTTGACGAGAAATTCCTGCCATCACCTGATTCTTCGCGATCTGTAGTTTATCTTTAGCAAACATTGGGGAACGTAAGACTTCGGCAAAGACTTTCAGCACGAGGGGAAAATCTTCTGCCAGAGAACTCATCGAAGCCGACCCAGAGGTGGCACCGATCCCCGTCTCAATCATGGCGGCCTTTCCCTCTAGGAACTCGTCCAATTCATCCCCAGATCGATTTTGAGTCCCTCCGCTACGAAGAACCGTTCCCGTTAAGGAGGCTAAACCCGTTTTATCTTTGGGTTCCAATCGCGATCCCGTCCGGATCAATGCCGAGACGGAAACGAGGGGGAGTTCATGGTCTTCCATCAATAACACCACCATGCCATTCTCAAGCACGACACGTTCAGGTTCAGGGATGACTAATTTCGGCAACGGTGGGTACTGCAATTGCTCAACCGTTTTTACTTGAGCCTGAACATGCCCACCCCAGAGCACACCCATTCCCAGGAACAGGTAGAACCACCCTTTCATTGAACGATTCCAATTCATGATGACACCTCCTCGGAAGCCCCTGGGACCGAAACCCCCTTAGGTTGAATGGTTTCTATCATCCCTACCACCCTATTCGTGGGCTGGAACAAGGCTTTGGCGACACGACGGATATCAGCTTTGGTGACATGATCGAAGCGTTCGATGTACCTGAATAATTCTCTCCAGTCTCCGAACAGCAGATGGTAATCCGTAAGATTCATCGCTAATCCCAGATTATTCTTTAATGACCTCAAGAGACCAGCCTTCGCCCTCGTGCGAAACCTTGCCAATTCATCATCGGTCACATCAGTCGTGATCAGACGTTGAAATTCATCCCGCAAGGCCTTCTGGACTGTTTGATTAGACACCCCACGCCCCGGAACCGCATAGGCTAACCACATATGAGGGTATTTATCTCCAGGATAGGCACCATACGCCCCCACGGACACCGCGATCTGCTGGTCCCGGACCAAGGACCGATACAAACGCGAAGTCCGGCCATTGGTCAAAATATCATCGATCGCATCATACACGGGTTGATCGGCATGGGTAGCCGCCGGTTTATGATACCCCTCCAAATACAATGGCTGAGAGGGGTCTTGAAGAATCACCGTTTTTTCGGTCGTAGATTTCGGTTCCACCGTCCGAAGAGGAGGCGGCGGCGGCCCGGCAGGAATCCGCCCAAAATACTTTTCAAGGAGTGGAATCACAGCCTTAGGGTCAATATCTCCCACAATAGCTGTCACCATATTAGAGGGAACATATTGCTCCCGATAAAATTGCTTGGCATCGGTCATCGTGTATGTCTGAATATCGCTGGCATGCCCGATCACGGGATGGTGATAGGGATGGGCCATAAACGCCGTAGAGACAAATTGCTCTAACAAACGTCCGAACGGTTGACTTTCCGTCCTCAGCCGCCGTTCCTCCATGACAACATCTCGCTCCTTATAAAATTCACGAAACACCGGATGAAGAAAGCGTTCGGACTCCAGGTAGGCAAAGAGTTCGACCTTATTAGCCGGGAGAGAATAGAAATACCCGGTGACATCAGCCCCGGTAAACGCGTTCAATGAAACCCCACCCTCCCGTTCGATAATATCCCCGAATTCGTTCTTCACCACATATTGGGCAGCTTCCTGTTGCCGCTCTTTAAAAGCACGGTACAACTGCTGAACTTTCTCGGGATCGGCCTTTCGGGAAAGTTTTTCCGTTTGGTAGGCCTGGTACGCCTCCTCTAAAGCCACAAGGGCTTTCTTTTCTTCACCGTAATTCGTGGTCCCTAAATAAGGCGTCCCTTTAAACGCCATATGTTCAAACATATGGGCCAACCCCGTCCGTCCTGCCCCTTCCTGGGCTGATCCGACATTCACCCGAGTCATGAACGAAAAGACGGGAGCGACCGGCCGTTCGACTAAAATAAATGTCCACCCATTTTTTAATGTATGTTCGGTCACCCGTTTTTCGAAAGAACCCAAATTCTGAGCCTGAGCAGCACTGGAGAGAACCAGGCAGACCACACCTAATAATAATAAGGAGACGCTCCACACACTTCGATCACCTTGTCTCATTCATCACCATCCTGTTGTAAGGGAAAATTGACATTCACACACTCATTTATCCTACCCAGGAAAGAAGAATTGTGGCAAGCAAACTTGAAAAACCTTTCATTCCCTCCCTAGAGCCTGTCATGAATCAATCGTCACAATGGAAGAAGCGGTTGTAGAAACTTCCACTCCCAAACCGGGTGCATCACACACATGAAGTTGAGAACCTTCATATCGATACCCACCTGCCACAGGATCAACCGCCAACAACAACGGCATATCCAAATCCAAAATCTCAAATCCTCCCAATCCATTGACCAGACTCCAAGAACATCCCATGGCGATACGACTCTCAACCATCCCCCCGATCATCAGCGCCATTCCGGAAGACTGGGCTAATCTGATGATCTCGACAGATTCCAAGACGCCGCATTTGGTAATTTTGATGTTGAACATATCGACGGCCTGCTGCTGAATAAGATCTCGGGCATCTTCAAGAGACCGGAGGGATTCATCAGCAGCTAGGGGAACCTGTGTATGCTGCTTCAATTCGATCAGGTCTTCCACGTGATCCCGATGCACTGGTTGTTCCATGACAAGTACTGAAATTTGCAACCGTTCCATCGCAGCCATGAAATATTGAGCTTGCGCTACGGAGAATCCTTGATTGGCATCGATCACAAAGGAGACATTCGGGCAAGCTTTCCCCACCGCCTCCACCCGTCGAATGTCTTCTTCCACGTGTTGCCCCACCTTCATTTTTAACTGCCGAAATCCCTTCTCATACCACTCGAGGGCCTTGGCCACCACCTCTTCCTGATTTCCTATAGGTAGCGTGACATCCGTTTCTCGAGGACGAACATCTTTCTCACCAAAGAAACGCCAGAGCGGAACCTTCATTTCTCGGGACAGGGCATCCAACACGGCTGTTTCAATCCCGCAACGAAGGGCTGGAGAACCTAAGACCTGGCCCTTCAGATCCTGAAAGAGTTGGCGGTATTGGGTGGGGGGGTGACCGATGAATACACGGCCCGCCTTGGGGAACGCCGCTAAACATGAGGCTTGGTCTTCTCCTGAAATATCGGGGAACGGGGCGACCTCTCCATACCCGGCCACCCCACTTTGGAGGGTAACCCGAACAAAGAGGTTTTTCGCGACATCCATCGATCCCTTAGCGACCACGAATGAATCACGAAGGGCTAATTCGACCGGCCACGCTTCAACTTTCGTGATTAGAGAAGAATTCGACACGTTTGAAGAGGGAAAGAACGAGGGAACGATCACACGCAAGTGGCTACGGACGGAAGCCTGGCACCCAATTCCCGCTCAAAAGAAAGGGGACAAACCATCATCCATACCGATCATCCTCCCAGGGGAGTGCGGTATTGGAATAACCACGGACTTCCCAGAACCCGCGTTGATCCTGCTCCGCAAAGGTGATTTTCTTGATCCATTTGGCCCCTTTCCAGGCATAACGTTTGGGAACAATCATCCTCACCGGCCCACCATGGTCCCTGGTCAAAGGCCGATTGTTCCAATGGGTGGCCAGTAAGACATCATCGTCATCACAGACAGACAGAGGAAGGTTGGTCGTGTAATCGTCATAGGATTCAAACAACACATATTTGGCGGAGGGAAGCGGTTGAACCACTTGCAGAAGATCCCGAAACGTCACACCCAACCAATCGTTGTCCAACATACTCCAGGTTGTCACACAATGAAAATCGGCATGGATGGGGGTCATGGGTTGAGCTTGAAAATCCGCCCAACTCCAGACCGTGGGGTGTTTCACGGACCCGTCAATTTCCAAGGTCCATTCTTCTAATGAAATTTCGGGTTTATGCCCCAGATCCAGGACGGGAAAATTGTTGACCAGGTGTTGCCCCGGGGGAAGCCGTTCATCCTGTGGCTCATCAACCTCTCGACAGGAAAATTCCCGCCGGTGCTGTGCCATTTGCTGCTTGGCCTTAACGATCTTGGGATTCGGCTCCATGGCGCCAGCATACACCATTCCGGGGATTATCGAAAAGTGGTAAGGTTCCCTTACCAAGAGAAGTCAATCGAAGAGCCCCTTAACCCCCTCCATAATCTTCAAGCCTGTTTCCTGGATCTTTTTTATCCCCTTCCCAAACACTCTTCCGCTATCAGCTATGGCACGCAAAATCTCAGAGGTAATCTCCGAAACAACACGAGGGGTTAACTCCGAATAGGTGAGGCCTTGAGATCTCTTTCCTATATCTCGCATGTGAATTTCAGGCAACGAAATGGCCACATCTTTTCCCTTTAACAAGGGAGTGCTCAAATGAACTTGGGCATTCCTTAAGATAAAATCTTCGATCACGATTTTTTGACTCTCCCCTTCCGAAACCTCGGCATTCGCCTCCTCCTCAGCTGCACCTGCTTTCTTGGCGAATGCTTCCACGTTTTCCTGAATATCCGAAAGATTATTACCTATGAGGGTTCCCTCAAAGGAAATCTCCGGCCCATCAATCACGATTTCTCGAGTTGTCAGAGTCTCTGATAGCATTGATGGCATTTCGGCCTGCACATGCACTATTCCCAGTTTAAAGGAATAGGGCGTTTCATAGCCTTGAGGATTTCCCACGATGAGTTGCTCCAAGTGCCCTACCCCGGACAACGGAGAAAGTTCGACGCTTTCCAGGGTCACCGTCGTTCCCGTGATTTCAGGACCGATAATTTCCAGACCATTTCTGACGATGGAGTTTAAGAACAGACTCACCATCATCACGAATCCAATGCCCAGAACAACCAGAACTCCAAAAACTTTAAGGGATGCTTTCAAGAAAAAATTCCTTCCGTGCAGGGGATTGCCTGAAATTGAGTTCCTAAAGACTCCCCGTACCATTTCAACTCAACGAGGGGAATCACAAATAGGAAGGCCTTAAAAGTCTATTCCCTAAGGCCTTCCTATTAAGGCTATCACAGGTTCTTGGTTAAGGGTATGGAAACCAACCTCGTGACTTTCAACAAGCCAGTCGGCCACATCCATAAAAACCGTTTCCAATACATAGCGACCACCATGAAAATCTGATACAGTAAAAAAACGATTCCATTTTAGTCTGGATCCGCGAAGCTTAGTCATTTCTGGCCTCGTTCCGCGCCTCTTTCCAGCCTACCTGAAATTCACCCCTTTCGATGAAAAGGATCAATTTATGTCTTTCATGAAGAACACCCTTGGAGCCGTGTGCAGTGCGCTTTTCCTCTCCCTGGCCCTTACGTTACCGGTGTTTGGAGAAGCCGATGGTCTGATGACCATTTCCGATGGAAAAATTATCTCTATGGAGTACACCCTCACGTTAGAGGACAAAAAAGTCATCGATACCAACGTAGGAAAAGACCCGTTGACCTTTACCCAGGGATCTCATCAAATTATTCCAGGGCTTGAAACAGAACTGGAAGGCATGAAGACGGGCGAAACCAAACAGGTGACGGTTTCCCCGGAGAAAGCATATGGACAGGTGAACCCTAAAGCGATCCAAGAGGTTCCCATCGATGTAATCCCCCCGGAGGGTCGAAAGGTGGGAATGCAATTACAGGGAAAAGACGATCAAGGCCAAGTCCATCTTTCACGAGTGGCCGAAATCAAGGAAAAGGTGATCGTCCTTGATTTCAACCATCCCTTGGCTGGAAAAACACTCTACTTTGACGTCAAGATTTTAGATATAAAGCCCGCCCCCACCCCTAGTACCCCATAATTTGGAAAGAGCCTCATTCAGAAAAAAGCTCGCACAATTTTTAGGAATTGGGGGAGGGACACAAGAGAGACAGTAAGAGCCCGAGACCGACACCCGGACTCCTACTGAATCATTTTCATTCAAAGAAGAATTTTTAAGAGGAATGTAGGGAAGGACCAGACCCTCGGGTAGGACGTTGCCGCCGGGGGCGATTGGACATAGGTGCTCCATTCCCCTTGTTTCCACCCTCCCGTCTTCTTGACATTCCTCCAGGCTGATGAGAGCCATTGGAGTAATTCCGTCGTGGCCGACGACGATCAGGACTTATCGAAGAGGCTGGCTTTCGACTCCCAGGGGCACAAGGAACCGGTTTCCCGAGCAATTGTTCAATCGCTCGAAGGGACCGATTATCTTCGGCCGTCACAAAGCTCGTAGCCCAACCTGTGGCCTTCATCCGAGCGGTACGACCGATACGATGCACATAATCTTCCGGGACATTCGGTAAATCATAATTGATGACATGTCGAATATTATCGACATCCAATCCTCGAGCCGCGATGTCCGTCGCGACAAGAATCTGAAATCGTCCACGCCGAAACCCTTCCAAGGCCGCCCGTCGATGATTCAGGCGACGACCGCCATGTAATACCGCCGCTTTATGTCCCACGCGATCCAGTGTATCTCCAATTCGATCGGCCCGATGTTTAGTTCGAGTAAAGACCAGCACCGAATCCTGCGTTTCTCGTAATAAAGAAAGCAACAGATTCGTTTTATCCGATGGAACCGTATGATGCACGGTATGGGTCACACCATCGGCCGGAGTGGCAGATTTGGCCACCATCGCTTTCACGGGATCTTTCAAGGACATTCGCGCCAAATCGCTTAAGTCGGAAGGCATGGTCGCGGAAAACAAGAGCGTTTGCCGTTCTTCCGGCAGTGCCTCGATAATTTGATTCAATTGGGGCGCAAACCCCATATCCAACATACGATCGGCTTCATCCAACACCACGATTTGTAAGTGATTGAGCAACACGGTGCCCTGCCACATGTGGTCCAATAAACGCCCCGGGGTGGCAATCAGGACGTCCGGACGTTGCCGTAACCCCCGCACCTGCGCATGCATATCGGCGCCCCCGACAAGGGTCGTCGCAAAGATCCGACAAGGCCGACCAAGCTTATCGACCGTCGCTTGAATTTGAAACGCCAATTCACGGGTCGGGGCAAGGATTAAGGCTCGCGGCCTTCCTTTGGATCCACCCGCCAATCGTTCAATCATGGGAATCACAAAGGCAGCCGTTTTTCCCGTACCCGTTTGAGCACATCCCATCACGTCGTGGCCTTCCATCGCAGCTGGAATGGCTTTGGCTTGAATGGGAGTGGGCTCTTGTAAACCTGCCTTTTCAAGGGCTTGCACCAAACGTTCGGACACACCGAGCGCACCAAACTGAGACAACACAGTTGTAGACATAACACTATTCCTTTTGTCACAAGGATCGTATCTGTACGTGGTCAGAAAACCGAGGGAAGCAGAGTCAGGTGGGAGTCCGCTCCAAGCAGGATCTGGTCGCGATACGATCGCGAAGCCCGAAAAATTGACGTGTTCCTATCGTCGGGCTGAATCAACAAGAACAGTCCATAGGGTACAGGACATTCTATAACCTGTCAAATTGCTTGATATTTTCCGATCTCAATGACCAGAGACGACATACAATGATAAGCTGATTTGGTCCATGACCAACTCGCACCGTTTACCAACACATACCAAAAGGCCAAGACCATGAGCAGCATCCATGACATCACATGCCAAACCATAGTCGGGGAAGAGCAATCACTGTCAGCGTACAAAAATAAAGTCCTTCTCATCGTTAATACGGCCTCCAAATGTGGATTTACCCCACAATTGGAAGGCTTGGAACATCTCTATAAACGATTTCGAGAAAAAGGTTTTGAGATTCTGGGGTTTCCCTGCAATCAATTCGGGAGCCAAGATCCAGGAAACAACGAAGAAATCCTGAGTTTTTGCCAATCCAACTATGGCGTCACCTTTCCCATGTTTGCCAAGATTGAGGTCAACGGCCCTGAGGCCCACCCGCTTTTTCAACACCTCAAAAATGCCGCACCTGGAATGCTCGGCTCCGAGGCTATTAAATGGAATTTCACCAAATTTCTTGTGGATCAATCAGGTCAGGTCCGTGAACGGTTCGCGCCCACGACAAAACCGGAGGATTTAGTTAACCAGATTCAGACACTCCTCTCCGATTCCTAATCCCAAACGTCCTTTCATCAAACTGTAAGCTACTTCACGAAAAACGGCATTCTGTAACGAATCCGCGAAAGGACAGACTCCACTTCGAGTCTGTCCATCAGGGAAAGGGCAAGCTCCGTTCAGACCATTCACTTAACCTTCTAGAGGAGGATTTATGAAAGCATCAAAATCGTTATTGGTAGGCGCAGCCTTAACCGGACTCTTGGCCACCTCGGCCTTTGGCGCGCCTGCCACCGCTCAAGCCGGAGAAATGGCCGGGGGTGCCGGCCAATGTCATGGAGTTAATGCTTGTAAAGGGAAAGGCGATTGCCAAGGGATGGGCCATGAATGCGAGGGAAAAAACGCCTGCAAAGGTAAAGGCTGGGTGAAGATGACCAAAGAAGAATGTGAAAAAAATCCCAAAGGCAAATGGGAACCGATGCCGGAAAAACATTAAAGCCAAAAAGGAGAGTCACGTGTCCCCCCTTCACTTTGTGAAGAAGGGGGGCACGTTCTTTTCGTTCTCGACCACACCCTTCCTCCGGAATACCCCTAGCTAAGAAAGTCCTTCTTAAGTTTTGTCCATGACTGTGCAATCTTCTGATGGTTCAACGATTGCTATGGGGGTAGGTTGACCTCTTCTTCTCCCCTTCCCTCCTAACCTTCGTTCAATCCCTTCACAAGTGGTGATAAGCCCCTTTCATCCTGTCCTTTGGGGAAAAAATGGCCAGATCTTTTTAGAAATCACGCCCTCCGGATTCACAAATTAACCTTATTAATATGGCCGAATTTCTTCTATTCTGTGATTTTTCCAGATTTTTAAAAAAATGGGTGCGAAAGAGCGCATAAAACGTCTACACTATCCGGGATAAGCAGAGGCTAAACCCAACAAAAAAATGCACACTCTCATAATGTTGTCTCTCAAATAGAAAGGATTGATAGCTCATGGCTCAGTCACATAAGCAATACGCAGAAGGCCCCTCAGGAGAACTTCACGGATTTTCCGGAAAGACCCCACCGGACGGCACAACCGCCCTGGTGGAGGAAGATGGCAAAACCCTCACTGAAGCCGGAAACACCTTCTGCAAAAAACGGGGGTACCCCCACCCCACGGTGGAGGCCCTTCGGGTCATCTATGACCAATATCACTCACCCGCCATCGAACATGCCATACAAGCACAAATTAAAAATGGGGAAAACATCAGGGCCTTGCAGGAAAAAACCAAAGAATACTCAGAACGACTCCGATTGGACTGGGAAGCCCAGGATAAGGCCCACAAGGCCAACGCCGCAAAAAAATAATCCTCCCCATCCCTCCCCTCTCTTTTTTGACTTTTAGCATATAATTCAAAAGGGAAAGGCCCGAAACGGGCCTTTCCCCCTGAAAAAGATTTCTCTCGAACCATAGATTGACTTTCCATAATATGTCCATTATTCTAGACATATGGACATTCAACAAGCCCTTCTTGCCTTTGATGCTCTATCACAAGAAACTCGATTACGGGTGTTCCGCCTGTTGGTGGAATATGGACCGGATGGAGCCCCCGCAGGCACGTTAAGCCAATCATTGGCGGTTCCCCATAACACCCTGTCCTTTCATCTTTCTCATATGAATCATGCAGGGCTGGTCCAATCACGGCGAGAAGGACGCATGATCATCTACAGCGCCAATTTTGAGTTCTTCAACGATCTGCTTCGTTATATGGTGAAGGATTGCTGCCGGGATGACATGGTCCGCGTGCGCGATAACGATAAAAAGAATTGCAGCATCATCGAACTATCGAATTGCTGCCCAACCACTCACTAAGTGAGGTTAACCATGAAACGCTTACACATACACATCGGTGTCGAACAATTAGAAAAAGCCATTGAATTTTACAGTAAACTCTTAGGCGCCAAACCGGTTAAGCAGAAATCAGACTATGCCAAATGGTTAGTAAATGACCCACCGATCAACCTGGCCATTTCCACCCGTGCGTCAACCACCGGGGTAGATCATCTGGGCATCCAAGTCGATGAGGAAAAAGAATTGGTCGATATCCGCGACCAATTCAATGCTGGGAATATCCACGTGACCGAAGAGGGTGAAACGCTCTGCTGTTATGCCAAATCGGACAAAACCTGGGTCATGGATCCATCCGGGGTTGCTTGGGAAGCATACCGCACGATGGAAGATGCGGACATTTTCTCCATTCGGGAACCGGAATCCGGCTCTTCCTGTTGCGGACCGGGACGCAGCAATTCTTCGGATTCAAAACTGGTAACGCAAGAACCGAACAGCTGCTGCGGGTAATGTCACCCAACACCATCAATGCCCCGACCAAAATCTTAGTGCTCTGTACCGGGAACTCCTGTCGATCTATTATGGCTGAAGCGCTCATCAATCATCTTGGCAAGGGGCGCTATCAGGCTTCAAGTGCCGGCAGCCACCCCACGGGTGAAGTCCATACCCGCGCTCTGTCCACCTTGAAACAACAGGGCATTGACCCGGGCAACCCGCGCAGTAAATCTTGGAACGACATGACCAACCAGTCGTTCGATCTCATTATCACAGTCTGCGATCACGCGGCAGCCGAGACCTGTCCCAATTTTCCTGGTAATCCCCGTACTCAACATTGGAGCATTCCAGATCCGGCCAAGATCACGGGGAGCGACCAAGACATTCAAGCCGCCTTCGACCAGGCCTTCCTGTTGTTAAAAACACGCATCGAAGCTCTGGTCTCGTGACCGCCTGCGCTCCCCGCCGCCTGTCATTCCTAGACCGTTATCTTACGGCCTGGATCGGACTGGCGATGATTGCCGGCATCAGTAGCGGGACCCTCTTCCCTGAGGCTCCATCCCTGGTGAACAGCCTCGCGTGGAACACGACAAACATTCCTATCGCGATCGGCCTCATCCTCATGATGTATCCACCTCTGGCTCGCGTGAAATATGAAGAGCTGCCCCTGATCTTCAAACAATGGAATATTCTCCTACTCTCCCTCATTCAAAACTGGATCATCGGTCCCTTGCTGATGTTTGGCCTGGCCGTCATCTTTCTTCACGATTCCCCGGAATACATGACCGGGCTCATTCTCATCGGGCTCGCCCGCTGTATCGCCATGGTCCTGGTCTGGAATCAACTCGCCGATGGTGACAACCAATACGTGGCTGCATTAGTGGCCTTCAACAGTCTCTTTCAATTACTTTTTTTCAGTGTTTATGCCTGGATCTTTTTAGAATGGCTCCCCTCCCTAGTCGGCCTGGCCGCGCAAATCATTGATGTCTCCTTCAGCACGATCGCAGCAAATGTGGGAATCTACTTGGGGATCCCCTTTGCAGCAGGCCTCCTCTCCAGGATCATCGGCATCAACCGCAAGGGCACCGAATGGTACGAACAATATTTTTTACCGAAAATCGCTCCCGTCACTCTTTTCGCCCTCTTGTTTACGATTTTTACGATGTTCACCCTCAAAGGAGACATGGTGCTGAGTCTCCCGGGTGACGTCCTCAGGATTGCCCTACCTCTCACCCTCTATTTCATCATCATGTTTCTGGTGAGTTTTGCGATGGGCAAAGTGGCCGGTGCCAACTATGCCAAAACGACAGCTATCTCCTTTACCGCAGCCAGCAATAACTTTGAATTAGCGATCGCGGTGGCCATCGCCGTCTTTGGATTAGGCTCGGCTGTTGCCTTCGCAACCGTCATCGGTCCCTTGGTGGAAGTGCCTGTCCTACTGGCATTGGTTAACGTGGCCTTTCGACTCCGGAAAACCTGGTTTCCCCAAACATCAGGACTTGTTCCTCTCCCTTAAGCATCCATTAGGTCCCTGGGTCTTTTTACCTTCCAGGTCATTCTGGCAATATGTACTTCTCCATGATTCTCAGCCATGTACATTATCCATTAACTCGGCTAGCATGGGTGAAGCCACCAGAGGGACAATAAACCCGATGCCCTATCGATCAACTATCGCTCCACGCCTGTTGGGAATCATCATCGTGATCCTTTCCATCCATGTTTCCCCTACTCCCATACGAGCCGCCGACGATGAACACAATCCTGTCACCATCCAAGAATGGAAGGTTCCTTGGGAACAGACCAGGCCCAGAGACCCCTATGTCGACCAGGATCAGCGTGTATGGTTCGTGGGACAAACCGGCGATTACCTGGCCGTCTTCGATCCCAAAGCCGGGCAATTCCATCAATTCGGTCTGGACTCGGGGACGGGCCCACATAATTGCATCGTGGATGATCAGGGAATGGTCTGGTATGCAGGCAACCAAGCAGGTCACATCGGCAAACTAAATCCCACCACAGGACACATCACCAAATATCCCATGCCCAACGACTATGCAACAGACCCACACACCTTGATCTTTGGAAAACGGGGAGAAATCTGGTTTACGGTGCAACATGGGAACATGATCGGCCGTTTAAGAATGGACACAGGAAATGTCCTGCTCACCCCGCTTCTTTCGCAATATGCTCGGCCCTACGGCATCATCATGGACCTTACCCATACACCCTGGTTCACAGAATTCGGTACCTATAAACTGGGAACGATCAACAACCAGACACAATCCGTCATAGAAATCTCGCTTCCCCGCAAGGAAGCTCGGCCTCGAAGACTCGCCAGCACATCCGATGGGGCCATCTGGTATGTAGACTATGCCAACGGCTATTTAGGAAGATTCATTCCCACCAAGAATTCTGTTCTCGAATGGCGAATGCCCGGTGGCGAAGAGGCACGTCCTTACGGCATGACCGTGGACGATCAAGACCGAATCTGGACTGTTGAAACCGGTGCAATCCCCAATCGCCTGATCGGCTTCGACACCAAAAAAGAAGAGGTTTTCACCATCACCAATATCCCAAGCGGAGGTGGTACGGTCCGTCATATGGTCTACCATCAACCCACTCAGACTATTTGGTTTGGAACCGATACAAACACTATCGCGGGTGTCACTCTCCCCTAGCATATTTGCTCCAATCTCCTCTCCGTCATCCCTATTCCTCTTTTCGTCATTCCTGCATGTTTTAAGCAGGAATCCCTCTTCTTCTGTCATTCCCGCGAATGTGGGAAACCAAATTCCTCCCCCTCCTGTTACAAGCAGGATATTTCTTGAAGAAAGGAAAATCAGGAAGGTAAAATCCAGGGATGGAACAACACAAATTTGTTCGATTCCCATCAATCTTCCGGTTCGTGCTCGCCCTTCTGATCAGCACGACCGGTTGTACCAGCGTCAAACAATGGGCCTACGAAGGAAATGACCGCGATGCCTGGCAACATCCAGACCGGGTGATTCAGGCTCTCAACATTCAACCAGGGGATCAGATCGCCGACCTAGGATCCGGAAGCGGATATTTTACCTTTCGTTTAGCAGAGGCAACGGGCCAGACCGGAAAAGTCTACGCCGTGGACGTGGATGAAGACATGAATGCCGTCGTAGTGAAACGAGCGAAAGAAAACGGGTACACCAACGTTGAAATAATCCTGGCAACAGAACATGATCCCAAGCTACCAGACAACGGCATCGACCTCGTCTTTGCGAGCAATTCCTACCATCATCTCAAAGACCGAATCACCTATTTCACCAACCTGAAAAAAGACCTCAAGCCGAACGGACGCGTGGCGCTTATCGACTTCAAAGAAGACCCGGCTTCCTTTCTCCATGGCCACTCCACATCGCCTGACATCATGCAAAAGGAATTAACACAGGCTGGCTACACCCTCGATCAACGACTAGACTTTCTCCCACGGCAGGGCTTCCTTATCTTCACCACCAACATGCCCTAATCCGTCATTCCCAAAATAAGTTTTCGGAAATCCCTTTTCCCCAGTCATTCCCGACATTATCTATCGGGAATCCATCTTGTATTTATTCCTGGAGGGTTCAGGTAAAAAGAAATCAATCCGGCGCCAAATGCCGCAAGACGATCTGCGCTTCCTGGGCAAGTGCGGTGGGCGGGAGGCCTTCGTGACAAGGCAAGATCACCGTATTGGCCAACGCTTTTCTGGCCACAACCGGATCAAGCTGGGGACGATCATCAGGAGGTGGGACTGTCGCAAAGGGAGAAAAGGGGGCGCCATCAAATCCCTCTTGTCGAAGGGCACCAATCAGCTCCTTGGGTTTATCAGTTAGGACGGGAAACACCCAAAAGGTATGGCGAGCATTCGCCAAACCTGGAAACTTCGTACTATTCCCCAGAAGGGCCAGCAAAGATTTTCCCGACCGAGTCCGACCGTCCAAATGAGACTCCGTCCACCCTTTCAGCCGTCGGTCCAACATGGCGCACAGCGCCGTGGCAGGTTGCCGGCGAATCTTTTTTTCACTACTACCCAATGCCGTGACTGCGCGTACCTGATCTCCAATGGCATCTTCAGTATCCAACTGTTTCCATAAGAACTGTTTGGCGACAAACCGAAATAATAACGGCTTACTCAAAAGAGTCAACGCCCCGAACTTTACCACACGCTTGAAATACGCCTTCGCACTCTGCATGGGATAGTTGGCCTGAATTTTCAGCATTTTTTTGGCCAACCCCACATCGCGAATCCGGCACAACGCTCCACCCAGGGCTGTGGAGGTCTTTAATGGCCCGAAACTAAACAGAGTCGCATCGGCCTCCGGATGACCGGAAAAAGAGGGCCCATCAAACGCTTGAGCACAATCTTCGATGACAAACAACTGATGCTTCTTGGCTAACGCACAGACCGGACCAAGGTCCACGCGGGAACCGAACAAATGTGCCACCACGATGGCACGGGTCTGTGGGGTAATGGCTTTTTCCATCAGCTCAAGATTAGGGGCCATATGTTCCTGATCAAGGTCCACTGGTACAGGAACAAATCCCTGCTGTTGCACAATCCGAATCATCCCAATGATGTTGAGGGCGGAGAACAGGATTTCACTCTTGGGAGGAAAGGCCAGAGCTTGCAACAAGAGATCAAACCCGGTCCGGACAGAATAGGAGACCAGAGTCTGATCGGGAAGGCCCCAAAACCCCTCAATATTCTGAACAAGGCGAGTGCGATCACCCGAAGCCAAGCATTGGCGAGTGCCAAAAGCCAGATCAGCAGGAGAAATGTCTAACCGAAGCCTCGCCCACATAGTTAAACCACCAGATTAAGCTGAGTGTGATTGAGGAGGTTCATTTTTTGATGAAGAAGGTTGAGAAGTGCCGAGAGGATGTACCATTTTTTCCCTACCTGGTCAAAATAGAAGAAGTGGGAAAGATAGAATCAATCTACCTGTACTTTATTAAAGAAGCCCGCTAGCATAAGGGCCAAAATTAGCTATTCGAAATGGCCTTGGCAAATATCTTCATTTACATATCATCTGAAAATAATCATGATTTCGAAGAATCAGCTTAAAGAACTAGACAAAAACGGTTATGTGTTCATAAAAAATTTTAAGCCTGAATTTACAACATCAGGGTTAGCTGAAACTTTAGGGGAAACAGAAAGAATACCCAACTATCCAATTTTGCATTGCCTTACCCCAAGAAAGAAGGCTAATTCACCAAAGCATAATTATAGTGGAAATTTTGGACTTAATGACTTTCCTATTCATACGGACCTTGCTCATTGGCATATACCACCCAGATTCATATTATTAAGATGTATTAAGCCCGCCCCAAAAGTTTTTTCATACCTGTTGAGTTTTGGAAATGCACTATGTGGTGTTTTTGAAAATACCATTTCTCGAGCCCATTTTTACCCTAGAAAAAAAATATTGGGAAAAAGATTTTTACTGCCCTTTCGCCAAAATATAAAAAACGGAAAAATATACAGATGGGACAGTCTTTTCCTTACTCCAGCTAATAAAGAAGCAAATGAAGTATGTGTTCACTTCACTAAATTCCTCCATGATTTCCCTATTAAGAAAATCGAGTTCACCAATTTTTTTGATACTATAATTATTAATAATTGGAAAATATTACACGGAAGAAGCTCCGTCTCTCCGAGGAACTGCAATCGCGTTATTGAGCGAGTATACCTAGGGAATATTTACAGATGAATGCGGAAAAATTGGCTCATGCATGGTCAATGGACTCCTTGCTCCTTAAAGCCCAACGGTATGCATCCATAATGCTAGAAAAGGAAAGGACAGACTGGCAATTTGGATTTTTCTCTACCCTAACCTTAGAATTTCTCGGTAGGGCTGCTTTGGCAAAATTCTCTCCAACACTTTTAGCGCGAACAAACGACTGGAACAACATTTATTATTCTCTAGGGTACAATCCAACAAAAAGCAAGTTTGTGCCTAGGTCCATTGATATTGGTGAAGTGTTTAAACGTCTTAACGAAATTCTCCCTGAATTCAAAAATGAAGATCAGGACTTCTGCACCACACATCTCAATCTACGCAACAAGGAGTTACATTCAGGAGAATTAGCTTTTGATGGAATAGGGACGACTGGCTGGCTTCCAAAATACTATCGAACTTCCCAAATTCTTCTTAAATCAGTCGGAAAGAAACTTGATTATTTAATTGGAAAAGATGAAGCCAAACTAGCAGAGCTTCTAATTAAGTCCTTAAACGAAAAGGTTGCGGACGAAGTAAGAGGTACGATAAAGGAACATAAGGAAATATGGAAATCACTTGATAAAAAGGAACAATCTTTAAAAACAAAACAAGCCAACGCATTAGCGACAAAATTCGAGGGACATAGAGTTATTTGCCCATCATGTAAAAGTACCGCCCTACTTCAGGGAAGTCCTATGGGGCCACCTCAAATAGTAATTGAAGACGAAACAATACTTGAGAAACAATCAATGCTACCATACCATTTTGAATGTTTTGCCTGTGAATTAAAAATCACAGGATTTTCAAAATTAAATACCTGCAATCTTGGAGATGCATTTACCGCTTCCTCTCGATACCACGCTACTGACTATTTTGACATCGACCAGTCTTCTGACATGTATTATGAAGAAGACTTTAACGAATAAAAAAATATTGTGAGAAAATAATTCAGGAAAAAACTTCTTAAAGTAATGAATCTATATTAAATTCTCCTATTAAGTTTCGAATTGCCCAATGAGCAACTTTCCAGAATTTCCTGAGGGGCAAATTGAGGCACTAGCCCTATTCCTGGGGAAATGTGGATCTGGAAGCGATATTACCCGAGTCCTTAACAGCTGTAAGTTAACGGACAACTCTGGAGAATCCACAAAATGGCGACGCCTTTACCATATTTTTCTTGAAGAGCAAAAACAACACAAATGTGCCAATCAAATTATCAATTTCATTAAATGTTTCCTTATCCCAGCCCGCTTTGTGGGACGAAGCGAGGATTTTGAAAACCACCGCAAAGAACTGAATGCAATACTGGCCTTTTCCGGCTTGGAATTTGGAAAGGATGGAGAATTTCGGAAATGCCAAACCGTACACACTCTTGATGAAGCTGAAGCAAGGGTTCGAACCATAGAATCAAAGTTTCAAGGTAGGATAATTCATCCAGAAGTCCTTAAATATTGTCGAGCCGAACTATTACAGGATAATTACTTTCACGCGGTTTTTGAGGCAACTAAAGGACTGGCCCAAAGAATCCGTAACATTTCGAACGTAAATTTGGATGGGGCAGCACTAATAGATCGCGTTTTTCCATTGAACGTCCCATTCTAGCAATAAATTCACTTAGAACTGAAACGGAAAAAACAGAGCATAAGGGTTTTGCATTACTTTTAAAGGGTTGCTTTGCAGCTATCAGAAACCCATTAGCTCACGAGCCAAAATTACTTTGGAAGGGTGAAGACGATGCTGCGGACTATCTTTCATTAATCTCTCTCTTACATCGCAAACTTGATGATTCCTTTCCTACGTTACAAAAATAAGTTCACATAAAATTCTTTCTCTATTTCCTATGGGAATTGCTAATGAGAAATTTGGCCCGCAAAGATTTTCTTTTTACCTTTTAATTGGAATCATTCTTTTCTTCCTCTCAGGATGTGTGATATCACACCACTCCCCTATTGAAGTAAAACTGGCCGAACGCCTGCAAGAAATCAATCTCCGTTTAGGCACGACTCGCAATGATCTGTCGAATGAGATCTCCAATTCGGCTGGATACTCCCGTGAACAGGCTGTTGATTTGAAACGCCGGATTGGAGAATTGGTGGTGGCCTATGAAGAATTGGCCATTGAGGCCAATTGCGCCGAACGTCATTACCCCCCCCTGCCAGGATCTATTTACCGCCGGGCTTCGGTTCAAGACCAGTATTCTGGATATGGAATATCCGGACCTGCCTCCCCTTCCGCCCATCGTGGCAGGGTATCGATTGCATGGATCTCCTGTTGATTTTGCCTCTGAGTGACTATTTCTACCTCCCCTAACCCCTCCTTACAAAGGAGGGGAAAATAGAAGATGTATTCCGGCTCCCTGCCAACTACCTGCAGGGGCAGGCTTCTACCGCAGGAATGACAAGGAGGGTTGTGCGGAAATGACGGAGGTTTTTGCGGGAATGGCAGAGTCTTTTGTGGAATTGATGGGGTAGGAACATGGAAACTGTTTTTTATTTTAAGTTTTCTTTAGGATACTTCTAGCCCGCCGCCCCTAAATGCGGGGCCACTATTCACTGCCTCACCTGGGAGGTGTCCTATGCCGATGTATGTCAGCTTAGTGAACTTCACGCACGAAGGCCTGAAGACGATGAAGGAAAAAGGTGTCCAACGCGCGGACATGGTCAAACGCAATGTCAAAGCGTCGGGGGGGAAATTGCACCATGCCTTTTATTGTTTGGGCGAGTATGACGTGGTCGCTGTGTGGGAATTCCCTCACAATCAGGCAGCGATGAAGGCAGCTCTACTCAATGCCTCCATGGGCCATATCCGCATTCGAACGATGCCCGCCGTTTCTCGTGAAGAGTGGAAGAAAGTGCTCAAAGCGACCTGGGGGACTTCCAAGAAGAAGAAAAAATAAGATTCTCATTCAAGTCGCCAAATTTTTCGTCATGTCTCGGTAGGGTTTTCGGTACGCTTATGCCAAAAAAACGGCCCTCCAGCGTCTACGAAACAAGGACGAGGAGGTAGATTCCTGCCCCCTGCTAACAACAGGCAGGGGGAGGCTCCGGCATGCAGGAATGCCTGAAGGTTTGTGCGGGAATGACATGAGGGGACTGGATTCCTGCCAAACACATGCAGGAATGACAGAGGAATGTCGTTCGTGTTTTTTGATTTGGTATAATTCGGACCATGGGAAGTCAGAGGCCATTGAACATCTACAGCCGCTTTCTACTTACCATGCATCCAGGAAGCCTTGTTCCGTTTTTCACGGTTTTCTGTCTCATTGGCCTGTTGATCTCTGCACCATCGGTACAGGCTGATACGAATCGAGGACACTGGCGGACGGCCGCGCCTGCCCCAACCAAACGGACGGAAGTTGCCGTCGCAGCATTGAACGGCAAGATTTATGTGGCGGGTGGGTTCGAAGAACCAAGCCTCGGGAATTTCCCGAATTTCGCGATTACCTCATCCCTTCAAGAATATGATCCCTCTACGGATCAATGGACCGTCCGTGCGTCTATGCCAGTGGGCCTACACCATGTGGGCATCGGGGTCTCGGCCGGCAAGCTGTACATCATCGGCGGGTACAAGAGCGCGGGACTCACCGTATGGCACCCCGTGGCCACCGTGTACGCCTACGATCCAGCGACTGACTCCTGGACCGAACGCACACCCATACCGACCCCGCGTGGCGCGCTGTCCGTCACCGAACACGACGGAAAGTTGTATGCCATCGGGGGTTATGACCGGGAAACCAACATCGCCGCAGTGGAAGTGTATGATCCATCGACTAATACTTGGACGAAGCGGACGCCCTTACCCACGCCGCGTGACCACTTGGCTACCGCGACCCTCTCCGGCAAGGTGTATGTGATTGGCGGACGCTTGAACGGAAGTTATGGACACAATCTTTCCCTCGTTGAAGCATACGATCCCACCACTGACCGATGGTCACAGGCTGCCGATCTCCCGACGGCCCGCAGCGGTATCACGGCATCGGTAATTGGTGGGCGGATCTACGTGTTCGGCGGTGAAGGCAAAGATGGAACCTTCTCTGAAAACGAAGCGTATGATCCGACACATGATGTCTGGCACACCATGGCACCAATGCCCACTGCCCGTCACGGCCTCGGGTCGGCAGTACTGCAGGGAAGCATCTACGTCATTAGCGGTGGACCGACCCCAGGAGGGTCTTTTAGCGATCTGAACGAAGTCTTTACACCACCAACATCCGTCGTCTCCACTGATCCTAACTAGGACAGATGCTGCTCCTTATTGTTCTTAACCTCGTTCACCAACACACTCCCGTCTTCATTTTTCCACGCTCTCTTTACCGTTCATTGTTCTCACCCACATCTCGAAGGAGTAGAAGACATGAGCCTGGACATTCTCCGTCACTTTCTTCAATGGTGTACGCTCCTCAACTTCGGCATTTTACTCATGTGGTTTGGTGGGTTTGTTTTTGCTCGGGAGTCCATTCGGGAGCTTCATGGGAGATGGTTTCGTCTGTCGGACGAACAATTTGACCTCATTCACTATGCCGGGATGGCCCTATTCAAAATCGGGATCTGGTTGTTCAACCTCGTGCCCCTACTGGCCTTGTACATCATTATGTGAAGCGAACGAGATTCCCGCTAAATCCTGGCAGGAATGACGAAGACGAAAGAGGGATTCCCGATTACAAATTTCGGGAATGACGAGGTTGGGATGAAAATGGAAAAGTTGGTGATGGAATTCTGTCAACGACTCCCGGCCATGACCTCGTTTGGCAGTTCTTCTTTATTCTCTTGTTCTCTCACCCACGACCTCTTCCTCATCATCCCAGGTGGGATATCTTCCTACCCTCCCCCTGAAGGGAAGGCCCATCAAATTCAGAAACGTAAGCCCCTGAGGGTCCCGGTATTGTTCCAGGCCAATGGTCATGCCTTCGTGCCCTTTGCTGGGCTCTGCCAGATAGGTCCCCAGTAACCGATCCCACCATGGCAGATTAAACCCGAAATTCCGATTCGTTTCTCTGGGAATGATGGAATGATGCACGCGATGCATATCCGGTGTCACCAGGAACCATCGGAATATACGATCCAACGGTTTTGGAATGCAGACGTTGCTATGGTTGAACATCGCCGTGGCATTCAAGAGCACTTCGAACATCAGCACGGCTCCAGGGGAGGCCCCTAACAAGATGACCGCCCCGATTTTAATAAACATGGAAAACGCAATTTCGATCGGATGAAACCGCACCCCGGTGGTGACATCAAAATCCATATCGGAATGATGCACCATGTGCAGCCGCCAAAAAATAGGAACCGCATGCATCAGCACGTGCTGAAGATAGACGAACAGATCCAGCAGAATGACGGCCAGAAACAATTCAACCCATGGTGGCCAATGCAGATGATAAAAAATGCCAACCTCTCCCTGCTTGGCGAGAATTGATGCGCCAAAGGCTCCTGAAGCTAACAGAATGCGGGTAAAGAGCGAGTTAAAGGCCACCAGGCCCAGGTTGATCAACCACCGGTTGGTTTTCGGAGTTTTCCAAAGACGCCGGGGGGATTGCCGTTCCCACAGTGCCATGACGACGAAAACGCCGACAAACGCACTGATACGGATGATGAGATCGAGGTTCATTCGGAGGCTCCCTCTTGTGCTCTTTTCATTGTACCGTTTAGGAAAAATTAACACGAATGGAGGAATCGGGTGCCATGACGATGGCAATGTGTGATATAAGGTGAAATTCCTGCTCCCTTCTGCCAAAACCTTGCAGGGGCATGTTTCGCCGGCAGAAATGACGAAATGAAAATATTTTTCCATCTTTCCATAATACCTCTATGAAAACCCTGTACTTAGTTCGACATGCCAAATCTTCCTGGGATAATGCCAATCTTTCCGATCATGATCGGCCCTTAAACAGCCGGGGAGAGAAAGATGCTCCTCGTATGGGGAAGCGGCTAAAGAAGCGGACACCTCAGCCAGAAGTGATTATTTCCAGTTCTGCGGCTCGCGCTGAAACCACGGCCAATATCCTGGCTGAAACGATTAACTATCCACTCTCTGAGGTCAAAATCGATCCACGGCTCTATGGTGCAGAACCGGAAGATGTCCTTTCGATCATCAGTGAGCTTGATGAGACGATTTCGTGTGCAATGCTGGTGGGTCACAACCCCACATTTACCGCACTCATTAACGCGCTCGGGAGGTGCGATATCGCCAATGTGCCGACCTGTGGCCTGGGTGTGTTGGCCTTCCCTATGGACACGTGGCAAGACATCGCCATCGTGAAAGGAGAATTATTGGACTTTGACTATCCCAAGAAGGACAACGAGTAATAATCATGTTAATATCACGGATACATAGTCATTTTTTCACCAACCCTCCTGGTTGAATCCTCAGATTAGGCTGGCCCTCTTTTTACACTTTCCGATTCTTTCCATTTCACCATCCCGATGAACCATTCTGTTGAGTCATCCACAGCCACGGCCCCTACGGTCTGGAATCTGCTCGAACAGCGGCGCCAGGGACAGGCCATTTCGGACTCTGTCGGCCTGGTGGTGCAGGGAGGCGGCATGCGTGGCATCTATTCCATGGCAGCCTTAGCGGCACTCCAGGAAATGGGCTTTCATCATTGCTTCGATCATCTCGCAGGTTCTTCGGCCGGAGCACTCAATGGAGCCTATTTTCTCAGTGGTCAATCCCATTATGGTGTAGAAACCTATCTTCATTATTTGACCAAGAAAAGTTTCGTGAATCCCCTTCGTTTCCGGAAAATCGTGGATATCGATTGGCTCGTGGATTACATCGGCAAAAAAGGTCGTCGTCTCCACATGGATAAATTGCTTTCCTCTCCCACCCTTCTGCATATTACGATGACCCAGTGGACGACAGGCCAACCTCATTACGTAACCACACGCACGGCCGACATCGATATCTGGGAAGCCTTTCGAGCCAGTGCCGCCATGCCCATCCTTTACAACAAACCGATCAAGGTCGGCGACGACTATTATGTGGACGGCTCACTCCGCGCTCCAATCCCTATTCAACGCGTGGTGAACCATGGATGTCGTTATGTGGTGGTGATCTTAACGATGCCGGATTCGCATCGACTTTCTCCGACCAGTCGGTTCCTGCAATCTCTCAGTTGGCCCGCCACTCGTCACTATAGTCCTGGACTTCGAGAGGCCCTCTTCAGCGACCATGACAACTACAACCGGTTGAAGGCCGACCTGTCACGCGGAAATTTTCAGGTGAACGGGAGTACCGATGGCATCGTGGTGATTTCCCCTTCGCATCAGCCTGAACGACTTTCCATGATTACGACCGATCGCCAGCATTTGAAGCGAATTGCCTTACAGGCTCGAGAAGATACCTGGCGTGCCTTTGGCCAAACCCCTCCAATGATTGCGGAACCTTTTGCCTTGACGGCTTGATTCGAAAACACAGAGCTTTCTGCCTACATCCAAAATCTGCGGAAGGTCTTTTTCAAAAATGCAACGGTTGCAGTCTTTCTTTAAGGACACTATCCTACTTCCACATCCGCTTGCTCTCCCATCACCAAAGGAGGTCCACCCCTATGTCTCCCTTCGTTGATCGCATGATGCGTGCAGCCAAACTCGACGTTCACTTGTATGAAGAAGTGGAAGCAGACCAGAATGCGATGGGCCAGGCCATGGGGGTCGTCATTTTAGCGAGTCTGGCTGGCGGGATCGGCTTGATCGACGATTCCGGCTTAAAAGGCATGGCGCTTGGGACTATTGGGACTTTGGTTGGCTGGTTTTTATGGGCGTTTCTCACCTTCATTATCGGCACCAAACTCCTACCGGAACCGCAAACCAAATCGGATTACGGGGAAATGCTTCGGACGACCGGATTTTCCAGCGCACCTGGTGTCTTGCGCATCTTTGGCATCATACCCGGTTTAGGTGGCCTCATCATGTTTCTTGCTGCCTGCTGGATGCTCGTCGCGATGGTGATAGCCGTTCGACAAGCCTTAGACTATGAAAGTACCTGGAGGGCCCTGGGTGTCTGTGCGATTGGTTGGGTGATCCAAGGCGCGATTTTGGCCGTTTTCGTCAATCAAGCCGGGGGACCCGAGGTCTTTTTGAAGCACTAGCCCTTAAGATTGAACTTCCCAAAAAATAGGATAGAGGTTGAATCCCTTCTCCAGAGGCTCGACCGAGAAGTACTTCCTTGTTCTTAGTCCCTTAGGTCTGGTATTTCGAGAGTTGTCCGACCGAGTATACCCTTTCGATATTCTGTTAAGAAAATTTTGGCAGCTTGTTCGGTATCTAATTCTCTACCCTTCCCTTTCTTTCGACATCCCCGTTTTCGTGCGATGGCCTCCAGAACGCCTCCCTCATCGAGCCCCTCCTCCTCACATCCGTAACGAGCACTGATGACACCTGGATAGGTGGTCAGCAATGTGGCGGCAAGATATTCGGCGATTTCCTCATCGATGACCGCGTTTGCGCCAATCGCATGTATCGTCGCTAATTTCAGCCCCACGAGGGGATCGTCAATCTTCGGCCACATCAGACCTGGCGAATCGATGAGAACCATATGATTATTCAAGGTATGCCGTTGCAGTTTTCTCGTGACGGCAGGTTCGTTTCCCACCTTGGCCAACGACCGTTTCAGGAGTGAGTTCATGAGTGTGGATTTTCCCACGTTGGGGATCCCCATGATTAACATCCGCAAGGGCTTGGTGCTGCCCTGACGATGCGGGGCCAAGGACTGACACACCTCCAACACTTTGACTGCTTGTCCTGCTCTGTTTCCGGAAAGAGCAATAGCATGGACATCTGAAGCCTTTTGGTAATGGTGCAACCACCTTTTGGTCCCCTTCGCGTCGGCAAGGTCGGTTTTATTCAGGACTTTGAGGTATGGACGTTGGCGAGATTGCCGCAAGTCGGCAATCATGGGATTGCTACTGGATTCAGGCACTCGAGCATCGACCACTTCCACGATGACATCGATCGACTCCATCGCTTTGGCCGTTTCTCGGCGAGCCGTATTCATGTGTCCGGGAAACCACTGAATCGACATACTCAGACGCTAGCGTATTATCGGAAGCCCCTTCAACCATTTTTCGAGTTCCCCTTCCCTCTTCCAGGAAATACTCAAGAAATTAGGACTTCTCGCTGGTATTTTTCCGAATGGGTCTTATGGCATACTGAAGGAACCAAAACCGGTCATGAGCATATCCATCCAGTCACAAGGAGGTTTCGTATGGGGCCAACGAAAGCTGTGGTGAGAGATGGTGGAATTTATGATGCCAAAACGGGAGCGGTGATCAAAGCCGGCCTTCATACCCATGAGGCCATTCAGGACTACGCAGCCCACCACTACCTGGTCCTTCCGGTCGTCGATAAAAGGTGCCAGCCCTGGCTTCTCGACGGTCAGCCCATCTTTTGTTTACGCGGTACCCGGTACGAAAATCTCCAAGATGAGGTCCTCCATCTCGCTCGTTGTCCGGATTGTGGTGGTATGGGCATTCGGGATGATGAGCCTATGGTTGAATCGGATTGTATCCGATGTGTGTCCTGTGGCCATGAATTTGATACCCGACTGGAGATGATGGAAAGTTAACGCTATTCCTCTTCCTCAAGGCTGGCATGAAACAGCATCGGGCCATATCCGATCGCGAACAGCAGATAGGCGCCACTCCAACATGAGGCAGCAAGCATGAAGGTAATGGACTCGGGTATTTGAGCACTGGCTCCAAACACTCGTATTAAGGCTCCCACGTTAGCCAATAAATAGATCAAGACTGTCCAAGGCCCGGCATGTTTCACCCGTCCTGTATGTCCAAGACTCGCCCGCGTCATGACCGCCAATGTCATGACTCCCACGGCCCCTGTGGTTAAGGCATGAACGGCATCCTCCGGAGTGACACCGACTCCCAATCTTGCGCTTCCAAGAATCAGCAAGGCCACCGCCAACCAGCCATACCCAAGATGCAACACCAACACTAAGGGTTCCGACCAGGTCAACCAACCATGCCATCGAAACAAGCGAATGGTATTCACCAGCCCAGCGATGAGTAATCCCCAACCGGTCAGCACGTTCTCTGGTTGAATGATCCAGCATGTGCCCCCAAGAAGGATCAGAAAAATACACAGGCCATCAAACCAAGAAAATTGCGCCGGTCGTTGAGACCACCCTCGTTCTTCTAAAAAATCTTCGGTAAACCCTGGTGTGACCCGTCCTCCGATTAAGGCGAGCAAGACCATGATGAGCGTGAGACCCATTCTTTCGGCTACATCCGTCGCTACCTGATTGAGGAGACACGCATGCCATGCGATATTCGCTGTCGCATAGAGACTCATTACTAGGCCGATCGGTATGCGCTCCCATACTCGACCTCCAACGATTTCCCACCAGACGATCCCTGCGAGGATGATCAGAAAGGCCCCATCCAGCACCAGCAGGGCTGCCAACGTCATGGCCGGAACCAACATGACCAGACGCCCAACCAGCCATACAACCAAGAGTCCCATTAGGGGAAAGCCCATCATCGGGGGACGGTCGGTCCAATTCGGCATCGCCGTCAGCACAAACCCAGCCATCACACAGGGGAGAAAACCAAACACCATTTCATGGACATGCCATTCTCTGGGTGGATAGGGCATTTCCACGTCCATCATTCCGCCCACCATCATGACCCAGACCGGTATCGCCAACCCGGCAAATACTGCGGCAGTGAAAAAAAATGGACGGAAACCTAAAGAAAAGAAGGCAGGAGTCTGGTTGGATTGGGGGCTATTCATTGGTGGATGACAGCAATGTCCGAATACCAAATTCTGTGTGAACCGTTCCCGGTACTCTAGTATACCCGAATGGTCCCATGCAGAAGGTCATAAATGGTCAACAAATGTCTCTCCCTATATTCACACGGCTATGGTATAGTAGCGTCCTTATTATTTGAGATATTACATTTTTCTTGTTTATCCATGTTTCCTTGAAGTTGAGTATGCCACATGAGTGATTTACCCGCCGCCACGATCCGCGAGTTCATGCAGGACAATCTTGAGTTGATCAGTGAAGAGATGACCGCCATCGACGCAGCCGCCCTTATGGCCGATAAGCGTATTGGGTGTCTGGTCGTTCAGGGAGAAGATGAAAATCCAGACCAACAGCCTATCCTTGGACTTGTCTCAGAAACTGATTTGGTCAGAAAAGTGATGGCCGAGGATCAAGTTGAGACCACCACTCCCATCGGACAACTCATGTCTCGTCCCCTCATCACGATCCAAGGGAATCGGTCCATGCTCGATGCCAGTCATGTGATGGAACAACATGGCGTCCGACATCTTTGCGTGGCGGATGGGGAAGAAATCGTGGGACTCATCTCCATACGTGACCTGGTTCGGTTTTTTGTGTATGCCTCCTCGGGGCCCATCCGAGACTTGGACGATGTGTATCGCCCGCTGAGTATTCTGATGCGAACCTCCATCGAATCTATCCCTGACGATGTGGCGGTCCGTCGAGCGGCCCACCAAATGGCCGAAAAGCAAATCGGGGCACTCCTGGTCAAACGGGAAGGGGAAGTTTTAGGGATCATCACTGAACGTGACCTTATCACGAAAGTGCTCAGTCAAGATGAAGACGATACAGAACTCCCAGTACGGCGCGTCATGAATCAGCCCATCATCGACATCGATATTAACCGCACGATTCATGATGCCAGTGACCTCATGGCAGAAAAATGGATTCGACATTTACCGGTATCCGATAAAGGAAAGATCGTCGGCATTCTTTCCGTGCGAGATCTCATACGTATGGTCGCTCTTCGCGATCGCCCCCGGTTCCTCCGTCAGGGTTAGATCTCTCCCCTTTGGTGGCCCTTACATCTTAGGGGTGGTGTACAATCTAGTCATCTATGGGTAGTGGACTCTTCTACCATCGAAAGCCCCTTTTCCCATGAAACGTGTCATCTACATGAGCACGTGTGCCCCCTCCCTCACCGATAAGGGAATAGATGCCATCGGCAAGACCTCGGCTCGCAACAATCAAGCCCTTGGAATCACGGGCGTCCTCGTCAGTGTCGGTGGCCATTTTTTTCAAATCATCGAAGGTGAAGACGAAGCGGTAAACCAGTTATTCGAGACCATTAGCCAAGACCCCCGCCATACCGGCCTTCTCTGTCTCAAAACTGAATTGAATATTCCTTCCCGTCTGTTCCCGGATTGGTCCATGAATACCATTAACCTCGATCAACATACCGATGCCATCCTGCATCCCCTGAGAATCTTGTTTCAGACCGTCGCCGATACCCACCGCATTATTGAACGCTACACACAGCCTTCGGTCTTGCGCATTATGGCCTCCGGGATCAACCCCCTTTCCGTTCCCGTTCAAAAAGTAGAGAGGGTCATCCTGTTTGCTGATATCGTGTCGTTTTCTTTCCTGAGTCATCATTACCCCATTGAAGAAGTTTCTCAGGTCGTGAACGATTTTTTGGATCTTTGCACGTCTTCGATTACGGCACGGGGAGGGGAGGTATCAAAATTCATGGGTGACTGTGTGATGGCCTACTTCCCGTCTTCTCAGATCGACGAAGCATTGGAGGCTTCTTTGACGATCCTGGAATCATTGAGGACACTTCGTCATCACGCTCCCCCTGAAAGTTTTCGTCGATGGCTGTACTGTGGGATCGGCCTCTCTGCAGGGACGGTGATAGAAGGCAACATCGGATCTGCCACAAAAATGGACTTTACGATCATCGGTGATCCAGTCAACACCGCATCCCGGGTGGAATCATTGACTCGTCAGTTACAGCGGGCCCTGACTTTTACGGAAGATGTCCAACGACAAGCTCGGCGTACGTGGAATTTCGTGGATGTCGGAAACTTCGATTTAAAAGGCAAAGAAACGATTACCCGTGTCTATTCACTTGATCACGAATTCGTCACAGACTTTGCTTCACACCAGACCATTAAAGAATCCCTTGACGATTCCTCGTAATCCTGGAGTTCTTAATAGACCTTTTATGGTCGGGGCCCCTTAAGACTCTCCAGTCCCCGTTCGATTACTAACATTAACCTATTTAAAACAATACCTTATGTGTTTGTCCTGGCTCGTCATTCAACGCTGAGGCTTAGATTTCACAAAACCGAATTCAAGGGTGTAGACTGAAAGTATCCTGTCAGATCATTGCACTCCTCCGACAGGATACAGCCTGTCTACATGGAAGGGCACAGGCTGAGATCCCTCAGAGAGGGGACCTCCTCCCCTCTCTGAGGCACTCAATTCGCCCTTACGTTTTACTCTTCAACGCTATTCCCCATGAGCTACACCATCCCCATCATGGAAAAAACTGCCTTAGCCTTCACATTGATTAAACGATAGATTGGCCCCTTAAATAAGAAATCCACATACATCCCCACTCCAAATGCAACCACGAGTTGTAGGAACCCTTCCGTCAATCGAGCATTCGCCTTTACCTTTGTCCATTCTTTTTTCCAATCAGGTGGTGCTTCGGGAAAGGTCACTTGATTGATCCATGCCTGATTTCCGAGAAGAAATCCAAGAAGCTTCAGGGGATGAGTGGGAATATAATCATCCCTAACATGTTTGTACGTATGATTTGGAAACTTTTGAAGCCACAATTCAATATTTTTGTACTTCAGCCATCGATCGATGGATTTCGATGCAAAAAACCAATTCAAGGCATAGGCCATTGCCACGACGAACAGGCCGGCTCCAATGACTTTTTCATTGGATATCAGAATACCTCCTAAGGGAACCAAAAATGCAAGAATCGTCATTCGTACGGTACTGTAATGCATGAAAAGTCCATGAAGCCGATTGCATTGGCCTTCTAAGAAAACCCGTTCTCTATTATCTAACAGTCCCAACATTCGTTCTGCCTGAGATACGATTTGAGAAACGCCTTGGCGAATCATATCTTTTTGACCGGATAAATCCTCCTCCTGCCTCATAAGTTGTTCGGCTAATGAACCAAGGGCTTCATCGATTTTCTTCAGATCTTCTTGAACAGGCATGATAACCTCCTTCTGAGATATCCACCTCAAAGACCGACAACAAATGTGGATTGATTCACATAAAAAGGGAGTGTAGCAAAACCCACAGAAAAGGAAACGGGTTTTCTTTGCCTGCCCAAAAACTACTTTTCCACTACGAATCCGAATTGAGGTTTGGTACATTCACTAGCATGAACGCTCTCTACTACCCATTTCATTTGTGTCATGGCAGGACTTTGAGTCGGTTGCTTGAAGACTATCACACCGTTTATTTTCGGGATTTTATGGCTCTACAACTGACCCCGCTTATGGGGACGACCGCCTTTCCGGATCGTATGGGAGACTACCACCCTGAGGCCTTGAAAGCAGGCCGTATTATTCAGGGGTATAACTTGAGTGGCCCAATGACCCCTGAAACAATTTTATTGATCAATCGCGATTTAGCTGATCCTATTTGGCGTCATCTTTTCCATGAAGCTCTAACAACAAATCATCGATTTCAACGAGGGCTTTTTGGGGGTTCACCGGACACTTCTATTCAAACAAATCAAGGTGACTCGCCTTGGGATCTCCTCCCCGATCAGACCTGGATAAAGACGTCCTTTGAAGTCGCCCAGGTTCGATCGTTAAGCCGCAGGAGACTTCAAGAAGAAGATGCCATTCGATTCGAATATGGATGGGCCTTAATCAAGACATCGGCTTCACTGGTCTACACGATTCACCTCTGTCAGGAACATCATCTATCGGCCGTGACAGATTCGAAAGCGCATTTTGGATTGTTTTTCCGGACCTGTGAACGGGATCAGGTGGGAATTGAAAATCGGTGTATCAAACGGGAGGGATATTAGGGAAGTGAAGAAGAAAGCTGAGAGACTATTCCTTTTAAAAACAAGAAAACAAAGTAGAACTCAAACACCCAGAGTAACGGTTCAACCTTAACAATGATGTTTTCAAGGTGCCGACTGTTCATCGGCAGCCGTATGGCCTCTCATCGATTTTTCGATGATATTATGCTCGATTTCCATAGCAATGACTTTGGCTAACTGCTCTTTGGACAGGGCCCCCATGGGAAGGTTGTGAGTTTCGTTGTAAAACGGATCTTCTTCCGCCGCGAGTTGATAGATATTTACCAAAACCTTTGCCGGCTGCACCAGACGTCCTTTGGCTCCCACCTTCACAGCCTTCTCTTCCGGAAGCACCCGCGTACGGGTGGCCCAATCCCGGGAGGGAATGTCGGCATAGGTTACATTCCAAATTTTTCCGTTCAACAGACTTCTCACAGCCTTCGGTGTGTGTTCTACAAAGTAGGGCTCCCGAACGATGGTTTGTAAGGCTTCCCGCACTCGAATATCGTATAATTTTCCTGTGGTATCCTCGTGTTCAGGAGTTTTTCTCCCCGCCCTGCCGACATCGAAATAGGGTTGTCCCTTCAGGCTCCCAAAGGCATCAACAGTCGTCAAATAATTTTGAAAAAGCGCTTGTAACCCTGAGACCCGTTCATCCCCCGTCATTTCCCGTATCACCTTATTCGACAAGATCGGAGCGTTTCCAAGATCTCGCTCCCCTTTTCCGGACTTTTTCTTTTTTGTCGTATCCGCTTTGCTGATGACCCATTGAAATTCCTTGGAAATCACGGGAACAAGTTTGTCGGGAGAGTCTATGTAGCCTTTCTCTTCCAGCATCGCCGCATTGATCAGAAGGTTGACGCGTCCCTTCTGCTTGGTTCTGGCGACTAAAAAAGCAAACTCCTTTCCATCGCGATTAAATACTCTCGGTTCGATAATGACTTTATTCAGTGCCCCTTTCGTGAGTGCCTCATCGAATCGCTTATGGTCCTTTCGATGGACCACCAAATCCTCGAATGCCATCATCACGCTTTGAATGGCCTGATCGATATGTTCGTCGTCCCGAGTCAGATGTTGGTCATCCCCCTTTCCAGGGCCAACATAAATTTGAAAGTCGGTCCCAGCTACGGGGTGACCGATTGCTCGATCCAGATGGGTTTCCTCAACAGATTCATGCCCAGTGGAACCTCGATGATTGGCCCATGCCTCCGCACTCATACCAAACAGGCCTATCAGGACCCAAAACCCGAATATTCTCAACCAATCCAAAACTGAGACAGGTCGAAACAACTCAGATTGGTATAAGGCTCGCGAAGTATTCATAGAAATTATCTCCTTGGCAACAATCGGGTTTTGGGTGTGGATGGACCGGCCTCTCCCTGGTATTTTACACCTTTCCCTTTCCATTTGGCTTGCAGGTTGTCGGTTTGGTGTATTTGAAGGTAGGGTTTCACGCCCCTAGAATCATGTGTAGGATCATTCTTTCCATCTAGGAAATTTCCCGTATGGTATGGCGGATTTTCGGGGACCTAGTCCTCCTTCTCCATCTCTTATTTATTCTCTTTGTGTTGGTGGGTGGATTTTTTGCGCTTCGCTGGCGATGGCTTCCCTGGGTTCACCTCCCCACGATGGCTTGGGCTGCCACCCTGGAGTTTTTGGGATGGATATGCCCCCTAACACCCTTAGAAAATTGGTTTCGTCGCGCGAGCGGAGAAGCAGGATACCCAGGAGGCTTTATCGAACATTATCTGCTATCTCTCATTTACCCGTCTGGCTTAACCCCGCAGATTCAGACGTATTTGGGCATCACGGTTGTCGCGGTCAATGCTCTGGCATACGGTCTCGTATGGTGGCGACACAAACAGGCGCCCTAACCCGTTTCCACAACGCTCATTCGCCTCGAAATCATGTCTAATCTTTTCAATAGCGGCAACTCCCACGCTTGATGAAGAGGCTTACCAAAGCCTTGTCGCACTCTCCCATGGTCTCGGCTTCGACACTCAAGAACGCATTCGTTCTTCACCCTAGGATTCCCATTCCCCTGCCTCAGACAAGAGAATATTGAATTTGGTCTTTGAGCACTGTTGCATCCACCGGCAACCGTCAGCACCCGTCTGTAGATTCATGTGGTCCTCTCTTCATAGGATTCTTCTAGAAGCAGAACCTTCCTAGATTCGTTGGGCGGTTCATTTTCTTAATTTTTTTCAGGAGTGTCGTATGCGAATTCTCAGCTCTCACATGCCTTTTAAGAATTGTTTGTGGTTCACCCTTTTGTTCATTCTTCTTTCTCTCTTTTCCTTGAACCCAGTCCTTGCACACAACATTACCTTTGCCACCGACTTTAACGATCCCGGGGCCGGCCCCGGAACCATTTTGGATTCGGATGGAGCCCGTATCTTTAAATATGTTGAAGATGGGTTGTTTGCGACGGCTATTCGCGACCTCGATCCAACCAGTCATTTCCATCTTTTTGGGGATGGTCTCTTCATGGGTGGTGACGGAGAAGGAGTCATCTTCACGTTCGGGGGCATGGCTCCGACCATTCCCTTCAAAGTCGAATCCCTTGATATCGTAGGCTTGGACAACTCGCTGGAGGCCGGGGGTACCGTACAGTTTTTTCTCACGCCCTTTTTTGGTCCAACCAGCGGAACTCCCCTTGAAGTCACCGGAACGGGAAGTATCGATTTCGATCAAGCGGAATGGGGAAATATTTCCCATTTCACCGCCACATTCGATACTCCTCGCCCTGGGTCAGGGGTCAATATGGTCATGACCAACCTGAACATGCATCCCATCCCCGAACCATCAAGTATGCTTTTGTTGGGTACTGGATTGGCAGGCCTTGCTGTCTGGCGCTATCGAAAGATACGGAGATAACCAAAGGGAACGACTCAAGCTTCACAGGCCCACTGGCAGTTAGGCTGGATCGTCAGCTTTTTGGGGTTGATCATCCGGGTGGGTGGATCCTGCCGCCTGGGCCGCATGGCGCAGGGCAACAAGTCGTTTTGCATACCGATGGCCGGGGCGAATATGGGAAAGGACCTCGAATCCGTCCAACGCCTCAATGACATGGGGTTGCATCCCCACAAAAAAGAGATGTTGATCATGAGCTCGTATTATCCTGAGCATATCGTCTATGGCGAGTGCCGCCGTTCCATCGATCATGGGGACGTCGGATAAATCCAGCACACAGCTGTTGAACGTCTGCAACCCCGGCACGGTCTCCAACCGTCGAACCATATTTTTAGCTGCCCCAAAGCTCATCGGCCCATCCACATGAATGAGGATAATTTTTCCCACGTTCCGTTCCATAATCGCGGCCTCTTCCCGGCTCAGGGGGGTTTCTTCATGAACTTCCGTGATCACATTCATGTTGGCTAATTGTAAATCCGCCATTTCTTTCACAAACAGCAAACTCGCCAGCACCACCCCGACTCCCACAGCCGTAATCAGATCCACTCCGATAGTAATGATAAATACGACAGCCATGATTCCAACATCGGCTCGTGGAGCTTCCCAGACATGTCGGAGAAAGCGCCAATCAATGATATCTATCCCCACTTTCAACAAAATCCCCGCTAGGACGGCCAAAGGAATTTTTTCAGCCAGAGGTCCCAACCAAAGCAGGGTGATCAAAAGCAGTAGGCCCATGAAGGCGCCTGATAGAGGAGTTCTCCCTCCCGAACGAATATTAGCTACCGATCGCAGAGTCGCACCGGCACCGGGCAATCCACCGAAAAGCCCAGCTATCATATTTCCGATCCCCTGTCCCAGGAGTTCCCGGTTAGAATTATGTTGCGTTCGGGTCATATTGTCGCAAACCAGCGAAGTCAGCAAACTATCGATCGCTCCCAACAACGCCAATACACAGGCTCCCTTCAACATAAGCGGCAATGCTTCCCATTCCAATATGGGAACTTGGACCGGAGGAAATCCTGAAGGAATCGCTCCAATGACCGGTGCCTGTGGGAGAAACCATATGGCAATGGGGGTACAGATCAACAGAGCCAACAACGGTGGAGGGACAATTCGTCCTACGGACTTGGGCGTAAGATAGACAATGACCAAAGCCATTCCCGCTAACACCACGGCCTGTAGCACCGGTTGAGTGAAGAATTCCGGGATTCCCATCAGATTCGGTAAGACTCCACCGGTTTTTGCCTCATGCCCTAAAAGGGGACCAATTTGTAATATGATGATTATTCCTCCGATCCCACTCATGAATCCGGAGATGACCGGATAGGGCATCAGACTGATGTACCGGCCGACTCCCAGAAGACCCAACACGATTAATCCGATACCTCCCAGGATTACGGTGGTATACACCAGGGTAGGGTTGTCCGCCATTTCAACCAAAAGGCCAGCAAAAACGACTGTCATAGGACCGGTAGGTCCTGATGCCTGGGCGGGGGTTCCTCCAAACAACGCGGCAAAAACCCCCACAAATATGGCTCCATAGAGCCCTGCTTCTGCACCGGCTCCCGAAGCGACGCCAAACGCCAGCGCCAAGGGAATGGCAATGACAGCCGCCACCGTTCCACCGAATAAATCACCCTTGATGTTTCGAAAATGCAGTCCGTGAATCAGGTTGGTCATGTTAATGTAGGTAAGGGCTTGGGTGTGAGAAAGTCTTACGAAATGGCGCCAGAAGACACTGGGCATTGACAAACGTTTGCGAGTTCCTTATTGAAGTCTGATACATGAGTGGGCATGAAAGGGATCACCAAGGTAGGATGTATTGAACTATGGAGGGTCATTGTACGATGCCACATATCATAGAGCAACCAAAAATCATTCCTCCCCCTGGTCCTAATCCCAAACTTATCGAAGAATATGTGGGACGCGTGGCGACACATGATGAGACCGTGAGTATCGCGAGAATCGTCTGTCCTCCCGGATGGACAGATCTCGGACAATGTCCTGATTTTATGGAAACAAAAGTCGTGTTAAAGGGAGTCCTTCACGTCGAACATCACAAAGGAACGATGGAAGTCCATAGGGGACAGGCCATCATTTGCCATCCGGGAGAATGGGTCCGATTCAGTACGCCTGGGCCCGATGGGGCTGAATATCTCACTGTTTGCGTGCCAGCCTTCTCACCCCAAACCGTACATCGGGACTCCCCATGATCTGTAACCTATCGAGAAATTTTTTATGAGTCTTCATGACCACGCTCAAGCCTTGTATGAAGGCATTCGCTCGTTGTTGGGTGCCCATGACCCTCAACAAATTTGCACAACCTTAGAACGGGATCTCCGTCATGTGGTCCCCAATTGGAGTGAAATCAAACCTCGTTGTCCCGGTTGGTATTGGTACAAACCTCCTGGGGTAGGCGAACCCTGCCTCCTACTCGTAGATCACGGACGCATCGATACCAAACTGATGGCCGATCTTGGCCCACCCAACAATCTTGTCGACGTGCAACGGGTACAAGGACAATGGGCTGGCCCCCTCCTTCCTCCCACCTAAAATTGAATACATTTACGACAACGCCACCTCCATGGGTGAATAGAGGGGCAACCTTTCGATTCTGCGGTCGATTTCATCCTCCATGGCCTGATATTTCTGACTTTCCAATCCTCCATACCGTTGTATCCATTCTCTCTCGGACAACCATTCAGGGAGGTCTGTAAGTCGGGGAACCACATCACTTTCTCTTGGTGTCAGAGCCAATCGTCGTTGCACATCAATGGCATGATCCGTGGAGGTCGCATGGATCCCGAAACGTGTGCCAGCTTTATCCGCCGCCAGATCGGCAAAGCTAAACCCACTCCCTATTCGGGAGTCTTCGACCTCTTTAAACACACCGATCGCCTCGGAAATCATATCTCCTCCAACCAACGTTAAGGCCGCAGAAATGATGAAGTGTTTAGCCCAATCCACTCGTCCTCCCACCGTCACTGAATGGCGTTTGGGCAACGGCCAGTCTCTTGCGGTCGGAACCAACCGCCGAATCCCGGGTCCATGAGCAGAGGCAGCGAGGACAAGGATGATCGCCCGATTTTCCAGAGCAGGATCCCCCATTAGTGAGCGTTCCCGGGCCAATTGAAACAACGGTTGCATCACGGTCACCAATGGATGCCGCTGACGGACCGACAGCTTGCCCATGATCTCTACCAACTTGAAATGATAGACACGCAGTCGTTGTTGTTCATCTTCGGATACGACAGCTTCCTGAATTTCCTCAGCGAATTCGGCATCCCATCGATACGCGATCACAACCTGATGATTCGCGATGGCTACACGTCGAAGAAGGCCCGGTCTCCCAGACCTTTCTTCCCGAACTTCCAGTTTCTTGAGGATCAGATGAAACATCCGGTCGACGATCCAAGATGGCAGGGTGATTTTTCCTACTCGCATAGCATCAATTCGCGGAAGCTTATCATCTTGGGACATCGCTAATTCCAGGTTGAGGTACGAACCAAAGGGATTCGCAGGCGGCTTGATCGTAAACTGCGCATTCAACCGATCATGGTCCATCCTGATGTTGGTCCCACCCCCTCCGAGAAATTCTACAAAATAATCTCCAAGAATTCGTAAATTCTTTTGATTGAGGACCAACGTCTTCATTTCGCCATCTTTGAGGTATCTTGGATCGTGCCTCGCTAACAACCGTTTGACTTGTCGGGTTTCCTGAGGACTCAATCGACTTTCTCGCGCAACGAGAGGATAGTGATCGAGCCCAAACCAGAGTCCACTGACTACCGCAAGGCACACGAATCCTATGATCCCAAACCCAAATTTCATCAAACTTTTCATCGAATGGTCAGCAAGGACAGGAGCTAGAGACGATCGAATCCATCGCACGTTTCCGGCTCTGCAACCTGAGACACCTGAGCGAGGACTACCGGGTGCACAGGTATTCTATCAAGGAAAAGAGGAATAGGGTAATGCCCTCCCGACTCAGGGTGCAGCAAGGGATTTCACATCTATCACAAATCGAAACCGGACATCCCCACGCATCACTCGTTCATACGCTTCATTAATCTGTTGAATGGGAATCACTTCAACATCAGAGGTAATGGCATGTTCCCCACAGAATTCCAGCATTTCTTGCGTTTCTCGAATTCCTCCGATGAGCGACCCCACCAACCGCCGTCTTCGCAAGATGAGCGGGAATGCCCCAAGAGTCAATGGTTCAGCCTGTGCCCCCACCAGCATATAGGTCCCATCCGTTTTTAACAGGTCGAGATGGCTATTCATATCATGTGGAGACGACACGGTATCGATCACATAATCAAATTTCCTTGCCAATCTGGTCAATGTCCCCTCCTGGCTTGTGGCTGCATAATCCGATGCTCCCAAACGCTCGGCATGGGGCCGTTTGGCTTCAGATCGGCTCAGCACGGTGACCTCCGCTCCGAGCGCGCGGCCGATTTTCACGGCCATATGTCCCAACCCCCCCAGCCCGACTACGGCTAAGGCATGGCCCTTTCCCACGCCCCATTGACGCAACGGAGAATAGGTCGTAATCCCTGCACAAAGCAAAGGGGCAACCCCCTCCATCGGTAATCCATCGGGAACCTTCAGCACATATTGTTCATTCACGACGATCTGATCGGAGTATCCACCATAGGTTGGCTCACCAGCCTTATCGAGACCGTTATAGGTAAAGGTCATACCGGTTTCACAGTACTGTTCTAATCCTTGCTGACAGGACGTACAGGTCCGACAAGAATCTACGAAGCATCCAACCCCAACCGACTCACCGTTGTGGAACGATTTCACATCTCCACCGACCTCTATGACCGTCCCCACAATCTCATGACCGGGTACCATCGGAAAAATGGAGCCGCCCCATTCATCCCGGGCCTGATGAATATCTGAATGGCACACTCCACAAAAGTGAATCTTCACAAGAACATCATTCGAACCCACGGTCCGCCGTTCGAATGAAAAGGGCTTCAGCGCCGAACCCGCCTGCATCGCAGCATAGCCTTTGGTGTGCAGCATTCCTCTTCTCCTTGTTTCAGCATTCGGAACCGGGAAAGGGCACGATTATCACTCTTGGATAATCACCCCTAGAATAATCCCACGCATGATGACACATTACCTTAGTCCGAGTCGATGCGGCCCTTGTTCTCCTCTTGAACTCCTTTTACCAATAATGGTTGAATCACGAACCGCACCCACCTTCTATTCCTATGGAGCGCTGACATGCAATATCGGCATTTAGGACGATCAGGGCTGAAGGTCAGTCATCTCTGCTTAGGGACCATGAACTTCGGGCCGGAAACCCCGGAAGCCGAAAGTTTTCAGATCATGGACCGAGCGCTCGATCTGGGCATCAATTTCTTCGATACCGCGAATGTGTACGGGTGGGAAACCGGGGAAGGCATCACCGAACACATCCTCGGACGCTGGTTCACCCAAGGAGGTGGGCGACGGGAAAAGGTCGTCCTGGCGACCAAAGTCTTTGGACGAATGGGAGATTGGCCGAATCAATCCCGCCTTTCGGCTCTTCATATCAAACGTGCGTGTGAAGGCAGCCTACGTCGCATGCAAACCGACTACATCGACCTGTATCAAATGCACCATGTGGATCGCCATTCTCCATGGGAAGAAATCTGGCAAGCCATGGAACAATTATGTCGAGAAGGGAAAGTCCTGTATGTCGGGAGTAGTAATTTTGCCGGATGGCATCTCGCCCAAGCCCAAGAGATGGCCAAACATCGACAATTTCTTGGGTTGGTGTCAGAGCAAAGTCTCTATAACCTGACAGATCGGATGATCGAGCTAGAGGTGATTCCGGCTTGTGAAAATTACGGAATTGGCTTACTCCCCTGGAGTCCCCTCGGACGGGGACTCTTGGCCGGCTCATTAACCAACCCCCCGGAGGGCCGCCGAGCCGATAAAGAATTCCGACAAAAGGTTGAGTCCTATCGACCCAAACTTGAGGCCTATGAGAGCCTTTGCGGTTCATTAGGGGAAGAGCCCGCGCACATCGCGCTGTCCTGGCTCCTCCATCAACCTTCCGTCACCTCTCCCATCATCGGACCTCGGACGAGGGGGCAGTTAGAAGGGTCTATGCGTGCTCGTGAGCTGGCACTCTCCAAAGAAACGCTCAACAAGCTAGATGAAATTTTTCCCGGACCGGGTGGATCCGCTCCGGAAGCCTACGCGTGGTAACCGGAAATCGATCGCCGTGGGAATTACTCGACAGGAAGGACGTCATCGTCTGGCTTGATTGGACTGTATTTTAAACGAAACCAAGTCACCGCACCGAAGGGTACATCCATATCTGGGGCAATACCCTGCTCCGCAAGCCAATCATAGTATTCCAGCTCTTTGGCTGGCCGGATGTGAACCTTCTCCATTCCACTTAACTCTACCTGATACCCAACCTTCCCCAACGCGGTTTTCATTTCGGGAAATACATTGCCTTCATTCCCCAATGTGAAGAGAAACCCATTGGCTGCGCCAGGGCTACGACGTTCTCGTTTTCGCACTTCAGGCCAATCAGGATGTTCGGCCGCTTCTTTGGCTAATCGCTTGGCCATTTCAGGAAAGGTATGATTCAACAAACCAGCACTGAGATGCCATTCGGGATGAGGAGTCTCCTGGCCAAACGACAAACGTTCCACCATCTTTCCAAGATATTCCGTTTGATCTTTCAATGACAACCGACCACATTCAGAGGTCCTGTGGTCTAATAACATTTTACTGTTCACGGACCTAAATCGTACGGTCAGGACATCGGAATCGACACGTCGCCGTTCCAGAGAGATACGACAACCCTCATGAACCAACTCTATTTCCACTGAACGGTCCGTAGTATATGTCCGCATTTCGGTGCCGTGAACCTCCTCATCCAGTGAGAAAGTGATGTCCCCACCTAACACCAATGCTCCCAGAACAAGGCCAGGGATTATTTTCTTCAGCAGCATTGATCGATCCTATAGAAACCTCAGGGCATCTATAACGGTTGAATACTCGCACCGAGAACCGTGGCGTGGCCCTGAATCGCATAAATCCGAAGTTCATGGAATCCTTTTTCCAACCTCACTACGGCCGGGTACGAGTACGTCATCTCCTTATCTGTCTCGGGATTCCCCCAGGCTTGAACAGGTGGCATATTAAAGAAAAGTTGGGCTATCCAACCTGGACCGATGTGTCGCAACTCGGCACGGAATTTTTGGGATGTCCTGACTTGAAAATTGACTAAATACCATCCGGTAGATGGCGCGGTGACCCAGTAATAGGCTCGGGAGTTCGAAGGCCGTTTGTCCTTGCCATGCCCTTCCAGGACAATGGATCGATCTTTTCTTACACCCACCTTTCGAAAGGTCAAATAATCAACCCCTTGTAGAGGGGCCTTTTGGGAGAGCTTAGCTGAAATGTTTACCCCTTGAGCTTTTGCTTGCTCGAGACGTTCCTTGCCACCAGGCAATTTCCCGAATGTCTCTAGCAAATTCCCGACTGTTGGTGCTTGACCAGATGACATTGAACGTGTCTTCATTTGCAGTTGTTCTAATTCCTCCGAGGGCTTTTTCACTGCTTTCAAGATTTCATCCGGAGGGCGAGAACGCTTTATTCTTGTCACTTTTTTCCCCCTTGAGGGGCGAAGAGTTTGTAAGGCCTTTCGAACAGCTGATCGCCGCACTCGCCTGAGTTTCGCTCCCCTGGTCTGTAGGGGGGTTTCAGATCCCCAGGCTTCTACTCCCGTCCCATTGGGGAGTAATAACATCACGACTTGCTCATCATCGGTTTGGGGCATACTCATGGCCATAGAAGCCTCCAGTTCCCCTTCATGCTCCATGAGTTCCCCCTGGACCTGGAAGACGCCCATGGAAGATTCAAACACCAACACATCCTGCGCATCAGCTGTACCCTGTCTCACTTGATAGGTCCCAGGTGGCAATTTGACTTTTTCTCCTTGGGAATTCGTGAAAAATAGCTCATTTCCCAAGGTAATCGAATCTGTTGCCGCCAATCCCGAACTGGAAAATGCCATCATCAGCAATCCCAACAACACCCCCTTCACACGCGTATTAAGTATCATGATCTTCCCCTCCTCTTAGAAACGCTCTTTCAAGAACTTCACGTTTCGGTGGGATATCGATGGCGATTTCTTTGTCCATCCCAACCGTTTAATACGGAACGCCCCAAGGACCACAAGCCAACAACTTCACGCCATAAACGGCAGCTCCACCGTGCCAACTCGCCCAGGGCATTTTAATCGTGAATGTCCGAGCTTTCATCTTGAACCCCTTTGGTATTCCCACGGTGGCGTGTTGCGGCAAATCTTCTCGATGTTGTCCGTCAGTCCACACATAATCCATTCCTTGCAAACGCCATCCATTCCCTAATGCGACCCTAGCCTGATCTACACCGGCATTGAAGGGTTTGGCAATCCGATGACGCGCTCCGAAGCTGGCATCCCCAAAATATTTTTTATCGAATGCCGTTTTATACTTACTTGGACTCCCTCCATACCCACATGTTCCGGATTCTGCACAAAGCACCGTCACCCGAGAAGGGATGAGCAACTCACAACTCACCGTAGCTTTAAAGGGCATGGGAATGGGATCCCCTAAGGTCAAATCTTTTTTGATCACCCGAAGAATCGTGTATCTTGAATGCTTCACCCCTTTTACGGCGGGAACTTTGGCTACAATCACTTTTCTGTTCCACCCTTGTATCTCCAATGTAATCCGCCCCCCGGGGAATACCCGACTCTCCAATTGCACTTCTCCTCGTTCATCACCAAATCCACACCCGTTGAGGATAATCCGCTCATGGGGTTCAATGGGTAGGGTCACAGACTTCTTTTTTACTTGAGGGGTTTTACACACATCCGGAAATGCCGGAGTTCGAATCCCTTTCAGTCTTTTTTCAAGATTGGCAATAAGTTGATTTTCAGCCTCTAAACGGTTTTTATCGTTTTTGACCAGGTCGTCCAGCTGTTGCTTCCAATCGGACCGACCTTGCAGGTCCTTCATGATGCGATCCCGTTGCCTTTCCAGTTCTAATATCTTGGCCTGTGGTAACAGGCCCTCTCTGACTCCTGGCCTCTTGGTATCCTTCCCGGAATCGAAACGTTCCCTTGACCTCCTTGGATCAGAAGTATGCGTAGGTAGCTGACGTTTATCCCGAGAGGTCAGTCGCTGACGAACACGAGCGGGGGACAGACGACGAGGAATCCGGCTTCGACTGACTATTCCACTATAACTCCCGATCGTCTCAAGTCCCGTTCCATTCGGAAAGAGCAAAAGCAAATGGTGCCGATCTTCCCCTTCCCGTACAGACAGCGCGGTGGTTGTGAGGATATCTTCTTCATGTTTGATTGTGGTCGCTTGGACCACCACCACATCGGTTTCCGGAACCGCCACCATACGAATTGAATCTTTGCCTTCTTTTTCCAGTATATAGACCCCTTGAGGAAGGACAAGGCCTTGGCCCTCTTGGGATACCACATGAATGGGTTCCCGTAATTGAATAGTAAGGGATTTCGCGTCCCCCTCACTCCCAATCGCCACACTGACTATCCCCAACACTCCCCCTATTAGAATGTTACACACCACCCATTTATGCCATTTCATAAAAGGTTCCCTCCTTAAGAATTTTAAATGCTTGGTGATGGACCATGAACCCTAAGAGAAGATTCAAAACTCCCCTACCCCAAACCCATAAGGACAGATGTACGCCCCGGAGATCTACGACCAAACACTAGGATACAGTAACGCATGAAATATTTCACACATGAGGCCTCGCCGCAAAAGGGCGTAGTCCTACCCTGACCATTGGCACAACGTGAAGCTACATCAATAATGAAGTAAGGTTTAGCCCTTTGGGAGTGAGTCGCTAGGCAATCTGAAATGGTTCAATCAGATCGGGGGTCAAAAAAAAGGAGGGATTAGAATCTGAGGACTGGCTCATGATCTTTTTCATAGAAAATACCGGCATAATATCCCCGGGATCATCCTAAAAGAAATTCAAAATCCTCTTGAGTCAGACCCGTCCCCCCTCGGTGAGTCGCCCCTTCGAGTACGGCATGATAGAGCTCAAGCTTTTGCTCTTTGAGTTTCATCATTTTCTCTTCGATCGTATGTCGCATCAGCAATCGCATGATCGAAACCTTTCGCTGCTGACCGATCCGATGAGCGCGATCCGAAGCCTGGTTTTCCACCGCGGGATTCCACCAAGGATCTAAATGAAACACGTAAGAGGCTTTCGTCAGATTCAGCCCTTGGCCTCCCGCTTTTAGGCTTAACAGGAAGATAGAGGGGTGTTCGCTCTCTTGAAATTGGTGCACGAGCTTTTTCCTGGTAGGTGTGGGCGTCGCTCCATCCAATCTTACGTAGGGTATGGCATGCGCATGAAATTCAGGCTCCACCACGTCAAGAAAAGAAGTAAACTGGGAAAACACCAATGCACTATGGCCCTCATCAATCAATTCCCTAAGGCGCTCGATCAAGAAATTTAGTTTCGGCGACCCATCGGTGCTTTTAGGACTGAGCAACCGGGGAGACAAACAGAGCTGACGAAGTTTCAGAATCGCCGTCAAAGCGATAATCCTAGCCTGAGCGGATGTTTTTTGTTGATAGGCTCGGGTGATATTGGAACGGATCTGTGTCACCGTCTCCTGATACAACACTTTTTGACGATCGGTCAATTCCAAATAGATATCCGTCTCCATCTTTGGTGGTAATTCTTTCAATATTTGTGATTTGGTTCGCCGCAGGACAAACGGTGTGGTGCGATGCATGACCATATCTAAGACTTCGGGAGGAGGATTTTTTAATTTGCCTTTCAAGTCCTCATAATCTCCCAGCAATCCAGGCACACACAGGTCCATCAATGAATAATACTCCCCTACATGATTTTCCAAAGGCGTTCCCGTCATCACGCATTTAAAATATCCATTCAATCTTCTGGCGGCTCCGGTGGTGCGTGCCAGAATATTTTTCACAGCCTGAGCTTCATCAAACACGATGGCATGAAACTGAATTTGCTCCAGAGCGGCAATATCCCGTCGCACCAGCCCATAGGTGGTCAACACGACATCCACACCGGAAAACGTCAAACTTCGTTCCTTCCCGGTATAGGCCATGATTCGCAGATTCGGATAAAATTTGGAAAATTCATGTTCCCAGTTAAACAGCAGGCTCGGTGGAAGTACCACCAAGTGTGGACCGTGAATCACCTCTGGAGGCTTGATCAACCCTTCTTGAATACTCGCGAAAAGACAGATGGCCTGTAGGGTTTTTCCGAGTCCCATATCGTCGGCCAAACAAGCCCCTAAACGATGCCGGTACAAAAACGCCAACCATTGATACCCTTCCTGTTGATACTTGCGCAATTTTGCCTTGAGATTCCGAGGGACCGGTACCGGGTCAATTCGTTGAAAATTCAGCAGTCGATCGATCAGTTCTTCATCGGCATTCGACAACATCACCCGGACCCCACGCTTGCGCAATGCGACCCAATCCAGTATTTGCAGCTTGGGAACCTGCACGATAAACCGTTTCGCGACCGTCTGGCGTTTTTTCCCGAGGCCTTTGGTCAGAGTGGCCAAGGCCCGTAAGGTCTCCTGCGTCTCTTTATCGATGATTCGAATGACCCCATCTCTCTCCATCAGGCCCCCTTGCTTGAGCAGGGCGGATATGTCCTGTGTGTCAATAATCTTCCCATCACAGGTAATTTCAGGATGCAGTTCAAACCAATCGATGGCGGAGGGACGTCGAGCATCGACCGCATATTCCCACTTTGAAGTGAGAACCGGTTTATCGGCAAAAAAGAGAGCAATCCCGGCTTCCTTCAAGGATTGATGGAGCTCCGGCAATTTTCCATACAGCATAGGTGTGGGGAGTACCATCTCACACGAGGTGGGCATCGAATTAAACACTTGGGGGCCCCAAATCCCAAAAGCGATTTCATACATACATGTTTCTTTCATCCGGGCATTCGGGATCAAGCACCATGTATTCTCATAAAAGAGCACTCGCCTGGTTTCTTCTAAAGCTGGAGTAGAAAAACGTTTCAGAACATGCTCAACTTCAGCTTTCACCCGAAACGGCCGGAATTCTTCTTGAGCCAAGGCCACTCGTAATATTTTTTTGGCCTCAGAAGGCGTAGAGGCACGACAAAGCCTGAAGAAGGTTTCATAAAAAACAGATTGCCGTTTTTTAGTTTTTAAGACCTTGGCACAAAAGTTTTCCTGGTTTAGAAAAGAAAAAATATCAAAGACAGCTCCTCTGGGCTGAGAGACCACGTCTCCCATCCGGCATTCTGCTCGAAGGATTGACCCTCCTGAACTTCCCCGCATCCGAGAACCTGAGGAACCTTCGGGAATCAGCGTCATTCGATAGACCCACTTGGGTGCGCTGGATTCTTCTGTCAAATCAACCAAAGAAACTTCTTTTCCTTCATTTCGAAAAATCACACAATCCAAGTCCCTCTGGTGGGTCTCAGGGGTAAAGTCACACTGCAATCGTGGAAAGTCCTCAATCGTAACCTTAAACTGACCTCGATATTTCAGAGGATGTCCCTCGGAAGCTCTCCAAGTCACTCGGGTTGAAGTGGATTTCCTTTCCATGACGGTGAGCGGTTCATGAATACGCTCTCGTAAGTCCCCAAGACCTCGCTTGTGACTTTGCTCCCAAAGTTCGTCATACACAGCCCATCCCCGTTCATGTTCCAAAGGACCCAGAGTCTGATTCTTCACATCGACGACAAACCCAAACACCACATGAGTTTCCGTCTGTACGACTCCAAAACGTAAACACCTGGCGCTGACGATGACTTGGGATCCGACCGCATGCAATTCGGTCTTCGTGGTATATGCCGCAGTCGGGTTCCATTTCACCGAGACTTTCCCCTTAGCCCCCTGATAAAATAACGTATAGGCTTGGCCATGATGATTGAGAAAATCCCGCAATCCATCCTCAATTGACCAAGCCGGATCCTGTGTGGATCTCAGCAGCACCGCTAACTCCGTGGGCATACCCGCAAAAGAACGACACACCTTCCCATCCCGCATGATGAGAATCGTCTGGGCTCCCCCTTGATCATCCAAGACGACTTCAAACGGAACTGACGACCGACCGAGTACATGGTGTGTAGAACGGTCGAATCGATCGGGGATTAATTGATCGGTCAGACTCCGTTGTCGGGTAGGATCTCCGTTGGGCATTCGAAAACTGTCAGGCACCAAAAGATTCACGGTCGTTAACAGGGTACAAATGACATGTTTACAATGAGCATTGAACGTCCAGGCTGGACAACTACAGGAGTACCGAGGCTCTCCTTGGTTCATGTTTACGGTCACCAGATATCGCCGTGAGCCTCTCACTGATACGGAAAGGGTGGTCAGAGCTCGATCCCAAGCATACGATTCTACTCTGCTTTGGGCATAGTATTCGAATCCCCGCAGGACTGAGACTTTTGGAGCGAGAAAATATACATGATTTGGGGAAAGACTTTTGAAGTGTTCGAGTAACTCCATCCCCCCTTCAGGGTTGACTTCCTGTGTTCCCGAATCCATTCCCTAATCTTTCTTTGGTTTTACGCCGATAGCCTCTGGTCAACTACTCAGGGACTCTACCCTTCACCCAAAGAAGACCCTGGTTTACCGCCCGATTGTCCCGAGAGGCACCAGACGTTCGGTCTTCCGAATGGGCATATTCCCCCAGGATTATCCCGTTCGCATCTGGGGCTCCCCTGGAATGAAACCACTACCATCATATTTTTATTGACGGAATATCCAGGAGGTTACAAATTAAATTTGAGTTTGCAGGCAATGGGTACTTTAAAAAACCGCTTTCGTCCCGAGGCCGAATTGACACCATTCTCTTACTTTGGTTCCCCATCCTCATGCAGATTCCTCAAGTTTAGGGAATGTTGTCATCTAAGGTTTTGCTCACCCTCGATTACCGACACGGTTCCTTGCATAGATCCCAGGTGTAAGTCACAGTGATACGGAAATGTCCCAGCTCGACCAAAAACCTTCTCAAATCGGTGTCCGGGCTTATTCAGGGTTAACCCACTATTAAAAATTTTGCCCCCTCCGGAACAATCGCTCCCACGACAGGCTCCACTGGTTACACTATGGGGCTCTTGGGCCCCATCGGCATAAATCCACACCACCTTTTGACCAACCCGAATCATCACTTCTTTCGGTACAAAAAAAGAGGTAGCCCTAAAGACCATCACGATCGCCCCTATTTCCGCAGATTGCGGGGGTTGATCCTTCCCCGCTTCTGACCGGGGCACACGGGCCAGAATGAGAACATCATCTTGACTGGGATCGATTTCACACGTTTGCCCCGGAAGAGCCGTCACCGCAAAGGCCTCTAGATTATGATAGACCGCGTGGGAAGGAGCACCATCAAAAAGACCATCATCTTTCACCGAGCGTAACTTGGCCGGTGAAACACCCGCCTCCTGAACTTGAAGAAGACAATGAGCGGGGTTCATTCGCCAAATCAGCTCTGCAAAGAACGATTTGCCGACTTGATCCTTACTGAGAATAACCGTGGTCTCACCAGGCTTCACAGTAAGTCCATAGTCTAACACCATATCTCCCAGCTCCCAGCCCACAGTTGAACTGGCAAGTCCGGGAACTCCTAAAACCAGACTGCCGATCAGACAGGCCCTCATCAATCCGATCAGTATCCGACTGTTCTGCTTCACCCTATCGGTTTTAAGACTTTTCATAGGGATCGTCGATTTATGCCCTTCTCTATACCTCCTATGAGACATCAACGGGTTGCGAGGAGCACATGAGGAAGCTACCCTTCCTTTCTATTAGACTTTCCATCCTGTACGTGGAAAAAATCTCCCCCTTTATAGCGCTCTTCATCTGTTCCCCAATGTCGCGATTTCGGCATTTTTTTCAGCAAGGGTATGTGCTTGGAACAATGGATGTATGCCTCTTCGACCTCAATCAGCACCCAACATTCTGCATGTCGCTCCCCCACCTTTTTATTGCCTTCAAAAATACCCTGATACGTCTGCCCCAATGTCTGCATCTCCGAGTTCTTCACGATTTGAGCATGCCCATTGACATGAAGTCCCACCGTACTTTCATAAAAATCAAAAAACACCATCCCAATCTTAGGGTTATCTAGAATATTTCCCACACTGGCCATCACCCCATTTCCTCTGTATTCGGGGAAGCAAAGCCTTTTCTCATCCAAAACCTTCAGAAACCCAGGAGGACCGGCGCGGAAAGAGCAATCAGGATTTCCTTGTTTATCCGAGGTCGCGATGAACACCATATCCTGACGCTGAATAAAATCCTGCATTTCCTGATTTAATTCACCAACCATTTGATTCTGATAAAACACCTTAGCTCGGGTGACGGAATGAAAAAGGGCTTGAGCCTTCTGTTCTGCAGCCGAAATTTTTCTGGTTTCATCACCTTCCACTATCCTACCCCCTCAAATATCCCGGCGCCCTTTCAGCAGACCTCACGTAGCCGGATTTCCACACAGTTACAATGTTTGCTACTATTTTGTTGTGGCTCGTTTTGAATATTAACCTTTTCGGGAAAACATGCCTCGTTTCCCCACCCCTCATTATCTCATGTTAGCCGGAGGATTGGCGGTACTGCTCCATATGACCATTGGAGCCGTTTCGACTCGAGCTTTAGAGCCCGCCCCTCACCCATTTGATACGTTTTTACAACACATTCTGAACTTCAAAAACCCAACCGGAATCCGTGGCACTCTACGGTACATCGAACAGGATACACGTATTCTTTGGTTGAATTGGGAAGAACGATCAGATGATCGTCCATTGTTCTATACGGGTTGGAAACGGGTTCCCGGAGATCCCACTCTAGCCGTCCATCCGACTGATGACAAACAATTCGCCGCCCTCAAACATCTGCCTCCAGGGACTCCCTTGGAACTCATCATTCAAATAGACTCAGAGGGTAACCGCCGGATTCTCTCGTGGCATGACCCCAGTATGTCACCCAAGGTCCCTCTTTAACCTTAGTGACTTCTTTCCCTTCAAGGACCAGGGGACCCCGTTCCCCTTAAAACCCGATTCCGATACCAACTCCGCCACCCACTCGTCCCCCGCTGCCGCCCCCGCCAAATATACCAATACTGGGACCGGCGTGCGGAGTAGGTTGGAGTTCTGTCTCCTCCCAAATATGAAGGTGTTTGACACGAACCACGGGGAATCGATACTCCATTTCCCCCACTTTATCCTTCGTCACCCCCGTGATTTCCCCCACAATCGTCACCCGGGTTTGAGGTGGGAGCTGAGCTGGGTCCAAGAAGCCTTGTTCCATGGCGATGAAACGACCTTCCGACATCGTGAGTCGGGTTGTAGGCTGCTCTCCGTTCACCAAGGGGAGTTGCAACACTTCCAGGCGCGTCGCCTCCGTTAGCCGTTTAGCCGAGAGAACCTCTCCTCCAAGGAGCACAAGTGTTTGCCGATAGGTCTCGGGATTTTCGAGAATCTTACTAAAAGGGATGGAATGATCGATATGTTCCTCGAGAGTCTCGGGAACAACAGGAGAAGAGGTGGCACAGCTCATACAGAGAAGCCCCGTCAACAATACCACGCTTAGTCGACCTAGCACTTTCGACTCATTGCCCTTTTCCCACCAAACAAAGATAGGGTCCGTTGAATTGAACATGATGGATTAGTCTATGACAGAGGGGAACAACTGACGATGGGTGACAATCTTGCTTGGAAAAACGTCAATAGCAGGAAAAAAAACTACCCATCAATAATACTATCGAAGCGGACACATGACTCTCGACCAAACAACACTCAAATTTTAGTAAAGAGGAGGTTGAGGCCCGGGGCGAATCCCTACGAGATCGGGGTCCTCCCCTTCCAGAAGAGAACGGGCTTCCTGGTTTTCCATTTTCCGTTGAGCCCGACGCTCTTCTTTCTCTTGCTGTTTCATTTTCTTTCCCATTTCTCGGTTTCGTTTGGCTTGCGTCACTTTAGTGGGTCTTGCCATATGTCCTCCCTTTTGACCTTAATCATTTCGAAACGAGTTCTCTTACGATATGTGGAAAACTTCTTCGCCAAAGAAAAGACCCTTTCTCATTTTTTGCGTGGGGCATTAAACGATGTTTGGCCCAGGAAACACAATAGGTGGGACCGAAACTACTCCCAGAGGTCAAGAATATGAGAGAACAACCACTTCAGGCCTGAAGGCCCTTCCAGCGCCACCCTGGGAGAAACCCTACCACTGCCTTCGAGGGGAGTCAAACGCCACTCAGGGATTACCCTAGAGAGTGACTTCTTTTCCCTTGGATACCCATTCTTTTGCCAACTTTTTGGCTTCTTCAATCTGGCTGAGAGTCATTTCCTGTCGGAGAATGGAAAGCGCTTGAATGGCTGGATCAAGCCCCTGGTCTGCAGCAAGCGTCGCCCATTTGTAGGCTTGAACCAGATTCTTCGCCACCCCTTCTCCCATGTAGTACATGAGTCCTAGATGGTTCTGGGCCCCTCCATTACCTTGTTCGGCTGACCTTTGGAACCAGTGAAACGCTTCTCCATAATCCTGCTCAACCCCTAACCCTTGCCGATAAAGGGCACCAAGGTTATTCTGTGCCCGAGCAAACCCTTGATCTGCGGAAAGTCGATACCAGACGCGAGCTTGCTCAAAATCTTGAGGGACACCCTGTCCGTAACGATACATAAATCCGAGCATATTCTGGGCTTCAGCATGACCTTGTTTCGCGAGAGGACGCCAAAACTCTAACGCCGTCTCATAATCTTCGCGTAAATAGGCCTCCTCCCCGGCTTGAAAACTTCCCCAGGCGAGGGGCACCCAGAAAATAAGAATTGTCACCAGGATAATCTGTTGAACGACACGTGTATTCATCCCAGCTTCTCCTTATGACCTTGGTTCACATTTCCCCCTGTAGTTTTGTTTCAAGCTCTTCCCAACGGACATACAAACGTTCAACCTCCTGTTCGGCCGCTTTCAGCTCCTCATAGACTTGTTGAATCCGCACATGGTCGGTAACCACGGTGGGGTCTTCGGTTTGGCCCCGAACGCGATCGACCTCCGCTTCCGCCTCGATCAGATGCTGTTCCAGATTATCATATTCTCGTTGTTCCAGGTACGACAGTTTTTTGGCCTTTTTCTTTAAACGTGTGGCCTGAGGATCACGGGTGAGTCCACGGCATGGGGCACGGTGTTGACGAAGCCAGGCCTTCCACTGTTCATAATCAGCAAATTCGGCCCATAAACCATTACCATCCAATCCCAGATACCGTTGGCACACGTTTTCCAACATATATCGATCATGAGTCACCAACACCAGGCCACCGGGGAATTCTTTTAAACTTTCCTCCAACACTTCTCTGGTGGGGATATCTAAATCGTTGGTAGGCTCGTCCACGATTAAGACATCAGCCGGCTGCAACATGAGCCTCGCAATTATCGCACGAGCTTGCTCTCCTCCTGACAGACGTTCCATAGGCAGATCTAACTGCTCAGGCAGAAAGCCAAATCGTTTGGCCCAACCAGCAATATGAATGGTCTGCTCTCGATAGGTCACGGTATATCCGGTATCAGAGAGCATTTGACGCAAGGTATTCTGTGGGTTGATTTGCGTTCGTTGTTGATCAAAATACACGACTCGTAATCGTTCAGCGTGACGGACCAATCCCTGATCCGGAATAATTTCTTTGGCCAAGAGTTTCAATAAGGTTGTTTTCCCTGACCCATTGTGACCCAAAACCCCCACACTCATCCCAGGTCCAATGACCCACTCCATTCCCTGGATCAAGGTACGCTCACCAAAGGATTTGGTGAGCTGCTCGACCACGATCAGCTGTTTCGTCTTTCGACCGGACCCAACAAAATCAACGGAGGTTTCTTCAGATCGCAATCGAGTTTTGGCTTGAGCAAGGTTTTTTTGCAAGGCTTCTGCCGTATCGATTCGATATTTGGCTTTAGTCGTTCGGGCTTTGGGACTCCGCCGGAGCCACTCTTCTTCCCGTCGCACTTTCCCGGCTAAGGCTTGGGTGTGTTGGTGTTGCAGAAACACATGGGCTTCTCGTTCCTCCAAAAATTTAGAGTAGGTTCCGGATACACAAAAAATTCCTTGAGCATATCGAGCATGAAGTTCAGCAACCTGGTTCGTCACCCGTTCCATAAACCATCGATCATGAGTCACCATGACCCAAGGCCACGGTGCACGTCCCATGACCTCCTCTAACCAACTCAACCCCTCATAATCCAGATGATTTGTGGGTTCATCCAACAACATGACGTCTGGGGTTTGAACAAATCCACAAGCAATAGCCAATCGCTTCCTCCAACCGCCAGATAGAGGTTGGACGGTTTGTTTCGGATCCTTAAATCCGGCACGACCCAGGGTTTCCTGAACCCGTGCCGAATAGTCTTCCGCTGAAATCCCTGAAGACCTGGCAACCTGCCCGACAATTTCCCCTACCGTGGCGTTGGGATCAAACCCCTGGGCCTGGGGGACAAATGCGACACGAAGGCGCTGTCGCCGAGTCACCGTTCCCTGATCGGGTTGCTCCAATCCTGCTAAAATTTTGAGCAAAGTACTTTTACCCGATCCATTCGGGCCAATAATGCCGACTCGATCTTTTTCCGCCACCCCAAAGGTGATACCTCGAAACAAAGGTTTCGCCCCAAAAGATTTTGACAGATTTTGAGCAAAGAGTAATGCTGGCATGATGAACACGTTTCAGAGTCGCAAGTCTATACCATACTCACTCGAAACTCGATTATTCATTTCAGGGAATCCACTAAGGCAAGGATTGGTGTACAATAAAAAAAGCCAAGAACCTTGAGAACAGCGCATTATGGGTATTGCTGTATCATATCGAACCGAACCATTCCATGTCCCCTATGGCCCCTCCACCAAGGATGGTGATCTGGATACCACGTTTATCGACCTCAAAAATCACCCTGAGATGATACCCGTTCTCCCGCCCTGCATCGGATGGCCGGAAACCCAAGAACTGTTAAAACATATCAATGCCCCACTCTCTCCTCTCATGAGCCTGGCCACTAATCAACAATTTACGGATGAACCGCACAACGGATGTCCGCTCACCTTAGTCTCCTTCGTCACAATCTGTCTTGCTGAAATTCACCAGAATCACCAACAGGCCGTCACCGACCTCGCTCTCTTTCTTCAATCGACCGTCGATCAAGTATTGAAGGAAGTGTCCAGCTCCCTGCAGCAATCCCTTCATCTGGAAATTCTCTTGGAGATTCAACCCACGGTCTTCCATCATGAAAAATATGAAGGTTGGAGTCTCACCATCATTTTTTCAGCATCGGGAGAAGAACATCACCATATTCGTGGAACATGGGGATGGGGAATTCAAGCATTGATGGATGGAGTAACCAGGTACCAATCATCCTTATCCTAAAAACAAATAAGAGGAATTCCTTTTCCTTTTTTACTGAAAAATTCCCTCCATTATCCCTCTTTTCCTTACTTTACTCGAACTTCCTCACTCACACGGCATCCCCATCCCTTAGATTGTTTCCAAGAAGAATTCTTTTTCATATTCAGTGTTGAGAATCCTAAAAATTGCCGATAAGGATGTGTACATTTCAATTCGTTCCTAAGTTCCTTTAGAAAGAATTGTGATACATGTCTATCCCCCTGACAAACACCGAATTAAGGGTATCCCTTCTTCCTTTTTCTCAAATTGCTTGCCGACTTCGCTGGTGTCCTTCCCTTCTGCTATACAGTATCGGCCTTGGGATTATGCTTTGCATGGCTTCTGCTTGCACCCTCCCATCCCACATTCAACAGGCACGGATCCAGGAACAAAAGGTACTCGAACCGGGAGACCACCTTATCACCCTTACCCATGACGGTCGCGAACGGTCAGCCTGGCTGCATCTTCCGCTCCAAGACTCCCTCAAGGGTCCATTGCCTCTGGTCATAAATTTTCATGCCAGTGGCGGAAATGCCTTACAGCATCAGGAATATACAGGATTCGACCAAATCGCCGATCGTGAAGGGTTCGCAGTCGTCTACCCTAACGGGACGGGACCTGGTTCCTCTGGATTTTTGACCTGGAACGCTGGAAATTGTTGCGGCTTTGCCAGAATGAATAAAATCGATGATATCGGTTTCATTCGCGCCTTATTAACAGCTATTCGCCACAATGTCTCAATCGATACGACACGCATCTATGCCACGGGCTTATCGAACGGCGCGATGATGACCTATCGCCTTGCTGCAGAGGCCTCCGATCAAATTGCGGCTATTGCACCCGTCGCCGGAGCCATGATGGTAGAAAATATTTCTCCCTCGCATCCGGTCCCGATTATGCATATTCATAGCCTGGATGACCCACGTGCACCGTACGAAGGTGGAAAAACATACTTGATTCCACTTACCCACAAGCAGGAATATCATCCTCCTGTCGAACGTGGCCTTAAGGAATGGATTGTCCATAACCGCTGTCAACGACCACCACGAAGAGAACTGATCACTTACTCGGACAAGAACCAGAAGGGTGCAGATACCACACAACGGATCCGGTATGAGGCTTGTCAAACCGGGGCAAACATTACTCTCTGGCAGCTCAACGGCCCCGGACATGTCTGGCCGGGAGGCCATCCCACACTTCTTCAACGTTTCTGGGGACCCGCCACACACACGATTCACATCAATAGGGTCGTTTGGAATTTCTTTCGTTCACATACCCGACTCCAATCCTCGGGGGAATAATCCGAGAGCCCTCACCCTCAATACCGTGTGCAGAACTTGGATCTTCTAAGTTTCAACGGAAACGGAAAGATGAACGAAGAAGGGAGAGAAAAACGGAGGAAGGAATTAAATTTCAGAAAATTGGGAAAACTCTTCATCAGTCCTATACATGGGGATTAACTTCTCCAAATTCATTTCTTTCAAAACCGATTGCACCTGATCTTGAGGGTTCACGACAATCACTCGCCCCTTCACCTTTTGGAACGTTTGGGCGACCAACGTCAAAATTCCCAAACCAACACTATCAATGAAGGTAATCCCTTCTAGGTCCAGGATAAGACCTTTGGCCCCACTATCTTTGAACTTGTCAGCCGCATCTTTCAAAGCATTTTTTGAAAAAATGTCTAACTTTCCAGACAAGCTGAGGACGGAAAGGTTATTGACCGTTTTTTCTTTAATCACCATGAGAGAGGGAACTCCTGACGATTGAAAACTCTTCGAGTACAATTTATGCCGTTGGCCTTGATTACTCGATTTTCTATAGGTCTACCTTCTGTATCGGGACTTTCAAGAAAAACCTTAAGGTTTTCCCCCATGGCTTGCCTCAGAAGAACGGATTGCCCTCTCCGTGAGTGGAAATAGCCAGTTTTTTTCAGGATTTTCCAAGCACGACCACCACAGTCTTGTGCAGGGCTCCGCGTTTGACTTGAATTTCAACCGTTTGCCCGGGCTGAGTCTGTTCAATGAGAAAATTCTTTAATTGTGCCGGGGTGGTAATCGGAACATCATCAATCGACAAGAGGATGTCTCCCTTACGAAATCCCGCATGCCGGGACGGCCCAGTGGCTTTAGCAACGGCTAACACCCATCTTCCATCAGCCCGTAGCGTTTGAAGGTGTATTCCGAGGATCGAAAATCCCGGAATTTTTCCGGCTACCAGTGCCGAAACGACCCGATTGACCAGAACTCCAGGAAGGGAAAACGCAAACCGGCTACATCGAGTATGTTCTTCCAGACTATCTGTTTGAATAATGGCATGAATGAGGCCAAGCAATTGTCCCTGCCGGTTGAAAAGTCCACCCCCCGAATTTCCGCTGCAGGCCGATAGATCAATCTGCACGAGCCGGCTATTCACGGTACGTAAAAACGTATTGGGATTCCCAACCTTTCCGAAGGAAATGGCCGGCCCCCATCCCAACGGAAACCCCACGGTAAAGACTTCCTCTCCCATCTTCACCGACTGTTCGGAAAAGGACACCTTTTCCGACGGCCATTCAGATTCTGGGGGTTGAAGCTGATAGACCGCCACATCTAAATAGGCATTCGCACCCAAACGAACGGCTTCAAGCTCCTGCAAATCATCCGTCACAATGTGAATAATCTTCGGGACGAGGACTTTTCCGCCTTCTGACCGTTCCACGGCATGCCTGGCGGTTAGGATTCGCCCCTTCCCGACATGAACCCCTGAACCACGAACCCTGACCGGCATGCCCCGTTCTGCTTCGGTGCCGGAAGTAGCTCCTTCCTTCAGGATACCGACGGTAGCCTGTTTAGCACGCTCAACCACCTCTCCTAAATTTAATGAAAGCTCCTCCCCATATGTGGGCCAACACAGCAATCCGAAACCCAGGAAGAGGGTAACCACACCCAAGGCTGTATTTACCATCTTGAACGTCATCCTTTTTTTTCGACTCCCCATGGAATCAAAGAGTTCAGTGAATTTGAATAGGCCTTGAGGTCGACAAACAATTCTTTCATCTGTTGATAGGAATAATGGGCATTTCGCCCACTCGGGTTGGGAAGGACAAAGACCGGAATCTCTTGAAACGAAACCCGCTGGATCCCTGGATTGATGGACAGAAGAGGGCTCTCGGTTGTTGACAGAATAGTCCGAGCCATTCCCACACCCATTAGTGCAATCATTCGAGGCTGATACTCTTTACACTTCTCACCTAACCTCATTGTTCCTTCACGGTAATCTGCCTTGCTTAATTGGTGCATTCCACTCGTGGGCCTAGAGACCGCATTCGTGAGACCATACCCAAATTCAGGCAATCGCCAATCGTCTCGATAGGTTAACGGATCAAGAACCAACCTGCTATCGAATAATAATTTCCAAAAACGGTTCGAGGGTCCCGCATAATGATGTCCGACTTCCGCAGAACGCAGCCCGGGGTTAATCCCCACGAACACAATCGCCAATCCATGGACTAAGTAATCAGGAAGCATAGGGATGAAGATTCAACGGTTATTCAAAAAAACTCAGCGAATTTTTCACCATCACAAAGAATTTCATACCCCTCAAACTCTCTCCATCCTTGCCCTGTCAGATAACTTTTCTTCTTTATAGCAAATTTCTTTCTGAATCTTTTCATTTTTGTCGATTGCCATGTTAAGGGCGACACCTTTCCACAATCTTGTCAAAAACATTTACGTTTTGGCACAGCGATTCATAAACTCCCGAATACGTTTGCTGGAATGAGCTCGTTGATCACTTGATTTATCAACAGGTTAGAGTCCTTAGCTTCCGAATGACAAAAATCGGCAGCTAAATTGCTTGGTAAAAAGAGCATTTCCGGTTTATTCAGAACTGCATGTAACCTTTAGAAACGGTTCAATCCTACTCGGTAAGGAGAAGAGAAACCATGACCTATGCAGACAAACGGTATATCACCATCGCAAGAAAAAATGAACTCTACCACCATGACCGAGAAATGGATCAGTTACGATTAAAGATAGAACAATTATCAAGATGTGTGGCTTGGGAATTAAAGCAACATCAGGACAGGATTAAAGAATTACAAGCTCTGGAAGATGCCCTCAATAAGGGAGAGGTTCACAAAGCTGCACCGGTGCGCTTAACCTTAAAGCCCATATCCGACACTGAGCACGAACAGCAGCAAAGTCAACGAGAAAAGGTGGAAACAAAAAGAAGACGGAACCATCGTCAAACCCAAGATGAATCCACCGAATTGGTCAGCTAAAGAAGTTCGGGATACAGTCGGGTTCTGCGGGAACAGAAAACAGTCCGAATAGGACCAGCTACGCTTTCAACCGTATGCGAAGGGACCCTTCCTGAACTCGTATATTCTCGACCCCTTTGGCAAATTGATCCCAAAACCCTCCATTCCCGGCAAATTCCTCTACTAAATTGATGTTCTTAATGTCCCCCCACCAGGCACTGGGAATTGGTATGCCTCCCCAACTGACCCCAGTCATGGCCACGATCGGCTTTTCTTGATGATAGCCAAGACGTAATCCCACATGCACACGGAGTGTTTTTCCACCAAAAACGGGAAATTCGGCAGGGACGGGAACCAACATCCGCACACTGACAAGGTCTTCAGAAAAGTCTATGGCGACGCGTTTGGCGATCTCCGGGTCCTGAGCCAGAAGGGCATTGACTTCTCGCTCGGTTAAGTAAATCTCACGCTGAGCGGCCTTTTCCCTGTAGGGTTTCGGCTCTAAAGACACCTTCGAGGCAGAAGATTCGCCCCTCATTTTGCTCGAACTATCCAGCCTCTTGGGTTCGAGAAACCGCAATTTTTCGTTAAGATCCACCTGTTCAGCCGAATTGAGTTGGGTGGCCTCAAAAGGCATCGCGTAGACATATCGATTGATCCACCAGCCTGCAAAGAGGACCAAACAGGCTAACGTTAGAACCAGTCCGAACAACATAAACTTTTTGGTTATTTGGGGTTCTGAGGATGTTATACGTGAAAGCACCTTGGCCATATTCCTTCTTTCCTCGATGACCACTAAGGAAAAACCTTCAAGGAAATTGAGTGATTATGGAGGGGATTTCAAACAATTCGCCAGGAAAGACTGGGTCCAATAGGTATATCCAATCATGTTTATAAAATTTTCTCAAGCGAGAAAAAATGCTCATGTCATAAGTCTCAGAAAATCCCCAAGAATTTCTTCCACCCTCTTTACTATTTGTCTCCGGTCTCGATATGGTTCTATGCAGTTCCTACCCCCTCCTTATCCGACCCACCAAAGGAGGCTTCCATGGGCTTATTCGACTTTGTCAGAAACATTGGAGAGAGGATTTTCGGAAAAGACGAAGATCCGGCTACCAAAATCAAAGAGCACATCGAATCTCGAAATCTTGGCATCACCGATTTGCAGGTTGAATTTCAGGATTCTCATGGAAAAGTTTTCCTGACAGGCCAAGCTCCTAGCCACGAAAGTAAGGAAAAAGCCGTCTTATTAGCCGGGAATGTCAAAGGAGTTTCAGAAGTCTATGCGGAAAAACTAGCCGCCCCTGAGCCACAGACCAAAGTGGAGTATTATGTCATCCAGCCGGGAGATACCCTTTCGAAAATCGCCAAAACTTTCTTAGGAGACGCCATGGCCTATCCGAAAATTTTTGAGGCCAACCGAGAAGTGATCAAGGATCCCAACCTCATTTACCCTGGTCAAAAAATTCGGATCCCTCTCTCCTAACCCCAAAAGAAATTGCGAATTTTTAAAATATACTCTGGAAGCTTATTTTTAATGCTGACAGGCTCCCACAGTCTTTATCAAGAATAGGGTGGCCAAGACATTTTTATAAGATCCGGCAAGCCTGTTTATCACCTTGCCCCAATTTTCCTGGATCATCACATATGGCCCTAACCACTAGTTTTGCAGTATGCTAACACATCCCCCGGCTTATCCCCCTCCAACATCGTCCTGCATACATTCAGGTTTATTCTGAAAGGAGTCGAACTCATGAATTTACTGGAAACCATCCTACATTCAGGTGGAGGCAGTGTGGTCAAAAATATGTCAAAGTCTCTCGGCCTTGGAGAAGCTCAGACTCAAGGAGCCTTGGGGCAATTACTACCCACCGTCGCACGAGCTCTCTCAAAAAATGCCTCAAGTGGAGAAGGACTCTCTAACTTACTTAGTGCCCTCAGTCGTGGGAATCACCAACAATACTTGGATAACCCTAGCCTTCTTGGACAAGCTGATTGTGCCAAAGAGGGCAATGGCATCCTAGGGCATCTCTTTGGCAGCAAAGATGTCAGCCGAAGTATCGCGACTCGCGCATCGGAGCAAACAGGAATCGGTTCGGATATCCTCAAGAGAATGTTACCGATGGTTGCTTCACTTGCGATGGGTGCCCTCAGCCAACAAGCTTCACAAACAGGAATGTTAAGTTCCCAAGCTCAGACACAACCGAGTGGCTTGGGTGGACTATCATCTTTCTTGGACTTTGATGGAGATGGATCCATTGCCGACGATCTCCTGGACATCGCAGCTAAGAAATTTTTTACTTAGAAGATTTTCAGCTTACGGTTGATGAGAGCCCGATAGAAAAGGTTCGGTCAGGATGCCATTTGGAGGATTAGGCAGAAATCGAGGAATGGGGCGAGGCCCCCGAAGACGGATGAGCTGGAAGGTCCGTCTCATCCCTCTCATCTTGTTCGCACTGTATGGTCTGTATTATTACGTGTCTAATCAAGAAACGGTCCCCATGACCGGCCGTTCACAATTAGTCGATATGACTCGAGAGCAAGAGATGTCTTTAGGCTTACAGTCCTATCAAGAGATCCTTCAACAATCCCAGGTCCTACTGCAGGGGAAGGAAGTGAACCTCATACGGAACATCGGCAAAAAATTAGCGGAAGCGGCTGGGGATGTCGACCCAGGTTTTGACTGGGAATTTAACGTGATTCAATCGGAACAAGCCAATGCCTTTGCCCTCCCTGGAGGAAAAACGGCCGTATACACGGGACTCTTTCCAGTAGCCCAAAATACAGATGGATTGGCAGTCGTGATGGGCCATGAAATTGCTCATGCCATCGCTCGTCATGGTGCGGAACGAATGGCCCATCAAAAGCTAGTCCAAATCGGCTCCATGGCGGCCACCGTGGCCTTGGGTGATTTGGATTATCAGACGCAGCGTATGGTCATGGGAGCCTTAGGCGTTGGCACTCAATATGGGATCCTTCTTCCCTTTTCCAGAAATCATGAATCCGAGGCTGATTACATGGGACTGCTGTTTATGGCCAGGGCATGTTTCGATCCGACAGAGGCTCCAAAACTCTGGGAACGAATGGGACAGATGAGCCAAGGGAAACAACCAGCAGAATTTATGTCCACTCATCCAAGCCATGAAACGCGCATACAACGATTGGAGGAATGGATGCCCCAAGCCCTTGAGGAACGACAAAAACATTGCGGCAACAACTCTTCATCAAAAATCTGACTTCCCCTCAGTTCCCATCCCTGAATACCAAACGATGCCACTTACAGCAATTGGAATAGCAAGATCCAATCAGGAAGCCGCCTCTACCTTTCCCCCTCTTTTCTCATTCAAGTTTCCCTTTAGGTAGGACAGTGGGACCTTCTCTTTACCTGGCAGGAATTTCAAGAGTTAGCTTCACGGAAAAGAGGGTTTGGAGATCACCTTGATAGCGTGCCTCTCGAAGAAGGGTCGTTATGCTGGGCTTCAATACCCCCTCAAATGAAGGCTGGCCATTGGTTGTCACCAGGATCGGCTTGGAAAAATCCACAAGATCTTCATTAAAGAAAAGGGTATACCGCCTGACCCTTTGGGTCTCGACGGAAACGTGATTAGACCCTACCAATTCGGCTTGCAGATTGGCATAGACTTTCCCGACGATAAACTCATCATGTCCATCGATGAGATTTTCGGTAAAAGCCGCGATCCGGTCGGTGGAGTCGATCCTGACCCACCAGGCAGGCAACAAATGAGAACCATCACGGACAATGGACACCCGACGTGGCAGGGATCCACGTCGCTGGGAATCAAACCATTCAACCAAGGCGGGTAACTCCTGGCGTGGGAAAAAGTGTCCCCCGGCATGGGGATGCGTCCAAGAATGCTCCCGATATCGATGGGCAATCCCAAGACGTTTCATTTCTTGCACAAGATCCCGACTCAATCGTACGGGCATAATTCGATCTTCTTTTCCATGAATAACGTAAACCGGAGTATCCTCCAAATTCTTAATGAATGGGAATAGGACATCATCGATCCCACTGGCCATGGGAGCAATCCCCGCAAATCGTGCCGCATGATGCATCCCGATAATCCAGGTTCCAATCCCTCCATTAGACATGCCTGTCAAAAAAACCCGGCTAGCATCAATATGGTAATCAGATTGGATGGTTTGAAGTACAGCGAGGACTAACCTCTCCCCAAACCCCGTCCACCAGGCCCCCATGGCAATCGTCGGACAGGCCAGGATATATCGATCATTTAGGCGTGGAGCCCATCGCTCTAGGTACGAATCTCCACGGAACCCGGCACCATGCAAACACACGATTAAGGGATATGATTGGGTGGGGGTATAACTCACCGGAACGTAGAGGGCAAACTCCGCTGATTGACCATTAACGACAATCGGACGATGAGGTTGGACTCCCACCGGTTTTTTTGTGTACAGCCTGGACCGTTGAACAGCCGTCTTGACGGATTCTAGGGTGGCGGATGGATGCGCCAGAATCTTTTCCAAAAGCATCTCTTCGGATAGATGTTCATCCCCACTCACATAGGCCCGAACAAGGCTGGTTAAATCAGAGGAAATGGAAGTATCGGAAGAGACGATTTTTTTTTGGGGGACATCAGTGGTTGCCCAGGTGGAGGTTGCTACCAGGAAGACCAAGAAGGCCTGCAAGACCCACACCGCTGAAATACCATGAATTCTTCCAGACATTTACATACTTATTTTTTACTTTTTACTCAAAAATGCCTAACTTGCGAATACATCTGAACTGACTGAGATGTTTCCTGACCCGACATGGGCCATATTGAACCGAAGGGAAGCACACCCATGAGTCATCGGAGGCATCAGTCTCAGGCATTGATACCGGGTCAAATCCCTCCCACGAACCCTTGATAGGCTTCTCGAACGGATTCCTGTCCATATTTCCGTTCCAATCGCCGGACCGTAAAATGACCTCTCGCCATATTTTGAAAATGGTCCATGAATAATAAATTCACGGTGGCCCCTCCCGCGGCCCCAAGGACGGGAATGGCTTGTGCTGCAGCCTTTTCGGAAACCTGAATACTATAACGCGAAGCAATTTGGGTTAAGAACCGCACCAGAGCTGGAGCCCCAGCGCTCGCCAAACCATGTTCTGCAAGGTATTTGGCTGCTTCGGTCATAACCCCCGCCAAGGCTGCACGAATCGCGAAATATCCAGTATCCACGCCGTCATCCTCCGAACTGGTTCCACCCATGGCAAATACTTCCAGGCAAGCCAATTTCGTCTCAGGTTCCAGAAGAAGTTCTCCCTCGCTTCTGGCGATGTCGGCGATAGAACGTAACATCAGCGTCGTCGAAATCGGCAATTCAACCGTGAGGGCCACCAAACCCATCGCTCCACCCACCGCTCCACTGACCGAGGTTAAAACCCGATGCGCCCCGTCGGCCGATGCTCCTCGGTACCGTTCATCTAGCGTAGAAAGAGCCATGTCCATCGCCTTGGATAGGGCTTTTTGGGTGGAATTCATCAATTTTTCTGAGACCCCCTCAGGAAGCATCGTGATGGCTTTTTCGACCGGAGACCCGATTAAATTCGTGACTTTGGCCGCAAAGGTTGGGTTTTCAAGGAGATTCACTGCCATCGATAGATCCCTCCGGTCTGATTGAGATATATCCATCACAAAAACCTCTCCTTCCCAATTTTGATGTGTAAAAGGGGTCTTCTCATTCTACCGGAGCCTTCCCGTCACTAACCAATCCGACCCGATTTTCCTCATATGAGGATCAACCAGATCCCAGGTTTGGTCAAGACCGTTCCGGATATTTCCTCCGATGAATGTCTGAGCATGCTTCCCACCCAACAACCGAGGTGCGATGTAGAGTCTCATGTGGTTCACGATTTCCTGCTGAAGGACCGCCGCATTCAAGGTACCTCCACCCTCAACCAAAAGGGAACTGACTCCCTTTTTCCCTAAGAGGGACAAGCATCGCTTGAGTGATACCTTTCCCCCTTGACTGGGCACGACCCATACTTGGGCCCCTTGCTCACGTAAACGCTCAATTTTCTTGTTGGTGGCTTGCTTGGTGGTACAGACAATCGTCGGTTGTTCTAGGACCCATGTGAGAATTTTTGCGTTTAATGGAATACGCAAATGAGAATCTACGACAATGCGAAGCGGCTGCCTCCCTATGCGAGTAGAGGAATCAGGCCTTGAACCGCGGGCCGACAGTTCAGGATCATCTCTTAAGACAGTCCCGATCCCTACCATGATGGCATCGGTTTGACTCCTGATACGATGAACATCTTTTCGTGCCTCCTTCCCGGTGATCCATCGGGATTCTCCTGATACCGTGGCAATTTTTCCGTCCAGAGTCATGGCGCCTTTTAATGTCACATAGGGTCGACCTGTCCTGATCCAATGTTCATACACGTGATTTAAATCGCTGGCTTCTTTCGCCAAAAGCCCCACGTCGACCGACAAGCCCCCTTTTTTTAAGACAGAAATTCCTTTCCCATTCACCAGAGGATTATAGTCAATCGTGGCCACACAGACCCTCTTAAGGCCTGCCTGCTTTATGAGTGGAACACAGGGGGGGGTACGTTTATTCGTATGACAACAAGGCTCGAGGGTCACATACAGGACCCCCCCTCTGGCACGTGGACCAGCACGATGGAGTGCCAGAATTTCAGCATGGGGTTGTCCCGCTCGACGATGATACGCCTCCCCTACGATTCGGCCATGATTCACGATTACGGCTCCTACCATAGGGTTAGGACTGGTAGCGCCCTTACCCTTAGCGGCCAAGGACAGGGCACGCTTCATGTAGAAAAGATCTGATTGGACCGTGGTCACCCTCTTTTGGCAGAGAGAGGAGATTTTTTTCGATTCCCAGACTTTGAAAGGACTTTCTTTTTGGCTGTCTTCTTTTTACCCACCTCTTTCTTCACACTTTTCTTTTTGACGACAGCTGTCTTTTGTCCTGATTTGGTTTTTGAGAAAACCTTTTTGGGTTTAGGCCGCGCGGAAGTGGCTTTCTTCGATGGCTTTCGAGGTTTTTGCGCTGTCTCTTTGGTTTCCAACACCGCAACGGCAGCTTGAGCGGCTGCCAGTCTGGCAATCGGCACCCGATAGGGTGAGCAACTGACATAATTTAAACCTAATTCATGGCAGAAGGTGACGGAGTTGGGTTCTCCCCCATGTTCACCGCAAATCCCTAATTTAATATTTGGCCTAGTTTTTCGACCTTCTTGAATAGCCCATTTCATCATGGTTCCCACGCCCTCTTGATCCAACACCGCAAAAGGGTCAGCTTCTAAGATATTTTCAGCTTTCTTTTGGATCGTCGTACCACACATCCGACAGACCATTTTTTTCCAGTCCACATTGGTCCGTTGGCAGACGGGACAACGATCCTGTCGATCCAAATAGAAACCGATATACGGCCCGGCATCATCCCGAGAAAATCCAAAAGTTGTTTGTGTTAAATCATTGGTCCCAAAAGAAAAGAATTCGGCATCAGTCGCAATACGACCAGCCGTGACTGCTGCACGAGGCAACTCGATCATGGTCCCCACTAAATAGTTCAACCGTACACCATAGTGCGTCATGGTTTGGGAAGCGACTTCTTGGATGAGTTCTTTTTGAGCCTTCATCTCAGCCGAGATTCCCACTAGGGGAATCATAATTTCTGGAACGATTTTTTTCCCCTCCCGTGCCACCTCACAGGCAGCCTCAAAAATGGCCTGAACCTGCATCCGCGTAATCTCCGGCATCGTGATGCCCAACCGGCATCCACGAAGTCCAAGCATTGGGTTAAACTCGTGCAATTCCTCCACTCGGTCTAGAATCCGTTGCTTTTCTTTTATGAGTTGAGGATCCCCATTCGTGGCTTCGAGTTTAGCTAGGTCAACCAACAAGGTTTCTCGTTTAGGCAAGAATTCATGAAGCGGTGGGTCCAACAACCGAATGGTGACAGGAAATCCCTTCATTTCCCTGTACAAACCCATAAAATCTTGGCGTTGAAGAGGTAACAATTGTTGCAAATAGATTTCTCGCTCTTCCCTCGAAGACGCCAAAATCATTTTTTGCATGATGGGAACACGGTCCTCTGAAAAGAACATATGTTCCGTTCGGCACAACCCGATGCCTTCTGCCCCAAACCCTCTCGCAATTTGTGCCTGTTCAGGGATATCGGCATTTGACCGAATTCGTAGGACCCGAAAGGCATCAGCCCATTTAAGAATCGTCGAAAAATATTTATACTTTTCAGAAGTTTTGGGATCGAGTTTTCCTTGAATCACTTGGATCACTTCCGAATCCACCACAGGAATGTCTCCCGAATAAACTTGCCCGGTAAAACCATTCAAGGAAATATAGTCCCCCTCAGACAACACTAAGGTTCCAAATTGAACTTTTCCACCTGGCAAAACTTCCAACGCATCACACCCGGCGATACAGACCTTGCCCATCTGCCTAGCGACCACCGCCGCATGGGAAGTCATACCTCCCTTTGCCGTTAAAAAGCCTTCCGCGGCATGCATCCCGTGAATATCATCAGGACTGGTTTCATGACGAACCAGAACGGCCCGCTGCCCTTGTGCTTTCAACTCCACCGCCCCGTCCGGAGTCAGGGCGATACGGCCGGCTGCAGCGCCGGGGCCAGCCGGCAACCCTTTCCCCACGGATCGGAATTGGGATTCATCATTACTTTCGAAAATGGGATACAGATATTGAGAGAGTTGTTCTGGTGCGACCCGTTTCACCGCTTCGCGCCGATCTATCAATCCTTGCCGCACCATATCAACGGCGATGCGTACGGCTGCAATTCCGGTCCGTTTACCGACACGAGTTTGCAACATGTACAGTTTGCCTTCTTGTATCGTAAATTCCAGATCCAACATGTCTCGATAATGCTTTTCAAGGACTCTCTGGGTTTTGATTAAATCTTTGTACGCGGCAGGGAGCGTTTCTTTCAACGCGGCAACGGGCAAGGGGGTCCGTATTCCGGCGACCACATCCTCACCCTGGGCATTCAACAAACATTCCCCGAAGAAGGTGGAGACTCCATTGGCCGGATTGCGAGTAAATGCGACCCCGGTTCCACTCGTTTCACCCATATTCCCAAACACCATCGATTGCACGTTCACTGCCGTTCCCCATTCATCAGGAATGTCGTACAAGCGGCGGTACGTCACGGCACGATCCCCATACCAGGAATCAAACACAGCATTAATCGACATACGAAGCTGCTCAAAAGGGTCTTGTGGAAAATCTCGTCCCGTTTCAGATTTCACCACCTCTAAAAACTCCGCAACGACTTCTTGTAACGCCTGTTCCGATAAATCGGTATCGTGAGTTGCCCCAGCGGCCTGCTTGACCCTGTTCAAGGTCTGTTCAAACCGATCGCGATCAATTCCCATCACGACACTCCCGAACATCGTGATGAACCGGCGGTAGGCATCAATCGCAAACCTGGGATTACCTGTTTTTTTCGTCAACCCCTGGACGGTTTGTTGATTCAGACCCAGGTTCAAAACGGTATCCATCATTCCTGGCATGGATGCTCGGGCTCCTGACCTCACCGAAACCAAGAGAGGGTGCTGAAGGTCACCTAACCGAGCCTTCATGGCTCGTTCAACCTGACGAAGCCCCGTTAAGGCTTGATCCCATAAGCCCCCAGGGTACCGTTTATGGGCATGAAAATACTCGACACAGGCCTCGGTCGTAATCGTGAACCCGGGGGGCACCGATATCTTCAAATTCGTCATTTCGGCCAGACCAGCCCCTTTTCCCCCCAGGAGCTCTCTCATTTTTCCGGTTCCTTCAGCCTTCCCTCCCCCGAAAAAATAGACGTACTTTTTGTGCCGCATGGTTGCTCTCTCCTTTATCCTAGCCCCAAAACTTCAAAATGATTTTCTTAAAGATAAATATGATTTTTAATTGAGTAAATGAAGTCTTGAGGACTGCTACCTCAACATTAGCAAAAAAGACACACAAAAATGCTTATTGTTTCAATTCATGAAAGTCCTGAAATGCGGATTCTAAAGGAAAAAGCACTGGAATTCAGGAAGAATGATTATTCTCAGATTGTAGATAGACCTGATATTTCTCAATTAACACACCCTTCATCCACATGCCTGTAGCCATCACAACTATGGCAAAAATCATGAGCGCAATCAATCGATAATTTTCCGCCGCCTGACCAGGGAAATAGAGATTCCCATCAGCCCCCATGGCTAAAGATTTCCCCTCGGGCAAGGAATGTGTGTGACCTGAGATGTCGGAAAAATCCAACCACTCCGAACACACTTTCACCAATCCCTCGGCTCCCGCCACTTTTTCCCATTTGACCCCCACACAATGACCATTTGCGGGGTCATACAGTTCGGGCTTGGAAAGCACCATGTCCAGATCGATCCCACTGATCCACAGCCCCAATAATAATAAGCCATTACAGACGATGATAAGGAATCCAGTGACAAGGTAGGTAAAACGTTTGACCTGAGGGGAAGGTTCTGAGGGATGAACGGTTGGCATAGTGACCCTCTGTTCCCAGACCCCCTTCGTTGCTCAAAGGAAAAGCCAATAAAAATCAGGCATTTTGGTGATCTTACCCTCCCCCGGTGGGGATGCACGAAAAATCCGCATACGAAAGAAAAAGCTGATCAACAGATTGCAATAAAGAAAGACGATTGGCTCGAATATCAGGGTTTGCATCATTGACCATTACTTTAACAAAAAAATCATCGATTGGGGACTTCAACTGAAGGAGTGCATGAAGAGCCCGTCCATAACTTTGAGCTTGAATCGCCTCCCTCATCGACTGGCTGGTATGCCCCAAATCCTCAAAAAGTCGGCGTTCCTGTGGTTCCCGAAAACGGTCAGGACTGACTGAGACGGCCTCCCATTGCTCTTTCTCGACAATTCGATGCGCTCGTTTAAATCCGATCATCAGGGTTTCAAAGTCGGGTTCTTTCAGCATACTTTGGAGGGCACCCATTCGAGATAAGAGATCTAAAACCTCACAGGATTCCTTTGAACGCACTGAAATGACTGCCTCCATCACATCATCCTGAAAACCCATCGTTTGTCCGGCATAATACCGCAACCGCTCGAGAATAAACCCCACCACGGTGGAAACCGTCCCTTCCGACCCTTGCACCATACCCTGTTTCTCCAAAAGATCAAGAGCATGTTCAACAACTCCCACTAAATTCAGGCGTAACGGGGTTTCTGCCACAATCCGCACAAGACCATAAGCGGCCCTTCTCAACCCTAACGGGTCCTCTGAACCCGAGGGGGCCATACCCCCCGCAAAAAATGCAGTAATGCTGTCACATCGATCCACCGCCGCCAGCAGGGTCCCTACCGCACTTTCTGGAATCCGATCCTCCGGAAACCGTGGCAAATACTGCTCGCCTAAGGCCTCTGCTACTTCCTCAGGTTCACCGTCATACCGGGCATATTCTTCCCCCATCACGCCTTGCAGCGTGGGAAATTCCCCGACCATGCCTGTGACAAGGTCCGATTTACTCAAAAGCCCGGCTCGTTCTCCCAATGGCTTTAGGTCGACCAAACCCAAATGATCCGTCAACCATCCCATTTGATCCTGCAATCTCAAAACCTTTTGATACACGGTCCCCAATTTTTGATGAAACACCACACCCTCCAGGGCCCCGACCTTCTCCCAAAGGGGACATTTCGTATCTTCCCGAAAAAAATACTGTGCATCATGAAGACGAGCGGCTAATACTCGTTCATTACCTTTGGTGATCGTCCTTGAATTTCCCCATGGCATGTTTGTCACGGCAATAAAGTTCGGCAACAGTTTTCCAGCATCATCTAACACCGCAAAAAACCCCTGATGTTCCTTCATGGACGATATCAATACCGGCTTGGGCAAGCTCAAATACTCCTCAGGAAATGTTCCCAAAATAGCTTTAGGAGACTCGACTCCATACACGGCATCAGCAACCAGGGCTTCTTCATGATCAGGGTCCAACTTTCCTCCGACTTTTCTGACTAATTTTCGAACTTGTTGTTGAATCAGTGTGCGACGGTCTTTTGGATCAACCCTTACCCCCACCTTTCTCACGATCTCCAGGTACTTGGAGGCCTGAGGCACGGAAATGAGATGCTGACCTTTGGATTTCCCTTGCCCAAAAAAGCGATGTCCTCTGGTAGAGGCACTTGAGTGAATACCCGCAAATTCCAATGGTAGAAGTTGATCGCCCAAAAGGGCCAACAACCACCGAATGGGGCGGGCGAAGCGGACCCTAGAAGCATTCCATCTCATGGATTTCTGAAATGCCAAGCTCCCCAACAATTCTGGCAGAACCTTAGACAACACCTGTTTCGCCGACTGCCCCCGATCACACTTTTGAACACCCACATACCAGCCCTTAGCGGTCTCCTTCAAAAGAAGATCTTCAACTTTCACTCCTTGAGACCCCGCGAACCCTAAGGCCGCTTTCGTCGGCTGCCCAGACGCATCATACGCCGCTGCCTTGGGAGGGCCTAATATCTCGTGGGTTAGAGAGGTCTGACGCCCCTGGACTCCTTCAACGAGAAGCACTAGTCGTCTTGGGGTTCCGACCGTTCTGAGTGTCTTATACGGGAGTCGATTAGCCTCAAAGGTCCTTTTGCCCAAATTGGACAAATCGGATAGCGCAATGGGAAGAAATGAGGAGGGCAACTCCTCCGTTCCAATTTCTAGAACCAAAGGAACTACAGGGCTTGGAACTGCAGTTCTTCTTTGGTCAGCTCTCGTTCTCGGCATTCGGATTGTTTCTGGCTAAAATCAATCTTTGGATGCGTGACTGATTATTTTTTCTTGGGCCGCTTGCTTAATGGCGTCTCTTTTCGTAACAAAGGGTATCCCATGGCTGCCCGTTGTTCTTGATAAGCATGCGCACATTTCTTCGCTAAATTTCTGACCCTGGCGATATAGCCCGTTCGCTGAGCGACACTAATCGCTCCTCTCGCATCCAGAAGATTAAAAAAGTGTGAACATTTCATACAGCAGTCATACGCCGGCCACACTAAGACATGAGGATGAGCCAATAACCGTTCACATTCTTCTTCAAATTGCCGGAAGGATGATTGGAGGGAGGTCACGTCCGCCACCTCAAAATTATAGATGGAAAACTGGATTTCCGACTCATGATAGAGATCGCCATACCGAATACTGTTTGACCACATCAAATCATACACATTATCGACCTGTTGCAAGTACATGGCGATACGCTCAAGCCCATAAGTCAACTCTACCGTGACCGGATCCAATTCCAGCCCTCCTACCTCCTGAAAATAGGTAAACTGTGTGATTTCCATCCCATCTAAGCGAACCTCCCAACCTAGTCCCCAGGCCCCTAAGGTTGGCGATTCCCAGTCATCCTGCATAAATTGAATGTCATGTTGAAAAGGATCTAGCCCTAGATTCGATAAACTTTCTAGGTACAAACTTTGAGGGTCCGATGGTGCGGGCTTTAAGACAACTTGATATTGAAAATAATGTTGGAGTCGATTGGGATTTTCGCCGTACCGCCCATCAGTGGGCCTTCGGCAGGGCTCAAGGTAGGCCGCACGCCATGGCTCAGGACCGACGGCCCTCAAAAACGTGGAAGGGTTAAATGTCCCTGCTCCCTTCTCCGTATCGTAAGGATGAGTCAGGAGACAATTGCGAGAGTCCCAAAATTTATTGAGCGACAGGATAATATCTTGGAAGGTCACATCACTCGACCATGATCCCCTCAAAGGACCAATTCTATTCGATTGGGCTCACTAGAGGGATCCTCAATTATGCAAAAACCCCGGAGGCAAGGTAGCAATAAACCCTAGACCAGTCAAGGTGACTGTTCATGAATGAGCTTATAGTAAGAGACAGATTTTCAGGAGGGAATTTCATCCATTCACCTTGTTTTTTGGCTAAGGCTCAAGTATATTTACCACCTCGTATATTCATTGAGGAGGGGCTTATCACATGAAACCAATCACTCGACTTTCTCTTTTGTCTATTGTTGTCCTCACCACATTAGCTCTCGGCTGTGCGGAAATGCAAAATGGTGGTTCATCTGGAGGCTCTGGCTCTGCTAACCAATCCGGAAGCGTAGATGCGACCAATACTGGCCCCAATCGAGTTTCCCAAGGCACACAGGGAGATTCCCTGGCAGCCTGCCTGGAACGCATCCCCAGTAACGCCAGTGAAAGCCAACGCATGCTCGCGACTCACACATGCGAACGTGATGCGAAAAACCGCTCTGCGATTGACGCGGTTCCTGGACAATAGCCTAAGAATTTAACCTGTAGAAAGCTGTGGTTTTCTACAGGTTAAGCCCTCCCCCTCATTAATAGGTTAGGTAGTTCGTCTTTCGTTTCCCTTCAGTTTTCCTTCACCACACATTTTAAGTTGGCACACACATCATTTTAAGAAAACGAGGTCGGATCGCAATCTAAACACCATATTGGACTTTAGCCCAGGACGTGAATCGTGCCTTCCATGCCTGAGTGGCCCTTTATCCAACATCGAAATGGATATATGCCCGGTGGAAGTTGGACCATAAACTCCAGTACCACTCCTGGCTCCAATACCAGGAGGCCCCCTGTGGGTAGATTCATACCGGATTCCTGCACTTTTTGGATAGTTGCCTTAGAAAAGAGTTGTGGGCTCTGAAAAATATGACGTTCTCTTCCCTGATTCCTCAATATGACACGCACCGTCTCCCATGAGGGCCATTCGATTTGATTGGGAGAAAATCGAAATTCATCGGCAGAGATGACGATAGTTTTTTCTCCAAGAACGTCACAAGAAATACCTCCATAGAACAACCCAACTCCTAGCACGACTTTCGGAGCCATACGGACCAACCACTTCATCAGAAATCCCTGCATGGCCATCTTTCCCGGGATGAATCCACTGCCGTTAACCTTTATAGGCTCCGGACTAAACGGTTCCCATCACGAGCATTAAATCCTGCATTGCCCTTGATGATCTGTCATAATACCTCATGCCCTCTTCCATCATTTTAAAACAAATCGAAATTTCGGCACATTGCGGCGTCACACCAGAAGAACAGCAACAGCGGCAACCGATCCTGATTGACCTCTCATTTCAATGCCCGAATCAAAAGGCATTTTTGAGCGACCAGTTAAATGATACAGTGGATTATGCCTCCATCATCGAACGCATTCGGCAGTTAGCCCAAGAACGGACTTTTTCCCTTCTTGAATCGTTTGCCGAACAAATTTGCCAATCACTATTTCAAGAATTTCCCATCACCCACCTCAAGCTTTGGATAAGAAAAACTCACCCTCCACTCCCCCAGGTCACCGGATCTGTCGGCATTCACTTAAATCGAATGCGATGTAGCCCTCCAAAACATTTTTCTTGTTCTCCTGCCCCCTTTCTTGTCTCTCAACTTCCCAAACTTCAGTCCGGGCACGTCTTAGACGTCGCGACGGGTGAAGGACGTCACGCGTTATACTTAGCCAATCGTGGCTTTTCTGTCCACGGAATCGACCGGGATGATACAGCACTGGCAACACTTCAAGACCAAGCTCGGGTCGCATCCATTTCCTCAATTTCCACTGAAGTGCTTGATTTAGAGCGAGATCCTTCCTCCGGACCGAATCTAGGCACCAATCTTTATGATGTCATTCTCGTCTTCTTTTATTTGTACCGTCCCCTTTTCCCTCAGATTTTCCAAGCCCTAAAACCTGGGGGATTTATCGTATATGAAACGTTTCTCACTGAGAACCATCATTATCGACAACACCCCCGGCGTCTTGAATTTTGTTTGAAACCCAATGAACTCTTGAGACTCCTTCAAGGTTTCCGAATTCTCCATTATGAAGAAGCTGACCATAAAGGAGCAGATGGAAAAACTTTTTCTTATACCGCACAGGCCCTCGCGCAAAAAATGGATAAAGGAGAGGCCTATTCTTCTCTTCTTAAGGAGTCCCACTGATGGGTCGAATTGACCTGCACACTCATTCCACCTTCTCAGATGGAAGCCTTACCCCTACCGACCTGGTTCGCCATGCTACCAATAGTCATATTTCCGTTATGGCCCTGACTGACCATGACACGACCGATGGACTGACAGAAGCCATCGACGCAACACAGGGCTATCCTATTGAGCTCATACCTGGGATTGAAGTTAGCGCCCAGTTTCAGGGACGCGAAGTTCATCTACTTGGATACTTCATCGACAGATTATCCCCTCGTTTTCAGACAAGACTCGCTCACCTTCGTATGACAAGAGAAGAACGCATCGAAGCCATGGTCGCCAAGCTTCAAACCATTGGCCTAGACATATCTCTGGAAGAGGTTCAACAAGTAGCCGGGACAGGAGCCATCGGACGTCCACATATTGCTCAATCTCTCCTGCAAAAAGGATATGTGAGGGGAATCAGGGAAGCCTTTGAACGATTCCTAGGGTCTCGAGGAAAGGCCTATATTCCCCGTGTAATCCCTTCGGCTGCTACGGCTATGAATTGGATCAAAGAGGCTGGCGGCATATCTATTCTTGCTCATCCAAATTGGCAGGGATACCCCGAAGCAGAAATTCATAAAGCGTGTGAGGACCTTATCGATCAGGGATTGGAGGGACTAGAAGTGTTTTATGGGAGTTTTTCCCCTCGGCAAATCTCAAAAAATTTGCAACTTGCCAAACGATACAATCTTCTGGTGACTGGTGGCAGCGACTTCCATGGATCATTTAAACCAGATATAGCGATCGGGACAGGCAATACTTCCATCAAGGTTCCTCAAACGGTGTTGGAACCCCTCCGAACTGCCGCTAAGACCCGTCAAACCGGTCCCCCTTTCTCCACTCCAGGCCTAGGGTAGAAATTTCTCAGTTAGTTTTCCGGCGCCTCGACAATGTGGTTTTCAAACCGGGTACACCCTTCTGCGAGTAATCGGTTCGTCACCATTTCTCCAGGCCATTCAATCGGCAAGTCCGCCGTAAACACCCAGACATCGGGAGATGTCCAAATGGGCCCGTGATCCTCAGGAAGTTCCGGATCGAATAAATCCGTCCACACAGGCATGTACACCCCATTCCCGCATTGCGTATGCAAATGCACGACGGTACGACTTCGTACCGGCCCATCAAGGTCATGCCACACCGCAGCGGTTTCATCTGCTAACCGATGGAGACGGACCGCATTTTGTGCATCAAACAGCGCATAGGAAGCATAGTTTGGCGCTTCTAGCATTTGTGGGGCTTTAGAAATTTCTGGGCATTGCCGGACCAGACAATTCATGATGGACTGACAATCATCCTCAGAAAGAGATTCTGGCAAGCTCGTATCGGCCACCCCTAGAATTTCAAAGAATAAAAACGCGGTGGCCTCCACGGGTGGATGCAGGCGGGCCGCGATAGCTTGGCGCGGCTGCCCATCGGCCATATTGGAAATATGGTCGTGTAATTTCTGTAAATTGAATATATCCAAGGTCGTATCGGTTAATAATCTCGGCTCAACGGTAATGACGGAACCGGCAGGAATATTCAGATGCTTCCGCAACAATTCAGCCGTTTCGACGGGATCAATCTTTAACTTCAACGGAGAGGGTAAATTCGCTTGCAGCGGAAGCTCAAAGGAGGCCAAGATCCCATAGGTTTCTGCCTCCTCGGAATCACTGTCCATTAAAGCCGAACTCGCGGCTTCGGCCAATAAATCAAACAGCCACTCCGCCATACTTTCATCCAATGCGGCTAAAACCGTCAACACCTCATGTTCTCGATCCTGCCCGAGTAATGCTTGCAGAACCTCAATAGCCAAAGTAGGGTCACCATGCTCGTGACGACGTGCATTAATAAGGTGGATTAAATCACGAGTAAGGGGATCAGGACGATACCAACTAGACATGAATTCCTACCTAAGAATCACAAAAGAACGACGACCTTCTGAAACCCATTTCCCATAAGCCATTCATTCCGGCCTGAGACGACATTCTCCCATTACCAGAAGCCTTTTGCCAACCGCTTTACTCTCCAATGACTTTCACCAATACTCGCTTCTTTCGCCTCCCATCAAATTCGGCATAAAAAATTTGCTCCCACGGTCCAAAATCCAATACTCCGGCCGTGATAGCCACGACCACCTCGCGCCCCATGATTTGTCGTTTGATATGGGCATCTCCATTATCTTCTCCGGTCAGATTATGTCGATAGGATCCTTTTTGAGGCACGAGGCGCTCTAGAAACTGTTCATAATCATTCAACAAACCTGACTCATCGTCATTAATGTACACACTAGCGGTAATATGCATGGCATTGACGAGCACCAATCCTTCTTGGATACCACTGTGGTGTACGACCCGCTCGACCTGAGGGGTAATATTCAAAAACTCGCGCCGTTCTTTCGTCTTAAACCACAGTTCCTCACGATAAGACTTCATAGGATTCGTCTCCATTGAAGGCCAACCCTCCTGATTCTGCCCAAGCATGATTAAAGTTGCAAGATCTTACCAACCCTCCCATTGCGCCTAGCCACAGGCAGGGGGTTCTTTTCGCTTCTTTTCAAACTGAAAGTCCCTGATTCTTCAGAACTGTTTTGGTGGTCTGACCATTTGACATGGTCTGGAAGTGGTGGTAAGAAAACTTGTGAATGTGTACTTTTTCCTAAGACTACCAATGGTAGAATCACCTATACCTGACCCGCTCTCGAAAGATTGTCCTGACTAGCCTACAACCAAGAAGGAGATGGTGACTATGACTTTGCCCTTAACTCCAACCTTTTCCCCTAACTTACTTCCATGGAAGAATATCTTCTTCGCGGAAGATTCGGATAAAGATTTGGACTTTGATGAGGGCCTGGAGGATGATGAATTTCATGAATCCAAACCCCCCTCTCGCCGACCTATACTGTGGATCATCATTCTTTTACTAGTCCTGGGGATCGGCTATTGGACCCTTAATAAACCTATGCCTATCACCTCACAAACCAGTTCCACCGAAACGGCAGAAGCCACAGGCACGATCAGTCCACTGGACACGTCCTTAAATGTCCCTCCGCCTTTATTCCAGGAAGAACAAGTAGTTCAAGTAGAGAAAGACAGTGCTCCTGCCATGCTTATGGGTGACCTCACGAATTCCCTTCCGGGTCCTATGGTTCAATCCGGAGAAGATCTGACGATCTTGGATGGCAGCTATGAACTACGAGGGTGGATCTACTTGGTTGAAACGACCAAGGGAAAGACCGGATGGATTTCTGAAGAAAAACTTCAAAAACGTTCATAGTTTTTTTGTTTTCCCTCCGCTATTCTTCGTGGTTTTCGTGGCATTTCCTTCCTCAATTGCCCTGCAACCTTGTTTTCCTTCGAGTGACGGATTGGCACGGCACAATATTATGGTGCATCCTTCCATGTTCTCTTGATGGTAATGAGCAGGTTCTTGCTACCCCCTTTTGAGGGCTTTTCCGTCCATTGAATCCTCCCATGACACCCTGATAGGCTCAGACACACAGTGCAAGGAATGCCACGATTGTCTCATTCCCCAAAATGATCATGCGAAAGCCAACAGCTAATCCCGACGCCTTCTTGTTTTGACCCATTCTTCCATGAATCCGTTACCCCCAAACGAGGCGCAGCAATATTGCACGACGTATACGAAAACAAGTGGGAGCAACTTCTACTATTCGTTTCTTTTTTTGGCCAAACCCCAAAGGGAAGCCATGTACACGATTTATACCTTATGTCGCATGGTCGATTGTGACGTGGATGAACCAACTCCCGGCACCGATCCTCTTGAGGTCATCGCTACCTGGCGCAAAGAAGTTTCCGCCGCCTATCAAGGGAACCCTACCCTTCCGGTCACAATCAGTCTTGCTGCACACTTGAAACATTTCAATATCCCGGAAACCCTCATCCAAGAACTTATTTCCGGAGTGGAAATGGATTTGACGATCAATCGCTATGAAACGTTCTCGGATCTCTACCAATATTGCTATCGTGTGGCCTCAGTGGTTGGTTTAATCTGCCTTAAAATTTTTGGAACGGAATCACCCCTGGCTGAACGATATGCCATCAATCTGGGAATGGCCTTTCAATTGACCAATATCCTGAGAGACCTCCACGGTGATGCACGACAAAACCGAGTGTATCTCCCGCAAGAAGATTTCCATCGTTTTCATTGTCCAGAAGACTGCTTATTCAAACCCTGCTCTTCACCTGCCTTAACGGCCCTCATGAAATTTGAATGCGAGCGTGCCCGTTCGTATTATCACCAAGCTCAGGACAATCTTCACTCCCTCCCCATAAGAGACCAAAAGGCTCTCGTGGTCCCCGAAATCATGAGAGGAATCTATAGTCGAATACTTAGAAAATTTGAAAACCAAGGGTATCCCGTATTCGGTCCCCGAATTCGAATTCCGCCCATTCAACGGATTGCCATTGCTACGGGGATTTGGCTTCGCGCCCAAATTCCCGGACGTTTCGCCCATTCCATGTGACCCGACGAATTCTCATACTCGGCAACAATCTGGCAGGCCTGATCACCGCCTTCCGTTTAATTCCCTATGGGTTTCACCTACAAATCCTGGAATCTTCCGCTCAGTCATCCTCACCATCTTTCACAGAAATCCCCCCCTTTATCCATGCATGTCATCGTAAAACTTGGGCATTTTTACAAGAAATCCATCCTGTATGGACCCAACCATTCCGCCAATCTTTTTTCCTTGATTTTCATGGATCTTCCACCATCCGGAGGGCGTTTCCCTGGTACCACGCCCTTCAATCCATCCATCCGATCCTCGGAATGGCTTTCATTCTTAACCTCTCCTGGTCCGATCGATGGAACTTAGTGAACTTTTTCGAAAGGCAATGGGAAGAAAAGTCGGCTGGCGACCTCAATATGGCGTCTTCCACCGTGATGAATTGGTTGCAGGCCGCAAAACAGTCTTCGAGGAGTTGTGAAATAATCTGGAAACCTTTATGTCGTTTTTTTCTTGGATGTGATCCGCATGTCGCTTCCCTCCCTTGTTTCTTAAGGCTCCTTTCACAGCATTTCCTCCGACGTGACACCAAACCCACCAGCCATATCTTTACACCCACTTTTCATCAGACTCTCAGGGAATATCTTTACCGGGAATTACACAAAAAGGATGTCAGCTTTATTTCCCCTACCCCCCTTGCTTTTCTTGACATGGACAAAGGTCAGATCGAAGCCGTTCGCCTAAAGGGAGGTGAACGACTGACAGCCGATTTCTATATCGCTCCCCTTCCCCCTCATGACTTAACGTCTCTCATACCAGAGCACGCGCTGACACGATTTTCCTATTTTTCTCAATTGGCTCAACTCCGGGAAGTCTCAGGCACGACCATCACCGTGCAAGTACCTCACCCTCTACACGCTCATCGACTCATTCTGGGAAGAAATTCATGGGACTGGATCGTAGCCACAACCTCATCACGCCATGATTCTTCCTTCACCACCGTCATCTTTTCTATCTTTAATGACGGCACACATGCCGACCGCGCAATCGAAGATCTACTCCACACGGCTTGGTCCGACGCTCACGTTTTGTTCAATATTCCCGTTCCCCCTCACAAGAATGAGGAGATTTTCATCGAACGACAAGCCTACTCTCTTCTTCCCTGCCTACAACGCACTCAACAATTTCGACCGATTACCCAGTCCTCAATCCCTAATTTTTTCGTGACCGGCCCATGGGGGGACACACCCTTTTCCTCTTCACTCGAAAGTCTGCTATGGAGTGCAGACTCCTGTTGTCATGCTATCGTGAAATCTTTTTATTCAAGAACAGATTGACTTCCTTTTTCCTCAAACTTAAGATCTTCTTCCATGGACCTCCCCAGTCTTCACACCTCCCTAAAAGACTGCCAACTTTGTCGCCTGTCCAAGGGTCGAAGTCAGGTGGTGTTCGGAACGGGCAATCCCAAAGCCTCGATCATGTTCGTGGGGGAAGCTCCAGGATTCTACGAAGACCGCCAAGGAGAACCCTTTGTGGGGGCGGCCGGGAAACTCTTGAACGAATTGCTTCAAACGATTGGGTTAACCCGGTCCGATATCTTTATCGCGAATGTGATCAAATGCCGGCCTCCCAATAATCGTGACCCTCTTCCAGATGAAATTGATGCCTGCAAACCCTTTCTTCTTCAACAAATTCAACTGATAAACCCGAAATTGGTTTGCACATTGGGCAATTTTGCCACTCAAACTCTTTTAGAAAAAAAAGTGGGAATTACAAAAGTCAGAGGACAGGTCATTGCTCGAGATCATTTCTTGATATTCCCTCTCCTCCATCCTGCTGCGGCCCTCCATCAGGGCAATCTCCGCATTCCGTTAAAAGATGATTTCCAGAAGCTTAAGACGGTGCTTGAAAATATGGAACGTCCTCCTTCATCTGCCAACCATCCAGAGGAAACCCAAAACCCTACTTCCCCCGAGTCTCTTCCGGACCCCCCAGTCCAAATGTCCCTATTCTGAACCCCTTAACCTTAGTGCGGGCCTAGCCTTCGAAATCTAATCTGCTTCTTCCGGTTATTTCCTTTATCTCAGCAGGGAATTTCTCAGCCCATCAATGGCTTCCATCACTTCCTGGGTGCATCCTTGCATGCGTTTTTTGTCTGGACGAACTTCTCGGGAAAATTGCAGAACAGACCCATATTGAAATTTGGCACGACAGGGGAGAAAAAGAGTTAATATCATCGATAAGGGCCGAGGCTTATCCCAGAGGATCGAGGCCGGTATAATAGGCACTCCGGTCTTGAGGGCAAGATATCCGATTCCCATGTGGCCTTCCTCTGCGCGATGCCGGTCTAATCCTCCTTCAGGGAACAAGCCCATAACCTTTCCTTGGCTCAACCCATTTATCATAGCCTTGACGGCTTGAATATCGTGTTTTCCCCGACGAATGGGGATGCAACCAAAAGCCTGAAAGGCCCATCGCAAATGAGGGAGCGAAAAAATTTCTTCCGCCATCAAAAAGTTGATGTGTCTTCCTGCCGTCGCTAACAATACCAGAGGATCACCCATGGAAGTATGGTCACACACGACTAACACAGGGCCATGTGATGGAAGGGGGTTCTCGGATGGAGGACTGACCCTATACATGACACGACACACAAACCTATTCAGCCAGAACAAGAACACATAGATGGGACTCTTCATCAGTTTTTAACGTATACTCGGGAAGAGCACCAAGGAAAATGGGTGGGGAAAAAACCAGGAAACCTTCATCTCACACAGATAGGACTCAACGATGATGGGTTTGCATAATCTCCTCACGGGAGCTTAAAGAATAGAACCTCTATCAATCGACAGACTTGTGGTCTTCTAAACCTTCCTCCTTCACTGATTCCGACGCTATGGCCTCTTCTTTCAGGTCGTCACTCTCTTCATTTTCTTCTTCAGGGTCTTCAAACCAATTCACCAACATCTCTTCCCACCAGACTTCATCAACTTCTTCCCCGGGATCTTCTCCCAAAAATCCCACATGTTCTTTCGTAAAGTCTGGATGGACGACAGCCGGCTTAAACTTCGCCCGTTCGATCACCTCTTGAGTCGCAAATCCTCCCACAATCCAAGAGGGGGGATCTGCCCTCCGAGACTTATAAGCCTGCAGTCCAATTTTTAAATAGAGGAAAATTTTTCGCTGATCCTCATCCTTCAAACCAGTCGGTGGCAAACTCAGAGTCTTTTCGATCTTTTTTCTCCATTCCCGTTGGTTATACCGAGAAGTGATTAACTGAAGGGCCTTGGTACCGTCTTGTAGTTCTAGTGGCATATGAATTCCTTATCTCTTTCTTTTCGAACAATCGGGTAAATCAGCAGGCATACCATTTTGACTCACTGACCCGCCACCGTCATCTTCCGAATTTTTACGGTTGGGCTTGCCAGCCGTCCCCGGAATGTTAAGTCGTTACCGATCATCTCCACATCTTGATACATTTGTTTGAGATTCCCCGCAATCGTTACTTCCTCGACCGGATGAGCGATTTCTCCATTTTCTACCCAAAAGCCGACCGCTCCTCTGGAATAATCACCGGTTACCATATTCACTCCAAACCCGATCAATTCCGTGACAAGCAATCCTTCTTTCATAGAATGGAGAATGTCTTCCGGAGAACAGGAACCAGGAGTAAGATACATATTGGTGGCGGCCACCGTGGGATTATCCCCGACTGAACGGGAGGCATTTCCTGTGGATGACATACCCAGTTTTCGGCCGGAATAGGTATCGAGCAAATAACCGGTCAATGTTCCCCCGTCCACAACGGTGTTTTTTCTGGTCGCCACGCCCTCGCCATCAAATGGGCGAGAACCCAACCCGTTCGCCATTCGTCCATCATCGATGATCGTGACCAGGTCAGAAGCCACAGGCTTTCCAAGCTGTCCCAATAAAAAAGACGTCTCTTTATACAGAGAATACCCGGAAACAGCTGTCGCAATATGTCCCAAAAGACTCTGTGCCGTTTCCGGCTCAAACACGACAGGAACTTCCCTTGTAGAAATTTTTCGACTTCCCAGCCGCCTGACGGTTCGCCGGGCAGCTTCCCGACCTATGGACTCCGGACTATCCAAATTTTGAAATTTCCTGGCCACCGAATACCAATAATCGCGTTGCATCCCTCCTCCCTGCTCATTCATGGCAATGGGAGAAACCGAAAGCGAATAGGAGGAACTCGAATAGGACCCGACAAACCCATGACTATTCGCGAGCAAAATCGCCCCATACCCGGCTGAACATTCAGCTCCTTCTGAATTCGTCACACGAGCGTCAGCAGAAAATGCCGCATCTTCAGCCTGACGGGCAAGACGAATTTCTTCATCAACTAATAAGGAATGGGTATCCCGCAGATCAAGGTCCGGAAATTCCGTGGCCATAAGAGCAGAAGGAGGGAGACCAGATGTGTCATCCTCCACGACCGCCCTCGCCAAGTCACAGGTATCTTTAACCAGCCGATTCAAAGAAGATTCAGAAAAATCCGATGTGGAAGAACTTGCAGACCGTTTTCCAAAAAACACCCGAATTCCCAGGACCTTTTCACGAGCTTTCGATAAACGATCCACTTGTGAGAGCCGAACCTGAACGGAGACAGAATCCCCTTCAGCCACCAGCAAATCCGCTTCCGTGGCTCCAAGAGCCTTGGCCCGACCCAATAGCTTAGCCGCAATATCCGGAAAGGAACTGGAAAGAGGTTCAGCTAAATCCGTCATGGCGCAAATGGGCATTTACGAAGAAGTTGTACATAAACGGAGGAACGGCCACTACCCGAGGGCTGTCCCCCCCACGGTCATTTCATCAATTTTGATCGTAGGAAGGCCCACACCAACAGGAACGGATTGCCCTTCTTTTCCACACGTTCCAATGCCAGCATCCAGTTTCAAATCGTGCCCAACCATGGACACCTTTTTCAGGACATCAGGACCGTTGCCGATCAGCGTAGCCCCTTTGACCGGCTGGGTAACCCGACCATTTTCGATGAGGTAGGCCTCACTCGCAGAAAACACAAACTTTCCACTCGTAATATCAACCTGCCCACCCCCAAAGGAGACTGCATACAGACCCCTTTCAACCGAACGGAGAATATCGGAAGGATCGGATTCTCCCGCAAGCATGAAGGTATTGGTCATCCGCGGGAGCACAATGCTGCGAAAATCTTCACGTCTTCCATTCCCTGTCAGGGGTAACCCCATTATCTTGGCATTCATTCGATCCGTAATATACCCGCGGAGAATCCCACGTTCGATAAGCATCGTTCGTGAAGTAGGGGTACCCTCATCATCAACATTCATAGAACCCCGGCGCGCTGGCAATGTTCCATCATCCACGATCGTACAAAGATCTGAAGCAACCTTTTGGCCAACCAATCCACTAAAGGCTGAAGTCTGACGACGGTTAAAGTCTGCTTCAAGACCATGCCCGACGGCTTCATGAAGCAAGATACCTGGCCACCCCCCGCCTAGTACGACGGGCATCGCCCCAGCCGGAGCATCAACGGCATCCAGATTGAGGATGGCTTGCCGGGCAGCTTCCCGGGCGTACTCTATGGCACGCCCCTCATCAAGAAAAAAGGAAAAGTCTACCCGTCCGCCCCCACCAAAGGATCCCGCTTGCCGATTATCCCCTTCTTGGGCGATGCAAGAAACTTGCAGGCGGACAAGGGGCTGAACATCACCAACCAATTGACCTTGCGAGTTGATCACCAAAAACTTTTTTTGCTCGGTATTAATCGAAGCCATGACTTTGACGATCCGCTTGTCATATTTTCGCGCTTCTACATCGATAGTATTCAGCAAATTCACCCGCTCTTCGGTGGATATGTCAGACAAAGGCGTCTGTAACGGATACAGGTTTTGTTCGGGTGGATTGCGGTGCGTGACCGCGATGGAGTGGTCACCGGCAGGAGATTCAGCGATGTACCTTGCCGTCTCGGCCGCCAATACCAAATCTTTGGTTGAAAGATCATCCGAATACGCAAAACCCGTCCGATCCCCCGCTATGGCACGAATACCCGCACCTTGGGTGATACTTTTTACTGCCCTTTTCACCAAGCTTTCTTCCATCGAGACCGAATCGGACGTACAAGACTCCAAGTACAGATCGGCGTATTCCACGTCTCTGGCCGTGGCCTTATTCAATGCTTGCAACATATCTTTTTCTTTAAGAGAAAAATCGGCAGGCGATGGGATCATTTCCATGTTTTCATTCTCTCATTTACCGCGGCACGATAAGCTTTTGAGTATAGCCTAACGTCTCGAAGCGGTGCAATTTACCGGAAATCCGAACAATCATTTGACAAGAAAAATTTTCATTATTAGACTGAATTTAGTCGAGAATATCTCATCTTCTGTCAACATTGGTTGGGATCCATGTTGGCTCAATCGTCTACCCTCCCAAAGTACTGAACGTTCATGGACGAATTTCAGGCAGTGAAATCAAGGCAAGTCGCTGAGGCCCAGCTTCGAGAACAAATTGACCTGGAAAATCTTCCTCATCATATTGCCATTATTATGGACGGCAACGGCCGATGGGCAGCGAACCGGCACTTGCCTCGAATAGCTGGCCATAAAGAAGGCCTCCAAGCCCTCAGAGATGTTCTTGAAGTATGCCAAGAATTGAAAATTCCCCATCTGACCATCTATGCCTTTTCTCATGAAAATTGGAATCGCCCGGAATCCGAGATCCGACTCCTCATGCAATTACTGGAAGACTATCTTCAGCAAGAACGGCAACTCTTTCAAGATCAGCAAACCCGCTTTCTTCCCATAGGACGGTTACAACGCCTTCCAGATTCCGTTCGGACTCTCGTAGAAGAAGTGGCTGAGGAGACCAGACATTTTTCCGAACGAACCCTCGCCGTGGCTCTGAGTTATGGCGGACGTGCTGAAATAGTCGATGCCATTCAACGACTGGCCTATGATGTTCAGATGAAAACCCTCGGCCCTGAAGATATTCACGAAACCCTGTTCGAACAATACTTAGAGACCCACGGGCTTCCCGACCCTGACCTTCTCATTCGTACGTCCGGAGAAAACCGCATCAGCAACTTTCTTCTTTGGCAAATCGCTTACACAGAATTGTATTTCACCAAAACCCTTTGGCCCGATTTTCGCCGATGTGAAGCGCTACTGGCCCTGCTCGAATACCAAAAACGCGAACGCCGCTTCGGCTGTGTCCCTCAACCCGTCTCTACATAAGAGCTGTCCGTGTTCCTCTTGGCCAGCGCTTCACCACCTTCAGCCACACCACAATCTGGCTCAACAAAAAAAAATATTGACCCTCGCCGGTTCTATTCCGCCCTAGTCTTCATCCCCTTATTGTACGTTGGAATCCGACACACCCCAGCTTGGCTTTTTGCCCTTCTCCTTTCCCTTGTCTCCCTCTTCGCACTATGGGAATTCCTCAATTTGCTTCCTAACTCGCAACCTCCACGATTTTTAGAATGGACCATGCCCCTGGCCGCCGCTGGAATCATGGGAGGGATGAACTATGGGGTACTAGAGCCTCTGTATCCATGGCTCGTTGGAATAACCCTCATCATTCTCTGTGGATTTTTTTCTCTTCCCTCTCTCATGAAACAATACATGACCATATGGACCATTCCAGGGTTTGGATTGCTCTACATTCCTTTGCTCCTCGGCCATTTTATCCTCCTTCGCCAAATGGAACATGGGATAGAATTGATCTTTTTTGTCATCCTCGTGACTTGGTTGGCCGATACGGGCGGGTTCGTGGTAGGGCTTGCCATCGGAAAACATCCCTTAGCACCCACCCTGAGTCCCAAAAAGACGATCGAAGGCCTTTTCGGTGGCGTGGCATTCGCTACGATTGGGGCTGGTATCTGCCAAATCTGGTTTTCCCCTTTTTTCTCACTCGGTCAATGCGCTATGCTCGGCATTAGTCTCGCCCTCATCGGCGCTATTGGGGACTTATGCGAATCCGGAATTAAGCGGAGTGTTCAGGTGAAAGATTCAGGCACCATCATTCCAGGACATGGAGGAGTACTCGATCGGGTAGATAGCTTACTACTCACCGGCCCATCATTGTATTACTATCTCCTTCTGTATCCCGTTCCATAATTTTTCTTCTTACGAATTCGCTTTTTGGAGACAACATCATGAAGCGTGTTGTGATTTTAGGATCCACAGGTTCAATCGGAGTCAGTACCCTCAATGTCGTCTCCCAGTTTCCTGATCAATTCCAGGTCGTGGGCCTCACAGCCGGCTCGAACGACCAGAAACTCGAAGAACAAATTCATCAATTTCACCCGGAAGTTGTCGCACTTTCCTGCCCCGATGCCGCCAATAGATTACGAGGGCGAATGACACAATCCAAGGCGGAGGTTCTTGATGGTGAGGGCGGGCTTACTGGCGTGGCGAGTCTTCCCCAGAGTGATCTGGTTATTTCTGCCATCGTGGGTGCAGCGGGCCTCAAACCGACCATGGCCGCTATCCAGGCAGGACGCTCGGTGGCGTTAGCCAACAAGGAACCGATGGTGATGGCTGGCCGCCTAATGCAAAGCGAGGCACGGAAACAAGGGCGGAATATTTTTCCTATCGATAGCGAGCACAGTGCCATCTTTCAATCGATGGAGGGACACCGAAAAGAAGACATTCAACGAATTATCTTAACGGCTTCTGGCGGCCCCTTCCATGATTGGGAGCAAGTCGACTTGCAACAAGTCACACCCGAGCAGGCCCTTCAACACCCAAACTGGAAAATGGGAAATAAAATCACCATCGACTCTTCTACGTTGATGAACAAAGGCTTGGAAGTTATCGAAGCTCGTTGGCTCTTTGATTTCCCACCAGCTCAAATTGACGTGGTAATTCACCGAGAAAGTATTATCCACTCTTTGGTAGAATATTGTGATGGTTCTGTTCTGGCCCAATTAGGGCTTCCTGACATGCGCACTCCCATTGCCTATGCCTTGAGATACCCGGAACGACTTCCCTTAGATTTGCCTCGTCTGGATTTAGGAAGGATCGGGCAACTATCCTTTTCCCCTCCGGACACCTCAAAATTTCCTTGCTTAGGCCTTGCCTACCAGGCGCTCGATGGACATGATGGACTTCCGGCTACCCTAAACGCCGCCAATGAAATCGCTGTGGATGCATTCCTTCAGGAACATATTCGGTTCGTCGATATTCCCAAGATCATTCAGGAAACGATGGAGGCCTCAACGAACACCCCTATCCAGACGATTGACGATGTGCTCCAAGTAGATCAAGACGCAAGAGAAACGGCCAAGGATCTTGTAAAAACCTATGCCTCAGCATCGGTATAAACCCAACAGAATTCCGACCTAAACGGTTTACATGAATACTATTTTTCTATTCTCCCCAGATTCGATTTTTATCTTCGGCCAAAAGCTCTGGTGGTTTCTGATTGTCCTAGGCGTATTGGTCACCTTCCATGAATACGGACATTTTCTGGCCGCCAGGTGGGTCGGAGTGAAGGTGTTAAAGTTCTCGATCGGATTTGGACCAAAACTCTTTGGACGACAAATCGGAGATACCGAATACCTCCTCTCAGCCATTCCCCTTGGGGGTTATGTCAAGTTATTCGGAGAGGAAGGGTCAGAGGCCACAACCGCCTCCGAACAACGCCAATCCTTCGTACATCAGGCCCTCCACCATAAAATGCTGATTGTCGCCGCAGGACCTGGGTTTAATTTCATCTTGAGCTACCTGATTTTTACGGGAATGTTAGCGTTTGGGTCGCCCCTCTTTGTCCCGAGTATCGACAGTATTGCCCCGGTCATCGAGGCCATCATACCGGACTCCCCTGCAGCCACAGCCAACCTCAAGGTTGGCGATCGCATTATCCGTGCGAATGAAACGGAAGTCTCTACCCTCGTTGAACTCTATGAGACCGTGGAACGATCCCATGGACGTCCCATTACTCTAGATGTTATCCGCGAGCAGTCCGTCAAAACGGTCATTATTACCCCGGCCACTCACATCGACCCGGACAACCCGGACCAACCCAAGTACAGACTTGGGATCGAAGAGCCTCCACCCTTGGTAGGAGCCGTCATCTCGGACTCCCCGGCGATGAGGGCGGGACTTCAACCAGATGATCGCATCACTCAAATCAATGACACTCCCATAGCTACCTGGATTCAAATGACCGAAATCGTGAGAAAAAATCCTGATGTTCCCCTTCAAGTCACGATCGATCGAAAAGGAAAATCCTTCACCCTGCCGATTACTCCCGAAGGAACGACGATCCAGGACGCCGATGGAAAGGACGAACACATTGGCCGAATTGGCATTAAATTATCCGGGGCCGGCACCCTCCTAAAAAGTTCTTCTCTTTGGCTTGCCCCTTGGGAAGGACTCATGGCTACATGGGAATGGTGCGAACTGACGGTGAGGGGTATCTTCAAACTCATCACCGGTGAAATATCATCCAAAAACATCGGTGGTCCATTGATGATCGCCAGCGTATCCGGCGAACAAGCACAGCAAGGCCTGGCGAGTGTCATATGGCTCATCGCAATATTAAGCATCAATTTAGGCATTTTAAATCTATTGCCCATTCCTATCCTTGATGGGGGTCACCTGTTCTTCTTCGCCTGTGAAGCCATCCTCGGACGCCCATTGGAAGAACGAGCCAGAGAAGTTGCCCAACAAGTTGGTCTTGTCCTCCTGGTGTTTATCATGGTCTACGCCACCTGGAATGACATTAGTCGTATCCTTCAATAACCCTCCCTATTGTTCCGTACCCCGTTCATGGTATGAATATCCGGATCCACTTCTGCTAACCACAAAAACTTATTCAGCTAGGACTGTTCATGAGACTTTCTCATACGTTTATTCCCACGATGCGACAAGATCCCGGAGAAGCCGAGGTCATCAGCCATCGCCTGATGCTCAGAGCTGGAATGATCAGAAAGGTCGCCGCCGGCATATACACCTACTTGCCCCTTGGCCTGAGAGTGATTCGAAAAATTGAACAGATCATCCGCGAGGAACTTGCCCGGGCCGGAGCGCAAGAACTGTTAATGCCGATTCTTTCCCCTTCGGAGCTTTGGCAAGAGACGGAACGCTGGGAATTTTATGGCAAGGAACTCTTCCGCTTACAAGACCGCCACGAACGTCATTTTTGCCTTGGTCCAACCCATGAAGAAATCATCACCGATTTATTCCGCCGCGAAGTTCGCTCTTACCGCCAAATGCCCCTCACTCTCTATCAAATCCAGACCAAATTTCGAGATGAAATTCGTCCAAGATTCGGCCTCATGAGAGGCCGAGAATTCATCATGAAAGATGCCTATAGTTTTGACGTGGATGAAACGGCCGCACAACAGAGTTACCAAAAGATGTACGAGGCCTATTGCCGAATTTTCACTCGAACGGGCCTAAAGTTTCGACCGGTCGAAGCTGATACGGGCTTAATCGGCGGCGTGTCCTCTCATGAATTTATGGTTCTGGCCAACACAGGAGAAGAAGTTATTGTCTATGACCCTGACTCCTCCTATGCCGCTAACGTGGAACGCGCTGAAGTCCTTCCCGAAATACACGAGGAGGCATCCCCTCCTCAACCACTGGAAAAAGTTTCTACACCAGACACGAAAACCGTTGAGGAAGTCTGTGCCTTCCTTGGAGTACCCCAAAACCGTTTAGTGAAGACCTTGTTATACCAAACAGGGAAGCAAGAAGTGACAGCAGTGTTAATTCGGGGGGATCACCAGGCGAATGAAATAAAGATTCAGCGATTTCTTGGCATCCACGAATTACAACTCGCTTCTCCGGAACTTGTCGCAACGATCACAGCAGCACCAATCGGGTTTGTTGGGCCAATCGGTCTTTCAAATGTTCGAATTCTTGCCGATCACGGAGTAGCCAAATTGAGGAATGTCATCGTGGGAGGGAATGAAGCAGATGTTCATTTCATTCATGTAGACCCCTCTCGGGATTTCGTCATCCACGAAACCGGCGACTTTCGGCAAGCCCAAGAAGGCGATCCTTCCCCTCAAGGAAGGAGTCCCCTAAAAACGGCCCGAGGGATTGAAGTCGGCCATGTATTTATGCTTGGCACGAAATATAGTGAAAAAATGGGAGCGTCTTATTTGGACGACTCAGGACAATCCCTACCGGCCGTGATGGGGTGTTATGGGATTGGAGTAGGAAGAACCGCCGCAGCCGCCATTGAACAAAATCATGATGACAAAGGGATTTGCTGGCCCCTTCCTATCGCCCCATTTCAGGTGCATCTTATACCCGTAACCAACTCGGAACAGGTGCGAAGCGCATCCCAACAGCTGTACCAAGAATGCTGCCAATTAGGCCTGGAAGTACTCATTGATGACCGAGAGGAGCGAGGGGGCGTGAAGTTCAATGACGCCGATTTAATCGGGACCCCCTATCACGTGATCGTAGGAGATAAAGGTTTAGCCAAACAAAGTATTGAAATAAAAGACCGAAAAACTGGTAAAAAGTCCCTTCTCCCTCCCGACCAAGTGGCTCAATGGCTCAAGGAAACCATCCACAAGGAACTATCTATTCAGGATTAGCCCAAGCTCAAATATCTTCCCTACTTCATCTTCCCCACCATAATTTAGTTAAAAATACGTATTTTCCTGCGTTCTAAAACTTAAAGCCAGCTAGACCCATTCCAAAAGAGCAATAACCCAAGAAAGGGTGTATAATTTTCACATGCCCGGTATTTATAGGCTTTTCTCCTCGATGCACCCTGTGGCTTTCCAGAACGTTTTTGGGGAGAAATCCATTTAAGTCATTGACAAATCAACGTTTTTGGTGGTAATTTTCAAGGTTGGTGGCTCACATTAATACCCATAATTTCTCGTTGTCATCTTTCACATGCTGAATCAATTGAACGTGAGGGGTTTACTTTTTGACCCCTATAATAACGCCTATATCGTCATTCTCCGGGATGAGGAAAACTCCGACATGCTGCCAATCTGGGTTGGGAAAGCTGAAGCCAGTGCCATTAGTTTTGCATTAGAACGTATTGCTCCACCCCGTCCCATGACTCATGATCTTATGAAAAATCTCCTCGATAACATGGATGCCAAGGTGATTAGTACGGTGATCACCGATTTAAAGGACAACACGTATTTTGCCAAGATCCATTTACTTTTTGGGGACTCTGAATTTACCGTCGACTCAAGGCCCAGCGATGCCATCGCTGTCGCGCTTCGAACCGAGGCACCGATTTTTGCGGCCGGTGAAGTCCTCCACAAACAAAACTCTGAAGAGTTGGAACGCTGGCTAGAAAATTTAAAACCTGAAGATTTTGGAAAGTCTGAGACGTAAAGACCGGCACTCTTTTCCAGGCCATTACCCTGGTTTGCACGTCAAACATTCAACATGACGACCGAAACCAACACTTTGATCCCGTTAAAAGTCCATGGGGTATTAGTCGACCCCAACACGGACACCCAAATTGTCGTCTTACGCGATGAAAAAAACTCCGAAGTACTCCCAATTTGGGTCGGTACAGCGGAAGGCACTTCGATCCGACTGGCTTTGGAAAATGTCATTCCGCCTCGTCCCATGAGTCACGACCTGATTTGTAGCTTCGCCACCCATCTAGGATTCGCGCTCAATAAAGTCGTCATCACGGAAGTCAAGAACAACACATATTTTTCTACCTTGTATTTATCCAAGGATGAACTGGAAAAAACCGTGGATTCCCGACCGAGTGATGCCATCGCACTCGCTTTACGGTGTGAGTGCCCCATATATGTCACCCCAGAAGTTCTTGAACGTCGAGGCGGTGAAAATTTAGATACTTGGCTATCAAAATTGGATCAAAAAGGCTCTGAACCCGCGGAGACCTAATTTCATCACGTACCTGGAGAAAGGGACTCTTTTCAAATGCGCTCGTTTCAAGCTAAACCAAAAGAACTACAACGAACATGGCATGTCGTTGATGCAAAGGGAAAGACGGTAGGACGACTGGCCACACAAGTTGCCTCAATCTTACGCGGGAAACATAAACCGACCTTTACCCCTAATGTGGATACTGGAGACCATGTCATCGTCATTAACTCCAGCCAAGTACAATTCACCCGGAATAAGTTTCGCGTGAAGACTTATTACCACCACACAGGGTATCCGGGTGGCATCAAGGCCATCACGGCGGAACATCTTCACGCAAAAAAACCGACAGAAATCCTTTCTAAAGCCATTCGCGGCATGCTGCCCAAAACCACATTGGGGAAACACATGGCCAAAAAACTCAAGATCTATAGTGGCGAAGCGCATCCACACAATGCCCAAAATCCCACACCCTTAACACTCTAAAACTATATTCGTTCATCACCTGAAGAAGGAGTACTCGAACTCATGGTCGATACCGTTCAATATGCCACAGGAAAAAGAAAATTTGCCGTTGCCCGTGCGTGGGTAGAACCTGGACAGGGTGAAGTGCAAATCAATGCTCGTTCCTTAGATTCGTACTTTCCAAGGCTTTCACATCAAATTCAGGTCCAAAGCCCCTTTGACGTCACTAAAACCGCAGGACAATTCAACGTCAAAGCGACCATAACCGGTGGTGGGATTTCAGGGCAGGCCGGCGCTCTTCGTCATGCCATCGCTCGAGCCTTGGCCCTATACAATCCTTCACTTCGAGAGCCCCTCAAAAAACAGGGGTTTTTAACACGTGATTCCAGGGTAAAAGAACGGAAAAAATACGGGCAAAAGGGAGCGAGGAGTAAATTCCAATATTCGAAACGTTAGATCAATCTTTCTAGGATATTCTACACAAAAGGGGAGGTTGAAAAACCTCCCCTTTTTTTTCAGTACTCCAAGAGGTACTCGATCTCTGCTTGAAGGGAAAGAACACAATTCCTGAGATACACGGGACATCAAAGGATTTGTTCAAAGTATTGTACCACTAACTTCGTAGCTTAGGTGTTCAACGAGGGAGAGAGCGTCATGGCGACTACCGTACGAGTGGCAATCATCGGTGCCAGTGGATATACCGGATCGGAATTGCTCCGCCTCCTTAGCCAACACCCCAAAGTGTCCATCACCCGAATTGTTGCTTCTGAAAAATCCCAAGGGGCACCTGTTTCCACGATTCTGCCACACCTGTCTCACGTATTTTCCGATGAGTTTTCTGCTCTCGACACAAGAGCAATCTCCCAAGATTCTGACCTGGTATTTTTAGCCCTCCCCCACACAACATCGCTACAACCCGTAGCAGAATTTTTAACCGAAGGAAAAATCGTCATTGATCTAAGCGCTGATTATCGCCTCAATGATGCTCACGTTTACGAACAATGGTATGGCCTTCCTCACACTCATCCTGAACTGTTGGACAAGACTACTTATGGGTTACCGGAACTCCATCGCCAAGATATTCAACATACCCAATTCGTGGCCGTCCCCGGCTGTTACCCTACAGCCGCCATTCTTCAACTCGCTCCATTGGTGAAAGGAAACCTCTTGGAACCCTCTCCGATAATCATCGATGCCAAATCGGGGATATCAGGAGCTGGACGCACTCCGGCCCCAGGGTACCACTTCCCCGAAGCCCATGAAGCTATCCACGCTTATAAAATTACTGCGCACCGTCATTTGCCCGAGATTGAACAAGAGCTCCATGGGCTGTCTCAAGAACAATCGTCTTCCCCGTCAATCATCTTCACCCCACATCTTCTTCCCATTAATAGGGGAATTTTGAGCACGGCCTATGTCAAACTTAAATCTGGAGTGGATCAAAAAACCCTTGACCAAGCCTACCAAGACCTTTATCGGGATGAATATTTTATTCGAGTGAAATCGGGACCTGAGCAAGTCAATCCCAACACCCTCCGCGGATCGAATTTTTTTGATGTTAGTGGGCTGGTAGATACCAACACCGGTTATCTTATTACCACGGGCGCCCTGGATAATTTGGTGAAGGGGGCAGCGGGTCAAGCTATTCAATGCATGAACCTGATGCTCGGGTTTGAAGAACAGAGTGGCCTGACAGCACCAGGGATTTTCCCCTAATAAGCACTCAAGTCGGTGGAACGGGTCTTCTCATGACGAAAAAGATAAAGGGTGGAATCGCTGCCCCAAAAGGTTTTTTAGCATCCGGAATTCATTGCGGGATTAAACCCAGCAAACAACTCGACCTCGCACTAGTCGTTTCTGAAGATCCGGGACCCATCGCAGGGGTCTTTACCTCAAACACCCTTCCCGCTGCTCCCGTCATCCTTGACCGCCAACTCCTTAAGCAGGGCCGTGGTCAGGCCATTGTTATCAATAGTGGGAATGCTAATGCCTTTACTGGCAAGGAAGGGTTAAGGCATTCAAAAATCATGAGTCGGGAAACGGCCTCTGCCCTTGGAATTTCCCAAAAACTGGTGTTTGTGGGATCCACCGGCGTCATAGGCGTTCCGTTGCCCATCGAGTGCTTAAAACAGAAAATTCCCAATCTCATTGCCAAATTGCGAAAGGGTGGAGGAACACACTCCGCCCAAGCCATCCTGACAACCGATACTCGACCCAAAGAGATTGCCTTTCAACATCGGATAGCCGGCAAGCTTATTACGATTGGAGGGATGGCTAAAGGCTCCGGGATGATACATCCCAACATGGCGACGATGTTGGCCTACCTCACGAGCGATGTAGTCATTTCCCAGTCCCTCCTCCAGAAAACCCTGCAACAGGTCACAGATCGAACCTTTAACTGTATATCAGTCGATGGAGAAACCAGTACGAATGATACAGTCTTGTGTTTGGCGAATGGCCTGGCCGGAAATTCTCCCCTTCAACCATCCTCCCGTGCCTATAGGGAATTTTTCGAACTGTTGTCTCAGGCCTGCCATTATTTAGCGATGGAAATCTGTCGTGATGGTGAGGGGATGACCAAAGTGGTAAAAGTAAAAGTCTCAGGCACCAGCAGTCACCAGGCCGCTAAGCACGCAGTCAATACCCTGGGGACTTCCCCCCTCATTAAAACGGCTATCTTTGGCGCAGATCCCAATTGGGGGCGAATCATCGCCGCCTTAGGCCGGACCGGCCTTTCTCTTTCTTCAGAAAAAGTCAGTATCGCTTTTAATCACATCAAGATCGTCAAGGATGGACAGTTTCAAGGGGCAAGGGTCGAAAAGCAGATTCAGGCCATCATGCGAAAACATACCTATACCATCGATATTTCTGTAGGAAAAGGAGCTGGATCCGCGTCCCTCTGGACGACTGACTTGACGTATGATTACGTCAAAATTAATGCCTCATATCGCTCCTGAAACCCCAATCAACCAGAACGTGAGGAACGGAGGATGATAAAGAGATTATTTTTTAATATTATGGCGGGAGATAAGATCGTGGAGAGTTGGGCGACTCACCCCTAAAGTAGCCGCAGCTTTCGTGATGTTTCCACCAGTTTTAATTAACGTCTGCTCGATAACCCGTTTTTCCACGGCCTCACGAGCCTCTTTCAACGAGGGGCCGGTCTGCACGTCTTTAGGTTCTTCCAAGTCTAAGTCCTCAGGCGCAATTCTCGGATTATCCGTGAGAGTCACGGCACGCCGAATGCGATTTTCCAACTCTCGAACGTTTCCTGGCCAATGATATTGCTCCAAGGACAGTAAGGCTTCTCGAGAATATCCCAACACCTTCTTTTGGGCTTCCTCCGAAAATTTTTGAAGTAACGATTTTCCCAACATCACAATATCGGCTCCACGTTCACGTAGCGGAGGAACCGGAATCGTGACCGTATTCAGACGATAATACAAATCCTCTCGAAACCGCCCATCTTTCATGGCAAGTTGAAGATCCATATTGGTCGCAGCGAGCACTCGAGTATCGACAGGAATTTCTACTCGACCACCAACACGCTCAATGGTCCGCTCCTGTAGAACTCTGAGTAATTTCACTTGTAAAGCAGGGGAAATTTCTCCGATTTCATCGAGAAATAAGGTGCCTCCTTCGGCTGACTCAATTCGTCCTCGTCGCTGCAAGTGCGCTCCAGTGAAGGCCCCTTTTTCATGTCCGAATAATTCGCTTTCCAATAATGTTTCAGGAATGGCCCCACAATTGATGGCAATAAATGGCCCTTCACTGCGATTACTTTGCTGATGGATGGCTCGAGCTACCAGTTCTTTTCCCGTCCCACTTTCGCCAACGATAAGGACCGAAACATCTGACCCGGCCACTCTTCGAATCGTATCGAATACCTTCGACATAGCCGGGCTACTCCCAATAATTTCTGGGAAACCTCGTTTTTCTTCGCGCTCAAGAAGTTTTTTATTTTCTTTTTCGAGGACAGCTAAATGCGCGGCCCGCTGAAGGACGATTTTGAGGACTTCCAAATCAACGGGTTTGGCCATAAAATCATAGGCACCCAATTGTATGGCTTTTAGCGCATTTGCACGATCCTGATTCCCGGTAATGACCACGACCTTGGTCAATGAATTTAAGCTAAGGAATTGCTCTAATGCGCTCAACCCCTCTGTCACCCCATCTGCATCAGGGGGAAGCCCAAGGTCTAAGGTAACCAGGTCAATCTTTTCCTGTTGCAGGATTTCGCTAGCCGACACTCGATTATCAGCCTCAAAGATCGAATAGAGCGACTTCAAGCCCCATTTCATTTGCTCCCGTATTTCCTGGCTATCATCAACAATGAGAAGGGAGGGTTGTTCAGATCTCTCTTTTGTTTGGCTCGAATCCATACGTTTACAAAATATTTTTTATAATTGGGATATTATTCGACTGTAGGAACGACTCATTACAAGGGCATAGTTACGTATCGGCTGTTGGAGCCGGAAACGTAATACTTACACTCGTTCCTTTTCCTTCCTGACTTTCTACTCGAATGGTGCCCCTGTGCTCCTCAATCATCCGCTTACACTGATATAGCCCGACGCCCAACCCGCTTTTTTTGGTACTCTGAAAAGGTTGAAATAATTTTTCTAATTGACCTGGGGACATTCCAGGCCCCGAATCTACGATCGTCAGTGTGACGGATGAATCATCATAAGCCGTTGAAATATCGATTGTTCCCTCTTCCTTCATCGCCTGTCTGGCATTCAAAATAAGGTTTAATACCACCTGTTTTATGGAATCTTCCTGAAGGTGAAGCAACGGAAGACCCAATCCAGGATGAAAGGACGGTTTACAACCAGATCCATTTAACCCCTGAAGAGTCTCCTGAATCAATTGATTCACATCAAGAGGTTGAACGGTTGCCTTATCCCCCTGCGCCAGCCCTTTAGACTGTCTCGCGATTTTTCCCATGAGGTCCATGATTCGTTGAGAAGTATTCCGGACCGTACGCATGGCAGATTCTTGAAACTCAGGATCATTCCCGTATTGTTCGGCATTTTGGACCACCATCGAAAGGCTCGAGGCTAAATTTTTGAGATCATGAAGATAGAAACCGGAAAATCGGTGAACAGCTTCCCACTTCGCGGCCGAACTCCTTTCTTCAATCAATTCGAATTGCACCAATAGCATGGTCACATGATGAGCAATCGCTCTCAGCAAATCGAAATCATCATGATCAAAATCTCGGTCATGGAGTTCCTTGCTCAACGTACAAAATCCGAATAATCTCTCTTCCGCGATAAGCGGAACACAAATATTGGCTTGGGACACCTCTAAAAACTCTTCTAAATTTTTCTCGTCTTTATCATCATGTAAAATTTCCTCCAACAAGAAAGGAGATTTAGCGCTAATCATTTTCTGTATCAGAGGGTGGCCGTCTGAAATTGGAGGAGGCGGATGTTCGGTATTTAAAGACCGAATTTGGTGGAATTTTCCATCGACGGAAAATTTTTTCCAAATAGATACCCGTGGAGATCCAAAGGTTCGACTCAAACAATCGAGAAAGCGATCCCAGATGGCTTCTCCATCTTGACATGCTGTAAATGTTTCCGTGATCTCCAACCACTTTTCACGATAGTCATACCGGGTCCGAAAAAAATGCCGTCCAAGAAATTGGTTAAGCTCTGCTCGAGCTTGTCTGGAAAATAACACAATAACAAGCCCGATACATGCAACAAATAAGACCAAAGCACCGATCGCTTCCCCCGTTTTCCACCCTGTTTGTTGAATTAATTCGGACAATAATCCAACAAGGATCAAATAGCCACCTACAACAAGAAAAGAGACAGACGTGTAGAGTGCATGATGACTTACCTGAACTTTTTGACTAAGATCTTGAACCCTCCATCGGCCAAGCCCAAAAGCCACAAGCAGGAGAGATATAAAGGTCGCACTCCCACCAACCCAAACGAATGACTGCTTCCAGACGGGAAGAAGGAGAAGTTGACTGGCTTGGGCAATCGAAATCCCGGCTAACCCTCCCAAACCGATCAAAACAAACTTTAATTGATACCGCAAAGGATCTTTGGAAGCACGCAAGATTTGCTCTAACTGAGAAAGTCCTATTACCAAGGAAATGAGAATAAAGCCCCAGATTGCTAATCCAACGGGCCGATAAAAGACAATTTCTCCATGTTTGTTCACCTGAAGAACCGACTCTTGACCAATCAGGAACACAAAAAACAAAATGATGGCTCCTCCGACAACAACTCTCCAGTATCCCCAATCATACGCATCTGGCTTTGCAGAAATATTCTTCAGGAGTGATTGGCTCACAAAACCCAATACAACAGGGAATGTCAATTCACCCATGACTATTAATCTCTTCCAAAATACCAAGTTCTCTTGCTGAAAAAAGCTGATACCATTTAGGCCATGAATCCAGGTCAAAACCACCATAACCAAGATTAATGGAGAAAAGATGGGACTATCTTTTCTCTTATAATAAAGGATCCCTCCTAAGAGGAGAGAAAACCCCATACTAAAAAAACAGGGGACAGACCCCAAAAGGTTCATCACTCAACCTTTGGAATTATTGTGATGGATTAAATGACTGACGAATCTGGCATGTGTTTGAGAAGAGTGGGCCACATATCTCGCAAGAACTTTACACCATGGTCAAAGGCTTGATCCACTGTTATGTTTCTCACAGGAACACTAATCCTTACAAGCGACCCATCAGATCGATTTTTGGTCATGGCATCCCATACAAGATACCCCTTGGCCCAATATTCACTCGCTATTACACGACCTCTGTCATGATACCAATATAATATCACCTGCTTTTCTAAGCCTTTTTGAATAAGGACTTTATTGATAGTTATATTGACGTTTTCAGATATTCTTAAATCGATTAAATCCGAATCTATGAATTGCCACCCAGCCCCAGGCAAACAATTTTTCGGAGAATGATATGTGGACCCAGTCCGTTGACTTTGATAAAAGCCAACATATAACCATACCGGATTGGCGATGGTAGGTTTAACTCGAACATTTTGACCATCATTCAGATCTGACTCCATTCCTCCCTGAGCAGCGTAAGGTACATAGACCCTCATCATATAATCACTTAGTTTTAGAACATTTAAAATTCTCTCCTCCATCCCAAGTTCTCGACCTCTCCATTGATCGGCAAGGGTTAAGGGGAATTCGGCAAAAGGTTTATTCGCTATTAATTGCTCCTTTTGATGAAGGGTTTGGATAAAACCTATGGCTCCGACTAGAAGAACAATTGCCGAAAAAAGAGGCCAATTTTTTTTCACTACCCTTACTATGCTCCACCAACCAAAGGATTCACAGATTGTTTCTTGCTGACTCCTGCCCCTACCTTTCCGAGGATCAACCCACAGGCAAACAACAATACGAAAGCTACGATGAAGACAAGCCACCCTTCAAAAGTATGATAAAAGCCTTCAGCCGATTCCGGGCCAAAATAATGGGCAAGAATCCCGGTCCCACTCACTCGGGCTGCATTCGCAATAATGGCGATTGGAACGGAAAGAAATACTAAGGCCCATCGCTTCCATAGAACATTTTGAGAAAAATAGCCATAAACCGTTCCTAAAGCCAGTAGGGATAATAGCGAGCGAAGCCCACTACAGGCCTCCGCTACCTCCAGAGTTGTGGAAGCTAACACGATTAAATTTCCTTCTCTCAAAACCGGAATTCCCAAGGAAAACAAACAATATGAAGCCGTTTGTGCGGCAAATAGTTGAAGGGGAAATGCAATAGTATTGACCACAATCGCCGGCAAAGGAATCATGAAAATAAGAAACCCAATTGGAAGACTGAGAGTCCAAAGAAACTCCCATCCCAACAGTAATAATACCAGCCCAGCAATTACCAGTATGAAGGAAGTCCGTTGAACATAAAGTTCCGCCCCTACCACTCCAACGATGAGAGCCATTAACCCCAATGCCAAGGCGAATATCCCCCAAACACTTGGTTTAACAGGGATTCTTTGTAATGTTTCCCACCTTTCCCAAATAAAAAAGGCCGAAAGAAAAGGCACCAGAAATCCATGAGAATAATCAGGATCAATATACCAATCCCCTCCTAGAGCCAAAAGCACCCCCTTATAAAGAAAGAGGACAAGGACACCTATCAGGACAATTGCCCCTAACTGGGAAAAGGAAGAATTAGGAAAAAATGACCTCATGGCTAAGCTCATATAATGAAAAAATACTGTATTTTTAATAAAAGGAAAAGACTCTTCTTTTTGCCTATACCTTCAAACCCTTTAAATAGGAACTTACACGTAGTTTATAATATCTACCTTAAATTATAGCCAATTTATTCCATAAAGATACGACAATACGTCACGATAAATTATATTACAGGAATATATTTAGGCTTTTCGGGAATTCCAGCAAAAACTGAAGCAGAAAACTATGGAACGAAATAAAAGCCTCGTTCAAAAAAACTCAAAACTTCTGGACTTTCTCGAAGAATTAACCTCTCAATTCCCAAATTCATCGAGAAGGACAGAATTACATGAAAAAGGTATCCTAATAAATCAGTATTTCCCCTCAAAAAACTCAAGGCGGTTACATATGTCCCATTTTGGAGAAAAGCCAATCTGACTCCAAATCCAATTTCATCCCGGCTTCTTTACCAGTTTCTCGCTCTGAAGGGTCGTCAGCTAGAAGAAGGCCTACTCAAATGATAGAAAAAATTCAGTTTCTTATGAACCAAGGAATGATTTACTCATGAATGTTCTTTTTATTTGGCAAATAATCAAGGGAATAGCAAAGCCATATTAACTATCTTGAGCCCCTTTTTTACGTGCGCTAATTATTGGCCCTGGCCAGCACTACAATATATCCTAATTTTTCCCTACAATCAGAAAAAGAATTTTCCATTGCGAAATGAACGTTTTGAAGGCTCATCATAAACCTTTATCCAAGCTTCTCTTACGTTGGCTATTCGGAGATTATCAAATTTACCGGATTTATAAGTACAATTTGGACAACATTGTGAAACAAGATGTTTCTTATCTGACAACTCAAGGGTATCGATTTACTGAGGTCAATTCGGCAGAGGTAGCTGCAGCTTCCGACCAAGGCATTCAGAGCCGGGCTATCTATGGGGGAAAAGACGCCTTAGGTTTTGCCATTTTTTTTGGGGATCAAATTGTATGCATACAATGGTATTGGTATTCGGAGCGCTACAAAACAAGGAATTTTTGGCCCCTTCTGCCTGGCCAAGCCAAATCTGTGGATATTTACACCGTCCCTGGCCATCGCGGTAAAGCATTAGCCACGGCTCTAAAGACTGAATCAGCTCGTCTCATGAAAGAAAAGGGGTTTCTCCGACTTTTTAGCCGAATTTGGCATTCTCACCATGAATCCATAAAGGTTAGTGAAAAAGCAGGATGGAATCAGATCGCTATTGTTGCTGAGTTTTACCCTTTGGGCTTAAGTCGAAAATTTCGAATTGTCTTCCCTTTCAAACCGTAATTCATCTTTGATGGTTTTGAACTTCACAAACATAAAACCGGATGGATTAGGCCGGCTGGTGGAAATCTATAGAGGAGAAGAATCGGACGAATCTAAAAGCTAACCATCGTTAACCTACTTGGGTATCTGGTTCATGCCATAAAATCCAGTTTAAAGAATACTTAATGGGCTAGGACTTGGATTGCGGGGCGGAGGAGGCGGGTGGGGCGTCCTGCAGGTAGCGGTGGAGGGCCTGGGCGAGGTGGCCGATGGCGGGCTCCAGGAAGCTGGTGCGGGGCGTGCCGGGAAAGGCGATGGTTTCGACCCCGTCGGCGGCGTACTCGGCCCACCGATTGAATTTCAATAAGGCCCGCTGGCTATTGACGAAACACACAATGGAGCCCGCATAGGGCTGGGGCTGATAGGCCCAATAGGCCTGGCGAATGGCCTGAGCGATCCCCGCCAAGGCGCGTTCGACCTGATTGGGCGCCTGGGGGGGCGCCGGGGCCGGCGCCTGCCGTGCCCGGAGGAAGCGCCGCCAGCGTTCGGGGACATCCACCTGCAGCACATACTGCAGCAAGCCGAGGGGATCGTGGGCCGCGGCTGTCCGCCAATTCACCCACGAGTCTGCCCACGTGCGCGTCACCGGCGGGCCAGCCCCATCCAGCATGGCCAACAGGCCCACCTCCTGGCCCGCCGCCTGGAGTTGTTGCGCCATTTCAAAGGCCACCAGACTGCCAAAACAATGTCCGGCCAGATAATAGGGCCCGGTGGGTTGGTGCTGGCGGACTTCCTGCAGATAGCGGTGCGCCATGGCCTCCACCGTGGTATCGGGCGGGGCCACTCCATCCAAGCCCCGGGCTTGCAACCCATAGAGCGGTTGATCGGGCCCCAGGCCCGGACTGAGCCCGCGATAAAATAAGACTTCCCCCCCTTCCCCGTGCACACAATACAAGGGCGGCCGCGTGCCCTGCGGATGAATCGGCACCAGACAGGCCCAGGCCGCGGGCGCGGCGGGCTGGGTGAGGGTGGCGGCCAGCTGGGCAATCGTGGGCGCCGTAAAGAGCGTGGCCAAGGGCAGGCGGACCCCCAGGGCCTCTTCCATCCGCGCAAACACCCGCACCGCTAAGAGAGAGTGCCCGCCCAGCTCAAAAAAGTCGTCCTCGCGCCCCACCTGCTCCAGCCCCAGGGCCTCGGCCCAGATCGTAGCAAGGGTCTGTTCGGTGGCCGTCTGCGGCGGGGCGGCGGCCGGCGCGGCCGCGGCGGGCGGCGTGGGCGCGGGCAAGGCCTGCCGGTCCACTTTTTGATTGGCCGTCCGCGGCAGCTGCGGCAGGAACATATAGAAGGGCGGGACCATGTACTCGGGCAAGTGCTGGCGGGCCGCCTCCCGCAGGGTGGCGGCCGTCACGGCCGCACCCGGCTGAAGGACCACATAGGCCACCAGCCGCGCCCCCGCCACTTCATCCGTCGGCGTCGGGGTCGTGAGCAGGACGACGACTTCTTCGACCCCCGCTTGGGCACTCACCACCGCCTCAATTTCCCCCAATTCAATCCGATACCCCCGCAGTTTCACCTGCTGATCTGTCCGCCCCAGCAACTCCAGCGTCCCATCGGGACGATAGCGCCCCCGATCCCCCGTGCGATACAGCCGGGCCGCCGGGTCGCCGCAGAGAGGATGGTGGAGAAAGCGCTGGGCCGTGAGCGCAGGCTGGCCGAGATAGCCCCGGGCGACCCCCGCCCCCCAATATACACTTCCCCCGGCACCCCGAGGGGCACCAGGTGCTGCCGCGCATCGAGCAGATAGAGGGTCGTATTCGCAATCGGCCGCCCCACCGCCACCGGCTCCGGCCCGGGCCGCACCCGCTGGACCGTGGACCAGACCGTCGTTTCCGTGGGCCCATACAGGTTCCATAGCTCCCCCCCCCCGGCCAGCAACCGGTCGGCGAGCGAGCGGGATAAGGCTTCACCGCCACTGAGGTGCTTGAACGTGGCCGGCCCCTGCCAGCCCGCCTCCAGCAGCATGTGCCAGGTCGACGGCGTGGCCTGCAGCATGGTCCCCCCGCGCTCGGCCAGATACGCGGCCAACTGCGCCCCATCGGCGGCCACCGCCCGGCTCGCCAGGACCACCGTCGCGCCCACCGTCAGCGGCAAATAGAGCTCTAAGGCGGCAATATCAAAGGAGAGCGTGGTGACGGCCACCAGGCGATCGGTGGGGGCGATCCCCGGGGCCTCTGCCATCGCACACAAAAAGTTCGCTAACGCGCGGTGCGGAATCTCCACCCCTTTGGGCCGCCCCGTCGAGCCGGAGGTATAGAGCACATACGCCAGACTCTCCAAGGTGGCCGGACTGGCGACGGGGGCGACGGAGTAGTGCTGCAGCTGGGGCGCCGCCGCCTCGAGATCGAGGACATGAGCCGGCTGGACCGGCAGCGCCGCCAGGAGGGAGGTCTGGGTGAGTAAGACGGCCACCCCGGCCTCCTGCCCCATCAGGGCTAGCCGCTCTCGCGGAAAGCCCGGATCCAAGGGCAGATAATACCCGCCCGCTTTGAGCGTGCCCAGCAGCGCCACCAGCATCCGCACGCTCCGTTCCATAAAAATCCCTACCGGCGTCTCCCGCGTGACTCCCCGCTCCTGGAGATACCGCGCCAAGGCATTGGCCTGCCCGTCCAAGTCGGCGTACCGCCACGTCTCACCCGCCCAGTCCACCGCGATGGCCTGAGGCGTCCGCGCGGCTTGCGCCGCGATCATGGCATGGACCGGCTGGAGGGCTGGAAAGGTCCGCGCGGTCGCATTCCAGGTCTGCACCAGCTGCCGCCGTTCCGCCTCGGGCACCCAGGCCAGGTCCCACACACAGGCGGTCGGCGTGGCCAGCAGACTCTCCAACAGGGTGCGATAATGCCCCGTCAGCCGCTCCATCGTGGCGGGCTCAAAGAGCGCGCGACTATATTCCACCGTCAGCGCCAGCCCCTCCCCCTGGAAATGCACATACAGGGTGAGGTCAAACATCGTCGTCGCCAGATCGACCCCTTCCCGAGCCAGCTGGACCGTGTCCATGACGCTCGCCGGCGCGCCTTGATTTTGCAGGATGAGTAAGACTTGGAAGATCGGGGCCCGGGAGGGGTCCCGGGGGGGATTTAACTCTTCGATCAACTTTTCAAAGGGCACCGTGCGATGCGCGAACGCCTCGAGGGTCTGCGTGCGCACCTGGGCCAGAAACTCCAGAAAGGAGGGCGTGCCGGACAGATCCCCGCGGAGGACCAGCGTGTTAATGAAGACCCCCAAGAGCGCTTCGAGCTCGGGGTGTTCGCGCCCGGCGATGGGAAAGCCCACACACAGATCCCGCTGCCCCGAGTACCGCGCCAAGACCACCTGCAGGGCCGCCATCAGGACCATAAAGAGCGTGGCCCCCTGCTGCTGCGCCAAGTGCTCCAGGCCGTGCCGCAAGGGCGGAGGAAACCGGGTCTTGACCCGCGCCCCTTGATACTGGCGCACCCGGGGGCGGGGATGGTCCGTGGGCAACTCCAACGCGGCCGGCGCCCCCTGCAGCCGCTTCTGCCAGTACTGTAGTTGTGGCGCGAGATAGGCGGGCTGCGTCCCTTCCCACCACGCATAATCCGCATACTGGACCGGGAGGGCCGGCAGCGCCGCCGCCGTGTAGGCCGCCACCAGCTCATCTTGAAAGAGCTTCAACGACCAGCCATCACAGATGATGTGATGAAAGACCGTCACGAGCCAGTGCTCGGTCGGCCCGCCCCGCAGTAACGCAAAGTGCACCAGCGGGCCTGTTGCCAGATCAAAGGTGTGCGTCGCCACGGCCTGCGTGGCCGCCGCAAGGGTCGTGGCATCGACCGGGACCGGCTCCAAGCATACCGGCTGCGCCGGGTGGCTCACTTGCACGGGCTCGGTCGGGCCGTCCTGAAAGGTCGTACGGAGGATGGCGTGGCGGGCGACGATGGTGCTCAGCGCGGCATTCAGCCGGGGCACCGCTAACGCCCCCGTCAGGTGAAGCACCAACGGGATGTGATAGACCCGGTTGCCCGGATCCAAGCGGTCCAGAAAGTAGAGCCGCCGTTGGGAGTAGGTCAGCCGGGTCGGGCCCGGGGTCGGGCGGGGGCCCAAGGCCGTCGGGGGCGCGTGCGCCCGTTCCCGCGCCTGTAACTTCGCCAGCAGCAACTGCCGCTTCTCCGGCGACAGCTGCGCGAGTCGTTGGGCAAGCTCACTCATCCCGGCCTGCCGCTCCTCCTCACGACTCCTCCAGCTCTTCTAACAGCTGTGTCAGCTCGTGCTCGCTGGTTTGGCCAAGCTGGGTTTCAAGCAGTTGCTCTTCTAACGCTTCGATCGTGGGGTGTTGAAACAGCGTCCCCACGGCCAGTTGGATGCCCGTCTCCGCCCGAATCCGGGCCAATAATTTAATGACCAGCAGCGAATGGCCGCCCAGGTCAAAAAAGCTCGTGCGAATGCCCACCTGCTCCAGGCCCAGCACGTCCCCCCAAATGCCGGCGAGCGTGACTTGCGTCGGCGTGCTCGGCGGCACCAGGGTGGCCACATCCTCCCGACAGGCCGTCAGGGGCGCCGGCAGCGCCGGCCGGTCCAATTTCCCATTCGGCGTGAGGGGGAAGGTCTCCAAGGCGACACATGCGGTAGGAACCATATACCCAGGTAATTCATCTTTGAGTTTCCTTAAAATTTGATTGGTGGAAATTTTGGAATTTTCTGATAGCACTACATAACCTACAAGTCGTTCATCACCGGGAGCATCCTCCCGCTTGATGACCACTGCTTGTCGCACTCCTGCCAGCTGTTCAATTATTGCCTCAATTTCTCCCAATTCAATCCGGAATCCTCGCAATTTGACCTGGTGGTCCAAACGACCAAGGCATTCTAACGTTCCATCTTGGCGGAAGCGGGCAAGGTCCCCGGTCCGATAAAGTACCGCACTGCGATCTCCATTAATGGGATTGTTGATAAATTTTTCTGAGGTTAATTCCGGACGGTTCAGATATCCCAAGGCAACCCCGGCCCCTCCAATGCACAACTCCCCTTGGACCCCAGGAGGAACGGGATTATCATACCGGTCGAGAATATACACTTGGGTATTCTGAATAGGATGACCAATGGGAACAGAACCTTCCGCAGAATCCACCCGATAAATCGTCGACCAGATGGTGGACTCCGTTGGTCCATACATATTCCATACCTCCTTCACACAAGGAAGTAACTGTTCCGCCAGAGTTCGGGACAAGGCTTCTCCCCCACAAAGGACCCTCAAATCCGATTTCCCTGTCCACCCGGAATCCATGAGCATCTGCCAGGTAGTTGGAGTGGCTTGCATGACGGTCGAGCCAGAGGCGGTAAGTTTTTTGGCCAATTCTTCCCCATTTGTAGCGACGGCTCTACTGGCAACAATCACTGTGGCCCCCACAGTTAGGGGCAAATACAGCTCCAGGCCTGAAATGTCAAAAGAAAGGGTCGTGACCGCAAACAATCGGTCTTCTGGGACGATGCCCGGCCTTGTTTGCATACTGTTCAAGAAATTCACGACCGCTCGATGTGGAATCTTGACTCCTTTGGGTTTACCCGTGGATCCCGAGGTAAAAATCACATAGGCCAAATTTTCGGGGGTAACAAAATCTTTCCCCTCAACCTCGGTTGATTCTGCGTTGATCGACTCATGATCGGCATCCAGACGAATGACACTCATGCTCTCGCTTGATAGGGTCGTCATCAGATCCTTTTCCGTAACCAGAAAAGAGATGTCAGCATCCGCAATCATAAATTTTTGTCTATCCGAGGGGAATGACGGATCAATGGGAACATAGGCCGCTCCGGCTTTCAAAATTCCCAACAATCCCACCAACATTCTAGTGGAACGCTCTACCGAGATTCCGACAAGAACATTGGGGCCAACCCCAAGTCGTCGCAAATAATTGGCGAGCTGATTGGCCTGGTTGTTCAATTCTTCATAGGACAATTCTTGAATATCATCCATCACTGCGACGGCATTCGGAGTCTTTCGGGATTGGGTTTCTATCATTTGATGTAAGCACAATTCTGAATCATCCGTGGTCTGCGTGGCATTCCATTGAAGCAACATTCGATGGCTTTCTTCATCAGGGACCAACCGAAGATCGGAAATTGTCATTTCAGGATCAGCCACCATCGAGGCCAATAAAGACTTATAATGCTCGATCATACGGGCAATAGTGGAGGTATCGAATAGATCGGTGTTATGTTCCCAAATCATCGTCAGACCGTCTTGTTCCGAACCCTGTGGCAACCCAAGATTTTGCGCAGAATGCGGGATCCCAATCACCCCCAAATCGAACTTGGCCGAACCATTGCTAATCACTGGGGTCAATTTCACTTCAAGACCAGGTAATCCTTCTTCCGGCATGGGTTCATCATGAAAACTGAACATGATATGAAAGAGAGGGTTTAGACTTAAATCGCGTTTAGGATGGACCGCCTCCACGACGCGATCGAAAGGTACGTCTTGATAGGTAGCCCCCTCAAGAACCACATCCCGGACCTGTCTCATCAATTCACGGACGGTCGGATTGTCATCCAGGGCCGCTCGAATCACTACATTATTCAAGATCATCCCAATGAGACTTTCAGACTCCCGAGACCGACGGTTGGCGAAAAACGTCCCGACGGCCACATCGGTTTCACCGGTATATCGGTGAAGGAGAGCGATAAAGCCGGCAAGCATCGTCATGAATAAGGTACTGCCTTCTTCCCGACTGAGAGTACGCAGTTGATTGCATAATTCAAGAGGTATTTCGGGACGGAGTGAAGTTCCTCGAAACGTTTGCTCGGTTGGACGGGGCCCTTTCGTAGGAAGATCAAGAACCGGAGGAATCGTTTGAAACCTGTCTTTCCAATAAGCTAATTGATTATCGGAGACCTCTCCTTGCATCCATTCATGTTGCCAAGTCGCAAACTCGGCAAATTGCACCGGCAACTCAGGGAGCGGAGAGGGCTGATCGGCTGAAAAAGCCCGATACAGATCCACTAATTCCCGCAAAAATACATTAAAAGACCACCCATCATGAACCAGGTGATGTTCCATATGAATCAAGACATTTTTGTCATCACTGTATCGGAAAAACGTCCAACGAACCAACGGAATTTTGGCCAGATCAAAGCGCAATTGGTACTCTTCATCACTCCAGGCTTTCACCGCGGCATTCTGCTCTTCTGGGGATTTTCCTGAGAGGTCGATTATGGGCATAGAGAAGGGCTCATAAGGATGAATGACCTGTTCAGGACGGCCATTGACCGTTGGAAATGAGGAACGATAACTCTCATGACGACGTAATATCTCGTCGAGGGTTCGTTCAAGAGCCTTGATGTTCAATTTCCCGCGAAATTCAATACTCGAAATGAAATTATAGGCTAGGTTTTGGGGATTTACTTGATGCAGGAACCAAACTCGCTCCTGAGCAAAAGAAAGAGGAATATGCTTTCCTCGGGTCACCTGAGCGATGGACAGTTCTTTTGTGACATCCTGTCGAGGATCGGCTGCCAAAATGATCGGAAGTAATCCGGCAACAGTCGGCTGATCGAATACCGACCGTAAGAACATATCGACATTAAATGCATCCCGAACCCGCGTCGCGACCTGAGCGACTTTTAGTGAATCTCCTCCGAGTTCGAAAAAATTGTCATGAATCCCCACTTTATCGACACGAAGAACTTCTCCCCAAATTTCAGCGAGCTTCTCTTCCTCGTGGCTGGTGGGAGCCACATATTCTACGGCTAATTCTGGTCGTTGAAAATCAGGAGCGGGCAAGGCCTTTCGGTCTACCTTTCCATTGGGGGTCAAGGGAAAGGCTTCAAGGGGAACATACAGCCCTGGGACCATGTAATCCGGAAGTAAGGCCCCTAGGGCTGCCCGCAAATCCTTGCTGGACGGAGTCTGGTCCTTGGCGGGAACGAAATAGGCTACAAGCCGTTTTTCGCCAGGAATATCCTCACGGGCCAACACCACCGACTGCCTGATCGAAGGCTGTTGCTCTAATGCGGACTCAATCTCACCTAATTCAATGCGAAATCCTCGAACCTTCACCTGAAAATCTACGCGGCCCAGGTGCTCCAGAGTGTCATCGTCACGTTGTCTCGCCAAATCCCCAGTTCGATACAGTCGGGTAGAAGACTGAGAATTCAAGGGATACGAGATGAACCGTTCTTGGGTAAGCTCCGGACGTTTAAAATAGCCTCGAGCCAGACCTGCACCGCCAATAAACAATTCCCCGGGTTTTCCGGCTTGCACAGGTTGATGGTTTTCATCCAAAAGGTGGATGTCCGTTTGGGCTATGGGAACTCCGATAGGTACAGGGCCCCTCCCAGATTCTACCCGATGCGCCGTCGACCAAATGGTCGTTTCCGTGGGCCCATAGAGGTTCCAAAGCTCACAGCATTTTGGAAGCAGACGTTCCGCAAGTTCACGGGTTAACGTGTCCCCACCACAAAATATTCGTAAATCTGGAGATCCGTTCCATCCTGAGTCCAATAATAATCTCCAGGTGGCAGGCGTGGCTTGCATAACCGTTACCTTAGCTTCATCAATCATACGAGCTAAATGTGTTCCATCAGCGGCTTTATTTCGGGAACAAATAATGACTTGCCCCCCTGCCACCAGTGGAAGATACAGCTCAAGCCCTGCAATATCAAAAGAAAGAGTCGTAACAGCCAACAAACGATCTTGAGCTCGAAGGCCTGGAGTTTTTTCCATGCTGATTAAAAAATTGACGACTGCCCGATGGGGAATTTCTACACCCTTGGGTTTTCCGGTCGAACCAGATGTATATATTACATAGGCCAAATCATCTCCCCGAGCTACTAACCCAAGGGAATCAAGTGGCTGGCTCGAAATTGAAGACCAACTAGAGTCCAAGCAGAAAACCTCGACTCTCGCTTCTGTGAAAACTCGTTGGAATTGGCTCTGGGTCACTACCAAGGTGAGGCCAGAATCTTCGAGCATAAAGTTGATGCGATCCAGGGGATAGGCTGGGTCAAGAGGTACATAGGCTCCACCAGCCTTAAGGATCCCCAACAGTCCCACAACCATTTCTAGTGAGCGTTCAATACAAAGACCGACACAAACACCTGGCTTGACGCCCAACCCCTGTAGGCGATGAGCAAGTTGGTTCGACAAATGCTCCAATTCGCTATACTTAAGACCTTCCTTTTCATAGACGACGGCAATTTTCTCCGAAAATCTCAGTACGGATTGCTCAATAAGTTGATGAATGGTCTCTATGGAATCCATAGAATTGGCAGAGGGGGTATCAACCTCTTTCACACCTTGATTGCGATGGTCCTTTACACTCTTCCTATTTTCAGCTCCCAATGTCACTACCTCCTTATCTAAATCTCACACCTAGACTCATTTATGCATAAATGACAATGATTCATAGAACCATTCACAGGAACCCTTCTTCACAACTTATCCATTATTTGGAACTTTCATGAAATTGGCATAGCTAAAACTTCAAGCTCTTCTAATAAAATAAACCATTGAAACAAATATTAAACCAATTCTCACGAAGATACTGGCAGCCTCCTACTTTTCGGGCAAAATAGTGGGTTCATCGATAAACTTTCCTGCATCTATGGCCTTTTCGGTTCCCTTGCAAAAACTCTAAAAAAATATCAATCATTTTTTCCTGACTAGGGAAGGCCCAAACAGGCTCAAACACAGACTCTGAAAAAAAATAAAATTTTTGGAAAAAATTATGGACATGAGGTATTGATCTTTTCCCGAGATTACCGGTATTTCTGGTAACTGTAATATCGCAAAAAGGATATAGGCAATTAAGGGAAACCCTCAATCCGGTTTGGACTTACACAAACTTACAATACAACAATAGCACTTACCTTTACTGTTACGTTTTATTTTACTTCAGAGTAAGAAATTAGAAAAATTCGGCTGGGGGGAAGGCCCAGAAAAAGATGGGGGAAGATTTTTTCTTTAAAATAATGAACCTTGTACCTTTAATAACACCTCAATTCAAAAAAAACGTTCAAAAACAATTCCCTACATTATGGAACAAGAAAAACTCATTTTCGACCAGCCTTGACTTTTCCCTTAAGAATCAACAACTTTAAATTACAAATACCCCTTTCAAGTCGAAACCAAAGTGGTTGAAAAGCCCAACCATCTTTTTTTGAAAATCACAAATGGCCCAAAATCCCAAATGGATTGGCCTCTTTGCTTATCCAAGATTGAATCAATGGCATAACCCAGCTTAAGGACGCCGTAAAAAATAGAATGATGTAAATTCTTATGATTATCGAGGACCTAATCATCTAAGAAATAAGAGAGCTTTTTTCATTCTAATAACAACCGGCGATATTTTAAGAAAACGGAATATTCAGATTGTGGCTCAACAACCCATTTATTCACAATTCCTCAGGCAACTTTTCTTACTACTTTTTTTATCCTAGATTTAAATCCAAACTTCTCGAGGAATCTCCCAAAAACATTCACGCAATTATTTAAGGCAACATGTACGTTTACATAACACAGATTTTTAAGAGATTTCGGAAAAAAATAGGTTTTTGCACATAAGGTTTTATCGGAAGAAAAGAATTTTTTGTGGGTTCCCTCCCCTTCAGTAAAATCAAAGATTATAAATTCCTTGCTAAGGAACACTTTTTGTAACACAAGAAATTGCAGAACAGTCCCAGGGGAAAGAGATTGGAAAGCCGGATCGTAGCCTACATAATCATAAGAAATAATCCTATTTTTACAATAACTGAACAGATAGGCAACAGGCCTTTCATGAAGAAACAAAATGTATCCTCTTACTTCATTAGTCTTAGCTAGGCCATGCACTTCTGAAAGAAATTTTTTTGATTTTGGCAATCCACAGTTAAACAGTCGTTCTTGATAGGTCTTAGAAGAAACCAAACTAGCCAGACTGAAAAAGACTTCCAATTCTTGAGAGGTTTTATACTCTTGGCAATCCAATTTTCCTTTGTTCTTCTCAGCAAACTTTCTAATTTTTCTCCTCAAAGATGACCGAGATTTTGCAGAAAATTGATTTAAGTAAGCGTCAAAATTTTCAAAACGAGTAAGGTCAATATAGTAATTATAAAATACTTTAGGCGAATAAAAAATCCAGTCATTTTTATATAAGAGAGGAGGAACAACAAAAGATATGGGATATCCGGAATACACCAGAGGCTCACTACCTTCTTCCAATTCGGTCGGTATGGCCGGGAACTGAGAATATGTCCCAACCAAGCTGAAATGTTCTGTATTTCTCCAGCCCGGGAATCTTTTCACGAATAATGGAATTTCACCTAGCCGGTAACTTAAGGAGATAATGGTCGGTTTGAAATTTTGGAGATTTAAGGTAGACAAGCCCTAGACCAATCTTCTCACGATTTGCTCGGAGATTCGATGAACTGTAGAGATAAAATTTACCCTTGGTAAATCCAAAGAGCCGTGACTCCATTCATCAGGGTCGGTCAAGAAGCCCCTGGTAGGAAATTGTGCGGCATTCTTCCCTAAAAATTCGCATAAACGTTCGAACCGCTTCACTACAATCCAATCCGGATACGAACTTTCCCTTCTCAACATCTCAACGTTATGCGACAAAAAGATAAAGTAGGGCCACCCTAATTTTCTGGCACCCATCATAGCCTGAATCATCTCAGAGCTTGAACAAGCACCTATTTGGGCATGACGTAATTTTCCAACACCATCGATAAAAATCGACATAGGATATGACCTCACGCCATGAATCTTTTGGGTCTGGTATAAATTCACATCATCCCGCAAATCAGTCACAGAATTTTCCACCGTCGCATTGACACTACTATCATTGAATATGTGATTCGCAAAAAGTGCTCGAAAGGTATCTCCATTAGCTGAAAAGTTCCCAGCACGAAAGACGGTGGGACGTGGTGCCCCGGCTTCCTGCAAGAGATCAATACTTTTTTTAATTAAAGAAATTTGCTCTTCCAAGGTGTAAAAGCTCAAATGTTGTCTTTTAGTAGATGAATTGGAGATTAACGAAGGTGTTATTTCATCAGTCCACTCTGGATGCAAGTGAAGTTGTACCTCCATACCTGCCCCAAGAATAAAGGAGACAATCTGTTGTAAATATTTCACTCCAAAACGTGCGGCGAACAGAGGCTCGACAAAAAATACCCCGTGCAGATTATTCTTTTTCAATACCTCCAAAGTCTTGGGTAGAGCATAAGAACCGGCCTTTGAAGATCCCCAAGAATATCGTTCAAACGCTTCAGGGAAAGAAGCATCCAGATGGTTCCAACCATCACACCACACTTCTATGTCAAAGGTAAGGATAACCTTCATTTCTCTTTACCCAAAGAAAATTCTCACGTTGAAACAGCAAATTTTAAGTCGAGATGCCGATTTCTCAGCATTCTACAATTATAGATGGGATAAGCCTTATTTCCACCCCTCGCGATCAAGCAGCAAGGTACGGAAGTTGGAGGGATAAGCGCCAGGCGATTAGGAAGGCCCGATTGGCTTATTGGAAGGATGCAGACCGTATTTTTTTAACAATTTATAAAAATCTGCTCGATACCGTCCTGCGATTTGTGAGGCTCGAGAAATATTACCTTGGGTAGCCCGAAGTAAATCTTTTAAATATTCCCGCTCAAAAGCTTCTTTGGCTTCCGTCAAGGGTTGCAAACTTCCCTGCGGGGAAGAGTCTGAGGGCGAGACAGGGAGAAACTCTTCGGTAATAATGTCTTGTGGAGACATCACGACTGCTCGTTCGATCATATTTTCCAATTCACGAACATTTCCTGGCCAATGATGGGTCACTAAGGTCTGCATGGCTTCTGGAGAAAATCCCTTAACCACTTTATGGTGGTGCTCCACACTACGTTTGAGGAAAAATTGTGCCAACAATGGAATATCTTCACGACGTTGTCGGAGGGGAGGCAACCAAAGAGGGACTACATGAATTCGATAATATAAATCTTCCCGGAACCGGCCTTCCTTGACCGCTTCTTCTAAATCTTTGTTGGTCGCAGCAAGGATACGCACATCGACCTTTGTCGGGACTTGACCCCCAACCGGTAAAATTTCTCGGTTTTGAATGGCCCGAAGGAGTTTGCCCTGGAGAGAAAGGGGCATTTCTCCAATTTCGTCAAGAAATAACGTCCCTTTGTCAGCATTTTGAATTAACCCTCGTTTATTTTGATGTGCTCCCGTGAATGAACCTTTGACATGGCCAAATAGTTCACTTTCAAAAAGTGTTTCAGGAATTGCCGCACAATTCACGGCCATGAATGGCTTCGAGGCTCGTGGACTATTACAGTGAATCACACGAGCGATGACTTCCTTGCCGGTTCCGGTTTCCCCGGAAATACAAACGGTGGTGTCAGTTTTGGCCACTCGGGCAACCTGCTGTAAGACGGCATGCATTTCGGAACTACGAGCGACCACATTTTCTAAACCGTACAATTCATTCACCAACAGCTGCAATCGATGAATTTCCTGACTCATTCGTTTGGTACTTAATGCCTTATCGATACTCTCTTGGAGCTCCTTATCTTCAAACGGCTTCGTTAAATATCCATAAGCCCCCTTCTTCATGGCCTGCACCGCATTGGGAATACAGCCATGGGCCGTCAGTATAAGCACGGGAAGATTCGTTTGGTGATGATGAAGTTCCTCCATGAGATCTAGACCGTCCGTATCGGGCAACCTGAGATCAAGAATGGCGAAATCGTAGGGTTCTTCCTGGGCATGAGTCAGGGCATCACCTCCGGACCCACAAGCCGTGACCGAAAAACCCATGGAATGGAGTCGCATTTTCAATAATGTGAGCAAACTCGGATCGTCATCTACGACTAGAATTCGTTCTTCAGCCATAGTAGTCCCTTTACTGTTTGGCTTTTTCAAGTGGCAACTCTTCTTTCTCCGCAGCTTTTTCGAGCTCGGGGGTTGGTGTCATTTTCTCTGATGGACGAGTGGGAGGCGCTTTTTCACGGATTTCTTGATCGATACGTCGTAAGGCTTCGAGTTGCTTCGTCAATTCCTGAACCTTCTGTTCACGAGCTTTTAACTCCTTTTCAACTTCTTGTCGTTGAACCTGCTCTATTTTAAGCTGTTCGATCTGCTTTTTTAAACCTCCATTGGCTTGATTTAAGGTAGCAATCGATTTGTCCCGAAGCAGCACCTCTTGCTCAAGGGCTTCTACTGAAGCGTTTTCTAGTTTTCCAGTCAGCTCATAAATTGAAAGTTCTTTTTCTACGATTTCTCTCGTCAGTCGCCTCAGGAGGTCACTTTGGGTCATTCCTGCCTGACTTGGAGAATTCAACACATCTAAATACCACAGCCAAAAACGGCTTTCTTTAGCCAAAGTGCTATTGGGTCTGGACGCCACAACTTTACGAAAATGTAAGGCAGCCAATTCCCGATTGTCATACAAGGCCGCCAACCCGCGCAAAAAGTGCACCGATCGGCATTCCTCTTCATTTTTACATGAACTTAATTTTTTTTCCTGATCTTCAGCAATGGCTTCAAAAAAGGGCTTATCTTCAGCTTCCGGCTCTAACACTTCGGTTAAATTCGAAGAATTTTTCGGGGTTTGGGTAGGTGGGGGAGACGGATTTAAATAAGGACTGGTACAAGCAGTACACCAGAGGATGGCAAGGAGAAAAAATAAAAATCTACAATCCAATCCTGGGTTCAAAAGGAAATTCAATTTCAATGCACGACCCTCATGTTTTTTCCCCTCACCAAAGTAAAGTGAAGAGTGGTTCCCATACCGACTGTACTCTCTGCCCAAATGTTCCCCTCATGAGCTTCGAGCACTCGCTTGGCCAAGGCCAAACCTATTCCACTTCCTACATACATTCGACCTTCTTGGGTTTTTCCTTGATAAAACCGCTCAAAAATATGCGGTAGATCTTCTTTGGGAATCCCTGGTCCCTTATCAGATACCATAAAATGAATGCCTTCACTGTCAGATTCATGGGGAATGGACCTGACAGATATCGTTGAACCATATGGGCTAAATTTTATGGCATTTGAGAGAAGATTTTCCAAAACTTGTTCAATCCGTTGACTATCCACATTTTGAAATCGTATTCCATTTGACGCTAGTGCCATTTCGAGATGGATATTCTTTCTTTCTGCTAAAAATTTCATTTTCTCCACAGAGCGTACAGCCAACCGATTTAAATCCGTGGGAGCAAAGTTATAAGACACCATATCTGCTTCCATTCTAGACAAATCCAAAAGGTTGCCGATTAAATGGTTGAGCCGTTGGCTACTTTCAGAGATGATGGTCAACGTTTCACGTTGATCCTTGTTCAAATTCCCGGGAATACCATCTAAAAGCAGTTGAGACCCCTCTCTGATAGAGGTTAAAGGCGTTCGAAGTTCATGAGAAATATTCGCTAAGAACTCTGACTTCATTTCATCCAGTTTTTGAAGTTTTTCTCCCATCCAATTGACTTGCCCGACCAAATCACGCAACTCTTGGGGAACCGACAAGGAGATACTTCCCCCAAACTGTCCCTGCCCAATTCGACGAATTTGTGCCTTCACACGACGCAAGGGGCGAAGGATACTATAGCTAGCCACACCCGCCAAGCCAAGGCCCAGGATAAGGGCCATCATTAACAATTGCTGCGTGATTTCCTGAGCCCGAACAGTTTGAATATGGGAATCCCTTAGAATATCTCCAACGGAAGCTTCTTGGGAGGTAATGAACGCGTTAATGGCTTGGGTCATCCCCTCAATGAGTTCGTCACGCTTTTGCTCATAGTGAGCGATCGCGGTAGGTGAACGGTCAGCCTGCTCGACTCCTACGCTGAGAAATAAGGTATGAAACTCTTCATGGAGAACTTTGGTAGCTTGCAAAAACTCTAAGGGAGAACCAGAAGGCTCTTGGTCCTGAAGCGCCTTTAGAGTCTTCCGAAAATTCTCTGCTTCCTGCAAAAAGTCTTTTAATAGAGTGGTATCTCGAAGCACAAGATATTGCTTGTCACTTTTCAATTGGGCGTACAGACTAGAAATTAATCGTTTAGCGGTTTCTACAGCGGGAAAGTGGTGAGTAGCAAGCTCGGCCCCTAACTCTGTCAGGTTCCGGAACTGACCAAGAATGTAGAGATTGACACCAATGACCAGAGCAAGAATCGTCAAGTACCCCAGAGCCAACCGCCAAAATATCGACAACCGGGATAACATTCAATAATCTGCAAGGTCAGGGTGAAGGCAGGAACTAATAAAGCTAGACCATCATGGATTACTTATTCATTCATAATGATATCGTACTCTTTTTTTCAACATATACCACTAGATTACAATTGTTGGTAAGTCAAAAAGAAAAACACAAAAATAAATACCTAGGAAATTTTCATGAATTTCATATCATACAGAAAAACCAAAAATCCTTCATTTGAAAACAACAAAATATCAGTAATCTTTCGGAGTATGGTTATGCTTAAGGTAATTGGGCTTACCATTTTCCAGACTAAATCACGAGTTAAACTGCAATTCTTTTTGGCCCGCATATTGCTAGACCACAGGGAGGAGAAGTCAGATAACTCAAGATTAAAACACATCCCTTCCACAGCTTCTTTTATTCAACCCTCAATAGTTGTCAAACCAAATCTTGCAGTTCAAAGAATTTTTCAAGAAGAATGTGTTTTTTCAGCAATCTGTTTTCCTTTGGAAGGTATTTTTCTCTCTCTTCTTCGTCATTGTTTTTCCAATTGGGTCAATTTTTGGAGCCAATATTTTAATTTCATGGGACAAAAATGGTGAAGATGATTTGGCAGGATATAAAATTTATCAAAGGGAACTTCCTTCATCAAACTATGGTCAACCCATCTTTTCAGGTCTACCCTCCAACCCGTCAGCCCCTTCCCATACCGTAACAAATTTAGTAGATGGCTCTTCCTATGGGTTTATCATTACTGCCTTTGATATATTTGGCAATGAAAGCCTACCTTCCACTGAAAAACAAATTAGCATTAATTCGTCGAACGTGCCTCCCCCCAGCGGCAGCCCGATTCAATTAAACTTCCAACCGGGGAATGCCTCGGTACCCACCGGCTACCTCAAAGATGACGGCAGTGTCTACACCAGTAGCCGCGGCTATGGCTGGGATACCAATCGCACCAGCTTCACCCGCGATCGCAACGCCAATACCGATCAACGCCTCGACACCCTGGCCTTTACCAGCCCCAATAGTACCGCCGTGTGGCGGTATGATCTCCCCAACGGCGATTACCTCATTTCCTTAGCCAGTGGGGATCCGGCCTTTACCCATGGACCTCAACGGGTCAAGGTGGAAGGCCAGCTCGTCTTCAATGATTTGACCTCGACACAAAATTCCTTCCTGACCGTCACGGATCTACCCGTCACCGTCACGGATGGGGCTTTAACCATTACCCTCGGTGGAAGTACCGGCTACACCTTGCTGAATTATGTCCACATAACTCCTGCCGCACCGCCTACTTATACGCTCAGTGCTACGATTCAAGGTAATGGATCGGGCCAGGTTTTCACTACCCCTTCGGGCTTGAATTGTTCTATCGATACTTGTACCTCAAATTTCCCTAGCAACACTTCTATTACTTTGACTGCAAATCCAAACACTGGAAGTACCTTCACAGGATGGAGTGGTGCTTGCACTGGAACGAGCCCGACTTGCTCAATTTTGCTATCTGCGCAAAAAAGTGTGACAGCAACTTTTAGCACTCCTACTTCCCCTCCCTCCAGCGGCAGCCCGATTCAATTAAACTTCCAACCGGGGAATGCCTCGGTGCCCACCGGCTACCTCAAAGATGACGGCAGTGCCTACACCAGTAGCCGCGGCTATGGCTGGGATGCCAATCGCACCAGCTTCACCCGCGATCGCAACGCCAATACCGACCAACGCCTCGACACCCTGGCCTTTACCAGCCCCAATAGTACCGCCGTGTGGCGGTATGACCTCCCCAACGGCGATTACCTCATTTCCTTAGCCAGTGGGGATCCGGCCTTTACCCATGGACCTCAACGGGTCAAGGTGGAAGGTCAGCTCGTCTTCAATGATTTGACCTCGACACAAAACTCCTTCCTGACCGTCACGGATCTACCCGTCACCGTCACGGATGGGGCCTTAACCATTACCCTCGGTGGAAGTACCGGCTACACCTTGCTGAATTATGTCCACATAACACCCGCCGCCTCTACTTCCCCTCCCTCCAGCGGCAGCTCGATTCAATTAAACTTCCAACCGGGGAATGCCTCGGTGCCCACCGGCTACCTCAAAGATGACGGCAGTGCCTACACCAGTAGCCGCGGCTATGGCTGGGATACCAATCGCACCAGCTTCACCCGCGATCGCAACGCCAATACCGACCAACGCCTCGACACCCTGGCCTTTACCAGCCCCAATAGTACCGCCGTGTGGCGGTATGACCTCCCCAACGGCGATTACCTCATTTCCTTAGCCAGTGGGGATCCGGCCTTTACCCATGGACCTCAACGGGTCAAGGTGGAAGGTCAGCTCGTCTTCAATGATTTGACCTCGACACAAAACTCCTTCCTGACCGTCACGGATCTACCCGTCACCGTCACGGATGGGGCCTTAACCATTACCCTCGGTGGAAGTACCGGCTACACCTTGCTGAATTATGTCCACATAACACCCGCCGCCTCTACTTCCCCTCCCTCCAGCGGCAGCTCGATTCAATTAAACTTCCAACCGGGGAATGCCTCGGTGCCCACCGGCTACCTCAAAGATGACGGCAGTGCCTACACCAGTAGCCGCGGCTATGGCTGGGATGCCAATCGCACCAGCTTCACCCGCGATCGCAACGCCAATACCGACCAACGCCTCGACACCCTGGCCTTTACCAGCCCCAATAGTACCGCCGTGTGGCGGTATGACCTCCCCAACGGCGATTACCTCATTTCCTTAGCCAGTGGGGATCCGGCCTTTACCCATGGACCTCAACGGGTCAAGGTGGAAGGTCAGCTCGTCTTCAATGATTTGACCTCGACACAAAACTCCTTCCTGACCGTCACGGATCTACCCGTCACCGTCACGGATGGGGCCTTAACCATTACCCTCGGTGGAAGTACCGGCTACACCTTGCTGAATTATGTCCACATAACACCCGCCGCCTCTACTTCCCCTCCCTCCAGCGGCAGCTCGATTCAATTAAACTTCCAACCGGGGAATGCCTCGGTGCCCACCGGCTACCTCAAAGATGACGGCAGTGCCTACACCAGTAGCCGCGGCTATGGCTGGGATGCCAATCGCACCAGCTTCACCCGCGATCGCAACGCCAATACCGACCAACGCCTCGACACCCTGGCCTTTACCAGCCCCAATAGTACCGCCGTGTGGCGGTATGACCTCCCCAACGGCGATTACCTCATTTCCTTAGCCAGTGGGGATCCGGCCTTTACCCATGGACCTCAACGGGTCAAGGTGGAAGGTCAGCTCGTCTTCAATGATTTGACCTCGACAAAAAATTCCTTCCTGACCGTCACGGATCTACCCGTCACCGTCACGGATGGGGCCTTAACCATTACCCTCGGTGGAAGTACCGGCTACAGCTTGCTGAATTATATTCACATTATAAATTCCCCATAAATATTTTCTTTATCTGCCAACCTGTTCCATTTGAATTTTATGCATTGACGAATAAATCGAATTCATGGTTGTTATTGTTAGTTTGTAAGTCTTCCCCATTCAGGAGAAGTAAATGAAAAGGTTTGTTTGTAACCATCTTTTAATATTCGCACCTACCAACAAAGTAATTCCTCGCGCATCCCACATTGCCCTCCCTTTGTTGTGTTTTCGCCTCTGTATTTTCTTGTTCCCCTTTTCTTTTATTCTTTCCCCCCCTGTCTACGCCCATAACCTAGCGGACGCTGCAGCTGCGGCCTCCCCGCATCAATTCGTCTCCCTCCCCACCACGACTCCCCCAGTCTCCTGGGCCGACTTTCTCCATTCCTGCTCGTTACCCGGCGTGTCCCCTACCTGGGATTCCCGGAATACTGGCTGTGCTAGCAACAACATCATGCAATGGGCCGATGGAGGGGTTTGGGATGCCGTCGACCAAACACTGCTCTTTCACGGCGGAGGCCATCTTTCTAAGACCTTTATGATTTGGTGGAATGCCGCTACCGACACCTGGTCCCGCCAAATCACCCCCTGGGACTCCGGACATGCCCATGATCAAATGAACGCCTGGGATCCGGTACGCCGCACGATGTTTGCCCGCCAAAGCCATGCTCCTGACTTTTGGCAATATGATCGTCCCAGTAATACCTGGGCGCAACGTGCCTCTCTTCCCGAAAGCAACAGTGTCGGCCCCAGCGGGGGCCTGGTCTTTTTCCCCGATCGCGACCGAGTCCTGCATGCTGAGTTTACTTGGAAAAAAATCTGGGAGTTTAATCCTTCCACGAATACGTGGACCCTATTACAGACCCTGGATCCCTCAGCCTTTCCCTCCGGCACAGTCTATAATACGTTTTGCGAATATTCTGCCCCCCATCAGGCCGTGATATGCGGAGGAGGCAACGCCGGGGCTACTCCGAATCTCTCCATGTGGAAAATTACGGCTGCCGGCACCGTTACTCGGCTCACGGATCTCCCCTTTGAACATCATAATCTAGGCGTCGAAGGTACCGGAGGCTTAACGACGGTCGACCCCGTCACCGGCAACCTCGTCCTCCTTCATTATGATAAGACCGCCAAACAAACCGCGGTCTGGGAATATCAGGTAGCCACCGATACCTACCGCCAGATTTCCACAACACTGCCTCAGGGCATCACGGCTTCTGACGCAACAGTGGGAGGCCCGGTGCACATGATTGGGATCCCGGTTCCCCAATACGGAGGCATCATATACATGAAAGGGATCGGTACGAGCTCGGGACTCTGGTTTTATAAACATGCCAATGGCACCACCTCGCCTCCCCCTCCTGATACCATTTTGCCCACCACTCCTACTAACCTGAACGCCACAACGACCTCGTCCTCTGAGATTACGCTCACCTGGGCCCCCTCTACTGATAACGTCGGAATAGCCGGATATCGCGTCTCACGCAACCAGAACCTCATCAGTATTAGTTCCAATACCAGCTTTGTAGACACCGGGCTGGCAGCTGCGACCTCGTACACATATACCGTCGCCGCCGTAGATACCGCCGGGAACGTCTCGCCTCCGTCAACCAGCATCCAGGGCTCCACCTCCTCTTCAGGCTCTCCGCCACCACCGCCACCACCCCCCCCCTCACCTTCCGCCAATAATACTATTACCATCTATGATACGGCCGGAACGGGCCAGAACAATCGGCCCGTATCCATTGCACGGCCTTTCAAACAAGGGGAGATCCCACAATGCGTTGCTGCCCTCGTGGCGGGCACCGCTGTCACGACTCAGACAGACGTCAAAAATCGGTGGGCCGACGGCTCACTCAAACATGCCATTATTAGCTTTCTCATTCCTTCTATCCCAGCCAACGAATCGGTAACCGTTCATTTCAGCAATCAAGCGAACTGCAATAATACCGGAGCCTTGACGCAAACACAGATGTTAGCGAGTACCTATGACTTTCAAACGACGCTCAACTTGACGAATGGAACGACCAAAACAGTCCAAGCCCGAACCATGCTCGCCAATGGGCACTGGCGCTATTGGCTCCAAGGTCCTATCGTGACGGCCGTGATCATCGAAGACCGCACGCCAGCACGCACCTATGACCTGGATTTTGGTACAGCCACCAAGAATCTTCATCCGATCATCGAAGCCTGGTTTTATCCGCAAACCAAAGACGTCGAAGTCGGTGCGACGATTGAAAATAGTTGGGCAAGCAGTACCGCCGCGAATACCGCCGCAGACACCACATACAGCCTTACCATCCAATCAGGCCATACCAATCCGACGATGGAATACACGCATGGCAGTTTCAACCATATCGCCTTTAGCCGTTGGCATCGTCGTTTTTGGAATGGCACAACCACTCCGCCCGGCCTCGGCATCGATCATAACTTATCCTACCTCGTGACGACGGGTGCGATCCCACACTATGACACCAGTCTGACCACGACGAATACCATCAACGATACATTGCGCACCCAATTTGCGGCAGAAAGCGGGACCCTAGACGGGTCCGACGGTCATCCCTCTCGTTTAGGAAATTATAAAAAATCGTTGAATGGGACCGGAGCAGCTGCCTGGATTGGGCTCCAAGCAACCTGGGAAGTCAACTGGCTCTATAGTATGGCCAATGAGGATTGGCAGTTAGTCCTCGGCAATGCCGATCTCGCAGGCCGCCTCCCCTACTATTTCCGAGAAGGAGACTCCGCAGCGGGACAGGGAAATTTCTTCGATCAACCCTGGACTCCAACAAATAATTGGTGTTGCACACCAACAAAGAATGGAACGGGGACTGTGGAAACCTTTGGGCGACCCGTTTCCATCAATGCCAGGCCGACGGTCATGTTATGTTGCATTGATAATAGCTTTCATCACGCGGATGACCGCATTAATCATGGTACGGTCACAGACGATGGATGGGGACGTGTTGCGCAACTCGATTCATCCCATCATAGCGATGCATGTTACACCGCATACCTCTTTTCGGGCCGCTACTACTATTTGGATTGTCTTCAACTGGAGGCCGCCTACAACATCGCATGGAAGACTGCCGCTTACGGCAGTGGAGGTTCGCGTCCTGGACCGGTAGGCCTACATCTTCAAACCAACATTCGGGGCCAAGCCTGGTCATACAAAATTCTCACCTATGCAGCTTTTATTTCCCCGGATGGGGAACCGGAACAAGCCTATTTCATCGATAAACTCCATGATGTTTCCACCATGATTGAAGGTATCCAGAACATCACTCCACTCACTCACCCCGAAAAACAAGAGGTCTGGGATTGGGGAAGAAGTACGCGTGCGGGAGTGTTTAATATAACGGGAGGCCGCCCACCATCCCCACTCGGTCAATGGTACATTGGAGATGGGGCCTTTGTTGCATCTAACTTTATGAACTCAAATTTGACAAAAAGAGGCAACTCCCCCTGGGAAACACATTTCTTACTCACTGCTCTTGGGATGGCCAACCAAATGAAAGTAGATTCGACCACTCAATTGCTTGCCCATCATGCCAAATGGGATTTTAATATCCTTCTCAACCCTGAGACCTATGTTGGCAATCCTCCAACCGTTCCCCTTGGACCATATCAAATTGAGGCTTTCTGGTATCCTACGTCACCGGAAAATACCGATGAGTGGATACAAACATGGGGGGAATACCTTACATTAATCCCACAGCCTGATCCTGCGTTACCATATACCCCTGCGAACGGATGGCGAACTGGTGTCACCCCGGATCACCATTACCGATATATTGCGCGGGCAGCTGTTTCCTTTATGACAGGCCTGACGGTAGATGGATACACAGGCCAGCAGGCTTGGGACTTCTTTGTAGCCAACGCACCGGACCCAACAAACGACTTTCAAGCCAGCAGTCCCAAATGGGCAATTGTCCCCATAGTAGCCGGCTCCAGCTCACCTCCAAATGACACTATTCCTCCAAATGCCCCTCAGAATGTAGAACTCATCCTCTTAGAATAAGAGAAACCGGTAATTTATGCAGACTTACCCACTACAGGGATAAAGTCGGAGGTGGACTACCCCCAAGTCCTTCGCCAAATCCCTAAAGTACTCATTTTTCCACCTGCATTCGCAAATAATATGTTTTTTTGATGGGGAAAAGTCACAATCAAAGGGAACCGTAGAAACAGGATATTGCTACTTACTCTAAACAAATGGAATTTTTTCTGTATCTATTAATATGCAATATCTCAATGCGCGTTTCATCCGACCAATATTTGGTTACTACAAAATAAGGACATTATTATGATACAGATGTTAGACAGATGGCACCCTCTCTCCCAACACTTTTAGCCAACATGCCTAGCGCCCAGTTTTCTCAAACCCCTTTTCTGGATAAATATCGTTATTTTTGATAGCATCGATTTTCGGGCACTTTGGCAAAATACCTCCTTCATGCCCTCTAAAATATCCCCATATTTTCTTAAACAGAGAGGTCATACCAGAAACTCTCCGAGCCTGAATCCCAAGAAACACCACAGGAAAAACATAAAGTACATTGACGAAACTACAGTTAACTTCTGATTTTTCCGAAAGTATGCTGAAAAACCTTTCCCTCCATTGAAGAATTAGAGTTTTTGAAAGGGCGAGGTTGCAAAGGACAATTTCGGCCTACTGGTTACACCTCAACCTCTGTTTTTGACATTTCATGAAAATCCAATCTATTACCACCGCTTTACAAAAAGCCAAAAAGGCCAATAAGGAGTCAGGCAGGTCTATCCTCACCCAATTACATGAAATACAACAGCTGAGAAAGTTCCCAAACTGCCTTTCACCCGATGAATATTTCAATTTACGCCTCTTTGAAAAATCCCGCACCACCCAAGAAACGTTCCTTGGGTCATCACTCGAGGGGACTATAAATTACATTCTTTCTAGTCCTTTCTGGTTTTCGACCATTAGAGACAAATTAAGTTTTTATAACATCTTAAAAATAAGAGGCTTGTCTACTCCGACCCTTTATGCGGCATTCGGTCAAGTCGGACAATTCGGATTGGTCAAGTCCATAAAAACTGCACAGGGCTTTGAAGACTTCATGTTAAAGGACCTCACACCACCATGTTTTGGAAAGCCTAGTAACGCCGATGTTGGGATTGGAGCAATGAGAATTGAGGGGGTGGACAGAGTTCAGAAGACGATTCAGCTTAGTAAGGGGAAAATAATATCAATCCCGGAAGCGTTCAAACAAATCTCTCAACTCAAATATGGAAATTTTCTATTCCAGGAAATACTGAAAAACTGTGAAGAATTGGCTGATTTAGTGGGTGAAAACCTGTCGACCATACGAGTTTGTATGCTGAGGAGAAAGGCTGGACCTCAAATTTTCCGTGCATGGTTAAAATTATGCCTGAATGATAATTTCAATGACAATTGGGACTATGGACGGACCGGAAATGGCATTGCATTCCTAAACCGGGATGACGGGACTATTGAGACGGTGATCATTGGCCAATATCCTCAAACTAAACACATCACGCATCATCCTATTTCCAACAGAAAACTCCTTGGAGAAAAGGTACCTTTCTGGCAAGAATTAACCGAACTATGTCAACAGGCTAGTGAAAGCTTCCCTGGAATAAGGATAATGCATTGGGATGTTGCTCTGGCATCGAGTGGGCCAAGTTTATTGGAAATGAATGAGGATGGGAGTATTTTGCCCCTACAAGGTTGTGGATTTAAAGGTTTCTACGACACGGAATTCAGGCAATTCTTATCGGAGTACGGGCATGATTTGACGAAACCTGAAACTCAAGACCTCATAAGGAAAACCGCCAAAGTTTTAAATCAACTTTACGGAATGGATAATGCCTTTTTAGGGCGAGGATCACTTTATAACCTCGTAACCTCAATGAAATAATTAAGTCTTCATTAAATACGTCGATAATCTTATATAGGCAGGACCAAAAATAGCGCAGTTCTTTTTTGATCACCCTCAACTAGTTCCTACGCTAGTTTTAGGTGATTTCTTCTAGATGAATGTCGTTAAGTCAAGCTAATGATTGAGAGCATCAAAAAATTCTTAAGAAATCTGTTGGGTGAAATAGGGTACGGAACCCTAATAAAGCTTTATTATTCGGGTCGATGGAACATCCACAAGCTTAGGCTTGGATTAAAAAGTACGAAAAGTATTTTTTATTTTTTAATTGATCCTCAAATAAAAATTTCAATTCTTCAGCGGCTACATTTACTCAAACAATTTCAAATTATTCAAAAGAATGTCTGGTGCCCCCATTGGAGCTATGAAATTTTGGCCTATGTATCCCATATTTTAGGCATCGAAAAAGACCAAGAGGGTGTATTTGTAGAAGCCGGATGTTGCAAGGGAGGAAGCTCAGCAAAATTTAGTTTAGCAGCCAAGTTAGTGGGCAAAAAACTAATAATCTTTGATTCTTTTCAAGGATTGCCAGAGAATGATGAAAATCAGGGTCGAACAATTTTTGGGGAAAAAATCTCTGCCTTTAATGCCGGAGCCTATCAAGGAACTCTTGAGGAAGTGAAATCCAACATTACTCGTTTCGGAGCCATCGAGTCCTGTGAATTCGTGAAAGGCTGGTTTGATGATACCCTGCCTAGTTTTACCCACCCCCTACTAGGTGCCTACATTGATGTCGATCTGGCCAGCTCCACAAAAACCTGTCTGAAATATCTATACCCTCGACTTGTCCCAGGCGGTGCAGTCATATCACAAGACGGCCATCTTCCTCCGGTTCTAGACCTGTTGAACAATGATGAATTTTGGAAGAGTGAACTGGGATCCGCAAAGCCACAAATTCACGGATTTGGGAAAAGTACGATCCTAAGCATCTTCAAATTCTCTGAGACTACTTCCTATTCTGAATAATCCCTCCCAGCAACCTACACAAATCTTCGGACATCAATCAATCCCTCCATTATTCCTTATTTCAACCCTCAACCTGAAGAGTGGTTTTGGTAGACCAGCAGCCATTGAGGATACCGAAAATTTCTTAATAGACAGAACCTCTAAAAGCTTAGGGATCTTGAACTACAGACCTTCCTCATGCTCTCACCATTTTCACATTAATAAGCCAGTTTCCTGGTAGGTCGACCAGCACCATTCAATACGAGAACGAATCAATACTTTTGTGACTGAGATTAATTTTTTGGCTGTTACTATTAGTTCTTTCGACAACGGCCAAAAGGCCCCCCCACTCATTTTTTAGACTTCGCCTCAGAAGAAACTCCTGGGCTTAAAAAACAAGCCAATTCCTAACATTGAAAGTCCTGGATAGAGGAAGCTTACACAGCCACAAAAGTTCATTAAATAGTCCTCAGATTTTTGCACCTCATAGAAATAAATGCCTGAAATAGACTTCACACAAATTTCATCCGCCATTATTTAACTCCACTCCCTATCCTAAAAGTAAATTTTCAGATATTGGCTTGCGCGTTCCCCCATCCTTAAAAGTAAAGTCTCCATTTATTTTTCAACCGATTAAACAAATCTTTTCTCTTAACGGTTTAAAACAACTGTCCAATTTGCAAAACCAATTGAAGAGGTCAAAATATTCAAGAAGGTCATCAAACCTACGCCAGTTACATTAATTATTCAAGAAATTACATCAAGAGAAACCCTTGAAATAATCCAATGGTTCGTCTTTTCCATTCCTTCTAAAGGAAATGAAAAAGTTGCCGAAAACCCCCTAAGAATGAGTTAATCCGGAGTTGCCTTCGACAAGACTAACAAAGAATACCTTTGTATTGGAGGTAAAAGATTCACCTTCAATTTTTTTAGTTCCATTGCTATCTGTTAATACTTCCTGAATCATTCTTACTTTCTACCCAATTCAAGAATTGGTAATAAATTATGAAAACCTCTTTTTTTCAGTTAAAATGGAGATCACCTCATGAATACATATTTTGAGGTTCTAAGAAATTTATATTTTTTTTCTCGTATTTTGTGTACAACTTTCGTATTGACTGGAATTCTGTTCGTTTTTTTCATTTCCTCCCCCTCTGTCCACGCCCATAACCTAGCGGATGCCGCAGCTGCGGCCTCCCCGCATCAATTCGTCTCCCTCCCCACCACGACTCCCCCAGTCTCCTGGGCCGACTTTCTCCATTCCTGCTCGTTACCCGGTGTGTCCCCTACCTGGGATTCCCGGAATACTGGCTGTGCCGGGAATAATATCATGCAATGGGCCGATGGAGGGGTTTGGGATGCCGTCGACCAAACACTGCTCTTTCATGGCGGAGGCCATGCCTCTAAGACCTTTATGATTTGGTGGAATGCCGCTACCGACACCTGGTCCCGCCAAATCACCCCCTGGGACTCCGGACATGCCCATGATCAAATGAACGCCTGGGATCCGGTACGCCGCACGATGTTTGCCCGCCAAAGCCATGCTCCTGACTTTTGGCAATATGATCGTCCCAGTAATACCTGGGCGCAACGTGCCTCTCTTCCCGAAAGCAACAGTGTCGGCCCCAGCGGGGGCCTGGTCTTTTTCCCCGATCGCGACCGAGTCCTGCATGCTGAGTTTACTTGGAAAAAAATCTGGGAGTTTAATCCTTCCACGAATACGTGGACCCTATTACAGACCCTGGATCCCTCGGCCTTTCCCTCCGGCACAGTCTATAATACGTTTTGCGAATATTCTGCCCCCCATCAGGCCGTGATATGCGGAGGAGGCAACGCCGGGGCTACTCCGAATCTCTCCATGTGGAAAATTACGGCTGCCGGCACCGTTACTCGGCTCACGGATCTCCCCTTTGAACATCATAATCTAGGCGTCGAAGGTACCGGAGGCTTAACGACGGTCGACCCCGTCACCGGCAACCTCGTCCTCCTTCATTATGATAAGACCGCCAAACAAACCGCGGTCTGGGAATATCAGGTAGCCACCGATACCTACCGCCAGATTTCCACAACACTGCCTCAGGGCATCACGGCTTCTGACGCAACAGTGGGAGGCCCGGTGCACATGATTGGGATCCCGGTTCCCCAATACGGAGGCATCATATACATGAAAGGGATCGGTACGAGCTCGGGACTCTGGTTTTATAAACATGCCAATGGCACCACCTCGCCTCCCCCTCCTGATACCATTTTGCCCACCACTCCTACTAACCTGAACGCCACAACGACCTCGTCCTCTGAGATTACGCTCACCTGGGCCCCCTCTACTGATAACGTCGGAATAGCCGGATATCGCGTCTCACGCAACCAGAACCTCATCAGTATTAGTTCCAATACCAGCTTTGTAGACACCGGGCTGGCAGCTGCGACCTCGTACACATATACCGTCGCCGCCGTAGATACCGCCGGGAACGTCTCGCCTCCGTCAACCAGCATCCAGGGCTCCACCTCCTCTTCAGGCTCTCCGCCACCACCGCCACCACCCCCCCCCTCACCTTCCGCCAATAATACTATGACCATCTATGATACGGCCGGAACGGGCCAGAACAATCGGCCCGTATCCATTGCACGGCCTTTCAAACAAGGGGAGATCCCACAATGCGTTGCTGCCCTCGTGGCGGGCACCGCTGTCACGACTCAGACAGACGTCAAAAATCGGTGGGCCGACGGCTCACTCAAACATGCCATTATTAGCTTTCTCATTCCTTCTATTCCAGCCAACGAATCGGTAACCGTTCATTTCAGCAATCAAGCGAACTGCAATAATACCGGAGCCTTGACGCAAACACAGATGTTAGCGAGTACCTATGACTTTCAAACGACGCTCAACTTGACGAATGGAACGACCAAAACAGTCCAAGCCCGAACCATGCTCGCCAATGGGCACTGGCGCTATTGGCTCCAAGGTCCTATCGTGACGGCCGTGATCATCGAAGACCGCACGCCAGCACGCACCTATGACCTGGATTTTGGTACAGCCACCAAGAATCTTCATCCGATCATCGAAGCCTGGTTTTATCCGCAAACCAAAGACGTCGAAGTCGGTGCGACGATTGAAAATAGTTGGGCAAGCAGTACCGCCGCGAATACCGCCGCAGACACCACATACAGCCTTACCATCCAATCAGGCCATACCAATCCGACGATGGAATACACGCATGGCAGTTTCAACCATATCGCCTTTAGCCGTTGGCATCGTCGTTTTTGGAATGGCACAACCACTCCGCCCGGCCTCGGCATCGATCATAACTTATCCTACCTCGTGACGACGGGTGCGATCCCACACTATGACACCAGTCTGACCACGACGAATACCATCAACGATACATTGCGCACCCAATTTGCGGCAGAAAGCGGGACCCTAGACGGGTCCGACGGTGCCGCCAATACCCTAGGAAACTACAAGAAGGGGTTGAATGGGACCGGAGCAGCTGCCTGGATTGGGCTCCAAGCAACCTGGGAAGTCAACTGGCTCTATAGTATGGCCAATGAGGATTGGCAGTTAGTCCTCGGCAATGCCGACCTCGCAGGCCGCATCCCTTACCATTACCGAGAAGGAGACTCCGCGGCGGGACAGGGAAATTTCTTCGATCAACCCTGGACCAATGCCCCCAATCTTGGGTCAGCTCCAACAAAGAATGGAACGGGGACTGTGGAAACCTTTGGGCGACCCGTTTCCATCAATGCCAGGCCGACGGTTATGCTGAGCAATATAAATAATGTCTGGCATCACGCCAAGGATAAAATCCATCACAACACGATTACCAGTGATGGATGGCCATCCGGGCCCACGTTGGATTCATCCCATCATAGCGATGCATGTTACACCGCATACCTCTTTTCGGGCCGCTACTACTATTTGGATTGTCTTCAACTGGAGGCCGCCTACAATATCGCATGGAAGAATGCCGCCTACGGGGCAACTTCTAGCCGCCCAGGACCCGTGGGGTTGTTTCTACACACAAATATTCGTGGGGATGCATGGGCACATAAAGTAATGACCTATGCGGCTTTTATTTCCCCGGATGGGGAACCGGAACAAGCCTATTTCATCGATAAACTCCGTGATAATGTCACACTTTGGGAAGGGGTACACGATCTTCCGATTTCCTACCCTTCCAAACAAGAGGTTTGGAATTTTGGGCGGAATACAAGGTCCGCAAATTTTATGATTTTTGGGTCACGAGGACCATCGCCTCTAGGACTATGGTACATCGGAGGGACCGGATTTTTGTCTTCCCAATGGACCGATCGCTCAACGACCAAGATCGCCTCTGCACCTTGGGAAGAGAATTTTTTATTGACTGCACTGGGAATGAGTCACCAAATGAGGGTAGCGAATACCACTTCATTATTGACCCATATGGCAAAATGGCGATTCAACATTTTATTGAATCAAAATACGTACGTAGGCAACCCTCCTACGGTTCCTCTCGGACCATATCAAATCGAAGCATATCGCGTACCGACGGTGCTCCTAAGCACCGATACATGGGCAAACTCCTGGGCGGAGCACCTCACCATGATTAGTCCACCAAGTGCCAGTTCTGTAGCATCCGGTAATGGGTGGCGTACCGGCGTGACAGCTGATCATCATTATCGGTATATTGCCCGCTCGGCAGTCTCTTTTCTTACCGATCTATCAGTTGACGGCTACAGTGGCCAAACTGCATGGGACACTTTTAATTCACTCGCTCCTTCACCAGATCAGGACTTTCAAACAAAAAGTCCCAAATGGGCCCTCACGCCCTTCACATCAAGCCCTGGCGCACCTCCAGGAGACAACATTGCTCCAGCCCCTCCCACATTATTAACCATTAATTAACCTGAGAGCGATTCAGGAGATAAAATAGATACATCTACACGAAGAGAGACCTGAACCTACGATGTATGTTTATTCAGGAATTCTGTAAACTTTATATCAAAAATCAATTGGTGAAAATCAAAAGAACATGATCACATACTGTATGATTTCTATTTAGGTCGAATATTTATTATAAATAGATTCTATGATGACCCAACAAGTTCCAATTTAGGCTGAAAGATAAAATGAATTCATCAGGCTCTTCACCAAGCACTTTCTACTGAACAAACCCAATGACGTTCAAATACCCTATCGCTATGAAGTCTATCTTTTGCGCAAAGTATTAGGAGGGCCTTATTAAAGGGTCTTAATCAAAAGTGGAAAAAATTCCTATGGGTGAAGTTTCGGCCTATAATTTTCCATTTTCTCTGCGAAACTACTGAGAAGAAAGCACAAACTCATCCTCGTTCCTGGAGAAAAAGTGCGTGACATCCCTTTATCTCTCACGACAATGTTTTGAGAACTTCTTTTGATTTTTTCTTATCTCATTTGTGATTTCAAGCAGTGAACTACACACTTATATTGCGAAAATTGTTGAATCCAATTTTCCCGTGTATATGGAGGGGCTTAAAAGATCACAACTTTGAGATCACACGATTCTCCAAAATCTCATGCCTTCCATCCTTCAGGTATTAAACCACTGTGACTTGGAATATTTTCGACGCAAAGACATCGTTCGACTCCCATTTTGATACATGGGAAACTCTCAACAAGGCATATGGGAATCAAGTACTACTTGACCCCAAAATCGTTAAACTGTTCCTAAAGTACTTTTCCAAAAATCAGGTAAAATTAGCCATATCAAAGGATCAGAATTTCCCAGGAATCGGACTTTTGGAATATACCAAGTTCGGCTTATGGCAAACGTTTCAACCCTCCCAAGCTCCACTTGGCCTTTTCCTATTAACGAACCCAAAGAACACCCTTGACCAAATCCGAACTCTGATTCAAAGCCTTCCAGGATGGTCTTTGGGCCTTTCTCTTTTATACCAGGATTCGGAAAACTCATTACTTTCCGGGCTTGAAAACTCTTTATCCTTAGAACGAATTACATTCATGGAAACAGCCCGCCTTAGCCTTACCACAGACTTTTCGGAATATTGGAAAGGCCGGAAAAAAGGCATGACTGAAAACATCAACAGAAGAATTAGACGACTGCAAGAACAAAACATTGAGTTTCGCCTATTGGAAACTCAGGAAAAAGTAAAAATGGGAAATTGCGTAAGAGAATACTCTCGTCTTGAATCGACCGGATGGAAAGGAAAAGCTGGAACCGCTGTTTCGGAATCCAACCCTCAAGGCCTCTTCTACAAAGATCTTCTGGAAACCTATTCGGCTAATTCAGAATCCATAGTTTATGAATTAACCTTTAATAATAAGGTCGTAGCCAGTCAATTGGCATTACAACGAGATGAAACTCTCACCTTTCTTAAAATGTCATATGATGAAAACTTTAAAAACTTTTCTCCGGGTTTTTTATTGAGAAAAATGATTCTTGAACGACTTTACCAAATCAAGAAGATCAAAAGGGTGGAATTTTACGGACGGATAAGAAAAGGGTGGACAGATAAATGGACAGACGAAATTCGTCCGATGTTTCACATGAATGTATTTCGAAATGAACTGGTCGGTCTCAGCGAAAAATTGCTCAAGAACCTCTTTCGGGAAAAATCAAGGAAGGATAGAATCTAAGACCTAATTTACCATCACTTTCTCAACAAGACACAGCCTTCGGAAATTTTCCGCTCGCCAGCGACAATGCATAGGACAACACTCTAGAGCTTTTCATACACACCCAACAAACAATTTTCTGGATACCTGATTTTGAGGGCAGCCAAACATTTCCAAAGAAGAAGTTCTGCATACAACAATAATCTAAACCCGGCAAAAGTTCGACAATCATCAAGGTATTGGAAATGCACTTCTTTAAATCCATTAGTCTCAAAAAGATTTTGTAAATCTTTCCTGGTATTCATCTTATATTGAACCGGGAAGGTATCCTTTTCCTCAGTTCCCCATAAGATTTTCTTCAGCGGATGATGAAGCCAAAAAGGCGTACTATACGTGATGAGTGAAACAGGGGACCATTTATTAATCGTATAAATCACGATTAAACTCCCAGAACAGGAAATCTCCTTCAAAGTTCTCAAAGTTTTATCAGGGTCAGAAATATGTTCGGCAACCATACGAAAAGTGATTAAATTGAATTTCTTATCAGACTTAAAATCATAGAAATTCACCCTTACCTTTTCATGAACATACGAATTTTCCAAAAGGGTAATATCGCAATCAACTCCAGTCAAACAATGGCATCGCGAAGAAAGCTCCTTACCCAGTCGATCGTTGCTGGGGAATAAAAACCTACCGCTTCCGACATCGAGCCATTCCGTAGGCTTTGTGATTAGTTTATTTAATAACGCTTCATACCAATCATCAGGATTAAAATATCCGAATTTCTGGCGGATTCTAGGGCTCCAACCCAATTGACCACTTTTCCCGTACTTAAGAGAAAAAAGTTCCTTCAATTCTACCAGCGAAAGCAAAAAACGATTACTGTTTTTCTTCATCACTCGTCCTAAGAATTACAAAAGCAAATTAGAAGAAAGTTTTCACTCAAACAGAGAATTCATTCATGGAATTTTATCTGTTACCGATACAGAAAATTTTCAACTACTTCTCCCTTAACGGACAGATTTTAACCCTTGGGAACTATCATCTGACTCCTTTAATGCTAGACCTCATTCACAAACCTAGCTTTCCCCTCCTTCGTGAAAATTCTACAGCGTGGCCTATTAACCATCATTTTACTGGACATTTTGGTTTAAAGGAATAACGTCCCCGTGTTTTTCTGAACGACAGAAAATTATGAATAGCAGGCGGTCGCAGGAAACATCAGCTTTTGCAAGAAACGAAAAAAGGATTGTCATAATCCCTGGAAAAATTTCGGTCTTTAAAATGGCTTCCTGAAATATTCCAGGAGTGATAGGCCTTCCTCAATTTCAGATCTGCACAAAACCCAAGTACAGCAAGAGTAAATGGCTGCGCCAAAGGAAACCTTGATGAATAAAAGTACAAGTAAATCAAAATATTCAGCTAGTACCTGACCCAAAAGGAAGGTGCTGCAATACATGATGGAAGCGGACAAAGCAACCTTTCCAACTGCCTTAAAAAGCCATCTTAATTCAATACCCGTAACATCCTTTGTTCGATAGAAAACAACAAAAAAGATCAAAAGGACAGCAAGTCCCCATCCACCAATTGCTTCCGTTAGTCCTTTTGAAGCCCCAATGGACAAAAGAAAAACCATTATTATGAGGGAAAACACGGTATTTTCAAAAGACCGCTTTACATGCCCTAGAGCATGCAAATAGGGTGCAATCGAGTTTTGAAGAGCTCTGAAAGGCATGGCTAAAGCCATTAGCTGAACGGGAAATATGACTGCTTCCCATTTTTCCCCAAGAATGACAATGATAAATTCAGGAGCGACACAAGAAATTCCTGCAAATATGGGAAACGCTATGAAGGAACTCAATTTTATGTATTTTTTTAAATAATATGAAGGGTTGTCCCCTGTAGTCTTTGCTTTACTATAAGCAGGAAAAGCCACCGTATTCAGTATGCCTTGGACTTTATCCAAGGGAAGCGCGGAAATTTGTTTTCCCACTGAATAAAACCCCAACAACCGCTCACCGAGAAGTTTTCCAATAATGAAAACATCTGCCTGTAGTCGAATCACGGTAGTAAACCGTACAAGAGTAACCCATATTCCGTAGGAAATGACATTTCCTAAGCCACGCATATCAAAACTTGGCAATTGTTTAAAACGTGTTATTACCACCAATGAACCAGAGGAAATAAAAGTATGAGTAATATGACTTCCAACCAACGCCCATACGCCAAAACCCTGGGAGGCCAGCGATAAAGCCAGAAAAGCTCCAAATACTCCACTTATCATTTCCACCATGGATAAGATTTTGAAGTCCAAACTCCTCTGAAGAATTACCCGAGGAATAAAACCAAAGGAACCCAACACTATACTGAGACTCAACACCTGTAGCACCAAAGAAAGGTTAGGAGCTTCAAATAATCGGGCGATCAAGGGAGAAAGCAAATAAAGTCCCGTCACTAAAAGTATGGAGGCAAAAAGAACAAAACCGAAAGATTTGGCAAGAAGATGGTCATCCAACTCCTTTTGTTGAACCAAGGCAGAGCCCAGCCCAAAGTGGCTAAGAGGAAGAAGAATCGCCATAAAACTCATACAAATTGCCATTAACCCGTAATCTTCCGGAGCCAGAAGACGAATGACATAAAGGGTAATACACCAATTAACGACTTGACCTACACCTTTTGCCCCGAATGACCAGCCTAAGGATTTAAGCACGAGATTTTTTAGGTTCATGGGACCGATTTATGAGATTCTTAAATTATTAATGAAGTCGGAGGAAAATGAAAAAAGAGGTGGTCAAGAGTCACGGAAAAAAGGGGCAACGAATTCAAAAAGCAAGGGTCGGATGAAATAGCAATGACTGGGATCTTAGTGAAACCTTTGAGTAAGACTACACAAGGATATATGTTTTTCCAAATCGTCGTCTTTTTGAGGAGGAAGCCTTAGGAACGATTAAAGTTTTTTAACGAATTCATTCAAAGTCTAAGGTAACCCCCAACCATTTTCCCGTTTATTTTTTACTACCCATATAAACTTCTCACCCACAGCCTTCCGCTTCCACCGCAATAGAAATACCCCATTAGACCACAAAGCCATTATCTATCCCATAGGATTTTTTGCCTGGAGAATCTAAAAATTATACGTTTCTCCCCAAAAGCCATTCCCGAAATTGAAGTAAATTGTATTATCGTGAAGGTTGGAATTTGATACCAATGGACTTCCATCAAATTAATTTTTTCAAGAAGGGATTTTCTTCAACACGATGGGTGAAAAATTCTATTTAAACGATTCCATTTTCGCCGGAAAAAAGTATCCACCTAAACCTTCAGGGGCATTTTCAACCCTTCTCTTTTTCTTTGTTCCATCATGTCCAAATCTGCAGAAGACCATTCCAATTTTGCACAGCTTTTGGCAATTACAAGAGCACCAATAATTTGATAAAAAAGATCGAAGTACGCAGCATCATAAAAAACTCCCACCAGGCAATACACGAGTAACGATCCTCTAAACATTTGTCCATATTGGTGGAAATACCATCCTTGTAGATTCTCCCCTGCAGTTTTCCTAAATTTCCTCGATGAAAGGATGGTGGAAATCACCAAACACACCCAAACAAGAAAGGCGATAATCCCATGCTCCGCTAAGATCGTCAGCCAGGCATTATGACAAGACCAGACTTTGTTTTCACCGTAATGATCTCGAAATTCTGGGTAATATTTTCGATACACTTCTGGTGAGTAAAAATTAAAGCCTTCCCCCAGAAATGGATTGGAAACCCCAACTAGGGTACAAGTTTTCCAAGACCAAAATCTGCTCTGCGCTGACGCCTCCTCTTCATAGTTCACCAATTGGTCAAATCGTGAAGCAACACGCTCTGGAACCCAATCCGAAGACAAAATGGGACTTATTATCAATAAGGCCAAAATACTACCCGCAACAACCCATATTTTTGCCTTTGTAGATGGGAACAACAAAATTGTCGCCAACCCAAGCCCAAGCCAAGCTCCACGAGAAAACGTAGCTAAAATAGCCGGATAGGAAAGAAATAACATTGCCCACAGAGCCTGCCTAAACCATACGGATTTTTCGAGTTTAATCAAATAGAATAAAATCGGGATGTTCATCCCCATGGCTAGACCTATGGCATTATTGGCGTACAAAAAACTTCGTTCTGGTCCCCACACCATATGGGAAAATCCGGTGGCCAAAGAAAACAAGCCTGACTTAGCCGCATATAATCCGATGGAAACAGCAATAACCCTCATTAACCATTTGAGCTTCTCAGTCGTATTCACTAAAATCATGGAAAGAAAAACCATGAAGAAAATCTTGGAAACATAAATAAACTTATCCAGAGCCACGGAAGAAGGAATCCCACGATCAGGCAGAACCGCATCTACAGTCGAAAGTCCAAAAATTACCCATAAGCTAAGTAAAAGTGTGACCTCGCGTTGTTTAGGAAAATTCAATTTTTCCCGAGAAAACACCATGCCAGTAACGACAGAAATGGCCAAAATTAGCGCAAAGGGGAAAGATTGTGCCCATGACCAAGCATAAGAATGGGGATTAAGGATGCTAAACCCCACAAATGAATAAATTCCAACCACTGGCCTTTGCATCGCCCAAAAGGCACAGGCCAGGATCGAGGTGATGATTAAAACATCTCTCATGGGAAGTCACTTACTCAGATCTTCACTACACAGTCCTGAAAAATTTTTGCTAACTTCCCAGTCTGGCGTTGACGAGAAAAACCTTCGACTATTTTTGGGGAAGGAATAGAATGGACTTGATCTTCCACATTTTTTAAAAATTGAGGGATTTTTTCGAATAGCTCGTCTTCATCAAGCATATCTATAATGGTAGCCCCTCCACACTCCTTTAAAACGGAGGCGGTATCCCCACTCCAGTCAGTCAGTGCTAAAATAGGCCTTTGCAACCGAAGGTATTCATAAACCTTTGCTGGGATTTGATGATTACAACAAGAACCTTGAAGTAAGAGGAGAACATCGGCATTCTTGGCATCCTTCAACGATTCTTCATAAGGTAATAGAGGTAGAAAATGAATCAGATCTTCGATGCCGAACTTCTTAATATAATTCCCATAGTGATTTTCTGAACCGGAGGCTCGAAGATCAATTCGAATATTTTCCTCACTAATAATCCCCTTCTCTTTTAATCGAGCCAATGCACCAAAGAAGGGAATAGGGTTTCGTTCACCAGGGTAGATCACACCAGTATGTAGTAGTCGAATTTGCTTGCCCCTATTCACAGTCAACGAATCTTCCAAAGACATCCCTTGAAAGTCTTCCTCATCATATCCGTTTTCAATTACCACCATACTTTCAGGTTTACGACCTGGGTACCGCTTGAGATACAACTCTCTGGTTGAGGGAGTAGTAAATATAACCTTTGTACAATATTCCATCACTTTGGCCTCGATCCAACGATACAGTTTGCGAGTAAGAGGGTCAGATGGGTAGTTTTCTTCTGTCATGGAATCTCGAAAATCAGCAACCCAAGGAATTCCTGTCACCCGATGAAGAGTCAGTCCAATTAACGAAGCTGTGGCGATTGGATACGTAGACCAAATAAGCCGTGGCTTTTGCTCTTTTAGAATTTTCAACCCTCTCCACACCCCTCCAAGCCACCAAGTCACCCACCGATCTGGTAGAGCAAAAACTCGTGGATAAATTCCACGAATAGCCAAGTGCTTTTTGGAATCTAAAGAAAAAGCTCTATAAACGATGGTATCCGGAGAGATTTGATTTAGCTGTCTGAAATCTTGATGGGGGAAAACTCTGGGATTAGCGGACAAAATAATTGGCGCCCATCCCAGGTCCGGAAGGTATCGGCAGAACTTTAACGTCCTTAGGACCCCACTTCCACCCATGAATGGGGGAAAATGAAAAGCCACCATTAGCACTTTATTCATAGCTTATCATTTCGGCACATTTTATCCGGTTATTGACCGATTCTTTAATGCACTTCACGATAACTTCAAGATCTTTCCAAGCTAAATCTTGGTGGAGGGGAACCATCACTAACTGTTGGTACAAGAAATTCGCTTCATTAAACTGCTCGAGAGGTAACGTAGAATGGATAACTCCTCCCCATGTGAAAGCTTCAATCCCTCTATCACGCAATGAAACATGGAAATCGGGAATATTTTCCACGATAAAAGGATATGCCCAAAGACCGACATCCCGGGGAACTTCGGCAAGCCATAATTTGATGCAAGGAATTTTTCCTAATTCTTGCGAAAAAAATCTTGTATACTCGGTCCGTTTATTAACGATCGTTGAAACTGAGAGGTGGCTAAAAATCCTCTGGCTAATTTTAGACATTCTTAAACCAGTAAAAGGTTTGCCTCGCACCGATAAGGAAGAATTCTGTTGATTCGGCTCTTCGTTTCCCTGTAAATTGGTATCTCCCTTGGCTAGTGTGGAAATTTTTGATAATTTCGAAAGAATTTTCCCTGAAATTGAGCTTGGATCAACCTTTGCCAAAGCCCGTTTCCAACTAAAAATTTTTCTCCGAATATCTTCTTCAACCCAATTGATTTTTTGCCCATCTCTATTGTTTTTAAAGACCAAAACGCCTCCATCAGGAATGGGGAAAAACTTCTTCCATGAAAACACAGCTACATCTCCCCCAAGCATTCTCTCACCTGACGAATCACCTGATATTATTAAATGGGCATAATCTTCAATGATCTTGATCCCCTTTTCCTGAGCCCACTCTATAATTTCCTGGAGCCTTTGTTCTAAACCAAAATAATGGATGATTAAAACAGCTTTGGTATTTGATTGAGTTTTTCTTTTTAAATCAGCAAGGTCTATTTTCCCATTTTTAAGTATATTGTAATATTGAAACTTAAGCCCACGACTTAGGAATGGATCAATAGCTGTCTGACAGTGAAAAGCCGGAAGTAACACGGAATCCCCTGCTTGCAACCCTAATACTTCCAGCCCCAGATTTAGAGCATGCCGTGCACTCAGGCAATAGTAGGCATCTCCTCCCATATAGGTGAGGGGCAAGCGAGACCCACCCCAGTGTGGCATCAACCAGCCCAGCTGAAGCCAAGGGTCTCGCCTAATTTGAAATTTCCTTTCGCTCCCCCCCATCATGGCCTAGGTGAGGAAATTGGCCATCATCGATCAAAGTAAGTAAAAGCCTCCTGGTCCCAAGCCTTTTCCATATATAGGGATTCATGCACCTTCAAACAAAAAAGGAATGCCCAAATATGCTGTCATTCAATCATGTCATTGAATTCATCCACTATCAAACGCAAGTCAAAAAATACCTCACCAATGGTGTCTTTGGTAATACGAAAATCTACAGCAATGATGCATCTATTCCAGTAGTCCAGAAAATAGGATTGCATGACC
>CBDCXB010000003.1:0-918139 GCA_965223615.1 Nitrospirales bacterium
GACAAATTTTCAAGGACTCCCTTTTAAGTGAAAACATTGTCCATCCCCAAAGACATTTTTGGGGAAATAAAGAAGGGGGAAATTGGTTTATTCAAGCTAAAGGGGGAAACGAATTAAATCTAAAATCGGTGCTTTCCCATTTTAATGAAAATGGCCTCAATAATATTGAGAATTACGAAATATTGGATGACCATGAAATATGGGAAACGTTCTAGTCAATTACGTTTGGGTATTAAATCCATCCAACCAAAGGATTCAACCTTTATTGAACAGTGGGCAGGTAATACAAAAGGGATCGGGAACATAGTGTCTTGGTCCACAAACCACCATCCCTAGATAGAGACCCACACCCTAACTGAACGGGTGGCATAACCACTGGAGGCTTGTCACCCGCACAAAGCATGTCTACATAACACCATGGAACCCCTTTTCCTACTATTCCTTTGCAACAGAATTCTGCAACATGCAAGTGATTGCTTTAATTCAAATCGAAAAATTGTTGCAAAAAGGATCCTTTTTGAGACTGGTTTTGAGTAAAATGGTCGTGCCTTACCATGAGGCCATCCTTGTCAGATCCGGTCCACTGATCAGCCAATCAGTGGACCGGTGGGAGAACAGTTTTTTGGGGTGAAGGCCTTAGATTAGGGGGGGACAAAACCTATTTTGAGATCTGAATTTCGAATTTGGGCAGCTGTATTTCCAACCATTTCAACGAAATAGCCGGATGACCCTATCGATTAATAATGAAGTAGGCCTTTTATGAAGGTGTTCTGGCCCATTTGGCAAAGAGCACTCATTTGACATCGCTCTAGTATGGGTATAGGGTGAATATGTAACGTACGAGTCTACCTGACTTTCCCATCTCTCGCGCATTAGCAATCTTTCCAGCGCGTCTGATTCCTCTGTCACGCAAGTCTACGTCTAACTCTTCTCAACCAGAGCCGTCCTGTTGGGACGACGATGGTAACGCTGGTCAGCAGATCAGGTTTTGGAAGAGACCATTCCTGACCGTCCTGGTCAAAGAACGGAGTGACAGTATGTATCCATTCGAAGTGCTGTTCGTGCTCGCCTTGGTGTTTTGGGGGACAGCAGTCTGGGCAATCTTTGCCGATCATACCCCCAAATCAGTCTGGATCAAGCAGTGAGGGCCATGGGGGAAACTTGGTTCACGGGGACTCGGGTTCTGGCCTGTGAATGGCTAACAGAATCTAAAAGTTGCCAAAACGACTCTAACAAACTGATCGGACGTTCACAGAGATAAAAAAGCCAAGGGACTTCAATACCTTCCAGGCTTTGGTGAAACAAGAAGGAAGAAATCATGGTGGAATTAAGCGCAGGACTAGAAATGGGAATCCTGGCCACAAGCCTGGTGGTCATGCTTGGTCTGGCGATATGGCTTCTATTCCGGGTGGAAACAAACGGAGACCCATCCCTTTTCTCGAAATTCCTGGCGCCATATGATGATGTGGGAGAACAAAGGATTCCCGTCCAACCCGTTTTACCTGTGTCGCAGGACAGTTTGACGACGACCCTCCTACCAAATCAGGCCCACAGTCTTGACATCTTCAATCAGCAAACGCGTGTTACCTCATTATTACATGGACAAAAGGAGCCGGCCATGAAATCACCTCGTGCATCAACCATAGATTTACCAGAGAACAAGGACAGGGATCAGCAGGAATCGGGTGAATCACCCGCAGGGCGAAATTGGGAGAAATCAGGGGGGATGTTTTCAGGACAGAAAACGTTAGGGGGTATCCTCGTCGTAGATGACGATCCGGAGATTCGGAAACTCATCAGAATTATTTTAGAAAATTCCGGCTACGACGTGCTTGAAGCTCAAGATGGGCAAGAGGCCATCGAGATATTAAATAAAGGAGAAAACCCCATGGTGGTCGATGCCATCATCACCGACCTCACAATGCCCAGGGTGAATGGGCATGAGGCGATAGCCTATTTTCAAAAGGCCTATCCTAGTATTCCCTTGATTGTGTTAACGGGAATTGCCGATTTGGAGGTGGCTCTCTCCTTGCTGCGGAAGGGAGTCAGTAACTATTTAGTGAAGCCGATTGATGCAAGAAAACTGACGCTTGCAGTAGGCCGGGCCCTTTCACAACGGAAACTCTCGTGGGCCTAACAAGGATTTTCAACGGGTGCGGTATCGTAGTTCACACGACGCATGCATCGCGCATTTATCATTCAATAACAAAGGAGTTATGCCATGAAACATGAACTTTTTATCAAGCGCACGATCCTCGTCGCTTCCTTGATGGCCCTTCCGCTGATCTTTCCGGCTGTCTCTTCAGCTGCTGAACAGAAGCAAGGAACACGGGCGTTGCAAAACCAAGGTCTTAAACAAAATGCGGTGGAAAGTGCTCAAGATACTTTGAAGAAGTGTCTCAGCCGCATTCCCTCAAATGCGAGCGTGGGACAACGGCTGTTGGCCGAACAAAATTGCCAACAGGTCGAGGACAATCGGGAGGAGACACCGTTAACCTTCTGACTACGGCACTTCAGGGCATCACTCCGTGGTAAAGGTGCAGTCAGAAGGGGAACAGCCTCTCCAGCGACGTCATTCACGGAGAGATGTCTGGGGTTGTACACAAATAGGAATGCTCAGATGACTGCAAAGCGAACCGGGTTGATTTTCGAGTAAACCCGGATTCCTTAACCAATGCTAGAACCCCGAGGATAGGATCGGACTAGAGCAAAACTCTATGGAGGACGTTATGACTCAAGAACAGTTCATGGGATTTTGGAAAAATCTCAAAGCCCCGTTGAAAGAGAAATGGGACAAACTCACTGACGACGATTTGGTTCAAATTGATGGGAAAATGGTGAAATTTAATGAGGTCCTAGATGTGCGGTACGGTGAGCAAAAAGGCGTGGTGATGACGTGGGCGAATCGTCGATACTCTCATACCAGTGGAAATTATGAGGGGTATGATTATGCCGCAAAGGTTTCGGAACAGCCCCCAAGTGAGTGAGGAAGGAGCATGGTTAAGGATGATCGATGAATTACCACTCTTCGATTTTCCTTATCTTCATGATACATAATTTTCAGCGTCACCCTTCCGATTGAGAAGTTCAACCTCAACCTTTAATCTCCAGGGTGATGAAGCACTTACCTTGAAGGAATTGTTTCAATGGACCTTCCCCTCGATGAATTGGAGAATTTCCATTCACAAAAATAGGGGAGCCGTCTTTGGTAAATGGAGGATGCCGATTGAATACACGTGGTGTGGCCAGAAGGGGGGGGGGAATGATTTGTCTCCGATGCCAAGGGCACATGGCCCAGGAAACTTGCATGGACTTGAAAGATGAGACCGGGCTCATCGAGATCAGGGTCCTGCATTGTTTAAATTGTGGAGAAGTCGTGGATCCCCTGATTCTACAACACCGTCTGAGCATCCCTCGACCGATGAAGGATCGTGCTCGGGTGGCCCTCAAAACCGGTCTCACAAGATCTGGAAGGCCATCATGCGACACTCATCCTGCCGCTCTATCCACAGTGGCCAAACATGACCCCAATGTTATGACGAATGGAGAGTAAATCAATATGAATATGGAGGAAAAGACATGAAATTCTCTGCTAGCGCGAATATTTTGGCCGGGCTCGGCTTCCTGCTGATGGTCGGCTGTGGGTCTTCCGACTCCGGTTCTTCCCCGGAATCGACTGTCAATACCAAACAAATCGCATCAGTTGGGAATCCCATAGAGATCGAACCCAGTTCGGTACCTCAGGACAAAGACCTTCAGGAGTATCTCAAGGTCATAGACCATCAAATGACGGAATTAAAAAATTCCCATGCCGAACTAGTCAGCGCCGCGCCACACCGCAATTCTGATCCTTCCAACAGGAAGGCATGGGAAACCTCGTTGGATGACCTCACACACAAAAGCCAGGAAGTGGAGAAACAAGTTCACGCACTCAAGAAGGCCAAGGAACGCGAGTGGGTGACCCTTCAGCCGGGCTTAAACCACGCCCTGAAGGAACTCACAGAATCATATGAACAGGCCCTCGCTCAGGTAGATGGGTGAAGAAGCCATGACGGGAAAATATGGCCCCGCATGTGCGAGAAGCGCCACCAAGTCCCACACCGGGAAGACGGACGAGGCCTCGTTTCCCCAAACGCCCAGAAAGGAATAGGAACAGTCATGCATGCAGACACCTTGATGTACGTCACTTCCGAAGTCGGATTCGTGATATCGACGCAGCGGCAGGGAGACCAGGCCTTTCAGTGTCGGATCTTTGAAATCGCCATGCCACAGAAGGAAGCGAATCCCTTGCGACTTATTTCGGAGGGATTTGAGGCTGTGACGTGCCTGGAAGCCCAGACCCATGCTTATCACTATGTTCAACGAATATACCCAATGCGTGCCGAGCAGCTGAAAAAGCCCCCTATTTAATTTGGGGTGGGCCCACCATCTCTTTTTAGGGAGTGTTCGGAAACCGGGGGTCGTATCGTCGCAACCACAAGGCAAACGGACCTCGATCGAAAGGAGTGCACATGAAATTATCCCAAAATTGGGGGAAGAGAAGTCGAAAACCGACATCCGGGACAGCTGCTCTTCCCCTATCCGTGAAAGTCAAACGGAATTCCGCCTTTCATAAGGAAACAGGTTCCCATTCGATCGAAGAAATCCGATCCCAAGGCCAAATCCTTGCGAGTCGTGGATTGGGACAAGGTGTCCGGAGCGCCTCCTCTGAAGAGCAATCAACCCAGAAAACGGCCTCGCATCCTGGAAGGGGAAGGACCCAGGCATCTCCCAGGAGTTATGCACCACGACGTCGAGATTCCTTAATGTGAGGAACGATTACCCACGGGTCACCTGTTACCTAGATACTCCTGATCGCCTTGGGCTTTCGCGATAGGGAGTCAACTGAAGAAAGCCCGTTACCGATGTGATTTTGCCCGAGAGACTCCTTGGAAGAGTTTGTCCCAGCCGTCTGTACGACGCGTCCGTGGCCGACCCTTTCAAAACGTTTCATCTCTCTCGAGCCTAAGGCATTATTTTTTATCAAAAGGAGGAACCTCATGGGTTCAAAATTGTATGTTGGTGGGTTGCCGTATTCGGCAACTCCAGCCGAACTTACCGATCTGTTTTCCGCACATGGCACGGTCCAATCCGCCAACGTCATTAGCGACAAGTTTACGGGACAATCGCGTGGCTTTGGCTTTGTGGAAATGTCCTCGGACACAGAAGCGCAAAATGCGATTGGCGCCCTCAACTCGACGGAGTTTGGTGGGCGAACGTTGATCGTCAATGAAGCCAAACCCCAAGCCCCACGTACTGGGGGTGGGGATTTTGGAGGAGGCAAACGGCGTAGTCGGTTCTAAAGAACGCATTTGGGTACAGGAAAAATGGGAGGGGCCAACCTGATCCTCCCGTTCGTTCACACCATTCTTTAGAGTGGCCACATCTGGTTGGCCGCCCCGTTTTTCAAGCAATGAAAAGAGGACCGTAGCTCGCGCAATGCCTCGAGACCAAAAGGGCGACGATCTTTGAACGGGTGAATAAAAAAATTGGTAGAAAAAGAGGGACGTATTCTGACCTCAGTATGTTTGGAGGTGTTCAGGAAAGGCCATTAATGAAACTTTCCCAAAATGTTATCCGGCGCTACGGTCAATTCAAGGCGTGGCTACAATTCATCACCTTCTATGAAATCGTGGTAGGAATGCAATCGACGCTGCGGCATCTCCTGCATTACAAGCCAATCACCCTTCAATATCCCCACGAAAAACGCCTGCTTCCCGAGAACTATCGGGGCATGCTGGCCTTACTACGATACGACGACGGGACGGAAAAATGCGTCGGCTGCGACCTGTGCGAAGCCATTTGCCCCAGCCGAGTGATCAACGTGATCAGCGCGGAAGTGCCTGATGCCCCCATCAAACGCTATGCCAAGGCCTATACGATGGACATGACCCGGTGCCTTTTCTGCGGCATGTGTGTCCAGGCTTGTCCGGTTGATGCGCTGGCCATGACCCGGGAATATGAATGGGCCGTCTACAATAAACGAGACCTTTTGCTGAACAAGGAACAGCTCCTCGCGATCGGCGATCGATCCTTCTCGAAGCGAGAGAAACGCCTGGAATTTCAACACCCCAACGTGGCGTATTTTAATATCGCGTTTCCTGGCCAACCGCTTAAGGAAATCCAACCTATAAGGAGCGTCCGCTGAATATGAACCACTCTGAGAAGACAAGTGGCCAAAACAGTCAGAAAGCTAGGAGCCGTGCCCGTATGGGCGTGCATCAAGGCCTAGACCTTCAAGCGATGTTAGCCCAAGTACAACGCTCAGAACAGCGTCTTCTCGCCCAATATACCGTGACGCGGGTCTTGGCCGAATCCGCAACCCTGAAAGACGCCGGTGAGGACATTCTTCGAGCCATCGGTGAAAGTTTCGATTGGAAATTGGGCATGCTCTGGGATGTGAATACGCAGGCTGAGTTGCTCCGCTTTGTTGGCCTCTGGCATGCGCCGAACGTTGAGGCGTCTGCTTTCTACGACGATAGCCGGAAACGCACCTTTCCACGAGGTGTTGGTCTGATTGGCCAAGTCTGGGCGAGTGGCCACTCCCTGTGGATTCCTGACGTAGCCAGAGACTCGGGATTCCTTCGAGCTCCGATAGCCGCCAAAATTGGCTTGGGTCTTCATGGCTGGTGTGGGTTTCCCATCTATAAGGGCGAGCGCATATATGGAGTCATTGAATTTTTTACCAATGAAATCCGGGAGACCGATACCGAGGTGTTAGAGATGATGGCCGACATTGGCATCAAAATTGGGCAGTTTGTCGAGCGCAAAGAGGCTGAGGAAGATCTTCGGCAGTCGGAAATGAGACTTCAGGAGGAGGCGAGGTTGGCCGAAGTAGCCCGCGTCCTGGGAGACATCGCCCACGATATTAAGAATATGCTGATGCCTGTCAGTATGGGTGTCTCACTGCTGGAAGATGAGCTTGACGAGTCTTTTGACCAGTTGCCCCAGCCGGTGGTGGGGGCGGTGGCCAATAGTCGAGAACTTACCAAAGACCTCATTGCTATGATCAAGAATGGATCTCAGCGCGTGCAGGACCGGGTCAAGGAGTTTGCCGATTCTGTCAAGGGTCCTCCGCGAGCGGCACAGTTTGCTCCCTGTCGCATTGACGAGGTGGTCTCGAGCGTGTATGGAATGCTTCGAATCCCGGCTGACGAAGGCAGCGTAATTCTCCTGGTTAACGGTCTCGAGGATCTCCCTGTGATCCAGGCCGATGAAAGGCGACTCTTTAATGCGATCTATAATCTCATCAATAACGCCATATTCGAAATCCCATCCGGGGGATCGGTGACGGTCCAGGGTCGGACCGAGCAGGCGGGCAAGCAGGTTGTGCTGTCTATTATTGATACCGGAAAGGGCATGCCCCCCGAAGTGCGGGAAAGCCTCTTCACCTATAAGGCTATCAGTCGAAAAGTGGGCGGAACCGGACTGGGGACAAAAATTGTGAAAGACGTGGTTGAGGCGCATGGAGGAACCATTACCGTTGAAAGCGAGTTGGGCAAGGGAACCTCGTTTCATCTCTCCTTGCCTGTCGAAGGCCCGGCGAGGAAGTTGCCCAGTACCTTGACGTCGCAAGGGTAAAAAGAGCCTGCGACCATATTATTTTATTTCAGCCTAACCTGGGGTGAAAACATATCCGTAGACTATGAGCTCAGTTACCACCATGGATAACATGGCTCCACAATGATCGAACCCCTTTTCCTCACTGTAACTCGTGTGTCCACTTTCCACCAGCTGCAATATTTAACCAATGCCACAGGTTTTTTCTTTGAGCGTGAGAGCCGATTGTTTCTGGTAACGAGTCGGCATGTGATGATTGACGATCTGAGCAACCATTTCCCTGATCGCCTTGAAATTGAATTACATACTGACGCTGAGAACATGGCCCAATCAACGGGTTTTTCGATTCCACTGTACCGTGATAGAAAAAGTCTTTGGCGCCAGGCCACCGACACAGCCGGAGAAATTGATGTGGCCGTCATTGAGATCGAGCGTGCTGCTCTGCCAGATACGGTTGTTTACTGCGCCTTCACACCAACGCATCTCCTCGATCCCGTAAATCAGATTGAGGTCGGCAGTGGGCTGTTAGTGGTGGGCTTTCCGCTGGGCTTTCATGATACGTTGCACCACATGCCCATAGCCCGACATGCCATCCTGGCGTCTTCCTTCGGTTGGCGATTTGAGGGAAAAGGATACTTTTTGACGGATGCCCGCACCCATCGAGGAGTAAGTGGCGCGCCCGTGGTGATGCGCCTCCCAGGGTCGGAACCGACTCTGGGCCATCTACCTTGGAAATTGCTCGGTATTCATTCGGCTCGTCTGGATGTAGGGACACGAAATCTGGACCTGGACGAGGCCCTGGGGCTGAACTGTTCTTGGTATGCCGATGTTCTGCTCACGCTTACTTAAAAAATGGGCAAGCCCGGACTGGAGACGAAAATTGTGAAAGACGTGGTTGAGGTGCATGGAGGGACAATCACCGTTGAAAGCGAGATGGGCAAGGGAACGTCGTTTCAGGCTGTTCTGCGATACCCTGAAAAGGATCAGACGCTTAAAAAATAGTAACTATCAAAAAAAATGGCCTAATGTGAAATTCCTATCTTCTGAACTCAATCAACACTCCCTTCGATCTATTCTATAAGGAGTCAGGCATGGCAAGGGAACCGAAAGATCCTTTGGGACGCAGCGGGGATAATCCACTCAAGGAAGCTTTTAAAAAAGCTGAAGGACAGTTGACCCGTCTCGTGCCTGGTCGAGGATTCAAAGCAATCATATGGATTGTGTTGGCCATTTTGCTACTTTGGCAGTCTGTCTTTATTGTGGCCCCAGACCAACAGGGGCTCGTGAAACGATTTGGAGATATCACCAGAACTGTGGGGCCAGGCCCCCACTTTAAAATTCCGATCTTAGAAACCGTAGAAACACCGAAGGTCGAAAAACTTCACCGTGTTGAGATTGGATTTCGCACGGATCCACGTGGTCGGACTCGCACCGTTCCCCGGGAAGCGCTTATGCTGACCGGTGACATGAACATTCTTTGGCTCGAGTTCATTGTCCAATATAAGATCCAAAATGCCAGAGACTATCTTTATCGAGTAGCGAATGTCGAGACGACGATTCATAACGCGGCTGAGGCTGCGATGCGGGAGGTAATCGGAAAGAATAAAATCGACGAGGCCTTAACAACAGGAAAAGCCACCATCCAGCAGAGCACTCAAGATCTCCTCCAGGGAATACTTGATCAATATCAAGCCGGCGTGCAAGTTCAAACCGTGCAACTTCAAGACGTCAATCCTCCAGAGGCCGTCGCTGCGGCATTTAAAGACGTGGCTAGCGCGAAAGAAGACCGAGAGAAACTCATCAATCAAGCACATGGGTATCGTAATGATCTTATCCCGAGGGCCAAGGGTGAAGCCGCTCAGGATGTGAATCAGGCCAAAGGCTTCGCCCAGGCACGGATTGCAAGGGCCCAAGGCGAAGCGAACCATTTCCTCAAAACCCTGAAAGAGTATAAACAGGCGAAAGATGTCATCAGTAAACGAGTCTATATTGAAACGATGGAAGAAGTGTTATCGAAAACAGACTTGATAATTTTGGACTCCAACATCAGCAGAAATGTCTTGTCTTATCTTCCCCTTGATCGCTTTTCCCGGTCTCGATCAACAGACAGTGGTGGAACCGATAGGAGGGCAGGACAATGAGTAAACAAAACTTCGTGATCGGGGTTATTGTCGTTGCCGTCCTTCTCCTGCTATTGGGAGTTTCTCCCTTCTACATTGTGGATTTAAAAGAAACGGCGATTGTCGTGCAATTGGGGAAACCCGTTCGGACAGTCACGGAGCCGGGGCTGAAGTTTAAAATTCCATTCATTCAGGAGGTCACGTATTTTGACAAACGACTGCTCGATTATGACGTGCCAGCCAGAGATGTCATCACCTCAGATAAAAAGACTATCTTGATCGATAATTTCGCCAAATGGCGGATCGTGGATCCCTTGCGAGTCTATCAAGCCTTTCAGACACAGCGAGCCGCCCTGCAACGGTTGGATGACATCATTTATTCCGAGCTGCGCGTCGAGCTTGGCCGACATGAGTTAGCAGAGATTGTTTCTGCTAATCGGTTATTGATCATGAAGGTCGTGTTAGATCGAGCGAATGAAAAAGCCTCGATTTATGGATTAGAAGTCCTCGATGTGCGGATTAAACGAGCCGACCTCCCCGAACAAAATGAAAAAGCTATCTTTGCTCGGATGCAAGCTGAGCGACAACGGCAAGCTAAACAATATCGTGCGGAGGGAGAGGAAGAAGCCCAAAAAATTCGATCGGAGGCCGAAAAAGACAAGCAAATTATTTTGTCTGAGGCCTATAAAACCTCTCAGAAGCTTCGCGGTGAAGGGGAAGCCAAAGCCTATAAAACCTATGCGGACGCTTACAAACAAGGCCCGAAGTTTTTTGAATTCATCCGATCCATGGAAGCCTACAAAAAAACTTTTGCAAAAGGGACGACCATGGTGCTCAGTCCCGATTCCGAGTTTCTGAAATACTTAAAGAAACGGAATTGAATGTGTGGGTCTCGAATTCCTAATTGTCCTTCAACGTTCAAGGATTGCAATTCGGTTGAATTTACTGGAAGGACGGTTGGGAGGATGTAAGTTCCTGAAAAATATGGTGGGTCGTACAGGGATCGAACTTGTGGCCCGCTGATAAAAGCAGTTGCCCTTTTTTTGTTATTCACGCAGCTAGGAATTTAAAGAACTCTGGCTCAGGTTTTCTTATACGAAAAGTTCTAAAATCGTCCACTAGCCCCAGCCTTTTTGTCGTTAATTTGGCTAATGCTAAACCAAATTAGGGTTCGCCCCCAGCCAAATGTAACCAAAACTGTAACCCTTTTCCTGCCACTCTACGCAATTCCACGCAACTAGTCGCAATCCCACAAGGAACCCGAACTTGTTGAATTGTCTTCAATTTCGCTTTGTTTTTGTGGGTTTGGTGAATCAGAAGATTCTGGGTTTGAAAGGTCTCGAAAACCGTTGTCCCTACTGGGGACCGTGGGTTCAAATCCCACCCTCTCCGCCAGCCAGTCAACAGCAAAATCAGCCTCTCTCTGCTTTGCCGGAATACTCTTAACATTTCCGCGACTTACACATTCTTCGCGCCACAATTAGCCCTCTCTCCGCTACTCACCTTCCTGTGATTGTTCCATTATTCCTGTCGTTTTCTCTGGAGGAATATTGCCGGTCCCTTCGCGATGGAAAGCGAGGGACCGGAGAGACCTTGTCTGAATCCAAACTTACGACCTCAACACTCTCTGAGGTCCACTTAGGAGGAAGGAGAAAAACCAAAAAACTTACGTTGCTGAGCCCACTCCAATGGAATGGGCCGACGAAACTGTTCCAGCGAGAGTTCTTTTGGGTGCCACCCATTGAGAATAGCCTCGATTAAATCAGGGGCGAGATAACTCAAACGCAAAAGTCGTCGCACATAACAGGAGTCCATACCTTCCCGATGGGCTAAGGCTTTCACGGTTGTAACTCGTCCCGCGACAAGGTCTGCTTTCCACTGACACGCCCGAACCAAAGCACTTACTAATGCTTCATTGGGTTGGCTATGAACTTCAGGCACCGCACCCTTCACCTGAAATTCCATTTGTCCCCCACGCTGTAGCATGACCCAGGGCACATCCACCACACAAGCCTGTGGCGAACTCATAGCACCATCGACTGTTGCCTCTGACTGGGAGGAATCTACTGTGAGCCCTTCTGTGGGATTCATGATGATGCGAAGCCGATCGCCACTCACCTCAACTCGCGTGAGACACTGCCGCCATACGGCATGCTGCTCGGTTTCGTTCAGCGTCTCTATCTGACTCGCCCAGGCCCGTGTGGCCTCATCCTTCTGCAATACCTGTAGCACCCCATTCGTCACGGCCTGCTCTAACAATTCAGCAGGAAGCCGACGAATGTCATGGGGATGCGCTTCTCCAAATTGTAAGACCACTTGGCTAACATAATATCGATAGGTCCGCGAACCTTTGCGGCCCTGCATGGGAGTGAATCGATTGCCATGCGCATCAAAGAGCCTCCCTTTTAAGAGAAATGGCGTCCGGACCTTGGTATCCTTGTGCCACGCCTGACGATTCGCTTTGAGTAAGGTCTGTGTTTGCTGCCACAGCGCCTCATCAATAATCGGGAGATGATTCCCAGGGTAGACCTCGTTTCGGTGCACAATCTCACCCCGATAGAGACGGTTATGGAGCAAATGATAAAGATGCCCACGAGAAAAGGGACGTCCGCCGCTCACCCGTCCTGCCCGACTACGATAGATTTTTGTCCGAGTGCCACCCTGTCTGAGTTCTTGCACAAGCGATGACACTGATCCAACTGCGAGATACCTGTGGAAAATATGTTGCACGACGTTGGCTTCTGCCTCATTGATAGTGAGGTGTCGATTCTCTACGTCATAGCCTAAAGGCGGGACCCCACCCATCCACCAGCCTTTTTTCTTCGACGCCGCAATCTTGTCGCGGATGCGTTCACCGGTGACTTCTCGTTCAAACTGGGCAAAGGAGAGGAGCACATTCAGCACTAAGCGTCCCATCGACGTCGTCGTTTGAAACTGTTGGGTGACCGAGGCAAAGGCCACGCCATGTTGATCAAACAGGTCAATTAACTTGGCAAAATCGCTTAACGATCGGGTGAGGCGATCCACTTTATACACAACCACCACCTGAATGCGCTGCGCCCGAATATCGGTGAGTAGCTGTTGCAAGGCGGGCCGTTCGAGCGCGGCCCCAGAATAGCCACCGTCATCATAAACCGTCTCCACCACCTGCCAACCTTCCTGCGCTTGACTCTGAATATAGGCCACGCCAGCCTCCCGTTGCGCATCTAGCGAATTAAAGGCTTGCTCCAACCCTTCTTCTGAGGATTTGCGGGTATAGACCGCACACCGCCGGAGCGGAGGTTTCGGCTCCATTAGGCTGAGGCCTTTTTCTTCTGTGTTGATGATGGACGGCGCAAGCCAAAAAACGCTGGGCCATTCCAGCGCGTCCCCGTGATGACTCGGGCGATCTCTGATAAACTCACATAGGTCTGTCCTTGAAAGGCAAAACCCCCTTTCACCACCTCAACTCTATATTCTTGGCCTTGCCAGGTTTTGAGGAGAACCGTGCCCACGGGTAGTCGCGCTGAGGATGGGACTGGACGAGAACGGTCCTTGGTCCTAGCTTGGTTCATCACGGTAGCCAGGTGACGCGAAACCTGAGAGGACAAGCCACCCTGCTGATCCGCTTGTAATTGCCACGCCAAGGTGTACAGCAGAAATTCGCGACTGGTGGGGCACGGAGACGAAGGACCAAAAACCTGCCGCCACCGCGCTCGGAGTGCGGCCGTGGATGCCTTGGCCAGAGACATGAGATCAATAGGCGAAGGCCCTGTGGGAGAGATTGCACCCATGTCCCTATGTACGCTTGCCGGAGGACCAACAATCAAGTCCTCTTCCCTCGGCCATCACCCCCCCTTTTTCTGCCACAATTCCCGGCCCAAGCAGCGCGATTAAAAGGGAGGAATATAGGTGATCTTTGGCCGACGTTGCCATTGCCAATAGTCGCCCGCCCATTTCAAAAATTGCGACACACTATCGACTTGATCATCATACCTACTACTGGGAAACGCTAAGAGTTCGGTCAGAAATTCCTCAAGCCACGGTGCCTTATGCGGAAGGATGACCTGCCCTGCTTCAATGAGGGGCGTTTGCGCCGCCAAGCGCATCACCTTATCGCCTTCAGGGCGCATGGCAATGGGTCGAGGGACTCCAGCCTGCGATCGTGCACGTAATTCTTGAATGAGGGCCGTACCTGCCGCCGTATCTTCAATGAGGAGCACCTGCGCCCGAAACGCCCTGGCCTGCTCGATCACGGCACGTTTGAGGTCTGGAAACTCCAGCCGTTGCCGAAAGACATCCAGCAGATACGCCTGTTGGTCTTTGACCCACCATGTCGTACACACCGAATAATCTGAGAGTTCGGTGCCTTTGGCGGCCATATCCCAAGATTGCACAATCTTTCCGCCATGCCCCGGTATCAAGGACCCATCATACCGCCCGAACCATTCACACTTGACGAGATTGCCGGCCTCAGGGACCGGTTGTTGTTGATATTGCGACGAAAAATTGGCACTGCCCATCGTCGCACGAATATTGTCCAAGACGTCCAAGGATTCCCGGGCTGGATGCAACACCTCACCCGTCTTCCGGAAGAACTGCCGACCATCACGGAGCGTAAAGACCTCATCGCGTTCCGCAATGGCCGGAAGATTGAGCACCTCCCAAGGTCCTTGATCTAAAACATGGGCTACCAGATCATCCATATGGAGACGTTGCATGACTAGAATGATGCAATCATCGGCCTTGTTATCCAACCGAGAAAAGAGAGTATTGTCGTACCAATGCTTCACCCGATCACGTTGGACTTTTGATTGAGCATCTTGCGGTTTGAGTGGATCATCTAAAATAATGAAACTCCCACCCAAGCCCGTCAGGGTCCCGCCCACCGACGTCGCATACCGCATCCCTTGCCGAGTCGTCGCAAGATCCATTTCAGCATGTCGCACAAGCCGCGTCCTAGGAAACAATCGACGGTACCAGGCACTCTCCATCACGGCTCGACAATCCCGAGCAAATTTGGCTGCTAGCTCGGCACCATAACTGGCACAAATTATTCGAAGGGTGGCATCGTGCCCCAACAGCCAGGCCGGAAAGGCCACGGAGGCCCCAATAGATTTCAGGTTGCGCGGAGGGACGGTCACCATCAACCGCTTGATGTTGCCCAGGAAACATTGCTCAAGCCGATCTGCAATGACCTCCACATGCCAGTTGGGGAGAAACGGCGCCCCGGGGTTCACCTCATGAAATGTTTTCCTTAAGAAGGCATAGAAGTGTTGTCGGTAGAGCGCGTCGCGCACCACGCCCGGCGTGTAGGGAATGATCATGATGATGGTCCTTTCTTTTTCTTGGATGACCTCTTCGAGTCTTGAGGAAATCCCTGCGTGCGGTACCATTCAAGAATGGCCGCATCTTCGGCCGACTGATCAGCTGGCAACTGATGCGCCTCATCAGCAGGCCCCAGAGCCGCAGACCACTTCAGGAGAATCTCTGCCGCGCGCTCACCACCTTTCAAGGCTTTTTCCATGAGGCGTTTGATGAGGGCGCGCTGTTTGGAAATGATGGTCGTTTGACCGCCTGAATGAATCTGAATGTCTTCCTGAAATTCTTCGTGTAAGTCAGTCTGCAGATTTTTCGTGCCTTTCGGACGTCCCTTGGGATTGCCCGACTGGCCCTTTTGAAATTGGGTCTCCCGCGGCGGGTGTTTGTACCCCACTTCATAGGCCTCAGGCTGCTCCGGAGGTGGCTGATCCTGCACTTTAGGCCGTCGTGCCATCACTGCATGCCTCCTGTCGGGCCGCAAACGTCTGGCCGGTGAGGGCGTGTCTGGCCACCTGCCCCGTGTAGGTTTGCCACCGGCGTATGATGGTGTCGACATACCGCGGATCGAGTTCCATTACATAAGCCGTCCGCCCCGTTTGCTCCGCCGCGATCAGGGTGGTCCCACTGCCCGCGCAACAATCTAGAATCAGGTCGCCGCGATGCGAACAATCTTTGATGGCATCGGCGACCAGCGCGACCGGTTTGACGGTCGGGTGCATCCCCAACTCGTCCTCGCGTCCAGCGTGAAAGGCATTATTGCCGGGATAGTCCCAGACATTGGTGCGATAGCGACCATGCTGCCCCAGTTCAAAGTTATTAATGTGGGCCGCGGTCCCCTGCTTGGCTACCAGCACCAGCTCATGTTGTGACCGATAAAAGGTGCCCATGCCGCCATTACTCTTTTTCCAGACACACACATTTTTGATCTCGGCATAGACGGACCGCACAACCGTGAGCAGCTCAAAGAGATGCCGCCAATCCATACAGATGAAATGAATCGCGCCGTCGTGACTGTGTGCGATGAGATGCGTCACGAGCCGGCGAAGAAACGTCAGGAATTCCGCTTCGGACATCTCCCCGGCCGCCATGGCAAAATTGGCATGCTGCACCGCCCCCAACCCACTGACATGCCCCACAATGGGGACGTTGTACGGCGGATCGACGAAGACCATCTGCGCCTTGGCCGCGCCCATTAACAAGGTGAAGGCCTCGGCCCGTGTGGCGTCCCCACAGAAGAGCCGATGGGCCCCGAGCTCCCAGAGATCTCCGTCCCGACTGCTTGGGGGCACTGCGGCATCGGCCGCCGGGACCACATCCGCGGCGGGATCCGGCGTGACAGGTCCGGCTTGATCCATGATGAACTCGATCTCCTCCATCTCAAACCCCGTGACCGTCAGATCGAAATCCAGCTCCAAGACACTGAGTTCCTGGAGTTCCACGGCTAAGAGCTCCTGATCCCAGCCCGCCAGTTCCGCCAGCTTATTATCCGCCAAGAGATACGCCCGGCGTTCCGACTCGGTCAGATGGTCTAGGCAAATGGTCGGGACCTGTTGAAGCCCCACCGCTTTGGCGGCTGCCAAGCGCCCATGCCCCGCCAGAACCCGCCCCTCCGCATCCACCAAGATGGGATTAATAAAACCAAAGGTTTTAATGCTTTCCTTTAGTTGCCGGATCTGTTTCGGACTGTGCGTCCGCGGATTCCGTTTGGCCGGACGGAGCGAGGCAATCGGTCGATACTCCACGTGAAGATCCTGGGTACCTGTCTTCATAAGAAATTCTCCTTGTGTATGAAAGGGAACACGATGACGACTCCCACCACGAGGGACAGCCGGGCAAGGTCAGAACTCGGCACGCCTCACCTGGACCCGGGAGGGGCCATGGGGGCTCGCTTTTGTGGAGGCTTGAGCTCATAATTGTTTCCTGTATACAGGTTTCTATGTGTCAAAAAAATGACGTGCCCCCTTTAAACGGCTCCGACGCCTATGTTACAGGCTAAGACACATTTTAAAGGAGGGTCTCATGGCACGTGTAAAGTATTCAGTTGAACAAATCATCCACAACCTTCGGGAAGCGGAGGTCCTGTTGGGGCAAGGGCAGACCGTCAAAGACATTTGCCGGAAGTGGAATATCACCGATCCGACCTACTATCGGTGGCGGCAGGAGTATGGGGGGCTCAAACTGGATCAGGCCAAACGCCTCAAAGACTTGGAGCGGGAGAATGCCCGCTTGAAGCGAGCTGTGGCCGATCTGACTCTCGATAAATTGATCCTGAAGGAAGCGGCCGAGGGAAACTTTTGAGCCCCACCCGACGCCGACGAGCCGTTCACACGATTGGGCAACGATTGAGGGTGACAGAACGGCGGACGTGCCAGGTGCTGGGGCAACCTCGGTCCACTCAACGGTACCGACCTCAGGTTCGTAAAGATGAAGAAGCCTTAACTAAAACAGTGGTCAGGCTAGCTCGGAAGTACGGCCGCTATGGGTATCGACGCATCACCGCCCTCGTACGAGCCGAGGGCTGGCACGTCAATCATAAACGAGTCGAACGCATTTGGCGGAGAGAAGGGTTGAAGGTGCCGAAGAAACAACCCAAACGGGGACGGCTGTGGCTCAATAAGGATTCCTGTGTCCGACTTCGACCTGAACACCGCAACCATGTCTGGGCGTATGATTTTGTGGCCCTGCGGACCCATGATGGTCGTCCGTTACGCTTGCTGACCGTTGTCGATGAGTATACACGAGAATGTTTGGCCATTGAGGTCGCTCGGCATCTTCGAGCCGATGATGTGCTGCATCGGCTGGCTGAGCTATTTCTTCAACACGGCCGTCCGGAATATATTCGTTCGGACAACGGACCAGAATTTACCGCCAAGGCTGTTCGACAATGGCTCAAACAGCTGGAAGTGGGCACCTTGTTTATCGAACCAGGCAGTCCCTGGGAGAATGGCTATAATGAGAGCTTTAATGGCAAACTGCGGGATGAACTCTTGAATGGGGAAATCTTCTATACCCTACGGGAAGCCCAAGTGCTGATCGAATGGTGGCGCCACCACTACAATCAAGTGCGTCCTCATAGCGCCTTGGGCTACAAACCGCCAGTGCCAGAGGCGACTATGCCGAAATGCGCATGAACTGCATTCACGATGGATCAATCACTGGGGGCACGTCACCGGCAGCGAGGAAAAGATATTTCCTATGAGGAACCGATTCCCCATGGCTGAAATCGAACTTTTTACAATCGGGTTTACGGGAAAGCCTGCCAAGAAATTTTTCGAACTTCTAAAGAATTCTGGAGCAAAACGAATTTTAGATGTCAGATTAAACAATGTATCTCAACTGTCCGGATTCGCCAAACGGGACGACCTAAAATTTTTTGCTAATGAAATTTGCAGCATGGATTATGTACATATACTAGATCTAGCCCCGACGAAGAAAATGCTTGACGATTATAAAAACCATAGGATTGATTGGAAAACTTATGAACAACTATTCCTCCGTTTAGTAGAAGAACGTCATATTGAATCGACGGTTTCCCAAGAAATAATTAATGGGAGTTGCCTTCTGTGCAGTGAGGACAAACCTGACCGTTGCCATCGTCGGTTGGTGGCCGAATATTTGAAAAAAAAATGGGACGGAGACTTCATATTCAGGCACTTATTTTAAGTTCTTTTAAAACGACTTGAAAAATTATTCAAATCTTTTTGTGAAGGTTGTGAAGCGTTCCGCGAAACCTGTGCCTGGCGAATTCCTCATCATGCCGCCCTTAGAGTCTGAAACCACCCCTGACAATGTGACTGCCACACAAAGTGCTTTGGATCTAACGGAAATAGTGGAGCCTGCCCAGCTGTTTCTTCCTGTGCATTGCGAATTACCAATTGCCTCTACCAGATAGCTAATGAGCAAGTTTTGACCAAGCTGTCTTGAATGCCAGAAATCCCATTAGGTTTTCCAACAATAGAATTTCAAGGCACCCAATTCCCTGTTAATTCCCTGTTCTTGAATAGCAGCTGAGAAAAAGAACTCCCTAAAACACCTTATTTTTATTGAGAGTTATGCCATTTTGATCAAAAAGTCGCCCTCTCAAACGAAATAAATTCCCTGTATTTTCCCTGTTAAAGACGGAATTGGAAATAGGAGGATAGTGACTACTTGATAGGAAGCAAGTCAGAAATACCTGATGGATTTACAAGGTAGGGTTAGATAACATGGGAGAGAAATTTGCTTCGGACTACACACACCGCCAGCCTATCGTAGCCCATCAGAAACAAAGAGCATCAACAGACCTTAATCAATCTTTCTAGTCGGAAATGGGATTTGAACGGGGATTCTGAAAGGGGTATTCCCCTTTCATGGGGTGACCGAAGCGAAGCGAAGGCACGAGGGGGCAGGCCCCTTAGTGAGAGCTGGAGCAAGCTTCTGCTCCAGCGACTTCAAATTCCCACCCTCTCCGCCAGCCTATCATTCCCCATCCAGGACAAAGCACTCCCCAGACCTTCATGGAGCTTTCTAGTGTAAAGTAATACCTGGAACAGTATGGTGAGAGGAGATCTTCCTCTTTCATGGGGTGGCGAAAGAGAGGGAAGCCGGATCTTCATCGTTCTAACCACCCAGCCTCCTCATCCGTTCCTTGGCAGTGTTAAGGCATCTTGCTATGACTATCTGAGGACCAGGCGATTGTGTAAAAAGAGAGCATCAATTTTAGTTTGGTTAAATGTTGAAATGGCATGATCTGGTGTAGCCACAAGTGGCTCCTGATCATTAAAGGAGGTATTTAAGACAAGAGGAACGCCGGTGCGGTCAAAAAAACGAGAGATCAATCGATGAAAGAGTGGATGCTCGTCTTTATTGACCACTTGGATCCGGCATGTCCGATCCTCGTGAAGTACCGCTGGAATCTGTTCAGCCTTTGTGTCGACGACTGGATAGGTTACCACCATCAGATTCCTCGATGTCTTTGCCCCCGGTCGGACAGTGGGAAGTTGAAACCAATTCTGGACTTCTTCTTCTAACACCGAGGCGGCAAAGGGCCTATAGGCCTCACGATGTTTCACACGGTTATTTAACTGGACCCTGGAGTTGGCATAACGGGGATCTGCTAGGAGGGATCGATTGCCCAAAGCCCTGGGACCGAATTCTAACCGGCCTTGAAACCACCCGACAATCAGCCCTTCAGCAAGTAGTTGAGCTCCCCGATCAGTGGGACTGTCTATGATTTCAAATGCCAAACCAGCCTGATGGAGTGCATAATCAATCGCCTCATCATCGAAATCCGGGCCAAGAAATGGAGAAATGGCCATAGTCCTCGGATGATCTGTTATCTTGAAAGTTCCGTCGGTTAAATTATGCGCCACTTCCAGCGCAGCTCCCACGGCCGTTCCGGCATCATGTGCAGCCCCATAAATATACAAATGATCAAAAGGCCCTTCTTTTTCGAGTCGGGCATTCGCCACACAATTTAGGGCGACCCCCCCGGCGTAGACAAGATATGAGGCATGGGTCCGTTCATGAAGATCTCGAGCCATTCGAAGAATGACCTCTTCAGTACGGACTTGAAGGGCCGCTGCCAAATCGGCAAAACGCGGAGTCTCTGGTGGTTCATCTTCTCGCCGAGCCGCCCCGAACAACGAGACCAGCCCATCCAAATCGTCTCGACGAAATCCGGCCAAAGCCGATTCAATCCAAAACGGGGCATGGCCATTTCGAACTTCCGGTGGGTGAAGTCCGAACAAACGATTCATTTCCTGGTCAAATCGTTGAGGGTCGCCGAAGGCGGCTAACCCCATGACTTTCGCGGCATCATATTCAGTAAACCCCAAAAAGACTGCGATCCGTTCCCACAAAAACCCGATGGAAGACGGATAAGGAATTTCATGAAGCACCTTCAGACCAGCTGAGTTTCCCTGTCCCATCCAGCCCGTTGACCGTTCCCCGATTCCATCCACAACGAGCACAGCCGCATCAGAAAACGGAGCCGAGTAAAACGCACTCGCCGCATGACTGACATGATGTGGGATAAAATGCACCCGTTGTTCCAAACCCGGAACGCCTAATGTTCGAGCAAGCAGAGCAGGAATCTCCCGAACCCGTTCCTTCAGCAAGACTTCTCCCCATTCCGTCCCATACCCGTTTTTTTGACTGACGGGATAGGGGTCGATGCCGACCATACCCACCCGTTCCTCGGGTTGGAAGGAATACGCCACCGCATCCAACTGCTGAGGGTCCAGGTCTTTCAAGCAATACCGAATCGCCTCCCAGGGGAGTTCGTTCGGGTTAGAAACCGTGGCGGATTTCCCATGCTTTCGCCGCGTGAGCCGTTCTTCTTCCACGGCACACACAACTTGCCCATTTTGAACCAAAGCCGCGGAACTTTCGTGATAAACGGAATTGATTCCTAAGACAAGGGAATTGTGTGAAGGGGGATATTTCATTAAAAAAGGTCGTGACAATCTATCTAAGGTATTATTAAACGGGAGCGTTCGTTTTCATTACCATACGGAGCCTGTCCTCATTCTTTCAAGAGTTCCAACTGGGTATTTTGCATCAACCAAATAAGAACGTCATGTTATTATGAGTTAATCCACGTTCCTTCACTGGCCATGGCCATCTGCCAAAAGGGTATTCAGCACCCTACTTTACCCCTTGGGCCGATCAGCTAAAGATCCATCGAGCAAAGCATCGATGGCCTCAGCCATATACATAATCGAGGGGTGATCAAAGAGCAAACGAAGAGGGATCTCCATTTCCAGCACTTTTCGAAGTCGCGTGATGACCGTGGTTGCCAAAAGAGAATGTCCACCCAGTTCAAAAAAGTCATCCTGGATACCCACACGGTCCACCTTGAGTACCTCCTGCCAAACCTGAGTCAAAAGTTCCTCAAGGGGAGTTTGGGGAGCTATGTACTTTTGCTGCAACTCTTGCCAGTCCGGTTGCGGTAGCGCCCCGCGATCCACTTTTCCGCTCGTGTTACGCGGGAAAACCTTCAACTCCATGATGACTCCTGGCACCATGTATTCGGGAAGGTTCTCGCGAAGAAAATGACGAATGTCGTTCGTCGAACCCCTACCCTCTTTCCAGACAAAGTAGGCCACCAAACGTTTTTCTCCCACTCGCTCTTCCCATGCTACGACCACCCCTTCCTGAACGAGGGGATGTTGGTTGAGCATAGTCTCAATCTCACCAAGCTCGATTCGGAAACCTCGAACTTTAACTTGAAAATCCCTCCGCCCTAAAAATTCGATCATGCTGTCAGATCGATATCGAGCCAGGTCACCCGTCTTATACAACCGAGAAAAAGGTGTCGATACAAACGGGTTGGGAAGGAACCTTTGAGCCGTCATGCCCGGTTGGTTGAGATATCCCCGAGCCAAACCTGCGCCACCGATAAAGAGCTCTCCTGGAACTCCGATCGGGACCGGTTGTAAATATTCATCTAAAATATAACTTTGCATATTGGCGATTGGACGTCCGATGGATAGATACTCCAGGTCCTCTCCCGCACAGTTCCAATAGGTTGCATTCACAGTCGTCTCTGTTGGTCCGTATGCATTGACTAGTTGTGTCGAACGTTCCGTCAGCGCCTGCCACTGAGCCAGATACTCCAAACAGGCCTGCTCTCCACCAATGATCATTAATCGCAAACATGGGGGAACGCTCAGAGACTCCTCTTGCATACCAGTAATCCATTCTTGCCAGAAGGAGGTGGGAAGGTCCAGGACAGATAGCCCCCAAGTCTGACAATAATCCCAGAATGTTTTCCAGGAATCCAGCATGAAGTCGGTTCGCAGAACAAGAGTGCCTCCACTGAATAAGCAAGGAAAAATTTCCTCCGCACTTACATCAAACCCGATCGAGGCAAATTGCAAGACCCGATCCTCGGCACAAAAGGAAAAGTCCCTACGGGCAGTTTCAACATAATTGACCAGAGACTCATGAGAAACCATGACTCCCTTTGGAAAGCCGGTTGAGCCTGAACTATACAAAATATACGCAAGATGCTGGCCCTGGATCTCATGCTCGAGATTCGCCTCGGATTCACACAAAATACTCACCCAATCCGTATCAAGAAGAACCCGACGAAGTCCCTCAGATTGGGGAAGTTGTCTTTCAGCAATATTTGAGGTCACGACCACGGAAATAGCCGCATCATTCAGGATAAATCTGAGGCGCTCTTCAGGATACTCCGGAGCCAAAGGGACATAGATGCCACCGGCTTTCAATATCCCTAATAATCCGATGATCATCTTCGGTCCACGTTCAAGGTATAGCCCGACTCGTACCTCAGGGGTCACACCTTGCCTTCTTAGCACACGGGCCAATTGGTTGGCCTTTGCATTGAGCGCCTCATATGAAAGGTGCTGCTCGTCAAAGTACAGAGCGGTCGCTGCTGGAGTGCGCGCAACCTGTTGCTCGAAGAGATGTGGAATACTCGCTCCCTCAAGAGAAGGCAGGGAGTGAGCATTCCACTCGACGAGGATTTGCGTTCTTTCACTCTCGGCAAGTAATGGCAAATCATGAATATTTCGGTCTGGATTATCCACGACTCCCTTAAGGAGAATTTCAAAGTGGTGGACCATCCGCTCGATTGTTTCATGGTTGAACAAGTCCACGTTGTATCTCATATTTCCCAGGAGGGTTCCATTCATTTCTTGCATGGACAGCGATAAATCAACCATGGCTGTCCCGGGGTTCATGAAATACCGGCTGACTCTCAAATGAGAGAGCGTAAACTCTCTCTCAGGAAGATTATCTAGCACGAACAAGACTTGAAATATCGGAGGAAAACTCGGGTTTCGTCGAGGGTTCAGTTTTTCGATTAGTTGTTCAAAGGGAATAACTTGGTGGGCATACGCTTCCAATGTCGTATTTCGGACCTGTTTCAAGACCTCACGGAAAGTGGGGTTTTTCTCCAGGTTGGTCCGAAGAACCAAGGTATTGATAAAAAGTCCGATTGAATGCTCCAGTTCTTTTTGAATTCTCCCAGCAATGGGTATTCCTACCACGATGTCCTCTTGGCCCGCATACCGGTGCAGCAGGATTTGGAAGGCCGCCAATAGCGTCATAAAGAGTGTGCACCCCGCTTTGCTGGTCACATTCTTTAATCCCTGGGCCACAGAGTCAGGGAGCATGAAGGACAGATCAGTTCCCTCAAAGGTCTGGATGGGAGGTCGAGGTCGATCGGTGGGCAATTCCAAAACCGAAAGTCCATCGAGGCGGGTTTTCCAATATCGAAGTTCATGATCCAATCGTTCTCCCTGCATTCCCTGGCGCTGCCAAACTGCGTAATCCCCATACTGAACCGGATTATGAGTGGGAAGGGCAGGAGCCCGGCCTTCTAAAAAAGCATTATAAAAAAGGCCCAACTCCCGATAAAAGATTCCTCTAGACCACCCGTCCGTCACGATATGATGAAGGACAAGGAGAAAAACATGCTCTTCCGAGCTGAGACGGAGTAACGTGGCACGAATCAGTGGACCCGTGGATAAATCAAAAGGAGTCTTCACTTCCTGTTGAACCCGACGGTCAATGGCTCGACTTTGAACCTCACCGGAAAGATGCTGAAAATCTTCCAATAGCAGTGTCAACCTGAGCCTCGGAACAATCCTTTGGACCGGACTTTCGTCCCTGACCGAAAAGGTCGTGCGCAAGGATTCATGGCGTTCCACGACAGCATTTAAACTCTGCTCGAGGACTGAGTAATGCAAGGGACCAGTCATTTGTAATCCCCCCATCGAAAGATACGCCGTATTACCCGGGGAAAGTTGATCCAGAAACCAAAACCGTTCTTGAGTGAGAGAAAGAGGGAAGAAGACCTCCCCTTTTCGAATGGTAGGAATTGGCAACGGATGCACCCCAGATGTCGTTTGAGATTTCTGGATTATCTTGGCCAACTGGGCGATCGTAGGATATTCAAAAAAATCGCCAAGGGAAACGACCACCCTCATCGTGGACTGAATATGTGCAGCCACCTGGGTGGCCAACAAGGAATGCCCTCCGAGTTCGAAGAAATTGTCATGAACCCCCACATGATCTAATTTCAGAAGAGAACACCACACCTCTGCCAAGAGAAGTTCTACCGAGGTCTGGGGGGGGGGCGATTGTTCAGAGATGGGTTGAGAGGGAAGTTCGATTCGCAATAAGGCCCTTCGATCCACTTTACCGTTTGGGGTCAAGGGAACGGCAGGAATCTGGACGATTGATCCAGGAACCATATATTCGGGAAGGTGGGACTGCAAGAACGTTCTCAAGGTGTGAGGGATCAAGGTGGTTCCAGGCAAGAGAACTACATACGCCACCAGCCTTACCTCTTCAGAATTCAGAGTCCGTGCCAGCACCACGACTTCCTTGACGGTGGAGTGCCGCAAGAGCGTATTCTCTATTTCCGCCAGTTCAATGCGAAAACCTCGTAATTTAACTTGGCTATCCCGACGCCCAATGAACTCTAAGGTTCCATCCGGTCGATACCGCCCGAAGTCACCGGTATGGTAGTGGCGGATCCTTGTACCTGAAGGCCCCTCCTCAAACACTCTCGCGGTCAATTCAGGTTGTTTCCAATACCCTAATGCCACAGAGGGGCTTTTCAGAACGATTTCACCGAACAAATCTGTCGGAAGCCCCTCCTGGTCGAGTAAGACAACCTCGGTGCCCTCCACCGGAGAACCAATGGGAATACTCCGACCAAACAGGGAGGTCTGATGATTGGCAAAGAATTGCGTGGCGACAGTAGACTCCGTGGGCCCAAACCCGTTCACGAACACGCAGTCGTGCCCAAATTGCTGTTGAAAGGCAACTAGATCGGAGCTCATCGCTTCTTCCCCTCCAAGGATAACCAAGCGCATTCGGGGAAAGGACTCGGTTGCTGAGATCTGATTGACCCAATACCGGAACACCGTCGGGGTCGAATGGTATACCGTAATTCCATGGTGGATGAGCCAATCAGGCAAGGCATTAATACTCTCGTCATGAAGGGAAAACGGACAAAGACAGGCCCCGTTTAAGAGGGCCCCAAAGATATCCATCACGGCTGCATCGAAGCTAAATGAGGCCAACAGGGTCAGATGATCGCCTGGACTGATCTTTACATTATTGGTGTAGGCACGAATATGGTTCAGGACGTTTCGATGACTTTGCATGACCCCCTTAGGCTGCCCCGTCGTCCCAGAGGTGTACAGAATATAGGCCAGAGAATCGGCCGCAATCTCCAGGGCGGGATTACCCTCATTATTCTCCAAGACATCTGCGTCAAAGTTTATAAGAGAGTCGACTTGCTGTGAGAGTTCAACAACTTGAGCGGCAGTCTTTTTCGTATACACGATGGTTCGGATCATGGCATCCGTTGAGATGGCCTTCAGGCGATTGACAGGAAGCAGCGGATCGAGCGGGACATAGGGACATCCAGTTTTGAGGACCCCCAGGATGGCGGAGACCAAGGCAGGCCCCGGGTCACACAAGATTCCGATCGGACTTGGGCGTTCTTGGTTTTGGATCCTGGCGAGAAGGGTGTGAGCCAGATGGTTAGCCTGATGATTCAGCTCAGAATAGTTCAAGGCCCAGCCATGATGCTTGACGGCCACCAAGTGAGGATATTGCTCTACTTGCTCCTCAAAGCGCTGCACGATGGTCAACTCTGAGGATACTGGTGCGAAGGGCTGAAAACCTGAGGGGGAAGTAATCTGCACAGGAGATGAACCTGGGCAAGGTTTTCCGGTCCTTCCAAACACCGAAAGTGTGGATAATGGAGCTTCAGGACGATTCACGAATTGAATCAAGAGCATCTCAAAATGCTCCATCAGCCAGAGGATAGTGGTCCGATCGAACAAATCAGTATTATAGGAACAATTCAAACTCCAACCATCCGGTTGCAGAAACGCATACAGCGTCAGATCAAATTTGGCAGAAGCCTCTTCCGGATTCCATGCGGACTCAGATTTCAAACCTGGGAGTTGAAACTGCGAGAAGGGGTCATCCAACAAATTAAAAAAGACCTGAAAAAGAGGAGTACGGCTCAGATCCCGGTGGGGCTGCAATTCTTGCACGAGTTTCTCAAAAGGAAGATCTTGGTGCGCGTAGGCTCCCAAACACACATCCCGGACTTGCCCGACAAACTCCCTTACCGTCCGTTTTTCCGATACCCTCGTGCGTAAGGCCAGGGAATTCAAGAACAACCCCATGACCCTTTCCAACTCCACTTGTGGACGATTCGCGGCAGGAGCACCCACCACAATGTCCTTTTCCCCAGAATGTCGCGAGAGCAGGAGCTGAAAGACGGCCAGAAATGTCATGAACACCGTCACCCCTTCGGATCGGGCAAAGTGGGTGACGTCCTGAATCAATGCCCGCGACAGAGCCCGATGAACATTCGCTCCGCTATAGGTCTGTAATGCAGGCCGAGGCCTATCGGTCGGAAGGGAAAGGTAAGGGGGCGCATCGGCAAGTTGCGATTTCCAATAAACAAATAACATCTCCAAATATTCGGGCGTATAATATTTTCGCTGCCATACGGCAAAATCCGCATATTGAATGGATAAGGGGGAAAGTGATGAAGGTCGGTTCGTTTTGGCGACCTGATAAAGGTGCGCCAATTCCTGGCAAAAGATGTCTAGGGATCCGGCATCAACCACAATATGGTGAAAAGTCAGAGCAAACACATGCTGGTCCGGGGCCAGGCGGTAGACGGCCGCACGGAGGAGGGGATCTTGCGCTAGGTTGAAGGGACGCGTCACATTTTCTTCCATCATTCCCCGATAAATCTTTTCAGGGTCGACAGAGGTCTCGGATTGGAGGTCGATCACTGACAAGGGGAGAGAAAAAGGAGGAATGATAGTCTGCTGAGGTTTCCCGTCTATCTGAATGAACTGGGTCCGGAGAATTTCATGGCGGGCAATGAGGACGTTCAGACTTTGTTCCAAGGCCGCCACATCGAGTGCACCCGTCAAGCGCACAGCCAAAGGTATCACATAGGCGTGAGAGTCCGGATCCAGTTGCTGGAGAAACCACAGGCGTTCTTGGCTATAGGACAGAGGAATGGGGCGAGTCCGATCGATTTGTTCAAGCCGCACAGCAGCGGAAGACCTTCGATCCTCAACCGCATTCCTCAATACAGTTGCCAATCCAGCCACTGTAGGATGATCCAGGAATTGCTTTAATGTTAGATAATATCCACCTTGATCTTGTAACCTTGCGATTAATCGAATGGCCAAGAGAGAATGGCCTCCGCTCGAGAAAAAGTTGTCGTCAATTCCTAGTTGTTCCACCCCAAGAATTTCACGCCATACCATTAAAATAGAGTATTCCAGTGGTGACTGAGGGGCTAAAACTTTGGCATTTTTAAGACGCGATCCGGATTCGGGAGCAGGTAAAGCTCGCCTATTGATTTTGCCATTAGGGGTCAGAGGAAAATTATCCAAGAAAATGAAAAATTCCGGAATCATGTAGTCTGGCAAACGGTCTCGCAAAAACTTTTGGAGAGACTTGATAGCAGCCGACTTGTCACATTCAGACTGACGCCAGATCATATAGGCGACGATCATTTTTCCCGTGGGATATTCTTCCCGGCAAAGAACGACATTTGCCGTCACATCCGGGTGTTCGAGAAGTATGGATTCAATTTCCCCCAACTCAATACGCATTCCTCGAACTTTTACTTGGTTGTCCAACCTCCCTAAAAGTTCTAAGGTGCCATCCGAAAGAAAACGTGCAAGATCACCAGTCTTGTACAGACGAGCATTTGAATCGGAAGAAAAGGGATTGGGGATAAATTTTTCTTTAGTTAGTTGAGGTCGATTATGATAGCCACAAGCGAGACCATCTCCTCCAATATGCAATTCGCCCGGCGCACCAACGGGAACTGGTTGAAGAGATCTGTCTAAAAGATAAATTTGCGCATTGGCAATGGGGCGACCAATTAACACCTTTTCGGGATCGCGAGGACATACCCAAAAGGTGGCATCAATACAAGTTTCGGTGGGCCCATAAAGATTACAAAGATCGGCATCCAAAAGAGAGTAAAACCGTCGACACAGATCCCTCGAAAGTGGTTCCCCTCCACAAAACACTATTCGCAGGCTTTTGCAGTCCGTAAACCTTGAATTCTCAACGAGCAGTTGGAGAATAGAAGGGACCACTTGGATGATCGTAATGTGCTGTTCAATGATGGTTTCAATTAAATATGCTATCTCTTTATGCCCACCCGGACGCGCAACAATTAATTGCCCCCCGACCAAAAGTGGAGCATAGAACTCCCAGACTGAAGCATCGAAGCTAAATGGAGTTTTTTGAAGAATTCGTTCATTTTCGCCGAATGCGAATTGATTCTGGATCCACAACATGTGATTGCAGATGGCTCGATGAGGAATCAATACCCCCTTTGGCTTTCCGGTGGTCCCGGATGTATAGATCAAATAAGCCGGAGAATCTAAAGTCCCCCGCCAATCGGGGTTCTGGAAATCCTCTTTCTCAATGAGGCTCCAGACCGAATCAAGATTCACGATGATGGCATCCTGCTGGGGAATATTCTCGATACAATCATTCTGCGTCAGAATGAGCGAGCATTGAGAGTCCTCGATCATGAATTTTATCCGTTCTTTGGGATACTCAGGATCCAGAGGAATGTATGCAGCATTGGCCTTTAGAATACCTAAAAGAACGGCGACCATTTCAAAGGAACGATCCAGGCATACCCCCACAAGCCGCTCTGAACCTAAGTCAAAATGTTCCAGATAATGGGCGATCTGATTCGCTTTTCGATTGAGTTCGTGATACGTCAGTTTTTGCTCTTCGCAAACAAGCGCTATCTTCAAAGGTGATCGTTCTACCTGCTTTTCGAATAATTCGTGCAGATTGGCATATGACGGGAAATCCAGATTGGCATCATTAAATTCCAATAAAATTTTATTTCTTACTTCCCTACTCAGTACTGGAAGCTTGGAAATAGGGGCATGTATCTCTGAGACGATTCCGAGAATAAAGTGATTGAACTGACTCGCAAACTCAGCGATAAAATCTTCGCTAAGGACTTGAGAATTATATTTCCATTGGCAATCTCTCAAATCCTCTGGAACAACTAAGGTCAACAGGGATTGAGAATGACTCGTACATTCTCCGATCGTTCCAACGGCTTGGATCATGACCGGAAAACGCTGTTCACTCTGACGTAATCGCAATACTGCAAATCTGGAGAAAATATGTTTTGGGTATAAAGGAGTTTCGTTTACGAGGTGCAATTGTTTTCGCACACGGAGGGCCAATTGGGCATGCGTCTGAGTGGAGTCAATTTCGAATCTAAAAGGCATGACTTGCTCAAAAAGACTCTCTAGGCCTATACATTCTTTTAAAACTAAATTCATAAACCCTATATCAAATTGAAAAAGCTCCGCATTTCTCGACAGATACGCACCAAAGGAAGCCATCATAAAAACAAGTTGGCGATCAGGGTGAGGGCTTCGCTTGATGGCGGAAATGACCAACTCGGGAAGGTCCAATGCCATCAAGGCTTGTTCTTGCACATTCACGTCTGTTTTTGAATCGTCAACGAGAGGAATCCCAATAGGCTGGATATCCTGTAATCGCTTAACCCAATAGACCTCATGTTCAGCAAACGATGAAGTTAATCTGGAAATTCTTTTTAAAGTTGAAGAGTCTAATTCCGGAAGTTGATATCCCTCATAAAGTTCGAATTTATCGACTACCCGAGAAATAGATACAGGTTGCCCATAAATGGTCGAAAACCCTCGAATTTCTACCAGATGGTTTCCCGTAGCTACGCGGATATAATTTTGAGCAATCTCCGTTATGGTCCCTGGAAGCTCGTTGGAACGTAACTTTAGATTTTTCAGCTTGTTCACGATGAGGAATTCGCCACCTACATAACAAAGGGGCAAACCAACCGGGTTGGAGGAATGTTCAAAACTTAACGCCCTTATTAAGGCATGGATATCCTCTGCATTCTGTTTCCAGCATAGGACACCCCCGGCCTCAGGCCTTTGGTACAAAGAGTAAAAAGTTCGTTCTTTTAGGTTCTGCTTTTTTTTGACTGCCCTTTGAAAAGCCAGGTCTTCTAGGAGGATATTGAAGGATTGGATTGCAGCGTCATAACATTTGACATTCAGAGAATAGGCGGTTTCTTCTTCACTTACTTGGATCGGATACTCTATGAGTTTATCTCCACCGTCAGTAATCTCATTCATTTCATGCCAATCAACTCCATGTGTCTTTTCCTTGTTGATGAGTGCCCAAGAAGTCACATAAAAGCCACCGTATTTAGGCAATAAGGCATCATGGTAATTGATTATCATTTCCTTGGGGCATTGGAATAGTTCTTTGGGAAGAGTGTGGTAGTTGACGATACAAAACAGGTAATCAAATGAAAATTTCCGCACGAAATTAACGAGATCCATACGTGCTTGAGAATACGTGTTTTCGGTTGAAAGAGTTGTCTCAGAACTCAAAGGTTCCGTCCTAGGTATCACCCACGGAATATTCTTATCTTTGGCCCAATCAACTAAGGAAGGATCCTGGGAAATAATGGCGCAAATGGAATGGCCATTATTTAATAAAATTTCACCGCATTGGATGGGAAGCGGTCCCTCTCCAGCGATTATACAATTGAGAATCTTACGATCATCCATAATCAAATTTCTTCAGACCTTTAACAAATTGCCCCTATGCTTTTTTGATTTTTGACTACGTTTTAACCATTTTCATCGGGTTGTGCCGGCAGGCATTTAAAACCCCAAAACGGTCTCACGTTGTGAGAATTCATAGTAAGTCCATCCAACGGTCCCGCCAAGGATCATAGTACACTCAACAGGAAAATCAGGCGTTTTTATCGATTTTTTATACGCCCAAGCACCTGAGGAAGCAGGCCATATTCCTGGGAACCCTTTCCGGAGCTCGTCTTATTGGATATGTTGATTTGAGTCATGATTCGTTTATTTATATCGTTATGCCTTTAAACTTTGTTAAACACATCGAAATTATTGAGGTTTGACCGAACGGGGAATGGCCCTCCCTTTTTTTCACGGGAATACGCAACTTACTTTAAGCCACAAATCTTTTGGAGTCTTGTTGGCAAAGGCAGAAACACCTGGCCCAATTCTGTCCTCAATCTTGGGGCATAAAACAATTCCTCAAAAGAATGGAGATTAACACTGGGTAGGTGGGAAGGAACGAAGCCACGGACCATATGAAAATGCAGAGTGAGAAGAGTGTTTCCTCCATCTCCTATTTAAATATCGGCAGACCGCTTCTAGCGGTTTACTCCTTACCCCCCCTATTCTTTAGTGAGATTTGCCTCAGAATGGTGAAAGGGATCTTTCTCATTCATAGAATGAATGAAACGCAGGAAAGGCAAGAAAAGAATCGGGGAACCTACTGAGCCTCAACCCCCTCTTTTCCAAGAAGCAGGTTAGACATTCGTCTCAAACACCGTTCACCCACCCAAATTGGGCCAGGATTTAATTATACCGGGGAGTATACGTGGTGGTTTTTCGGGGTCGTGCTTTGATCCACACACCTAGTAACAGACCGATGATGACGAGAGATCCACCGATCAGAAGCCATTCACGTTGGATATTTTCTTCTTGTCGACGGACCGTTTCCGATAACTCATCTACCTGATCAAGTAAACGTTTATTCTGTTCGGTCAGTGTCATAATTCTTTCATGCTGAGTCAGAGCATTGGCCGAAATTCGCTTAATTTCCTCCAGCTCTTTCTCCAAGGCTTGCGCTCGGGAGTTCAGTTTCTGATTATTGGCTTGGACTTCCTTATACTCAGCTTGAATGTCCGCATGCGTCTTTTTTTCTTTACTCATTTCAGCTTGAAGCTTTTGGAGTCGAGCCTGGGCCGCAGCCAATCTGGCTTTCGCGATGGGTGTTTTTACCAAATACTGTGATCTCACCCACCCTTCCGTCCCCCCATCCGTTCGAATTTGCGTGAAACCGGCTTCTTCATCAGTGGTGAGAATGGTCAGGCGAGTCCCACTCTGTAAGCCTCGATGAACAACCCGATGACCTGGGGAAGGGCCACTACGCACAGGCACACTCAAGACATCAGAAATGTAGTTCACCTCTCCAACCTCGGCAAAGGTTTGGGGGGAAAAGACCATGAAAAGGGACAAAATGGATACAAAAGCGAGAGGGAATTTCAAGATGATTAATCTCCTTCCGACCTCTTTGCACAGTGACCCAAGAACCCAGCGTACAAAAGCCAAAACATTATGATCACAGGGAAAGGTGTCTACCGCCCTTTGGGGGAAGGGTAATGGGACGTAAAGGGCCTATGTAATTGACCTAAAAAATATCAAAGAAGTCCCTGAAGGGTCAATCATCCAATCGATACCTAACCATGAGAATAAACTACGGATTGAACCTCTTCTTCCGGCATTAGCGCCGTACTTATCCATATCAAAATCGAGCAGAAGCAATTTGGAAAACACGTCACCTAGCCTGATGCTTCTCCCGGAAAATCTTTTTCAATATCCTTTTATTCCTTAAGATAAAAGGTAGACCGCCATTTTTCATCAAATACCCTCATCAGTCAAAACTTTCTGACTCATTTGTAGCATTATGGATATTGATTTATTCCAAAAACTAGGGTACACCTTTTTAGTCCCCGTGCCTTTACCTCATTGACGCATCACCGATAAAGGAGATCCAAGGATGGAAAGATCACGTTACCTTTTTTTACTCATCGGGCTCCTCCTCGTACTCTTGGTATCAGCATGTGCCCAAATAGGAGGTGGCGTGGCTCCCTCTACTAAACCCCTCAACCCCGGAAGCTACCAGACCCTAGGGCAGGTCGAAGGTGAAGATTGCGCATATTATTTGCTTGGGCTTATTCCCCTGACGGGTTTCAACTCAACACAGGAAGCTTTAAGAGATGCCCTGTCTAAGCAACCAGGAGCGACCGCTCTCGTTCAAGTCACATCTGATACCAGAGGCATGTCCTACATTATCGTGGGAGAGCGCTGCACCATAGTCCAAGGCACCGCTGTTAGAGAAAAGTAAAAACTACCTGGCATTGGCCCTCTTCCAGCGATGAATCACCGGTAAGGTACGCGACAACATGATATCGTCCCAACATCGGGCTCAACACGAGACTCCGAGGTCTTGAACAGCGGAGTCTGAAAAAAAAGAGTTCTTCTTTTCTCTAGTCTTCCCTGTCTGGTGTTCAAGCAGGTTCCGAGTGGCCTGCCTTAAGTTCGAAACGATCTCAATCGTTAAAAGGGAGGATTATCCATCAATTCGATCTTGTCCAAAGAGTTTCATCTTTTAAGGCGTTGTGTTCTCTACAAAGCTTCCGTCTGCCCTGTCTTGGCTGATTGCTCGACATCCAGCCATGCCAGGAATAACTTATACCCTAAGGTCAAGACCACAGCTCCGATGAATAGCCCGATGATTCCTGACAGGAGCATGCCTCCAATGGCCCCCATAAAGATCACCACCATGGGTGCATCCAGTCCACGTCCAAGAAAAATCGGTTTGAGGACATTATCAATCAAACTCACGAACACGGTCCAGATCAAAAACAAGACCGCTGTTGTCGTGGCATAAGTTGAGAACACATAAATCACGACCGGAATCATGATCGGAAAGACTCCGATCTGAACAACCCCAAGGATCAAGCATAAAAACGCCCAAAACCCCGCGGCCGGGATTTCGGCAACATAAAATCCCAGCCCGGCCAAGGTTGCCTGAATCAGTGCAACCCCCAAGACCCCCCGTGCCACACTTCGCACGGTTGCCTCAGCCAGATTCGCCAGTTCCGCTCCCCGTTCTCCTGCCAGTCTCCTGGCAATATTCTGAGCCAAGACATACCCGGAGGAAGAATATCCTAGAAGAAACCCTGCAATGATCACGGCCACGATAAATTGCAAAATAGCGATTCCCGTCCCCGTGACTAAGGACAAGAGCCACTTCGCTACCATCATGATTTGCGGTTCCAATTGCACAAGGGCTTCTTCAATATTTTCCGAAGCCAAATTCCAGAATTTGGCTAAAGGCTCGCCGATGAGCGGCCAGGTTTCCAGACCCTGCGGGGGTGGCGGCACCTTCAACGTTCCCTGGCGAACATGGTTCACCACCATTTCCGCATTTTCCACCAACAGGCCACCGAGTAAGATGGCCGGCCACACGAGAAGCACCAACAGGCCAACCGTGACCAGGAACGCCGCCAAGCGTGAAGAGCCTTTTAAAAGACCCTGAAAATATCCGTAGACCGGGTGGATGGCCACGGCAATGATCATTCCCCAGATGATGGGAATGACGAAGGGACGCAGAATTTGAAAACACCACCCTACCCACAGGACCACAATCCCGATCCGAATCGCCGCTTCCATCGCGTTTTTGGTGAATTCTTCATTCCGCATGGGCGTAGGATCGATGGCCATACCAGGAAAACCCTCCTTTGGTCATTATCGTCATCTGTTGATAATGGTCAACTTCCATGATGTCCTACTTCACACTCACTGCGGTTTCCTTCTATCCACTGAGGAGGTTTGCCCCACAAGGACGGCCAATTCTGGTGTATAAAAATTTTAGCAAATAGCTGTTCAGGATAGAAAATCCGATTGGGCGCTAGCTTAGTTCGCTTCTCTTGGCACAACCATGACTCACCTTAAGAAATTGAAGACAAACACAGCACCTTGACTCTATTCACGGCTTATCACATCGGACTCTTCCAAAGACGAGGAAAATTTCTCCCGGCAAAGGAGCCTGCACTATGAAAACATCTTCATGCCCTTTTCTTACGTACACCCCTGTCAGGCCGAATGATTTTCTTCACCTCCTGTGCATCAAACTGTTCACAATAGGGACAAAAGTCCCCATACCCTTGCCTTTTGGTCAATATGGTGAATTTTTGAAATTTATGTGATCATGCGGAATTCATCATTGAAGCAGGCAATACATCCATGCCTCTACTCGACACTCCTGCCATCCTCGTCGTTGACGATGAGTTAGACATTTGCCTCGCTCTTCAGGATTTTTTGGAAAGTGAAGGATTCCGGGTCGATACGGTGGAAACCGGAAATGAGGCACTTCGTCGCATTCATTCCCCCCACACCTATCGCTCGGTAATTCTTGACTTAGGTCTTCCCGACATCGACGGGTTATCGGTTCTTCAACAAATTCAGGTCATGGATGCGGCCTTACCGGTCATTATCCTAACGGCACATGGAGAACACGACGAGAAAATTCAGACATTGGAAAACAATGCCTTTGCACACCTGACGAAACCTTACGATCGTCGTGAATTAAAAGCCATTCTTCAACGTGCCATCGCGGTGGAAGACCTCCGCATCCAAGCACACGAGACCGCCGAAGCGCTAACGTCCAGCGAAGCGAAACGTCAAATAGAGCATCAACGCGCACAAGCTTTACTCTCGGAAAGCGAGCAACGCCTCCGACTGGCCTTACAGGCAGGCCACATGGGTATTTGGGACTGGGACGTTCAAACCAATCAACTGGTTTGGTCAGATGAGATGATCCCGATGTTCGGATTGGACCGCAACCCCTCAGGTGAATCGTTTGAAATCCTGTCACAGTTAGTCCACCCTGATGATCGTCACTATGTTGGGGAAGCCCTCCGACAGGCGCTGGAGCAGGGAATGCCCTTTGATATTGACCATCGAATTTTGAGGCCCTCGGGAGAAACACGCTGGATTAATTGCAAAGGACAGGCTCTGATAGATCGCAATGGAAAACCGTATCGTATGGTAGGGACCGTCCAGGATATCACCGAAAAAAAAGAAGATGAAAAACGACTGAGAGAAAGCCAATTATTCTTTACGTCTATCGTCGAAAATATTCCCCATATGATTTTCGTGAAGGACGCCAAAGACCTGCGGTTCCTCACCTTTAATAAAGCCGGCGAAGAGCTCATCGGATATTCACGGGAAACGATGATCGGAAAGACCGATTACGATTTTTTCCCAGATTCAGAAGCGGATTTCTATACCGCCAAAGATCGCGAAGTCCTTTCGGAAAAACAGGTTGTCGATATCCCGGAAGAAATCATCCACACGAAGGCTCAAGGGGCCCGATCCCTTCATACAAAAAAAATTCCCCTGCTCGACGAAAAGGGCCAACCACAGTATCTGTTGGGCATCTCCGAAGACATTACCGATCGATTACACCAAGACCAGGAAACCGCCCGACTGGCCCATCAAAACGAACTTCTCTTGACTTCGGTCGGAGACGGGATTTACGGCCTGGACCTTGAGGGTCATACCACCTTCGTCAACCCCGCTGGTGCCAGAATGCTCGGGTACTCGGTGAACGAATTGCAAGGGGTTCTCATGCATGCTGCCATTCACCACACCAAATCCGATGGATCCCCTTACCCCCAGGAAGAATGCCCCATGTATGCCTCTTTTCATGATGGCTTGGTTCATCACATGAAAAACGAAGTCCTATGGCGCAAGGACGGTTCCTGTTTTCCGGTTGAATACACCAGTACTCCCATCCTTAAAGATGGAAAAGCAATCGGAGCGGTCGTCACATTTCGAGATATCACCGAAAGGCAATCGGCCGAGCAAGCACTAGAGCACAGTGAAGAGCGCTTCCGTCAGTTGAGTGAAGCCATTCCTCAGCAGGTCTGGACCGCCCTCCCAGATGGCTCGCTTGATTATGTGAATAAGCGGGTTACCGACTATTTCGGTCGAACCAGTGAGGAAATCCTCGGGCAACGATGGCAGGAGGTTCTTCACCCAGACGATTTACCTGAATGCTTGAACCGGTGGGCTAAAGCCCGAGACACAGGGCAACCCTATGAAGTGGAATTCCGGCTGCTAAGAAACGCCGACCAGGCCTATCGTTGGCATCTAGGGAGGGCGTTGCCAATCCTCAATGAAGAGGGTCAGATCATCAGATGGTTTGGCACCAACACCGATATGACTGAATTGAAACACCTCGAAAACCAACTACGCCAAACCCAAAAAATGGAAGCCATCGGAAGCCTCGCTGCAGGGATCGCCCATGATTTCAATAATATTTTGATGGCCATCATGGGGTATACGGAACTGGCCAAGATCAGCACCCGTGGCAAAAAGCAGGTCCTCCGCAATCTTGAAGAGATTTTAATCGCCAGCCAGCGTGGGAAAGAGCTAATTCAACAAATCTTGACGTTTAGTCGTCAATCCGAACAAGAGCGTCAACCGCTCGACATTCAAGTGGTGATCAAGGAAATCATGAAATTGCTTCGTGCGACCCTTCCCACCACTATCGACATCCAATCCCATGTTCAAGAGACTCCTACTCTTATTCTGGGCAACCCGATTCAAATCCATCAGGTCATCATGAACCTCTGCGCCAATGCAGAACATGCCATGCGGGAAACAGGAGGGGTTCTGGAACTATTTGTGGACACCGTGCAGATTGAAGAGTCCGGTCTCACCGAAGTCCCGGAGCTCAAGCCGGGAAGCTATCTTCGCTTACGGGTTGGAGATTCTGGAAGGGGTATGTCCGCTGAAACCATCCAGCACATCTTCAATCCCTTCTTCACGACCAAAGGTATCGGGGAAGGAACCGGAATGGGGTTAGCAGTCGTTCACGGCATTGTCTCCAGTCATGGTGGAGCCATCACCGTCAAAAGCGAACTCATGAAAGGCACAATCTTTACGATTTATCTACCGGAAATGGAATGTATGGGAATTCTTCAGCCCGAACAAGAGCTCGACCAGGAATTATTGATGGGCCGTGGATATATTCTCTACGTCGAAGACGAAGAACCCCTTGCAAGATTGGGACGTGAAGCCCTGGAAGGATTAGGATATGGCGTCATGGTCCGCACGAGTAGCGTAGAAGCCTTAGAAGCGTTTCGCTCGGATCCTTTCCGTTTCGATGCGGTCATCACCGACCAAACCATGCCAAACCTCACCGGAGAGGCCTTAGCGCGCAAGTTGCTAGAAATACGGCCGGATATCCCGATCATTCTTTGTACCGGCTTCAGTCACACCATAACCCAGGAAAAGGCCAAAGCCCTTGGGATCAGGTCTTTTCTCCTGAAACCTCTGCTGATTAAGGATTTAGGACGAGTGCTTCGAGAGACCTTACAGCCCTAATTATCACCACATGGATAGTGATAGTTTCCTTTGGATCTCAGAAATGGGAAGAGAGGATAAGGAATTAGGTATTTCGACAGACCAGAACAATCATGGAAGCGAGCCATCCAAAGAATATCGTATTCATGAGCACACCTTCCATAGACATATTTATCGGAACAATGCGCCAATGTCTTGAGTGTTTTCGTTTCCACCGATTCAGAGCCCTCCCCATATCCTACGTCCCCAACAAAAATGCGTTTCGTGAATACCTAAGGAGTCTGTTCACAAGAAGATAGATCCTTCTCAGGACCTATTCCTCTTAAGACCCCATGGCTTTTCTTGTCAGAATGATGAGGGACGAAGCGAGGCAGGTTTTTTCGGTGAAGAAGGCCTTGGCAAGGCACTCATACGCGTCAAAAGGTCTTCAGCCAATTGCCGCTTTGGACTTCGAGGGTAAAATTCCGGGGAGGCCTCCGGAGTGAGAACATAGACCTCATTCGTCTCGTTATTAAAGGCCGAGTCTTCTCCCCCGATCTTATTTACCACGATCATGTCAAGATGTTTTTGACGTAGTTTGGCTTGACCATGTTCCAAAAGATTGTCTGTTTCGGCTGCAAAACCGATCATCCGTTGATGAGTCCGCTGAGCCGATAAAGCTAACAGAATGTCGGGGGTCCGTTCTAACGAAAGGACATTTTCCTCCCATTGGTCTTTTTTTAGTTTGTGCGAGGAGGGTTGTTTTGGCCGAAAATCTCCGACCGCAGCGGTCATGATTAACGTTCCAGCCCAATCAAACCGAGCCTGAAGGGCTTGGAGCATTTCATCAGCGGTCGTCACGGACACAACCGTGACACCCCTTGGCATGGGAATGTGCGTTGGCCCAGTCACAAGCACGACTTCAGCGCCTTTTGACACCGCCGCTTCGGCCAAGGCATATCCCATTTTTCCCGAAGACCCATTGGAAATAAACCTGGCAGGATCAAGATGCTCTCGAGTGGGTCCCGCGGAAATGAGAATCCGCTCATTCTTCCAGTCTTGCTGACCCTGAACCAACTGATAGACTGAGCCCATGATCTTTTCTTCCTCTGCCAAGCGCCCCTGTCCCCACTGCCCGGAAGCCAGGGCTCCCGTCTCAGGCTCTACGATCATCACCCCTCGTTCACGTAATGTCTGGGCATGAGATTGCACGGCAGCATGTTCCCACATTTCCCCATCCATGGCCGGACAGATGACCACGGGACATTTGACCGTCAACGCCAGCGTTCCCAATACATTATCAGCCAAACCCAGGGCTAACTTCGCCAGCGTATTGGCGGTACACGGTGCTACGACCAGGAGATCTGCCCGTTCCGTCAACGACAAATGCTTCATATCTTCGTGACCGGCAAATAAGTCTTGAGTCACCGGACAACCGGATAAGACTTCAAACGTGAGCGGTGCCACAAATTTAGAAGCCGATTCCGTCATGATGACATGAATATTTGCTCCCAGCTGCGTGAACCGTCGAAGCAGACTAACGGCCTTATAGGCCGCAATACTTCCCGTGACGGCCAGCAGAATGCGCTTCCCCTGGAGAGAGCTTGCCCCTCCATGTTCTGTCTTACTGCCTTCTCGCATTATTCCTCAGGTTCACCCTCAGGAGCCGGCGGTTGTATGGAGTCATCAATATACACACTCAGCTCTTTTTTGATCTCTTGAGCATTTTCATCGGGTTGCGCATAGAGCGCGGGGTCAATCGGTCGTTGATTGGCCAGCTTAGCTTCCCGAATAGCCTGTTTGGCTTCCTCTCCCATGAGAAAGTCCACGTTTCCTTGAAGGACCTCTTCTAAGGCCATGGACGTCTCCTTGGAAAATTTACTCGTCCCTGATGTCTCTCCAGCCTGTACGATTTGTTTGGCTCGCTGGGCAGCAATAAGTACGATTCGATACCGGGAATCAAAATCCTTCTGATTATGTTCAGGCAATAACGATAAAGCATCCATACGACAACCTCATTCCTTTCAAGTTTTTAATTTCGCAAAGATCGGGGTTGGAAGTAGTGTACACGAACCCCAGACCGTTTGCAGCTGTCATTGAAACACCAGGCTCTCATCCATATGGTGGGTTTTCACCCGTTCGGCCAGGATAACGGCCCGCAATTCGTTTATGGCTTGTTCGATCGTTTCATTCCTTATCGTGTATTGATATTCAGTGTAGTGGCGCATCTCATCTTGAGATCGTTGGAACCGTTTGGCCTGCTCTTCAGCCGAATCCGTTCCTCTCTGCATCAAACGATGTTTGAGGACCTCTAACGAAGGAGGGAGGATGAAGATCGTTACCGCATGAGACCGCGTTTTCATCACTTGCCGTGCACCTTGCACATCAATGTCCAACAAAAGATCGGTTTGAGAATCGGGTCCCGTCTCCAATTCACTCCAGGGGGTTCCATACATTTGACCATAAACTTCCGCCCATTCCACGAATTTTCCTTGGTTGATTCTATTCCAAAAATCCTCTTTGGTGATGAATCGATACTCTTTCCCATCCGTTTCCCCTGTCCGAGGACTTCGGGTCGTACAGGAGACGGATAACCGAAGACCAGGCAGCAAAGCAAGCATGTTTCTGCAAAGGGTGGACTTCCCCACGCCTGATGGGCCCGAAACGACGAATAATAAGCGTTTCCCCTTCACCATTGCCTATCAATATCCTCGACTATCCCGGGTTTTGCTATTCGATATTTTGGACCTGTTCCCGGATTTTTTCCAGATCACTTTTCAATTCCACGACCTGCTCAGAAATTCCCGCATCATTCGCTTTCGACCCGATAGTATTCACTTCTCGCCCCATTTCCTGGAGCAAGAAATCCAGACGCTTTCCTACCGATTGCCTGACTTTCAAGGCCGCTCGAAACTGCCCGATATGGCTTTGTAGCCTGATTAATTCTTCAGTCACATCCGACCGTTCGGCAAACATGACGATTTCCTGAGCCACCCGGTCTGGATTTGGCAATTCTCCACCCAATAATTTTTCGACACGCACCTTGAGCCGTTCTCCATGTGATTGGATAGCTACCGGAATTCGTTTTTGCACTTTCTGGAGACGGTCTTCTAATTGACTCAGACGCTGTTGAAAATCTTTCTGAAGGGCCGCCCCTTCCTTTTTCCTCATTTTCTCAAGATCGGCAAGGGCTTGGCGGGTCAATTTCATGACGGCCTTGGGGATTTCCTTTTCCAGGACGCTCTCTTCATTCGTGGAAAAAATATCGCGAAACCCTGCCAGAACATTCACATCAACCGTCCCACTTAACTTAAATGTTTTCTGTAATTCTCGCAAAGCCTCTACGTATCGCTTGGCCACCGTCCGATCTAGCCGCACCTGTTTCGTACTGACCCCGCCATTGAGGGTTACAGACAGTTCCACTCTCCCTCGATCGCACACACCCTTGACGAGTTCCTTGAGCGACAATTCCATTTCTGAGAGGACCCGTGGCAGACGAACCAGGATTTCACAGAACCGATGATTCACGGAACGCACCTCGACCCCAACCATCGATTGCTTGATTAATGATTCCCGTTTTCCAAACCCGGTCATGCTTTTCATACCTGAGCTCGCTTTCCTTCCCAATCACAATCTTTATAAATTGCACATCGCTCACAACGAGGCGATCTTGCCAGACACACATACCGACCATGCAACAATATGCGTTGCGCCCCCTTCGTCCACTGAGTCGGGGGGAGCAGGTTCTGTAAATCGTACTCAATCTGTGTAGGATCCTGACTCTGCGTCAGTCCCAGTCTTTGGGAAACCCGTTTCACGTGCGTATCCACCACAATGGCGGGTTTTCCAAAATAACTCCCCAGGATCACATTGGCTGTTTTTCGACCTACCCCAGGCAAGGTCGTGAGATCTTCAAGATTTCCCGGCACCTGACCCCCAAATTTTTCCACTAGCACTCGTCCGCACCCGATGAGATTTTTGGCCTTATTTTTATAAAAACCCGTAGAACGAATCACCTGCTCCAATTCGGATGAGTCTGCCTCGGCATAATCCTCAGCGCGGTGATACCGGGAAAACATCCGAGGAGTCACCATGTTGACCCGTTCATCCGTACATTGAGCCGAAAGAATCGTGGCCATCAACAATTCAAGAGCATTGGAAGAATCCAATTCCACTCGCACATCAAGAATCGTCCGCTCAAGGGTTTTCAGGATTCGTTTGAGACGTTTTTTGACCTCTCCGTGCTGCCCGGAACCCTGCTTGGTCGTAGAAGGTTGACGAGAAACCCTGGACGAAGAGGTCATTCTGCACTCACAGGCACCATGGCTTTTCGGAACCCCGGCTTCCCTTCACTCGCCTGGTTTCCTCCCTTTGACGTGAATCCTCGCAACATCCAGGTTAACTCCCTGAGAATCACCCCGATTGATTTGGGATCATGCGCCGACCCTCCGATTCCTCCATAGCGGGCCAAAAGAAGTTCTAGAGCGTCTGAGGAGCACAAATCCGCTTTGTTGAAAAAACGGAGACGTGGGATACCATCCACCCCCAGTTCGGCCAATATGTGGTCCACAGCCAGGATATGTTGACCCGGGTCTTGGGCATGAGAGTCGATAACATGAAGGAGAATATCCGCCTCTTGTAATTCTTGAAGAGTCGTTTGAAAAGCAACAACGAGGTCTTTCGGTAAATCCCTGATGAATCCCACCGTATCGGTGACGATAGCTTCTCCAACCCCAGGGAGATACAGACGCCGATTCACGGTATCAAGCGTTTCAAAAACCCGGTCCTTTACGGAAACTTCACTATCAGTCAATGCGTTGAGCAGAGTGGACTTTCCCACATTGGTATATCCAATGATGGAAATGACCGGGAGTCGCTGTTTCATTCGTTGCTTACGTTGCTCCTGACGCCCATTGGCCATCGACTCCAAGTCCCGCTCCAATCGCTGGATACGGTCCCGCGTGTGACGACGATCGGACTCTAACTTGGTTTCTCCGGGCCCCCTGGTCCCAATGCCCCCTGCCAAACGAGAAAAGGCCTGATTGGACTGGGCCAACCGTGGAAGACGATAACGGAGTTGAGCCAGTTCAACCTGAATTTTTCCGATTCGGGAATGGGCCCGTTGGGCAAATATATCCAGAATCACCTGGGAACGATCCAGAATTCGCAAATCGGTAATCTCTGATAACCCTTTGACCTGTGCGGGCGTCAGGTCCTGATCGAACACCAAGGTATCCGCTCCTGACTGAAGGGCTTGAATCGCCACATCTTTCATCTTGCCCGGTCCCACTACATACTTGGGATGAATGGCTGAAGGACGTTGAGACAGACACCCCAATACTTCTAAATCATGAGCTCGGACCAGCTCTTTTAATTCCTCCAATCGATCTTGCTGTGCGCCGGCCTTCCCGGTACTTACACTGACGAGCAATGCCCGGCCCTCACGACTGCCCTCTCGAAGTCCAGGACACGACCTCAGAATTTCTTGTTCTAAGGTATAGACAAATTCTTGGCAATTGAGTTGAAAGGTTTGAAAGGCCGCAGGCGGCAGTTCAAGGTATTTTTTCCCGTTTTTGGAATTGGGAAGATTGTGTGCTACGAATACGTCTCGAATCCCCCCTTCCTTTCCGACCCCCAAGGCCACCATCAAATCCAGACGAAGAAGGGCTAAGTCGGTAAGGTCATCCTTGGTCAAGGGTTGATTGTTGAGGTGGGTATGAACTAACCGCACACCCCGTAACAACCGAAGTCCGGAGCGGGATCTGGATAAATTCGGAATGACCAATTCATGATCGTTCCCGATAATGACAGATTCCACTTTCCCCTGACGATTGACGAGCAGACCGATTTGCCGACGGGTTTCATGGGTCAGTTCCGCGCATTCCCTTGCCACTTCCGAGGTCACGACCTGTTCGGGTGGAATGCGACGCCGGTACAAGCGCTCCATCCGATTAATATGGCTGGCCTTCAGGCCATGAAGATTCCCTAAGACCGTTGGAATAATGCCCTCTTTTCTGTGACAAACACTCGATGACTCAAGACATCACCGATGGGTTGGAGTCCAGAAACTCCTGTTTGCATTGCAGAGTGGAATAGGCATCGGCATCCCAGGATGCCCATTCTCTCCGTTTTACTTTCTCCCAACCAGCCGCAGCAATCATGGCCGCGTTGTCCGTGCATAGGGCTAAAGGGGGCAGAGTCGCCATCAGTCCTTCCTCCCCTGCACGCTGATACAATTTGTCTCTCAACCGGGAATTGGCGGCCACCCCTCCCACGATCGACACTGCGGAGGCCCCGAAATGTTTTGCAGCACGACAGAGTTTTTCAACCAACACTTCGACGATCGCCTCTTGATAGCTCGCAGCCAGATCTTCAACCGCCACCTTCGTGGATGTTTCTCCCTCTTGATTTCGTAGGAAATACAGCAACGACGTTTTAAGTCCACTAAAACTAAAATCAAAATCGGCACTGTGGATTCGAGGTCGGGGGAACGCCACAGCATCTCTCCGACCCTGTTTGGCGAGTTTGTCAATGGCTGGACCTCCAGGATAGGGAAGGCTTAACATCTTAGCACCTTTATCGAAGGCTTCCCCGGCTGCGTCATCCATCGTCTTTCCGATAAATCGATAATCACCTTTTTGTGTCACGCAAGCCAGATGCGTATGACCACCGGAGGCAATGAGGATCATCGTTGGGGTCGGGAGCGAGGGATTCGCCAACCAAGCTGACGCCACATGCCCCTCAAGATGATTAACGGTCACGTAAGGTACATTGGCGGCGTAAGCCAGAGCCTTTCCAAAGTTCAGTCCCACGATGAGTGCTCCGATCAAACCAGGGCGATTCGTCACCGCAATCCCACTTAAATCATTCAGTGAGACTCGGGCTTGAATGAGCGCCTCTTGGGTGATCCCTTCCAAACTTTCCACGTGCCGGCGAGAGGCCAGCTCAGGGACAACACCTCCATAGCGAGCATGAATCTTTACCTGAGACTCCAATACGCTAGACAACACTTGACCTTGCGAGTCGACGACAGCCGCCGCCGTTTCATCGCAGGAGGTTTCCAGGCCAAGAATCACAGAGCACCCCATTTTTTGAAAGACCAACAAGGGAAAACAACAAGACCCCCCGGATTGTTGATCCGGAGGGTCTTGCAGTCGCAAACAATCTAAACCGTCAATCAAACACTCGCTAAAGCTTCTTCCTCGATAAAGCTAGGTGTTTGATCTGTCAACACGACCTTGATCTTCTTCGCATCCTTAAACCGCCCTTTGATCAGCTCCTCAGACAAGGGATCACCAAGGCATCGCTGGAGAGTCCTGCGAAGAGGTCGAGCACCATATTGTTCCTCAAACCCTTCATCAATAAGCCAGTTTTTGACCTCTTCAGTCACATCCAGGTACACACCCCGTTCAACCAACCGAGCATTCAATTCGCCGATAAGGATGTCAATAATACTCACCAAATGTTCTTTGGTCAGTTGGTGGAAGACGACCAATTCATCGATTCGATTCAGGAATTCCGGACTAAAGTGTCGACGCAACTCTGCGATGACATCGCCACGCATGCGTTTGTTCCTCTCATCTTCGCCTTCCGGTTGGAATCCGAGCGACACACCCTTTTGAATCAATTTTGTTCCTAGATTGGACGTCATGACCAAAATCGTATTCTTAAAATCAACCTTTCGTCCCAGACTATCGGTCAGCACCCCATCATCCAGGACTTGTAACAGTACGTTGAAAATATCAGGGTGAGCCTTTTCGATCTCATCAAATAAGACCACGGAATAAGGACGACGCCTGACTTTTTCAGTCAACTGCCCACCTTCCTCATACCCGACATACCCTGGAGGAGCCCCGAAAAGCCTCGAACTCGTGAACTTTTCCTGGTACTCGGACATATCCACACGAATGAGCGCTTCGTCGGTGTTAAACAAAAATTCTGCGAGAGCCCTGGCCAACTCCGTCTTCCCCACACCCGTTGGCCCTAAGAAGATAAACGACCCGATGGGCTTTTTCGCATCTTTTAAGCCGGCACGAGATCGGCGGATGGACCGACAAATGGCCGAAATCGCCTCTTCTTGTCCCACAATACGTTTATGCAGAAAATCTTCCATATGAAGCAGTTTTTCTGATTCTTCCTCTTCCAATTTGAAGAGGGGAATCCCTGTAATCTTCGAGACGACATAGGCCACGTCCTCCCCTGAGATCACGGGACGATTCTTCTCTTGTTTCTTCTTCCAATCACGCTTGGCATCCTCGAGCAACTTTCGCAGCCGTTCTTCTTCTTCACGGAATTTCACGGCCTCTTCGAAGTTTTGTAAGCCAATCGAGACTTCTTTTTCCCGAGCCACGCGTTTGAGCTCTTGCTCCAAGGACTTGAGCTCTGGAGGAAGGGCGTAGGTCAAGAGCTTGGCCCTGGATCCGGTTTCATCGATAAGGTCAATGGCCTTATCCGGGAGGAATCGATCCGTGATGTACCGTTCGGTCAGCTTCACGGCCTCCTCAACCGCTTCATCGGTAATCTCCACTCCATGGTGTTCTTCATACCGGTCACGAAGTCCTTGAATGATTTGGATGGTTTCTTCCACGGATGGCGGTTGCACATAAATGGGTTGAAACCGTCGCTTCAAAGCTCCATCCTTTTCAATGTGTTTCCGGTACTCATCGAGCGTCGTCGCACCGATACATTGAATCTCTCCACGGGATAAGGCGGGCTTGAGCATGTTGGCCGCATCGATAGACCCTTCTGCGGCGCCTGCTCCGACCAGTGTATGTAATTCGTCGATGAATAAAATGATATTCCCCGCTTGGGAAATTTCCTTCATGACGACTTTTAACCGTTCTTCAAATTGGCCACGATATTTGGTCCCTGCTACGAGAGACCCCAAGTCCAGAGCGATAACCCGACGATTTAACAAGTTATCCGGGACATCCATCGAGATGATTCGTTGGGCCAACCCTTCCACGATCGCTGTTTTTCCGACTCCGGATTCTCCGATGAGTGCAGGATTATTCTTTGTTCGTCGACTGAGAATTTGAAGCACCCGTTGAATTTCATCCGCCCGACCGATGACGGGGTCCAACGTCCCCTCTTGGGCCAGCTGCGTGAGATCTCTCCCAAACTCATCCAAGGCCGGCGTACTGCTCTTTTTATCTCGTTCTCTGGTTCCAGACTTCCGTAAAAACGTCACCGTCAGCTGACGAGCCGTGAGCAAATTCGCTCCCAGGCTTCGGAGGACTTTTCCCCCGATTCCTTCTTCCTCCCGAAGAAGCCCCAAGAGGAGATGCTCGCTCCCGATATGGTTGTGTCCAAGAAGACGGGCTTCTTCAACTCCGTATTCAATCACCTTTTTCACTCGCGGGCTGAAGGGAATTTCGCCAAACGTTACGGTAGTCCCACCACCGGGCAAATTCCGTTCAATCTCTAGACGAATTTGTTCAGGCGATAGCCCCATCTTCTTAATGATCATCAGGGCGATGCCATCAGACTCCCGAAGAATCGCCAAGACCAAATGTTCGGTCCCAAGATAGTCGTTTTGGTGCCGTTCGGCCTCCTCACGAGCAAGGATGATAATTTTTCTTCCACGATCCGTGAATCTTTCGAACATTGTGCCTCCTCTAACGGATTTAACCCGAAACTTTTGGCTGGTGTTTCTTCTAAAAATCTCAAAAAATTCGAGAGAAATTCACAGTTTCAGTCTATCCGTGAACCCTTAAAACTGTCAAGTAAACCCCTTCCTAATTTACATAAGGATAAGAGGTGAGAAAATGAGAAATTCTCCCACACTTCTCTAAAATGACTAGGTGAAAGAGGAAAATTTTACCTAGTGATTCAAAGGACTACACCACGGCAATCTCTTGCTATCGATCATTAAAGAGACTACCATCCCTTTCTCTTAAGGAATACTATCCATCATTACTCATGGCTACGTTTCACACTATCGGGATTGTCACCAAACCCAACGCACCCAATATCCAGCAATACGTCGACCATATTAAAAATTGGTTGGCTCCCCATAATCTCACGGTCCTTCAGGATTCCCCCAATGCCCCTCTTGATTCATCCAACCCTGAACGAATCAGAATAGCAAAAGAGGCCGACCTATTAATCGTCCTTGGGGGTGACGGAACAATGCTAGGGGGCGCCCGTCTCATGGAAACCCGCGAGATTCCTATCCTCGGAGTCAACATGGGAGGACTAGGGTTTCTCACCGAGATCAATTTCCAGGATGTACCCATTGCACTGGAAAACGTATTCGCGGGCGAATATCACTTAGACAAACGTTTGATGTTAAACATTCAACACCAACGAGCGGGAGAAACTCTCAAAACCTATTCTGCGTTGAACGATGTGGTGGTCAGCAAAGGGCACTTGGCTCGACTGATTAATACGAAGGTCTCCGTAAATCACACATTCATGACCAACTTGAGGGGGGACGGGCTTATCGTGGCCACCCCGACAGGGTCTACTGCGTACTCTCTCTCGGCGGGAGGACCGATCTTAGACCCCGAACTAGGCGTATTGGTCATCAATCCCATTTGTCCCCATACCCTTTCCCACCGCCCGTTTTTGGCGTCGAGTGAAGCCACGATCACTATTGAGTTAACCAGTCTGACCCCAGCCATGGCTACCCTTGACGGACAGGTAGGATCCGAGATGCTCACGGGAGATATCATCGAAATACGAGCTTCTAATCACCGCACCAAACTCATCCGGTTTCCGGGTCGAAGTTACTTTGAAATTCTTCGATCGAAATTGAAATGGGGTGATGGCTAATAGTGCCGCTTAGTGGAGATAGCAGTCCCATTCCACGTTTAAGGCCCTGAATGGGATCGATCTATGGGAAGACCCTCTTAATCTCTGGACAAATATTTACGAGTCCCTAGGGTGCACATTCCGGACATTCACGACGTTCTTCTGCGACATGAAACTCCTCAGAGGTCAAGGGAAACAATTGATCGCATGTTTCACAATACCGAATCTCAAAGAACGCAACCCCTTCCTCATTGATCTCACAAGGCAACAACAGATCGATGGGATCAAATCCCATGGTTTTACCATCAGGAAATTTCACAACCGCTAAGCGAACGTTAAAAAACTCAAAAACGCCTTCCTGCCCCTTATACCGCTCTTCATGACCCATCACGTAGACCGGTTGGCCTTTGCGTTTGGCACGAAGATCCTTTAAGGTTCGCTCTGTCTGCGTCGCACAGAAGAATTCCTGCACGTCTTGTGGTTGCGTCATGGGGTCACGAATTCCTGTATCGAGTTCACCAGAAGGCGTTGACGTTTTTGAAGCCGAACAGCTTGTAGCATGGCTCGAAAATGGAGGTCAAGGAGACACCACCGAACTCATCCCCTAACATCATTGAGGTAACATATTGAGGAGGCATCCGAATGGCTGAAATTACCATCTACCACAAACCTACTTGCTCCACCTGTCGACAAGTCATCAAATTAGTCGCTGAGACAGGCCAGGAATATACGGCCATAAATTATTATGAAAAAACGTTTTCCAAATCCAAGCTCAAAGGTTTATTAAAAAAAGCCGGCCTCAAATCATCTCAGGTCCTTCGAACCAAGGAAGATATCTACAAAAAGCTTAACTTAGGACAATCCATGTTTACAGACGATGAATTGTTGGACATCATGATTAAGCACCCGGATCTCATCCAACGACCCTTGGTCCAAAATGGCGATCGAGTCATTCTGGCTCGCCCTCCCGAAACGGTGAAACAAATTTTGTAGATGGAGAACCGGGTTATTTCATCCCACGATAGGCCTAAAATGGGCGAGGGCCCGAATCCGAATCCCCATTCCCAAAGTATTCATTCTTCAGAAATTGATAAGCCTCGATAATACGACGAAGCTCAGGCTCCGCGCTTCGGTCCCCTTGTCGAATATCAGGGTGCAGCTTTTTGGCCCGTTCCCGAAACGCCCGCGTCACGAGCGAAAGGGGACTTCCAAACTCCAACCCAAGAATTTCATAAGCATGAATAGAAGACCGAACTTCCCCGGGTGAGGGTCCGACTTCCCCACCTCCACCCCCCGCAGCCTTAAAGAAATTAAAGAGATTAATCTTTCGTCTTCGACGTGGAGGACGTTGGCGGATTTCACTCTCATATTCTTCAAAGCGGTCTTCAATAAACTCTAAACGTGACTCCAAACGTTGAGCTTCATTCAAGCCCCTAATGTCTTCTACTTCCCCCTCGACAAGGCCCAACATTCGGTCGACCTCAATCAGACCTTGCTCCACGCGTAAATAGGCCTCAAGACGCTCCTGAAACATCGTCTCTATGGCAAAGTCTAAACTCTTTTCCATTTGACCACGTAATTGTTCGATGCGCCGGGTAATGCCGGTCACAAACTTTTTTCTATTCCGTTCATTGATGGCCATAGGGAAGTTCTCAACTCCAGAAAAAATCGTCGTATTGTAGCATAAGTCCCCTACCCTACTGGAAAGGCCCCCTTCATTCGACTGATTCAAGCCAGACCCGTTTTCCACCATTGCTCAACCGAAAAGAGCTTGGTATTCTCCCTAGTCCTTATGCTCTTGCATTCATGAGGTTGGATTCTTATAAATGTCGCCCTATACCAGATTCATGCTCTGACGGCCTTTGATCCTTCAATATTACTACGCACGTGTAAGGAGGTGTTATGCAGTATCGTGTTTCCCTGATGATGACAAGCCTATTCCTGCTCAGCCTTGGGGCTTCTCCCAGTCTGGCCGTAAATCCAGCCGGCTATGGAACTGCGGGTGGTGAATTTAACATCAAAATTAAACGGGTCCCATCGTCGGAACTGGCCAAAGCCAAGGCCATGAAAGCTCCTTTTGACGCGACTCCAGAAATTTTGGCAGAAGGGAAGAAAATTTTCCTGGGACGAGGCGGTTGCATCAGTTGCCACGGAGCTGAAGGAAAGGGAGATGGAGCTGCTGCCAAAAACTTACCCATTCAACCACGAAATTTCACGAACCCAAAATTTAAAAAATATCGGACCGTCGGTGAACTGATGTGGGTCTTAAAGAACGGAAGTATGGGACAGACCGGAAAGGTTCCCGGAACGGGCATGCTGCCAGTCGTTCAACCCAATGGATTCATCTCCGAAACCGACGGTTGGAAGGTCTTACTGTACGAACGTAGTTTAGGGGAATAACCTCAGGAGGTGAGCCGGTTTCCCCGCTATCCGGGAAACCGGCCTTGCTTCCAATCACATTCTCCTGCCTCACACAAATTTCACGACTTTTTGCTCCCACAAACATCACTCTCCACCTATGGCAACAGACAAACCGAATCGACTGATCGACCAGACCAGTCCCTATCTGCTGCAACATGCTTATAATCCGGTAGACTGGTACCCCTGGGGAGACGAAGCGCTCCAAAAATCCAAAGAACAGAATAAACCCATTTTACTGTCTATCGGCTATTCAGCTTGCCACTGGTGCCATGTGATGGAACGGGAATCCTTCGAAAACCAGACCATCGCAGACCTGATGAACCGGTACTTCATTAATATCAAAGTCGATCGGGAAGAACGCCCGGATTTGGATGAAATTTACATGCAGGCCACCACGGCTATGAACCAAGGGCATGGCGGATGGCCGATGACCGTATTTCTGACACCCGAGAAAGAACCAATTTTTGCAGGGACCTATTTCCCCCCAACGGACAAATGGGGACGTCCCGGCTTTGGCTCCATCGTGACGAATATTGGTGAGGCTTGGCAAAAAGATCAAGAAAAGATCATAGAACAGGCTTCACGGTTCACTTCCCGTCTCCGTTCAGCCCTACAACCCTCTTCACCCTTAGCGGTTGGGGAGAATGAACTTGAAAGTGCAGTTCAGCAGTATGCACGGGATTTCGATGCCCGATACGGAGGATTCGGGCAAGCCCCGAAATTCCCACCCGCGACGGGTTTGGCCTTCCTCCTTCGACAATACAATTGGAGTCGACAGGAAAAAATTCTCACCATGGTCACCAAAACCTTAGACGGCATGGCAGCTGGGGGCATGTACGACCATGTCGGTGGAGGTTTTGCCCGTTACTCCACGGATGATGAATGGCTCGTTCCCCATTTCGAAAAGATGCTGTACGACAATGCCTTACTGGCCCGTACCTACGTCGAAGCGTATCAAGTCACGGGGGAAGAGCGATATCGACAAGTTGCCACCGAAACACTCGATTATATCTTGAGAGAAATGACTTCTCCTGAAGGGGGATTCTATTCGGCAACCGACGCAGATTCCGAAGGAGTCGAGGGAAAGTTTTTCGTTTGGACTCCTACCCAGATCCGAGAAATCCTTCCTGACGAGCAAGACGCGATCCGTTTTTGCACCTATTATGATATTTCCGACGAGGGCAACTGGGAAGGAAACAGTATTCCACGAACCCTTCGTCCAATCGAGACCGTCGCAACAGAGTTAGGGTGTTCAGAAGAAGAGCTTCGCACCACCCTCCAACGATGCCGGTCCCTGATTTATCAAGCACGGCTGCAACGGGTTCCCCCCGGGTTGGATGACAAAATCATCACCGCCTGGAATGGCATGATGATCGGAACCATGGCCGAAGCAGGACGGGTGTTAGACCATCAACCCTATATTGAGGCCGCAACCGCCGCTGCTGACTTTCTCCTCACCACTCTTTCCCGACCCGACAACCGACTCTGGAGGACATACCGTAAGGACAAAGCCCATTTGAATGCTTGTTTGGAAGATTATGCCTATGCGGCTGAGGCCATGCTTGATGTGTATGAAGCCACGGGTACGGAACGATATCTTCACGAATCACATGCCCTTGCCGAACGCATTCTTCAAGATTTTGAGGACTCCACCAACGGGGGGTTTTTTACGACCGCAGCCGATCATGAAACCCTCATCATGCGAGGGAGGGAAGGCGCCGATGGTGCCACCCCGAGTGGAAATGCGGTTGCAGCTTGGGTGTTAGCACGCTTATCGTTTCATTTTGATCGTGAAGATTTTCGAGCTGCCGCGACTAATGCGATCCGTGCGTATGGCAAGCAAATCGGACAAATCCCCAGAGCCTTCCCCAAAAGTTTGATGACCGTGGACCTCCTGCTTCGAGGCCCAGTCGAATTGGCCTTGGTTGGTCAAGCGGACGAGTCAAACTATCAGGCGCTTCGGCAAGGCATCAATTCCAATTTCATCCCCTATCGCATCATCGCCTACAAACACGATGATCACCCTGATTCTTCCCATCCCCTACTCATGGGAAAAACTTTGGTGAATAATCAGGCCGCTCTGTACATCTGTAAAAATTTTTCGTGCCAGGCACCAATTACCGACCCTCAGGATATTGAGTTAGCATTGGCCGGTCGCCTTGAACCAACCGAAAAAGGAAAAACTCAAAGACTGACGACTTCAGGCCTTTCCGGAAAAGCCACACCCCAGGGAACGGCCAATTATGTGGCCAGGCAATTAGCCCGCTCCGACTCTTCTCGTCCTTCCTCTCATGGGTACACGGAATTAGGTTCTACCGGCCTCACCACATCTCGTCTGGGATTCGGCGGTTATCGAATCAGCCTCGGAGAGGATGATCATCGAAGGGCGCTAGAAAAGGCTCTTCAGCAAGGCTGCAACTTGATCGATACCTCAACGAATTATGCTGATGGTGAAAGTGAACGGCTCGTTGGGGCAGTACTGAAAGACCTCATCGCCAAACAGACTCTGACGAGAGAGGAATGTATCGTTATCTCAAAAATTGGGTACGTCCAAGGCCAAAATCTCACCCAAGCCCAAGGTCGCGAGCAAGCCGGGAACCCTTTTCCGGAAATGGTCAAATATGGTGAGGGAATTTGGCATTGCCTTCATCCTGACTTTCTGGAGGAACAACTCACCCTTTCTCTCGATCGCCTCGGATTGGCTACTCTGGATGTGTGTCTGCTGCACAATCCGGAATATTTTCTCTCAGACGCCAAAAATCGCAACCTCTCCATGACCACCATTCAGCTCACCGACCTCAGGAATGAATTTTACAGGCGAATCGAACAAGCCTTTGCCTACCTGGAAACGCAAGTCGCAGCCGGTCGAATACATTATTATGGAATTTCCTCGAATACCTGCACGGCTTCTCCTGATAGCCCTGACTCCACATCGCTTTCACGCATACTCGAAGCCGCACAGGCCGCGGCTCACCAGGCAAAGCATCAAGACCATTCTTGTCGGGTCTTGCAACTACCCATGAATCTCTTCGAAGCCGGTGCCTTACTCACACAGAATACTGGAAAAGATCATTCCCATACCGTTTTATCCCTAGCCCGAGAACAGTCCGTTGGTATCTTGGTCAATCGCCCTCTGAATGCGATGCCTCGCAATGGTAGGAGCATGATTCGATTGGCTGACCCTCAAGCTGAGGTGTCTCACACGAACTTTGAGACCCAACATCAGATGGTGGCAGCCCTGGAACATGATTATAAACAGGTGCTCGGACCCCAAATCCCACGACCGGAAAAAGGCGTCTCACCCCTAGAATATTTTAATTGGGCCGAAGAGCTAGAACGCATTCGTTCCTCCGTACAAAACTTGGAGCATTGGGATCACATCGAATCTCAATCTATCGCTCCCCATGTCAATCAGGTTTTTCAATTGCTGACCAAGCATTTTTCTGGAAGGAAGGAAGAGGAACAAGTTTGGATCTCCTGGAGGGACAAATACGTTCCGGAATTACTCAGCCTTCTGAAAGTCATGCGTATGGAGGCTGCCCATAAAAGCGCGCAAAAGCTGGCCGAGTTGGGACAAACCCTCAATTCCTTCTTGCCAGAGTCCAGACAGAAGGAGCCCTTCTCACGAAAAGCCCTCTGGGCTCTGACAAGCACACCAGGGGTCAGCTGCGTTCTAAACGGCATGCGTCACCCCGTCTACGTCGACGACTCCCTCACGACTCTCCAATGGGAACCTCTTTCCAATACCCGCCAGATCTTTGAAGCGTTCCAACAATCGTAATCTTTTGACCAATTTCGGGGCTTCCAGACGTTAGCCACTCCAAATCCGATTCCAATTCTCCCGTTCGTGCTTCCACATGTGCCGGTCGAACGAAACAGGGACCAACACAGCTTGCTGAGCGGTCCGAATATTCAGCTCTGAAGAATCAAGCCTGGCTTCTATGATAACCGCCCCATCTTGATCAGTTCGGTAGAAAGGAATCCCTCGTTTGCCATAGGCCGCCACAACTTCACGGGCCGGATGCCCATAACGATTATGCCGCCCTACTGAAACGACCAGGGCCTCTGTCTGAAGTTGTTTCACCCAATCATCATGCAGTGAACTTTTGGCACCATGATGAGGAACCTTGGTCACGCGTGCAAAAATTCCCTCCGGATGGCCCCGCAAAGCATCCAAAGCCTCCCATTCGGCATCTGCCGTGAACAACAAAGAATGCTGACCACAGGTTAATTTCGTGACAAGAGAATAATTATTCAGGACTCGTCCTCGTATTTGACGGGATGAGGAGTTCTGTTCCGGCATTGGCCGACCGGCAGGAGATAACACCCTCAACGAACAGACATCGGAATGGAGAATTTCATCCCCACTCCCCAGAACACCTTCTGGTATCCCTTTAACTTCTACCGCATTCTGCAATCTGGCATAAAATTCTCGTGGTCGCGAAATTCCATTACTCCAATACCTCCCAACATCAAAATTTTGTAACACCCATGGCAATCCCCCCACATGGTCCCATTGAGGATGAGTGGCGACCACATGATCGAGCCGTACGATTCCCTGATCGAATAGATAGGGGCCAATCACCGCTCGACCCATATCTAAGCGCCTATAGGCAGGCCCTCCATCGATTAAGACAGTTTGTCCGTCGGGAAGTTCAAGAAAAGTGGCATCTCCTTGTCCCACGTCCAAAAACGTGACACGAAGCTCCCCCGGCTCCCAGCTCAGTCTCGGAGACCATCCCCACCACAAAAAAATTCCTGCTACTAACACCAAACAACACCCACGGACCCTGATCCACTCTCTCGCCACCATGAATAGTGTCAAAGCAGCCCAAAATAGGATGATAGTCAACACATGTGGGGAGCTGACAAACCAGAGAGAGCCAGGAACCATCGATAGACCAACCACCAGATCGGCTACCCCTTCAAACACCCATTGATTCACACCAGCCATAGGGAGAGTCGTCGTTCCCATCACCAATCCACCCACGCCGGAGAAAAGCCCGATGGGAACCACCACAAATCCTACTAGCGGAACGATGATCATATTCGTCCAAACCCCCATCCAGGGGATTTGATGAAAATGGTAGGCCACCAATGGCAGGGTTACCAGACTGACTCCCACAGTGACTCGTAAACCAACCACACAATTTTTCAGAAGTCGATCGAACCAGGGGGAGAAGGAAAATCGGCAATCGAATGCACCCTGAGATACGCTTTCTTGTACACCTTCTTGCGACCATAGGACGAACCCAATAGCGACGACGGAAAGATACGATAACTGAAACGAAAGATCTCGAATCGCTTCGGGATTGGGAACCAACATCAGGAGAGCGGCGACCGCCAACGCGGCAAATAGATTTCGCTCCCGCCCTAACCACAGCCCTACACATCCCACGACGATCATGATCCAAGAACGGACAGTCGCCATTTCGGCTCCCGCCAATAAGGAATAAAAAGTCACGACCGGAACCGTGAGAAGAATAGCAAGGCGAGAAGGTGGAAGGATCAATGATATTCGTTCCAACCAACGAGCTGGCAGACACAGAAATACAACCCGTACCCCCATAAAGATTCCAAGAGCCAAAATTCCCAAGTGCGACCCGGAGATAGAAAGGATATGAACGGTCCCGCCGGCCATGAACGCATCCCGAATATGTTGTTCGATATACGTTTGCTCTCCGATAATCATTCCCAGGAATAAACCCAACGCCGGAGGGGATAAACTGTTGACGGCAGCCAGATACACTTGATGCCGCCAGGAATCGACCTTTCCCAAAAAATTAGTCCAAAAACCCGTTCGATCATTCGATAATGTTGTGAGTACCTTTTCACCTTGAATAGAACCCACAGCCTGAATGCCCCGTTGCTTCAAGTAGGACCCATAATGAAACCCTCCGGGATTCAACGTTCCGAAAGGCTCTCGCAGGCGCACCAATACCTGCACGCGATCACCATACTTAAGAGAGCGGTCCGGCTGTCGCCATGTCAATCGAATCTTTTCGGATACATCATACGATTGGCGGTGTATTCTGAGGGAATCGACATAGAGAAGGAGGATTACTCCATCGGGAATGTGTCTTATGGGAGCCGCGATGATCCCTTGAATTAATACTTTTTTCCCTGAAGACAGTCTGACGAGATCGGAGGGCACATTCGGGTTGGAGGCATAAAACGTTTGGCCCAGACCACACAGTCCAATAGCGAACCAAAGAACCGCTACACGAATTTTGATGTGTTGCTTAAATTCCAGCCAGGCTAAAACCAAGGCGAGGAGAAGAAGGGCCCCGACGCCGGAAAGGGGAAAATAAACAAGAAAGGGACCAAACCACAGTCCCGTCAGGTAGAAGAGAACACCTCCAAGGAGGATCACATAACAACCATCCCATGATTAGTGGATACACGTTTTGACGACACGCACCAAATCATCTGCGATCTCCTTAATCAGTCCGGCATCCTGCCCCTCAACCATGACACGGAGTAAGGGTTCAGTGCCCGAATATCTGACCAGAATGCGCCCGGTCTCCTTCAAGAGAGCTTCCTTATCCTGAATGGCTTGCTGAAGGACGGGCAAAGACTGAAGATCGGGTTTTTGAGGCACCTTCACACCTAATAACACCTGCGGGACAGCCTGCATACATTGAGCGATCTCCGACAAAGGTTTTTGGGCACGTTTCATGAGCTTCAACATTTGCAAACCAGAAATAAGACCATCGCCACTGGTGTGATAATCCATGAAGATCATATGGCCGGACTGTTCCCCTCCCAGGTTGTATTCATCCGCGACCATTCGCTCCAGGATATACCGATCCCCCACCGGCGTTCGGATGAGCGTAATGCCAGCGTTCCTCATGCACATATCAAAGCCAAAATTACTCATGACGGTTCCGACAACCGTATCTTTTCGCAATCGCCCCAGTCGTTTCAAATCAAGGGCAAAGGCGGCTAGCGCATGATCTCCATCCACAACCTGACCTCGCTCACACACAAACATGGCACGATCGGCATCTCCATCTAAAGCAATCCCTAAGTCAGCCTTCCGATCAACCACCATTTGCTGAAGCCTTTCGGGATGCACGGCCCCACATCCATCATTAATATTCAACCCGTCAGGCTCGTGCCCCATGACCCAAACTTTTGCGCCTAATTCCCTTATAACCTTCGGAAACACATGATATCCTGCCCCATTGGCACAATCGAGCACCACACGCATGTCTTGAAAATCCATGTCTCGAGGCAAGGACCGCTTGACGAATTCGATATACCGCCCCTCCGCATCATCAATCCTGAAGGCTTTTCCAATGGCACCGGCCGTTGGCCGAACATGCTCCATTCCATCCGAGACCATCAGATCTTCCATCCTCTTCTCGACTTCATCCGGCAACTTCATCCCCGTACCCGAAAAAAACTTAATCCCATTGTCTTGATAGGGATTGTGGGAAGCCGAAATCATGATGCCGGCATCCGCTCGTAAGCTTCTCGTCAGGAAAGCGATAGCAGGAGTCGGAAGGGGCCCTACCAACAAGACATCAACCCCCATCGAACACAGACCCGAGGTCAGGGCGGATTCCAACATGTACCCAGAAATTCTTGTGTCCTTCCCGATGACGATTTGATGTCTTCCTTCGCGATGGCGGAACACATAGGCTGCAGCCCTACCCACTTTCATCGCCGTTTCACTCGTCATTGGCTCGAGATTTGCGACGCCTCGAACACCATCTGTGCCGAATAATTTTCCCATGGGGGTGCCCTTTTCTTCAGATAATGTTGTTTCGTTTAGGATGTGGATGCCCGGGCATGAGACAGCGCTTGTGCAACATTGACGACCCCTTTGGCTGCCTCCACATCATGAACCCGGACCAATGCCACACCCTTCCACACGGCCAAAGCCAGGGCGGCCGCATGCCCGAACTCCCTCTCCTGAACCTCACGCTTGGTTAACTCCCCAAGAAATTTTTTTCGTGAGGCACCCACCAAAACCGGTTGTCCAAGATTCACGATCTTTTCAACGTTCGCCAGGAGTTGAAGGTTGTGCATAACGGTTTTCCCAAACCCAATGCCAGGATCCAAGATAATCTGACCAGGGGAAATCCCCTTGGATTGAGCAAAAGCCATTCGTTCTGCCAAAAACATTCTGACCTCCTCAACCACATCATGATACCGGGGGTCATGCTGCATGACGGCACTGTGCTCCCGTCGGTGCATGAGAACCACACCTGCGCCAGACGTTCGCACAAGATCCGCCATATCAGGATCATCTTGTAAGGCACTCACGTCATTAATCAGGGTTGCCCCTAACTCTAGTGCCATTCTCGCGACGGGTGCTTTTCGAGTATCGATAGAGAGCTTGACCGAAGACTGTTTTCCTAACAATTGGAGAACAGGTTTTACACGACGAAGCTCCTCTTCCTCATCAACGTAGGTGGCGCCCGGCCTGGTAGATTCTCCACCAATATCAAGAAGTGTGGCGCCATGATCGATCATTTTCTGGGCATGATCCCAAGCCTTAACCGGATCATCGAATCTTCCTCCATCCGAGAAAGAATCGGGGGTGACATTCAACACCCCCATGATGAGGGTTCCCTTGTCTAAAGGAATCGTTCCCCCGCGGCAGGTGATTTCATTGAGGAAAGTGCCGGTAGGCAAATACAGAGCTCCCTTTTCTATTCCAAGAATAACAGAGAATCCTGTGTTATCGTGAGAAGTTTTCTCATCAAACAATCGAATCCTGAAATAGGGGACATATGACCCAAAACTCCGATGGGAGAGAGTTCATGGAGCTTACGATATGTAAACGTCGGAAAATGTTGAGGGAAGAGGGGTCACACAGCCGCAGCTTGCTCTAAAGAGGAGGATTGCTGGAGAATTTGGTCAATTTCAATGGCATCGAGCACTTCCTTTTCCAATAGGGCTTCTGCCAAAGCGCGTAGGGAGTGAATGTGCTCCGTCAACATTCTTCGAGTGCGTTCATAGGCTTCCAGGACGAGCCGTTTCACTTCCTTATCGATTTCCAACGCCACTTGGTCACTAAAATCTCGCCCGGAGGATATTTCACGGCCTAGGAAAATTTCTTCATCCTTTTTTCCAAAAGTCAGGGGACCCAACTTTTCACTCATGCCCCATTCACACACCATCTTGCGAGCCAGATCCGTGGCCCGTTCGATATCGTTCCCGGCTCCCGTGGTCACACTCTTGAAGATTAATTCCTCCGCTACCCGGCCACCGAACAAAATTGACAAGGTGTTGTAGAGAAATTCTTTGGAGTAACTATGTCGATCGTCGATGGGTAATTGCATGGTCATCCCCAGAGCTCTGCCACGAGGAATGATGGTCACCTTATGTACAGGATCCGCCCCAGGGAGCAACTTGGCCATCAAGGCATGCCCAGCTTCATGGAAGGCCGTTGTCCGTTTTTCTTCCTCGCTGAGGACCATACTCTTTCGCTCAACCCCCATTAATACTTTATCTTTCGCATTTTCAAAATCGATCAATTCTACGAGCTTTTTATCCAACCGAGCTGCCCAGAGAGCCGCTTCATTCACCAGATTTTCCAGGTCCGCTCCGGAAAATCCTGGAGTCCCTCTGGCAATTTGCTCCAAGTCCACATCATTGGAAATCGGAACCTTTTTGGTGTGGACCTTGAGGATTTCCGCTCTTCCACGGACATCAGGCCGATTGACGACCACTTGCCGATCAAAACGGCCCGGCCGTAACAAGGCAGGATCCAGCACATCGGGGCGGTTGGTGGCTGCGATAAGAATGACCCCTTCTGTGGTGTCAAATCCATCCATTTCGACCAATAATTGATTGAGAGTCTGCTCCCGCTCATCATGCCCCCCCCCGAGGCCAGCACCTCGAAGACGACCCACAGCATCGATTTCATCGATAAAAATGATACAGGGTGCATGTTTCTTCCCCTGTTCGAATAAATCTCGAACCCGGGAGGCTCCAACCCCTACGAACATTTCTACGAAATCGGACCCGCTAATACTGAAGAATGGGACTCCAGCTTCTCCCGCAATGGCTTTTGCCAACAGAGTTTTCCCCGTTCCCGGAGGCCCCACGACCAACACGCCTTTGGGTATCCGTCCTCCAAGTTTTTGAAATTTTTGGGGATCTTTCAAGAATTCTATGATTTCAACGACTTCTTCTTTCGCTTCATCAACCCCGGCCACATCAGCAAACGTGACCTTTTTCTTTTCCTCAGTCAGAAGGCGAGCCCGGCTTTTACCGAACGAGAGGGCACGATTGCCTCCAATCTGCATTTGACGCATGAGGAAAAACCACAGACCAAGGAAGAGAATAAAAGGTCCCCAGGACAATAAGAACGTGATATACCAGGGATTATCCTCCGGGGGTTTGGCCTCAATCTGCACAGAACGCTCTCGAAGAACTTTGACAAGGTCGGGGTATTCAACAGCATAGGTTTGAATACGGTGACCGTCTTTTAAAATCGCACTGATGTTATTATCTTTAATGATGACGCGTTCTACATCTCCCCTTTCAAGGTGAGCCATGAACTCACTAAAGATGACAGGGTCTTCAGGATGCTGATTGGGCACCGTGAACAGATTAAACAACAAAATCATGAACAGGCACACAAACACCCAGAACAGTAGATTTTTCACACGAGAATTCATACTGAGGGTAACCCCCTTAACAGGTCAATCCATTCCCCTTGGTATCATCCTGAGACCAGAGGCACAACCATTTGATTTTATCATGCACTTTTGAGAACTGACAACCGCATGAGGTTCAGAACTTATTAGGATTTGTGGGATCCAACTCGGCTAAATACGGGAGATTGCGGTATTTCTGCTTATAATCCAACCCATATCCCACGACAAAAGTGGGGGGAATCTCAAATCCAACGTATTCGAGTTCAATATCCACCTCTCGATTAGCCGTTTTACTGAGCAGTGTGCAAATTTTCACGGATGCTGGTCCACTTTTTTTCAATCGCGTGACCAATTCCTTAGCGGTCATGCCGGAATCCACGATATCCTCCACCAGCAATACATGCCGTTTGGTAATCTTTTCGGTAAGTTCAGGCCAAACTTTCACCGTTTTTTCAGGATTTTTTACGTTCTTTTGAGGACTGGGTAGCCAAAAGTCGACTTGAATCGGTAGGGAAATGGCTCGAACCAGGTCTGCAAAAAAGACATAGGCCCCCTTCAACACTCCCACCATGAGAAGATCTTTTCCCTGATAGTCTTTGGAAATGAGCCTACCCATTTCCTTTATGCGGGCCTGCATAGCCTCCTGTGTGACGATGGGTTTGCCAAAAACTTGTGCCATGTTCTCAATCAGGAAATTTTCGCGGCAAGGATCGAAGTGGTCCGCGAAGTTACTTGAAAGCGTTCATCTGCCCGAAACCCTGCAACCCACATGATTCCCTCAGGAGCCACCAATAAAGGAACCTTTTTTCGAAGAGAACGGGGGAGCTTCACATCCGAAAAAAAATCTTGTAGTTTCTTTTTTTTCCCTCCCATGCCTTGTGGATAGAACATATCTCCAGCCTCCCAGGTTCTCCACCGCAAATCATGAGTAAACGTTTCAGCGTCGCAATAGACCTGCTTTTGGCGCTTCTCGACCGGCCGGCCTTTCTGATGCGACTCAAACCAAAGAGTCAACCGTTCACCAGTCAAGGGCCAAGTCAGATCTTCAGAAATACCTGGCTCCAGTCCCGGGAGGTCCAAAGAAAATTGAGTTGAGACCAAATGCCCTTCAGGACGAAATACTATATATTCATATTCTTGTGTCACACCAATACCGTAAATAGTCGAAGACCATCCCGATTGTCCATAGGTTAGCCGGTCCAACACTCCTTGAATAACATCAAACCTTGGACCTTGGGTCACCCCAGAAAGATGCTGCAAACCCATCCTCACGACTCTTCGAGAAAGAGAAAGCGGTAGGGCAAGTAGGGGTTGGACCTTCAAGCGAATGGCTCCGTCTTGAAGAATTTCTTTCATCGTCTCAAAATGCTCGTGAGCGACCGACTCAAGATAGGCATGATCTTCCCGAATGATACGAGCTTGTCGGGACAAGACCTTGACGATTCCCGGAGTAAAGGTTTGTAACGTCGGGAGCAATTCCTGGCGAATGCGATTTCGCAAATAGTAAGGTTCCAAGTTCGAGGAATCCATGCGGTAGGTGATTTGCCGTTCCTGAAGATAGGCCTGGATCGCACCGCGGGACACATCGAGTAACGGTCGGACTACCATCTCTCCACTCTTCTGGGGAATTCCCCCCATCCCTCCTGTCCCACTCCCCCGAAGCATCCACATGAGGACGGTCTCCGCCTGATCATTCTCCGTATGACCCAATACGAGTTTGGTCGCTCCGATATCTTGAACGATCTTGTGCAAGGCTTCATACCGTCGTGTTCTGGCGATCTCCTGTACGGATCGGTTTCGAAACTGCGAATCATGCTTATTCAACCCCAGTCGAACGACGGTGCAAGGGAGCCCTAAAGAACTCGCGAGACCCTCCACAAAAGCCGCATCCTTCTCACCCTCTTCCCCTCGAAAGCCATGGTTGATATGCCCGACAACAATCTTCCATTTCCACCGTGAGTGAAGAGCCTCTAGGCACATCAACAGGGCCACGGAGTCAGGACCACCTGAAACGGCGACCACGATGGAATCTCCAAGGCCCAATAACTGCTTTTGCTGAATAACCTGTTCAACCTTGTGTTCGAAATGATCGTTTTTCAAACTGACGACCCCCTCTTCACATCCACCGAAACGGAATGAGCCTGACACCAGGTCGAATCCTGTAGAACTCTTCTGGCTTCAATTCCATCCTCATCCATTTGAGCGATAAGATCCTTGACGGTCCTGAAAATTCGATCACCTCGAATTTGCTCAATGAAATGAACCACGACATTTTTCTCATAGAGAGATAAGTTTCGATCGAACACATGAACTTCGAGCAACCGTTCCCCTTCATAAAAGGTAGGACGCTTCCCGATATACGCAATGGCCGGGAGATATTCCGTTTCATCCGATTCCATCATGACCGCATATACCCCATCCGCTGGATGAATACGGTGAACAGGTAAACGTAAATTGGCGGTAGGCCATCCCATGGGAGCTCCCCGCTTTTCTCCTTGTATGACCGTCCCGGCGAGCTTATAGGGTCGCCCAAGACAATCTGTGGCTTCCGTGACATTCCCGGCCACCAAACATCGTCGAATCCGTGTCGAACTGACCACCTCGCCCCCCAGAACGACTGGGGAAAAGGGGACCACCTCAAAATTGGCTTGTTTTCCACGTTCGATTAAGTCGTGTATGGACCCACTACGCCCCTTCCCAAACACAAAATTTTCTCCAACCAGTAATTTTCGAACTCCCAGGCCATGTTGCAAAACTTCCGCAACAAATTGATCTGGGGACAGACCGGCCAACTGCGGAGTAAAAGGCAGCAAAACCAATTCTGCGATACCCAATTCTCTACAAAACTCCTCTTTCTCGAATTTTTCGGATAAAAAACGATGATCTGACCCAGGACGAAGCACTTCGATGGGATGGGGATCGAAGGAAAGGACCATCGGAACCCCCCGCAAGCGACGTGCATTTTCGACGACCGCTTCGATGAGGGCACGATGACCTACATGCTGGCCATCAAAGTTCCCGATGGTGAGGACGGGAAAAGGCGGATGTGGTGCGGACGGCAACCCTCGGGTGACTTTCATAGACCATCACGATTAATGAGTCGTGCCGCATCTTTGGCGAAATAGGAGAGAATAATGTCAGCCCCAGCCCGTTTGATGGCCACGAGACTTTCCCACATAAGGGGGGATTCATCGATCCAGCCCGATTGGGCCGCAGCTTTAATCATACTGTATTCCCCACTGACTTGATACGCAGCCACAGGCAGGGAGGTCGAGTCTCGTACCTGTCGCACGATATCCAAATACATCCCAGCGGGTTTGACCATGACGATATCGGCTCCTTCTTGGATATCCAAATCCACCTCTTGCCCCGCCTCTCTTGCGTTAGCCGGATCCATTTGATAGGACCGGCGATCCCCAAAAGAAGGACTGGAAAAGGCCGCATCTCGAAAAGGGGCATACAGGGCAGAGGCATATTTGGCCGAATAGGCCATAATGGGCAATTCTGCATACCCTTTGCTATCTAAGGCCTCGCGAATCGCAAAAACCCGCCCATCCATCATGTCGGAAGGGGCAACCATATCGACTCCCGCTTGGGCATGACTGAGAGCCATCATGCGGAGGCATTCCAACGTTTCATCATTCAAAATCTTCCCATCTTGAACGATTCCACAATGCCCGTGAGAGGTATATTCATCGATGCAGACATCGGTGATGACCATTAAATCCGGAAGTCGGTCTTTAATGGCACGAACGGCTCGCTGGACGACTCCATCGGTTTCCCATGCGGCCGTACCACGCTCATCCTTCTGTTCAGGAATCCCAAAAAGTATCACGGCCGGTATTCCGAGTTCCCACACTTCCTGTGCTTCCTGAACGACCCGATCGACCGACCACCGCCACTGGCCCGGCATCGATCCGATAGGCTCCTGGACCTTCTCTCCATAGGTGACAAACAGTGGGTACACAAAGTCGGCCGGAGTCAAGACCGTCTGACGAACCATTCGTCTCATGGAGGAATGCTGTCGCAAGCGCCGCAATCGTTGAAGAGGAAAACCCATAGTCGTCCGTTTCCTGGAAGCTTAGAGCCCTTTTCCTAACACGGAAGGAGGTTCCGTCGACTCCCTATCCATCACACGTTCATGAAGTACAGTCTTATCAGACGTTTATTTCCGAGGAAGGTTGGTTAAAAATACCACAAGGTCCCGCACCGAAATCATCCCGATCATTTTTTCGTCTTTGGTGATGCCTAGATGCCGAATATGTTGCTTAGCCATTAAATCATTCGCATCCAAGAGCGTACGATCCCCCTCAATAGATGCAATGGGTGCCGACATAATTTTCTCAACTGTGGTGGCTTGAGGGTCTGCCCCGGTAGCGACCACACGGCGGACTAAATCCGTATCCGTCAAGATCCCGATGATTTCATCTCCTGAGGTAATAAAAATACTTCCGATACCATGTTCCCGCATTTTTTCAGCTGCGGTTCTGACGGAAACATCCCGATCGACTTTGACGATTTTCTCTATCGGGACCATACAAGACTTTACTGGAACCATGTTTCTACTCCTCCCAACAATCGGTTAACAAAAGGTGGGAACCCTCAATGCTACCCACTTTCAACGTTTCAATGACCAAGCCATATGTTTTTATTTAGCTTGATTCGCATGAGTCACGATAGCGTCCACCAAGGCCGGAACAGTGTTTTCCGAGGCCACAATGTCGACAGAGAGACCTTCTTCTTGGACAGTTTGTGCGGTAATCGGTCCTATACAGGCCACAGCCGCATGTTGCGTGAGGTTCAGGAGCTCTTGTCGATCCTGGAACAGGCCGCAAAAATTTCGAACCGTGGCCGAACTCGTGAAGGTCAGGTAATGAATCTCTTTATTTCGCAGGCGATCTCGAATGGGGTCAATCGCGACCTGAGGTCTGATGGCTTGATAGACATGAACCACGTGAACCGTCACTCCCATTTGAGCCAATTGATCCGGAAGAATATCTCGTGCCACTTTCGCTCGAGGAATCAGAACCCTTTTTCCACTCATATCTAATTCCCCGAAGGCCTCCAAGATCCCCTCGGCTTGAAATATCCGGGGAACGAGGTCAGGAACTATCCCCCATCGTTCGATCTCCTCTTTCGTCTTAGGCCCGATACAACACAGCCGAATCCCACCAAAACTTCGAATATCCTTCCCCAGACTCCACAAACGCTTCATGAAGGCCTGGACACCATTCACACTCGTAAAAATCACCCAATCAAAACTCCCAAGGTTTTCAATCGCCGCATCCACCGTTCCCCAGTCATCAGGGGGAGCAATATCCAGTGTAGGACATTCCACAGGCTCAGCCCCATACCCTGCCAGCAAAGAAGAAAAAATCGGAGCTTGCTCGGGTGGACGAGTGACTAATATCCCCTTTCCGAATAACGGACGGGATTCACACCAATTGAGATGATCTCTGAGCTTCACCACTTCGCCAACGACGATGATAGTTGGCGGACTCATCTCGGCTTCCCTAGCTTTCTCGACAATATTGTCCAACATCCCAATCACAGTCCGCTGGCGGGCATAGGTGCCCCATCGAATAATGGCCACAGGAGTTGAGGAGGACTTTCCTTCCATGATCAATCGATCGACGATTTGAGGAAGATTTTTCGTCCCCATGACAAACACCAATGTCCCTTCCGCCGAGGCAAAGCGAGGCCATTCCATCGCGCTTTCCGGCTTTTCCGGATCCTCATGCCCTGTAATCAGAGCAACGGTAGAGGCCAGTGTTCGATGAGTGACCGGAATCCCGGCATAGGCGGGGACCGCCACAGCCGCAGTCACCCCGGGAACCACCTCAAAACCAATACCAGCTTGAGCGACCACTTCCGCTTCTTCTCCGCCTCGGCCAAAGACAAAGGGATCCCCCCCTTTTAAACGTACGACGCATTTTCCTTCTCGAGCCTTTTGGACCAGTAAGGTGTTGATCTCGGATTGCTCGCGATACGTTCCACGGCCCTTGCGCCCCACATACACACGTTCCGCCTGGGGAGAAGCAAATTTCAACAATTCCGGGTTGGCCAAATGGTCGTAAAGCACGACATCAGCCTTTCCCAGACATTCTTGTCCCCTCAGCGTCAACAGCTTCGGATCCCCCGGCCCAGCACCAACCAAAAACACAAATCCGGGTACTTTTGAGGGCATAAGGTCAGACATTCCCATAGATTTCTTCTAAAATCGGCCTGGCTCCGCTATCCAATAATTGCTCGCCTAAGGTGACCCCGAGCGCATGGGCCTCCTGTGACGGTCCGTGGATCGATCGACGCACGTACCGTTGGCCGTCAATGCTGGCCACCAAGCCCTCAAGTAAAACGGTGTTATCGTTCCGAATGGTGGCATGGCCACCGATAGGGACCTGGCAGCCTCCTTCTAATCTGGCCAATAAGGCCCGCTCCGCATCCACAGCCACCCGAGTAGGCCCATGTTCAAGTTTCCGCACCACGTCTTGGACAAAGGTATCGTCTTCCCGTCCTTCAATTCCCAATGCCCCCTGGCCAATAGCCGGCAAGCTCAATTCAGTCGGCAAGTATTCCGTCACCTCTTGGTCCCATCCAAGACGTTTCAGCCCCGACGCGGCCAAGACGATGGCTTCATACTGTCCCTCCCGAAGCTTTCGAAGACGAGTATCGAGATTCCCCCTTAATATTTCAATCCGCAAATCTTTCCGATAATGTAAGAGCTGAGCCTGGCGCCGGAGACTACTCGTTCCAACACGCCCCCCCTCCGGTAAATTTTTTAAGGTTTGCCCCTTATGAGCGATAAACGCATCACGGGGGTCTTCCCGTTGAGGAACACAGATGATGGCAAGTCCATCGGGCAACACCGACGGCATATCTTTCATGCTATGGACGGCCAAATCGATGTCTTTCCGCAAAAGGGCTTCTTCGATCTCCTTTACGAACAGTCCCTTCCCACCAATTTTGGCGAGAGGCACATCCTGAATTTTATCTCCACTTGTTTGAATACGCTTGAGGGAGACCGTAAGACCGGGAGCAAAAACCTGTAATTGACTCTTCACCCATTCTGCTTGCCATAAGGCGAGCTGACTCCCACGGGTACCAATGACGACGGTGGACCGGGACGGCTCCGCTGTCCTCACGCCCCATCCTTTTGCGGCCATCGATCTTGAGGGGAACCTTGCTCGATTTCGGAATCTTCATCTGCAGGAATGTCCTGAGCGGGCCTATCATTTTCCCGAAGTTCAAAAAATCGTCTTGCCGCTTCGATAAACGCGAATCCGTTCTGAGACTGGGCTTCAGTTTTCAGGGTCACGAGGGGGCCGTGCAAGAGTTTATTCACAATCCCGGAAGCCAGGGCTTCAATGGCTATTCGGTCCTTAGGGGATACATCGCTCAACCGGCTAAAGAGTTTGTCGAGCTCCAACTGCTTGATGTCTTCCGCTTTCTTTCGTAAGGCCACAATCGTGGGCTTGGCTTCTAATCCCCTGACCCATGACACGATGGTATGGACCTCATCTCTCACAAGCTGCTCGGCAACCTCAGCCTCTCTCAGACGCTCTTCCTGGTTGTGCCCCACATGAGCTTTCAGGTCGTCGATATCGAACAGAAACGCATTATCTACATCCTTCGCTCCAGGGTCGATATTTCGAGGAACCGTGATATCGATCAAAAACATCGGCCTATTCATTCGTTGGTAGACCGCACCTTCCACATCCTCTTTGGATATCACATAATGAGGCGCTCCAGTCGCACAAATCACGATATCGGCCTTCGGCAATGCCCCCCGAAGTTGATCATACGGAATGGCCTGCCCTTGAAATCGTTCGGCCAGAGTGAGAGCCCGGTGATGATTTCTGGTCGTGATCAGGACTTCTTTTACCCCCTGATTGACCAGATGACGGGCCGCCAATTTCCCCATTTCCCCTGCACCAACCAATAATACGACGCGCTCTTGAAGGTTCGAGAATACCTTTTTGGCCAACTCTACCGCGGCATAGCTCACGGACACCGCATATTCACCAATCCGGGTTTTGGTCCGTACGCTTTTCCCGACAGAAATCGCCTTTTTGACGACTTTGTTCAGGATGACTCCAGACGACTGATGAGTCAGCGCCTTTTCATACGCTTCCTTAACCTGACCCAGGATTTGGGGTTCTCCCACAACCATAGAATCAAGGCTGGCGGACACCCGAAACAGGTGAGCCATGGCTTCTTCATCACTATACCGATATAAATGAGGCAACAGATCCTCGGCCGAGAGCGCCAAATGGGTCGCGACGAGAAACTCCTCAAGCTTTCGAAAGCCACTATCCCCTTTTTCGACGACCGCATAGACTTCAACTCGGTTACATGTCCCCAAATACATCGCTTCCTTTATTCCTGAATATGCCATGAGGCGCGCCAGGGCCTCGCCAATCCGGCTATCAGGAATGGCAAGGAGTTCCCGAAGTTCAACGGGAGCCGTCCGGTGATTCAGCCCCAATACGATGATATTCATAACGGAGCACCACCCTGTGGGCTTTTGAGGAGAATGCCAACAAATGTCAGAACCACACCGGCGAAGCCTACAATGGTCAAATAGGCCGCACGTTTGGCTCGCCACCCAGCGGTCACCCGCCCCATCAAGACGGCAAAATAGAATATCCAGGTAATCAAAGCCCAAACCTGCTCAGGATTCCAGCTGAGATAGGTGCCGACACTGAGCTGGGCCGAAACCGCCCCGGTAAGAATTCCCAAGGTCAGAAGAGGAAACCCAAACAGTATCGAGCGTTGGTTCAGGGAATCGAGAAAATCCAGAGGAGGGAGCTTGAAATTCAGGACATTAAACTGCTTGGACTTCAACAAGCGTTCTTGCATCAAATACATCACACCCGCTACAAAGGCCACAGCAAATCCGATGGTTCCCAAAATACTCAGTGTCACATGCACCCATACGGTCTGAAAGACGGGAGAAATGGAATCTGCTTCAGCCGGAGCCAACGTCGCAGACACCAATGAAAGAAATGCTAATGGAAGGATGAAGGCGCCCAACACTTGCAAGCCTCGCTTGAGACCCACCAGGAGATACACACACACCAAACCCCAGGCAAAAAAGGACATCGCCCCTTTAAAGGTCATGAGAGGAACAGGCCCAAGGGTCATGACCGTTAACACCAGAGCGATTGAATGAAAGAGAAACCCCAAACCTGTCGCGACTAGAGAAACTTTTGAGATGATCTCCGAACGGTGCCAAAGAAACGCCAGGAACAAGAGCGTTCCTCCGAAGTAGAGCCCCATAGTGACGTAGGAAAGGGTATCTGCCATTGAAAAAGCCTATAAGGGAAATTTGCAAATAATCCCAAGGTGGAGTATAGACCTGCCCCAATGGAAGGTCAAGAAAATCAACAGGTTACTAAAAGCACCCCCTCTTAATAGACTCCCAACTTCTATTCCCATCTTAGTATGGAGGTCATCGTTGATGCCCCCTGACCCTTTTTTTATTTTCCACTAATTTGGTGCCTTTGATGAGAGCCCCAAAGACCAGAAATACAAACGACTAACCAGGAGTTTTCGTGGAAACTTAGGCCTCACCTAGACAATCATTCGTCCGCCAAGTACCATCCGGGCAATTTTGATCGATTCTCCCCTGTTATGACCGGCACGTTATTTATCGTAGGGACCCCGATTGGCAACTTAGAAGATATGTCCTTTCGGGCTATCCGCACGCTCAAAGAGGTCTCTGTTATCGCAGCGGAAGACACACGCCATACACAAAAACTCTGCACCTATTATCAGGTTCCAACCCCCCTCACGAGCTATCATGATTTTAACAAAGAAGAAAAGAGTCAGGTATTGGTCCACCGCCTGCAAGAGGGTAGCTCAGTGGCATTGGTCTGTGACGCCGGAACTCCGCTTATCGCTGATCCAGGGTTTTATCTTGTTCGACAAGCTATTGAAGCAGGTATTCCCCTCGTCCCCATTCCTGGCCCAGCATCCTTTCTCACTGCCTTATGCATTTCCGGACTTCCCACCGATCGTTTTATCTTTGAAGGCTTCGTACCCAAAAAGCCAGGAAACCGAGAAAAACTCTTCCTTCATATCAAGGAAGAAGCCGGAACCATCATCGTGCTGGAAACCCCTCATCGCATCATCAAAACATTGCGGGCCATCCTTGAATCATTGGGAAACCGCCGGGTCGTGATCGCCCGTGAACTGACCAAACTCAACGAGGAGGTTCTTAGGGGAACCGTGGAAGAGGTCATTCCATTATTGGAATCCAAAAAAGGTATTAAAGGGGAGATCACTCTCCTCATCGAAGGTTTGACCCGCAAGCACAAGCGAAGCCAAAAGGCCAAAGCTACCGTGTAATCTTACACATCTTCTTTTTGTATGAGCACCCGATAATATTCTCCAACCTTCTTTTGTTCTAAGACCTGGTGTCCTTCATTCGTGACACTTTGGGGAACATTACGGATGGGGTCCCCTTCGTCCAACAACACGGTAATTTGGTCGCCAACATCCAAGGTTTCGAGTTTTATCTTGGTTTTCACAAAATTGTAAGGGCAGATGACCCCACGGAGATCCAATTCTTCCATAATACCGCATTCACCTCATATCACTTTCATCGGTCGTCTTTGACGAACAATCGACTTACCCATAACAAAAGAGCGTGCCGGTTAAACAACCGGCACGCTCTTTTTAAGAACACCAATCTGTTTCGGATGGCTTACTGAACGGTACCCTTATTGAAATTCTTCCGATCATCACCATAATCGGTGGCGATGGTCTTATTTGTTCTTTCATTAACCGTGTCCGGTTGGGGCGCACATTGCCAGCAAGGAGCCGCACCGGTAACCACACCAATTCCACTGGTGATACCAGAGTTCACCGCACCTTGTTGAATGCCACCTTCCGGTACGCCAGTGTATCCGGCCGTATTCGTGGAAATACCTCGATAGTTTTTAGGATCAGGTCGCTGACCAAATCCACCACCGAAGTCTGGATTATCAGCGCCTCCTAGCAACTGATTTCCTTCTAGGACATACACTTCCCGAACCATCTTTTTCCCTGTGCCGTACTTCTGAGCATCCGTGGTCTCATTCACCGCTTGAATGGACACATAGTCTCCCTTGTTCGCGGCCTTAACGGATTGCATGTTGGTTTTGGAATCGAACCACAGTTCTTTCATGTTTAACGCACCACGAAGAGTCTGTCGTTCATCATGTGAACTTCCGCCCATGTCGATGTACAACTTACCAGCTGGATAGTCGACGGCAACGATTTCACCCTGAATTGTCTCAGGGGCTGAAAGATACCGTAACATGTCACCTTGGTCCATCACACGAGCCCGCGTACCTGAACCCTGAGATTCTCCTACTCCTGTCCCGAACCCAGAATGGGCTGGAGCACGTTCTTGCGCCACCGCAACGCTCACAGAACTTGCAAGAATAATTGCTAATCCGAAATACCCTACCTTCCGCATGTGGCTCCTCCTTGGAAGTGTGAGTGAATAATCAAAAAAAAACGGTCTAATTTAGTCGGAACATTTATTTCTTTATTCGGGGGACACACTATAGTCAAGGGAGAATGTCCTGTCAAGTGAATAATATCCCGAAATCCCGGGAAAAAATACAGAAATTTACCTTAAGATTTTCACCCTGGATTTTAGGAATTTTTTGCTAGTTGTTTGGTGCCCGGAGGGAGGGTCGAACTCCCACTCTCCAAGGAGAACCGGATTTTGAGTCCGGCGCGTCTGCCAGTTCCGCCATCCGGGCAAAAGCCCCTGATAATCAACTAAATATATAGGGTGAAGCGATATCTACCACGAACCACCAGGCAGGTCAAACCTAAACTTCCTTCATGAGAGGCCCAAATAGTCGGTTGAAACGTCTCCACCGACCACGCCTCTAGCCGACTGTACCTAAATGGAAGGTTTTACCCCACTTTTTTAGTAGAATGGCCTTTAAATCTCGATGCTCGGGTAGACTCAACTCAGGGTCAGAATCCATGACCTCCCTTGCCAGGGCCTTCGCCTTCATCAGCAGGTTAAAATCACGGGTCAAATCGGCCACTTTAAACTCAAACTCTCCCCATTGCTTCACTCCTAAAATATGTCCTGGACCCCGAATTTTTAGATCCTCTTCAGCAAGGGCAAAGCCATCGAGGAAATGAGCGAATACGCAAAGACGATATCGGGCCGTAGACCCTTCTATCTCTATTCGCTGAAAATCCCCCTGGTTTCCTATAAGAGTGGCTTCTTGAGTAGTAAGAGGCAACTGCGTCTGCTTGGTATAGGAAGGAACATTGCCCAAGCCGTGAATCAACAAACAACAGCCTGGCCACTGTCCGCGCCCAACCCTCCCGCGTAACTGATGAAGTTGGGCTAACCCAAAACGTTCGGCATGTTCAATGATCATGACGGTCGCGTTATGAATATCCAGTCCAACTTCCACGACGGTGGTGGCAACCAGAACATCGAGGGTATGTTGTTGAAATTGAGCCATGACTTCTCGCTTTTCAGTAGATGTTAAACGGCCATGAAGCAAACCGATGCGAAATGGGGCCAAGGTTTCCTGCAAGTCTTCAACCGCATCTACCGCAGCTTGCAAATCGACTTTTTCTGATGCTTCTATCAATGGAAACACCACATAGCCTTGTCGACCAGCCTGTAACTCCTCTCGTAACACCTCATACGCCGACATCCGATCTGTAGTCCCGAACAATCGGGTGTGAACGGGTTTCTTTCCAGGTGGGAATTCGTCAATCACGGAGACATCCAGGTCGCCATACAAGGTCATGGCGAGAGTTCGGGGAATAGGAGTCGCCGTCATAACCAAGACATCTGGATCCCACCGAGCTTTTTCCCGAAGTTGAGCCCGTTGAACGACTCCAAATTTATGTTGCTCATCAACAATAACCAAGCCTAGGCGTCCAAACTGGACGTCTGACTGCAACAACGCATGGGTCCCTACGACAACCTGAACCCTCCCCGAGTGAATGTTTTCCAATGTCGTCTTACGTGCAGACCCGGTCTGTCCACCCTTTAACAGAATCGTGTCCAGACCCAGAGCATCAAAGAAGGGACGTAACGATTCATAATGCTGTTCACTCAGAACCTCAGTGGGGGCCATCAAGGCGACCTGAAACCCGGACCCCACGGCCACAACGATTGCGTGGAGGGCCACGATCGTTTTTCCACATCCGACATCCCCCTGAAGCAATCGATTCATACAGGATTCGCGTTCCATATCCTGAAAAATTTCTCCGATGACACGCTCTTGAGCAGAGGTTAATGAAAATGGCAACAATTCTTTGAGGTGTGGCAAGAGAGCATTGGCAACATGAAAGGACACGCCGACTGAACCCTTCACATACAGACTTCGCCTCATAGCCAACGCCAATTGAAGAAGGAATAATTCTTCAAACGCCAGCCGTTGATGTTCCACCGTTTTAAATTGATTCAACTCGTCGACAGACTGGTCCTGTTTGGGGAAATGCAAGGGTGGCAAGGCTTCCGACAGAGTCGGAAAACCAAAGCCCCCCCGTTGATCGGAAGACAAAATTTCGGGAAGGTTGGGAATATAGTGATCAAAGAGAGATTTCATGATTCGACGGATTTGCTTGGAACTGAGACCCTGGGTCTCATGATAGATAGGAATAATTCTCCCTCCCGAATCTTGTTCTTCTCCCTCTGCGACAATCTCATATTGAGGACCCCGCATATGCAGGGAAGACCCATTCTCGCTGACTGGCCCCGTTAACAAGAGGATCGTGCCAGGCACGAAGGTTTTTTCTAAATACGGTTGATTAAAAAACACACAATCCATGGTTCCGGACTCATCTTGAACCCTCACGGTCACGAGAGATAACCGCCTCCGATAGGTGGTTTTTGCCCAGCACCGCTGAACCGTCCCCCGAATAGTGGTTTTGCTCCCAGGCAGAAGAGTCGCAATCGGAGAGACATCTAAGCGATTCTCATACCGCCAGGGAACAAACCAAAAGGCATCCTCTAAGGTACCGACACCCAATTTTTCTAAAAGCCGGGCTCGACGAGGACCCACACCCTTCGCAAATTGAATGGGGATATCACACAGAGATGCATTAGATGGAAGATTCATGGATTCCACAACTCAGGAACAGTCCATCAACATAGATTCAGTCAGGGGTAATGGTCGAAAGCGTAACGATTCCATAATCTTGAAGCGTCAAAGCACCAGCATTGTAATGAGAACCACCAGATTTCGGAATAGGACCTTTCCTACGATGGAAAATCTTTAGGAGAAAGGGACCCAGGAACCGCCTCTGTGAAGGGGCAACTGGAATGATGAGGCTGCACCCTACCCCTATCCCCGGCTTCTTTTCATTTCTATAACTTGTGTGTACACTATCTCTTATGGTAACAAGGAAATTCTGTCCAAGGACTATCGATATTTTTTAGGGAGTGAGAATCATGGCATTTTCATGTGAAATTTGTGGCAAAGGCCGGATGGTCGGTAATAATGTGAGTCATGCCAATAACCGAACCAAACGAGTGTTTCGACCGAACCTCAGAACAGTTCGGGCACTGGTAAAAGGAGCGGCCAAACGAATGCGAGTCTGTACTCGTTGCCTGCGCTCCGGATACGTCAAAAAAGCCGTATAAGCTCACCTCAAACATTACCATTCCCTGACTGCAGTTTTTCTTCTTTTTGACTTCAGCAACCTTTTTGGATCGCCATAGAACTTCTGTGGACCCCAGGATCAGGGGCCATCTGGTCAGAGCGAAACCCTCGTTTCTTTATTTTTTCTATTCACAACCTCATTCTCGGGTACAATCATGAGGAAGCTCCTTTTCCAATAATCTGAGCGTCTCAATCTTTCGTAACCCCCAAATGGGTCGACCTTCTCCCAATGACATACCCGGTGCCAAAACCAATTTTCTCTTGATCATCCTCACCGGTCTGATCCACCCATTCTGTTTCCCCCCCTTTGACTGGGGCTGGTTGGCCTGGGGACTCTTAATTCCCCTTCATATGGCCGTTGCCCACCTCCCCCCCGGAAAAGCCTTTCGCCTGGGATGGCTCGCCGGCACCCTCGCCTTCACCGGAACGGTCACATGGGTCATTACGGCCATGAATCAATTCGGACAAGTTCCATTCTGGATCAGCGCGCTCCTCATGCTTCTTCTCGCCACCTACCTCGGGCTGTTCATCGGGTTTTATTCTTGGGGATTCGCCCGATTCACCCAACAGGTTCCGCTGGCTCTCATCATGGCAGCCCCCGCCTGGTGGGTCGCCTTAGAATATGTTCGCACCTATGCCTTTAGTGGCCTTCCCTGGGCATTATTGGGATACACCCAATACCAATGGCTCACCCCGATTCAAATCGCGGATTTGACCGGAGTGTATGGTGTCTCGTTTTTGATCGTCATGGGAAATGTGGCCCTGACGGCTTTAGTGACGTGGGGAAGGTCCCGTCTCACCATCGGACAGGCGATCTTCCCGAAAGAAGCCTGCGGGATTTTCCTCATTTTCCTGGTTTCGGCTTGCGCATACGGAGTTTGGCAGCTTCATGAACAACAGTCGCTGGATGAATCTTCACCGACTCTTGCAATCGGTTTGGTCCAGGCCAATATTGCTCAGGATAAAAAATGGAACGAAGCCTATCGAGAAGAAACACTCACTCGGTATGCCACTCTCAGTCAAAAAGCCGCCCAAGAGACCGACCTTCTCATATGGCCAGAAGCCGCCACACCTTTCATTTTCAACCAAGAGCCAACCTACCAACAAAAAGTCCTTGACATCGTTCAACGCACCAATACCCCCCTGGCCTTTGGCAGTCCATCACTTCGCTTCCAACCAGATGGAACACCCTACCTCTTGAATAGCGCCTATCTCCTGAACCCCGAGGGTTCAATCACCGGGCGATACGACAAACGACACCTCGTACCTTTTGGCGAATACATTCCCCTCAAATCTATCCTCTTTTTTTTAGATAAACTGGTCGTAGGAATCGGCGACTTTCAAGCAGGCCAAGGACCGATGACTCTAAGTATTCCCGCACCGACACCCGAGAAACGGGCTCGGTTTGGAGTCGCCATTTGCTTCGAGGTGATCTTCCCCGATCTGGTTCGACGTATGGCCAAAGAGGGGGCGAACTTTCTGATCACGATCACGAACGATGCCTGGTTTGGAGACTCGGCCGCTCCCTATCAACATTTTGGCATGGTGGTCTTTCGAGCGATCGAAAATCATCTGGCCTTTGCCCGGGCGGCCAATACGGGCATTTCCGGGTTCATTGCTCCCACCGGCCGAATCCTGGCCGAAACACCGATTTTCACCGAGCAAGCCATCACCGGATCTATTGCCCTTCGTTCAAAGAGCCAAAGTTTTTATACACAATTTGGAGATGTCTTTAGTTGGGGTTGTGTTATACTGAGCGCAATAGTGCTTCTCCGAGGACGGCGTACCACCCCTTCTCGATAATCTACTCGAACACACCAATTTCTTACATGGGGAGCGTGAAACGATGTTAGAAGATATTCGACTGCGAATGGACAAAATTGACGAGCAAATATCGGAATTTCGGAGGTATCTTTGACCTCCCTCGGCTAACGGCAGAACTGGAAGAAATCGAGCAGGAAACCGCACAACCTGATTTCTGGAATAATCCCCGCCACGCCGCCAAAGTCGGACGGCGGCAAGCTGATATCGAACGGCACGTGCAGCGCCTTCAGCAACTCGAGACTCAGCGCGATGATCTGACCGCCATCCTCGACCTGATCGGTCAGCAGGATGATCCCGAACTCGAGGCCGAGTGGAACAAAGGCATACATGAGGTGGAAGCCTCTCTCGAATCATGGCGGCTGGAACAACTGCTCTCCGGAGAGCATGATCAGAGCAATGCGATCCTAAGCATCAATCCTGGAGCCGGGGGGACGGAATCCCAAGACTGGGCCTCAATGTTGATGCGGATGTATGTCAGATGGGCTCAGGAGCATGGTTACAAAATCGACACACTTGATCTCCAACCTGGAGATGAGGCAGGCATTAAAAGCGTCACGCTAGGTATCGCCGGACCACTCGCCTATGGATACTTACGATCAGAAGCCGGAGTCCATCGCCTGGTCCGCATCTCCCCCTTTGATGCGAATAAACGCCGTCACACCTCCTTCGCCGCCGTCGGGGTCTATCCAGAGCTGGATGACGATATCGAAGTGGCCATCGATGATAAGGATCTCAAAGTCGACACCTTTCGCGCAGGAGGTGCGGGAGGACAAAACGTCAACAAGGTCGAAACCGCCATTCGCATGACTCATCTCCCGACGGGAATCGTCGTACAATGTCAGAATGAACGGTCACAACTCCAGAATCGAATCGGGGCCATGCGGGTCTTAAAAGCCAAACTTTTTGAATTAGAGCAACAGAAAAAAGACGAAGAATTTCAGAATATCGTCGGAGAAAAAAAAGATATCGCCTGGGGCAGTCAAATTCGCTCCTATGTGTTTCAACCTTACCAAATGGTCAAAGACCATCGAACGAACCATGAGTCCGGGAACATCTCGGTTGTCATGGATGGTGGACTCGATCCCTTCATCGAAGCCTATTTAACCCTACAAGCGTCAAAAGCCGCTAATTCATAGCATAGCCGCAAGCCAAACGATTCAACGTGAACATCGACATTCTTCATTCACAGATACCATCAGCCAGACTTTCAACCTGTCATTTATTACATATATCCCCTTGAGCCAACCACCATGGATGAATTAAGCGAACAGCAACAGCAACGATTGGAAAAATTACGTCTGCTTCAGGAAAAAGGGGTCCGCCCCTTTGGCGCCAAATTTCCGACCTCCCACACGCTCGAAGCTATCGGGCAATCGTTCGGTGAATCCTCCAAGGAGGAATTAGAATCTACACACGTCCCCTGCCAGGTGGCCGGGCGCATCGTGGCGATTCGACGGTTTGGAAAAGCCGCATTTGCCTCCCTCCAGGAAGAAGGACATCGACTACAAGTCTATTTAAAGAAAGATCTACTCGGAGAAACCGCGTATGAGCTCTGTCAATCTCTCGACCTGGGTGATTGGCTAGGAGTAGTAGGCCGTCTGTTTCGGACCAAGACCGATGAACTCACGGTGGAAGTCAAGACCTTCACGCTGCTCTCTAAAGGACTTCGTCCACTTCCAGAAAAATGGCATGGTTTAACGGACATCGAAACTCGGTACCGCCAACGGTACGTGGATCTCATCGCTAACCCGACGGTCCATAAGGTGTTTCAGACACGAAGTCGCATCATCAATGCCATCAGGACCTTTTTAACGGAACGAGAATTCCTGGAAGTGGAGACTCCCATGATGCACCCGATCCCGGGAGGAGCCACCGCACGTCCGTTTATCACGCATCATAATACGTTGAACATGGACCTCTATTTGCGAGTGGCCCCGGAATTGTACCTCAAACGGCTCATCGTGGGGGGATTTCGACGAGTCTTTGAAATCAACCGAAATTTCCGGAATGAAGGCATCTCCACGATCCATAATCCCGAATTTACCATGCTGGAATTTTATCAAGCCTATGCGGATTATCATGACCTGATGAACCTGACGGAAGAACTCTTCCAAACGCTCAGTCAAGAAGTCTGCGGAACAACCGCTCTGGACTATCAAGGACAGCACCTCGACCTGGCCTCTCCCTGGCGCCGAATGTCTTACTTTGATTCTATCGTTGAGGTGAATAAACTTGATCCGAGCATTCTTACGGATCAAAACGCGGCCACTGCGGCCGCCCAAACCTTAGGCCTTCATGTCGACCCCAAGGCCAACCATACAGATCTCTTGGTGCAGATGTTCGAGGAAACCGTGGAACCCACACTCGTCCAACCGACCTTCATCACGGATTTCCCCATAGAAATTTCCCCATTGGCGAGGAAAAAAGAATCCAATCCTACGTTGACCGACCGATTCGAGCTCTTCATCGGAGGCCGGGAACTCGCGAACGGGTTCTCCGAGCTGAATGACCCTCTCGATCAACGGCAACGGTTCGAAGCCCAGGTGGCGTTGCGGGATGCCGGCGACGAAGAAGCCCAATTTTTAGATGAAGATTTTATTCGCGCCCTGGAATATGGCATGCCCCCAACCGCAGGAGAAGGCATAGGTATCGACCGATTGGTCATGCTGTTCACCAATCAGGCCTCGATTCGAGACGTCATTCTTTTCCCACAACTTCGACCGGACTCATCTGCGTGACCTTACCCTATGAAATGCTCGTCGGCCTTCGGTACCTCCGGGCCAAACGCCGGCAACGCACGATCTCCCTCAACACCTTTATTTCCATCACGGGCATAACGCTGGGCGTGGCCGCCTTAATCGGAACACTCGGAATCATGACCGGATTTAAAGAAGACTTGCAGGCAAAAATCTTGGGAACAACCGCCCATGTCATCGTGCAAGAACGAGGCAGGGCCGACATGAAAGACCATGCCACCTTAATGCCACAGATTGAGGAAGTCCCCAATGTCCTCGCGGCTGCCCCGTTTATCTTCAAGCAGGTGCTGCTCACCTCAAAAACCGGCGTTCAAGGGGTCATCCTCCGCGGCATTCAAACAGAACGGGAAATCAAAGTCACGGACTTACAAAAAAACTTAAAATTCGGAGATATAGCTGGATTGGATGATCCATCCCACATCCCCCCGGCCTCAACCCATAATTCAGAAAAAGACCCCACGCCACAAAAACAGGACAACACGAACAAACGGGTATTATTCTCGGGAAAGAACTGGCTTTTCGACTCGGCGTGTTTTTAGGGGATTCGGTCAACGTGGTCTCGCCCGTCGGCCCCATCACCTCCTTCACCATGACCCCAAAAATTCGCCCCTTTATCGTCGTGGGGATCTTTGAATCGGGCATGTTCGAGTATGACTCTTCGCTCACGTACATCAGCCTGGGGGAGGCTCAAAAATTCTTTGGACTCAAAAATACAGTGACAGGAATTCAAGTGAAAGTCGATGACGTGTTTTTGGCTCAAAAAATAGGGGATCGAATAGAGGCGACCCTGGGCACCACATTTATCGCCCGGGATTGGATGGAACTCAATAAAAATCTCTTCTCTGCCTTGAAACTCGAGAAAACCATGATGTTTCTTCTCCTGGTCCTCATCACCTTAGTCGCTTCGTTTAACATCGTGGGGACCTTGACCATGATCGTGAACGAAAAACAACGTGAGATCGCCATCCTAAAGGCTATGGGAGCAACGCCAGGCTCCATCATGCGAATCTTTATGCTAAACGGTTTGGTCATTGGGCTGGTCGGGACAGGAATCGGAGTCCCCCTGGGCTATACATTTTTGTGGTTGATCGAAAACTATTGGACCTTCGATGCCACGGTCTACTATATATCCCGTATTCCGGTTCATATTCTTCCCTTAGATGTCCTTCTGGTTTCCACCTCTGCGATTTTGATCAGCTTCCTTGCCACCTTTTATCCATCCTGGCAGGCTGCCAAACTGGATCCCGTGAGCGCCCTTCGCTATGAGTAAGGCAGCAAGCCCTTTTGGCCCACGTTCTGTGCCTATGGTCGAAATCACCGACCTCCATCGCACCTTTAAGATGGGGGATCAGACGGTGCACGTCCTGAATGGCATCTCACTGACCGTACAGCGCGGAGAAATGATTTCCATCGTGGGAGCATCCGGTGCGGGGAAAAGCACCTTGCTTCATATCATGGGAACATTAGACCGACCGAGTAGCGGCCAGGTCCTGTTTGAAGGAAAAAACATGTTTGAGGTCAGCGAAACCGCCCTAGCCGGATTTCGCAACCGCGCGATAGGATTCGTCTTTCAGTTCCATCATTTACTCCCTGAGTTTACGGCCCTGGAAAACACTTACCTTCCCGCCCTCATTCAAAAAGTTCCTAAAGATCAGGCCATGGAGAGGGCCAAGGCTCTGCTAGCCGAAGTCGGCCTGTCGCATCGGTTACACCACAAGCCCGGAGAGCTTTCTGGCGGAGAACAACAGCGAGTGGCCGTCGCTCGTGCCTTGATTCGCAACCCCAACCTGGTCCTAGCCGACGAACCGACCGGCAACCTTGACACGCATACCGGAGAAGACCTGTTTGAGTTACTCCAAAAACTCAATCGATCGCATAGGACCGCCTTCGTCATCGTGACCCACAACGAAAAACTTTCCCATCAAACACACCGTCTCATTCACATGCAAGATGGCCAAATCACCGAAGATCGCGATTTACAATCTGAACGCTAAGAACAAAACGACGCTGCCCCATCGGGGTCCCACAACATTAAACAAGATAAGAACCAAAAAAGAGGATTGCTCAGGAAGAAGAAGCTTTTTTCTTTTCCGTCCAGGCTAAGGTAAGCAGGAGGGCGAGAAGTATCAAGGGAATGGGGAAGGCGCTCCATTCTCCGGCCTTCAGATGGGTAAAGACCGCCCCCAGCATCGTCGTGGCGAGAATCAAGATTCCATAAAAGCGAATCGGTGGGAAAAACAGACTCAGTCCACCCCCCAACTCTATGACTCCCGTCAGATAGAGGAACCACAAAGGATATCCCCATTCCGCAAAATGCCGGACCTGAAAAGGGTCACTCATTAACTTGTCCACTCCTGCCACGATAAACAGCAAACTCAATACCACCCATAGCGTTGTTTTAATCGTTGATTTCATCGCCGGCCCATACAGTGGAGAGAGACAACATTGCCGAACCTTTGGATTTGGCCCATTGTAAATGAGGTGAGTCGAAGATGCCATAGATAATTCATGACCTTCGATTTCTCAGGATTTTCCCATCTTCAATTGCCTACCATCCTCACGAACATTGTGCTTTCAGGCACAGGACAAACTCAAAAAAAAGAGGGTGCCCACCACAAGGTGGACACCCCCTCATTGAGAGAAACTCTCAACCGGTCTATGTCAACATCAAGGTGCCGCGGTGATGCGACTTTTAATTTCATCGAACTTGGCTTTGGTGATGACATTCTTGGCCACCAGCTCCCCACGCAATCGATAGGGTCGATGGGACACCACATCTTCAGCCAAATCTCGACTCAACCCAAGATTCAAGACCAAGTCACTCACCGAAGCATTATTAATGTTGACCAACGTGTTTGACAACTTGGTCTTAACGGGAGAAGCGATGGGCTTGGATACTTTAGGAGTGGAAAGAGTACTGACCGGAGATGATTTGGCCATGGAAGACTTGGGACTCTTAACTGCGCGCTTGGTCGATGACTTCATGACGGGCCGAGTGGAGTCCACCGCCGACCCTCGGGAGTCTTTGAGTTCCTTCTTGTAACGAAGAACCGTGTTTTTCAGGGTTTTGTTCTGTGCTTTGACTTTTTGGTATTGCGCACTAATCACCCGAAGCTTCATACTCAACTTCTCTTTTTCCTGGTCGATTTCCCGCTCCCGGGTCTCCATGAGTGTCTGCTCGTTTTGCCGCCCTTCCTTGATCCGCTGCACCTCGGTCGTCATGACCTCTAAATCCGTGCTGATTTTTTCATTTAAGCTTTTCAGGTTTCGGATTTGTTCCTCCAGGGCTTGTTGATGCATCCGACTTTTTTCCAGTTCAGCTTTAGCCGACTCCATATCACTGACCGTATCTTCATACTTTGTTTTTGACACCATACACCCAGATAAGCCGAAAAGCAGGACGACGCCTAGAGCAATCCACTTTGTCATAACCCGATCCTCCTTAACCGAATACCACTGCTTCATATAATTGTTAGATAAACTGACATTGCATTCATTTACAGGGTGAACGACTCCTCTCTACAAGGATTTATTGTATTCAATCCGTTATGTCAAGTTAGCCCCTCAGGCGAACTGAAGCCCAAACGGACAAGAACGCCCTGCCTGGACCGTACCCTTAAGCAGAGTTTTTCTGGGAGACATACATATCTGGGCGACGATCCAGAAGCAAATCATTATAGGGGTTAATCTGTTTGTTAGAAGCCTGCCCGACATCAATCTCAGTCATGAACATTTCCGAGGAATGATCTGGGGCCCGATGGAGAATGTCTCCATTCGGGGCCACAATTTCACTCTGCCCGATGAAGACCAAGGGAGCCTTATCTCCCCGATGCTCAGTTCCCGTGCGATTCGCGGTAATCGCGAACACCCGATTTTCCAAACACCGTGTCACCATCGCATTAGGACAATGAGGCAACACCAGATTGCTAGGATGACATAAAATTTGTGCCCCTTTCAGCACCAAGCTTCTGGCGGATTCGGGATAGTACCAATCAAAACACACCAACAGACCGACTTTGGCTTTCCCGATATCCCAAACTTGAAAGCCCGTATTGCCAGGAGAAAACCATAGCGTTTCTTCAAAAAACAAGTGGGTTTTCCTGTAGGTTCCCATATAACCCCGTGGCCCCAGGAGAATCGCAGAATTGTACAAGGCCTCTCGATCTTGTTCAGCCAACCCAATCACGACGGTAAGGGAAGCATCTTGAACCGCCTCCTCCAGTCGCTTAAACATCCGACCCCCTGGAATTTCCTCAGCCAAATCTTGAACTTCCTGTCGAGAAAGAAATTGATACCCGGACAGGGCTAGCTCCGGGAAGACCAAGAGGTCTCCCTCAAACGACTCGATGGCCTCCAGTACAGACTGGAGATTCTTGTCCGAATCTCCAAAGATCGGATTGAATTGAAAATACCCGATTTTCATCATCGCCAACTCAAATCACGTGGATTCAAAAAAAAAGCGGGCAGAGTTGACCTCTGCCCGCTTTTCACATTCACTAACAGGCTTGAATCAATGGACCTCTTTCAGATGCATCACCGCACTATTCGCATGCTTGGTCCCGACCTCAGCATGCCCCTGTTTCCCATGGTTAATCGCTTCCATGAGTTCATGCACGCCCTCATCTAGATGAGGATTTTTCATGTCTTTTTGAGCAGCCTGAGCGTGAGTTAAGGCTTCTTCAGCATGGCTGACCAACGCATCAGCATGCCCCATCCCACCATGTTCCGCAGCGCCCTCTGCATGCGCAATCGCCTCCGCCACATGGGGATTTCCACCGGCAATGGCCACACCGGTCACCAGACAAAACACCATGGCTGCCATCAATACGAGTAATCCAAGCCCCTTACGCATAGTTCGAAAACTCATCCCTGACCTCCTTAATCATGAGTGTGAACGTTGAATAACTGGGGGAATTAACAAGACACCATGCTGTATCCTCTCATGCCACTGGAGGAAGATCAAGATGGTTTTGTTTGCTCCTGATTGGTCACTTGATAGAGAAGCTTGACATCTTTCTCGGCAGGAGCCGCAAAGTCTCTCGACCACTCCCACCAAGAACCTGGATAGACTTTCACTTGCTGAAAGCCCCCCAATTTGAGCATACAGTAGACCCAGGAAGCCCTGATCCCCCCAAGGCAGTAGGCGATCACTTGTTGCTCTTCATGAATTCCATGTTCTTCAAAGATATTCTTGACCTGATCCGTGGATTTCACGGTTGCATCGGGGTTCAGAAACCGATTCCACGGAATATTGAGCGCAGAGGGAATATGCCCGGCTCTGGGCAAACCATCAATCTCTTTTCCGGCATATTCTTCGACGCTACGAGTATCCAGCACCACGGTACCGGGATGTGGGCTTTTAATGAGTTTTTTTAAGTCAGCCTTGTTGATGACCACCTCAGGATTCACGTTGGCCGAAAAATCTCCAGGGGAAGGACTGCGAACTTCATGTTCAAAGGGACGATGTTCCGCCACCCATTTCACCCAGCCTCCATCTAAAATCTTGACACTGGGATGCCCCAGATACTGGAGCATCCAATACATACGGCCTTCATCACCCCAATTGTCAAAGGGGTTGGAATAAATCACCACATCACTGGACTGGTTCAACCCCAATTGCCTCAGACGTTGTTCCAAGCGGTTCACATCGGGATTCAAAACCCCTTTGGCCACAGATTCCGGATCACTGTATTCATGCCACGTACTATGAACGGCTCCGGGGATATGAGAAGAAAAGGCCGCTCGACCACGCACATCGATAAGAAGCAAATCGTCTCGGCCAAGGTTTTGAGATAACGTTTCCGTATCGATAAAGAGCTGTTCTTGCACGGCAAAAGTCCTTTATGAATGAAGTGAAGACATCCCGGTCATGACGTCACGGGATGAAAAGTGATCGGCTGGAACATCACACCCTAAACGGGGATCCTCTTCTTGATCTTGCAAAGCGATGGACAATGTCCCATCCAGGGGAAACTCTCGTTCATAGATCGTAAATCGATAGGGATCGTCCCCGGTTAACGAATACCGATCCCGCAACATCTGATGTTGGGCATCTGTCAGAATATGATACCGAATTCTGGTCTTCACCCTCCACCCTTTCTCTCCCTCTGGCATTTCATAGGAAAACGCATAATCTCGACTGGCCAGGGGAAGAAGACGGTTATCGTACACTTCCAGGATCACAGGTTGCCAGAGAATCCAGCGACCCATCGTATCCTCCTGTCGATGGACCACTTCTCCATGTGAGTCCAAAACGAGAAATTCCACCGAAAAGAAGCGGTCCGGGTCTCCGGTTGGAATTTTATGCCCCGCCCCGGCATTGATGAGGGTCAGGGTGAAGGATACTTCATCACCCGGTTGGGGGGAGACCGGATTAGCCTGGACTTGCACGGCCACCGCTCGCTTGATCATTTCCGGATCATGCCCCCCCCGCCAAAGATGCCTTCGACCATACCGAATCGGACCATTCTTGGCTACGGGTCGCTGCACCTCCGGCATATGACAGCTCTGGCAAATCAAACCCTTCTCCTTCATAAAAAATTTACCCTCATACTCCGAAAAGGTCCCGCAGGGCCCGGCATTATAAAACTGCATGGGACCCGACACCACACTGTGACACCGGTAACACACCTGAGTGGTCCGGAAAGAAGGGTCGAATTGTGTGGGATGTGGGGCAACGGAATCATCATAAGGACCAAGAATTTTCCCATCCCGCACATGACAAGCCGCACAGGTAACCCCTTCTTGTTGATATTCAGGGTCAAAGCGAAAATTAGGAATTTGAAAGGCCTTTTCCACCCGATCACGAGGAATATCTTTCACCAGAGTGGGTTGCTGATTTTCTAACGGGGTATGGCAGTTTAAGCAGACCCAGACATTGTGGTCTTTTTTCCAGTAGGCCTGGAAAAAGGGATCCTTATACGCCTGCGCATGGATGCTGGTTTTCCATTCCTCGTAGATTTCTTCATGACACCTCCCACATTCCTCAGCCTTTAAGCTATTCAACCCGACTGGAACCTCCTGGTAGGGAATCGCATGCGCATAATCATCACGTAAACCAAAAATCACGGTGGGCCGAATTTCGGTATAAAAGAGGTACACACCACCCGCCCCCATCAGGATCAGGAACAACCAGAGTTTCAGACGCCAAGGACGATGAGGTTTCATAGGATTAACTGGCGAGCAAAGCTAGCACATGTTGTTCGACGGATCCGGCCAACGCATCAAGATGATATCCACCTTCCAAACAGGAGACCATGCGATTATGGGAAAAGTTCTGCGCAATACCGGATACGACAGTCGTCAATTCCCCATATCCTTGATCCGTCAATTCCATGCTAGCCAACGGATCCTGTCTATGTGCATCAAAACCGGCAGAAATCACGACAAATTCTGGTTGAAACGCTTCCGCGGCCGGAACCACGACTGATTGAAAGAGCTCAAGGTATTCCTCATCCCCTTGTCCCCCGGAGAGTGGAATATTAATAGTAGAACCTTTTCCCGATCCCTCTCCGGTTTCGGTGGCCCGGCCCGTCCCCGGATAATACGGAAACTGATGCGTGCTCACGAACAATACGCTTGGGTCATCATAAAAGGTATGTTGAGTGCCATTCCCGTGATGAACATCCCAATCCACGATCATGACACGCTTGACTCCATGTTGCCGCTGAATATACCTGGCGGTAATAGCCACGGTATTTAAAAAGCAAAATCCCATCGCCCGATCAGCTTCAGCATGATGCCCAGGGGGACGAACAGCGCAAAACGCTTGATCGATATCATGGTTCATGATGGCATCAACGGCTGCAAGGGCTCCTCCCGTGGCTAAATACGCGGCCTGAAGAGTGCCTGGAGACATTGAGGTGTCAGGGTCTAAAGAGGTGTAGCCATGAGAAGGAGAACGCCTGGTCAGGGTATCCAAATAGGATGAAGCATGAACCTGTTCTACCCATTTTCTCTCGGCCGGACGGGTGGTGATGGGTGTCAGTTGATCCCAGATTCCAGATGACCGTAAACGAGCGCAAATGGCATGCAGTCTCTCAGGAGACTCAGGATGATGGGCCCCCATTTCATGTTCCACATATGCCGGATCATACACCAGGCCTACCCTTCCCATGATGAGCCCCCTTCGGTTTCTCGGACACGGCAGAAGACGGAATATGCAACACCCAGCGAAACGGACATTCTCAGCATGATATCGAGAGATCGAACCACTCTCCTCGACATGTTAGGAATGGGACGCCAATTCGGAATCTGATGTCGATCCGTATCCATGCTGAACGTTACTCCTCATCATCAACACATTGTATCCAAGTCAAGCACCAGACCAGTCAGGTTTTTGGTCTCTCAACCATCGACTTCACCTACGATCACCTGAGACAAAGAGACACCTGGTGGGCTTGGCCTTAACATCCTGCACGGGGAAGGAAAATTGAAATCGATCCTAGCATAGGGCGCGTGCTTAGACAACGCATGGGCCGTCATGATAGTCTTAAAAAACCTTTAAAAATCAAAGTTTTTGGAGAACCTATCCATGGCCAACCCGAAAATTGAACAGTTTAAAAAAGTCTTACAAATGGACCCCAATGACGAGACGCTATGGTTTGGTCTCGGCAAAGCTTATATGGCCGATGAGAATTGGAAGGAGGCCATCGCTGCACTAGAGGACTGCATCAAAGTTAAACCTGGTTATTCGGCAGCCTTTTTCGCATTGGCTCAATCCCTACAGAAGGAACAGCAATATGAAAAATGTCGAGAAATATGTGAACAGGGGATTGAAGTAGCAACATCGAATGGAGATCTTCTTGTTATCAAAAATCTTGAAGAACTCAAAAAGTCCCTTCCCTCATAAATTGCATCTTCATGAGGCCATACCAGATACTTATAACGCCCGTTGAACCGCCCGCACCTCTTGTGGGGTGAGAGGATACTGGGCACAAGGATTTTGGGCCATCAGGCGAATACGTGGCAAATCCAGCTCACAAGCAGGACGCGTTACCCAGGAGACTTGCTGAATTCGGATTTCATTCCGAGATTCTCTTGCCGAGGCTTTCCAAAAGGTCAGGAGAATCGCACTAATTTGCGGGATACCTCCAGCCGCGCCCACAATCATGGCCGAAAGTCGTTGAAGGTCCAAGGAAGGAATTTCCCGTTTCTGAACCCTGTCACCCACATCATCAGGGACACAGACCGCTAAAAGAACCGGAGCACAATAATGCTGCAGCTGCTTGCCTTTCTCGGCCATCCTCGCGAGTAACCGCTTGACTAGCGCCTGCTCAAAAAATTGATCAAAAGAGTCCACCGCCTGGTGTGAATATATTCCCCCCCCCTCCCTCTTCCGGGAAGACCCAAGGGTTGATTGAATGACCGTAATCTCCGTAAAAAATCGATGGGCTCCGTCGTAACATTCCAAGTCAGCCGTTCGCCCACCTGAAGCCTCTAAAAAAGAGACGGAAAATCCGGCTTGGGCCAGAAAGAATGCCGTTTCGACTTCAGCCAGGGCCGAAACAGCATGACTTTTTGGCCATTGAGTCATTTCATAGCCCAGCTTCTTTAATCGGGCTTGATTTTCCGGTCCTCGACATGTTCGGTGAAGAGCTTCCCATTGACGATTGGACTTTTCGATGTAATCAAATGACAGTCTTTTCATCACTACTGACGCACACGTTATGCCCACTTCACACGGGGAGGCAGTCTTATAGAATGACAAATCCGTCCAGATAGAAGATTCATACGATCCTACATTTATGGGCAATCCTTTCGAGATTATAGCGGAAATGAGACCGGGAACAAAAAAGCAGGATCTACCGAGAGTTCCCGACAAACGGGGTGGGCACTATTGTTTCCGTTTTCCATTAACGGCTTTAGCAATAACGGATTGGAGACTATCCAGATCTACTTTTTTGGTGAGAATTTCGAAGATACCCAACTGTTTCGCTTCTTTTTCGTCCATGACTCCTGGATAAGCGGTTAACAGGATCACGGGGATATGGGGAAACCGGGGCAAGATGGACTGGTAGGCTTCCAGACCATTCATTCCCATCATTTTATAATCTATGATGATCGCATCAGGGGATACGGGGTTGCTGTTCAAAAATTCCAACAGCGATTCCCCGGATGCAAGTTCACAGACTAAAAAACCATCCCGTCGTAAACGCCGGGCAATACTGGTACGGACGAATGGGTCATCATCAACCACCAGCAACGAAATGGGAGAAGGTTCTTTATTCATAAGGTAGAGCTCAACACACCTTGAATCGCTTTGCAGAACTGATTAACCTAGGCCATCATAGACGGGGAACCGCTATTTGAATTTTGGCATCCATCCCTTTTCTTTGTTTTCCAGGTATCCTCAAATAAGGAATGGGGCGATGGCCAACCCTCTGAGGTTCCATCCTGCAGGATCGTATAATCATTCACTCTGCCGGCATTTACAGGTTAAAGTGGGAACCCGGACGTTAAATGGTGGAGACAGGATTGGGAACGACAGTACTTAAAACGACCTCAACACCCAGAAACTCAATCGGTAGGGATCTAGGGTTGAGATTTCCTGTTGATTCCTAATTTTTTGAGTCGACTGCGCAGGGTACTGGGGTTCAGTCCTAAATGCTTTGCCGCACCCAAGGGACCATCAATTCGCCACTCGCAAGTTTCAAGAGCTTCTTCGATTCTCATGCGCTCTAAGTCCTTGAGTTTGGCGGGGGGAATGGACCCACGAGATTCCTGAGTGCTTTGGATCTGTGAATCGTCAATTTGCAGGGTTGAACTATTCGAAAGAATCATGGCGCGCTCAATGATGTTTTTTAACTCACGAATGTTTCCTGGCCAGGAATATTGCACGAGCTTCTCTAACGAAGCCCCCTCGATATCTTGACAGGGCCGCTTGAACTGAAGTCGGTTTTTTTCCATAAAATGCCTGACCAACAAGGGAATATCTTGAGGACGGTCTCGTAACGCCGGAACTTCGATCGGAAATACATGAAGTCGATAATACAAATCCGAACGAAACCGGCCTTCAGTGATGGACTTCTGTAGGTCAGCATTTGTAGCCGCAATGATTCTGACGTCAACCTCTTGACTTTGAATACTTCCTACTCTCTCAATCACTCCATCTTGTAACACTCGAAGCAATTTAGCCTGAGCCTCAACGGGCATTTCCCCAATCTCATCAAGAAAAAGAGTCCCTCCATTCGCTAATTCGAATTTCCCCGGTCGGACCTGCTCAGCTCCGGTAAATGCCCCTTTTTCATGCCCGAACAGCTCACTTTCTACTAACCCTGACGGCAAGGCCGCACAATTGACCCGAACAAACGGCCGCTCTTTCCTCGAACTCAATTCATGAATAAGGCGTGCTAATAACTCTTTTCCTGTCCCGGTTTCTCCCATGATCAAGACGGAACTATTAGTCGGGGCGACCGCTTGTGCCAAATCTAAGACTTTCTTAAACTTTTGGCTACTCCCCACCATGGCCCCAAAACCATGGGAAATCTTAATCTCTTCCAACAAATACTCGTTTTCATGAGTGAGCTTTTCCTTGAGCCGGTTGATTTCCTCATAGGCTCGAACATGGTCTATGGCCAAAGCGATTTGTGTCGCGACCTGACGAAGAAATCCCAGGTTTTCCGGGTCCGGATCTCCACATTCGATGCTCCCGATATTCAACGAGCCCAAACAATTCTCACCAACCATCAGAGGGAGGTTAATCATCCGCCCCAAACCCTCCTCAAAATAATAGGTGTCTTCTAAAAATTCCTGTTTTTGTTGAATGAAGGGACGCACATGGATGGTCCGGTTTTCATAAACCCAACCCATGGCACTTCCTTCCCGGGGAATGATGGCGTCACATTTAAGACGAACCACGGGCATGCTGGTTTCAACCGCATAAAAACGAAAGGCATCAATGTCAGGATGAAATAAGGTTATCCCGGCCCGTTCCCAGGGAATAACTTGCTTGATATGACCCGCGATGGCCTTCCAAAGCCCATCAGTATCTTTTTGAGAATTCAGGACATTGGTTACTTCAAGTAGGGTTTGATAGTAAGATTGTCGAATAGAATTAACAGCCATACTGGTTAGGTGAAAATCTTAACAAGTCCGTTTCCAGTTCCTGGCAACTTGTTAAATACTTTTTTGTGGGATTGTGTTATTGAATAAAATAATGCAAATCAAGGACCAAATGAAAAAAAGTCACCAACTCATGAGCCGGAATAATTGTCCCTGATGTTTTACCTTATCGATAAAAATAAATCTTGCGATTTCAAAAATAAAAACAACAGCTTGTAAAATTCTGGTTTTCTGAAACTAGAAAAATTGAATTTAAAGATAATGTTTTGATTATTAAGAATTTCTAATTAAGTCTTCATACGTGAATTTTTTGTGCGAAAATGCACAGTGCGTATGTGCTCAATTGCTCATATTTTTGTGGATGGAGGTAAAAAAAGCAGGGAGTGGGCCTGGCCCACTCCCTGCTCCTTGGCGTGTACCGCTCTATTTACAGCCAGTTTACCCGTTCCGCCGGACGGATGTAAATCGGCTCTTCCACTTGCTGCCGGACCGCTTCCTTGCCCGACTTGTTGAAGCCCAACACCGTGTCGTTGTACATCTCAAACTTCCGACCATGGATTTGGGTTTCGAACACTTTCGGCCCAGGAATCACGTCATACCGGAAGATAATCTGCTGACTGGCTCTCCACAGTTGGAGCACCGCCAACAATTCCCGGCTCGGCACCAAATATTTCTCAATCGCGTTATCCACTCCAGGGCCAAACATCTGCCGCGTATAGCCCCGAGGTGCTTGCCGCGGTGGAATGTAATACCCATTCGGTTCCGTGCCCCATTGTGGGTACAACGGCAGCGCCACTTGCTCCACCCGAATGGCATAATACAGCGGGTTCCAGCGATCTTCCGCCCACAAGCCATCATCTCCCACTTTCACCAACCCTTGGAGACGAATCTTGCCGACGCAGGCCGCCATACACCGCGTTTCCATCGGCTCCCCACCGGTCAGAGGATCTTTCCCCTCCACCCGTGGATAGCACGCAATACATTTCTCCGACACCCGCGTCGTCCCGCGGTACATCGGTTTCTTAAACGGACATTGCTCCACACACTTCTTGTACCCGCGACACCGGTTCTGGTCGATCAACACGATCCCGTCTTCCGGTCGTTTGTAGATCGCCTTCCGCGGACAGGCTGCCAAACAGCCCGGGTACGTACAGTGGTTACAAATCCGTTGCAGGTAGAAGAAGTACGTTTCATGCTCCGGCAAGCTGCTGCCGGTCATCTTCCAGGGCTCTTCTTTCGTGAACCCCGTCTTATCCACGCCTTCCACGATCGCCCGCATCGATGTCGCCGTATCTTCGTAGATGTTCACGAACCGCCATTCTTGGTCCGTCGGGATGTAGCCGATCGCGGCCTGCCCGATCTTAGCGCCGGCATCGAAAATCGTCATCCCTTCAAACACCCCATACGGCGCATGGTGCTTGCGGCCGACCCGCACGTTCCACACCTGCCCGCCCGGATTGACTTGTTCGATCAACTGCGTGATCTTCACGTCGTAGAACTGCGGATAGCCCCCGTACGGCTTCGTTTCCACGTTGTTCCACCACATGTATTCCTGCCCTTTGGAGAACAGCCACGTCGACTTATCCGCCATCGAACAGGTTTGACAGGCCAAACACCGGTTGATGTTGAAGACAAAGGCAAATTGCCATTTCGGATGCCGTTCCTCATACGGATACAGCATCTTCCGTCCTAAGTGCCAATTATATACTTCTGGCATGGTTGTTATTCCTCCATATTTCTATCGATGCATTGTTAAATATTGGGTTATCCATACTACGCCATTAAAATCAAGATTTTTTAAGGGAGGCTGGGGGGAGGTGTAAGCAATGTTTCTTCCTAGACGTCAACCTAAGAAAGAACCCCCAGCCTCAAATATTCCTTAATTACACTTTGATCTTAATGTGGTCACCCTTCAGCCATTTGATCATGAACTCATTCTCCTGGCCAGGAGTGAACCCGGTGCGTACCGGTTCCCACGGGCCGCGGCCGCCGATCCCACCGTCTTCTGCCTTGGTGATCCGGATCAGACATTCCTTCGGCACGGTGTTCACCGCGTGGTTGTCCACTTGGTACCCAAATTTAAACTTCCACGCCACCGCATGTTTGCCCGGCAACGAGTCCAACTGATGCATCGGCATCAACCAGTCCCGCGTAAAGGCCTGCTGGGCCCCATACCGGAAGTTCGACTGATACCCGGTGTCCATCGCAATCGCGCGGCCGTCCGGTCGCGTTTCATGCCCTTTCACCGATTTCGCCGTCGCCACATACGGTGCATGCTTGGCCATCGTCACATGATACGGGAAGGCCGGGTTATACTTCGCCCGGATCATCAACCGCGCCACCTTGTAATACGGGTCACTCGGCTTCCAGCCCCGATACGGCCGATCCACCGGGTTCCCATCGACGTACACATAGTCCCCGTCGTTGATGCCCCGATCTTTCGCCGCTTGCGGGTTGATATGGATTTGATGCTCCCCGACCCCCGGCGTCCGCTTATCCATCCGATAGGCGTCCCCGAAGTTCGACTCGTACATCTGCACCCAGTCGTTCACCGACCATTGACTGTGCACCCGATGCCGCGTCTTCGGCGTCACACAATAGAACTGATACCCCTTCTCCCACAACGGGTTGGAGTACCGTTTGATTTCCTGCCACGGCAACTTGATGTTCCGCACCGTCTTATCATCATGGTGCTGCGCCGTGATGGGAATCCCATAGTCATCCGGTCGGACATACGGGTTGGACGACATGATCGCATTCGGCAAGTACGGCGTCGCTTCCGTCCCTTCCCGATGCGAAATGAAATTCTCCCCGTATTCAATGGCTTCCGGCTCGACCCGGTAGTTCTCATACCGGCCCGTCCGCGTCCATTGCGGCTTCGACTCGTTCGTTTCTTCCCAGAACGGATGCCGCGGATACGTCCGACACATCACCATCCAGCCCTTCTCCGACTTCAACATGGTATCCACGCTGTAGCCATACCCCGTCGAGCTGGCATCCAACAACCGTTGCACGTACACGTCCACCCGGTTGTCGTACACAAACTTGAAGTAATCCCGGAACCGCCCGTCGCCCGTCATTTCGGTCAACTTCGCGGCCACCCCGGCCACCGTATCCAGATCATTCCGGGTGTCATACAACGGCCGAATGCCGCCTTTCCACACCTGGAACCACGGGTTCGACACCGTCGCCGTATGTTCCGGATAGGTAAACTCCATCCACGTATTCACCCCAAACGCCACGTCGTTATGGTTGACGTCCGACGTCATTTCCACATCCTGCGTCACCAACGTTTCGATATGGGGATCCACATTCTTCACCATGTCATAGTGGTGCTTGGCGTTGTTCAACACGTTGACGTTGGCCACCCACCGGAATTTCGACGGTGTCGGCATGTGCGTCTTCCCGGTAAACACCCGCCGGCCATACTTCGGCGTATTCACGATCAACGCCGTATCGCCGTGGTTCCAATACGCCACTTCTTCCCCGTAGTAATACCCTTTGACATGCACTTCTTTGCCGTGGACATTCGGGTCCGTCGTGATCTTAAACGGGTTTTCCGCCGTGTGCGTCCCGAGGCCGCCCCCACCCCACGGGGTGGCATTCCAAATCCCCGCTTTGTAGTTGCCCGCCCAGGTATGCTGGCCCGTCCCAAACTTCCCGACGTTGCCCGTCACGATCAACACCATCGCCGCGCCCCGCGCGATTACAGTTTGATGGAAGTAATGGTTCGTCCCTTCCCCGTTGTGAATGGCCGCCGGTTTGATCGTCCCACTATCCCGCGCCCACCGCACAATCAGGTCCTTCGGCGCCCGATTGATCTGATGCACCGTATCCAAGTCATAGTCCTGCAGATGCACTTGGTACATTTGGTACACCGGCATCACGTCCACTTCCCGGCCATTCAACAGTTTCACCCGATAGGTGCCCGTCAACGCCGAGTCAATCCCACTGTTCTTGTAATGCCAGCCCACCAATTCCCGATGCAGCGGGACCGCTTGATTCTTGTTCAAATCCCACACCATGAAGCCGCCCAACCGCGCGATCTTCGAGGGATTCAACGTCTGCACTTTGCCCGAGTAGCTCTTGCCCAAATCCGGGAATTGATAGTCTTTGATCACTTCCCGCGGATCCAAGTACTGCAACGTATCCGTCCGCACCAACAACGGCATGTCCGTGTACGCTTGGCAGAAGTCATGGTCATACATGTTCTCATCGAAGATGATCTTCAAGGCGCCCAAGAACAACGCCCCGTCCGTTTGCGGCCGCACCGGAATCCAGTAGTCCGCCCGATACGCCGTCGGGTTATATTCCGGGGTGATCACCACCACCCGCGCACCCCGTTCGATACTTTCCAACTTCCAGTGCGCTTCCGGCATCTTGTTTTCCACGAAGTTCTTCCCCCAACTCGTGTTGAGTTTGGAGAACCGCATATCGTTCATGTCGACATCCGAGGCTTGAATCCCTGACCAGAACGGATGCGCCGGGTTTTGGTCCCCGTGCCAGGTGTAGTTCGACCAATACCGGCCCCCTTGGGCTTGGTTCGGTTTCACTTTCCGAATGTATGTATCCAACAACGCTCCGCAGCCCCCGTTCATCCGCGTGATCCCCATCTTGCCAATCACGCCCAGAATCGGCATCCCGGCCCGGAACTTAAAGCAGCGCGTCGCCGCCCCTTTCGTCATTTCGATCATTTCCGGCGGATAGCCCTGTTCCCGTAACCGACGGGCCCCGGCTTCCCCCGAGTACCGCTCGGCAATGATGATCATCGCTTTGGCCAGGTACGTAAACGCCGTATCCCAGCTCACCCGCAACATGTCATCCAAATACCGCGCGTTAAACTTATATTTCGTCATCACGTCGGCGGTAAATTCCGGACTGCCATCATCCATCCAGGCTTTCCAACCCCGCCGCATTAACGGCCCTTTCAACCGATACGGGCCATACACCCGCCGATGCATCGTATACCCCTTCAGACACATCCGTGGATTGTGCGCAAAGGTCCCGCGATTGCCGTACAAGTCTTCGTACGTTTGGTGATCGTAGTTCTGCTCCACCCGCATCACCACCCCGTTCCGCACAAACGCACGGATCCGGCAAGCATGCGTGTCGTTCGGCGAACAGCACCAGGTAAACGAGCTGTCATACCGGTATTGGTCATGATAGACCCGCTCCCAGGAGCGGTCCGGATACTCCCCGAGGGGATTGCCCACTTCGATCACCGGCTGCAGGGCCGTCAACGCTAGCGCTTTATCCGCCAACGCCACCGCGGCCACTGTCCCTGCCGAGACCTTTAAAAATTGCCGTCTAGAAAGAAACATTGAGAATACCTCCTTTTAAAAAATTCTCACACGGAGAACAAATAAAAAGAACGTTTGGAACGACGGACTCCGCTCCGTCGTGTAATAGCCCACCCCCCTTCTCCAGAGTGATTTTATGAGACGATAAGTCCATAAGTGATTTTTCCGACAAAAAGACACTGGGAAATAAATTCCCATCAGCAGGATGTGCAAACCACATTCCGATTGGGGTGGTGAGGAAAAAAATTTTCTAAGTTAATGAAATTTAATGCTTATTCAACAATCGTTGTTTTACGTTTCTTTTGGAAACATTTTTCAAGTATTGAGATTTCGCGGGCAAACAATCCCCCGCATCACAAAATCGAGGTTCATGAAAATTCCAATAGTAGTTTTATCTACTTAAGTTTTTTAACTTATTTATTTTGAAAAATTCTTTTGCCTATCAGGGGGGTAGGACCCTTTACCCCTTTAAGAGAGAAGGTTTGAACAAGTAAGGTGAAGGCAATAACCTTTAGGACATTCAATATCAACATCAACCCATGACAACGTTCCTCCGTGTATATGAACGGGAAAGAAAATTATCCCTGACTTATAAAAGGAGCTTTTATGAAACGCCCCCCAAAAACCAGACCCTCTTTATTGATCGCCTATGTACTCATCTTTTTAACCCTTAACTTCTTTTCACTGACTCCGGCGCTTTCAGCGGAGTGCAACGTCAATCCCTGGGAATCCGACATCATTTATTCTCGTGGGGACCTCGTGACACATGCCAATCATGAATGGAAGGCGAAACGAACCAGTGAAGGCGTGACTCCTGGAACGCATAAACCCACATGGGGAGATCAAGGGGAATGTGATACGCCACTTCCGCCAGTGGACCCCACGCCCATGCAGATTTATGGTTTATGGCATGCCGGCAATCACTATGCGGATTGGAGTCTTCCACGGGAGATGGTGGAATTCGATGAGGCCAACCATTGGATCATCGATCGAGGAGATGGGACGGGACTTCCGTCCGTGAATTTAGTGATATTGAGCTTTCTGCAACCCATGCAAGTACTCAATAGGACCAACGACGCGATTACAGTTGACGGAGTGCCGATCGGGATGACCCAGGAGATCGTGGATTATTTCAAAAATGCGGGGATTCGAGTCATGATGTCTATCGGAGGTCAAACCTACGTGAATTTTTGGGATGAAGCCTTAGCGACCGACGCCTGGCAATTAGGGTTACATGCCGCCCAGATTGCCGAAGACCTTGGAGTGGGGATGGAAATCGACTACGAACAAAACTCTGACCCAGATCTCGTGGGCTTACAGGCCTTTATCGATGCCTATCGGTCCGTTCACCCCTATGATCCCAGCGGGAATAATCCCGCTGCACGATTAACTATCGATTTGGCCGCTGGGGGGCGTTACCTTCAAGATCTGAACCGCCATGCCACGATTCATTGGTTGGATAACAACAACCCGGTACTGGACTATGCCAACGCGATGGTCCATCGCTCTTCGGGCACGCCTTCAAACTGGCAGGAACATGTCAACGGCATGCCGACTTACGACCCGGTCATCCCACCCAAAGCCCCCAATCGTTTCACAGGAAGCCTCTATTTAAAAGGGAGCATGGACAACTGCACGAACTTTGCATCATCCGAACAAGCCGAACATGCCGATTATGTCCAGACCGTGGCTCCCAATGGAGCGGGGATCACGAACGGGATGTTGGGCTTTATGTTCTGGGCAGCAGAGTTTCCCTCCGCACGCAAGAATTACGTGGGGACGGTTCCACCCAACACCTGCGAGAATGGGATGGGGGTAGCAGCCACGACATTCACTATCCCTATTCCTATGCCGCCTCTCCGACAGGAATAGGACTCCGACTGAAGTTCACCCGACGGTTGCAATGATTGTGAAAACCGGGATGGCCGCACTTTATGCGGTTTTCCCGGTTAACCGTTCGCTGCCTCCGGAGGCCGTTTCAGCTCTTCGACCGCCACATTTTTGGGGAGGAGAACGGGAAACACGATGCCGATGGGATCGCCACGATCGATCGTGATGGGCTCTTCGGAAGGTATCTCTAACTGCAGAAGAAAATTCGTGACAAAGGCATCATAGTCGGGAAGAAAATCGTAGAGATTCGGAGTGGTCCTATATTCTTGTGTCTTGATCCCTTCCCAGATCGAAAACGGACGCTTGGGCAAATGATAGAAGTGATTGGGAATGTCCTTCATCATCATCCCCAACTGTTTGGGGTAGTAGAATCTAATCCCGCAGCACAGCTTCGGAAACCCGCTATTCAGAATCGTATCGACATACATACCGGAAAAGGACTTGTACCCCAACAATCGTTCTTCGGGGAGAATCGGAGGCGACTGCCATTCGAAGCCCTTACCTTTCCGACGAATGCGGCAAGGAGCCGGTGAGCGAATCAACCAGCCATACTGCCCCACAAACCGAACCGGTCCGCAATCATCCGGAATCACCTTGTAGCCACTCGCCGCCAGCTCACGCTGTTCGGGCAGAGACATCCCCGTCATCATCGGCCGATGTGGATGAAAATCTAATTTTAAGCGTTCAGGAGCAAAGGCGGTGGAATACTCCCGTTCCCAATAGATCGTCCACTTTTGATCGGCACTCCCAGAGGCTTCATTCATGACTTGCTACTCCGACCCGCCAGGTGACTCGGGCGTTCCAGACAACCCATGCGGCCCTCGTTTGAGTTGCCACGTCACCTCAGCCACGCGTTTTCCCAAGGCAAAGGCATCCGCTTTTTCCTGCGCATTAATTCCTGGACTATCTCCTTCGGTCGTGGCCGAAGCTCCAAAGGCACCACCATCACTGACGACAATCATCTGATTACCAAGCATCGCCGCCAAGATGGTTAACATCGTGACCTCTTTTCCGCTGGACACCTGGCCCCCCGTCGCAAAAGCCGCTCCAACCTTATTGCGCATCTTAAATTCGGGAAAGACCCCAAACTCAAATTGCCAACGGTCAAAAAAGGTTTTGACCTCCCCGGCCATATTGGACCAATACACCGGAGACCCGACAATCAACGCGTCGGATCCAAAGAGCATATCTCTCGTGACTTCTCCAACTTTAGACATCAGAACATGAGTGCCTGGGACGGATTTTGCGCCAGCCACCACACTGTTGGCCATCTCTTTCGTATTGCCGGACAGAGAATGATAGGTCACGAGCACTTGGATAGAATCTTGTGGGGAATGTTCCTGCGCTTCGACCGATGCGAACCCAAGGTTCATGACGATCAGCACAAGAATAAGATACACGACAAATGGAATCTTCATCGGAATTCGGAAAATGCGGGAAGTGAAGAAGAGCGTACTAGGCGATAACCGAAGAATTCAATGAAAGGAAAGAGTGCGAATCGAACCTAATGAATTATCGACGTTCGATTTCCTCATCGATATGTTCTTCTACCGACACATGCGTTAACGCCCCTCGATAATCACATTTATGGCATCGAACACGAAACTCTTCCAACCATCGTTCTTGCACAAAATGTTGGTGACATTTCGGACAGGCAAAGACACCTTTGACGTAATGGACTTGCTTCCGGTATTTCATCAGTTCCCCCTCAAAAAATCCTATGATTAATCGGAAAAAATCAATTGTAACCCTGCCATAGCCCAAATTCCAATGGCAATCTTCAGGATTGGAAAGATCTAAACGGACCGAGGTAAGGATGAGACCGTTGAAACTTCCTCAATTATGGGGAAATTTACCCCAATAATCGGAAAGCCCCTTATCATCCCTTATATAATTATGAGGAATGAAGGTAGACCCATGTCTCAGCCTAAGGCATCCTGGGTTTTGCGACGTTTTCGAGGGAAATAATCTTCATGGATTTTCTTTAGACGGGTTTGTTCCACATGCGTGTAGATTTGGGTGGTCCCAATGCTGGCATGACCCAACATCAGTTGGACGGACCGAAGGTCCGCTCCATGGTTTAAGAGATGGGTGGCAAATGAGTGACGCAACATATGGGGTGAAATAGGCTTGAGTATGCCCGCCCGTGCCGCACGGCCTTTGAGGACTTTCCAAAATCCCTGCCGAGTGAACGCCTTACCCAATCGTGTCAAGAACAGTGCATTGGATGGTCGTTTTTTGACGAAGAACGGTCTGGCTTCTTTCAGGTATTGACGGATCATCTCCCGAGCCGCATCGCCCATGGGCACAATCCGTTGTTTATCCCGTTTTCCGGTGGCTTGAATAAATCCCACATCAAGATTGACGGAACTCATTTCCGTACCGATCAGTTCGGTCACTCGAAGACCGGTGGCATACAACAGCTCCACCATCGCTTTATCCCGGAGGTCTTCCCGCCTATTGACCAGAGGCAAGGTCAGCAGTCGGGTGACCTCTGGCTCTGATAAGACTTTTGGAAGGGAGATCCATTGCTTAGGAGTTCCCTTCATCATTTGTTGCAGATTCGTTTCTTCCTTCCCTAACTGAAGAAATTTATAAAACCCCCTTACCGAAGCCAGACAGCGGGCGACCGAAGCAGCGGACAGACCCGCGGACCGGAGGTTGGCCAAAAAGCTGACCCAAAGGTCCTTCGTTAAGCTGAGGGGATCCTCGATGTGGTGAGTCTGAAAAAACCGCGTGAGCTTGTGGAGATCGCGGCGATAGGCCGCAATCGTATGGGGAGAACAACCGCTTTCCACTTGCAACATGGTCAGATAGTCATCGACAAACTTTTGCACGACACTCTCCTCTTCCTTTCCTGCCGTAAAACGGCAGATTCTAAGGAAAAGACGCCATTTTTCAACATTGGAGGCTGTTGCAGAATTTTTGTCAATCTCCCACTTTAGCTAACAGTTCTTCCTGATATAATAGGATGATTGGCCTTCATATTCATCACCATCGACCAACCATCGCACTCGCATACCATTTGATTGTCTGCCACATACTCCTCAACTTCCAGACTTTGGGATTGTCGCAAGCTTGGGAACACCGTGTTGACCATGCCTAATTCCTTCATCTTTTCTCATTCCCGGAGCCGAACCCAAGACCGAAGTCCGGTCAAACCCTTGCTGGGCATCCTGCTGGGTTTCAGCCTATTCCTGAATGGTCCCTTCGTCCTGGGACAGGTCCCTTCGCCCAGTGAAATGCTCGATCAGGCCAAATCCCGATTGAATGAGGGCAACACCGCAGGATCCCTAGAAACTCTGGAACAACTCATCGACAGTCTACCCCCACCTCCAATCCTTCAAGAGGCCTATATATTGGAGGCCACCGCCCTCCAACAGGAAAAACGGGGATCGGAAGCCATTACCGTGCTTCAGCAACTCATGGAGGAGTTCCCGTTCTCCACCTTTACCAATCCGGCTCGGGTCCTGATGGCTCAGCTCTACATCGAAGAGCAAAATTACGAACAAGCTCTGAGCTACCTCTACCAGGCCAAGGACTACACGACGGACCTGGAACAGCGCCGTTCCCTTTTATTGTTAATTCGACAGACCGAATTGGACAACAAAAACCCACTTGGGGCTATTACCACCGCCATTGATGCCATGACGCTCGTCGATCAAAACGAACGGGTAGAACTCGAAGGATTGATTCAAAACCTTATTTTACAACAATTAACGGAATCTGACCTCCAAGAATTGGTGGATACGTATCAAACCCGGTATCCGGCAGACCTGGCGATGATTCGGCTCATCGAACTCCATATGGCCCATGGAGATGAGGTCTTGGCGGAGCGGGATATTCGAGGCTTCCTCAAACGGTTCCCCAATAATCCGTACGCGCAAACCGCCATGGCTCTCCTTCAGTCCTTCATCAATAAAATAAAGATGCATGAACATGTTCTGGCCGTCGCCCTCCCGTTTTCGGGTCCCATGGGCACATACGGCACGGATGCCTTGAATGGTATTCGGCTCGCTTTGTCCATCGCCAAGGAACAATGGAAACTGGAATCCATCGGATTGGTGGTTAAAGACACCGCGACACTTAACGCTCCCCTCAAGGTTGAAATCCGGCAAATGCTCGATGAATTTCAACCACGCGCGGTGATCGGACCATTACTCTCCCGGGAAATCCAGCAGGTCGGACAACTTCCGGATGAATACACCATTCCCTTCGTCACACCTTCCTCAACCCTTCTGAATGTTCGGCAATTCGGGTCATTCTGGTTTAGCACAGCCATGACCTCTTCGGTACAGGCCAAACGACTGGTGGAATATGCCATCCTGGAATTGGGGCATTATCGATTTGCGATCGTGTACCCGGAAACCGCGTACGGGAAAGAATTATCCGACATGTTTGCCAAGGAGGTCTTACATTCCGGAGGAGAGGTCATCGGCATCGAAAGCTACTCCGAAGACCAAACGGACATCGGAGATCAACTCCGCCATCTCAAAGAAGTGGACCTGTCCAAACAAGGCACCATGGAGCCGGAGGAGACACGAACGGGGGAAGAACGGATGGTCTATACTCCAGGGTTCGATGCCGTGTTTGTTCCCGGGCAGCCCGTTCACTTGGCTCTCATCGCCGCGCAATTGGCCTTTTTTGACATGAATGTCCCAATTTTTGGAGGAAACAGTTGGCATAACCCTGAACTGTTTCGCTGGGCCAAACAAGACTTAGACGGGAGCATCTTCGTAGACGGCTTTTTTCTGAATAGTCCGGATCCGGATGTCCAAACCTTTATCCAACGATATCGGAAGCAATTCAAAAAAGAACCCTCCTTATTTGCCGTACAGGCCTTCGATGCGGCAACATTAGCCCTGGAAACCATCAGGAAAGGGGCGCAATCCGGACAGGATGTATGGGATCAACTCGTGCGTCGCTCCGATTTACCAGCCTTAAGTGGCTTTGCCTCCTTTAGTTCGGCCGGCATTCTGAACCGTCGCCTCTATCTCCTGCAAGTGAATCGCCGAACCTTCACGCAGTTGAATTAACCCACATGGACTCTCTCCCGAGTTTTCTTCATACGCTTTCGTACATGCTCGTGCCATTGTTGTCCGCCGTGGTACTCCATGAATATGCCCATGGTTGGGTGGCCAATTTTTTCGGGGATCAGACAGCCAAATCACTGGGCCGCCTCACGGTCAACCCCATCCCCCATATCGATCCATTCGGGAGTATTATCGTCCCCCTTCTGTTACTCATGGCCCCTGGGGGGTTTGTATTCGGTTGGGCAAAACCCGTCCCGATCAATCCCTCACAATTACATAATCCCCGACGCGACATGGCCTTCGTCGCCGTGGCCGGCCCCCTCATGAATCTGTTTCTGGCTGTCGTGAGTGCCCTGTTATTAGGGCTGTTTTTGTCCCTGGATCCTACCCTCCAAGACCAATGGCCACCACAACCTGGCGTCGCACAACGGCAGGATCTACTGGGAATGATCTTGGTTCCCCTGACGGCCATGGCTCTCTTTTCGCTGGTCATCAACACGCTGTTGTTTACGTTCAATCTTCTTCCCATTCCTCCGTTAGACGGGAGCCGGGTACTCAGAAGCTTGCTCCCGGCAGCAGGGGCTTCGCTCTTGAATCGACTGGAGCCATATGGCATGTTCATCATCCTTGGACTGTTCATGATCGATTCCACCGTACCGATCATCAGCACGATCGTGGGAACGGTCTTTGGCCTAGTCCGAAACACCCTCTTAGGAAGTTTTGTGTTTTAACGGGAAGGACATGTGAGTCATGGCAAACCGAGTCTTGAGTGGCATGCAGCCCAGTGGGTTGATGCATTTGGGCAATCTCTTAGGGGCATTAGAAAATTGGAAGACACTCCAAGCCCAACATGAATGTTTTTTCTTCGTGGCCGATTGGCATGCCCTGTCAACGAATTACGCCAATACCGACCGCATTAAAGAATTCATCCAAGAACTGTTGATTGACTGGCTGGCGGCCGGAATCGACCCGAATAAAGCCACGGTCTTTATTCAGTCTCAAGTACCGGAGCATGCCGTCTTGCATCTGCTGTTCTCCATGATCATCCCGATTCCCTGGCTGGAACGAAATCCCACCTATAAAGAAAAGCAGGAAGAGATCACCGAAAAGGATCTCTCGACCTATGGCTTTCTCGGCTACCCGGTCCTGCAAGCCGCGGACATTCTTCTCTATAAACCGGACCTGGTCCCGGTTGGGAAGGATCAACTTCCGCACCTGGAATTGACCCGTGAAGTCGGACGTCGATTTAACAGTCTGTATCGCCCCGTGTTTGAAGACCCCAAGGAGTACCTGACGCAATTCCCGAAAGTGTTGGGAACCGACGGACGAAAAATGAGCAAAAGCTATCACAACACGATCAATCTTTCCGACACCGAACCCGTGGTTCGGCAAAAACTTAAAACCATGGTCACAGACCCCGCAAGGGTGCGACGCACGGATAAGGGCAACCCGGAAGTCTGCCCGGTCTATGATTTTCACAGGATTTTTTCCTCCGAGTCCGTGCAACAACAGATCGATGCCGATTGCCGAAGTGCCGCCATTGGATGTATCGATTGCAAACGGCAAGTGGCCGATACCATGGTCGAACGATTTGCTCCCATGTGGGAAACTCGGGCCACATTTACGGAGAATCCCCACAAAACCAAAGAAGTCGTGGCAGCGGGAAAGGACAAAGCGGAGAAAGTCGCGAATCAAACGTTGGGAGAAGTGCGAGAGGCCATGCAGATCCTCTGATGCTCCCTTCCAGTCAGTCTCATCAAGATTTTTTTTGAATTCTTTTAAAATGTCGTGGGCACTTCGTGTGATTCCCCGTGGACCCAAGACCACGTATTCTGTATACTTTTGAAGTCAATATTTAAGGAAATTTCAGAGGAAAAAAGGTGTTGCACGTATGAGTATTCGAGTTGCCATTAATGGGTTTGGGCGAATCGGCCGGAATTTCTTCCGAACAAGCTTCCAAAATCCCGACCTGGAAATCGTGGCCATCAACGATTTAACCGATTCACAAACCCTGGCCCACCTCCTGAAGTATGATTCGATTCATGGACAATTTCCGGCCAAGGTGGAGTCTGGTCCCGATTCACTCATCGTCAACGACAAGACCGTCAAAATATTTGCGATCAAAGATCCCCAAGCCTTGCCATGGAAGGATTTGCAAATCGACTTCGTGGTCGAATCAACCGGTCGATTCACGGATCGAAGGGGTGCCGGATACCATTTATCGGCAGGCGCCAAACGGGTCATCATTTCAGCTCCGGCCAAGGATCCGGACCTCACCATGGTCTTAGGGGTCAATCAAACAGCTTATAAGCCACAAGATCATCAAATCATTTCCAATGCTTCCTGTACCACCAACTGTTTAGCCCCCGTCTCCAAAGTTCTGCTTGAAGGATTTGGGATTAAACATGGATTCATGACCACGGTCCATTCCTATACGAACGATCAACACCTGCTCGATCTCCCCCATAAAGATTTACGACGAGCGCGATCGGCAAACTTGTCCATGATTCCCACCTCAACAGGAGCGGCCAAAGCCTTGCATTTGGTCATCCCGGAGTTGAAGGGGAAAATGGATGGAATGGCCATTCGGGTCCCAACCCCCAATGTCTCCCTGATTGACCTATCGGTGGAAGTCGAACGCGATTGTGATGCAGAAACAGTCAATGCCGCCTTTCAAAAGGCCTCGGAAGGGCCATTGCAAGGCTACCTCACGGTCTCACAAGATCCGATCGTCTCCACGGACTTGAATGGATGCGCCTTTTCGGCAATCGTCGATAGCCCACTCACAAGAGTGATGGATAAACGTCTGGTCAAAGTGTTTGCCTGGTATGACAATGAATGGGGCTATTCGTGCCGTCTGCACGATCTCATCACCTATCTGGCAAAACAATCGTAAGCATTCAGGCCGGGCAAGGATTCATCGAGCATTCCTTCCTCATTCCCCAGGGAGGGAATAGGACAGGGACTTCATGAATATCACTAAACAAACCATCGATCAGATTGATCTGAAACATAAACGCGTCCTCATTCGCGTGGACTTTAACGTCCCGTTGGATGACACGTGCGAAATCACGGATGATTCGCGCATTCGGGCCGCACTTCCGACCATCAACCGGGCCGTCGACGAAAATGCCGTCGTCATTCTCTGTTCCCACTTAGGGCGCCCCGATGGTGAATATCACGCAAAACTCAGCCTCGCCCCTGTAGCCAAGCGTCTACAGCGCCTGCTCAACAAGCCCGTCGAATTCGTCGGTGATTGTATCGGCCCCCGCGTAGAAAGCGTGGTGAAACAGGCTAAACCCGGAGATGTCATTCTTTTAGAAAACCTTCGATTTCACCCTGAAGAAGAAAAGAACGACGACCAATTTTCCGCCCAGCTCGCGTCCTTAGCCGATGTGTATGTCAATGAAGCGTTTGGGACGGCTCACCGCTCACATGCTTCCACCGTCGGGGTGACGAAATTCGTAACCGTATCCGCTGCCGGGTTCCTCATGAAGCGTGAGGTCGAAGCACTCGAGGGGACGGTTGAAAACCCGGTTCGCCCCTTCGTGGCGATTTTGGGCGGAGCCAAAGTCTCCGGAAAAATCGGCGTCATCGAAAACCTCGGGAAAAAAGTCGATAAAGTCGTGATCGGTGGCGGCATGGCTTTTACCTTCATCAAAGCCATGGGACATGAAATCGGGCGATCCCTGGTAGAAAACGACATGCTGGACTTTGCTCGGAAAATTCAAGAACGTGCCTTGGCCCAGAAAATAAAATTTTACCTCCCCGTGGACTGTGTCGTGGCCGCCAGCTTGGAACCGGACGCGGAAACGAAAATCGTCCCCATTCAGGAAATTCCGACGGGATGGTACGGCCTCGATATCGGACCAGCCTCGGTTCGGCTCTTCAGTGAAGCGGTCCAAGATGCCAAAACCATCCTCTGGAACGGCCCGATGGGGATGTTCGAACGGGATGCCTTTTCCCGCGGAACCCTATCCCTGGCCCATGCCGTCGCCAACGCCTACGCCAAAACCATCGTGGGTGGAGGAGACACGGCCTTGGCCGTCCATCGCGCCGGAGAATCCGAAAGCATGTCCTTCATTTCCACCGGCGGTGGAGCCGCCCTTCAACTGCTGGAGGGCAAACATATGCCAGGGTTAGCCGCCTTACCAGACCGCCCCTACTGACTCCGTTTCATCCCCCAGGACAACGAGTACCTATGATGAGTCGCTTGATCGTTGGCAATTGGAAAATGCATAACACCATCCCCCAGGCCGAGGCGCTCATCCGGGGAATCCTCGAAGCCTATCACCCGCTCCCATCGGTCGAAGTGGGTGTAGCCCCCCCGTTTGTAGCTCTACAAACCGTCTCACAACACTTGAAAAATTCTTCGATAAAATTGGTCGCCCAAAATGTCCATGAGGAAGAAGAAGGGGCGTTTACGGGAGAGGTTTCGCCCGCCATGCTCCATGCCGTCGGGTGCCAATACGTGATCGTCGGACATTCCGAGCGGCGACATGTGTTCGGAGAAACGGACGAAACGATCAACAAAAAAGTCCACGCGGTGCTGCGTCACGGCCTGTTTCCGATCCTGTGCGTCGGAGAACGCCTGGAAGAACGGGAAAACAATCAGACGCAGGCCGTCATCCAGCAACAGCTGCAAGAGGGATTGACGGGAATCACCGAAACCGAGATTCCTCGGATCACCATCGCCTATGAACCGGTGTGGGCCATAGGCACAGGGCGAGCAGCCACGGTGGATCAAGCCGCCGAGGTCCATAGAGACATCCGGCAATGTCTGCATACCTGTTGGGGCACCGCATCTGAAGCAATACGAATCCTGTATGGGGGGAGTGTAAGTCCCGACAATGCCTCGACCTTGTTTCAATCCCATGAAATTAACGGGGTCCTCATCGGAAAAGCTTGTTTGAATTCGGAAAGCTTTGTTAGAATAGTGAATTCGGCCGTTTGAGAATAACCACTCTAGATCCGAGATAACGACAAACCATGTATACACTCGTTGTGATCGTTCATATCATCGTCTGCGTGCTCATGATCCTTTCCATCCTGCTCCAATCCGGGAAGGGTGCTGAAATAGGAGCCGCGTTTGGGGGGTCATCCCAAACCGTGTTCGGGAGTCGAGGCCCGGGAACGTTTCTGAGTAAAATTACGATCGGAGCCGCTATCATGTTTATGCTGAGTTCTCTCAGCCTGGCACTCTTATCCAAACAAGCCCAGACCTCTTCGACGGTCATCGACATGCATCCGACGACACATCAAGAATCATCGTCCTCGACCGATTCCGAATCCGAGACCTCTTCCTCCAGTTCAACGGAGGCGGAAACCTCAACACCACCGTCAACGGACACCTCATCATCAACGGAGAGTTCAACAACCTCTTCGGGTGAAACAACAGAAGCCACCACGGACAAATCCGCCGGTCCCTCGCCCAACACCCCCTAAAAATTTAAGGGAGGGTATTTTACCCTTACACCTAATTCACAGGGGATCGCCTCCAAAGGCCTACAGCCTGAAAGCGGTAAGGATTGGAGGTCTCTACAATCCGCGTCAGGACTTGGGGAAACCCTGGGCATAGAGTGGGTCAGAATTAGGGAACATATTCCTTAAAATTCCAGCAAAAGGTAGAATCGTTCATCTTTTGGCGGAAATACGCACTAGACTTTTCCCTCAACATCGAAATACTCATCGTCAAGGAAATATTGAGCCGCCCCGCTCGCCATCGCGGCCTTGGCTACGGACTTAGTCACGGATTTATGAACCGTGGTGTCCAGTGCGCTGGGCACCACTTCTCCCTGTGGGGTGGCCTCGACAATAGCTTGGACGGCAGCGATTAACATGGAGTCGTTGATCTTGGTCGACCGGGTTTCCAAGGCACCTTTGAAAATTCCGGGATAGGCCAGCAAGTTGTTGACGTAGCGTCCATCCGAGTAGAAGGAGGCTCCGGCCTTTAGAGCTTGTTCTTCCGTGATTTCAGGAATGGGGTTGGTCAGGGCCAAGATGATTTGTCGGGGTCTCACCATCGAAGGGGAAATTAATCCCTCTACGCCCGTCGTGGAAATGACGACATCACAGCGGGCCATCACCTCCTCCAAGGTCGCACTGTTTTGTTGAAATTCTGTGAGACGATTGACCGCAGCAGGATTCTTGTCGCAACACCAGACGGTACGCTTGGTATAGGCCATAATCAATCGGGCAATGGCACTCCCGGCGGCCCCAAGTCCGACTTGGCCAATCTGCACGGTGTCCAGATCGCCATTGACCAAACGACAGGCATTGATGACGGCGGCTAAGCACACCACGGCGGTCCCGTATTGATCATCATGCATGACGGGAATATTCAGTTCTTTGACCAAGGCAGCTTCGATTTCAAAGCATTCGGGCGCTGAAATATCCTCCAGATGAATCGCCCCGAATCCCGGGGAGAGCCGAATGGCCGTCTCGATAAACTCCTTGGAATCCGTGGTATTGATGGGAATCGGGATCATGTTATAGCCGGTAAATTTCCTAAACAGGGCAGCCTTTCCTTCCATGACCGGCATGGCAGCCAAGGGGCCGATATTCCCCAACCCGAGGGTGCGGCTTCCATTGGTTAAGAGGGCGACGGTGTGGTGAACCCAGGTGTAATTATACGCCTCGGAGGGATATTGCTGAATAAGCCGGCACACATCCGCCACACCTGGAGTATAGACGGCCCGCATGTCGTTGATGGTCTCGATCGAATGGTTGAGTTCTACCTTGATCTTTCCTCCTTGATGCCGCTCCAAGACCTCATCGATGATCAATTCAATGTGGGTTTTCTTTAATGCCCAAATGGCCTCGAGGATTCGCACGAAGTGTTCTTGGTTATCGGCAATAATGGTGACGTCTCGCCATATGTAAAATTTCCCGAGCTTGCGAGTCGTGACATCACCAATACTTCCGCCTTGGCTCGCGATGGCGGAGACAAACTCCGACAAGACGCCAATTTGGTTTTGACTCTTGTAACAGATTTTTCTGATGAATTCCGTTTTTCCTCCTCGGGATAACGGGGGCTTCTGATCCTCCATATCTTTTAATCTCCTTAAGATTCTTACTGCCCACGTCAACTCAGCACGTTCTCATGGCACCACAATTTCAGAGCAAGACCACTCACAGGCAACTCAAGTATTGAATAACAACAAGGTTGCAAAGCGTTACTTGAAAAATGGTGCGATTATGCTTGCCCTCTTAAAAGAAAGGCTTTCACAATATTGAAATGTAAATATGTCCGGAACTAAAGAGGTGGGCACGAGTAATTAATTTAAAAGTTTAGCCTATATCTTCTATAAGGCAAGAAAAATCGGGCTTTAGGGGAACAAGTGGCTCAGGCGAAACTGCCTATCGATTCTAATAAGGTAGATTACACTGGCGTCAGCCAGTTGGCGTAGGTAGCATCTTCACCGCGAACGATGTTGAAGAAATCGCCTTGCAGGGCTTGAGTGATAGGTCCTGGTTTGCCGGAGCCAATCTGCCGATCGTCGAGTTCCCGAACGGGCGTCACCTCGGCGGCCGTCCCGGTCAAAAAGATTTCATCGGCCACGTACATGGCATCCCGGGTGAATCGTTCTTCCACGATCGGAATCTTTCTGGCTTTGGCCAATTCTATGATCGAATCACGAGTAATACCATCCAGGATAGATGTCAGCGGAGTGGTTTTCAGCACCCCTTTACTCACGATAAACACATTTTCGCCGGTCCCCTCGGCTACATACCCATCCGGGTCTAAAAGAATACATTCTTCGTATCCGGAGTTTTTGGCCTCCCATTTGGCCATGATGGAATTCACGTAATAGCCGGCAATCTTGGCACGAGTCATCGAGACATTCACATGATGGCGGGTAAAGGAAGACACCTTAGCCCGAATACCCTTGGCGAGGGCCTCTTCTCCCAGATAGGACCCCCAAGGCCAGGCAGCAATCGACACCTGAATGGGATTATCCCCGGGATAGACCCCCATCGCCCCGTACCCCACATAGGCAATCGGACGAATATAACAGGAAGCCAATTGATTGACCCGGACGATCTCCACAATGGCATCCGAAATCTCTTTCTTATTGAAAGGAATGGTCATCATCGTGATATGAGCCGATTCAAAGAGGCGATTCACATGCTCGGGAAGTCGAAAAATGGCCGACCCGTTTTTCCCCTCATAACACCGGATGCCTTCAAACGCCGCCAGGCCATAATGCATGGAATGGGTCAGCACATGGACCTGGGCATCATCCCAATCCACCAGGTTCCCATCCATCCAGATTTTCTTTGAGGGCGTCACCATATCCGCTGAAGCTCCATTGTGAAGGGTGATAGAAAGAAGGCGGGATCGCCTGCAAGCCTTAAATCATTGTACCAATGGTATCACAGGACGATACAGACTCAATCGGCCAACCCCTTGATATACTAAAATATTGACACAATTGTAAATATCCTGGCACAATAAGAGTTTGTGAAGGAGAACACCACCCATGTATGCAATCATTGAAACAGGCGGAAAACAATATCGGGCAGAACCCAATACGGTCCTGCAAGTCGAATCCTTAGACGGTGATGTCGGCTCGACGATTGAATTCGATTCAGTGCGATTTTTGCAAACCGGGGAGGCTCCGCTCGTCGGAACCCCGACCGTCGCGAACGCACTGGTGAAGGGTGAGATTATCCGGCATGCCCGGACTCGCTCCATTCGCGTCTTCAAGAAGAAACGGCGAAAGGGATTTCGTCGGACCCGGGGACACCGACAAGGCTTTACCCAAATCCGCATCACGGAAATCGTCTCACCCTAACGTGAAAAGTCTACTGTTTGGAGGCATGAATCATGGCGCATAAAAAAGGGGGAGGCTCCTCCCGTAACGGCCGAGATAGTAATCCGCAATACCTGGGCGTGAAAGCCTACGCCGGTGAAACCGTCACCGCCGGGAGCATTCTGGTGCGCCAGAGAGGAACCAAGTTTTTCCCCGGAAGCAATGTCGGACAAGGGAAAGATTACACGCTGTTCGCCAAAATCCCGGGAATCGTGAAGTTTGAAGGGGCAACCGCACGCCGTAAAATCAGCGTGTATCCACCAGCCTCCTAACTCGCCACACGCGTTTTCCCGTTCACTCCATCGCCAATAGTTCATTTTTCCTTCAACACCCTGTAGGATATGGGTTTGTCATGTTTATCGACCACGCACGCATCTACGTCAAAGCCGGAAACGGCGGCACCGGACATTGTAGCTTCCGGCGGGAAAAGTTTGTGCCCAAGGGCGGTCCTAACGGCGGAGACGGGGGCGATGGCGGGCATGTCATTTTTGAAGCTTCCACACGGGTCTCCACACTCTTAGACTTCCGGTATCAACGCCATTATTCGGCCCAGAACGGCGCGACGGGGGAAAAGTCCAATCGCCATGGAAAAACTGGGGAAGACATCGTCATCCCGGTCCCGGTCGGCACCCTGATCAAAGCCGAGGAAGACGGCGCCCTCCTCGCGGACTTAGCCGTGGACGGGGAACAAGCCATCATCGCCCAGGGCGGCAAGGGGGGGAAGGGTAATGCCCGCTTCGTTTCCTCCACCAACCGGGCTCCCCGGCAGTTCGAACCCGGCACGCCCGGAGAAGAACGCTGGCTTCTCCTGGAGCTGAAACTTTTAGCCGATGTGGGCCTGGTCGGATTTCCGAACGCCGGTAAGTCCACACTCATCTCGAGCATCTCCTCCGCCCATCCCGAAGTCGGCAACTACCCCTTTACCACGTTACGACCGCATTTAGGCGTCGTGGAATGGAACGACAATTTTTCCTTCGTCGTCGCAGATATCCCCGGATTGATCGAAGGGGCCCACGAGGGCAAGGGCTTGGGCATTCAATTCCTGAAACACATCCAACGCACCACGTTCCTCTTGTATCTGATCGATATCACCGAATGGGCCATGCAAGATCCCGTCACCGCCTTTGAGACCCTGCGCCGGGAACTCCAGGAATTCGACCCGACCCTGCTTGAACGGTCTTTTGCCATCGCAGGCTCCAAGATCGACGCGCAAGGCAACAGCCCCCACCTGGACGCTTTGCAACGGTATTGCGACGCCCATCAATATCCGTTGTTTCCCATCTCCGGCGTGACCCGAGAAGGGATACCCGAATTATTGACCTACCTCGCCACGACCGTGTTGGAAAAGAAGGACGCATGCGCGAACAAGTGTTAACCAGCTGCAAACGCGTGGTCGTGAAGATCGGCAGCAGTCTCGTGGCCTCTTCCAAAGGAGGGTTGCGCGTCAAGCACCTCTACAAGCTGGTCCATGAACTCGGACATTTGCAGAATCAGAAAAAGCAGATCATCATCGTCTCCTCCGGCGCCATCGTCTCGGGGATTTCACACCTCCAACTCGATGCCTACCCCAATGAATTGCCCTTGCAACAAGCCGCCGCGGCTGTCGGACAAAGCCGCCTTATGCGGCAGTACGAAAAGGCCTTCGAAGAATCCAATCATAAGGTGGCCCAAATTCTCCTGACCCATCAAGACTTGACCGACCGGCGACGATTCTTAAACGCCCGGCACACCCTGACCGCGCTACTGGAGCTGGGGGTCATTCCGATCATCAACGAAAACGACACCGTCTCGATCGATGAAATCCGATTCGGGGACAACGATAGTTTGGCGGGCCAAGTCGCACATCTCGTGGATGCGGATCTGCTGGTGATTCTTTCCGACGTCAACGGACTCTATACCCAAGACCCCCACGAGAACCCGGACGCCACCCTGATCGATCTGGTCCCTACTATCAATAAGGAAATTGAAAGTCTGGCTGGCGCCTCTCGCAGCCGAACCAGCCGGGGCGGCATGATCACCAAGATACAAGCGGCCAAACAAGCCGGGCGATTCGGCGTCCCCACCCTGCTGTTAAACGGAGAGTCCCCCAAGAATGTGGGAGACGTGTTCAAGGGTCAGCCCGGTGGGACCTTTTTCGTCTCCAAACGGTCCGACCTCACCAGCCGCAAACAATGGATCGCCTTCACGCTCCGCCCCAAGGGTGAAATCGTCTTGGACGACGGGGCCGTCACCGCGCTCAAACAACGAGGAAAAAGCCTGCTGCCCTCGGGCATCATCAAATTAAAAGGCACCTTCCTCCCTGGGGACCCGGTCACCTGCTCGACCAAGGAGGGGGAGACCTTCGCGCAAGGCCTCACGAATTATTCCGCCGAAACCCTGCAACGCATCATCGGCAAAAAGACCTCCGACATTCGAAAGCTACTGGGCTCCCTCGAATACGAAGAAGTCATTCACCGCGACAACCTGGCCCTCACGCACCCATAAACCAGAAGAGGAGGAAGGGTCCGGGAATTCCGATCATTCCCGACCATTCGCACAGCCCATGAACATCGGTCTACTCGGCGGCACCTTCAACCCGGTTCACCTGGGCCATCTGCATATCGCCAACGAAGTCCAGCGCATGCTGCACCTGGATCGGATTATCGTCATCCCGACCGGGGATCCGCCTCACAAACCTTCCGGACTCCTGGCCCCGGCCGCCCAACGGATCGAGATGATCAACCTGGCCATCGAGCCCTATGACTGGTGCACCGTTTCGGATTTCGAGACGCAAAAAAAAGGCATATCGTACAGCATCGATACCGTCAGACATTTCAAAGCCGAACATCCCGACCCCGACCGGCTCGGGTTCATCATCGGGCTGGACGCCTTCCTGGAAATTCAAACCTGGAAACAGACCGAGCAGCTCTTGGAACTCTGCGATTTTCTGGTCTGTTCCCGACCGGAGACCTCCTTTAAGGAACTAAACGGCCTTTCTTTCTTCCCGGATGTGGACGGAACTCAACTCGAACAGTTGGACCAAGGGATCCTCGACCGGCTGGATGTCCCCCTCACCGCCCACACCACCCTCAAACTCCTGGCCATGCCACCCTGTGACATTTCGGCGTCGAAGATTCGGGAGCAGATAGCCAAAGGCCAGTCGCCGGAAGCTTGGTTGCCCGCTTCCGTGCACTCCTATATAATTCAACACCAGCTATACCAATGACGTCCGTTTCCGCACCCACACCCTCACGAACCCAAGAACAAGCGGTTTGTATTGCCCAAGCGGCCCTGGAAAAACACGGGGGCGACGTCTTGGTCCTGGAAGTGGGGAATCTGACGTCCATCGCCGACTATTTCGTGCTGGCTTCAGGAGAGTCCGAACGGCAAGTCCGGGCCATCGCCACCTTTATCGAAAAAGACATGGCGGACCGGTTCCAAGCCCAGCCACAAATCGAGGGCAAAGACACGGCCAAATGGATTCTGCTGGATTTCGGAGCCATCATCGTGCACATTTTCAAATCGGACATTCGACAGTACTACGCGCTGGAAAAAATGTGGGCCGATGCCCCGCAGATTGACGTACCCGAACCCAAAGGGCCCATCACCAAAACACCACGGGCCTTGGGCACGATGCCGCCGACCTCACGGGTCGTGCCATCGTCCTAACACCAATCCGATCACAAGGGAGACACACCGATGAACCACTACCAGGAATGGGCCGACCGCGTGCTTGAGGGAGGCACCCTCACCCGAGACGAAGCCTTACAGGTGTTGTCGACTCCCGAAGACCAGCTGTTGGATTTGGTCAATGCAGCCAATAAAATTCGGCAAAAATATTTCGGCAAGACCGTCCGGTTGCAAATGCTCCTGAATGCTAAGAGCGGGGCCTGCCAGGAAGACTGCCATTATTGTTCCCAGTCCACGATCTCCAAAGCCCCCATCGATCGGTACGCACTCCTGTCACCGGAAGACATGATGGCCGGCGCTCGGCGCGCCGCAGACGCCAAAGCGCAACGGTACTGCATCGTGATCAGCGGCCGTTCTCCGCTGCAATCCGAGATCAATCAAATCTCCAGCGCGGTCAAACAAATCAAAGACGAGATTCCCATCCAAATCTGCTGTTCCCTTGGCCTCTTAAACCAAGAACAAGCCAAAGAACTCAAAGCCGCAGGCGTGGACCGGATCAATCATAACCTGAATACCAGTGAAGCCTTTCACCCGGAAATTTGTACAACGCATACCTATCAAGATCGCGTCGACACCCTCAAGAACGCCCGTGCCGCAGGCTTGGAACTATGCAGCGGGGGCATCGTGGGCATGGGTGAAAAAGATGAGGACGTCTTGGAACTGGCCCTCTCCCTCCAAGATCTCCAACCAGACTCGATCCCGCTGAACATGCTCTATCCAGTGGAAGGCACGCCGTTCGGAGAAAAGACCGACCTGACTCCGGCACGCTGTCTCAAGATTTTGTGTCTCTTCCGCTTCCTGCATCCGAAGACAGAAATTCGCGCAGCCGGCGGTCGCGAACGCAACCTGCGATCTTTACAACCTCTCGCCCTGTACGTGGCCGACTCGTTGTTCGTGGACGGTTACCTCACCACACCCGGACTCGAACACGAAGCCGTGTGGAAAATGATCGAAGATCTGGGCTTTACGGTGGAAGTGGATTATCAAGGCAGTCAAAAAGCTTCAGCCCAAACCTGTTCCGCCTAACTCTATTTTCTTCTCCCCTCCTTTGTAAGGACGGAGAATTTTTCCGAAGAGGGAAAATTCGGGAGGTAGAAGCCTCAAATTTTCCGATTTATCCGGTCCTTTTGTTTAGGCAAAAGGACCCAACAACGGTCGCGCTCTTCGAGACGCAGCATGCAAAATTCCGCCCGACCCGACTTCAAACCGACGCTTGGCCTTCGGGTGGCAGCCTAACTCGCTTCACTCAAACAGAGCCTGCCGCATTTCCTGCGGCCTTTGCGTCTTAGTCGGGCGGAGGGCGGGAAAAAGATAAAAGCCAATTAAAGAAGGAATTTTGATCACATTTTTCATCTGAATTTCAATTCTTAATTATATGGCTGTCTTCAATGCCCAAGGCAAAAACCAACTTTATATTTTGCCAAGAGTATCTTCCGCATATTTGACCTGCTCAGGGAAAATTCCTTCTTTTTTTGAAAGATTAATGAATTCTTGAAAGTCCCTTTTGGCAGATGCAAGGTCTTTCTTGCAGAAATAATTTATCATTCCCAAACAATACCAAAGTTGAATTTTATCTGGTTCCATCTCAAGAATGTTCTGAATAAAATTTTCTACATCGTTAGGAATACTTTGAGGGAAATCTCCTCGAAATGCACTTTGATATGTTTTATGTGCTTTCAGCAAACTTCCTTCGTAGGCTTCCAAAAAAGCTAAGCTAAATTCCCAACGACTATCCCTTGAATTTTTGGCTTTCTTAAGTTCTCTTTTTGCTTCCATGATTTTTCTGGAACTTAAAAATAGATAAATAGCGTATAAATTTCTAACTTCATATTTATGAGGTTCGATTTCCCGAATTAACTCAATATACTCTGCCATTTTCTCAACAGAGCTATAATCTTTATTAATAAATTCATAATATAGTTTCGAAAAACTATTTATACCGCTTAGTACTAGAAGTTGTTCCAATCTTAATTTTAATGAGGCCTCAATTGATTCTTTGGGTAAACCATTGACCGCAATCTTCCGAACCTCATTAAAAAGCCGTTTATGAATAGCAAATGAAGTAAAAGGATCTCCAGAGAACAATATTGAGATTCCAATCGCCCACCGTGCAGCTTTACTCAATGTTTCTTTTGTGGCTTCAAATCCTATGTCCTCCATTTCCTCAGAAAACTTAAAAGTACTGGGTAGCGCCAAACCCATATCCTTGCTGAATTGTTTGCTCATTTTTGGTGTAATGGGATTATGGACAACAACTTCACGAAAATTTAATACATAATGAGGTTTTCCTTCGTGCAATCTCGACCGGACTCTGCCATATAGAATTAGATGCCCCTTTGTTTCTTTTAGAATATGTAATGCTTCTAAGTCATTTTTAATTTTTTGTGAAAAAAAGTCTGACAATTGTAGAATTTGGAAGTAATTTTCTGACTCTTGATTAATTTCTGCTTGTAATGCCTGAACAACATCCATCTTCACCCGTTGCCGTTCTTTGTCCGATTCGCAGTTAATGGCTACTATAATCCCAAACATTCCAGGAGAGACTTTTGGGATTCTGGTGGTATAAAACCATATGCCCCACAGGAGAAAAACAACAGCAATAAGGAGAATAAACTCCCCAGATGTTATATTATTTTGAATTTCAATTAAGTCCGTTTGGTAAAGAATCCAAAGGCCAAAACCTGTGGTAATTAGGCAGAGGAAGAAAATGGTTTTTGGCTTTTCCCATTCATTCCATAACCAAATAGTAAATTTCCGTATTTCTTCAAAAGAAAATGACATAAATCTCCATTAAACTACTTTAGTTTTAGCATAGCCATAAACTCTTAATAATCCTAGTCATTACTACCGGACAATGAAATTTTGACAGAAATTAAGGGGCAAGTCTTTTTAAAAACTTGACCATCTATTTTTTCCTGAAAGAATGGCTTGTTGAAAAAAATGTGATCGGACTCGAATGTTGCCTAAGAGCAATTCCCAGCCTTTTCAAAGCCAGCCAACTCCGCTGCTTCCACAGTTGAAAAAGGGGACGCTACCCTTTTTACTGTCCGGTGGTGTTGGCCACATTCACCGAAGGTCAAGCATTCAAAAAAGGGGACGTTACCCTTTTTACTGTCCGGTGGTATTGGCCACATTCACCGAAGGTCAAGCATTCAGACCCACGATTTGTGAATATCTCCTCAGCCAGGGTTCAAGATCAGAATCAGCAATTCTAGACGCCTTCATCAGCGAGGGCAGGTACCTTGAACTCTTGACCTTCTTCACAGTGGCGGCACGACCTGATAAGACCTCGAGGATGGCCTCCACCTCCTTGTCCAATTTTTTCTTCTTTCTTGCCACCCACCCCTCGTCCACCTGAAAGTAGTTGAGCCGTTCGGGATCACAGTCGATCTCAAGCCCCGGGTCCGGTAGGGCCTTCCAGATAGCCTCGACCTCGGGGGCACCCCCGTTGCCGTTGGACCTGTAGATCCTCGTGGCTAAGGCCTGCAGGACTCGCTGAGCGTAGCTCCCCTCGCGGTCCGTCAGCTTGGAAACCTGGACCGGTAGCCAGGCCACGTTGGGGACGAAGGTGTACAGCCGGGAGTGACGGGAGGCCAGCGTCTCCTTCCCGTCCACAGTCACCTCCCGCCAAACGTGGCTGGCCACAAACCCCTTTGCCAGGGGTTTCCTGTGATAAGTGGGGAAGGAGGGACTGGATACTTTCAGGCCGTAGGGCAAGGCCTTGAGCAGGGAGTTGTCGTCGCGGAGATAGCCCTGAGGGTCGGCGGAACCCCACTCGTCTTTTCCATCGGGGCCACTCGATCGACAAGCGGGGTCGCGGAGACAGAACGGCAGGAGGATCGGCAGACTTTGAAAGACCGACGGGGGAAACCAGACGGAGAGGTCGATGATCAACCGCGTGATAAGCTCCCGGGCAAAGGCGTCATCCCGGGCGGCCACCACCTTCTGCAGGTAGTGGTACAGAACGTGGTTGCCGTCAATCCCTTTCGTGACCATTTAGATTTAGGGGGAGAGTCTGCTGTTGCGAGTTTTTTCCGACGGCGTTAAATCATTCAAATAGAAGAATGGGAACAGATTGATTTTGATTTTTTCACTTAACCTTTAGGCAACTCGAGACTCAATCTCCATTCAATCTCCGCTCTTAACGCCAGCAGGGGCACTCTCTGAAGACGATGAAGGTTCAATGATTGTGCCTTTCAGCATCGGTGGTGGATTGCTAGTTCGGCGTTTGGCTAATGTTCGATTAATGCAAAATTGAAGTTGCTTCAACCGTTCGCCTTCTAGGGAATCAGGATTTTTTGCATACTCCGATGCCAACTGTTGGCATTGTGACTGAGATATCTCTCCTTTTTCTGCCAGTGCTAGACCAGAAGGTACGATCAGCCCCACACACATGACGAACAATACCGTTTTCATATGACCTCTCCACTTTTGAATTATTGGAAGATTTTTTTATGTCTCAGTGATTATATCATCGTCAGCAAGAAAAAATGGCAAGGCAACTTGCCCTCGTTGGGGCGTCTGGGGCCTTGCCTTCTTCTCTCCTTACAGCTCATGCTCTTGAACAATGAATGCTGAAGATTGAGTATGATCGATAAAAGTCCGTTCATCTTCCAGGAGCGCGGCACTGAGTTTCTGGCCCTCCGGTGAACTCATGGCCGCCATAAGCTCTTCTTCCGATTCAAACCACACCTCTGCGACCCCATCATATTCTGGCAACATGTTTCTGGATTGCCTCAGCCCTTCGTTTAACGGTGTATCCACCGTCAGAGATTGCACATACTTTTTGGCCCTCATCGCGGCACTAATGGGGTCAGGCCTGCTAATGGGGTCAGGCCTGTGTTAATGCATTTGTATATTGGCTCACCTTTGACCGGCCCTTTTTCGCATCCTGCCCATTGGTTAAGAGTACTTGATTGACTCGACAGCAATAGCTCAGAAATAGGAATAGGGGTTAAGTCTGTTTTTACCCGCTTGAATCATCCATCTTCGCTCGTTTGTAGTAACCCTTTTAAAAACCAGACAGCCTTATTTCTGAGTGAGAATTTTTCCACGATGGATTTCATGAGTTTCCGCGTACAGATTGATCTATTTCCTGTTTCTTGGAAATTTGGTGAGGTGGATGATTAGACTCCGACCGACTTGGCCAAAATTTTTTGACCCACAGACAAGGAGTCACTGACTCTAGTGTTGTAAGTCAGGCGTTCATCAAGATAAGTATGACGAGAAGCACATACATCACAAAGAAGGGCCATCTTGGTTCTGAGGCCAATGTTACGACCTGCCATCCAACGAAAAGAATTATTCCAGCTAATATGGGCCACACAAACAACCATGTACCCCAGTCCGATGCCCATTGCCATATGGCCACGGGCTTTTGGGTATCTGTTTTGGCAGGAATTACTTCGTTCGAAAGTAAATACGTCGCAATTTCAGGAATACGGTCTAAAAAAGCGCTGTGTCCTCCTTGGATATACCGAACATTCTCCAGTTTCGAATGTTGAGTTTCAAAGCCATTAAAGCCCGCGCTTCCAATATCATTATCCAAAAGATGTCTCATTAATGGGGGCTCAAAGAAACGGGGAAACAACGCCACGACCCAGTCGGCCGACGCAACATAGTTGCGTACTCGTTGCACCTGTTCATTCTTGAATATGCACTCCCAGTTATAGCTTTTTCGTACGACGCTTCCTCCGAATACCACTCGCTCGACCTTGAGGGACGAGTAACTCTCCAGTGCTGCCCCAAGCAGATATGTCCCGTTGCTGTGTCCCACGAAATGAATATGCTCGGCATTTGGGTAACGGGCGAGGGTCTCGGTGTATTCATCCATTAACCATTTGACGTACTTGTGTCGACCTGGACGAAATAGGAATGGCCCCATACCGAAGTACCCGTAACGAATGGACGCCACTGCCAGCTTTTTCTCGGGGGCCATCTGTTGCTTAAATCGCCCAACTAGCTCATTTTCAAAGGCCGCGGCCCACTCTCCAAGATCACGAATACCATGCAGCACGAAGACGATATGTGTGACATGGTCGTCGGTTTGAAAGGGTTGCTCCTCGTTTTCCCGCTGTACTTTTGAAAAATCTTCTTCGGTTACACTTAGCAGGAATTTCGCTCTCCGGTAGTCTCCAAGCACGGTCCCGCCGTACTGTGTGCCATCCTGGAAATCAACAATGTTGGCATGTCCTGTTCCACGCACTCTGATCCATGCGAATTTGGAGGAGGCCATTGATCGCAGGTCCTTGTCATCCTCATCACTCACGAGATCGTCGATGTCACCGAGTAGCTGCACCACCTCAATCTCAGCTTTTTCCCCTTTACGCATCCGCTTCATCCAGTCTAGGCGCAAGTTGGCTACAAATGGGGAGCCGGTCTCGGTTGCCAATCCCAGTTGTCCAGTCCCAGTGAGACGACCGAACCAGGAGGCCAGCCAGATGCTTGTCCAGGTACTCCACCGCATGTCTAATGGTTTCTTTCCGCTGATGTCCCAACCTCGGTTCATCCCGGCAAGCAGGACAATTCGGAGGGTGGCCTTCGCCCACGAAGCCGCTCCCTCGTCTCCAATGAGGAAGGCCTTTCTGACAAAAAGCGCCCCCATGCTCCGGCCAATCAACACGACGCGCGAATGGCGATGAGGCTGGTACTTCTCTTCCACTGCCCGACTAATCTCGCTTGCGATGTGATGCGGATCGGCATTGGAAAATACTGGATATTTCAGCACAAGCACATCTCCCTCTGGAGTAAGCTCCGAGGTAACCCTTGGCCAGTCTCTCCCCTGGTCCATACCATGAACCAAGACGAATAACGCACCGGGTTTAGTGCCTAATTCTAACTTTGCTGATACTTCAGGATTTGGGGAACCGGAGAGAAAACCGAGGCGTCCAACTAAGACTAAACCGAGCAGCAGGACAAACAGCACAATCAATGCCGTTACCACACGCAACCCTCTCATTTTGTACCTATGGGCGCATTCCTTGGAAGAATATCATAGAAGGTAGCCTGATTTCTCCTTTAGATTTTTACGTCCAACAGGATATGACAAAATCGATAGCAATCACAAGAAGAATGAGTAATCGAAGGCAGAATTAGCTGGCGAGAATTTTTCCACTTCATTATTTCCTCCGCACTTATTGACCACCCTCCTGTTTCCCGAAACCTGACGAAAGCAAACCATTTCTCAAAAACAGCCCTGCCCGGATCTCTCAAAACAATGGACACTCTTTCAGACCGGTTGTTGAGTCGTGGCCAAGAGTTAAAGCTCGAGACTCTGAGGATCTTGGCTTTTTGGTCGAATCTTTCTACACTGTTTGTGATCCAGATAAGAACCTTTTCGAGAACCAGAGAGACTGATCTTTATGATTAAACAATGCCTTCTTGTGTGTGGAATGGGCACACTCATCGTGCTCTCCGGAGCAGCCGCTTGGGGTAGTCAAGTCCGGGCCACACCTGATGTCCCTTCTACGAGGACAGGATGGGTTCCAACGGATCGAACCTTTATCAAAGACCAACACCTGATGCTGAGCGCAATGGGTACGACAGAAGAAGAAATAGAGGGTCTCACCGAAAAGGGTATAAACAAGGCCACACCGAAAACGAAACAGCGACGGGTATCGAAACAGGGTTTCCGAGGCCCTTTCCCTCGCCCCCATTTTGATGGCATGTACAAATTACAGCATCCTTCTGCCGATCCGGTTCCGCAATTCATCCGCTTTATGAACAGGGCCCTTCTTTTACTGGGATTTTGTGACCCTTGTGAGGCAAAGGACGAGACGGAAGAGGCGAATTGGGTCGCCAGCTGGCTTCACATGGACAATGTCGGATCGGAAAATGGTCCTTTGACCGTTAAAACGGCATCCTTTGGACGTCGTGAAGATAGATTCTGGTTTACCGAGGGAAAAAGAAACCGTTACTTAGGACGGTTCCTTCCTACCCACATCGTCCTTTTCAGTAAGGAAAAAATGGAAAAGATGGAAGCGTCCAATTCCGACTCTCAGTATAGTTATACCTATCTCTTTGTTCCTTGGCCCGAGCCCTAATAGGACATCAATTCACCGAACATCCGATTAAACACCTTGGACAAGATCTTTAAATAGGGCCAGACTCGAATTTCCATACGACGGTCTTCTGGATTCCGCCCACACTTTTTGGCCTCCTCCCTGTTTTTCTGAAATTGAAACATGATTAAACTAGGTATAGGTTGACTGAATTCGGTTACTGCCATGTTGGAAGAGCTGGAAATTCGTGAGAGCAAACGAGAGGATTCGGCTGCAATTGAAGCACTCTACCCCGAGGCGTTTCCGGAGGAGGATCTGCTTCCCCTCGTGCGATCTCTTTTGAATGATGCGACGGTCGTCGCCCTTTCCCTCGTCGGAACGATTGACTCACAGATTGTCGGACATGTCATCTTCACGACATGTGGCCTAGCAGGAGAAAGGGTCAATGCGGCGTTACTCGCGCCACTTGCTGTGGCCCCCGCCTGGCAACGACAGGGGATCGGGAGTGCGATGGTGCGCGACGGGTTACGACAGCTGAAGGAAGAAGATGTGAGCCGGGTCTTTGTTCTGGGAGAACCGGCGTTTTACGGACGCCTGGGATTTATCCCCGAGACTTTTGTTGAACCCCCATACCCACTTCCGGCTGAATGGGAGGGTGTCTGGCAGTCGTTGAGTTTAGATGACACGGCTTCGACCTGCGCAGGAAAACTCTCCGTGCCTCCACAGTGGCTTCAGCAATCCTTGTGGACTCCTTGAAGCGTCTCCACGAGAGACTTGTTAAGCGACTGACTACCTAGACACCGCTTTTTTCACACAAGACAGAATATCTTGAAGATCTGTTCTTTGGGCTTCCGTGAATTTCATTCCGTATTCCTTATTGGCTTTTTCCAATCCTTCCATTAGCAGAGCCCAGCCATCAGTTAGGCCATTCAGACAGGCAAACCCTTCCTTTATTTCGTTTGCGGCTTGTTCATGCCCGTCCACGAATAAGGCCTTTTGCAAATTTTCGATTGCCTTGAACAATTCTTCGTTCGACGTGAATTCTCTACTCATCTTGGATTTCACCCATTTGGACCGCTCCCACTCACTCAACGTTCCTTCACAAATCTTACCAGCTGTCGTCAAGACACACCATATTTGTTAACGTAGTCCCTTACGACACAAGGTGGGGAATGACCCATCGCATGGTCACATTTAGCCTTCAAGCCCATGAGAATTTTTCTCGGCATCTTTTCTCTCGTTTTCCTTCTGACTTTGGTGAGTTCTTTTCACCAGTCGGCGTTGGGAAAACCCACCCCAGTCCTGATTCGGAACGCCGCCCTCATCATTACGATGGATCCCTCTTTGGGGGAAGGCCCTTTGGGGATTCTGAAAGACAGTGATCTGCTTATCTTTGGCAACTCCATCAAGGCGATTGGCCCCAATCTTCCGGCGCACGGCAAAATGATTGATGCCACCGGGAAAATCGTCCTGCCAGGTTTTGTCGATGTGCATAACCACCTTTGGCAAACACTCATTCGCGGTTGTGGGACCGATCTCGACCTGCTTGCTTGGCTGAAGGATTGTACGTTTGCGTTCAAACGACTGCCCTATACCGAAGCCGACATTGCCGCCGCGGTCCGGCTAAGCACGTTGGACCTCATCACGACCGGTGTCACCACGGTCGCGGATTGGTCCCCGGCATCGAGCCAAGCGTTCGTGCGGGGGAATCTTCGTGCGCTTGAAGAGTCTGGTTTACGATTTGTTTTTGCGTATGTCGGGTTAACGACTCGCCAAGACCCCGAACACATCAAACGGATTAATCGGGATTTTATTGAACCGAATCCCCGTGCATTTCTGCAAATTGGATCGCACCCCAGTATGGATAGCCGGTGGCTTCCCGAGCTGACCGCCATGTCCAAGTTGGCACGAGAGCTGGATATCGCTCTGCATGTTCATCTGTTGGAGAATATCAAGCAACGCCAGGGGCAACCCATGCAGGCCCTCACACAGGCGAAAGCCTTCAAGGGAACACTCCTGGCCGCCCATGCGATTCACCTGACCGAGCAAGACATTACCATCCTGGCCCAACACGATGTGCGCACGGCTTATAATCCCCTCAGTAACATGCGATTAGCCTCCGGGATCATGCCACTTCCTCAATTGCACGCCGCCGGCATCAAAGTGGGGCTCGGGCTGGATGGTGCAACAAATGACACCAGTGACATGTTTAACGCGATGCGCGTCGCTATCGGATTGCAACGGGCGACCACGCTCCGTCCCGACGTATTCCCCACTGTTCCTGATGTGCTCAGAATGGCCACGCTCGGAGGCGCGGAGGTCTTAGATCTCGATAAGGAAATTGGCAGCTTAACACCTGGGAAGAATGCCGACGTGATCATCCTTAATCCTGGCACCGTCAATTTCGCCCCACGGGTCGAATGGCTCAGCCAAATCGTCTTCAACGGCCAACCACGGAACGTCGAATGGGTCTTCGTGGATGGAAAGCCTTTGAAAGCCCACGGACAACTTCTCCATGTCGATCCGGCTTCCGCCGTGCAAGAAGTTGAAGAGGCCGTACAGAGACTCCACCATCCTGCCCCCAACTAGAAGGTTTTTAAAAAGAAATAGGGTAAGCCTCGAGTCTTTCTACGATGGAATCCATGATCTCCCTCCTCACACCTTGACTCCCTTCTCGCTATTTCCGAATTGGACCGAATCGACGTCGTCCTATTCGGATTCTTCACGATCCCGTTTGTCTGGCCAATCCACAGGAGTCGCTCCTCACCCATCCTGTCGTTTTATCCGTGGGGGTTGTTCATGTCGCACTGGGTTCCCCTTCCAATCTTTTGTTCTTGATAATTAAGCTAATTCATGTATGGTGTGGCTCATGACGTCACCGTTCCTTTTGAATTTTCCAGTAAGGCCGACTCTTTACGGGAGTTTCCGAAATTGGATTCACCGCTTTTTTTTACATTCCTTTGAACTTTCCAGACGATGGGTCCGACTCAACGTCATAATCACCCAATGTTAAGCGTTTCTCTGTTAATCAAGACTTGGATTTGTGGCCTATACGCCCTGCCCGACACTTCACCGCTTTCTCGTTCTGTGGTGTGAGGTTCGACGAACTGAGGAGGACCGAGGATGAACCACTCCCTCGCGAAAATCTTGCTACTCACCGTCTTTTTCTTTGGGATGGGAATCCCCTTTTCTTCCTCAGTCTATGCCGGAAAGTGCGGCGGCACGAATCAACGCCCCTGTACGCTGTGGGAACGCATCCCCTCATGCAATAAGGGATTAGTGGAAAATTTCCGGACTAACCGTTGTGTCCGCCCGCGCCCCAAACCCAAGCCGGCCCCAAAAAAAATCGTGTGCGGGGCGCAGAATCAACGCCCGTGCAAACTATGGGAACGCGTCCCTTCGTGCAATAAGGGATTAGTGGAGGATTTTTCGAAAAATCGTTGTGTCGCGAAAAAACAGCCTCCCCCCAAAGTCGATCTAGGCAAAAAGTTTCAATGTGGCAAGAAAAACCAAAAACCCTGCAAACTGTGGGAGCGCATTCCTTCCTGCGACAAGGGGCTGGTGGAACATTTTCCGAGCAATCGGTGCGTTTCCAATGCGGAACTGAGCAAAAAGTTTCAATGCGGAAAACGAAACCAAAGACCCTGCAAACTGTGGGAACGCCTTCCCTCGTGCACCAAGGGATTGGTGGAACATTTTCCGAGCAATCGGTGTGTGTCACAAGCCCACCTTGGCAAGAAGTTCCAATGTGGCAGGCGCAATCAAAAGCCGTGCAAAATTTGGGAACGCATCCCCTCGTGCGATAAGGACCTGGTAGAAAACTTTCTCACCAATCGGTGTGAAGTCCCAAAACAGGTTGATGTTTTTCAACAATTGTCTGCCCTCGCCAAACTGCAACGGAAACAAGGGGAAGCCTTGATCAAAGAAGGAGAACAGTTGGTCAAAGAGTTAAGTGCTGCGAACAACACGGCCAAAACCATTCGGGATCATTTAGCCGCCAAGCGTTGGGACAAAGCGGTCCAATCACTCAAGCGTTTGTCCAGTTTTCGCAGGCTCGAAAACCTTGCCCGTCAGGACGGGAAACGTTCGTTGACGGTTGGGGCGATGGTCGATGCGCAATTCCTCATTGGGGCGAACGTAGAAGTCGGGGTGGCGATTGATTTGACTGGATCTCAACCCGTCAAGGGATTCACGACGTTAGGCCTGAGTGCCGGCATTGCTCTCGGGGCCGATGGAGGCGTGAATGTGGGCATATGGGAGGACAGCAACGACGAGATTTTCGGCGACGCACAAGGAATCGTGTACGCCAGTAATGCAGTGGCAGGCATGAATCATGGATTCTGGGTTGGCTATCCCCCTAAAGGCCAATGTTGTCTGGGTGAGTACAAGGGCTTGACCGTTGGCATTTCGGCGGGTCTGGGCGCCGAAATCGGAGAATATAATCGGGTCTCGACTATCTTATTTTAGGAAAAATCACAACTGTCAAAAGGATGTTCATTGGGACTGATCAGAATTTTTCTTTATGAATTTCATACTTATTTCACCCGAACACCAAACGGTTACATCCTGATTTTTCCGGTTCAGAGGGGGAACCCCTAGGATGGACGCTTCATGAGAGTTATTCCGGCAGAACGTACACTTTTGATGTAAAAGAACCGGGAATGATGAATTACCCCTTTTCCCAAGCAACATGAGAGAGGTTTTAGTTTTCCTTTTATGGGCGAAGCCTGGGGTTCTGAACGAGACGTTCCCTTCCCCTATGCCCTGACCTCTTTAAGACCGCAAGGATCTTTCGAACCCCTTTGAGGCACGCTCATTCTCCTTTTCAGGGCCTTCAAACCATTCAGCTTCATCGTACGTCCCCCTGAATCCCACCAGAGCCCCTCCTTCCCGATGCCCCCTCGCAGGGCGGGATCGAGCAACGAGGCTCAAGCCTCGGGTTCTTTCATCCCGTTTGATAAACCCGAATCCATCCCAGATTTTGAAGGGGGGTTCATGGTAATTTTCTACATGCATGATGATGGCGTACAGGTTTTTGTGTCTGAGAAAAATGCACATGCGCCCTGATTCCCAAGCACAAAGCCGCACAGGTTCTTCGCAGGGGTCCCACCCGAGTGAACCCTCTTCAAATTCACTGGTGCTCGCGGTACTCCCCTATGTCTTGGCCGTTTTTCTTAGCGCCTTTTTGTTATTCCAGGTTGAACCCATTATCGCTCGGTATATCCTTCCCTGGTTCGGTGGGTCTCCGGGCATTTGGACGACCTGTATGCTGTTTTTTCAAGTTTTCCTTCTTGGTGGATATGCCTATGCCCACCTCTTGGTGAACACCCTGTCTGTCCGAAGCCAGGTGGTGCTTCACCTTTTGTTTCTCTACTGTTCCTTGTTATTTTTGCCCATCATCCCAAGCGAGTCTTGGAAGCTTCAAGGCCTTGAAGATCCCATGCTGCGCATTGTGGCCTTGCTTACCGTCACCATCGGAGGGCCCTTCTTACTTATTTCGGCATCCGGGCCATTATTACAATCCTGGTTTAGCCGGGCACATCCCACTCGCTCCCCCTATCGATTATATGCCTTATCCAATCTAGGATCTCTGTTAGGCCTACTGTCCTATCCTTTTCTGATCGAACCACATCTGGGGTTAAAGACGCAGACCTGGCTTTGGTCCTGGGGATACGGATTGTATGCAGGATTGTGCGCATGGGGGGCCATCCCGCTCTTACGCCTGGCAACCCGTCAAACGGTAGCCACACACCCTACAGCCGTTCACCAGGACGAAAAACCGACGTACTCCGATCGCCTGTTGACCCTGCTTCTTCCTGCATGCGGATCAGTAGTACTTTTGGCGAGTACTAACCAGATCTGTCGAGATGTGGCCGTGATTCCCTTTTTGTGGGTGCTACCTCTGAGTTTGTATTTAGGGTCGTTCATCCTGAGCTTTGACCATGCTCGGTGGTATGACCGGCGGGTATGGGTTCCAGTACTCGTGGCCACAGTAACATTGGTCGTGCTTCTCTTACATCAAGATTACGGGGAAGAAGAACTTCATATCTTCTATCAGATCGGCCTTTACTCAGCGTCTCTTTTTGCCTGTTGCATGATCTGTCATGGTGAACTGGTACGACTGAAACCGGGCACCCAACACCTCACTTCCTTTTATCTGATGATCGCACTTGGCGGAGCGCTTGGAAGTCTGATGGTCAACGTCTTGGCCCCCTTACTGTTCAAAGGGTACTGGGAATTTCATGCAGGCCTGCTCGGGACAGTTCTCCTGTTGGGCATCTGCATCTTTCGTCAGCGGGAAATGCCCATTTCAGCGCCGTTACTCCGAACCGGGAAGCTTTTTTGGGTAGGAAGCCTTGGCGTGTTGATGTTCTTTTTGTGGGGACATATAGAAGAACAGCAAGAGACGAGTATCGTCACAAAACGAAATTTCTATGGAGTGTTGCGGGTGTACGAATCGGATGGTGGAACCTCAGAAGCAGTTCGAACCCTCTATCATGGCCGGATCAGTCACGGTGCCCAATTCATGGAACCTGAGCGACGAAAATTCCCCCGTACGTATTATGGGCCGTATAGCGGAATCAGTCTTGCCCTAAAACGACATCCTCAAGCAATTGAGAGAGACTCCCCACAAGAACGTCCCAAGGTCGGTCAATTGCACGTCGGGATCGTGGGATTGGGCGTAGGAACTCTGGCCGCCTTTTCCCGACCGGGGGACACCTATCGATTTTATGAAATCGATCCCAATATCGATAAGGTTTCAGAACAGTTTTTCACCTATAGAAAAGATGCCGAGGGAGAAGTGCAGGTGGTGTTAGGAGACGGGCGCATTTCGTTGGAAAAAGAATTGGCTACTAAGGAAAAACCCATGTTCGATGTACTCGTTTTGGATGCCTTTACAGGCGATGGTGTTCCAATCCATTTGCTGACCAAAGAAGCCTTTACCCTCTACTGGAAACATCTCCGGCCGGACGGCGTCTTGGCGTTTAATATCTCCAATCATCATGTTGATCTTAGCTCGGTAATACGGGTTTTAGCCAGGGAATCCGGGAAACAGGCGATCTGGATCGAAGATTACGGTGAGCCGGAGGAAGACGAGGTTTCTGAAGAAGAGATAGGCACCCATGGGAATGATTGGGTCTTAGTCACCAGCAATCAAAATTTTCTCAATGATCGGGAGATCAGAGAATTTATAGCCCCTTGGCCGTCAGCTCAACCAAAGGAGATTTTATGGACGGACGATTACAGTAACCTTTTTTCCGTGATCAAACCTTAAAAGGCTACTGCAATCGATTTTCCGTCCACCCAGTCAACAACAAGAGATGAGGACTGATTAGCGTTTTCGTTGAGCTTTCTTTTTTCCGGCCTTTTTCTTTCCGGCCTTTTTCTTTCCGCCTTTTTTCTTCTTATTTGCTTTAGTATGCCCTTTTCGTTTGCCTTTATTGGCTTTTTTCTTCGTGGCCTTTTTCTGCTTGGCGATCAATTGAAAATCTTGTCCGTTCTGAACCAATGAGCGGTCTCCCGCGATTTGGATATCCTGGATTGAAGTACTCAAGTCTTGACTCACCGATGCGTGCAAGGAGGCCATCTGAACCGTAGGGACAGAATAGGCCGCTTTGGCCTCGTTGGCTGGGAGGCCAAACAACGAAAAAGCCGAAAATAAGACGCTAACCAGAAAACTAGTCGCAAGCATTCGAGAAATAGACATAGGAAATGTCTCCTTTCTTCACAGAGAGTTACGCCTCAATGAATAATGAGAATGCAAAAACTCACAGAAAGCCTCATTTGGAAAACGTGAGTTCCATCGTTGGTCTTGAGTCGTCTAGCCTATCCAGTAGCTTAAAAGGTGTCAATAAAGGGTTCCAGCCTGAATAGAAGATTTTAGGATTAATTCAACAGGCTTCAATATCCCACAGCAATACTCACGGGGCCATCCTTCAAAAATTTCCTGTAAAATTATATAGATAAGAGAAATACAGGACAGCCTCAATTTTTTTCTTCAATATACAGAAACTTCCTCTGGGACGGGTCCCACAACCGATTTTCATGGCAACATGGAATAAGAAGCTCCCTCTCTCTGCCTGGATTCAATGGGGTATCGCCCACCGCTCAACGCCTACGAGCCATCACGAATTCGGTGAAACCGGATGTCGTCCATTTTATTTAGAACGCTCGTCGCCGCCCATTTACACCGATGATCGATCGGGGGGCAGAACTTTTGGGTGGTTACACGTTTTATTCACAAGATTGGAAGATATACCTATCAGGAAGGTGCCTGTAATTTTCCCCTCACCCGCTCTTTTCCGTTTTGATCTGCGGCATCCCATTCCTCAAAGAGCCCGAACCAATATAAGCGCTCATTCATCGTCATCCCACCAATTTCATCTATGGCCTTTGCTTGAAAGACCTTAAACCTCTTATAAAATTGGCCCCGAGCTTCTTGATCCTTGAAATAAGTCTTTTCCTGCCACCCTACAAGCAATTCCCCTAAATGATTGACGTCCGTTGCATCTGCTTTCCATTCCCTGACCAGCTGCTTCAGGTCGGCTCGGATATCCTCTTCCGGAATTGACTCTACGAGCTCATCGATATTCATCGTCGCCAGGAACGAAGAAGGCGGGGTTAATTGGGCTTATAGTAGCCATACGCGCGGTTTAAGACTTCGGACAGGATGTTTTCATGTTGCTCCACGGCTTCATCCCAGGTGGAGCAGCGAAGGCAGGTTTGATCCAAGTCGCCTCCAAAGACCATCGTTTCAAACAGGAGCGGGGGGCCTTCATAAAACTGATGATCGATGCCCAGAAACACGGTCGACACTTCCACATCTCCGACTTGGTTCTTACTCACCACCCGATCCGCCGTTTCCACCCATTCGCCGAATTCTTTGGCACTCGGCACCGAAACGACCGTCTGATTCTGTAGGATATAGTACCTCATGATCTAAGCCTCAGATCCTATTCTACGCCACTTCTTTCTGGTTCGAAACCCTGGGGTTACGTTGAACATCGGTGACTTACCTAACCTTGCTTTGGTAGCATTACGGTCACGCTTCTAAGGACGCGTCCTCATAACTTTTTGCGATCTTGTAAATTCTATTCAGATGAGATTCGTCTAACCATTGAAAGGAGAGGAACATGAGAGTCATCTATCTTTGTTTTATCCTGTTTAGCATGGTTTTCGTGCTCTCTGGATGTGCGACAGAAGTGGTTGACCTGACCCGTGAGGGTGAAGCCGTTCGACAAATTGAACCCGAAGAAGCCAAAGACTGTAAATATCTTCATAAGGTGCAAGCGTTTACCGGAAGCGACAGTGAAGATAACCTTATCGCGACTCTTCGCAATAAAGTGGGCGGCATTGGGGGGAATGCCTATGTTCAATTGTCTACCTCTGATTCTGACACCCAATTAGGCGTCGACGCGGATGCCTACGAGTGCCCTCCCCCATCCAAATAGTTTTTGGGAATAGGAGGAACAGGCTAGAAACTGAGGGCTGATTTATTTTCTGGTGTTCTGAGGGTGAAAACGAATCGGGTTATGCTGCTGGACCAGGCAAAGCCTGGACCTTGCCTCTCATACAACCTTTAGCTCACATCCTCCAATTTCCTTCCTCCCCCCCCTCGCTTACGGATTTTGGCGAAATTCTTTGATCTTGGTGCTCCTGATGCCATTAACCTTCGGGCCTTTGTTATAGTATTCCGTGGCATAGGCCATGAGATTCCCCGTTGTAGGGTCAACATACACACTCGCGCCGGTGTTAAAATTACACCATTCATGCCCACAATACATATGCCGATTCCCTACTTTCTTGAGGTGCATGTCATAGGCATCACCGTTTTGCCTTTCCGTCAAGGTGACTTTCCATATGTCGATATAATCTTTGCCTCCTAAATGGAAATAGGACAATTTATGACTATTATGGGTTCCGATGATAAATAATTCTCCATTACAATCAGCCACTAATTGGGTGCTTTGATAACCGGACCCTAGACTTTTGGGCACAGGTGGAGACGAATCTCCTCCGGCTGCCCATAACTCCCCCGGGCTAAAGCGGCGGCCGGGGATCCAGTCTTGAGCTTTTTCAGGGAACGCTGTCCCTTTACTCACATAGGGTTGGATCTTTCCCCCTCCAAGCCCCAACAATAAATACCGGCCATTCGCCAGTCGCGTCAGCGACGCATTCCCAAAACTCCCCCCCTTTTCCGCCTCAACAAGAAGAGTCCGTAATGTGGGTTTCTTAGGATCTTGTAAATCGTAGATTGACAACGCGTCAGGATACCCAGATAGGCCATAGAAGGGGACCACCAGAAACCGTCCCATGATCTGCATACCCCCGGCATGGCTCCCTGGCACATTCCGCTCCTCTTTTAATACTCCCACCACGGAATAGCTGGAATGGGGTGGACGATCACGCTGGTTTTGAATATTCGATCCCAAAGGACCGCTCTTGCCCGTTTGATTGCCCCATTGCACGATCTCAACCGTCCCGGGGCCTTCCTTATACCCAGGTTGTTTGAAGGTGGAGGATGAAACATAAAAATAATTGCGCCCTGTGCGTCGGTCAAAATATCGAACAATCCCTTGCCGATGCTTGGCCTCTTTGAGTCTGAGGAGCCTTCTTATTCTTTTAAAGACTTTGACCTCTGGTAATTCCCCCATCGTGTTGTTTTCTAGGATGGGAGCTCCATAGCCTCCAGATTGATAGGCCAAATACAATTTGTCCGTTTTTCCTCGATTAAGGCTTGTTTCAATTTGCTTCATCACATTTGGGACACATCGGTCAGAAAAATCGCTGGCATTCTTCACGACCAACCCAGGTCGATCTCCATTCAATCTTGGCCACTGGATTGGCTTCCCCTGTGTTTTGGGCGACGACGTTCTTTTCGGAATGGGCTTGGTTCTTTGCGGAGGCAAAGGCATCACTTCCATATCGATAAGCTTCAACCCCATTTCCCTATACCTACTCCGCTTCTCGTAAAACTCTTTCTTATTTTTCGCTGCATTCAACACATTCCCCCCCTTCCCCAATTCATACACCGCCAGATAATACCGACTTCCACCGACTTGATAGGGTTCGAATTCGCTTAATCGCAACCCCTGCTTAAAGAGCTGAGCAAATTCTTTGACGAAGCCCTGATACGTTTGGTAGCGCACCATACGAGGCTTCGGTTTTCGTGCATGGGGAGACGCGCTTCCAGACTGTGTTCGTGTTCGCATGCGGGGCCGGGGAACCTTGTTTCCTTTATAGATATGAACATAAAAGTCTTTGCCATTACTTTGAAAGAATTCAAAGTCAATGAGCGTAAACCGTTTCTTGGTAAAGTTATCTTGATTGGCTTGAAATCCTTTCCATTCATGATCCACCCAAAATGGGGCTTCCCTCCCCACTCGCGTTCGCCAGACTCCGACGTAGTACCTGGTATTGCCCACGACATAGCGTTCAAAGTCTACCAGCGCAAGCCCTTGGCCACGCTTTTGCTTTTCCAATTTTTTAAATCTCGCAAAAGACGTGGTCCGTTCAATGATATTACTCCCCTTGCCCTTTTGAAAGACTCCGACGAAGTAGCGTCGCTTCCCGGTCGTGTACGTTTCGAAGTCAATCAACCGCCGACCATATTTCACCACCTGCTTCTTTCCTTCATTCAGAAACGTTTGCCAAGACGGTAGAGGCCTGGATAGGACACTTGGGGGTACATCCGCACGGTACACACCATACCAATCCTTTTGGTAAAACCGAGGAACCGGTTTTCTCACTGCACGCGAACGGAGCCCACTGTAGGAACCTATGGCTTCCCAGCCGGTTCCATCAGGCAAGAGCAGCAAAACCTGATGTTGATCGGCATCTTTATCCGATACAGAGAGGGCTTGAGGAGTCTTCAGTTCTTTGTCATGGCTGGTCGCGTGGGCTTGGATAAGGATCGCATCACGCCGTTCCCCGGGAATAAGCCGCAGCCATTCTTCGGCCCTCTCTATTTCATACGTCCCTGGCTCGACCAGGATATTCTCCCCTCCCGGGGTCACAAAGTGGACCGCTTGTTCGAGTTGGATGCTGGAAGTCTTGGAGGTATTTGCCCCTGCAGCGGGAATGGATAGAATCGCAAATACTCCTCCCATTCCTATCGACAAGAACCAGCCGATTGAAAGCATCGTCAGCATCTTTTTCGAAAAAGCCCTCATCAAATATTTCTCCATTATGTTGAACAAGCCATCATTCATCTAAACGAGTACAGAGTGCAGTTTCTGTGTGAGGAAAATTCAGGCCGGCATCATCCTGTATGGCTAGGCACTGAGACATTTCTTTAACGTCTCGGAGGGTCGTTCTCCAAAGAGGCGGTGGTATTCTTTGGCAAATTGACCATATGCAAACAAGGAGTCGTGAAGCATCCCCTGAAATTCGAAGAGCTCTTCCATCCTTCGACGTTAAACTTGAAAGAAAACACCACGTAGGGAGACATCCGGCAGCCATTCCAATCTCGCTCCTCCCGCCTGGCACGCATAGGAAGGAGGCTCACCTATTGGACAAAGGTTTTGCCCGCAGCATACGAATCCAGGCTTTGTACGGGAGGTTAGAAGGGGGGTTGCGACGGTACTTGCAGTCCTGCGTGTTATTGCTGAGAGGCGAGCCCGCGACAAAGGCCCCTTGCATGTATTGGCTGGGCGTGATGGTGAAGAGATACATGCCCGCCCCGTCATGCGGACCGCCGCGTTCGCGACGTTCATCCGTTTCCGGGCAAGGTTGGCCTAAATCCCAGTTAGGGTCGATGCCTATTCCCCAACGACGGTCGCACTCGAGGGCATCGAGCCTCACCTGAAACGCTTTTCCTTTTTCGATGACATACCTGTTTGGCGGACCGATTTGCCTTTTATCCCCATCTCGTAGCTTTTGATTGCCACCGGTATTAAACCACCTGTAGTGAAACTTCCCGTTAGCGCCGAGCACTCCCGCTGTCTTCGCCACCCATTGCCACTCCCCCGGCCCGCGATCATCACAGTCTTTGAGAATCTCAACGTGAAAGGAGAACATGAGTTCGTACTGTTCGGGTTTCGTTTTGGCGATCGCTTGATCCGGGACGATGACCTCCGCACAGGAAATAACCCGTAACGTCTCCGGTCCCTTGGTCAACACCGTCCCGTCTTTGGCCGCGAGCCAGTATCGTCTATTGCGAGGAATATCGTTCGGCAGTTCCACCCGGGGCCATTCACGATAACTACTCGCGGGAAATGCATGCCCTTCGCTCCCACCCTGTCCGTACCATACACCCCCGGGAGGGGCCGAAGCACCCAAGTTCCGCCCCAGTAGCGTGACCGGTCCGCCAGCGCAGACCTCGGTTCCTTGCTTCACGGTCTCGTACCCTGTAATCGCCATGGGTCGTGCCACATCGGCCGTCGGTGTTTCGGGGGTTGGTTCTACTTCCTGTTGCTGAGGTAGGGAAGGTTTCGGTGCGGATTTTTCGGCCTTCAGCTGTTCGAGGCTCACATAGTGCTTCTCCCACTGCGATTTGCGTTTTTGTTGATGGTCTTCGTTCAGTTCTCGATATGCCTTCTCCCGCCATTTCTTGATCTCTTTCCTATCCTTGGCGTGACCGGCTTCCATTTCAGCACGCTCGGATTCACCGCCTTTGTTCCGGGCCAGAGCTTTGTGGTCACTGGAGATTTGTTTAAACAACGTTTTCCATCGTTGCCCATGCTCCTTTCCGAGGGCCGTCATTGCCTCCCTATAAGCCTGGTCCAACCTGTGCAGGGCTTCGGCATTTTCACGCCACAGGACTTGAAGGCGCTTTGCCATCTCCACATTCTGTTTCTGGGCATCCGTGAGGCCGACCAGAGGAGAATCAGCTTTTATTGCCTCCGACGTCACCTTGCCAGACAATTGCCCATAGGCCCCGACGCTACTACCGAGGAGAGGAACACCACAAATACTGTTAACCAAAGGAAATAGGACATGTCTTTGAACGACATGTTTTTTCTAGGCTGCATTGGTGGCCTCTTCCATACGATTCCCTTTCGCTTATTGTATGAACCAGCCTACGCCTGTCAAGCCATCAAACCATTCGGAGTAACCTGAGAATCTTTTCACGATACTCCTCCTCCTTTTTCCCCGTTGTTCCTTCATTATGGTATAACAGGGTTCTTCCGAGGCAGGGTGTGGCCCTCTTAGTCCGTCGAAGGGATAAAGGAGATCGTTCATGCGGGTAGCAAAAACATTTATCCCGATTCTGGTGTTTTTGATCATGACCGCTTGTACCACGACCCAACAGGCCAAGAATGTCGGCACATCAGGATTTTTGGATGATTATTCCATCCTTCGACCAGGGTCAGGAGATGAAGCTCTACTCCGGTACGTGAATCCCAATGCCGACTGGAAACACTACACCAAGGTTCTGATCGATCCCGTCCAACTTTGGATGGGACCGGGCTCTCCTCTCCATGGTGTGCCTAGAGAAGAACGCATCCGTTTAATCCGGCTCCTATTTGGAAAAATCCGGGATAGCCTTTTGCCGGATTACTCGATTGTTCTTAAACCCGGGCCTCGTGTCTTGCGTATTAGTGTGGCCCTGACGGAAGCCGAGGCCTCCAATACGGTATTGGATTCGATTTCCAGCGTTTTGCCAACAGGCTATGTCGTCTCAGGCACCAAATCGATGGCGACCGGAACAGGGACCTACGTGGGGACCGCCAGTGTAGAAGCCAAAATTACCGATGCCGAACTGGGAACACTATTAGCAGCCGGAGTGGATCGCCGAGGAGGAGCCAAAACCCTGTCAGGAGTCACATCAGAGTGGGACGACGTCGAACAATCCTTCCAATACTGGACCAGCCTTCTCCGTTATCGTCTCTGCCAATGGCGTGGTGGATACAGTTGCAAAAAACCCAAAGCCTAGCACAGGAGGAAGGAATCTATTCAATATCCCTTCCCCCTGTGTCTATTCGAATGGCTCTACTCGATAAATATGGCCATCAATTGATCGGCAAATTCAGGCGGGGCCGAAAACACCTCCGCAACGGATTGCATTTTCGGTAATTCTTCCTTCCGTTTTTCTTCTGACACATGCAGCATTTCCATTACTACACTGAGATTTTCTCCGACTTCTCCCCCTCCTCTAATGTCTCCCACGACCCCGTCATAATTCGTTAAGATGTATTCTTTTGCTTTATCCTTTTGATCTTTTAAGCCGGGGCGTTCAACCCTGGTCGTCCCCTCCGGGAACAACGTGACATAGTAATGGTTGGGCGCGTATTCGGTTGCGGCTCCGGAAAGCCCGTCTGTGGTAGAACCTAATAGCCCCCCGAAAATAATATTTCCCCAAAACCAGGGTTCGATGCCTGTTTTTAAATCCATGCGGATCGGTTGGTATCCATCCTTGGCAATCTCTAACGTTTGACCCGACTCCCTATCCAGCTGGACTGTCGTGGGAGTTTTTCCAATCTCCTTCCCGGCAATTTTTACCAACGCCCCATCCGGATTGGTTTGAAAACTCACCTCTTGGGAGGTTCCACTCACAATCGAAGCACATCCGTTAAGGTACAGAGACATCATCAAGAAAAATACCGTACATTTTTTTAATCCCATCAGTTCTCTCCCCGACTTTTGGTTAAAGGTAAATGGTCGTTGCACTTCCTCAGTACTGACCACGTGCGGGGCGAACTTTTTCCCTCTCCACAAAGGAGGCCCGTTACGATACTCTTGCAGACCATCGTATTAAGTTTGAAAATATGTTCGGAGAGGTACCCTAGACCCAGGCAGGCTAGCACACTGGGCTTAACAGTCAAGAGGTTTCCTGGCGGCTATTTCTTGATGGCTAGATTTCTACGGAATGACTTGTGACACGGCTGACATCCGAAACAATTTTCCGCATTTTGTCATTCCATGGCCTTACTTTTTACTGAGAGCAACTTCGATTTTTTTGGAAAGACCAACGGAGAGATTAATTCTCGAACCGTGAGACGGGATCTCCGTCTTAAACTTTAAGCGAAGCCATCATACCCGTACTCGGGCAACTTCGCTCAAGATCCTGATTGCCGATCGCACAAACAGGGTCGCGATCATGAGACCAATCACCATATCAGGCCATGGGGAGCCCATGAAGTGGACCAGCAATGCCGCAAGCAGGACACCCACATTCCCGATGACGTCGTTTCGAGAACACATCCACGCCGATCGCATATTGATGTCGTCACCACGATGCTGCCAGAGGAGCAAAAGACATACAAGGTTGGCTGCAAGGGCCACACCCCCTACCACTCCCATGACTTCCACGGTTGGCATGAATCCATAGACCGTCTTCAAGATCACTTGAGCCAGGATCCCGACACCAAAGGCAGCCATGATGATGCCCTTCAGCATCGCAGCCCGAACTTGCCATCTGGCCCCTCGGCCGATCGCATAAAGGCTGAAGCCATACACAATGGCATCGCCTAACATATCTACCGAATCGGCCAAAAGCGCCGTAGAATGAGCCAGAATCCCAGCCCACGCCTCCACCAAAAACATGGCTGCGTTTATCCAGAGGACGATCCGAAAGACACTACGCTGCCGTTCAGAAATGGGGGTGACCTTGCAGCATTCGTCCATCGTACGATTTTAGCAATTCTCGGTCCGGTTCGGACAAGGTTGGTTGAAAAATAGGGACCTCAGATTCACAAAGGCATGAGGTTCACTGAAGAGGCCTGTAATGGCAGGGGTTCTTTGGGATGATCCCCAACAGAGACCTTCTACCCTTCACTCACTTTACCTTCGGGGCCCAAAGGCTTCACCAGAATCAGTAAGGCTGCCAACAAGGTCAAATTGCTGAGGAGGGCCACGATCATCGCAAATCCGGTTAACAGACCGAAATAGATCGTGGGGATGAAACTGGAGAGCGCCAGAATGGAAAATCCGACTGCGATGGTTAACGAGGTATAGTATAATGCGATCCCGATACTTCCGTGACAGGCACCCACAGTGGCCAGATAGTTCCCGTGCTTTTTAAATTCCACCTGGAAGCGATGGACGTAATGAATCGTATCGTCCACTCCGATCCCGATCGTGATGGCAGCGATGGTAATGGTCATCAAATCCAATGGGATACCCAACCACCCCATGAGACCCAACACCATTCCGGCCGCCAGCAAATTGGGCAATATGGCCAGACATGCGACCTTGACTCCCTGAAACAAGACCACGAACATGGCAAGGATACTTAAGAAGACCGCACCCAGGGTCAGGATTTGGGATTTATAGAGGCTCTGCAGCAGATTGTTATAGAGAAGAGCTAAGCCTGTCGGATGCACATTGGCTTCCGCAAAGCCCATATCGTTGACCAAATGCGTTGTGATTTTCCGGATGAGCTCCTTCCGCTTGAGTGTCGGAGCCGATTCGATCAAGCGCATGGTAATGCGGGTTTGATTGCCATCCGCGGAAAGGTAGGGATCAATGAGCGCTTTTTTGACTTCCTCCGGGACCCTCTTTCGAAGGACCGCCAATTCATAATCATCCGGGATCCGCCCTCCGTTCAACTGCAGAAAGACTTTCAACCCCGTGGCAATCGAGAGGACTTTCCCGATTTCGGGCAGCTCCTCCAAGTAGTCGTGTATTTCTTCGACCTTCTGCAGCCGATCTCCGTTAAACCAATAGGTCGTGTCGGTGGTCTCACTGTCTTCTTCGGCAAACGGATCTTCAAAAACATCCTCGGCTTCTTCTAACTCTTTGAGGGAAGCATAAAAGTCGGCATCCGCGTCGATCACAAAGTCTAACGGAATCGTTCCTCCTAATTGCGTATCGATGAGTTCCATGCCCTGGTAAATTTCGGTGGTACTTTTAAAGTGATCGATAAAACGATTTTCTACCTCCAATCGTGAAATTCCCAACACTCCTATGATGGCCAATGCCGCACACACCAGAACGATCGGTTTGGGATAGTCCTGGGTTACGGATGCGACCTTCATGGTAAACCATTGATTGACGTTTCGACGTGCCGTCAACTGCTCAGGAGGCAAGAACGTCAGGATGGCGGGGAAGAGGATAAAATTCAGGACGAAGGCCAATGAAATCCCCATGGTCATCATCCATCCAAAATCGATCACGGGACGAATATCACTCACCACCAGAGAACAGAACGCGACGATAGTGGTGATGGCCGTGTAAAAACACGGGGTCGCCATCTTTTTCATGGTTTCTAAAATAAGCGTGTTTTGGTCTGCGGTGGGATTTTCATTGATCTCGATTCGATATCGCACGATGAGATGAATGGTTAACGACATGGTAATAATGAGCAGGAGCGAGATAAAATTGGAGGAAATGACCGTAATGCGCCAATCCAGCCATCCCAAGAGGCCCACCATCACGGCGATCGAGGTCAGACAACACACCATCGGCAAGACCACCCATCGTAACGTTCGGAAAAAATAAATCAGCGCTACGACTAAAAAAGCTACGACGCCTACCCCGAATACGCGTATGTCATGCTCGATAAAGCTGATCATGTCGGTGGTAATCATCCGTGCCCCGCCCAAATGCATGTTGGCCTTATCGTGATATTTGCTCATGATGGCACGAATGGCTTGAATATCCTGACGTTCTTGCTCTACTACCAGGGCATGATAATCGCTAAATTCTCGAACCACCTTAGTTAACTGCTGGGCTTCTGAAGTCGTAAGCCCGGTGGAATCGGCTTTTTCTTTGAGAGAATTGCGGGTGTTTAACAGCGAAAAAAACTTTTCGTCACGTTTGAAGTTTACGAGAATGGCTGTCGTCTGGCCATTGGGACTGACCAGATTATCCCGGTAGATGGGGCTCTCCTGAAACTCCTTTCGTGCCAGGCTCGTGTCGACCCCCGGCGTCTCCAATGTCCTGACGTTAGCCTCGTCCGCCAAGTCCGAGATGCTCACTTTCGGGCTGTTCAACAAGGGCACGTCCAAGATAGTGAGGACCGAGGCGACTCTTTGTAAGGTCTTTAACTCGTCGCGAAGAGCCTTGAGATTGGCTAAGGAAGTTGGCGATAACAGGTCGTCAACCGGCGTGTAGGGAATCACGAGGAAGTCATCGGAGCCGTAAACTTCCCGGATGTCCCGGTAATACTGTAAGTCCGGATCGTTCTCCAGGACAATAGATTCCGCCGACGCATCAAGCTTCAGGTTCTGTCCGTGATAGCCAAAAAAGACCGCGATCACTAAAAAGAGGGCCAACGAAAATCCCGGCCGCTCAATGACCATTGTTTTATACAGGCGAAAGAACCTCGACTCCATCATGAACCATCTGCGCGTTCGTGAGGAACAAACTAAAACACCACTTCAGGGCTTCCTGTCATGGCCTGCTGTTGTACCATGTCCCTGACTCTTCATGCATCTTTTTCCATTATCCTATCCATTCCACCATCAACCAATTTTCCCTTCACTCACAACCGCTTTGGTCTATCCTTAGTCAACGGGTGAGACCCATTCACGGACCAAAACCATTCCTACCCAGACCCTGAATTGGATGGATTGACATCTCGAGACCTCTTCAGTAGTTTTTCAAAGGTATTCTGACATTGCAGAGCGTTTTGAATCGAATCTTAGTCCTCCTCAATCACGAACACTCATTTTTCGCAGCAGGTATCACTATGGCACATGCACTTGTTCTGACCGTCATTGGCAAAGATCGCCCTGGATTAGTCGAAGCTCTGGCCGACTTCATCAGCAAATACGAAGGGAACTGGGACGAGAGCCGCATGGCTCGCCTGGCCGGACATTTCGCAGGGGTCGTACAGATTCACCTTCCTGAACATCAAGCCGAAGGATTCACGACCGCTCTCCCTACCCTAGCTGACCTTGGGCTTTCCGTGAGTGTTGTGGATAGCGATTGGACCCTCGCGGATATCGATCACCGAAATTCGTTGCAACTAGAATTGGTCGGACAAGATCGCCCGGGAATCGTTCGAGACATTTCAAGCACCTTGGCGGGCCTGGGGGTGAGTGTCCAAGACCTTCGGACCGTCGTGGAAAGCGCCTCCATGTCGGGAGAACGCATGTTTCGGGCGGAGGCCGAACTCGTTCTCCCTCCCCAAACCAGTTTCGAGAACATCCGTACCGCCCTGGGTCAACTTGCCGATGACATCATGATCGACATCACCTTAAGACCAGGGCAATAAATTTTTCGGTCTTGATGAACCTTGGATAACAAAGAAAATTTTTGTATTTTTGAAGAAGGGAAATATTACATCTCACAGCCCCCATTTTCTTTCAATCCATGCCCACTTCGGATACATTCTGCAAGCTCGCGTATAGTCGGAGCTTCAAAAAAGCTATTCATCTGGAGATCGACTTGCAATTCCTGACTGACTCTGCTGATGACCATGGTTGCTAAAAGAGAGTCTCCACCCATGTCAAAAAAATCATCATTGACCCCTACATGATCCTGTTGAAACACTTCTTGCCAGATATCTACGAGTTGCACTTCCACTGAATTCGACGGGGCTATATATGAAGCCTTCTGAGACAATTCCTCTTGCAAAAGGGCTCTTTTATCGATTTTCCCATTCATGGTTAACGGCATGCCTGCCACTTCTACCAAATGCACCGGAAGCATCACATGTGGGAGCCTTTTGCTCAGCCAAGAGCCTATCTCGGCCTTATTGAGATCTCCTGAACCCACGATATAGGCCATGATTTTCTGAGGGTTTTCACTCGAAGTCAGCACGACCACTTCATTAATACCCGGGTACTTGAGAAGATTGGACTCTATTTCCAGTAAGGAGACTTTCCGGCCAGAGACCTTCACGACAGCATCATTTCTTCCGAGATGAAAGAGACAGCCTTGTTCGTCGACATATCCGCGATCCGCAGTATAAAAGGTTCGCTGAGCGCCCATGGCTTCAAAGGATTGGTTCGTCAATTCTGTATTTTGAAAGTAGCCTAACGAGACAAACTTGCCCGTAATCCGAATTTCTCCCTCTTGCCCTTGCGGAAGAGGTTTTCGATCCTGATCCACGACTTCTATGGAAAACCCATCAGCAGGGCATCCGATAGGAGTCCCGGCTGGAGAAAACGTTGTCTCATCGTGGGTCGAAAGAAATGCGGCTCCGTTGGCTTCCGTCGCTCCATAGACGATCACAAATTTCTTGGCAATGGGAAAATGCTTCTTGTACAGCTCCAGATGTTTCTGGTGCACAGGTTCTCCGCCCAAGACCACTAGCCGGATGTGCGTAAAATGTTCGAACGGAGATAAACGATCAACCAGGCGGAGAAAGATCGTGGGCACCGAATGGTAGACCGTGACTTGACGATTCATGATTTCGCGAGGCAATTCTTGCGCACCTTTTCGAGCCATATCGTATAAATAAATGGTCGCTCCATTCGTGAGAGAACCGAACATATTCAGCATACTGGCGACGAATGAGGCATGCGGCAGAAGCAGGATCTTATCCTCTGACACAATATCCAATTGTTTTGTGTAGTTCTTCGCCACATGCAACACATTCCGATGGTTTTGCATAACACCTTTTGCCTCACCCGTTGAACCAGAGGTATAAATCACACAACAGTGATCGTCGAGACTTACATCGACCGTTGGATTTCCGTTATCGTTTTGTGAAGTGGTCGCGACATCAATCGACACCATATGCGGTGGCAGCACTTGAATATATTTTTCTTCCGTCAGAATCGTCTGTATTCCCGATTGTTCTATCAGGGATGCTGTGGTAGGACCCTTTTCTCTGGGATTTAACGGAATATAGGCTTTCCCACTTTTTAAGATTCCTAAGATGGCCGCGATACTCTCGATGGTATTGTCCAAATACGTTCCCACATAGGGCATGCGATCGGCCGCTAATATGGTGTGTGCAATCTGATTAGCGTAAGCATTGAGCTCAGCATACGTGATCGAACGGGTCCAATCCTGGATCGCCGGCTTATTCGGGAATTTTTCGACCTGTTGTTCAAATAGGGCTGAAACGTTCACTTCTCCACCTTCACACCGACCTTTGGCAAGGAGTTCTTACTTCTGTCCTGAGGCCTTTCTATAACGATCTGTTTTCCTTATTCCTATAGGCAGCGGTTCACTCTAAAGGCTCGTCAATCTACCTGCCTATGTTCGTACGAACATAAGCCATCACCCCAAAAAAAATTGGCCGTGCAGGCTTTGAGCGAGTGAACATGCCATTGAAATCACTCCAGCGGTCGTCAGCCACACTGAAAGCATCTCATCGGCATTCACCATGCTCAAAATTTCTTCTGCCTTACCAGTCTGAACGGTTGAAAATCCTTCGAACACTTCATCATTGACGTTCGACTTATCGACGTCGACTCCCCAATGTAACGCCCCATGAAAGAGGTGTGGATAGTAAGCCACCTGAATTCAGCACGAGCAAATACTAAGGGATAGATGTGCGAATGAGGCACTCCACTAATAAAGTGGCCTTTCAACTTCCGAAAGATTCGATTGGCATTCGGAATGACTATATCCTTGACCTGGTATGATGGTGTGCTTCCAGTCACGGATGCTAATAACGTTTCGTAGACCGTAGGACGGTGAGCCGGCAACTGTCCCAAAATCGAACTGACCACATCTGCGCTATATTCTTCGATGATCGACATGGATTTGGGTAAGCTGGGACTCTCTGATATCATACTCCGTATCCTCTCACGATATTGTCAAGGATTGGAGGGAGAAAGGAGATCGGGAGACCAGAAAAGAGGAAGAATGAGGACGTACTCCACATAAATCTCTGCGGACTCAATGTTGAACCCCTTACCCCTATCCCGTTCGGCTATGTTCGAAAACTGACAAATTCTCTCCGGTGAGTTTGTAAGCCTGACCAAACCCCATCACAAATTGCCCGCTCACCGGTTTGAGCTGAAACAACTTGAAGTCCGCCAATTGCCGTAACATTCCCGCGGTCTTGCCATGTCGCTGTTCGTATTCGTCCAGCACCTCATTATAGTCGGTGTTCTCAGGCTCGATTCGGGTGGCCTGACAGAGATAATGTACTCTCGTCCTCGCAAAAACCTGCTTGGTTGCCTGTTCATCGTCTATGACCATCATCGCGACAGTCGGATTGGCCATCAGATGGCGAGTATGGGCAGCCAACTGACTGACAAAAATATAGAAACACCCAGGCATTCGATAGAGGTAAGGGGTATAACTGCAATGGGGCGAACCCTCCGGCCCCACGGTTGAAAGCTGGAGGCTTCGCATTTTCTCAATAAGGGTTGCGCATACCTTCTCGGGTTGTTCCTCGCTCATGGTGTGTCTCCCTCCCCTTCAACCCCCATCCTGAGTTCTGAAAAAAAACACCTTGTAGCTTTAGTGAACATTTTCACCTCACCCCTTTCAGTTATTGTTCAAAGAAGCTCCAAACCTGATTGAATCCCTCCAACAAACCAAGGGTCACGGCCATAGCCACTAGCAGAGAGGCCGAAGACCAGACAATATCCCATTTGGCGACTTTTTTACTCGAGCGAGATTGCATCCAGTTTTGCAGACGGTAGGTAAACGGCTCTCCCTGAATCCATGAACTGAGATACCGTAATCCAGGAAGTACAAGTACGTGTAAAATAACAAAAAAGAATGGAACCCCTATGAGTAACGCTAATGGTGTATTATCCATCATTCATAAACCATCCGTTTTGGGCCACCCCTCATTTCGGCACACCCCAAGATCGTCTTAACCAAGCTAATGTTGAAGACTCTTGCGAAAGCCAATCGAATAGCCACACGATCGGCTAGAATTCAACCGATTCCCTCCTCCTGGAGAATTCAATTTAAGCGGGAACGATAGAACATTTTCCGCTAAAGCCGCACACCAAAATAGAGTTTTTTTGAATATTTTGGAAACCTCATAAAAGTTACACTCAAATGGCTGTGCCGTAATAGATTTTACGTTTGGGCATTCTTTACAATGTTTTATCGTCTTACTATTCAACAACATGTCACCGAAAAAATCCGCTGTGGATACGGTTTATGCATCACGCTCTGACCATTGCACTCATTCTTGTGTTCGTACTCGGATGGGTTTCATCCCTCTGGGCCTCGGCCATAGGAGACCCGCAGCTCGATGGGGCTCCTGCCGTCACCGATCGTCCTCGAATAAACCGGGATGTTCCTGACATAATCAGCATCAATCCTGATTATGATGGAGATCCGGATATGGAATTGAATCCGGGGATTCAACTACGCAATCCCCCATCAATTCCGCTACCGCCATTACCCCTAAGACAACAGGAAGCCCTCGATGCCTCGCGCGCGCAAATACGGGAAAATTATGCTCAGGGAAAACCCGATCTCTATGACCAATATCAACTAGACATTAAAGGGCAGTTTCTCGAGGCTCGCGATAATGCCTTCTATACCTTACCCGAGAAATATGCGTATGGGTATCCGAACTTCCGAATATCAGGAAGCTATCAATGTCCAGGAACACTAACGCCGCATTCATGTTCAACGCAGAAGCGGTACGTTTGTCTAATCACCACCGAGTTATGAGAGATTTTGACCCCATCAAAGAAGTAGAAAATAGCGCTCTTATTCTCGATCAGGGCTCATGGCCGAACTTCCATGACGCCGAAGTGCATCATCTGAACATTTGGCGAGGGGATGTGCGGCCAGAGGCCAACCTGTGGATAGGGCCTGTCATTGAGGCGACCTTTGAACTGTGCGCCCTAGAGCACCCGTATGTCGTCGTCTTGAAGTTTCATGATTGTGAGTCAATCCGTCTGGAAGCCTTTAATCATCAAAATGCAGTATATGATTTATCCTTTCGGCTACAAGAGCGAGGCACCTATAACGATGGAAGGCCCCTGCCCTACTCCATCGCTGTACAATTCGAACACGCCTTTGGCATGGCCCTGTCCTTCACGTGTATGAAAATCCAGGCAGTGGAGCGACGATCCCTTTCTCAAGGGTAAGGCTATGACTTGGCTACTCTTGAACCTAATCGTTCGCAGGACCGACACACCTCCCTATATGCCCAGCACTTAACCGTTTTTTTTCACATAAAGGAATATACACCATGGCCAAGCCCTCTCTTCAACAGGCTCTGTGTGTTTTGATTTTGAGTCTTATCATAACAAGCCCCCTGTTGGCTCGAGCCTCCGATCCGGATGAGGCCACGCAAATGACTTTGGACCAATCCGTGTATTTCACCGGGACCGACGGGAGTGTGGTCATCGCCAATCCCGGAATTTATTCCGTCGAAGTAGCTCAGGAATGGTTGAAACTTATTCCCGGCCAGCAACGACGAGATGCCTTATTGGTCGAAACCGAGCGCGGCACCCACGAGGTGAATATCGGTATTCCTATCGTTCTCTCCACCCCGGGCGGCGAACCTGATGAGATGGATGTGCATGTGGTGCAATGGTTAAACCCCGACGGGACCAGTCTGGTAGCTACCGGAACTTATAGCGGGATTCAATCGCGGGGATTCTTTAGGAATGCCGCGAGAAAAGCGGCTGCGCGAGCCCGGGCGGTGGCTGAAAAGGCTCGAAGGGCCGCAGCCAAAAAATCCGCGAAAATCCGAGCCGCCGCGTTAAAGGCCAAACGAGCCGCCGAATTGGCCGCCAAAAACGCCGCCGCAAAAATTCGGGCTAGATTAGGAGCCGCACCCATTCCGAAGACCCGAGGACCGAATGCGTTCACTCGGGTCTTCAAGTCAAACGCGGTTGGCTATTCCCCATCCAATGCCTATCTCCTGACCTATCTCGCCACCTTAATTTATCCGGATTTTTTAGACCAATTGTCAGGAGACCCTTTTACCGCGAACAAATCATACGTGAAGAACCTTCACAAGAAACCGCAGGCCTTCGTCGACGAATATGCGAAATATACCCGCCATTTGTTTTGGGATGAGAAGAGTAAAAAGGGACCATCCAATCAACCTCCTCAATTCGTGTGGCTCTGGGGAAACCGAGGAGGCCAAGATCCGGAAGCCATGGTCATTTCCACACCCAAAACCATTCTGGTGGTCTTTCGGGGAACAGACCGAGTGGGTAACGCGAAGAAAAAATCGGGATACACATGGAATGAATGGCTCCATACCAATTTCGTGGCTTTGGGCGTTGCTCCCAAAGTTAGAGGCCTGCGTGGCAAAGTTCATGCTGGATTTTGGTACAGCCTTACCGCTCCGACCTCTCTCTATGTGCCGACGAAATCCAAAGACCCCAGTGGCTTACGGAAAGGGCGACCCTTTCGCGATGCGGTCCTGGACGTGATTACGGCTTTTGAAGGGAAGAAAAAGAAAATCTGGGTGGTCGGGCATTCCTTGGGTGCCGCACACGTACAATTGTTCAGTGCATACCTGAATGCCAGGGGATATCCACCGCAAGGGGTCTATGCACTGGCCGCACCTCATGTGGGCGATTCTACTTTTGTGAAACAACTGGATGGGATGTTCCCCCCTCACCGGCTCCAACGTTTCGAATTTATCCATGACCCGGTGACAAAAGTCCCACCCAAGAAAATGCCCCAACCGGATGGCTCAACCATGACCTTCGCACGCGCAGGGACGCGGGTTTACTACAACAATGTCCATGTCACACGGTTTAATGCATCCGAACGGTCGGCAACGGCGGAAACCGCACGCCTTGCGGGGCTTTTGCTCGGAGGAGGGGCCTTAGGGGGACTTTTTGCCACAGCCGACTTCTGCTACCACTACCCCCAGTGGTATTTAATGGCCGCCTATCGTCAACTGCCGAAAGGAGAGGTCCGTCGCATCCCAAGCCCCTTGCCTACTCCGGTCATGAAAGGGGATGTGTATAGCAAGTTGTGCGGACCACTCAAAATATTGCGAGGAAATGGAAAGGCGAAATAACAGGATGCACTTCCCTTTTTATTCATTCCGTTTCTCTTTCCGGTGTACGGAAGACGAAACCGCTCAACCAATTTTTTCTATCCTTCCAAGGATCCGGAACGTAAGGGAAAGGGCAGCTCCTTCTTGGGTTGTTGCTTTTCGGGTTTTCGGACGAGGTCGGGTCTGGCTTTCATTATCCAACCAACCGCCTGTTCATTATAGTTTCTGAGCTGATGGTAAATGATCCATCGCATGCTGTTCACGGTCTCGATGTAATCATTAAAACGTTCTTGGGTAATTTCTTGGGGGGCCAACTTTAACAACGTGGGCAGGAGGCAGCTTTCACATCCTGACGCCTGCTCCTGAAAAGCCGGGTACACAAAGTGACTGGCCAAATCAATCCGGTGGTACAGTATCCTGGCGAGTTGATCGTAGTTGCGTTCCTTCTGTTCCTTGCCTGACACCCCGAGAATTTCCTCTCCATACAGATAGATTTTTTCCCACGTGATGGCGTAGGGAGCTTTTTCGAGAAGCCGATCCAATAAATGGGTATCGGTTCCCAACACCTGCTCATCAAAGGCGGAAGACACCAGGTGCCTGGCCATTTCCGGACGTTTCTCTAATAATTCGGTCATCCAAGTAAAACATTTTTCCTGTGTATGGCGATCCAGGTAGTCGATGATAGTTTCGATTGTCTTGATATCTTCATGTGTGATGAGCCCATACACCTTTGCCATGGTTTCCTTGGCTTTTCTGACTCGCCTCCTGACCAACTCAATCGAAGATCCCCCGTTCAACATATGGGAATTATCGTAATCCGCTCGTTTTTCCTCGTGGCTCAAGACCGCATAGGCTTCATTGACCTTAAACATGCGTTCTTTGGCCGCCTGACGTTCCCAGGTAGGCACCACGTCCTCATGATTCTCTTTGGCGAAAGTTCGCCAAGCACTCTGAATCTCCTTCAGCAGCGCATCTTCCGGGACCCCCAAAATTTGGTAGTAATTTTGTCCGTCAATCATGATCTATTCGAATTGCACTTGAGCGAAAACATTTCTTCTGCCCAAACCCACATGATCTGTAAGATAACCTGCCATGAGAATCAGGGAAAATTCAATCGTGCATGAGCCGGATGCGACAAAACAATGCTTATTCGTACCTGAGGCCGTCGGCGATGACCTGACGACTGGCCCACCGGGCCGGGCCCAAAGCCCCGACCAACGCGGCCAACATGGCCACTGCCAAGGCCATCGCCAGTGGGGGCCACGGTAAACTGAATTGAATGGTCCACCCGAAGGATTGTTTGTTGATCACCTCAATCAATACGTACGATAGAGCCAATCCGATTCCCATTCCGATCCCACCCCCCAGCCCGGCAATGTAACCGGATTCCCAAAATACCAGACCCTGAATCTGCCGGGAACTGGCACCGAGGGCGCGCATGGTCGCCAGTTCACGCCGTCGTTCCAAGATCGCGGTCGTCAAGGTATTCACGATTCCCAGCACGGCGACACACAAAGCGATCAGTTCCAAGACATAGGTGACTTGAAACGTTCGATCGAAGATTTCCAGTATTTCGTCTTTCAGTTCTCCGTTGCTGATCGTGACAATCGGCAGGTCCGGTGAGAGGGTTTCTTCTATGACCCGTCGCATTTCCGAGAGGGACTGGCCTTCATCAAGATACACCGAAAACACCGTCGCGGGAGCGTCCCCCCAATACCTCGTGTATACCGCATCATCCATCACCACTTTTCCCCCATCTGTGGCATAGTCGTAAAAGATGCCAAGAACCGGAAAGGCATGAACTCCCTTTTCCGTACGCAAGGAGAGGGCCTCCCCGACGACCAAACTCAGACGATTGGCCAGGACTTCCGAGACGATGACCCCTTCCTCCTGGACAGCCTGCCGAAGAATCGTTGAGGAATCTCCTTGTATGAATAAATACTGGCTGTATGCTGCATGAAGACCTAAGTCTCGCGAGACTAAAGAGACGGATTGCCCATCCAGATCCACCGTGCCCTCTCGGTACAAATCCAGGGCTTTGACCCCTGGAAGTCCTGTCAGGGAGGGCCTGAGTGACAAGGGTAAGCCTCGCAAAGGGACATCAGGCACCGGTTCTCCGAGCCAGGAAACGGGGGCGATGATGATATCGGCCATTAATGTTTGTTCAATCCATCGCTCGACCGTCTCCCGAAAACTCTGAATCATGATGCCGACACCTACCATGATGGCAATCCCGACGATAATCGCCGCCATCGTCACACTCGTTCGCTTGGGATTTCTCCCGATCTGCTCACCAGCCAACGCCGGTAAAACCTTCCACCCGTCCGGTGAACCTCGCCATCGATCAAGCATACGACAACTGCCTGGGCCCAAGGCCGTCCCACCAATGAGCAACAAAAAGGCGGCCACATAGCCACCGAGCGGCAATCCCGTGATCGGAGGCAATTGGCTGATGACGGCACTGCCCCCAAAGGCGAGAAGGGCCACAGTCAAAGAACGATACCGTGCCTTGGGTTGTTCATCGAAGCTCACCACCCCACCCAAAGCTTGCACGGGGGGTATGGAGCTGGCATCCCATGCGGGACGAAAGGCCCCTACCAGAGAAATTCCCACGCCAATCACGAGCGCTTCGGACAGAAAGACCCTACCGGGAGGTCCAGACCGGCCTGCAATCACCCCATATAATTCATTCACACTCTGGCCAATCATTCCCATCAACCCTTCCGCTAGGACCACCCCAAGGATACATCCCACTCCACCACCGATAAGACCCAAGACTCCTGCCTCAATCAGAAACATGGTAGTAATGGCGGCACGCTCCATCCCCAACGATCGCAGAATGCCGATTTCCCGTCGATGGTGAGCCACCGAAAACGCCATGGTGTTATACATCAGAAAAATCCCGACCAGCAGACCGATACCACTCAACATCGTGAGGTTCAATTGAAAGGCTTGTAACATCGACTCCACTTTATTATTGCGCCGGGAGGATTGAGAAACTCGAATACCGGAAGGTAAGAGACTTTGCAGCTCTTCTATGAGGACCGGATTGGATATTCCCGGTACAGGAACGATGGCAATTTGATGCACCCGGCCCAACCATCCAAACATCCACTGAACGGCAGCAATATCCATCAAGGCCTGAGCTCTGATGGTGCCCTTGTTTGACGAACCGGAACCAAGAAATCCCGCCACCCGTAATTGGTGAGTCACTCCCTCTACTTCTACCTCCAAAAGGTCTTCGAATTGCGCCCCGACATTTTGAGCCCACTTCTCCTCCACAAACAGTGATTGAGAGGAAAGCAATCGCTGCCACTCGGCCTCCGAAGGGGTCGAAGAGGAGCCAGAAGACCCTTTCCAACGGACTGCGGAGAGTGACTGGAGAAGATCGACCCCCCATATCACCAAGGTGCGCCCCTCGAAAGGACTCTTCGAAAGGCGGGTGTCGATTCTGATGATCGGATTCGCAGCTTTGACTCCCGGATGATTCTGAATGACTCGGAACACTTGCTCATCCACCCCCTCTGGGCCACCCGAAATGGTGATGGATGCCTCTCCGACTACCGTGGTGACAGAATCTTCAAACGACTGATAGACCTCACCATTCGCGACTCGAATCGCCAGCCAAGCCGCAATCCCAATCGCCACGCCCCCTATGGTTAACAGAGACCGAAAGGGTCGGTGGCGAAGATGGTCAAGAATGAGAAGAAGGAAAATTCTTACCATTTTGAGAGTTGTTCTCAGAAATCCCTGTATGTTAAAACAACTAGGAAACGATGCGTGGGGCTCAAGGACATCAGAACTAAAGGGAACCGTATTCTCTTGGACTCGATTGAAGAATTTGCGGAGCCAAAATCAGAAGCGCAATCTCTGACGGCCCGCCAAAAGGAAATCCTCCGATTGGTTGCCCAAGGCTATACCAACCGAGAAATAGGCGAACGACTGGACATCAGTGTTCGGACGGTGGAAGTGCATCGTTTTAATTTGATGCGACGGTTACGGGTCAGGAATGTAGCCCAGCTCCTCCGACAAGCCATCGCCCTTCGAATTATCCCCAAAGGGCCTTCAACCCCTCAATAGCCTCTCTGCCTTTTGAGAGGGAACCTCCTTCTTTTGCCCTCTTAAGGTATTTCCTTCAATTTCCCCCGGCAGGCCATCAACGACACATATCCTTTCCGCTCCAAGCAGGTCGTGAGTTCTTGCTCTAATCGGGAAAAGACCTCACATCCTTCTTCTACTAAAACCGTGCCTATCTGAACGGCCGAAGCTCCACAGAGTACGTGTTCAAAGATATCCACCCCGTTTTGGATCCCTCCGGTTCCGATGATAGGAATCTCCTCTCCCCAGATTTTCCAAAAGGCTCGCACGTTGGCCAGGGCAACCGGCTTGATGATTCTGCCCCCCAACCCTCCAAATCCGCCTTTCGGTTTGATCACCACCCGTTCCTCCTCCGGGTCTACCACCAAGGTATTGCCCACCGAATTGATGACATTGACGAAGGCCACCCGATTCTCCTGGAGCACTTCCGCGATTTTTTGATGGTGAATGGGATCAAAATACGGAGGCAGCTTGACTCCGAAGGGAACAGTCAGAAGGGCTCGAACAGATTGAATAAGACGGGCTGATTCTTCGAAGTCATAGCCGATCTGAGGTTTACCCGGGATATTGGGGCAGGACAGGTTGACTTCGACCAAATCCGGTTTGGCTTCATTCAGAGCCCTCGCACCCTCAAGAAAATCATCCGGGTTGAGACCGGCCAGACTCGCGATGACCGGCTTTTGAAACTTTTTTAATCCCGGAATGAGTTTGACATACTCCGGATACCCGAGGTTGGGAAGACCCATGGAATTGATGGAACCTCCTTCAATGGCCACGTACCGGGGCAGAGGGTTCCCTTCACGGGCCAGAGGGGTCATCGACTTGGTCACGATGGCCCCGGCATGGGAAGCTCCTAGCGCCTCCAATTCCTTCGAAGTCACGCACAGCGCCCCCGAGGCATTCATCACTCCATATCGAAAAGACACTCCTGCGATCGTTGTTGAAAGATCCATACGTTCTCTTTCCTCTTTTGGCGACTATTCCAACTGGCCATCCCGAATGACCACGACACGATCCGCCGCCTGTGCCGCATTCAACGAATGAGTGGCTAAGAGCACGGTTTGCCCCAGGTCCTTCGCACACTCATTCAACAATTGGATAATCGTCGCGCCGGTGGGCCCATCCAGATTGCCGGTCGGTTCATCCGCCAGAATCAACCGAGGACGATGGACAAAGGCCCGAGCGACCGCGACTCGTTGTTGTTCACCTCCGGAAAGTTCATGCGATCGATGGCCTAACCGATGTCGCATGCCCACCCGTTCTAACATATCCAAGACTTGGAATCGGGTCGTTTTCGGGGATTCTCCACGAAGACGAAGGGGGAGAGAGACATTGTCTTCTATGGTCAAGCCCGGGATCAGGTGAAATGATTGAAACACTACCCCGATATGGTTTCGACGCCATTGGGTCCATTCCTGATCCCCAAAAGCTCCGCTCGATTGACCGTCTAAGACTATGTCCCCGGCGGAGACCACATCCAATCCGGCGATCAGGTGTAACAGGGTACTTTTCCCACTGCCACTTGGGCCCATGATCGCACAAAATTCCCTCGGTGGAATCGTTAAACTCAAGTCCCGAATCGCGACCAGTTGCTGGGATCCCCGTTGATATTCCTTATAGACATGTTGTAATTCGATCATGAACGCAACCGTGATCCCGCTTGTTCTTCCTTCATCTTACCCTTCATGACATTTTTTCATGCATTCGTATATCATATTCTCCTGGATGGGACAAAGAAATGACCGTCCCCTTCTCCCTCCAATCATTCCCCTCATCATTCTCGTGTGCACTCATGTTTCAACATTCTCGAGTCCCGTCTGTCCTGCATCTCCTCATCAACACCATTTTTCCCACTCCCTGCGCCGTCTGTGAAAAACCGCTGCGAGACGACCCGATTCCCTTTTTCTGCCGATCCTGTTGGAACATGCTGCGTCCCATTTCCGGACCCTGTTGCCCCAAGTGTGGGCGACCCTTCCCCTCCCCGGTCGCGTTACGGTTCAGCCCGCTCCATCGGTGTGGTCCCTGTCGCCGTCGCCCCCTGGCCTTTACCCAAGCCTGGAGTCTCTATTCCTACGCTTCGCCGATGAAGGAGGCGATCGGCCTGTTCAAATACCAAAAAAAACTGTCCCTACAGAAAACCTTAACTCGTGCCCTCATTCAAGCCCTTCCGGATTTGCCCCCTGTTGATGGAATCATGGCCGTCCCCCTTCACCCCAGTCGTTTACGTCATCGCGAATACAACCAATCCTCTTTACTCGCCTACCGTCTCAGTCAACATCTACACCTCCCTATCTATTTTTCGTGTTTGGTCCGTACTCGTTCCACGCCTCCACAAACAACACTGAAAAAAAAGGCCCGGCTGACAAACCTTCGGCGAGCCTTTTCGGTCACGACGCCCCATCGAATTACAAACAAACGTATTCTTTTGGTCGATGATGTGCTGACGACCGGGGCCACGCTCCATGAATGCGCGAAAACACTCCGGCGAGCTGGATCAGGACATGTGTATGGACTCACCTTGGCTCGCATGGTGTAACCTTTCCTGACTTCACAATTTTTTGGATTTAGGATATAACCTTCCACTTACTTCAAAGAAAAACGGCCATTACTTCATGCCTATTTACGAATACCGCTGTCAGGATTGCCAAAAGCGAAACACCTATTTACTCTTGACTAGCTCGGCTCCGACTCCCTCATGCAAGCATTGCAAAAGCTCGAGACTAGAGCGGATCATGTCTCGTTTTGCCGCCCCTAAGTCCGAAGAAGCACGGATGGAAGCGCTCACAGACCCGAGCACATTCGGGGATGTTGATGAAAATGATCCCCAGAGCATGGCCCGATTCATGAAAAAAATGGGCAAAGAGATGGGAGAAGACATGGGGGAAGACATCGACGAGGCCATTGAATCCATGGACCAGGATGATTTGGGTATGACCGTTCCCGAAGGGGACTAGCTCCGGCACCCAAGGGAAACTACTTGACTTTTCTTGATCTTTCGGTATTCTACTAGCAGAATCAGCGTAGCTCGGGACTTTTATAAGGAACGACACCGATGTTTGCCGGTCAGTATTATTGCAAAATTGATGAAAAAGGCCGGTTTGTTGTACCCAGCCCTATTCGTGAGGATTTAGAAGCTCAAGGCAGCAGCCTCATGTTCCTCAAGGGCCAAGATATGCCGGTTTCAGCCTACACCAAACCCGAATGGGAGAAAATTCTGGAGCGGGCCAAAGATTCTTTTGATGAAGATCAAAGCCGCCTCTTTATGTACTACATGGTCTCTGAAGCCTCGGCTTCAGAGATGGATCGGGCTGGCCGCATTCTCATTCCAGGGCGTCTCAGAAAACTCATCCCCGTGGATGAGGATCAAGAGGTGGTGATCGTCGGTATGTTCCAGCGCCTGGAGGTTTGGAATCCCTCCGAATGGCGACGGTTCGTCCATGCCAACGAAGAGACTTTCGAACAAAATATGGGCAAGATCCAAAACCTTCTCCAGTAACCTTTCTAACCACACGTCATAGCCAAATCCCAATTGCCTTTGAATGTGGCCTTGCATTGAGACCCATCCGAATCCCCACTCTTTCTCCCAAGGCAACGCCCAAAGGAAAGGGAGGGCTGATTCTTCTCCCCAGCCGGAAACGAAAACCCCGAACGGCTGATCAATGGACCGAATGGGCCAATCTAGGGGGTGATACCCTTCGGGCCCAGAAACTTTCCCTCGTCCTACCTCTCCCTCCCAGCATCAATCATCAATATGCCACCGTGAATGGGCGACGGGTCCTGGCCTCCAAAGGACGACAATACAAAAAAGGGGTGGCTCAGCATCTCCTGGCCATCCTACGAGAATCTCCCCACCGGGAAGCTTTTCTGGAAAAGATCGACACACACACGATGAGTCTTTCGATCCGATTTTACTTTAAGTCTGCTCTGCGTCGGGATCTGGACGGTGGGCTAAAAATCGCCCAGGATGCGATCTGCCAGGCCATCGGCCTTAACGACAACCGCATCACGGAAATTCATTTACTCAAAGAATTGGATGCCGCCCGGCCCCGAATGGAATGCACCCTCGCCATCTCTACCCCTTTCAAAAAACCCCCTCGTCAACCACGCCGACTCATCCCCGTTCCTCGCTCAACACAACCTTGACCGACCAAACGATGAGGGACTTGCGTTTTCCCTGTTCGGTCCAGATATGCGTAAAGGCAGACCAAGGATTTTTGGGAGATACCTCTCCCCTTCTTCAACGGTTTGAAAACGTCACGACGGGGAATTTAGGAAGACGACACGGCACGGGAGAGGGAATTCAAGACAAGGGCAAGGGGATGCTTAATACGCCCCTTAGGCTTATTGGTGAGATCGGGAAAATAAAATCCCATTTTTCGGCCAACACAATGGCGAACCTGACCTGGCACCCAAATACAATCGCCCAGGTACTGCAATTTCACAGAAACTTTCGCATGGGCATTCACCGGCGGAAGTTGGCCTTTCGGAAATTCCACTAACATCCCACTCGAACTGGCATTCACGATGTGCCCCTGGCACACCGTGCCTTGCCCACAGCGGATTGCCACCGGGAGTTTTTGGCCAGGGGTAATGGTAATCCGACGACCCGTTCGCCGCTCATGAGCACGAACAAGAACATCCTTTGGATCAGACCGTTTCTCGGAAACCACTTTCGTCACAACCGGCATTGCTCCAAAGCACGATCGGATGGTTCCAGGGCCTGTATGGCTTCCGCCTCACTAGAGTAGACCGGGATCCATTCATGAATTTCGGTCAACTCTAACACATCACGGACAAACCCCAGCGGCGCGATGATACTCAGCCTCCCACCGATTCGATGAAATCGACGTTGGGCTAACACCAACCACCCGAGCGCGGCACTATCGATGAACGTCACCGACACCATATTTAAGACAACAAACCGATACCCTTCGTTCACGGCATGATCCATTCGCCATTTAAAATCCTGTCGAGCACGCTGATCAAACTGTCCGACAAACGTCTCGATCAAGGTTTGCTCGCTCAGGCTCCGCTCTGATACCACCATAGGTTACTCCATCCTGAAGGTACATATTCTGACAGTACTGGTATCGGTCTCGAAAGGAGCACTCTTGACCGAAAGATGCGGAAAGTCAGAGATTGTTAAACGGAGATAAAAGGAAAAATGGAGGCCGGACGACTAGGGAGTTGCTCGAAACTCCACCTGAAGTTGATCGAGGTATTGGTAGGGAGCTTCCTGTTGCGGATGACTCACAAATGGTCGAGTAACACGTATCTGAATCGTATGTGTCCCAGCCTTGACGGGAGCCTGAGCTTGAAAGTGATGGCGAACAGTAGTGTTATTTTTTATTGGTCCCACTTCATGACTCCCGACGACTTGCCCATCCACGATCCATTCGAATAAGCCGCCGGCCAAATTTCGCCTATCCTTTGGCGATTGATAGACCACAGCCACAAACACGGAAAGATCAAGCGTCCCAGCTGCACTTGAAACCTCTACACTCAATCCCCCTCCCTGTTGCGGCTCACGATCGGGTTTATACCGAACTTGTCCCACTTTCATCCGTAGGCTCTGGGAAGATTCTTGGTCGTTTTGTACCGGAAAACTCTCAATCTTTGGCCATCCAACCCCTCCCGTTGTTCCATTCACTGTCACAAAGGGTGTCCATCCAGAGAAACTGCCTTGCTCAAAATCTTCAGCACTCAGAACCTTGGCCCCCACCGGAGCCACAAATCCCAATGAACACCAGGCCAAAAGAACCACCGTCCCAAGAACCTTCCCCCAAAACCTGATTCTTGACAGACGGTTCAAGGGTCTGACCTTTGGACTTCTTTCCATGAATGAGGAATCTTTCCTTGGGGTTTTCTTCAGCCAGTCGTCCCGGTTATCATAATACTGTAGTCCCATTCGGCGGGCGTGAGTGCTCAGAATGTTATTCATTCGGGCGCCTTTCTTACGAACGTTAACCTTCCCCGATTGGTGGTTGCCCTATGCCTCACCTGAGTCCCACGGTGAGGTTTTTACTATTGGTATCCGACACGAACCTATAGGACATAATATGAATCAACACTCAACTTTATTTTCTCCAAATTCTCAAACCTTCCCCTTTTCTCTTTTGGTTTTCCACTTTTGCCTCGGTCTGAGCTTCATGTTTACTCCCCTAACTCTCCAAGCAGGGCCCTCGTCCCTCGTCAAGGCACAGAACATCAAGTTGGACGTTGTCGCCCTCACCGAACGAGGCCGACAAGATCCCACTACCTTACACGATACACTCAAACGTCGTTTAGAGGAAGTAGGGTACGTGATTGTCACGGAACCCACTCAAGCCTACGATGTCGTCGTTCGATTGAAATGCGAAGAACGGAAGCGGTGGAGCGGACCCAGCAAATACCGTGTGGGGACCCATTCCCGGGTCGAAGCCTCTCGCCTGTGGAAAGGCCCTGCCTGCCAAATTTCCTACCGCCATAAGAATTCACCACCAACCTGGAGCTGGGAAATTCATACGCCGTTCGAAGAAGCCAGGCCGGCAGCCCAAAAAGCTGGCGTGAAAAAAGTCGGATTGTTTGCGTTGCAAGCCCTCAATTCCCAACTCCAAAAAGATCCCTTTCCCTTACACCTGGCAGCTGAATGGGGACAGGTCAGTAGACTCGTCACGATCCTTCATAAGAATAGTCAAAACCAGGACATCCAAAAACTCGTCCTGGCATTACTCGGCCCTCTCCCAGATCCACAGGCTTTCTCGACTCTCCAGGAGTCACTCAATGACCCTGTTCTTGGAAAAAACGCTATTTCGGCCATGGGGTACCAAGGAGAAGTGGCCATCCCAACTTTGGCTGCTGTCTTGAAAGATTCCACGAACGAAGAACAGCGACTGGCTGCCATTAAATCCTTAGGAGAAATTGCGACGCATAGCAAAGCCCCAGCCCTCTTCGACCAATTTCTCCCTTTGCTCCATGAAGAGAACCCTCGCATTCAAACCATCGCGGTCAAGAGCCTGGGACGCCTAGGAGACCAGCGCGCGATCGCACCATTGGAAGAGCTGAACCTTAAGACCTGGACCAATACTTCAACCGACCCCGATATCAAGGAATTACGGGAAGCATTAAATTGGAGCCTTTGGCAGCTGAACCCTGACGCCCACACGGGTGAGTAACTGCCAGGACTACCGGTCAACGGCCTTCTCGTTCCCCTCTCAACCGCTTTACAATTTCCTCACCATCCTTTTTGGGGAGAGGATCGCGTCTTTTCCCCTCACTTTACTTTTACCTGGCATTCGACATAGGCTTTTTCCATGGGATACCTCATATGAAGGCTTGTTCATTCCAGGGAAAACGATGAATCGCGCTGAACGGCGACAACAATCCAAAAACCTGCGGAGGGGCGGAGGCTCCCAACTCTCTCCGGAAGCTCATAGATTATTCCTTGAAACCGTCGGGCACCATCAAGCCAAACGGCTCACCCAAGCCGAAGCCGGATATACACAAATCCTCGCACAATTCCCCAAACATCCCGAGACCCTTCATCTACGAGGAATGTTGGGATATCAGCAAGGAGATTATCAATTCGCCTTGAACCTCATCTGCCAAGCTTTAGAAGGGGACGACTCCAAACCCCATTATTTTTTCAACCAAGCCTTGGTGTATGAAAAACTTCAACAGTGGGAGCATGCGGTCACATCCTACCGGAAAGCCCTAGAACTCAACCCGCGCTATGCAGAGGCGCAAAGTAATCTGGGAAACGTGTATCGCCATCAACGGCAATGGGACCAGGCCATCGCCTGTTATCAACAAGCTCAAAAGCTCAAGCCCGACTCAGCAGACCTGTCCAACAACCTTGGGGTTGTCCACAAAGAACGAGGCAATCTGGCTGAAGCACTTCACCATTACCAACAGGCTCTTCGCCTCAACCCTCAACATGCGGAAGCTTGTCAAAATATGGGGATCGTGCTGGGTGATCAGGGGAAGCTCGAGGAAGCAGAGAACGCCTTCTCACAAGCCCTCTCCCTCAAACCGTCGTATGCCCATGCTCACTATCATTTGGGGTTGATTCATTTGTGGCAGGGATATCAGGAACGAGCGATGGAGTGCTTTCAACGCTCTGCAGACCTCACCTTCAATCATCGCCAAGGCCTTGCCCCCGGGTTCATCACCAAAGCTCGAATCAAACACGACCAGGAACAGATCCAATACTTATTGAACCAGGGTTCTCCACGATCTTGGTCAGAAGACTATGAAACCACCCTCAAGAACATTTCCGAACGAATCCCGCGGGAAAATCCCGATTCGATTTTTGTACGACTAACACCCGAAGAACAGACGAAATTAGCGCCGTCTTTCAATCAATTCGTGTTTCTCCGATCGACGAAGCGCGTAGAGGGACCGGCCATCAATCCCGAACTGGATATCAGGGGAATTGAAGACCAGTATTTTTCTACTCATCCGGAAGCGATGTATGTAGATCATTTGCTAACCCGAAACGCCCTCGAGGAACTCCGAACCTTTTGCCTGGAATCCACCATTTGGAAACGAGATTACCAAAACGGGTATATCGGTACCTTCATCGCTAATGGATTCGCCTGTCCACTCCTCTTACAGATATCGGAAGAGTTACGGACCACTTTTCCGCGTATCTTTCAAAACCACAAATTGGTTCAATCCTGGGCGTTCAAACATGACAGTGCCATGCAAGGGCTGAACATGCACGCCGATGCTGCAGCGGTGAACGTGAATTTTTGGATTACTCCAGACGAGGCCAATTTAAACCCCGATTCAGGTGGATTAGTGGTGTGGGATAAGGAAGCCCCTGATGATTGGGACTTCGTGGAATATAATAATGACAAGAATAAGCATAAGATCGATCGGTTCCTCAAAGACAGCGGCGCCCAACCGATCACCATCCCTCACAGGCAAAACCGAGCGGTCATCTTCAATTCCAACCTGTTTCACGAAACAGACACCATCGAATTTCATGACACCTACGAGTCCCGCCGCATCAACGTGACACTCCTTTACGGGCACCGTCAACATTCTCAGTAACTTTAGGCAACCCTGATTCCTTGCTCTTGGCCTCACGTAAATTTGGTCTCGATCACCACAACCTCAGAAGAGCGCCTCGGCCACCTTTTGAGCCAGCACACCATACGCCCGTTCTAATTCTTGCGAAAAGAGACGTGCGTCATCAGCTGCCCATTCTGTGAAGAGGTGAGCCTCTCCCTCTTCGATCAAAGTATTGTCGTACAACACGACCTTATCTACATTCCGAATCAGGCGGACTCTAAGTTCCATCCCAAGAGACAGCGGGGGGTTAATCTTCAGTTCTTGAGATGGTTGAGGCATAAGACTGGCCAAAGGCTTGAATATCGATTCATCAGTCGTGCTCAACCACACCCGTGTCACTCGTACTTCTAGGACATTTTCGAAATGTCGACCCTGCAGCGGCAGGTACGTCAGGAGGTCTGAGGGACTTTTCGGACCTTGCCCCTCTATCTCTTGCATATCCTGATGAGTTTCCGGCCGAGCAGCTTGGGTCACAAATCCTCTCATGGTTTCCTGAATACGCATGGCCGCCAGACCATTCTTGAGATGATCTTCTGCTTCTTCGACTGTCTCCGGAGCCTCTGCGACAGCAGCCCCATAAAACGGCCCGACAATCATATACCCCGCCCCCTTTAGCAAGGCGGCGACGGCGTACAAGGCCCCAGCCACTCCATAGCCCGCTGCGGGAGGTATCACCATGATACCGACACTTACCCCTGCGATAATCGCCGCAGATGGCACTAGGACTATAAAGACTTTCGATCCACTGACCGCCCCACGTCCCGCTCCGCCCAACCAACCCTTGGCAGGGACTTCAAATTCCACAGACGGCGTATATTGTGCCGATACGACTCCAATCGTTCCCAATTGAGAACGAACCTCTGATGACAGAGTAGGAATGGCTTGTGGGTTGGAGGCACAACCCCATGGCACAAGGAGAGATACACTGATGAGAAAGAATAAACCCCGATTTTTGACACATTCCATGAACCTAGGTCCCATCATTTCCTTTTTAAACGAATCTGGTGGAAAACCGTTTACCTCATCAGGGAGAAGGCAAAGGCAATGCCGAAAAAGCACAAGCGAGAAAAACACCGGGACGCAAGAAATTGAGAACACGGGTCTCTGCAATTCCCTAAACAGATGCGGCATTCTGCGCCTCAGGCCTTCAAGGATCTGTGGCTAAACGGGTCAGCGAGAAAATTCTTTGTCAGAGTATGGGATGGACCACAAAGGGAGAGAAGGCAGCTAATATCTTTTCAATTCCAGAGAGAATGATTTTTTGGTGCGCCCGACAGGAGTCGAACCTGTAACCTCCTGATCCGTAGTCAGGTGCTCTATCCATTGAGCTACGGGCGCGTGGGGCTATTGTTGATTGAATCGGGTCAGTGAGTCAAATACAACGAAACCATTCTTTTCGCGTGGCCGCCAAACTTATACCGGTTGGTTCCCTACCCCGTCAAATCTTGTGTCCAAAATTGCATGAACCAGGGAGAGAAAACACCAAAGCCTCACCTCCGTGAAAGAGGTGAGGCTTTGGGTGGGACATTCGGAAGATTGTAAAAATTGGTCAATGGCCAATCATCAGGTCATCCTTTGTGTCACATTTGAACGGTACAGGAGGAATCTTGAGGGCATTAATTCCTTAAAGCCCAGTCAAGGTCTGCCTCTAGAGCATAGGGCGGAACCCCAAGACGCCATTCTCCATATTCTCCCTCTGGGCGGTGAAAATAGCGCCCATTGTTCTCTTTTACAACCCAATCATCGAATCCTACCGTCATGACTTGAATGTTGTCTTCATTTTGCAAAGCATTCCTCCTTGTTTATACCCTTTTAGCAAGCTTTTGCCGAGAAACTGCCTCTCAAGAAAGGCCGCAGGGTGGAGCTCCTCTCTCCCTTCTCTGCAACCCCTGTTAGGAAGTCACTCCCCTACCGAGACGAGAGCGACTCCCCAAAAAAGGAATGTTTGGAGAACCCATTAGGTCGCGTTGATACCGGCATCCACGGTTTGGAATGTCGTGTTCACAGATCCACCCAGAGATTGGACTGCCCCGACGATCACAGCCGCAATCAATGCGGCCATCAGACCATACTCAATAGCCGTGGCGCCCTCTTCTTCCTTGATAAATCGCTTCATTCGGTTAACCATAGCGTATCTCCTTTGCTGGGCTGTGAAAGGTAAGACTACGCCAATTTGCCCGAATTCATTGTCGTAGCCGTGGTGATTGTTTACTTATTGGACCATCATTTCTGCGCGGCGATTATAGCGATGACACCCTTGCTCATTGTCCATATCGCACATCACTAACAATTCACCGTACGAAACGGTTTCCATTCGTTGGTTTGGAATTCCTAAATACGTCAAATATTCCTTCACCGCACGAGCGCGCCTCGCACTCAAGATCATGTTATAGCTTTCCGTCCCTCGCGCATCCGTATGACCCTCGATCCGCAAGCCATAGGCAGGATACTCGTGCATCCATTCCGCCGTGGCGTCCAATCGTTCACGAACCTCAGATTTGATTTCCCAACTATCGAGCGGGAAAAAAACCGTAGGGAAGGGTTTCACGCTGTGAGAGACCGGCATAAGATTGCTCTCACGAATTTTAGGCGTGGAGATGCGAACCGCCTTGACTTCCTCAGGCGGAGATGATGGTTCCGCGTTTGATACAAACATGGAAGGAGGAATCGAAGGTGACAGTGTCGTGAGGGTTATTGCTCCTCCGGCTTGCCCACTTGGCCTATGCCATTTTCCCGTTGATTCACACCCAACAATGAATAGGACTAATAATACGATTGTTCCGTGACTGAAGCGCATGACATCCCCCTTTGCTTTGTGGTTTCACAATGCCATCTCTGTTTGTCTACGCAATGTCTACGTCTTTTCCTCACCTCCACCTATACCTGGATTCTTATGTGCCCATCCGCAGTGAAATGGCTAAGGCATCCCAGGAAGAGCAAGGAGTATTCCACATCGCCCGACCATATCCCGTCTTTTTGACTTGCTCTTCAATACTGGACTTCCTTTTCTCTCTTTAGGAGGCGATGAAGATACCGGGGAAGCCCCAGGAACCATCAGTTGTCAATTCTTCGAACCCAAGGATCGAAAGAAACGGAGCATTTCAAGAGGAAGGTTCGCTAATGGAGAACAATGGAAGAAGATCAAAGATAAAAAGATGGCAAAAATTCTGACAGGGTTGGAAAACTTCTATCCCGGATCGCCTCTTGCCCCTTGTACCCCTTAAGCTGAAACCCAAACGTCCCTCATCAGCCTCCTCTTTCTCTGAGGAGTGGGGCTGTTGTGTTTCGTCTTAACTACCACCTACTTAATTGGGCTCAGGAACCTCTAGTCGAGAAAATCCCTCTTAATAAATTAGGTGAGTGAGTGAAACCGTCTGCGAATTGGGGAAATGGAACGTTTTCGCAAGCGCTCCAATCTGTCCGGAAATAATGGAGTGTTTGCTCGCAAAGGATCTCGGACGGCCAGGTAGGATTTTCGGTCGCGATACAGGTATCCGGCGAGGACCAACAACCCTATCAGTCCACATTGCCAGAGCCAGGAGAGTATGATTTCGGTAGACATGGTATTTTGGCTTCCTTCTCCCATGCATCCTAGACACCCGCCTCCAGCATCACCATTCCCCCAAAGGGGGGGCCTTCTCCCCACAGGCTCTTTCCCTGATACCTGGTCAATTCTTGTTGTGGCAACCACACGGAGCCAAACGTTTTTCCGTGGCCCTCTGAGACATTTCGGCTAGCCTTCCCCGATCGCCATGATCACAATCCCCAGGATCATCAGGAGAACCCCGGTCAGGCGTTCCCGTACGGGACCCTCTTGAAGGAACAGGAATCCCCATAGAGATGCGAAGAGGATACTCGAGCGCTTGACAGCGATCACAGATGGCACCGGACCGATACTGAGCGCATGATTATGCACGATCAGGCCAAGTCCCTGGAAAACTCCGATCAGGACCAGGAAGCCTATGATACGGTGAGGGACCTGGGTCGGTCGGGGCGTTTCGGCACCCCAATTCAGCCAGAAGAGATACCCGATGGTCATGAAACTGGTGATCGCGAGTGCCCACACGAGGGGAGAAGATTGCTGGACCCCAAGTTTATCGATATTAGAAGAAAAACTATAAATCACCGCCACGGCTAACATTTTTCTGGGTCCCTCTTGGCTGACAATCGCCTGGAACGGAGCCCACCAATGTTGATGCGCCCCTTGAATGTGGAGCACGTAGGCTCCGGCCACGATACAAAGGATTCCGAATAGGTCTGAGGCAGTCGGCACATCGCCAACTAACACCGGGGAGGTAACCAACAGAAAGATGGGCGTGAAGGAGATAAACGGAACCGTGACCGACAGGTCAGAAGATTGGAGCGCTCGCATGAACAGATACAAGGCCCAGACATTCAAGCTTCCTCCGGCGAGCAGCGCGGGGAAAAATTGAGGGCCCACGGACCAAGGATCCTGGAATACCAGGAGACAACCCAAGAGCAGAGGAATCGGGATAACACAGGCGGCCAATGCCGTCCATTCGGGGGACACGAATCCAAGACTCCGTTTGCTTAACAGGCTCTTGAATGACTCACTGAGGGCTGCGAGCAGGGCAAACAGTAGCCAGGTCATGCAACCGTCACCCTTATGGATGCCTGAAGAGACACGATTGCCCTTTCGTGATGGTCTGAGACGGGTCCCAGCGGGCAAGTAGTTGCAAGTGTGTGAATTTTCACCAAAACTCTTAAGTCTCCTGATAAAAAAGCCGAATGAATCATGTATCTCAAATGGAGAAAGTCGAGTAAAGACTGGACAGACGCGATGGCCCCCTCAGTGCAGGCTCGGTCTTTGGACTTTTTTAGGGACGATCCCCTCACCGTCGATAATTTGAGGCCTCGCGTTTTTAATTCTGCTCAGCCTTCACTCCGTTGTACTGAAATTTTCCTAAACACGCTACTACCTCAAAGTTAGACCAGAGGCGCATCTCACGCCACCCATTCACCTATGAAATCGAGACATGCGTATGTCCCACTCTTTGCCGAAAGGAAACATCGTTCATGTACGCCGTAAAAAAGAATAACCCTGCTGGTCGTTTGTATCATATTTATCAAACTGCTCAATCCAAAGCCGACTCTAAAGATTCACTCGGCCAGGTATGGTGCAAAGTCTTTTCCCTGAGTTTGGAAGATACGGTGAAACTGTCCGAACACCGGCGTTTAATCATTCGTTTAATCGATGATACGAAAAAGAACATCAAAAAACGGCCAGACCTCAATCACGCGCTCTACCTGGGAAGCCTTCCAGAACTCAAGAAAATCATGGAAGACACCACTCTTGTTTCTCCCTGGACCGCACTTGCCCCAGCCCTAACCGACAAAGCCATGACCGAACTCTCTTTTTGTTCCGATGCCCTTTCTTCGCTGGAGACGCCCTTAAAATCCGGAGACTTGGAGAGCATTTCCAAAACGATTGAAACGCTTCAATTAAAGACGACCAAGCAGGTCAACTGTGAGGAAGAAGTCGGCGAATTGATCGTGTCGTTATTGGAAGTGATTCGGCGCGGCATTCGCGAATATTCCATCATCGGGGCCATTGCCCTTCAAGAGTCCCTGGCTGTCTGCATCGGGCGATTGTTCGTCATGCGAAGTCCAGGATTTGCGGAGGAGACCGAGATTGAACTGCTCTCTCAAATGAAGGACCTGCTCACTCACATTGACCAGCAGGTCGGGAAAGCCTTTAACTATAAAAGTCAGTTTGAAACCTTGGCTTCCCTCCTGCCAGGCGCTTCACTGGCCACGGTTGGCTATGATAAAAACGGAGGCGGTCGCTAACCCACAGGTCTAAACGACTAACCGGTTTGGACAGAGGTAGCCCTTGCTCCCCTGGTACTCCGTCCCCTCCCCAGCATTCGTGACAGGTCTCTCCATACGTCGGGTGAGACGCCTCGTCACTTCCTCGGCCCTCCACCTCGGCGCACCAGATTATGTGGCCTTTCAGAGCCGGTGAAATCAGGACCACTCCTCCACTCCGCATTTTCATCCACCACGACGGGGCAAGTCCGCCTTAACCCCTGTATGTTTCGATCGATCTCTAAGTTGTCCACCCAGTAAGGGCCCGGGTGTTGAGTCACCATCTCCGAGCAACAGGTCACGGTTTGAGAATGGATCGAACACAGGACGGGGTTGAAAACCTACCTGAGCACGATAGGGAGAACCGTAGGGATTGGGGCGCGAGTCTGACCGAGGGTTAGACTTGAGAGGATTCGGTCACTGATTGTTCGAGTGTCTCGAGGACCTTTTGAATTTCGGCCGGTTTACCCAGACTGATTTGGAAAAAGCTGGACATATCAGGAATCCCATCAGCGATGCTTTGAGCCACTTCTAGGACTCCAACGGGAAAAATTTCTAACTCCTCATGGGCTTTGACCAACACACGTTGAATCGCCTCCTCAGTCTGTGGTTGACACCACATATCGGCAAACGGACCGGACAAGGCCACGCATTTGATCGTTAAGGCTGCGGCGGTATCCTCACAATTGGCTAAGGATGGGTCATGACTGCCCCGAACGGCCTCTCGCAGGAGTTCAGGCAATTCCCAGGTTTCGGCCAGCCAGGCCCCAATTTCACAATGGTCCGTCAACCATCGTTCGCGCTCCAAAGATTCGAGTTCTTGATGGTTTTGGGCGGACTTTTGGTAGATGATCCCGTATTCATTCCCAAAGGCTTCACTCATCACCAGTATGCCTAGGTCCTGTAATAGGCCGGCTAAGAAAATTTCTTCTTCGTTAACGACCCGGACTCGCTTCGCCAAAATTTTGGCAGCCAAGCTTCCCAGAATACAGCGGTGCCAAAAATGCGTGTGATCGAACGCTCCCCCACCCTTCTTTCGCAAGTCGCGATAGAGAGAAAAGCAAAAAGCCAGGGTCGCGATGGAATTCATTCCCAGGAGGGTGACGGCTTGTGTGACCGTGGTCACCTTATGTCGTGTCCCTCCATAAAAGCTTGAATTGGCCACATTCAACAGTTTAGCGACGAATGAGGGGTCCTTACTGATGACCTCCCCAACCTTTTGCGCATTCGTCTTTTCATCACGGCACATTTGCAACACTTGAAGTGGGAGTGCCGGAATGGCGGGGAGTGTTTTACAATTCTTAATTCGTTGAAGAATTTGTTGGTCCATACCTAATTCCTGAAATATCCCTCAGCTGTTTTTTTCGCTATGACGCCCTTGAGATGGCAGGCGACTTCCCCCGACCCTGCTTTTCCCAGGTTTTTTCCTCAAAGTTTTATTGGAAGATATCGTGCAACGTTCTCTGTTGTTAAGGACGCCGTGATCATGCTCTCAAGAGGGAACAGCTGTCCCTCCCGGCTCATCACCTCATCAACGGTCTTCAATAAAACTATCGGACAATGAACATGCGACTTGAGCAAGGATTGCTCCTGGTTATTACCCATTTTTTACTTAGGTATTTTCACTAGAAACAAAAACGGCGTGAGGCCAACCCCCCTTGGGTTGGATACGGAAAATCAACGATTACAAGGGAAAAGTAACTGAAGATTCGGTTATCACCCGGGAGAGGAAGAGGTTTTTCCGTTACAATGTTGTCCGTAGAGGGTAGAAGGCGAGGCATCATGAATGTAGACAGACACCAAGTCTCCGGGTTGGCGAGGTTGTTCGTCCTTCGGCCATACCACGGTGACGTTCTGTTCGGTATGGCCCATCCATTGAAGATCCGATTTTTTCGCCTCCCCCTCAATCATCACCCGAACCGTGGTGCCGATTTGGTCGGTATTCTTTCTGAGAGAAATCTGCTTTTGTAATTCGATGATGTGATTCGTGCGCGCCCCTTTCGTGGCCTCCGGAATATCATCAGGGTATTTTCTCGCCGCAATGGTGTTCTTGCGTTCCGAGTATTTGAAGACAAATGCGGCTTGATATTCCACCTCTTCCATGAGACGGTAGGTGTCCAGGTACTCCTCTTCTGTTTCGCCACAAAACCCGCAAATGATATCCGTGGTTAATACGATAGGGCCTTTCCTTCGGATGGCTTGCACCAGGTCAACATATTCTTTACGGGTATAGCACCGTCCCATTCGTTCGAGGATTCGATCATTCCCGGATTGAACCGGCAAATGAATATGGTTACAAATTCGTGGATGTTGAGCCACCGCCTCCAACAGGGCAGGCGGAAAATCTTTGGGATGGGGGGAGGTGAATCGAACCCGCTCTATCCCGGGAACGTCCGCCACGCTCACCAACAATCGTGCAAAGTCCCACTCCTCATACCGGTAGGAATTCACATTTTGTCCCAAGAGGGTGATTTGCCTCACCCCTTGGTCAACCAGGTTTCGGGCTTCTTCCAGAATGCCCTCCGGACCTCGAGATCGTTCTCGACCCCTGGTATATGGCACGACACAAAACGAACAAAAGTTATCACAACCCCGCATCACGGCAATCCACCCGTTCACTCCACCCGTGCGATCGGGCAAGATCTGCTCGTAGATCTCTACTTCAGAGAGGTCCACCGCGACCCCCTGCCGTTGAAAGTCCAGCGCCTCGATCACCAAATCGGGGAGCCGGCGATACGCATCCGGACCGACCAAGACATCGATAAACGATCGCTTATCCAGCAATTCCTGCTTGAGATTCTGAGCCATACATCCCAGGACTCCAATGACAATGCCCCGGTCCTCTTTAATCGCTTTGTATTTGGAGAGGTGGCCATAGAGACGATTGTGGGCGTTCTCCCGAATCGCACAGGTATTAAACAACACCACGTCAGCCTCCTCTTCGGAAGCCGTGAAGGAAAAACCTTTGGTCTTCATTAAGGCCCGGACCAGTTCGGTATCATACTCATTCATCTGACACCCAAAGGTTTCCATATAGACCTGGTACCCACTCTTTGGGCTTTCGGGATAGATGTGCTGTCGGTTGGTCGGCATGAGTAAAGGGGTTCCGCTCATCTGAACTTCTCCTTTTTCATGCTAATACCTCGGATGAGAAGGAGAGCGTTTCGAGACCAGACCCTGTTCCTTCATTGAGACCCTCAGAGCCAGACTCCAGAACCCCCACCACACGATCGGCCATGATTCCGGTGACGTGCACCCGGCGAAGGGCATTCTCTAATGAAGATTCCGCACGAACAGCGACTCTGACATAATTATCCGTTAACCCTGTCCAGAATCCTTCCGCCTCCTGCGTTTCGAATAAGACGTCGACCGTTTTCCCTACCATCCTTCCATAAAACACGGCACTTTGACGTCGGGAAATTTCTCGCAGCTCCTGGCTTCTGGCTTTGATGACCGAGGAAGGCACCGGCTGTGGCAGTTTTACGGCCGCCGTTCCTGGCCGTGGGGAGTAACTAAACACATGCAGAAACGCAAAAGGAAGGTCCTGAACGAGTGCCCGGGTCCTGGCAAACGCTTGTTCATCCTCCCCTGGGAATCCCACCATCACATCCGTCCCAAAACAGAGGTCGGGCACTTGCTTGAGCGCGAACTCCATCGCCGTCCGATATTCAGCCGGGGTGTAACGCCGATTCATAGCCTGGAGAATCGCTGCATCCCCACTTTGGAGTGGGACATGGAGAAACCGGCACAGTTTCCCCGAATGCTGCATGTATTCGAGCAGTTCATCCGGTAGGGTCGTGGGCTCAATGGATGAAATTCTGATTCGCTCCAATCCCTCGATGCCTTCAAGGTTTTGAAGAAGTGTGACGAGGTCACCTTCTGGAGCCTGAAACTGCCCGATATTCACGCCGGTCAAGACGATTTCCTGATGACCTTTGGCCACCAACGCTTCAGCCTCTCTCACGGCATCGCGAATGGAGCGGCTTCTCTCCCGACCTCGAGCAAAGGGAATCAGGCAAAACGAACACATGAATTGGCATCCATCTTGAATTTTCAGGTTTGCGCGTGTCGTGGAATATTCACCTACCCCTTCCACGACAAAATCGTCAGGAGAAATCCGTGAATGGTGAATGACCGGGCTCTGGAGTTTCTCTGGTTGAGAAGAGAGAGGAAGCATGTCCGGCAAGCGCATTTTGAATTCGTTCCCGACAATGAGATCGATCCCTTCGATGTCTTGCAGCGCATGAAATCCCGTTTGAGCATAACACCCCGTCACGGCCACGAAGGCATGGGGAGAATGTCGAAGGGTTTGCCGCACCACCCGGCGACAATCTGCTTCGGCCCCTTCCGTCACGGTGCAGGAGTTGACGACCAGGACATCGGCTTTCTGTCCGTACTGAACCGGGACATATCCTCGTTTCTGACATTGCCCTTTGAGGACGGCCGTCTCGGCCTGGTTCAGACGACACCCTACCGTATAAAATGAAATCGTGGGGGATGGCGCAGACTGGAGTTTCATGGAAGCAAAATTATAAAGCAGCCATTTCCGGCTCACAAGGTATTGACGAGGGCTGTTCCCAATCCCGTGGGAACGTGTTAGTATTTTTCCTCAATCACCACGCGAATGCCCTCGGACCTAAATTTGAAGACAACAGCCTGGACTTTCCCCTTTTGCGATCTGTGGGCCTCCGATGCCTGCACGTACCATCGGATTTTGGCTGATTCCTTCCACCCATTCCTCAAACCATTCCGGTTCACCTCGTGAGGACATCCCATGGATGACATGAGCACTGGGCTGGGCAGGCTCCTGCTTTCCCGATTTATGGGATTTCGCCTTCTTCCGGGCCAGGTCGTGGCGCTCGCGGCGATGGGGCTCATCCTACTCGGCGCCTGCTTACTGATGCTTCCCTTTGCCACCACTCCCGAAGCCAACTTGGGGTTCTTGGACGCGATGTTCACCGCCACCTCAGCCGTCTGTGTGACCGGACTCATCGTCATGGATACTCCCCATGATTTCACCCTCTTCGGCCAGATCATTATTTTGCTGCTCATTCAGATTGGAGGGTTGGGGTATGCGCTCATGGCTACTCTGATTCTCCTGATGCTGGGACGGCGCCTGGGTCTCAGGGACCGGATGATGCTCACCGAAACCATGAATACGATGGATATGCAAGGCCTCGTCCGTTTCGTCAAACTGGTTACCTTACTCACCTTCGGCCTGGAAGGGCTCGGGGCGGTGTTCTTGACTCTTCGATTTGCGCAAGATTTCCCGTTTGACACCGCCATTTATTACGGGATCTTTCATGCCATCTCAGCCTTTAATAATGCCGGGTTCGCGCTTTTTTCCGACAGCCTGCTTTCTTTCCAATCGGATTGGACGATTAATGGAATCGTCACGGTCCTGGTCATCCTGGGAAGTATCGGGTTTTTGGTCTTCGAAGATTTACTGGATAACCTTCGAGGGCGACGCTATCGATTCCGAACACACACGAAAGTGGTCGTGGTCACGACCGTCATCCTTATCCTGGTCGGAACACTCGGAATCGCTTTACTGGAGTGGAACAACCCCAAAACCTTCCAGCAGGCCTCGGTGGGAGAAACATTGACCGTCTCCTATTTTCACACGGTCTCACGCACGGCCGGATTCACGACCATTGACTTGGGGAATATGCGGGAGCCCACTTTATACTTTCTTCTATTGCTCATGGCCATCGGAGGTTCGCCCGGCAGCATGTCCGGGGGGATTAAAACCACGACGATTGCTATCGTATTCTTAACGATCTGGAGCTTGCTCCGACGCGATGACGACGTCGAAGTGTTCCATCGACGGATTCCTCCCGATTTGGTGACACGGGCCTTATGTTTGACCATCCTGGCCCTGGCCTTGATTACGGGAATGACCCTGTTGCTGACATCGACTGAATCACAACCCTTTTTATCCCTGATGTTTGAGGTGACTTCCGCCATGGGAATCGTCGGGATGTCCCTGGGGGACGGAGACGCGCGCAGCCTTTCCGCCCTCCTGACTGATTTTGGCAAGCTCATGGTGATGCTTTCCATGCTCCTCGGACGGTTCGGGCCTCTGATGATCGGATTGTTTGCGGTCACGACCTCCGTGCATAAACCCTATCGATATGCCAAATCTCGCGTGGTGATCGGATAACCTTTTCAGGCTATACGCCGTTGTAAGAGAAGGATAAACACTCCGAGAGTCGGAAGAGGACATATCAGGAACGGGAGTAACCAAACCCACACGTTTTTCCCCCGTACCCGGGCTTGATCATACATCCATACAAAAATCCAAATCAGTAAGAGCACATAGTTGATGGTAATCCATTGTGTCGTTCGGACCTGCAATTGACTTTCCCCTCCGGAGCCCATGAACCAAAACAGACATTGAAACACCACAAACGACACGAGCAATCCTGCGATTAAGCGTTTACTCCACACATACATCGCGACACTCCTTCATTGAAATTGATGCCCCATGAGGCCATGGGGCGAATGATGGCCCAATCCTTATCATCGAAAGAAGCATACGGTGACACAGAAAACCCGACTAAATCAAAATTTCTCTCCGGTCGTGTTTTCATTTTTCTGGCCGCCTCACCTCACCTGGCCTCTCCACTCTCACCATCGGAAAGGGGCAAGTTTTTTGTGACCCCTCAAAATTTTTTTTCATCCCAATGTTCCACTTGTGCATAAATGGCAATCTAGCTCAAACTGGCTGTGGATAACTGTGGTATAATAGGATTAATCTCCCCATGAAAATTGATTTTTTTCAACCCACAAGTTTTTCACAGAAATCCCCAAATCAGAAAGCTTCTCACAACATTTAGTATTGACAATTTTTTATATCCTCTATAGATTGTGGTTCTTTATTTTTCATCTATTATTCCTTCAGTTTTCATCAAGAATCATGCACCGGGGTTTTTGGGGGAACGTGGCGGACAGGCTGTTTTCACCGATTTGGGCTCACAGGCCCTTACTCTTATCACAAAACAACCGCCCCACTCTGTAACCTCATCCGGAAGAATTTCTTCTCCGATTGAGTGAGGTTTTTTGTTTCCAAAACCCTGAGGGGCCACTTTTTCCAAGGCTCTTCACAGGCTGTAAGGCTGGTAACGTGACTGAAGGAATACCTCACCGTTTGTCTGTGTCCTCCAAAGGAGACCTTTCATGAAAATTGAACGTCGATTTACTCAGCAAGGTGAAAGTCCCTATCAACACATTCCCTTCTCCACCCGATCTTCGGAAATTCGGAACCCCGATGGGTCTGCAGTGTTTTTTCAAGACAATATCCAGGCCCCGGAGCATTGGTCTCAATTGGCCGTGGACATACTGGCCCAAAAATACTTCCGAAAGGCTGGTGTGCCGCAATCCGATGACCAAGGGAAACCCCTGCTGAATGATAAAGGCGGCCCTCTCCTGGGAGGTGAGCGTGATGCCCGACAGGTTTTCCATCGTCTGGCCGGGTGTTGGACTGAATGGGGAAAAACCCATCAATACTTCGATACCCCGGAAGACGCCGAAGCCTTTCAAGACGAGTTGAGCTACATGTTGGCCTGGCAGATGGCTGCCCCCAATTCCCCACAATGGTTTAACACGGGGCTCCACTTCGCCTATGGACTTTCCGGTCCCGCCCAGGGTCATTACTACGTTGATCCCAACACTCATCGCGTCAAACAGGCCAAAAATGCGTATGAACGCCCGCAAGTCCACGCCTGTTTTATTCAATCGATCTCGGATGATCTCGTGAATGAAGGCGGCATCATGGATCTGTGGGTCCGTGAAGCCCGCCTGTTCAAATACGGATCTGGAACGGGAACAAACTTTTCCAGACTTCGGGCCGATGGTGAGTCCCTCTCTGGTGGAGGCCGATCATCCGGCCTCATGTCATTCCTTAAGATCGGCGATCGCGCAGCAGGAGCCATTAAATCCGGAGGAACGACTCGTCGAGCGGCCAAAATGGTCTGCCTCGACCTTGATCACCCTGATATCGAGGAATTCATCGATTGGAAAGTGATCGAGGAACAAAAAGTGGCAGCGATGGTCACGGGATCCACCATTTGTGCCCGTCACCTCAATAATGTCCTCAAAGCCTGTCATCTTTCCAAACCGGACGGCACGACGAGTGTGGAAATCAATCCTCGGGAAAATCCCTCATTACGAGAGGCCATTCTCGCCGCCCGTGAGGTCGCCGTCCCTGAACCCTATATTCAACGTATGTTCCGTTATGCAGAAGAAGGGTTCACACACTTCGTCTTTCATGAATATGACACCAACTGGGACAGTAAGGCCTATCAAACCGTCTCGGGACAGAATTCTAACAATAGCATCCGGATCCCAAACGGATTTTTCGATACGCTGAAAGCCGGGGGGGATTGGCCGTTGACCCGACGAACCGACGGAGCCGTATGTAAAACCATCCCCGCGCAAGAATTGTGGAATCGTATTGCCTGGGCCGCCTGGATCTGTGCCGACCCTGGTGTGCAATATGACACCACCATTAACGAATGGCACACCTGTCCTCAAGACGGACGGATCAATGCCTCCAACCCTTGCAGTGAATACATGTTCTTGGACGACACCGCCTGTAATTTGGCTTCTTTAAACCTAGGACGATTCCTTAACGCCGAGGGACAATTCGACATCGAAGGTTTTCGACATGGGGTCCGTCTATGGACCATCGTGTTGGAAATTAGCGTCTTGATGGCTGGATTTCCCAGCCGAGCGATCGCTGAAAAAAGTTTTTCCTTCCGGACACTCGGGCTTGGCTACGCCAACCTTGGTTCTATCCTGATGAAAATGGGAATTCCCTACGACTCCCCAAAAGCCTTAGCCTGGTGTGGAGCCATCACCTCTCTCATGACGGGTGAATCGTACGCCACATCCGCCGAATTAGCCAAAGAACTCGGGCCTTTTAATGCCTATCCTCGAAATGCGGAATCCATGCTTCGCGTCATGCGAAACCATCAACGTGCGGCCTATAACGCCCCATCGGATGAATACGAGGGATTAACGATCTCCCCGTCGGGCATTCAGCCGGATCAATGCCCTGCCGACCTGTTGAAGGCCGCTCAACGGTCCTGGGATCGCGCTTTGGAGCTCGGAGAACAATATGGGTACCGTAATGCCCAAGCCACCGTCATCGCTCCCACCGGCACGATCGGATTGGTGATGGATTGTGATACGACAGGGATTGAACCCGACTTCGCCTTAGTCAAATTCAAAAAACTGGCCGGTGGAGGGTACTTTAAAATCATCAATCAAAGCCTTCCTCCAGCCCTTCGACATCTTGGATACAGCTCGAACCACATTCAAGATATCATTACTTATGCGACGGGCACTCGGACGCTGAAAAACGCGCCCTTCATCAACCACGACACCCTGAAGGAAAAAGGGTTTGACCGTTCGACTTTGGAAAACATCGAACATACCTTAGATGGCGCATTCGATATCCACTTTGCCTTTAATAAATGGACTCTGGGCGAGGAATTCTGCCAAAACACCCTGGGGCTGTCTGAGGCTGAACTCCAGGACCCTCAATTGAACATCCTCAACCTTCTTGGGTTCACTCAAGAAGAAATTCTTGCAGCCACGGATTATTGTTGTGGCACCATGACGATCGAAGGGGCCCCACACCTGAAGCACGAAGATCTTCCCATCTTCGATTGTGCCAATCGTTGTGGTCGTCTTGGCCAACGGTTTATCGCACCCTCCGCTCACATTCGTATGATGGCTGCGGCCCAACCTTTCATCAGTGGCGCCATCAGCAAAACCATTAATATGCCCTCGGATGCGTCAGTCGAATCGGTGAAGGATGCCTATATGACCGGCTGGACGTCCATGCTTAAAGCCATTGCCCTCTATCGGGACGGCTCCAAACTCAGCCAACCGCTCAACAGTGTCAGCGACCGCGATGACGCCCTATCCACCCAAAACGACCAGGTGGTGTCGGCTGCCAAACAAGCGGCCTCTCGTGTGCTCGTCCGGTATCTGGCCAAACGCCGGCCCCTCCCCACCCGTCGTGGGGGCTACACTCAAAAAGCCATCGTGGGAGGACATAAAATTTACCTCCGAACCGGGGAATATGAAGACGGCACGCTTGGGGAAATCTTTCTCGACATGCATAAGGAAGGGGCTGCTTTCAGGAGCCTGATGAATTGCTTTGCGATTGCCATTTCTCTCGGCCTCCAACATGGCGTCCCGTTGGAAGAATTCGTGGATGCCTTCCTCTTTACCCGGTTTGAACCGAACGGCGTGGTCGGACTCAACAACCACATCAAGATGTCCACATCCATCATCGACTACATTTTCCGTGAGCTGGCGATTACCTACCTGGACAAGAATGAGCTGAAACAGGTCAGCCCGGAAGATCTGCGGGTTGATGCCCTCAAAAAGGAATCCGATCCGGACGAGGAAGATGAGGACGATTTGGTAGATCCTCGATCCGTCTCCACCGGCTCTACTTCCATCAGCCCGGAAGTCTTTCCCTCGCGAAAGTCTGCGGGAAATGGGATTGGGGAAAATGGCGGTTCGACGAAAGTCTCTCGGAAGCTTCACATTCAGCGCGAAACCGTGACCATGACCGAGGTGCAAGAAGCTCGACAAAAGGGGTACGAAGGAGACCCGTGTCCTGAGTGCAAACAATTTAAGATGGTGAGAAACGGAACCTGCTTAAAATGCGATAATTGTGGTTCGACCAACGGCTGTTCTTAAATTTTATGATGGAAAATGACTCAAGAGAACAGGTATGCTTGCGTTTTCCGGCACAGGTGAAATTCCCCCTCCACAAAGCCGAGAACGTCTACTCTTGAAATGGAGATCTGGGAGATGACTCAACCACCGAAATCGATTGAACGTGCGGAAGTGGCGAAAGACTGGCAGGCCAGGGGGTTTTCATGCGGCCTCTGGATCGATCATGCCGGGCGTGAATGGAAAGACAGCACGTCTGATACGGAAGAATTGTTCATGGTCATGTCCGGTGAATTAGAACTGGACATGGAAGGCCAACAAATCCGTCCGGAAGTCGGAGAGGAAATTCTTATTCCGGCCGGAGTGCCTCATACGATTCGCAACGTCGGTGGAAGAACCGCTCGGTGGCTGTATGGACGGAAGCGGTCTGAAGAGGGGGTGGACTCTACCTTGCGGGAATCGAGCAGCCTCCTCCACTCCAATCTCTAACCGCTCGAACAGTGGTTAGTCGAAGTTACTTCGCATCCTTGGCACATCGAAACCCTGTCGTGAGGTCTTGAAAGTCTACTTCCGCCTTGGATCGAGCCGTAACCCGTAAGTCTGCAGGAACATCTTCCCAAGATCCTCCCCGCAAAACCTTATATTCTCCTTCTTCCGGCCCCGGTGGGTTTTTATCGGGAGTGTCTTCGTAATAGTAACGGTCATACCAGTCACTCACCCATTCGGTAGCGTTTCCGGCCATATGATACAGTCCGTAAAAACTCTTTCCGCCCTGCTTGAGCCCATGCCGAATGCTCATGCCCCTGGTTCCGCTGATAACCGGAGCTAACGTAATCTTATAACTCACCCATCCTGTCGTGCCTTGGTTGTAATTGGCGATATCGACGAATGGTTGCATATGGCCCCAGGGATACCGCCTTCCGTCAGTACCCCGAGCGGCTTTTTCCCATTCGGCTTCAGTGGGTAACCGTTTCTTCACCCATTGGCAATACCGATTGGCTGCATTCCAGGTAATTCCTACGGCTGGCCGATTGCCATCTTTTCCAACGGCGACCCCATCATTCCATAACGGGGGGGGTTCAATACTGTAGTCTTCATCCAAGAGTTTTTGGTATTCACCCATGGTCACTTCATACCGATCGATATGATAGGCATCTAGCCAAATCGTATGTTCCGGCCGTTCATTCCTGGGACCATCATTATCTCCCATCAGAAATTCTCCCTCCGGGATTAATATCATCGACCCCAAGGGCCCATCATCCTCTAACGGGGCATCGAGCCATCCTTCTCCCGGTCCGGCATTTTGCCCACCGTCGAACTGCCCAAAAGCCGGGTTCAGGACCATGAACACCCCCAACATTGTCATGACCAATAATCGCATCATGGATGCCCCCACAAGAAAGAAAAAATGATGTATGAATGCACGATGTCTTTGTTTACCATATCCAACTATTCCCACCTTGTGAAGGTAGGGGTCACCCAGACTCCTTTATCTTCCCAAAACACAAAAGCCGCTGAATGATCATTCAGCGGCTTCAGTCATGGTGTCCCCAACGGGATTTAAAGAGGATTGGCACAATCAAATTACCTTTACAATCAAGGAGTACGTGGCTATTTAATGTAATAGGAAGAAAGATACCCACTCTTTGAGTAGAAGGTCAATAATTTTGAATGGGCAGCAGACAATTTCTACCAACTAACGGGGCAATTCTACCAATGGTGCTTTGGGCTCCGAGTTCACCCGAAGACCTGTGTGAGGCAGCGGAGGGATGGCCAGAATTAAACGGTGTAAACAAGAAAATGTGATTAATAGCCTACGGGCGTATTTAGGACGTCTTATTGAAAGCACTTTAGTTTCGAGTGATCAATGAATGCCCTCAAGAAAAGCGGGGAATGCGGCGAACAGCCTCTTCGGATCTTCTACAGATCCATTTATGATAGTAGGCATCAAAGACATTTTTAGCAAGACCAGTGATATCTTTAAATACCCCTCAGGGTTAGTCATCAAAGCGTTTGGTGAGAAATATGGTTCCTGTGTCGACAGTACCCGAATTGGCTGCGATTACTGGAATAAATAGCCCCTGGATTTGGATGCCGACCATAAAACTGAGACTAGGATCCTAATAAACCATGTTGAATCTTCTGATGTGTGGCCATAAAATCTGGGAATTCCTTACTGCCTAGAAAATTCATTTGAGACATGCGATTAGAAAAATTTGAGCCATGACCAATTGATTGGAGAGACTGAGGATATGAGAAAGGGATTTCGATAAAAGAATTGGAATCCCTGTTTCTTCAAGTCTGTACAAGAATAAGAAATAAGTAACTTTTGCTTCATAATGCTGTTAGGTATCCCTCGTGGATTGATGCTGGCTTGGAAATTTTGAGGAACGTGAGAAGATTTGGGACATAAAAAAGGATAAAGATTAAATGTCCCAAACAAAATTTAACACTGGGGTCAGATCATGAGGGAACGAGAACAAAGGGAAAATCAGGTATGGTATGAGGGGAAATCGTGGTGGGAGTCTGCTTCCCCTTGGTCAGTTCCTTTACTCTTTCAGAAAGAAAGAGCCGCAACATATTAACCGTTATTGCCCCCTTATTCAAAATGTCTGCCTTGCCATTTAACCCTTCGAGCAATGCTTCTGTAAATGCTCCATTGCCCCACTCCTCGCTTTCTTGTGAATACTGACGCCCGGTAGAAGCGGCAAATACAATGGCTCCATTTTCAGCTCGAGTCAATTCGCTAATAAAGGCATTAATATCAGGAACTCCTCGTCTCACCCCCATGATATTTCCCGCATGGCAAGTATCCACAAATAATAGAGTTTTGCCCTTGATAGCGGAGAGCGTTTCCTGAATTTCGGAAAATGCTATTGCGGTTTCCCGCAATCGTGAGGTATCGGCCTGATGTGGAAGAAAATAGTAAATGCCGCCTTTATCGTTCACACCATGTCCTGCGAGAAAGATAATGGCCACATCATTAGCAGTAGTATTCTGTTCTAAAATTTCAAAGGCCTGCAGGATACTTTCTTTCGTAGCCGCCACATCTACGATTCTTTTCAAAATAACGTTTTTATAAAGACCGCCCTTCTGCTGTTCAAGAAATGCAGAAAATTCAAAAGCATCTTTAGCTGCATATTCCAGGTTCAACACAGGGTCCTCATACTGACTAATTCCCACCGCTAAGGCAAACAATTTCGGTTTAGGAGTCTCCTTGGGAGAGGCGGGACCGGACCAGATGAGGTGGATGGTCGCTGGTTCGCTGGTGGCCCATTGCGTCTTCGCCAACAGGGTAATTTTTACGTCTTCCTCGGGAACGTTTAAGTGAATTTCTTGCATGGTTCCCAGCGATGTGGCTTTCAGGCCAACCTGAATACCACGTTTTTGGGGTATAGGTTTTCCGTTGAACAAAACTTTCAAGTCGATAATGGGCTCAGATGAAGGGTTCCGTATCATATACTGCAAACGAACTGTGGGAGAGGTAATTGCCTGATAATTATCAGGAGATATAATAGTGATAACGGGAGGCAATTTCTCTAAGGGAATAGAAACAGGAGACGTTGGTCCCTGACCTTTTTTATATTCCCTTGCATCTGATTTTCCTTGCCCTAAAGCTAAAATAGGGAAATCTTCAAAATAAGATGACTGAAGGACCGTCGGGGATTGATATCCACGGGTGAGCACACGAATTCTCTCGCGTAGGATACCTTGGAGTTCACCAGCCCAAATAATATTGGACGCCTTGGATGTTTCCTTTAATTCTTGTTGAAGGGCAAGGATCAAAGCGCCATTTTCCCAACCAGAGCCTAGTACAGTCCGCCCCTGATTTGCAGTTGAAAATACCACGACCGAATTTTCACCAGCACTGACTCCATCTTTCGCTAAATAGTGAAGCGCGGAATTACAACCCACGACTCCCACGGGGGTATTTTGATGACAAACATCGGCGAAAACGACCTTTCTCCCAGCGATGGAACGAAGAGTATTTCCGATGACAGAAAAAGATAGACCTGTTTGCTTTAGATGCTTTAAATCTCCACCAGAGGGAAGGAAGTACGAATACCCTGATTCATTGACCACAGAGTGGCCCGAAAAAAATATGAAAGCTACATCATTTTCTGTGGTAACGCGATCCAACCAATCCAATTCTCGCAGCAAAGATTGTTGAGAAACTTGTTCATTAAGAAGAAGTTTCGTTTGAACATTGGCAAAGACCGGTCCAGATAATGTTTTACATATCGACTCTATCCATCTGGCATCGGCGACAGAAAAAGGCAAGGACATCTTTTCATCAGGGTATTGATCCACCCCCACAGCTACCACAAATAGATTTGGTTTGTTCTCAAAACCCTCATACACACCCAAGGTCTCAATTTCAATCGGAATTTCCTTGGACGCACTCACACCATTGTGATGGGCCGCCACGATGGAAAGGAATTGACTTGTCTCTTGAACAGGCACATGGAGTTCAAATATCGGCCAACCTTCAGCAGTTTCCCCAACGAGGGGGATATCCCGAAGGGAACTAATTAACTCATCATTAACAAAGGCTTCAAGAGAAGTGAGGGGAGTCTTTTTCGGAGTCCACACTGAAAAGACCACTCGAATGTCCGTAGGGCCGGATTTAATCGGAATCGAAGGGGTCAAAATGATTATCCGAGGAGGGAACAGTTGCAAATTCTCACTTTCACTCGAAAGGCTATTTCCCTTTTTAAGAGTCGTTAAGGCATCGAGTTTCTTAAACTGGCTGTTCAACAGGTTTTGTTGAATGGGGGATAGCTTATAGGGAATAGTGATTCGACTTTTGTGAATATTGGCTAATCGAATCGCTAAATCTTCATCCCACGTATCGAGGACTTTTGCAATGACATCAGGACGATACCTGATTGCCCGAAAATGAGACACAGAAAATGCATCCGCTGCCTGATTAGGACCGTAATTTTTGTTCCAGATAAGAAGATGTTCTCCTCCTGGAGCGGCATCGTAATATCCTGATGATGACCATAATATCCATTGATACTCTTTGGATTCCTGAAATATAAAAAGACTCAGAAGTTCTTTCCCATCGTTTAGCCGAAACCAGCGAATTGTCCCATCTCCCAAAGCTGCAACAGCAACTTTTCCATCTCTAGATATATTCACCGCCCAGACATCACCGGGAACGGACACTTTCCAAATTATCTTCCCCTTTTTATCAACCAACCGTAATGCCCAGGAGGAGCCAAAAATTACATGCTGTTCATCTGGCGAAATAGAGAAACTCCGACTGACCTCATTCGGATCCAGTCGAAGTATCTCCTGATTGATGGTAGGAGTTGAAAGGTTTTGCCAATTTTCAACCTGTACCTTTGGAGTCTGCACAATGGGCGCCCAAAGATCCCGTTCCTTTGGATTAACATACAACACACGCTGAGGAATATTAAAATGTAAGGTTTGGCGAAATGTTGAGGGAAAAACCACTTGAAGCATTGAGGCATCGGAAGAAATCAACAGATGACCATGAGTATCTCGAAAATCAAGTATGGGCTGGCGAGAATGAAAAACCGAGGATTCATGATGAACTATTCCCCATCGTCCATTGGCATCTCCATAAATAACCTTATCCTCATCGAGGGGGGCCAAATCTAAAATCGAATTATCGGTGGGAAAGCTATCCAGGAAAGACCCTTTTCCTTTCCGGTCCCATTTTCGGACAATAATGCCCTGTTCTCCACGGGCGGTTCCCCCAGCGTACAAATACGCACCATTTTCCGACCAACAAACAGTACTAAAGCTTCCGTGGGGTACGGGAGAGTACTCAGGTTGCTCAGATTCTGGCTCAAGAGTATCACCAGAAAGAAGGGAGACAGCATCAGAATCCTGATAGCCGACCGCTATGACTTCCCCATCGGGTGAAAAAGCAACATCGTAAGGGTGTCTCCCTCCAGGGGCTCGACGTTTACTTACTAATTGTAGATCCTCATCATAGAGGCGAATGTAGCCATCATAGGAAGCCGTGACCAGCCGATTGTTTCGATCGAAAGCCAATCCATAGACCGAACTAAATGGTAAATACCCGCGATCCGTCATGATTGGAGAAAGATCCGAAAAACGATACACACGCACCCCGTTCTGCCCATAGAGCCCGACAGCTAAAAGCCTGCCATCCGGGGAAATGGCTAAATCCTGAACCGTAGAAGGAAGAGATGAAATTCTCCCAACCATCGCGCCAGTCACACGTCGAAAAATATACACCGAAAATGTCCCATCCCAGGCTTCTCCTGTCCATCCCGCACAAGCAATCATATCGCCGTCCGGGGAAATGGCCACAGCCCGAATTTCACCTTCCTGGGAAGGACCAAGTGGAGGACGGTATGTATTAGTCAATTTTTTATGCTGGATATCCCATATCCGAACCGTTTTATCATGGGAACCGGTCACTAACCACCTTGATTGGACATCAAGCCCAAGGCGATTGATCCTCCCTAAATGTTGACCAGTTTCCAATTTCAACTGGGGTTCAAGTGGAAAGGGGATAAGAGAGTTCTCTGCAATCCCAGGGGAAGATTGTTGGAAAGAAAGGGGAGTAGATTGAGAACACCCAACAACAAAAAAGACAAAACACCAGACGAAGACAGATTTTTTGTAAACCGGGAGTAAAGATCGCGAAATTTTAGACTGGGTATTCGATGAAACCATCACATTTTGACGGAAAAGGAGGTATCATAGGAAAAGACTTACAACACGTGTTGCAAAACAAAGGGCTACTCAGATTCTACCATGTGAGTGGCAATATCAATTCGCCCCCTATAGAAGTTCACAACCCCAGCCCCGTTTTACTTCAAAAACCGCTTGAGCTTGGCATAGTTGCCCCCAAGAGTCTCCCCATCCTTTTCCCAGGCCTCCATAAAAGTATAAAAACGATTTTTGTCGTAATGACCCAACATTGAAGCCCGCATCACAAGTTCTCCAGAGGACGACCAAAAAAATCTAGAGATCGTAGACTGAGCATTCAGTTGATTGATTTCCGAGAATCTCGCCCCATCAGCTTTATTTTTGGCTTTAGAACTTGATTTGGTCTGAATTCCTGCAAAGGCAGATTGGGCCATCAGCCCATCCTTCAATATCACGATCAGAAACCCAAGCTTAGAGTCATGCGTGACCTTGATACCTTGGTTCAACTGCTTGCATTCATACCCCAAAAATTCTAAATGTTGGACTATGGAATCTTTCGTAGTGGGAGAAGAAGCTTGACTATTCGTAATCGTTGGACCAAAAACCCAATTTGCCATTAAAATGGGGAAGAAAAACAACCAAATTCTCATGTAATAACCTCTTTTCATTAATCGACGGACTGAGTGGGGTTGGGAAATGATGAACATGCAGCGCCAAGACAAATCGTACTATTTCCATCCACCTCCAAAAGTGCCCCACCGTTAGCCGCAGGATTCCCGGAAACACTAAAAGGATCAAAACCTGGTGCAACCCGGATATTATTCCGGTTGGTGCTCCCGATAGTTGCATTTCCCAGAAGACTCACGGGAAGATCAGGAAACTGGGTATCGATCGTCTTCTGAGCACCATTGTTAATATTAAACGCATTGGCCCCAGACCCAAAGTTCACCAAAAAACCATCGGTTAGGGTAAAGGTCCCACCTTTCAAAGCTGAGACCAGAAAGCCATTGTTAATGGTTAAGGTACTTCCATTGGTCAAAGAAACTAAATTCCCCGAAACCGCGACGGAACTACCAAACCCCTCAAGTCCAACGAGAGAACCATTAATCGTCAAGGTGCTGGCATCTAAGGACACAAGGGCGTCGTTGGGCAACACCCCTTGCAGTTCGGCATTAAACATCGATTGACCGGAAATTCTAAAGACAGTTCCAGTGGTCATGTTGCTATGGGTCAACGCAATGAGTGGTCGAGTGGCCTGAATTAACTTTTCATCGATCATTCGGCTTCCCAATCGACTTCCCCGTCCCAAGCGAACGACATTCCCACCAACATCAACGATGCTTTCATCGATCGCATGAAGAACTCCTGACAAACCACTTCCTGTTGCAGTTCCGGCGACAAGGGTGTCATTAAGGTTTAAAATACTTCCTCCTACGGTAAATGATGTTGCAGACAGCTCCAACAAATAGCCGTTCGCCAACAATTGATTGTCTGAAGAAACCAAAACCTGCCCACCATTCGCCGAGGCGACCAGAGTCCTGACTGGATTACTCCCTAGGCTGAGAAAATTTCCGGAAAATTTCACCGTACTTTTGATACTGTCCAACAATTGGCCATTCGCTACCGAAAGAAAAGCCGGAGCGCTATCAGCGAATGCTTCACCAAAAATACCACCCCCTAGAGCCAAACCTGTGCCCTGTATATCCAAAGTAGAATTATCGGAAATTTCAAACAAGGTTGACTGGGCATGCAGTTCGGCTTTCCCGCCTAAATCCCAAATAAATTCCAAGCCTTCATCGCCATTGTGTCCAAGGATGCCTCCAGGGGCCCCGAGAACCACCATAAAACTTCCTTCTATGATTAAGGTGCTATTGTTCAATTCCAGCAGGCCACCCTCTTGAATTCCTACAATCGCATCTCCTCCCCGGCTTTTGCCAAACTGGGAAGATGCGGAAGAAAAGAAAGACAGGCTTCCCCGGTCTCCACCCAATCCGCCACGAAGCTCTAGAGCGATCGCAATATCTTTCAATGAAACATCGCTGCCAGAATTTAATTGAAGCAGGGTTTCTTTAGATTGAATAACAGCTGCTCCCCCAGGGCCACCCCAACCAGCTTCTGGTGGACTCGAGACAATTTGTGCTCCAGCCACACCACCGATTCCTCCATTTCCACCGACCAATTGGACAATCTGTCCATTTAAGGATAGATTGCCGTCATCGAGAAAAATGAGTCCTCCTTGGAAGGTTTCCAAGATGGACGTTCCGCCATTGCCGCCATCGCCCCCATCTCCACTCAAAGAAAACCCCGCTCCCCCATTCCCACCTGCTCCCCCGATAATTTGTATGAAAGGATCCTCGGTAGTTGCACTGATGGTCGATTGACTGAACAACTGGATCAAATCTCCAATTCCTGTTCGGATACCAAATCTATCCCCTGTGCGCAGAGAAGCCTCTCCCCCATCGCCTCCACGCCCGCCTACTATCCCCGAACCAAAGGCCACGGGCCCTCTACTACCCCCACCACCACCAAGACCGCCATCTCCCCCCTGTAAATGAACCAATGACCCGCTAAAATTGAATTCACTATTAAATCCACCAATCAGATTTGATGGAGCATCGGATGAATTAAGAATTCGTAATGTTCCTACACCTCCGATACCTCCTGGGTCCCCGTTCTGGGCAAACCCTCCGGGTATACCATCGGAACCAGCACGTCCCAATACCTCAAACGTCGCCTCTGAACCCAAAACGTCTAGTTGGCTGCTGGATATGCTGACAAGAGACGTCTGACTTTCGAGTCGACCACCTCCCGAAACGAAGGCTAATTGGCTGTTCACGACCACATGACTCCGGTCGGCGACACTTAAAAGCCAATTGGTAAGATCCAGAGTATTTCCTTGAGTAAAATGGAGCAAATCTCCCCCTATCGTCACCTGACTATTTTCTACCCCTAGGAGGCCATTGATATTAAGGAATGAAATATCTGATTCAGTTTCAACCAAACGGTCGGTAAAATTCCCCCCAAAGGTCAAATCACTCTGATTTTCCACACGAACCAAACTGTTTACTGCTACTTGATTGGCCAAGGTACTTGATTCAAGGGAAATCCATGGATCCATAGGTATGGTTTGCGAATCCGTTTGGTGATTAAACCGGACAAGGCTAATGATATTTAATTCTGTATTCACTAATTCTACTAATGAGCCTTCTTCCCTGCTCTCGGGAATATCTAACAAACCATTGCGGGAAAACAACGCAATTGTCCCTTGAATCGTCATTTTTTGTGAAGAGGCTCTCCCCTCGTAATTCACCTTAAACATCCCAGGAGCTTCTAAATTTCCACTATCAAGGTGCACTAACGGGGTTGAGGGTTGATTGAAGGGAACAGGTAACAAATCCGTTTGCAAGTCTATGGTTCCGGTTTTGTTCAAAGCCACGACAAAATCGGAAACTGATACCCGAGTCCCCGAAGGACTGTTATTCACCCGAAGGATGCCCCCGGGAGCCTTTAAATCCTCTGTCCCGACGGAAACGATATTTCCGGAAAAATTTGCGGAACTTCCGTTAACAAGAACGAGAGGATGGGTTTCCGTTAAAGAAAGCCTGGACACATCGATGCTTTCTCCTTCTAGGAATGTGCCTAAGCTGGTCAAGGTACTCGCTTCCTCCACACGAACTAAGGCATTTGTTGTCGTAAGTTGGCTTAACCCATTAAGAGCGAGAAGATCTTTGATAGTTTCCACCGTCCAGGTTTGGGAGTTGCCTAAACGTAAGATCCCGCCAATAGTGGCTTCGCTATTATTTAACGTTAAAAGTGGTGTACTCCCGACATTGATAAAAGAACTATTGCGAATATGGGCGAGATAATCAGAAATTTGGATATTCTGTCCATTGGCTATTTGACTCTCATTGACTTCTAACAATCCCCCAGGAGCAGCGAGTGAACCGCCTGACCACTCCAATAGATCACCACCAATTGCGAGGGAACTCGATTCCACCAACACCATGGGTGCGGTTGCAGCGAGGGTTAACGCAGCAATTGCTGGGGACTGCCCGCGAATTAAATCAAGAGAATTGGAGAAGGAACTGTCATCGGCCACCCGAATCAAGGCATCAGTAGACCGTAACGCACTGCTACCAAGAATGGTGGCAAACCCACCGGTTTGGCCATTCCCATTAAACTCCTGTCCAGCATTTAAATTGAGAAATCCCCCTAACGTAAGATCACTATCAACCAAACGCACTAAGGGAGAAGATCCTGTCGAAAAATCAGAACCTCCTGCCAACGAAACGACATATTCGTCAACCGTCACCTCTGCATTGGTCGTAGCTTCCAACACCCCGCCTGGCACCGATAAATCGATGTTCACCAACTCAACAACATTCCCATGAACAAAGACCTTCCCGTCATTTATTCGCAGGACTTTGCCATCAGGGCCAAAGTCTAAGGCTGAAACCAGTGTGTCCGAGCCTGGGAGCAACGACCCCTGGCTCCTCAACTGGGCATCACCTTTTAACCCATTAACTTCCACGAGGGCATTTTCAATCTGGATGGAACTGGCCCCTTTTACGGAGACTAACTGAGACAAGAAAGGAGTCGAAACGTTTACATCTGGGCCAATCGTCAGGAGCCCGGCAGCTGCCAATGTACTATCATCAAGAGCTAATGGCGGCTGTTCAATGCTCAATGTTCCCTTTCCGGCTATTGCCGCCACAAATCCTGGAACGTTCAACGTGCTGCTGTCGTTGGCCTGAATCTGATTGACCACTGTCACCGATTCCTCTTCTACTTCCACCAGACCTCCTAGGGCATTTTCCCCATCGTCAAAACGCACAGTGCTATTCTGCACCTCAACTCCTTGAATGTCTGGCAAATCCCCTTCCAAAAATGCCAGCGCTCCCGATAATTCGACCACTCCATCAATGGTATCACGCACCCGAACAAGGATAGGCCCTCCAGGCAGGGCCTCAATAATGCTAGTAGAGTCTTGGATAACATTGTCCCCTAACGTGATAATGGGAAATCCACTAGTATTTTCGGGGTCAGGAAAATGAAGATCATGAGAGCCTGGTTCCGTGATTTCCCATACTGCATCCCCGCTCCCTTGAACAAACAACTGACTACTCATTAGGTTGAGATCATCGAGAAAAACCTCTTCCTCATTGGTAGTGAGAGTAATGGTACTTTCCTCAGCAAGAAGCCCGACGGGCGCCCCCATTTGACGAAAGGGCAGCTCGCCGAGGAAATCTACCTGGGAGTGTTCCACTCTGACCACAGCCTCAGAAAGACTGACTGTACTCCCTTCATTCATCAGCACTAATTGCCCTAGGATCGCGACAGGGACGCTATGGTGGTCCCGAACACGGAGTAAACCGTCAGCCGTAAAGGAACTGTCTACCAGAGCCAATGGAGGTTGGTCCATCATCAAGGTGCCACCATTTTCCACGGCGGCCACATACCCTGGAATAGTTAGAGCACTTCCACCACGGACCTGGATCTGCTCTGATACTTTCGTGACAGATCCATTCGCCACAACCAGATCCATAACACCAAGCGTTACTTCAGCGAGATCTGTGATATCCACCCTATCAATGTGGGCCAGACTGCCTTCTAAAAATTCTGGTATACCGCTGAGCGTTATTCCTTGCGACCCGCTAATCTCCATCCCAGAAATTTCAGTCACCAACAGACTGCCTTCCTCTTGAATCACATTGACTCCGAAGGGGTTGTAGCCATCTAATTGGATAAGATCAATTTCGGTATTTCGAATGGTTGGACCGAATTCCCATCGCACCAATGCTGTAAGGGAGCTATCAACCAAACGCACGTTATCAATCAATCCTGACTCCAAGGGAGCAACAAGAACCACTTCTATATCACTTTGTTCCGCCAAAAGCCCAAAGGGGGCGTCAAACCGAAGACCGGGAATTTCCCCCAAAAAACTCACATGGGACATTTCGACTTTTACTACGGCTTCTTTCAAACTAACGGTACTGGATCCCTCTTCAACGATCAGCTCATCCACCAGCGCCAGCGGCACATTACTTTGTTCTCGTATTCGCACCAACCCATTGGCGATAAGAGCACTATCAACCAAGGACACAACAGGTACTTCGTTGGTTTCCAGATTGCCATTCTGACTCAACACCGCGACATAGCCATTAACGACTAAGGTACTGCCATTTGTGGCTCGCAATAATCCTGCGCCGGGCAAGGCGGCCAGAGTCCCCGTGGCTTCCATGAGATCGCCCTCGACCATCACCTCACTATTGTCTAATAACGCAACGAATCCGTTATTCGTGAGGTAAGGGCCAAAGTCCAGGAGGGACGCCAAGTTCAGCGGACTCCCCACTCCATCCATCACTTGGATGACAGCCTCGGTAATCTGTAATTGACTGCCTTGGCTCACGTTCACCAAACCACCAACCAGATTCGTCGGGACCGCTTGGTTTGTCACCTTCAAAAGTCCCCGTGTGGTCAATGTACTGTCTTGCAAATCCACTACTGGCACACCATTCGTCGTTAAACTGGCTTGGTTGAACAACGCGGCGACATAACCCTGAATCGTAAGAACACTATCATTGGCCGCTCTCACCACACCGCCTCCGACCACCGTCTCTGCGGTGCCATTTGCTGAAATAATGTCTCCAGCTACCAACATCTCACTATTCTCCAACAACATGACCACCCCGTCGCCGGTCAGACCACTCGCAAAGGGAAGCACGGTCTCCAAGTCCAAATCCAGTCCCGTCGAATTTCTTGCGCGAATAACCGCCTGGCTCAGGGTCAACGTACTCGTTGAATCCAACTCAACTAACCTTTCTACTAATGGAGTCGGCACTGTCTGATTGGTCACACTCAAAATTCCTCGCGCCAATAAAGTACTGTCAGTCAAATTCACAACCGGCGCCCCATTCATTGTCAGACCGCCATTATTACTCAACGCCACTAAATAGTCCGACACCGTCAGGACACTTCCAGAAGCGGCACGAACTAATCCAGCTGAATGAGCCTGGGAATTATCCGCTGTCAAAAGGCTTCCTTCCACGCCGAATTGGCCTCCTTGAATATCGAGTAAAGCTCCGATCCCGTTGGTTACCACGGATCCTCCCTCTAATGAGAGAAAATTTTCGCCTACCATCACTTCACTGTTTGTGGCCTCAAGCAACCCATTCGCTACATCCAATTTCCCTTGATCGGCCCGCACAAAATTTCCATCGACCCTCAGCAAACTTTCCCGTTCCACTCGAACGAGGGCTTCAGCGGCACCAGAGGCATCAAGTGAGCTGGATTGCAAATCAACTAAATCTCCAACGATTTCACCGAAAGCCCCATCCGAAAGGTGGAGAAGGCTATGGGAAATCTCCATCGTACTGGGATTTGTCGATAGAAAGTTTTGGCCAACCCTAAAGCGAGAATCTCCTTGAGCCAAAACCACAGGCTTGGAAGAACCGGCATCCGTAAAATTGCCATTACGGAGAGAAAGAAATGTTGAGGTCGTGTCGAATTGACTATCCTGTAATTCGAGCAATGCCCCTGATATTTGAACAAAGGCTGGCAAGCTACTGCCACTTTCGCCAATAATGGCGAAATCCACGGGTGTCGTCACCGTGGAATTTTGCAAGAGAAGCCCCCCGGCCACATTCGCGGGAGCACCTTCATTCCCCGCTACCCGGACGCCTGCCATAAGCGTTCCCGGAGCTTCCGGATTCTCAAAAAAAGATAAAAGACTCGATGCCACTTGCGGAGGGAGATCTCCAAAAAGATCTGAAGGATCGATCTCAGACATGTTTCCTGAAAAATTGGAAACAGGAAAAATAAACGGAGGCCCATTGACGGCTTCAACGCCCGGGCGTCCAACCAAAAATGGCTCTTCAAAATTAGCTACCGTATTGGACACATCAACCACCGGCAAACCTGGAGAAGCTGGCTCCACACTCCCTCCGTTATCAAAATTCGGATCGTCTCCGGGCAATAGAACGGGATCTTGAGGAGGAGCCGCCAGCTGCGGACCAGTCTCATATTTATACGGCGGAATCAAAAGTGCCACGAGGTGGTTCGCTTGTAACTGTTGATCACCCACGATACCTTCTTCGGTTTCTTTGGGAGTAGCGGTATGCTGAGGAACCTTTTGAATGTCCTGAACTTGACAGGGGACATCGGGGCCTTGATACGGAACCCCAATCTCGTAACCGACAACCCGAACTTCCTGTTTCTGTACAAGATCAACTTTGACTTTTTTTACCTGCTGACTCACGAGAGAGGCACTGCCCTCATGGGCGTGCACCTTGGTAAGGATATTATTTCCGCTCGACTGCTCTGCAACGCTAAATGATGGATGACGGGAAGGAAGCCGAGAGTCTGCCGAGGTTAAAACCAGGGAAGCTTGAGAAGGCAAGGGAGAAGGAGACTTGCCTTCGTTATTATCTTGCTGAACATTGACGCTGACCATAGAGCCCGGCTGAACGGTCACCATGACCGTTGGAGCCTTAATGGCAACCGGATTCCCATCTTTTTTTGTGGATACACAGACTTGCCCATCCAGAAGATGCACAATTCGTAAAAAATCTGACTCTTGAGCTATTTTTATCTCCGAGAATTCCTGCATGGAGACTAACGTTTCATTTTCTAACAACATTGACAACATCGAATTTTGACCGGTTTTGACCCGATCTCCATAAATCAGCTGCTCCTTAAACTTTAAAATATTACTCTCATCCATGACACCTTCACGAATAACGGTTGCTCGCCCCATTTTATTAGATACAAGCCCAACCGACATTCCTGCATCATAGAGACTTTTCGCAAGAACCATTTGACTCCATCCTAAATGGATAAAAATTAACACCCAACATATTAAATGGAAAACTCTTTGACGTTTCAGTCGAAGAAGTCTCATCCAGAAAAATTTCCTACCCCTTGACGATCTACCGTGTACACTCCTGCCAATTTTTTCAAGCCCATTCTTTTCTTAAAAGAGAAAAAAGTCAATACTTTTCAAAAGATTTCAAATTCATCCCTCTCCATGTCTTATCAACTCACCTAATGAAGCATAAATAAAAGCATTAATAATGCCACAGCAAGACCTAATCAATAAAACACCGGCCATCAAACCCCCATGATTATTGTCCGATGGTCTTCGGCCAGACCTTCCTGAAAAGCCAACACATCGCTTTCCCGATTTCTGCCAGTTCGTAGAATGACGGACCCTTTATGAGCAACCCCTGGTGCTCTAATCTCATCCTCCCAGACAGCTCTCATCCGACTTCCTGTTCCTTCTAAACAACACAGCTTCCCTTTAACCCTGAGGCCACCAAGGCTAATTCAGAAATCAACTTCGTATCTAAATGGATACACTTGGTATCTTTTTGTATACATTATCAACCGCTCTACGGCCCCTCTAGTTATTCTGTCCTCTATTTTAATCGAACTCTAGGCTCACTCAGACCCTGCAAGGCAATCACGAGACTTGGCAACACACACCTACTTAAAGGATCCAAGAGCATACATTTGCCGTGGCTACCTCTTTGCATAAAAATTGACGACTCTGTTTCTTTAAACCATGGAGAGCCTTCCCATAGCATGGATCTTTGTCTGTACGTAATTTCTTGACAAAATTTCAAAATCTCAGTAAACCGTAAGTTCCTTTTAAAATGTGGCTGCATTAATTAAGGAATATCTCTATGAAAAAGCAGACACCGGTCATTCACGGTTCACGGAATAGAATATTTGGTAAAGCGGTTATCCCTTTTTCCTCCCTTGTATTAGTCTCCATATTATGGCTGGCTTCAAGTTCGGCCTATGCCCAGCAGGGAGAAGCAGAGATACTTCTGGCTCAAGCTACAATTGCTTACGACGATAAAAAATATCGAGAGGCCCTTTCCCTGCTTCAGGACGCCCGAGTTCGCGACCCTGAAAATTCACGGGTTTTGTATTACCTAGGCCTGACACACCTGGCGCTGGAACAACCGCGAGAAGCCATCCCCCATCTTCAACAAGCCCAAACGCAACGTCCCCAGGATCTTTTCATACGATTACAACTGGGCGTCGCCTATTTTTCTCTTCATGAATATGATAAGGCTGCCCCATTGTTATTCGAGGTGTACGAACAGCAGCCTCTATTGCCCAATCTGGGGTTTTATGTTGGATTCCTTCGGTTCAGGGAACAAGACTATGCCCAAGCCCTTGCGGCATTGAACATGAACAAATCAATCGACCCTGACATCCAACAACTCACCCTCTTTTATCGTGGGTTGATTCTGGGGACCCTAGGGCTACCCGAAGAAGCTGTCCGTGAATTGGATGTGGCCCTTGAAGCGGAAGCGGTCTCACCGCTTACGCAAGGAGCCATTCAGCTTCGCGATTCACTCCTCACAGGACGAAAACCCACTCAAGAGAAAAAGCGATTTCGAGCCCAATTTAACTTCGGCGGAGTATATGATGATAATGTTGCGATTAACCCCAACAAAGACAGTGAACCATTGATCCAGGCTTTACGGGAACGAGATACAACAGCGCCGGGCCTTATCGTATCGGCACTCTTTGATTACTCCTGGCTCCGGCATGGACAAATAGAATCAACCGTGAACTATTCGTTTTTCCAAACCTTCAACTTTGGTAATGATTTGTCACGCTTTAACACACAAGATCATTTGGTGGGTACAGGCGCCTATTATCGTGGGACGCTCGCCGGACAACCCTATCAGGTGGGCCTTGACTATTCTTTTGACTATCTACTCTTAGACAATACCGCCTTTCTAAGCCGCCACAACCCGACACTTTCTATCCTTTTTATCGAACCAACGTTCAATGTGCCCCTCCTGGGTTCGGTGGGAAATCTGACAACAGGAATTTTCCGCTACCAGATCAAAGAATTCTATAACGAGCCCGCTAATAACGATCCGAGATTTTTTGCCACCGATGTCAGAGACGGGTATAACACGATGGTCGGCTTCTCTCACATCTTTCGCTTAGACCAAGACAAACATTTTTTCCGAGTTGGGTATCAATACGACAATGAAAATACCGATGGAAGTAATTTCACCTATCGGGGACATCGTTTCTTAACAGGGGCCCAGGCTTCCATCCCGACCCTTCCCATACGCGTCCGGTACAGCTTGGACATCCATTGGCGATATTATAATGCAGAGCCCAATACTTTCTTTCCTACGACCAATCCCGGCAGCCGCCACCGCAAAGATACGCAATATACCCACATCGTCCAATTAGTTGAAGATTTGCCAAAAAACTTTTCGATTATTTTTCAATATCAACGTCTCAGAAATAATTCCAATTTAGCCATCTATGATTACACAAAAAATGTTTTTTCTACGATTTTAACCTGGTCGTACTAAACACTCCTCCGACAAAGAGGATTGCGAAATGCAGATCATGGGCACCGCCCGTTCTGATGGGTTGATCAAAACACCCTACCACGGCCATTCCCAAAATTATTTCGTGTCCCTCTTTTCTTTTCTGGAATCTACTATACGGCTCGATAGCCCATCCTCCCCAAGGCGGGAAAAGAAAGGGGATTTATGGCATGATTTCCCCAAAAAGGCATCATCCTTTGCTTGGTGAGTCTACATTATCCACTGGAAAACCCCCGAGATGAAGCAGGTCATATTTCACTCCTATGACATCATTAAAGAGATCGCGGGTGGGGGCATGGGATTGCTGTACCATGTACGGGAAAAATCCACCAATCTGGAATTTGCGATTAAAAAACTCAACGCAGAAGCCCTCAAAGACCCGATTTCCAAAAAAGGATTTTTAGACGAGGCCATTCTGATGACCAGACTGGAGGACCATCCCAATATTGTCAAACTTCATAAAGTGACGGCAGACGACCAATACTTTTATCTCGTCATGGAATATGTTCCCGGGGAAGATCTCAAAAAATTCCTGTCTCAGACCGGCCCTCTTTCCTTTACCCAGGCCCTGCCAATCATCCTTCAAGTAGCAGAGGCTCTGGACTACATGCATCGATTTTCCATCATTCACCGCGACATTAAACCCGCAAATATCCTGATTAACCAGCAAGATGCATCTACCGTAAAAGTCACAGATTTTGGTATCGCCAAAGATTTGGATAAATATTTTAAAACCTACACCACTGCGGGGTATGGCACGCTCCCCTACATCTCACCGGAACAATTGCGTGACTCCGAACGAATCCATCAGCGTGAACAAAGTGAAGAATCCATTGGTCCGACCAGCGACTTATATTCACTGGGAATCGTATTTTTCGAAATGCTGACCGGGACAACCCCATTTCACCAAATGGCCAACAAAGAGATTTACAGCAGGAAAGAATCCGGTCAGCCGCCACTTACCTTGCTCTTCCCCTCCTCAGTCCCTTCCGAAGGCCGAAAAATCATCCAAAGCCTCGTTGAATGGAACCCTAAGGACCGGATACAGGATGCCCGCCTGCTCATCAAAAGACTTGAAACACTCAACCCTGCATCAGACAACACAAGGCCGATTCCAGACTCCGATCGCACCACCCCGGTCCTACCTCCCAGCGTCCCACCAACACTTCAAGATTCCTCAGGGCCTGTGCTGGCAACACTCTCTGAAATCCCAGGGAACCGGCAAACCCAGTCACGAATACCTCAAGATCCACACACGTTTGAACCCAAGAAAAGTATCTTTACTGGCCTCGTCCCGAAATGGATAGGGATGGCGGCAATCCTCATTGCCATTGTGGTGGGAGGATGGTATAGCTGGACATTTTTCGTGACCCCAGTTCCACCTCCGCTTCTCCATACTATAGAGGGAATTGTGGTATCCACGGAAATTGAATCTAAACAACTCAATGAAAAACGCCACTTACTCAAAGATTCTCTTGAAGAAATTCACACAAAACTGCAAGCGTCAGAAGAAACACCAAGCAAACCTGGCAAGTTGGAGGAGCTACAAAAAAGCTATCAGCGTTGGAAAGACTCCTTAAACGAGCTCCTCGGACAACAACACCAATCCATCGACAACCTAGACCGGCGCCTCGCTGAAGGATTGGGACAAATCGCCCAAGCCAATACACAGGACTGGACCTCACAGGATCGTTCAAGGCTGGAAGATCTCAAGGACCGTTTAACCAAACACCAATCGACTCTTAAGGCCCAGCTTGAGAAGGACAAACAAGCATTCTCGGCGGCCGAACAGATCATCCAAAAACGCCTTAAGGACCGGCCCCCTGGTGCGAAGGACTCTCAACAAACCCAAAATCGACTGACCCGATTGCAGAAAGAAATGACCACGTTAAAAAAACGGTTTGCCCAAACCGAGCAGAAAATCATACAAAATACTTCCGCATTCATGGAAAACGTGTATGGAGATGGTTCCATGGGGTACCCCATGATTCAACAATGGCAAGACCACCGAAAAACGGCCAAGACTCAGTTCCAAACGATGGCAAAAAATTGGAACGGCTTATCAACGACATGGAAGACTGCGTTGAAGGAAATGGGTTCGATCCTCAGCGGATACCCTGAGGGGTCGCAGAAAGAAAAATTGAAATCCCACTTTACCAAAATTAAAAAGCAACACGCAGACCTGGCTATGAGATGGAAAGACTTTTCATGGAAAACCGATACACAGCTTTCCTTGTCCGAAGCAGAAATTTTTGGGTGCCATTTCGAGCAATGGCAAACTGTCGTGGCCAAGAACCAACGAGCCCTTATAGAAAAAAGCATGGCATCACTGACCCAGTCGGCGATCCTAGCGCCACAGGTCGCAACTGAACTCCAAACACTCTTTTCCCTATGGGCTTTTGTAGACGTTGCAGCCCATCGAACGGCTGAAGAGAAAGGGGGACCAACGACCATTCGGTTCGACCTCAAGGAAGCAGGCGTCCAAGCCCCACGCAAAGAACACTTTTTGGCCATCATCCCGCAACGGCAGGGAATGTGGTGTCTAGCCCAATGGTGAATCGATGTTTCAATTGAATGTCTACAAACAAACTGTCCTTCTTCAGCAAATCCTGTTGGAAAAAAATCGCATTACGGTCGGACGATCTTCCGATAATGACCTTGTCCTGGCAGACCCCCATGTATCCCGTATAGAGGCCATTTTTGAGGTACAAGACAGGACCATTCGGCTGCTGGATAAAAGTCGAAATGGGATTATGCTGAATGGCAGACGTGTTGCGAAGGACTGCGTGGTTCCTTCCGGCTCCCAATTAATGATCTTCCCGTTCACCATAGAATGCATTTTGACCAACGATGAAGAAACCCGCCCCCTTCCCCCAAAACCTCAAGCGACCAGTCCTAGCTGTTCGCGAGAACGGGAGTTCCAGAAGGCCTCCACTCCTCAGCCCGTTCACCTGGGTGGCCTGGTCGGTTCCAGTCCTTCAATGCAGGCAGTGTATAAAGCCATGCATGAGGTAGCCGACAGTCCCGTAACCGTACTTATCAAAGGGGAACCGGGAACAGGGAAAGAGCTTGTCGCCCGCGGCATCCATGAAGGCAGTCACCGACCGCCACATATTTTCGTTCCCGTCAATTGCGCGGCCCTGCCTCTAGAACTCATCGAAAGCGAACTTTTTGGATATGTAAAGGGAGCCTTTTCCGGAGCGCAAGCCCCCAAGGCCGGGAAGATCGAAGAGGCGGAAAGAGGAACGTTATTTCTTGACGAAGTTGGCGACCTTCCGGCACCGGCACAAGCAAAGCTTTTACGATTCCTCCAACAAAAAGCCATCATGCGCTTAGGAAGCTCCAAGGAAACCCCCGTTGATGTTCGCATAGTCACCGCCACAAACCGTAATCTCGAAGCGGCGATTAAAAACAATAGCTTCCGGGAAGATTTGTATTATCGTATCCGCGTAGTGGAGATCACGGTGCCTCCATTACGGGACCGGAGTGAGGATATACCATCTCTCGTGTCCCATCTTTCTCAAAAGATTTCACAAGAACTTCATCTGTCCCAAGCACCGGTCTTCACTGAAGGGGCGCTCGAACAACTGGTCAACTATTCATGGCCCGGCAACGTGCGTCAACTGGAAAACATGATCTACGGCGCCATCCTTCGCTCGAAACCTCATTATTGCGTGGATGAAGCGATCCTCGAGTCCGATCGGTCGTTCACGAGAGATCCGGGCCAGCCGTTCCCTCCAGCCTCACTGAACGCCCTCAATCAACAAGCCCTGTTATCCGTCCTTGAAAAACACCGGTGGGACACGGGAAAAGCCGCAAAAGAGCTGGGAGTCAGCCGAGGCACCGTTTATTACAAGATTAAAAAATACGGTCTCGAAAACCGGGAATCCTCCACACCGTAGCGGTCGGGCATCCAATGAAAGGTCACAACAACAGAAGAGACTGCCAGGAAGGGATGACCTAGGAGGTCTCTGGCAGGGGATTATCAAAATCAAAGCCCCAGAGGCGCGGGTTTTCGCCTATCACAACAGCGGAAAAAATATACATGACATAATTATAGGTTTCTCGGGGAATCTTAAAATTCTTAAGCAACCGCCAAAAATTTCGCTCACGCGGATTTTCGGGCATGGCCGTAATGACCTTTTTGACGTTCCCTTGTCCCCAGTTGTAGGAAGCAAGCACCAACAAGCTGGAGGCTTGCGCCTCCGTCGTGTATAAATGAAGTAAATGTTGAGCAGCCGCTATCGTGGACTTGTGGAAATCATGCCGCTCATCCTGCGGATCATATCTCGGATGTTCCACGAGCGGTCCGAGATGCAATTTGTAATCCATTGCCGTGGCCGGCATAAATTGCCACGGCCCTTTCGCAATCCCATAGGGAGGCCGGGAAGGCCCAACCTTGCGAACATCAAAATCGCTCTCTTGAAGTGCAAGATAAAAAAACTGCGGCGGCAACCCATGGTGCAGCATGATGTCGTTGACCTTTTGTGGATAGCGATGGGAAATCGCCCGTTGAATGGCCTCTCGAAAACGTGGGGTCGACTGCCATTTACGAATATACCGTTTGACGTCCTTGGCAAAATCGGCCGGCATGTCCACTTCACATTCTCCAAACAACCTTGCCATCCGTAAGATGATCTGATCGCCTTCGCTCAAGTCGGATTGATATACCCCGATCTGCTCCAGGTACGCATCATAATCTTTGTACATCAATTGGATGGCCTCACGGCGGGCCTTCACATCTTGAAGAACCTCGGGTGAAGCCACAGTAGTGAGGTACGCTTCAATGCGCAGCACTTCCATCTGCTGGGCTTTGATAGAGGAAAACATGGCTGCCGCATTTTCCCGCAGAGCCTGAATCTCAAGATGATTCTTCATAGCCCACCCACCGACCACGATGGCCACACAAGATAGCCCGGCAATGATCCAATGGTACCATCGAGCGTGATGCTGGAGTTTCCCTCGAACGGCATCACGAATCTTTTGACCCTTCTCCTCCAGAGACAACTGTTCATCACGGACTAAATCATGGATATACCCGGTCAAAGTCGAAGGCTGAGCGGGTGAAGCCGGTTGTTTGGGAGGTCCGGGAGGGAAGAGAGTCGCTTCACGGTCCTCGACCACCGGTGATTCGGGAATAGTGGCACAGGCACCAGGAGTGCTCAATGAGGCCGCTGAAGGGTTGGAACGCTTGAGAAGACTCAGAAAATCGTCGATGGAACCTGAGGAGACTTCCTGCGCCGGTGAGGATCCAAGGGCTTCCTCCTGGCCAGGCCCTTCATCTTTCGGAACCGAGTCAACAGGCAAAGCCGCTTCGGATGAACCGGAAGGCGGCTCTACCGGGGAGAAACGAGATTCATCGGTTAATTCCGCCAGGAACTGCTGGGTAAAAGGTGTGGGGGATGGCTGGCCGGCCGGTTCTCCCACAGATACCGACAACACCACACCATCTTTTCCAAGCTCCATCGTTCCCAAGGAAGGAAGCGGCCTGGCTCCATCCAGTTCCTCTCCATTGACGAAGGTCTTATTCACACTGCCTAAATCTTTCACCCACCATTGCCCCCGATCAAACCAGATTTCAGCATGGGCACGACCCACAAATGAATCGGAAAATTGGAGATCACTCCCCTCACCCCGCCCAACCACAAAGCGGGTGGGAAAGTTGACGGGCCGCTTCACCACTTGCCCTTTTTCCACCCGGATAGAAAGAGGAAATAACGAAGAAACAGAGAGGGTGCGATCCTCGTCCATGAGAAACGACTCCAATGTCAGGCCGCTTATTGTGGCACAGGTATCGAAAGATGGACCGGCGGAAAATTCCCGAGCCCTAAACGGTCGGGGTAGACCGTCACCTCAATGGGCGCATGAGGAGCCCGGGCGACAGCTTCCCCCTCTTTCACCACAATAGCTTGTCGGGAATCGGCCGGGGGTAGACCGAACACATGCGAAAGGGTGCGAGACAATTCTGCTTGAAAAGATTGTTGAGTCCCTCCGCTCCCGATATCCCCACGAGCCTGACTGACTTGGTGCGCAATACGCGCGGCTAATAATTGATAGGGCAACGTAGCCTGAAGCCGAGCCTGATCGGTCAGGGTGGGGTCCCCATACGATTCAGGTTGAAAAACCGAAGGGGCACTCAGAATCACAGCCGTATCCGACTGAGCCGGACTCATGAGGGCAAGAAATCCCGCGCGACGTAAATCCTGAAGTTGCGCCTCCGAAAGCCGGCAGGCTAACGGAGACACACCGTCACCGGCACCGGGAAACTGAACGGACCGAACAGGTAAATCCCCGACCAGTCCACCACTGCGGGGACCGACCAGGTTCGTACACCACCCGCTTCGAGAAAAGCTTCCCGTCAAGGCAACGCCAATTACCCAGATAGGATTGCCCCACAGATACCCATCATCGGATGACACCGATTCCTGAAAAGGAAAGGCCTGAATGGGATGGTCGGATCCATAGGGATACCGCAGGAGCAACGCGTTGAAGGCCAATACCAACCAACGTGAGGCCGAATCTTGGCGCAACGCACGCCATTTCACCATCTCAATCGAATCAAAAACCCGGCGAATATCGTCATACCGACTCAATTCGTCAAAGGATCTCATGCCGAAAAAGGACAGGCCGACCGAGGTCATCACAGCCACTTGCAATCGTTCCGCTTGATGAGCCAAAGCATCCAGCAAGGCCAGATCCTCAGGAGACCGGTCGAACTCATAATCCGCGAGAATAGCCGTCAGAGGAACTTGGGAATAACCAGACAGTTCCGGTTGAACCACAAGTGAATCAAAATGAGTGGCCAGATCCTGTTTAGGTAAATGAAGAAGATCCATCTGAATGGCATCGCGAAAATTCGTGCGATCAACAAGAAACTTCACCCCACGCCAAACCGACTCAAGCCGTTGAAACTCCGGATGATGCAGAATGACATCGAGTTGCCTGGCCAGTTGACCATCGAGATCCGTCAAAACAGCCTGCGCCGCTTTTGGATCAAGCCGAACCTTAGCTTCACCCGATGCTAAAACTTGGGAAAGCAGGGCTTCCACTCGTGGAAACACGGGCCCGACAGAAGGCACTTGGGAAGAAGAAGAGGTTCCCGGCACATCGACCATCTCCAGCAAGGATTCCAGGTCGGTGTTAGTTTTGATCGATTCTGAAGGAAGAGCAGGGGGGGTGGGTTCATCGGTCGCCTCTTCAGGACTCAAACTTGAGGACTCTGCTTTTGAAATCAACCGGTCAAGTATCGCGCCTCCGCCGGGAAACGCCACCAATTGCTTCCGGCAATCATCAGAAGAAATCCGTCCTTCCATCGCACGGGCAATCAATCGGCGCGTGCCGGCCAACGTTTCAAGCGAGGGAATAGCCTCGATCAACGCATCAGGATGAAAAGACTTGATGTTGGCGATTGGGATTGAAACGGATAGGACTTTAGGGTCTTCACTCAAACAATTGGGCACAGTCAGAAATATCTGCCCGACCAACCGTTCAAGAACCTCTCCGAAACAATCCTTATCGATCGAAAGGCGTTCACTCGTCTTCTCGGCACCATCATTGTCGGCACCCTGAAACCTAAAATCGCCCAAGAGAAGCAACCTCAAAGGCAACTGTACAGACACGGGATCAGGCATCTCCCCAAAACTCACTTTCATCTGTCCTTTTGGCTTAATAGACATAGTGAACCGACTCCCTGTGCTAAAGCCAAATCGCCACTATATGATTCATCTTGGTTTGGTTTACAACCCAACTTTCTTATTTACCAAGACCAAGTTCTAAAGCAAAAGGAGCCTATACCTATCCCTCAAGATCAATGGCAAATATCAAGCCTATAAACCGACGATAACCTTAGTTTGACTGGGTGCAACCTGAGCTCCAGCAGGAACGTTGGCATTGCTGCCATTGTGCCCGGTCATTGAAGTAATATGGGCGCATTTCTGACCTTCGATTCGGACCTTGTCTGACCCCGTCTTGTATTGGACCTCTGACATATTGCGATTCGAGATCAATCCACCCACAGAGCCTAGCTCGTCGCCGCTGGATCTGTTCACCTTTGTCTTAGTGGTACAAACCTTCTTGCCATCGAACTTAGTTTTCTGAGAACAACTACCACCATCTGCGCTGGTACACTGGGCCATATTGAGGTACGGTGCTGGAACAGGCCCGCCGGGGGAAGGGGTCTTGCAGACATCAAGTGGACCAGTAGTGGCTAGGGTTCCGCCACCTTTTGTCGCTGCAGGAAACATGTCTCTTCCTCAGCCGATGTTAATGCGGCTTCCATCGATGCGAACATCTTTGTCAGCCCGTTCTACTATGCGCTCCGCACGCAAAGTGACATGCCCCTTGACCAAGGTGTGAACACGATCCGCCGTGGTCCGAGCAACGCCACGAATCCAACGGTAGCTGTTTACTACACGCTCAAAAGTGACCCGAGCCACAGTCTCTACTCGATCGGCTTTCACCAATACATGGGGACTTGTCATCCGAATTCCTCTTCCGCCAACTAAACTTAACCTACCAGTTGCGTGCATTTCGACATCACCCGAAAAGGCTAGAGTAGTCTTACCGTGTCCTTTCAGAACCCCGATCACGTAGCACTTGCTCGTGCCTATGACCAATACACAATCTCCCTTAGCGGGCCTGTACGGAAAACCTAAAGCCAGTTCGGCTTCGCGCTGACCTATCTCGGTCAAGACACTCAAAGTGGCCCCTACGCCGATCACAGTAGCAGGTCCAAGATGCATGTGACTCATTTCTGACCATAATAAATTTTCAGACCCTGGCAACAACTTCGCCACCGGACCCTCTGCTGTAATTGGCATAGCCTTACCCCCTAGAGAATGTTTCCGCTTCCAGCAAATCGTCATCGGTATACTTAACCCCTTTCATTATTGCACCTCGAAAATCTGCGCCTTGGCCGATAATGGCATGAAAATTAGCTCCAGCCAGATACGATTCCACAAATACCGCTGAAACAAGTTTTGAATGTGAGAAATCTGCATACTCAAGCCGTACTTTCTCGAAATCTGCACCAGCCAAATCTGTACCATCAAAGAAAGCTCCATCCAAGTTCGCCCCCCGGAAGACTGTGCCCAGGCATCTCGATCTCGACATTGCCGCGTTGATCAATTCGCCGTTACAGAAATTCGCATAGTCAAGCACAGCTTCAACAAACTCCGGTGCCTCACCTCGGCAGCCCGAAAAGTTAGTCCGTGACAGGTTCGCTCGGGTGAAATCCGCGCCTTGGATCAGGGTCTTAGCCAGATTAGCTCCCTCCAGTTCGGCCTGTCTGAAGTCAGAATGAGAGAGATCGCACCCAGAAAAATCAAGACCCTTGAGGTCTTGTTCTATAAACTCGCATTTATGAAAAGTCGCACCTACGAATCGCGCAGTAGAAAGATCAACACTTTGAAACGAGCATTTATTGAACATTGCGAAAGAGAAGTCACTCCCGCCAAGGCGGCAAGACTCCAAGAGAACAGAATTCAACTTAGACTCAACAAATCGAGTCTCCCTAAGATCTGCATGTTCAAGCAGAGCATTAGTAATCTCAGCCTTGGAAAAGTCGGCCTTCCTCAAGAGAGCGAATTCAAACACGGTGTCATGAAGGCTGGCCCCATTAAAATTGGCTCCTCGTAGATCACACCGGGTAAAGTCTGCGCCTGAAAGGTCCTTGCCGGAAAAATCCAATTCCGAGAAAACTGCCCCATGCATAATGGCCCCCGAGATATCCGCCTTGGTTAATTCAGTTTGGTCCATCGATACAGACGTGAGATTGGTAGCGATCATCCGACATTCATCTAGACTCGCGCTCTTGAGATCAGCTCCTTCAAGGTCCGCATGCGACAAGTCAGCCTTCTCAAAGTCGGCTCCGATGGCCGACGCACCTCGGATGTCCGCACCGAGGAGAGAGGCTTCCCTCAGATCCGCTCCATCCAGTCGTATTTCGGCCATATCAGCTGACTCCAGATTCGCTTCGACTAGAGAACACCCAGATAAGTTGGCCTCACGGAAACTCGTACCGCGAAAATTTCGCTTTGACAGATCTAGTCCTTCTAAGTTTGACAACTTGAAGTCGACAAGCGAACAGGCCATGGGCAAATCACGTACCTCCCGAAGATCGCAGTTTCGGAGAAGGGTATGATTTAGGACGACGCCGGTCAGACGGGCTCGAGTCAAATTGGAATCACCAAAGTCCGTACCCGCCATCTTCGCCCCCGAGAGTTCGGCCTCCTTGAGGTTCGAGGACCGAATCATCCCATCACTCAGATCGGCCTCATTGAAGTTCGATCTAACCAGATCACAATCCATCAACATAGCGCTCTTGAGACACGCGCGAGCAAAGACCACTTCGTGGAGGCGAACACGAAAAAACTTGGCATCGGTCAGAGTGGCATCGGAAAAGTCGCTTCCAGCAGCATGACCATTCTCGAAGCTCGCATCTGTAAAGTCCGATGACCGGAACTGACATCGTTCGAATCGGCTTTCCACTGACGTTGCTTTTCGAAGATCGGCGCCGGAGAGATTGACCTGTGCAAAAATGGAGTCAATCAAGTTGGCATCGACGAGACTGCACCCTTTGAGGCTAGTACGGTCGAATGTGCACTGGAACCAGGAAGTCTTTTCTCCCTCAATCCGCTCCAAAACCGCTTCGTCAAGCAGACATTCTCCAAAGGTGGCGTCGTAGAGGCGAGCCCCCGTGAGATCGGCACGAATCAGCTTAGTCGCCCCCCATTGCACTTTCGTGAGGTTGGTCTCACGCAATACGGCATCCGATAGGCATACGTTTTCAAACACTGTTCCCGAGAGATCAAGCCCGGAGAGATCCACACCGTGAAGGTCCGCATCATTGAGGACTGCATGTTGAGGGAGCCGTCCTTCCCTAGCCCGCCGAATGAACTCATCAGGCTGCAGAGATGGTGACTCTGGTATTTCAGGCAAGCTTTGTTCCCTTCAGGTTAGCGAACTCGAATTTGGCCTCATCGTCGGCAATAGCATCAAGGAACTCCACCTCGTAGAGATTAGATCCGCGAAGATCGACACCAAAAAGTATACACCCTTCCAAAGAAGCCCGGAAAAGGTCAGCCTGAACCAGATCGGCCTTTGTTAGATTCGCCTCGAAGAACTTCGCGCGTTTGAGATCTGCCTTGAGAAAACTGGCGGCAATAAGAGATGCATGTCCGAAGTTGGCCTCAGTTAGCCTCGCATTAGTAAAGCTCGTATTGTCGAGCACGGTCTCATCCCATACCGATCCAGAACCTTGGATCTCAACAAAGCTGCATCCTGTAAGATCGGCTTTCTCTCCAGCCCTAAATCCCGTAAGATCACAATGGTCGAATTTGGCTTCTGGAGCGATCACATTGTAAAAACCTGCATTTTGGAGGCTGGCACGTGTGAAGTCGGCTCGCGGAAAGCGGGCACCGGTAAAGTCCGCGTATACCAGGCACGCGTCCTTTAGATCGGCATCAGTAAGATTCACTTCTGTCAAACAGACCTTGCTAGCGTCAACACCGCTTAATTTAGCCTCGACTAACGACGCACGACTGAACTCCGACCAGTAGAGTCGAGTGCCGGTTAGATCGGCCCGATCGAGTTTTGCTCCGGTTAGATCGGCACTTTCGAGATTTGCCTCTGTCAGCGTCGCGTCAGAAAGATCGACATCCGTAAGCACTGCCCCAGTCAGATCGGCGCTTGCTAGCGTCGCACCGGACAGGTTCGTCTTATCGAGCAACGTCTCTCGAAACGAACACCCCGACAGATCCAGACCGGATAGATCGAGCTCTGATAGATCCTCGTTGTCGAAGGATTTTTCATCTCTCGCTTGCGCGATCACTAAGTCTCTTGTCCAATAGTTCTCGTCTTCGTCCTCATCTTCCTTCGACAATACCTGCTCACCTTCCAGAGAAGCTCCAAATTCCTTGTCAAACTCCTCTTCAGCTTTCTTCGGATCGAGATCTTCAGCGGTTGGTGGCGGGCCCAACAGCTTGGCCAGACCAAGATCGGTTTTGGCTAACTCATCGTATTCTTGCTTGATCTGCTTGGCGAGGAACACGGGATCCTGAACAGGCGTCTTCTCAAGCACATGCGTGCTGGCACCTTCACTGCGGAGAAACTCGGCAGCGAGGTCCATCGGACTCCTTGATTCCCCAGGCATTGACTCCTTCATCATCATCGCCTTGGCTTTCTCGTTTTCCTCCACCATGTTCTTCTCAAAGGCATCGAAGTCGAAACTCGGAAGCTCTGGCTCGATCGGCGCAAAATCAAGCGGAGGTAAAACCTCTTCGGCTTCGACCTCTTCAATCTCCTTTTTTCGTCTCTCTAAAAATGCCTCGTATTCTTGGAGCGACAGAACAGGGCTGTTCAGCGGTTCGTGGAACAAAAATATCTCTTGGACTTCACGCATCGACTTGGACTCTATGGTATGGATTCCTCGCCACAATAAAATTAGTTTCTCCTGATCAGGCTCGATCCACACCGTGTCCAACGTCAAGATGATCTCGCGAAAACGATTCACTCCGGCAATCTCTTCCTTTAGAAACCAGCGGGGACGAACTCCCGGCAAAGCAGTTTGAAAAACTCTGTGGACGGGGTGGAGATTTTCTAGGAGAAGTAGCTCGTCCCCTCGAATCGAATTCAGATCGAATCTCTGATCAATCGGAGCTGTATTGAAGTAGGACCAATCGAAATCTCGTGGGTACCCTGGCCAGGTATCTTTTAGCCAACTCTTGTTGAAAGTCGCCTTGCGTGCGATTTTCATCCGTGGCATCAAATATGGCGCAATCGGCCCAAAGGCGGCAGGTTCCGTCAAATCTTTGATTGGCTTGTGGACTTCATCTGGATGAAGAATGTTGGGTAATGCAAAATAAGCTTTGCCATTGCCGTCTATCTCCAAGGCATGTCCCTTGCCAGCCGGATTGAGCGGAAAGTCAGGTCCGCCAAAGGATCGAGAGTATCTTAATGGCATCGACTCGAACGGTTCCGGCTCCGTCCACACCTCGGATAGTCCAACCGGCATCCGGCGGTCTCCAATTACTACTAAAGACTTTTCCCAATTCCCAAGGCTGACTTTGACTGGCAGCGTGGCAACTGTTTCTCCTCTTGGAGCCCAAGCACGCCCGGACACCAGCACATCAACCGAAAGCTTGATTGGAGCCAAGTCGCCTCCGTAAAGAATAGCATTAGGTGAGTCCTCCTCTGGAATGTCTCCTTGCAGGACATCGGGTTCATCGGTTAGCACCGCACTAGATCCAGGCCGAAGTTCGAATGTCCCCTTGACAACGAAGGTCGAACAAAGTTTGTGCGGTGGCACTCGCCCCACGAGCCAGCCAAAGCTCATCCCACTGTCATTAAGGATCTTCATCGAATCGATACCATCTCAAGACCGTTCCTTATATCAGGAGGTGTTTACTTCCATGGAACACCACAGCGGAGCCTTTACCACATTGCGCATAATTTCCACCTCTCTTTAAGCAGTAACATCCTACGAGCTTAGAGCCTTCTCCATCTCCAGCAACAAAGATTGGGGCTCCCTGCAATGTAAACTCAGTTCCATCGATGTGGTAGTTGTCGGCGTCAGTAATGGCCTTACCGACGTTATGCTTTTGCGAACTCACTTTTTTTCTCAGAGCTCCAAACTTGGCATCAAGGATTTTAACATCTTTTTTCAGCTTTCCAATCTTGGCCACCATCTTGTTTGTCTTCCGCACAGTCGAGCTGGTCTTAGAGATAAACGACCCAATTTTCTCGATGTATCGCTCGGCTCTCCGTGTGTGGTTGCCTTCAGTTTTTTTCTCAGCTGATGCTCCTATCGTTTTGGAGATAGACGCTTTCTTCTCAAACTTAATCCCATGCAGGATGTCGAACTTAGCCCCCCCCACGGTATCCTTCTTGACTCCGGTGATCGATGTATAGGCAAGCCCTCCCACGAACTTGAGCTCTGCGATAAGGATGAGGGTGTTCAAAAAAGCCGTGATGAACTCCCCCTTGAAAAGCGCATACACTTTGTGAGTCAGTCCGAGCTGGACTCGCTGATACCCCCCCTCACACTTAAAATGATAGTTGCCGTATATCTCCTGACGAGCAAAACCTTTCACCATTTTGACGATGTCGTTCTCAGTTTTCCAGTTCGCACCATTTGTCTGATTGGCCACCCGATCCGCTTCGGCTCGAAGACGGTCGAGTTCGGCTTGTGCATTGTCCACATCTTGCTGCGTTGGCATGGCGTCTTCCCTTCCTCTAACCTAGTCAATCAAACTTGACGTTAGATCCATTTACTTTGAGATTGCTCCCATCGCATTTAATGGATCCACCAGATGTCATCTCGGCTTTACCGCTGTCAAGTGTCACCCTGCCTGAACTCGATTTCAGGTCGACCTTGGAACTCCCAGTGACATGAAGGATGTTGGCTCTAACAGAATAATGACTGGCTGTGATTTCCACTGTACCAGCGTCCTTCGTCATCTCGTCGATCTTCTCAGACAGCTTCGCGATTTCATTTGTAAGCTTGGCAACAGTCATGTTCTCTGTTGATTTATCAAAGGTCTCTGCGTTGGTGTTCTCCTTCAGGTTAGCGAAACGAGACTTTCGAGTGACAACGCTTGCAATTGCATTCCCGATTTTCTCAGAAATCGCGGGCTCGGTCTTATCCTTACACTTTCCCCCAATCGTCACTTTGCTTCCAACATGGGACTCGATCTTCGCACCCATGAGTATGTCAATTTTGGCTCCACGTACGATGTCTTTCTTCATCCCACGGACCTTGGTGTAGGCCATTCCTAGGATTGCCTTCCCTTCTGACCCTATGATCAGTTTGTAGCTACCACCCAGAATCTGTTCGGTCTTTGCCCCGAAGTGGAAATAATGAGCCATTCCAAAGATCACCTTGCGAGCAGCTCCTACGATCTTCATGAATTCTTTACCGAAGATGTTCTTGAACAGACTCCCGTTGCTCTTCCAAGTCACATCAAGATCCGTATTCTGCAAAAATCCGATGGGCGTCCCTTTCTTTGCGCGGGCCGCCGCAGCTTGGGTAGCCAAGTCCGCAACGGTCACTGCCGCATCGGGCTCCATCGCAGCAATTTGGCTCGACCGGGCCAGATATGTTGCGGCCTCTAAAATTCCATTTGCAGTGGACTCTGCAGCCCTAGCACGCTTGCATTCTGCCTGCAGTGACACCGCTGCCTCTGCTAAACGGTTGGCCTCGGCTCGTGCCGTGGTCGCAGCATCGGTCTCGGCATGCGCAGCTGCAAGATTTTCTTCCGCCACGTTCACGTCATTTTGTGCCTGGCTGTACTCTTCTTCCATAATCAATCCCGGAGCGCACTGTTCTTGGGCTGTTCTGAGGTTTGCGATCGCATTAGCGTATTCAGTCTGTCGCTGAGCCAAAGAAGGAGGAGCATCTCGTATCTCTTCTAATCTAGTGGCCTCGGCAGCCTTAGCAGCAGCGGCATCCCGCGCAGCCGAGGCACGACTGCACGCGGTCTGAGCCACGGCCCGAGCCTGGTCAAGATTGTCTTGTGCTTGTTCCACGGATGGGATTGCCATGACTTGAGTCTTATCCTGGTGATTCAGAGAATTTTATGCTTGCCTGGAGCGGAAAGCTTGACTTGGCCCGACGAAACCTCTACCCCCGAATTACCCTTATTAATACCGGCTGAGCTCTTCAGGCTAAGATAGGAACCAGAGCCACCATTGAAAACTGCAGAACTCTTTCCTGTCCAGCCTGAGTACCCCGAACAAGCAATCTTGTGATTAGTAACCTTGATTTTCGCGACGCCCAACTTCTGCTCCAGACTCGAGATATTGGCTTTCTCCGTCGTGACGTTGTGCGACGCACTGCCGATTTTCTCCAGTAGGGTCTTAATACTCACATCCTTGGAACCTACTTGCTCTTCTGTGTCCTTTTCCTCGTTAATCTTGCTTCTATATTTGGTGATTAGTTTCCCAACCAGCCACTGCTCAGCCGGATGTTTTTCGTTTGCGGAGGGTCCGCTGGTGACCTTGACTCCGGCATGGGATTCCAGTTTCGCACCATCAACATGATCCCACTTCGCCCCCCCGATCACGTCCCGTTTGATCCCGGCGATAAAATTGATGTTTGCACCGACCACGTGCTTAATTTCATAAGGTATCGTGATGCTGCTCTTTGTCGCAAGAACGACTTCGAGCTTATCACCGAAAATAGCGGTGAAGGCCGCACCCAGCACTGACTTACTTTCTCCCCCCATAATCCTGACCGAAGTGGAATTCTTGATAAGGTTCCAGATATCCCCTAATGTGATTTCTTCATAGTTGTAGTCAGAGGTTATCTTGATTCCATTCAACCTCCGAGCTTCATTCAAGGCGGCTGTAGCCGCTGCGATCTGGACTTGGATGGCGTTGAGATCATACTGATTGAGAGCGTCCATACGCTTCAGAGCGATTCTCCGCTTCGCGGCCGCTATAGTGTTTGAACGAGTAGCCTCTGCGACAGCGGCATCTAGGTCAGCTTGAGAAGTAACGGGGGGATCCGCGGCTACACCCAGCTCCAACACCTTTACCCATGCGTCGTCTGCAGCCGCGGTTGCTTCGGCATCTTGGGCGGCCGAATTGGCTCTGGCAGCATCTCGCTCCAACTGTTCCCGTTCACTCATTGTCATTCACTCCCTACACCCATTACCATAATTTGATTGATAATAGACTTATCTCTATTCTTCAGGGAAGAATCAAAAATTCTCTTTGCGTATTCTTTTCATCTCAATTTCCCACAGACACACTTTCTCTACCCTAGTCCAATCGAGATAGAAGTGTTTCCCGAAGGGGTCGACAAGGTCATGGATTGATTGCCGTCGGTATCTTCGATAACGATTTGATTACCACCGCCCGTGTGAATGGCACATTGCGTCGAATTCCCACCCGTTACCGGGCTGGCCGTTTCGGGATTGGTGGTCGCTCCCCCAATCAAGGGTCGGTCAGGATCGCCTCCTTGAAAAATGAGGTAGACTTCTGTGCCTTTGTGAAGTGGAAAATGCATACCCATGCCTCCTCCAGCGTAGGGTTGAGCCATACGAATATCCCGAGAGGCTTTGCCGTCTTTCTTGTCCGATAAATCCACCAGCAGTTTGCACTTATAGGAACCATCGCCATTGATCTCCGCATACTCTCCGCTTCCTCCTGCATCAATTTTTGCGGGCATGAATCCAGAAATCTTCGGCTTAATGGCCTTCCGAATCGGCCGGAATTGAAGTGATGCGGGAATGACTCCATAGCTATTCTGATAGGAAGATTGTTTAGGACTTCCTTCACCTGGAACCTCGGCGATATACGCCAGAGGATTGATCCCTTCATGCATAACCTCAACGAGGAGATATTCCTGATTGTTGAGATTTTCGCGAAAATGTGCGGAAAGTTTAAATTTCTTTCCAGCACTAAATGCACGACACGTGCTTTTCCCTGAAAACCACTTTTCCCGGCATTGCACTTCTTCACTTCGAATTTGAGCCAAAGCCATTCCTTCAGCCTGCCCTTTATAATGATTGCCATATTCCATCAACCACCCATGCCCATGCTCCACGACGGACACCTGACTTTGAAGATTCAAACTCGGTTTTCGCCAATTATAATCCTGGAGGATAATTTCTTTTTGAATCACTCGTTGTTGACACACAAAGGACTGCAGGACTTCTTCGCCACTATCGAGCGATCCAGTAGATGGATGGTAGGTAATTTCAGATTTCGGGGATCCATCTTGATTCAAGATGGGTAGAATTGACTCATGAATGGATTGATTATCGGCAAACACGATTTTTCCATCCACAAAAAAATAGTAAATACCTTCGTGCTCCATGAGTCTGGAAAAAAAGTTGAAATCACTTTCCTGCCATTGCATGATGAACTCTTTAGCGGGATACCCAGACAGTCCACTCAGATCATAATCTTCAGACGTCAAACCATGGCCCTTTAAGACCTCCTCCAGAATCTCAGGAAGAGTTTGTTCTTGAAAAATTCGGCTTTGTGTCGTGAGAGTCAGCAACCAGAGTTTTGGAACCAACGTGGCCTTATATTCGACATAATGTTGTTGTTGTGCGCCTTGCGTACAGGCAGCAAGAATGCCATCAATGTGAATCCACTCTTCATCTCGCTTTAGACTTAGCCGGGCCGTTCCTTTTAACAGTTCTTCTAAGTCGACCTCTGCGTCTTCTGAAACCAAATCAATGTCATACTGAAAGCATTCAGAGATCGCATCTCTCCCAGAAAACTTGACCACATGAAAAATGGCTTCTGACCCAGTTGCCTGGAAATGAAACTCTTCTTTTCTTTCGTTGCGTATGATTGGAGACATCATGCTACCCTTTTTTATCTGAATCGCGCTTTGCCATTACTTTTTCGTAATTGAGCCTCAAGGATTCTAGGAGAGAATTTACACTCTTTTCTTTGTGAAACCAGTTGGTTTGTCAATAAACAAGGAATCAGCTTATGCCCTATACAACAATACGCAATGGCCACGACTATTCCTCAGTTCTTTCCGATCCTTGCACGACCGGTTGACGTTCGATGACTTCATATTTCAATTGTGACGATGGCGAGCCTTCTTGAAATTCCAACCGAAACGCTCCATCCTCGGCCATGCTGATCTCGAGATGGTTGGGCAGTGCTTCTTCAGTCAGTCGTTGAAGAATGCTGGAAGAAATTTTTGGCAGAAGGTTTCCCCGAAGGATATGATCGATACTCCGGGCTCCGGCCTCCACCTCCTGACATCGTGCCGCGATGGCTTCCACTACCGGTTCCCCATAGGTCATCTCCATTTTGTGGCTTTCGAACAACCGGGCCCGGATTTGCTGGAGTTTCAGTCGGACGATCGCCTTTAAGGTGTCGGGATGGAGAGGGCCGTAGGGCACCACGGTCATTCGATTTAACAAGGCGGGCTGGAAAAATTCGTTTAAAATCGGACGAATTTCTTTTTCCAATTCGGTGAGGGACGGGGTCTTCCCTTTGGCCATGAGGTCGATAATTTCTTTTGAGGCAAGATTACTCGTCAGGAGAATGACGGTGTTGGTAAAGTTGGCAATTCGCCCCTCGCTATCCCTTAACTTGCCTTCATCAAACACCCGATAAAACAAGTTCAACACTTCACGATCGGCTTTCTCCACTTCGTCCAACAAGAGAACGGAGTAGGGCCGTTGTCGCACAGGCTCGGTTAGTTGTCCCCCCTCTCCATATCCCACCAGGCCTGGAGCCGATCCAATCAGTCGGGATACGGTATGTTCGTCATAGAATTCCGACATATTCAGGGTCGTCAAAAACCGTTCGCCGCCAAACATCAGGTCTGCCAGACACAATGCCGTTTCTGTTTTCCCCACCCCGCTCGGGCCCACCAGGAGGAACACTCCTAACGGGGCGTTCGCGTTTCCGATCCCCGCTTTGGTATTTTTGATTTGATCGCAGATCCGTTGTATAGCGTTATCTTGTCCCTTGATACGCTGCCGGATCTTTTCCGGTAAGTCCATGATGCTCTGCGCTTCATCCTGCACCATTTTTCCCACAGGAATCCCCGTCCAATCCGAGACAATCTGGCCAATCACCTCGGTATCGACATCCAGTTTGATGAGCGGATCAGTGGCTTGCAGTGTCTGAAGATGGGCTTCGGCTTCTCGCAGTTCTTGGCTTATCCGTTCGTAGAGGTCGGGATCTTCTCCTTCCTGTTGTTTTGTTTGGCGCAGATTCAACACCCGTGCAACTGCCGCTTTTTCTTCTTTCCATCGTGCTTCCAGAGGTTGTCGTTGCGCACGCAACGTGGAAAGTTCTTCTTCAATCTCTCCCAGGCGTTCCGGGTTATTTCCCAATCCCGATGTCGCATCCCGTTTCAGAGCCTCTTGTTCCCGTTCTAAAATTCTGATTTGGCGGTCCCGATCCTGGAGCCTTCTTGGACGATCGGTATGTCCAATTTTCACTCTGGCTGCCGCGGTGTCTAACACATCCACCGCTTTGTCCGGTAATTGCCTCCCCGAGATATACCGGCTGGCCATTCGGGCGCATTCACGGATGGCGTCATCGGCGACCTGCACCTGGTGGGATTCCTCATATTTGTGACGAAGGCCGCGCAGGATGTCCACGGTAGCCGAGACCGACGGCTCATCCAACCCGACTAATTGAAAGCGCCGGGCCAGAGCCGCATCGTTTTCGAAATGTTTTTTGTATTCTGCCCTGGTGGTTGCCGCAATGGTCCGCAATTCGCCACGCGCCAGGGCCGGTTTGAGCAAGTTTGCCGCATCGCCCATACCGGCAGCCCCTCCCGCACCGATCAACATGTGCGCTTCATCGATAAACAGGATGAGGGGCTTGGAGGAGGCATTGACTTCGGCAATGACGTTTTTCAGCCGGTTTTCGAATTCCCCTCTCATCCCGGCACCAGCCTGAAGCAATCCCAAGTCCAGGCACAAAATATCCACATTGGCCAACGCCTCCGGAACGTCCCCTTGGACCACTTTCAAGGCCAGTCCCTCCACGACCGCCGTCTTTCCCACGCCCGCTTCCCCCACACAAATCGGGTTGTTCTTCCTGCGACGTGCCAGGATATCGATCATCTGCGTGATTTCGAGGTCCCGTCCAAACACCGGGTCAATTTCATTGGCCCGGGCCCGAGCCGTAAAATCAATCGTGTACCGACCGAGAGCCGTGTCTTTTCCACGAGCCGACGGGCTGTCAGTTGAAGCTTTGACTTCGGAAGATTCCGGTTCATTTTCGGACGATCCTGCTGTGAGTTGCGTGAAATCCTTGACAATCTGCGATGGGGACAGGGGCTCGAGCACATCCATAAACGAACCCGCGAGAAACCGGCTGCGCGCACTGAGCAGAGCCAATACAAGCGCTCCGGATCGGATCTGTTCCTGTCGTAGCTCCAACGAAGCCATAAGCCAGGCATCCTGCAGCCAATCCAATAACGCTTCCGCAAACACGGGCTTACCCGTATTCCCCGCTCGAAAGCTTTCTAACGACCGGTGAAGGATCTTCTGCAATCGGCTGGGATCCACTCCGGCATTTCGTAACATAATGGGAAGATCTGCCTGGGGTTCTTCCACCAACGTTAACAGAAGATGCTCCACTCCGACTTCATACTGTTCCCGAGAAATGCACAGGCCTGCCGCCGCATGAAGCGCTCGCGTACACAGTGGATTTAGCCGCTGCAATAAGGCTTTACCTGCAACCATAGCCATGGTCTTTTCTCCTTTATGCAGCGTCCGCTTTTGTGAGATCCGCTTGCCGCTGCCATGCGGAATAGGCCACCGCATTGAATGAAATCTTTTTGTTCTCTGTCATTGGCCCCCTTCCTAACCAAGTATTCCATCCCAATCTGGGCGTTTCCTCACGGGAACATTTGCCTAATACTAACGGTGGAATAGACACCGAATTGATTTCCCAGATTAATTCCGTCTCGATCCATTCTTTGAGAAAAAATCGAATAAGGGCCACCAATCGATGGAAGAGGGGTTTATCGGGAAGAAAGGCATTCAATGTCAAATACGAAACCGTCCCGATGTGTATGGAAATTCGACTCGCCGGAGAGAGAATTTGACGGCCTAGAATCGTCGATTGCCCCAATCGATGATTCTTTTTTCCCAATTGAATTTGTTGTCCGCGGTGAATATCGACCCAGCCGCCCGTACACTGCCGGATCGAGACCCTCCCAACCCGCAGCCAATGTTGTAAGACACTCTCCAAACCTGATGCAGAGCGAGGTTGCTGTGTCAGCAGACCCGCAAACTTCAACCAATGATGACCCGACAACCCCACATGGTTTTCCACCTCCGGTGTGGCCAATCCAACGAGGCCGAGGAATCGCATTGTTACACGGTCTCGCGGGTGTTCCGAGAACTGGATGGAATATCGATATTTTTCCCACGCCCGGTACAGCAGAGACAAAAGTCGATGATGGACTAAATCCAGAAACTCTTTGGCTAAATCCTGATCATCGGCTGTCTCATTCCATAACACTTCTTCTGAATAGAAGCTGGGCAGCGGGGACGTCACTCCATAGAGGCCCATAAAGGTCACCTTGACCTCATAACACGGATCGCTTTTGTCCCGGTCGCCCCAAGGGGCAATGGCGACGATATCGCTCGCGGAGAATGAAAGGGCCGTATCAGGCCTAAACCGAATCGGCTCGGTGACGAATTTTCCGACATCCCCGACCCTGTGCCCCCGCCCATATCGCTGCTGGAGCAGACGAACGGCCTGAAAAAATGAATACTTCCACGGTTGCTCTAAGAGTGGATCGGCCATCGGCTTTCCTATTTGGCAATCAAACGAGAATTTGCTCTCCGACCCGAGGCGGCCATTCATACCGGCCTCCTTCCAGCATTTCTTCCATCACCAAATGCGTCACTGAATTGATTGAGGCATACAAGGCAAAAAAGACGTTGAGCACTTCTCCAAAGAGGTACATGTCCCCTTCATTCGTAAAATGATCTTTCCGAACTTTCAGGGAAATTTCCATCCCACGAACTGGCACTCGCTGAAGAAGCCAGTTTTGCGGTTGAGCCTGCACATCGACAACTCCTCGAATTCGACGAAGAATGGCTTTATCCCCACCTGGGATGAGAGGGTCGGAATAGTTATACAACGCTAATAAACCTTGAAGCGCATCGACTTTTATGAGGGAGACGTAATTTAACGACAAATGTGATAACAATCGCCAGTAGACTTCTCCATCATAGGGGGGCCGACGAGGAGGCGACACCACGGTAATGTTTCTGAATTTGGCAAATACCGGGGAGGTGTCCGTGGGGACATGAATATCGCCAATTTTTATCCCTTTGGGCAATTCCCCATTCGTACAGGTAAGTTGAGCTACCACCGTTTCGGTTGGAGGAGAAATCGTATTCTGACCGCGATCAGAAAAGGTGACATAGAGTTCACTACGGTTTCCGACTACAGCTTGCTTGCGACGCACATGATAGAGTGGCTGGTTCCTTTCTTCATCAGCCAAATCGACATGCGAATCCAAAAACGACTCAAAGGACAATCCTTCACCCTTGCCCCTCTGCCAGCCACTCATCCCCTTCACCGACAACACTTCAAAATGTTCGGGTGGTTTCCCGACCGGCCGCATCAAATACTCAACACGTTGATGATCAACGCGAATAGGATCCGACTCCATTTCGAAGATATTCACGATCGGCGTACAGAATAAACGAATATGTTCCGTACTCACCCTGACGGTCGAAGGGAGCGGCTTTTCAAAGGTCATGGTGATTTCAAAACGGTCATCGGGATTCAGTCGAATCAGTGAAGATAAATCGGTCAATTCCATGAATAAAAACTTTTGCGGAAACGCAAAATATTCCTGAAGCAGCCGATATCCTATAAAGGCATTAGTCGGATATTCCCAAAGATTTTCCTCTCTCCCGAATCCCACGGGCTTCAACGACTCCAAGGGCAAATCCTCGCCTTTCACTCTTTCTCCCTTCGTCGTTTTGTGGATACCAATCTGACGAACGTATCGTTGCATCCACAGATACAGCATGAACGCGGGATCCCCAAACAGGAAAAGCCGTAAGGTTTGCACCTTCGTTTTTTCCATGGCCAGGCCTTGGCTCATGGAAAATTCCATTCGAAGCACCTGTTCATTCTGAGGGGAGAGTTCTAGATGGACATCTTCCAAGGAAACCGGAAGAAGGTCCACATCGTAACACGTTTGAAACCGGCACGAGGTTGTGTCGACCGTGGCCGATTTCACTTCTGTCCCCTTGGGGATCGTTTGTCGCTCCATCACCCCCCCAGGGGTAGCCGAAAACTCCAGGATGGATAAGGAGGGGATCGGCCGCAAGTAATGCGGCCAAAGCATACTCATTAATCCATGGGTGAGTTCGGGAAATTCGTCATCTAGCTTGGCTCTGACTTTGGATGTCAGAAAGGCCACTCCTTCCAAAAACCGTTCAACGTCGGGATCCCCTCCCGGGGCCCCTAGATATCGCGCCAGGTCGGGATTCGCCGCACTAAACTCACGACCCATCTCCCGAAGGTATGCCAGTTCATCTTCGTAGTATTTTCTCACCGTCATCCGCGCTATCCTTTAATGTCGACATGCCCATGTGAATCGATTTTCGTTTCAAACCACAAAGAGGCTTTTTCCCGCTCGGTCACTAATTCGGCCATCACTTCAAACCGCAGTCGTAATTGATCATTTTCTTCAGGAGCAAATTTCACCCGAACGTGTCGGAGCCGGGGTTCGAACTTTTCGATCGAACTTTTCAAAACCCGTCTTACCTCATCGACGGCTTCAGGCACCGAATGAATGAACTCACTTCCATCAGGCATTCCATAATCCGGCTGGGCTAACGCGTGTTCGACCCGCATATTTAACATATTGCGCAAATGCCTCAAAACAGAATCGGCCAAAACCTGAGTATCCTCTTCAATGCTCAAGCCCTTGACCGGATTGCCTCCCCCGCGCAGTCGTTCACGAAAGGTCAGTTCATGGTTCACACGGGTTCTCCCGGACCGAGACCTTTTCCTTCCTGAAGAGGGAAAGAAAAGATCCCGGCATCCATGTCGTCATGCACTTATTCGGCTTCCCAATCGTCCGAACCGGAGGTTGAGGCCAGATCATGAGTCCACGTCACTTTGGAATAAATAAAGCAACATTCTTCCAAATCCGGAGAACTCCCAATATCCGGATCAAGATCCGCATCGGGTTTATAGGTCCGCATTTCGACTAAATAGGCATTTTCAAAAACGGTCGTAAAGTACTTTTCTTCTGTCGCATTGAACCATTTGAGCTCCAGCTTGGTGAACTTCTCGTTATCAGCCATAGCTTGGGCTAATAACGGCGAGGCTTGATCCACCTCTTTTGTGATTTTCACGGGTTTGTGAAGGGCCGGCCCTGTCGGATGCGGATTTTTAGAACTAAATTCCCGTTTCAGGCAATGGTCCAACGCACGCACTTCAATGTGCTCATTCTTGTCCGCTCCACCAGCGGTGCTTCCACCCTTAATTTCCCCCTGATTTTCTGCTTCTACCTTTAAGTAGGCATAGCCTGGCATGGTAAATCCTCCTTCATTAAGAATTAATAGTTTGAAACTTGCTTAGCGAACCTTTCATGCAAGATATTCCTTGGATGAGCTCGCTCACGTTTCTTACAACCTTTTCAATTTTCAATTCCCATGCCAAGTGGGGCCTCTTTGGAAAAATAGTCTGCCCATGTCCAACCTTTTGGTTTCTGAGGGAAAAATTTTGTTTTTTTAAAGGAACATGGTCTTTGATTCTGCAAAAATTTCCCGTCTCAGGGTATTCAGTTGTCAAGATCTTAAAATGCGGTTCAGTTTTTTGAAATGCTTATCATTCTAGTCTCAGCCCAGAACTCCTAGAAATCCTGATACGTGCTCTCCTTGTATCCTTTCAGATACATTGCCTATCTATTTGGATACAGTGAAACACTATCTTTTATTCCGCGTCGATTAATGGTGGTGCGCTATTTATCCAATTTGCCAACAAGGGACAACGTGAAAAATGCTCCCATGTATTTAAAATGGGGACGACAGAGCATTTCTACCCGATACCACCCTGGGTTCCCCTCCACATCACTTAAGGTAATAGATGCCTTTCGCAACGGCCGGCGTGCTCGAACTTCCGCGGACGCCACCTCTTGATCCGAAATATACTGTTTGAGCCATTCATTGAGCTCCCGCTCCAAGTCTGTCCGTTCTTTTGTAGTTCCGATTTGTTCACGCTGCAACACCTTAATATAATGTGCCAGCCGGTTGATGATAAACATATAGGGAAGTTGCGTGCCCAACTTATAATTGGTTTCTGCCTCTCTCCCTTCTGCACTCTGTCCGTAGAATTTGGGTTTTTGACAGGAATTGGCCGAAAAGAAACAGGCATTATCACTCCCTTTTCGCATGGCCAGCCCGATAAACCCTTCTTCTGCTAGTTCGAATTCCCTCCGTTCGGATATTAATACCTCCGTGGGAATCTTCATTTGGATTTCCCCCATGGCCTCATAAAGATGAACCGGTAAATCTTCGACCGCCCCACCCCCCTTGGGCCCGATGATGTTCGGGCACCATCGATACTTGGCAAAACTATCATTGAGTCTCGTCGCAAAGGCGAAGGCGGTGTTTCCCCACAAATAGCTTTCATGGGAATCATTGACGGTTTCTTGATAGGTAAAGGCCTTTACCGGATTGGTTTCAGGTTCATATGGCAGCCGAAGAAGAAACCGAGGACAGGTTAACCCGACGTATCGGGAATCCTCGGATTCCCGGAAGGCATTCCACTTCACAAATTGGGGTCCCTCGAAGATCCCCTTCAGATCCTTTAAATTTGGAAGCTTGAGGAAACTTTCCTCTCCAAAAAATTTCGGACCCGCGGCCGCAATAAATGGGGCATGCGCCATGGCTCCCACGCTTGAGATGTATTGCAACAGTTTGACATCCTGGGGACCCGGGCCGAAGTCATAATTCCCGATCATCGCACCATAGGGATTCCCACCAAACTGACCATATTCAGCCGTATAGATCAATTTATACAGACCTGACTTGGGAATCTCCGGTGCATCTTCAAAGTCATTGAGGAGATCTTCCTTGGAGGCATTCAATATTTCGGTTTTGATATTTTCCCGGTAATTCGTCCGATCCACGACGAATTTAGCCCCTCGCCACGCCGACTCCAATTTCTGAAACAATGGATGATGCAAAATACTGTCCATTTGAACGCTCACCTGGCGATCAATCTCGGCAATCATCTCATTGACAATACCCTGCTGAACCTTCGCTCCTTCACGGGCGGGAGTCAGCAATTCAATGATCAACCCCTCTAATCCCTTTCGGGTAATCGTATAGGCCTCTTCTTTAGGTTGAAGGTTCGTTTCCTTAAGGATCTCATCGAGGAGATCTACTTGTTCCTGCCCGCCTTTTGTTTCTTCCGCTTGTTGTACCGCGTCGTCAGCCATGACCCATCCTCCTTAGTTGAACGAGAAAATTGGAATCGCCATTCCTGTCACCTCAGGCTCCCGATTCGGAAGGAGCAGCCGAATCTTCTCCGATCCCCAAATCCTTCAGAAGGCGATCACGTTTTTCAGAGTCTCCTAATAGCTCCTGCAGTTTTTTCCGAAATGCCGGCACATTTCCCAATGGTCCCTTCAATGCCTGCAGGGCTTTTCGTAATTCAAGCCGTTTCTGCAATTCAGGAACTTGTTCGGCTACGGCTTCCGGGTCAAAACCTTTTAGATTTTTGAACCGTAAATTCACGGCTAATTCTTCATCTTCTTTTCCCGATATTTGGTTCGGGACCGAGAATGAAATATTCAAATTCTGTTCTGCCATCACTTGATTAAAGTTATCCTTATTGATGTCGATCGGCTTTCTCTCCTCGATCGGCCGGTCATCCTGACGACAGGTGAAGTCCCCCATTAATACCTCCTTCCAACACAATTCCACTTCTTCTTGAGCACCACCGGTCGCTGGTTTATAAACGATGTTTATCCGTTCCTGTGGTGCAACTGATCCTTCTTTTGCCATGGCCTAACTCCTTTCAACTAAAAGGGTGAAAAGACACGCTTATCTGCCTCATTTCAGGTATTGCAGGCTCATTCCTGCAGCGGCATCGAGGCGGCAAATTCGTTTGCCGACTGCTTGCGCCCATTTTTGAAGTTGAATCCGATCGTCATTCTTGATGTCCGGATAATGACTCAAGATCTTCCACATAAGTTGAGAAGCCTTCAGAGTCGTTTCAGGATCCCATTCCTCCAATGAATGTCGGTTGATCTGTTGCTCCAGCATTTCCAACTGAGAAACGCCCACTTCCCATTGCTTCATTTCCAAACAGGCCTGCACTACCTCCAATCGAATGTGGAATTGCTCGTGGGCTTGCACTGACATCCGAAGCGCGTTTTGAAGAACATGCAGCGCCTCTTTCTCCTGCTTTTTCCTGAGTAATGCCTTGACTTTTTGCTGAGCATCAAGAAGCTGCTCGGAAGCAGACGCCTCCTTTTGTGGCTTCGACCCCGTCTGGGACGTGTCCCTGAAGGTCACCTCACCTTCAATCCATTGACGTGTCGCGGCATCAGCCAATGGCATCCCGCTCGCAAATGCCAGGCGTGGCAAATCCGGCATGCGCCTTAAGAGATGACCTAGCTCACTCAACACTGCCTCCTTCGCTCGTTCATACTCCTGCCCCAGTTCTTGCATCGCTCTGCTGGCAAACCGTTGAAGGTCGAGCCAATACGGAAAATCGCACATTTTTCCATCAGCCATTTCAAGGAGCGGACGCCAAGTGCCTTGAGATTCCAGAGCTAACAATTGCTTCGCCAATGACGGAGGTGGGGCGGCCAACCGAGTTTTTCCCGAATCATCCGTGACAGGGCTTTCACATTTTACCCAGGTCACCGCTCGAAGCATCCGATAAGGCAGGGGATTAGTGGAATCCAGATTACAAAGATACGACAAGACTTGCCTGATATTGGCCCCGATTTGGTGTAGAGACCTTGAAGCTTCTTCTTCCGACCGTATTGACTCCAGCTTCTCCGAGGATTTGGTCATCTCAGATGACGGAGTTTCGGTGTGTGGTGCCGAAACTTGGTTGGAAGGCGACGCTTTTGGAGGCTCAGCATCTCTCAGCTCTCGACCAAGTTTGTCCAACTTTCCCCTGATGTAGCTCAGTTTATTTTGAAACTCTCGAATTTCTTCAGGAAAATCTCCTGCATGCGGCACAAGCACCCCTTCCACGGTCGATGAAAACGTCTCCAATATTTTTTTGACTTCTTCTACATTCTCCCGATCCTTACTCTTGAGGCGGAACTTTTCCAATTCCACTGCAAGTTTTTCCAGCAACCACACTATGGCATTCAGCCGTCCCCGCATCCGCTTCATTTCCGGGAACAGTTGTGCCCACCACTGCTGTACCAGTCCCTCATAGAATCGCAATCCCACCACCAGCCCCTGTAACCCTTGTTGTTGAAAGAGGCCCACACACACGTAACTGGCTACCAACAGATCTTTGGATTGCTTGCGAAGGATTTGCTCTCCAATCCTTATGACCTTTTCCCAATCGACAGTCCCGCTCGAGACAGGATTTTCCAAATTCTGTATTTCTTCCTGAATTTCTCCAAAGGCCGGTTCGAACCGAACCGAAATTCCAGCGGGTGAGTCCTGGCTAACCGGCTCTTTGACCACCACGTCCCATAACTCTTTCGTTTCCATCATTTCACTAGGCATCTCACCCTTACCCTCCGTCTTTCTCTCGTCGCAAAATTTCCCCTCTCAAAACGATCATGAGGCATCGACCCATGTCAGGCGGTTTTTCAACCGAAGAACATTCAAGAAATACCCGGGAAAGGGTATTTTCCAATCTCCTAGGTTCCAGCCTTGCGCATTCACGTTTGGCAGCCATCCCCCTTTTTGTTCACATTCTGGTATGGGCAGGATCAGTTCCATCAGTTGAGAATCCAAGAAGTCCTCTCTGACAAAAACGAACTGGCCTGCTTGACCGTGCCAACCCCTCCGCCAAAAAATACCAGCCCATTCGTTCCTCACTGTCAGTGCTTGAATCATTGACTCAAGGATGAGTCGAATATCACAGTTTTCACCATAATTGGCTTCAGGCAATTCCATATTTCGACCTGCATGATCGGAATAATCATTCATCCCTTCAGAGGGATTCCTTTCTTCTGATTGACTAGCACCCTGTAGCGGCAGATGGGATTGACCAAGAAGACCTCTTGGGTCAGGACAGCCTTTCAACCAATTTTGGTATACCCCATCTATTTCCCGGTCTGAACGAATGAGATTGAGAGGTTCCCGACCGACCGTATTGAGATGATCCAGATACAATTCCGGCTCCCTTCTCCATTGTTTACCCTGATGCATATAAGACTTCACATGCACAAACCAGGGAAACCATCGAATAGGCTCTCGAATCAGACTCATCGGTTGAGGCGGCTTCCAACCCCGAACAAAGAACAGGAAGGGATACACGCGCCCAACCTGATCCTGACTTGGGAAGGCCAATCCCACCAATCTTTCCCTACTTCCCTTTGTTTGAAAGAGAAATTCAATGGGCATCGATTCCATAAAACGTGATTTCCACATCTTCAACCCGGACATTTTCAAATGGTAAATGGCACGGGAAAAAACCTGGTCGAGTTCTTGAACGACCTCTCCCTCTCCATTCCATTTTAAAAATTCTGGAGAACCGGGCAATTTTCCGAACCATCCCACCTTAAGCTCTGACATATCTTTCCTCTATCAAGTAGGAATGAGCCTCTTCACGCAATGAAAACGAGAAAAAAACTCTTTGGCAAAAGGATTGGCAGTAGTTTGCTGCCGCATAAGATATTGCAGTTGAATCGGCCGTCCCTCAGACGTTTCCACAACCCAGTTTGCCCTCAATTGAGTTTTTTGGTTGTCATCTATGACCTCAACATCCGCACGGTTTAGAAGTTTAAAAAATCCAAAGTCTCCCTCTCCTTCTTCTCGAATCAGATGTAGCTTTCTATTTGTGTCAAAAATCGCGTTTCGATCAATCCAATAGACCGCGAGTGCGGCCCCCGAGGATGGAGCCTTCCCCGGCCACGAAAGAGACATGGTTTCCGGCTTGGTTCGCCTGTAAGGATATTTATTGCCGCCAATTCTTAAAACCACCTCGGGCACGTAAATCCCATCCGGGGCATGAATGGTCGGCGTGCTCATTTCAAAAGGGATTTCCACTTCCGATTCAGAAATATTGAATAACCCCTTTTTCGATATTTCCCAAGCAACATCTAAGTGCTGCAATGCTTCGTCGGACAACCCCAGATTGATCGTCTGTTGCCATGATCGATTCTTCCAACTCGGCTCTTCCTCTTTCACAAAGGGAGCAATTTGTTGGCGATAAAATGCCCAAAGATTCCCCTCCTTAAGACTGAAAAAATCCTTGATTTCTTTGAGAGAAGCGCTTTTCCCGCTAGGAGAAAAGGGGTATTGGCCTGTCACCAGTCGTTGACAAGATGGAAAAATTTTTGATTCCCACTCGGCATTGACCGATTGCCCCACGCGAGCAAAAGCCAATCGAATCGTGGCATTCACGGGATCCAGGAAGATGTCCTCTACCCTTTCTTTTAGATTCGATCCCAAGCCAGCTATCAATCGGTCCGTCGAGAAAAAGGGTTGCGTCAGGTCATTCGTTTTTTCTTGAATTGTCCCCTTGGTCAACTCCACGAGTTCTCCTGGTGAACCTTCTCCTCGCAAAAACGGGAGAACGGTTTCCTGAAGGTGACTCAATTCCGTTTGGTATTTTCGCAAAGGACTTTGTTCTTTTGACGCTTCATCGTCGAGCAAAATATTATGAAGCGGTCGAAAAGTCGGCAAGATGATTCGCTCCCAATTTTCAATTTGCCCTCCATCACGTTCCGCACCACGGGCCTGAAGAGTGCTGGAAATCTGATCGAACAGATTTTGCGACTCCCCTTCCGCCCTCTCTGCCGTTTTCCCGGTCTGCCGGGCCACCTGATGAAGCAATCGAACCAGCGGAGACGCTTCGCCGGCATAGACTTCCAATAATCGTTGAAGATTGGCATAGGTCGAGACCGGACGAATGTGCAAACCATCAAGAAACGCCAGCCATGCCTCTTTGTAATCTCGAAGGTATGAACCATTTACCTTCTGCCGGATGTCCTCCAGACTCATTCCATCGTCCCCTAACACCCAACGGTCATCTTTAAATTCAGCGATCGTGGCTGAAAGCGCATGGTCAAACCACCGGGTCCTTCCATCAAGGGTAAACACACCTGGAAGTGAATAATTCCCTAACAAGATTTCCTTATTGTGGTCTTGAAGAGCCGTATCCACCGTATAAACGGGCAAGCCTTTACCCGCACGGGACCGTGCTTTGTGATATAAATACCGAATCAACGAATCTCCCACCAACTCCCGTTGAACTTTGTACACAAGCCCTTCATTCAATTTAATCTCTGTTTGTGCATCCTTCAGAAGGTGGAAGGAAAAAAACTCTAAGGTGTTCTCCAGCCCTTTCCGAAAACCTGCCACATCTAGCACTTGCCTGCCTGCCGAATGTTCCAGATGGTTAATCCAGGCTTGGAGTAATTTCGGACTCAAAAATTCGGGAACCGCATGCTCTGGATCCCCGAGCATCAAATACGCCTTCAACCAATTAAACCCGGATTCCTCTTCCGAATGTTCACCCGAAACCTTGGCCATCAATGATTGTTCCAACACGTTTTGGGAGCGTAACAAAAAGCTTTCAGAAAACTTGTTTAGGAAAATACGCCGGAGGGGATCATACACCCTCTTGCCTTGGTATAACCCCCAAAGCATCACAGGAAAATCCCTATCAGTTTGCCGTTGAATTTTTTTCAATCGCGTGGCCATGGCATCCATACTTTTGACTTCACCGGAAAATCTTCCCCAGTTTTGGTCAAGGTTCGGCACAGCCGTACTCTGCACCACCGCTTGAGCTTCAGCGGCGACATCACTCAAAAGATTATGATTCAACCCAAAAGACGTAATAAGCACGAACAATGAAAGGCCAACACCTATTACCGCACAACCTGCAACGGCAACTCTTGCAAATTCTTTTTGCTGATATCTTTTTGACGATGGCTTCACCAAGGAACAGTCGGGAAAAACTACATCGGCAAACAATTGTTTAATGAAATAACTTTTTGATTGGCCCTCAAAATCGGCCGTTTCATTCTTCAACGCTATCCCGAGAGAATTTGAAAATCGGCTGAACAGTTGATCCATCGGAGACCCTTCTTGGGTGCCACTTGTCCAATAGATTCCCCGGAACACTGGTACATCTTGTAACGTGCCGGGCTGAAAAACTTTCTCGACAAACTGCCCGATCGCCTCCTTAAAGAGTTTCCATTGATGAGGAAAAGCAAAAGCCTTCCCTCGATCTTTTCCTCCAGCCTGCAGGATTCCGCTTGCGCTATGAGCCAGCAGTCTTTGGAACAATTCATCGAATTCTTTTTCAACCCGTAGCCGAGGGCTGTCACCCTCCTCCCGATGTCGGGGAAATGTGACACCCCAAATCTGCTTCCGTTCCTTTTCAGAATAATGGTGGAAGAATTCAACAAAACCCTCCACGAGATCGCATTTCGTCAACATCAGGTAGACGGGAATAATGACACCCAACTTGGAAATCACTTCCTCCAGCCGTATACGAATAATATTGGCTTCTTCTTGAACGATTTCCGGGGGTTTTTTCAGAAAATCAGCAAGACTGTAAGCAATAATTACCCCATTAATCGGCTGCTTCTTGCGTTCCTTTCTTAACAACCCCAGGAAGTCCTCCCATTCCTGCCTATCCTCTTTAGCGGCCCCCACCGTAAAACGTCCGGCAGTATCAAGTAATATGCCATGGTCGGTAAACCAGAAATCACAATTTCTCGTTCCGCCGACTCCTCTAATTTTGTGGTCTTTTCCATCCTGGTTATTCAAAAATGTTAGGCCAGAATATTCAATTGCCGTGCTTTTTCCGACGGCAGGCGGACCAATGATCATATACCACGGCAAAGCATATAAGGCTGATCGCGAATGGTACCCTTTTCCCAATTTCGACCGTTTCAGAATGGAAATTGCCTCATTAAATTGTTGCTGGATATCTCGAACATTACTCAACTTTTCCTGACTGGTGTGGTTAAGCTGCGTCATACCCTGGTCCCGGAGATACCGTTCAATCTGACTGGCTCGCCTGTTGGCTCGAATTCGTTCAATGCAAAGATATACAATCCAAAGCACAAGCAACCCGCCCAGGACGGCAAACCGAATCTTTTCATCAAACATTCCGACAAAGGGCCCGCCGAACCAAATGAGGACACAAGCCAAGAGGACTCCTATGGTCATCAGCAAACGAGGCCGTCTGATTAACGCAATAAGAAGGACCTTTGGGAGTGAGAGTATTTTTTTCATCGGGATTGAGACTTTAGGAACCCATGAAGGGTGTTAATGACAGTCGTGCCTTCGTAATTAATGAGGGCCGATAAGATGAGGTATCCAACAAAAACAATTGATACACTGGCAATCCCAACTACCCAAACCGGCAATCCTTGTTTTACCTCTTCCATGAGTTCTTTGGGAGCCTTGCCCTCGGCCGGAGATAACCAGCGAGCGTCGTCGAACGCATTTACGAGTTCTCGTCTCACATCATGAAGGATTTCTCGCAACCGTTCCCTTTCGTACAATTTATATTTTCCCTCAAAACCCAAAGCCAGGCAGAAGAAATAGACTTCCAATACCGGTATATTTGAGGGGATCGCCGTGCGAAGCTTGGACAAATTTTCGAAAAACTTCGTTCCGGCATTTCGCTCTTGAAAAAATACAAACTGAAGCGGGATTTTTGCCCATTCAGCCTTCTGATCCCACCCGGAATTCAAGATCATTTCGTCTAAAAATGCCACGACGGCAAATTTGGCATCATTTACCTTCTCCCTGGAGTACGTTTCAAGAGCGTCTTGATCAGCTTCATTGATCCATTTTTCCAGCTGACTCCTCAAGGACATATAGGGGCCCAAATCTCTCTGTTTCCTTAACTCCAGGCCAAGCATGATCAATTTTGAAAAGACCGTGACCAAATGGGTTGGTTCTTTCGTGGGCACCTATTTCACCTATTCTTTGATCACTAACAATTCCAGCCGTACGGGTTCTGACTGATGAGGCAAGTAAATACTTAGTGATTGAACCCGACACACTTCCTCCCAAAACGAACTATTCGTTTTGAGGTGAAAATAATAATGGCCGGAGCGTAGGGGAACGCCAGCCGGCGGCCTAAGGACATGGTGAAACTCCACGCCGGACATGGCTTGACTAATCATGATCTGGATTGTCTCCGGCCAAGCGACCTTCATTTGGTTCATGATTTGGGATACGGCCTCCTCCTCACCCATGTCAGTCATCGCCACGACAAAAAACTGCCCCTTTTCCCAAAACGCCTCATCTTCCACTTTGACTTCCCAGCAATCATTGGAGCGATTAAAGGGGATCGTGACATATCGTTCAGGAGTCGTTCGTGAGATGATTTGCCGAAGTTTCATTTCAAGCGCTTGAAATGTATCTGACAAATTTTCGTGGTCATAGGGGGGAAGATCATGAGGCTGAAATTTTGGATCTAATAACCCTAGTGTTCCTGAAAACCCAATTAACACTTCATACAGTTTTTCCGGATGGACATTTGGCCGGGACAAAATATGCGCCAATTGCGGAATGCAGCCAAAAAGAGCCTGCAGCAAGGAAACCTGAACCAGGTCTATACCCTCTTGCCCTTGCATTCCATGACGCTGATCCGAATATTCTTGGCATAATGCGGTCATTCGCTCCTTGAGTGTATGCACGAGTTGCATCAAATGGGGGGAGGCCTGCAACCATAGCAACGGCGGTATAAAGACTTCTTGAATCGTTAAATTTCCGGCCGGTGTCCTCACGATCTTGGCAATTTGTATTGTCGTCATACCATCGGATTTTTCATCGGAAAATACGATTCTGAGATTTTTTCTTCCGATTGGAATCTCCTCTCTTTTCCCTCCAGCATTGAAATCCTTCACGGTAACCGTATCCCGGAAAAACCGCGTTTGCCGCGTCGCCTGTTGCCCGTTATTCTCAGAACAATTCTGATGTTCACGGCTCTCTAGAGGTAAGGCAAGAAAAATCCCAAGTGGCTCGGAAGGTGAAAGTTCCTTTCCTGTTAGATTTCTGCTGACAGGCAAATTGTCATAGGCCGGTGCACGAACAATAGTTCCATCACGGAAAATGCCCTGAAATTCAAATAGATGAAACGTGTCATTTTTCAGGCTTTCCAAGTCAATCGCTAGTTTACACACCCCCCAGGCATAGGGGACCAATGCCTGAAATCGGGAAACGAGGTTATCTTCGACATAACCTTCCGCCAATTGGAAATGCTGGGGAGTGAGCAACATTCCCTCCTCCCATAAAACTTTTTGTAAGGACTCCATACGAATCGCCCCCCTCTAGCACCTTGTTTCCATGAAAATTTTGTTCTCCCCCAAGAGCACCTTCACATCCCCAAACCATGGCTTCTCGCAAAAACCCCGGTCCTGTATTGAGACGATCTCCTTCCAGGAGTTCTCGTAAGGTTCTTCAAAAAAAGCTGCCACACCTAAATACTCCACTCCCTCCCCCGTATACACTTGAAGGTCTAAAACTTCGTTAGTCCCTGGATACAGGATTATTTCCTTCCATTCCACGAGGTCAGCGTCGAGAAATTTGTCATCATTTTTTCGAAGGTTTTGGTACTCTGCTCGATCAAAATTTGCTCGTTTTTTCAGTTGGTATACGCGGACAACAACAGGATTTTTTTTATTCTGATCCTCCTTGCCAATCAGCTTAACGGTAAATTCCTCCTTGTGAGGGGGCGAGCCACATCCAGGAGCTCCCAAGACAATCCACAAAGCTAGGACGATTCTAATCATTCTATGACTCCCTTGAGCTTTGACTATAAGCCCCAAGATATCCTTTCTCAAAATAATGACGAATGACCTTTTCCAAATCTCGCTCTTCTTTTAATAAACTTTCATAATGCTCTTGATAGACTTTCCAGCAGGTTGCCCCCAAAAACCGATGGTGCATCCAAGGCCAGACGGCCAGAGCATGAACAACGGTTCGATCATCTACCAATTCCATTATTTTTTCGGGCTTTAATTCCATCAACACCCCCTTCACACATTCTCGCAAGCCCTCTACAACTGACTGCTGGTGTTGAGTCACATCGTCCAACAATTCCTTCAACAAAGCTAAAGTTTGAGTGGCGGTTTTTTCCCCTTTGTCAATTTCAAAAACACTGGCTCCCAACTCTTCCGGGCTCATCATCCACTTCATTGAATTGTGCTCTTTGGAGAAAATTGCGGTAACTTGCCATCCCATCTCTTGCTCAAACTCACGACGGGCATTAACCGCCGTCATGATAAATTCCAAAAAAAGTTTGTAACTTTGAGCCAATCTTTCATCTAAATCCTCTACTTGTTGGCGGTCTAAAACAGATAATGGACAACCAACCAGACTCTCCAAAAACTTTCTTGTTTTTTTCAAGACCGAAACATCCCGTTTGCTCCCAAACGCCCTCATCTCACCTTCCACATTGAGTTCCTTCTTAGGAGCGAGAGTTTCAACGTTTGGACCATCGAAATGGGGAAAGGACATTTCAATAAAATTTAGGACTTCTTCGGATTTGTCATCATCCAGGTTTTTTATTATTTCTCGAATCCAGTGACAAAGTTTTTCCTGCCTAGTTTCCGCAGTTAAGGTCTCCCATTTCCAATATTCCTCTCGAATCTGATCAACAATCTCATCAAGGGATGGTAATTGCGGCTTTAATGCGACGGTAGGTTGGTCATCTCCGGAAACGGGGTCTGGTTTACGGGGACCATGTACTTCAAAACGCAAGGTATAGGCGCAATCCGCACCTTTTTGTGCAATGCCAATAAGCGAGCCGGAAGCCAGCAGACAAGATTGCTCAGGTTCCAAGCGCTTCCCATCAAGAAGCGTTCCATTCATACTTCCCTTATCGATAAGGTAATATTGGTTATTTTCCTGCTTAATAAGCGCGTGACAATTTGACACGACTTTTGTAGAGTCCTCCAGCATCAAATTGCACTGGCGCCCCCTCCCTACCAGCACCTCTTCCTCTTGGAATTCCCATTCAGACAGATTCATGGGGCTTCCTTCAAAAGATGACTCTAAGATTAGCTTACAGGTTAACGGGTTTGAGATTGTCATAGAGTTCTTTCCGCAATTTTTCACAAGCTCGACCGATTTCCCGATTTCGTCTGGAAAACCCAAATAACTCTTTCGTCAACTGCATTCCGATTAGCCGAGCTTCACTAGCGACTTGTTCCATCACCAGGTGCGGATTAAGAGGGTCATAACTATCCCGATTTTCACAAAACCCGAAATTCGACACTCGGGAAATTAAACGAAAGCCGAGCAGAATAACTCGATCCCATAATCCATGAGGAATGGCACATACTCTAACGGGAAGGTTCACCGTGGCCGCGTCTACTTGCGGGCTCCTGAACAGATTTCCTTCTTGGTGGCACCATGTTTTTAAGGAGTTGATGCACCTGTCCCAATCCTTCTTTCCCTTGATACTACCTATCCCCTGAAGCTTGCTCGCAATTTTTGGTAGGGTCATTTCCAACCGTGACAAACCTCCTGATTTCGACCCAACTAAAATATAAAAAAGCAGAATTCCTAAGCTGTAAATATCACTCGGAACTTGAAAATCTCTATGCACCCGAACCGTAGAATCGGCAAAGACCTTTTCCCCTGACGCTCTCCACATTTCCCATTGGGCCAGGGGGATTGGTGACGTTTTTCCATTGAGAACCACACCACCTTCAGGATTGTCCATTTTGGATGCCCATATATTGATGGGGGATTGACCTGTTTGGTGCTTTTGTCTCACCTGTATTTCAAAAATATCCTTAAGTGAGATATCGGCCCAAAAAGAATCCTTTGATGGTATATACAGCTTAACTTGGCCTTCAATTTCCGTTGGGTCAGCCTCCTGTCCCCGCAATTGCTCCAAAGAAAGAAGGACGACCGTCACATCGCGTTGGCAGCCGGATGACCAATCCCGGACTTCTGGAGACTGGAAAACGGGTTTTCCGGAAACAGCAGGAACAACTTTTCTTAAAGGGGGTGATGCTGAAATTTCAAAATGTTTTGGAGAGAAACGGGATTCTAACGTGGCAGAAAAATTCCATAGGTAGGGCAAGAGACTATCGGCTTCAGAAGGTATCCAGATGTTAATCGCGTCTGGATTTATCGCTAAATAGGGTTGTTGGAACTGTCGGTGCCAGGACACAACTCGTTCACAAACCCATACAAACAGCCTCCACTTCAACCATAGGACCTCCAGAGGAGCTGGGATTCCCTTTTCATCGACAAAAGAATAAAGTTGTCGACTCCCCAATTCTTTCGCCCACAGCATGGAACTTGAAACCTGTGCTTCATCAATGTCCCCTTGAGAGGGGCTATTTTGACTCAGATCGGCCCAATTCACTCCCTCTACCACCCGACAGAACCCTTCAAAGGGAACTCTCGTTCCCGATTCAGGACTTTTTTTTTCGGACGTAGATTCATCCATAGGAAATTACCAAGCTCTTTTGAGAGCTGTCTTTCTCAAGCTACAATTAACGCAAGAAATCATCGGACCCCTCAACTTGAAAATTATTAAGACGGTATCTCAGCATGAAAATTTCCCTTTCCGACACACTTACCGATTACGCCAAGTTTTTGCCGAATTTTTCCTACATCTGCAATTCCGACTCTTGCTTCTGTAGAATTGGTTCTTTGGCTTGTGTATAGACCTTGACCATGGCTACAGCTACTTCGACTTTTGGTTTCTTGGCCTGGACAACTAACCCACGAATTCTATGTTTGGCATAAAGCAGGCCATCCTCTTTTGTCTTTGGTGTGTCCATCAGCTTATCGAAGGGTTCTGTACTTGCGGTTGCTACAATTCGTTCGGGTCCAAAAGGTTTAACAACCTTAAATTCAAAGTTCGATTTTTCACCCCCAAATTCATAACGGTGGCCCCCTTTGATAAAAGCTTTTTCTTGAAATAAGTTGGGCACCAAATGAATGACCCTTCCATCATTTTGATAATAATCTAGCTTCAAGTAGGAATCCTTCTCCGCTTCAACGGTGATTACTACAAACTCCCCTTCGGCATATCGCCCATTTTTTTTGTCGACTTTCACGACCAAATCAAATGCTGATTTCGGATTGGAAGGAGCAGAGTCCGTCACCTGAATTACCTTTTCTTGCTTTTTCCGTTTTTCCACTTCCTCCGCCATAAGGATGGGTTCCACTTTTCCCTTAATCGACAAACAGACTTCCTTTCCTTTCCGTTCCATCTTCCCAATTTGAATAAATCGAAGGTTGGCACGAGTAAAATGAACCAGAATTTCATGTTGTAAATCGGGGTTATTGAGATTACTAACGATCTCCTTCCAAACCATCGTACCTTTTATGGCCTGCTCTTTGGCTAAGGTAAAAGCCTTTTGATTGGCTACTTCATTTCCTTCAGAAGGTTTAACTTCAACACATCCTGTCCCCTGGACAAACGTCCAATTTTTTTCATTTTTCGCTAAACAATCACCGGCAATTATTCCGTAAACAAACAAACAAATGATAATACTTGGTTTAATTATGGATGGTTTTCTTACCATTAAGATGCCTTCTATGGATGCCCACGGAAAGAGCAATGAAATCAGATATTTCTAATGAAACTGCGGTTAGTGTAGAACAAACCATTAAATATTCCTAGCCCCTAGGGGCCATCTCCAGGATTACACTTTTGAGTTATCCAAGTGGTTGACTAAAAATGAGAATTATCACAGGATGTAGTATTGTATGTGGACAACAAAACCTGGACGTAATGCCCATTGTTCCGATTCAAGGGAGTTTGAACAATTTGGAGGAACTCGCAGGGGTGAAGGGGGTATCAGTACAAGAGAATATTGTGTTGATGCACCCTATCAAGAGACACAAAAAATGAATTCGACACGCTTGCGTCAGACATTAAGCGCACGACAAACCGAAAATTCAGTTCCGAAGATAAGGATTGGGATTATGTAAAAATAGAGCCCAATTCCCTCAAGCTCCCCTAGCAGTTTTTGAGAACCCGATTATTAACGCAAGCGTCCTCTGGATGCAGGGAATGGTTGATGTTCCATCTTGTGGAAGATAAGTTTTTGCCGGAGGGAAACGATGTATCTTTTTTGAACTTTTTTCAACCTTCGAGAATCGCTGGCTTCGTCCGCACCTCACGTATTCGGGGTCAAGTTGTTCAGGCTTTCATGGTAGCACCTCGTGTTGTAGTGAGTGACAAACGCCACAACCTCTTACTCCAGATTCATTAGGAAGTAATAGTGGTCTAGGAGCATCCGATTTTTCAGAGAGCGGTGCCAGTGTTCGATCTTGGCCTAGGTCCTCGGATGATACGGCTTTCCCCGAGTGTGGCTCAGCTGGTGTCCTTCTACAAGTTCTGCAATTCCCTAGAGATATAACAGAAAACATAATTACTGAGCAGTTTCGTGCGGTGCTTTTGGCTCACCCGGCGTCTTTCAGTACGGCCTAAAGCGTGGTGGTGACCTCCCGCGCGCTCCTGCTCGGACGGGGTGGCATACTAGGCAATACCGGGAGAAATCATCCATTACCGTCGAGGGGTGATTGCAGCCCAGGCCGGTGTCCTTCAGATATGTGGAATCAGTCCACCCGAGTTGGATGATGGCGGTGGCGGGTTGATCGAATCGGTCAGCTGCCCTCAGGACGATCCAAGCTGGTGAGGTGACCGGATCATGGGGCTTAAGAATGCAATCGACGGTGGCTGCGGGCACAAAATACTGTCGTTCATAGGTAAAGCAAACCCCTAATTCTCAAGATGACAGTTCTGGCTGCTCCAAAACCATCCCAGGAAAACTTACAATTGCTCCTCTAAAACCCTGTTATAACTGGTTGGGGAAGTGAGTTTCCGATCTTCCAACCTCTCAACTTCTTATTTGGGTCTGGTTTTGGCTTTATCTATTCCTTGGGGCCTAGGATGAATCAAATATCACCGTAGCAAGCTCCCCTCAATTGTCCAACTTGGGCTGACACGGAACACTACCGACAATTGAGCACGAGAAATGTCGTCATCGAACCCACGACTCCTTAGCAAAAAACCAAATTAAGGTATGAATTATGTAATAAGGTATGTAATTAGAGAAACGGTCTATGGTTAGACAATTTGGATGTAGCGAGCCAAGATCTAGGACCAGGAGGAATCCTCCTCATTTTTATGTGGTTTTAAAAGTAAATGAAAAAGAAGCCGACGTGGTGGAATATATTTATGAACGTTAAACCCATGGCTGGGGAGTTGCAAGAATTGCCAAGGATTTGAATATCCAACACATAGCTCCTCCCAGAAAAGCCGAAAAAGGCTGGGCGCCCAGTGCAATTTGGGAAATTCTGCATCGTCCACGATACCGCGGAATGATCGTGTGGAATGTGTATGAAACCGTGCATAGAAATGGAACAACAAAACCAGGAAAACAACCCAAGGAAGAATAGGTTTTCCGCGAAGACCCAGCTTGAGAATCAGTTCACCAGAACTAGTTCAAAAGGTGGGTGAACACATTGAACATAATTCCAGAGTGCACACTAATGATCCTACGACGGGTCGACTAGTCTTTAGTCATCATGGTCAAACGGACTATGAATCAAAATATTTCCTATTATGCATTATCCAACGTGGAGTGGGTGGAAGAGGGATGGGAGCTTTAATTCGGTGTGGAAACGGATCGGAGTAAAATATTATTGGTTCTTTTCATTATTTATTACAAAAACCGAGGGAAGGCGATCGGCTCCAAACATGAAAAGGGGGTTAGTCTTAAAACGAAACCCGGCACAAACCAGTTTAGTCTTGTGGAAGCTGTTGAAGGAAAGGAAAGTCTATAGGCAAGAAGGAAAATTTAAAGGGATACCAGGTGACCGGAGAAGGGAATTACCCCAGTTCCCTCCCCAGCACACTGGCACTTATCTTCTTGGTGTCCCCAACGGGATTTGAACCCGTGTTGCCGGCTTGAAAGGCCGGCGTCCTAGGCCAGACTAGACGATGGGGACAAAATGTATGAACGTCACGGAATTTCGACTTCTCATGAACCGCCGATTTGACTAAACCTCCATTGTAACAATGCGGAAAACCTTCGTCAAACCAATGTTTTAGGTTACTTTCGAAAAATATGCCCCCGAGTGGCCGAGGCGAAAGCCGTCCCTTCCTCAGGGCCATTGAATATTTTCCTAGGAGGAAAAAAGGTGGTCAAGTGGGCTTATAAGCCGGATTCTGTACCCAGCGAGTGTGACCTCACTGGGCGGTGACCATTTCTCTGGAACCCAGGTTACCCTAGGTTTCAAGCAACCTACCCGGGAACTTGGCCGGGCCGACCTCTCTCCTTGTTGGTATCGAATCGAAACTCGGTACACATCAAGGATTCGTTCCCCTATTTGGTCTTGCTCCAAGTGACGCTTACCCTGCCACCTGTGTCACCACAGGCGCGGTAGGCTCTTACCCCACCTTTTCACCCTTACCTGATGGAAGAATGACCTTCCATCATCGGCGGTATGTTTTCTGTGGCGCTCGTGTCAGATTTCTCTGCCTGGGAGTTACCCAGCACCTCGCCCTTCGGAGTCCGGACTTTCCTCTCACGACACATGTCGCAAGCGGTCACCCAGCCCACTGAGACCACCAGTAATCATACTAGGCCTGCTGAGAAGAGATTGCAAGAAAAAAGCGGGGAACCGGATTACTCGGTGGTTTCCACTTCAAGATGATGGGCCATGTACAGAATACGATGGCAGTAGGAACAATCCAGCAATTCATCCCCACGTTTGACTTCAGCGACCAACTGGGGGGGAAGTTGCAAACGACACCCGGAACAGGCGCTATCGTTCACCTGGGCGACCGCAAACCCCTTTCTCAGAGTTTTCAGTCGGTTATACCGTTGCAAAAGCGTTTTCTCTACCGAAGAAGCCAAGGCCTCTTGTTCGTTGGACAATCGTGTCAATTCATCCGTTAAACTCGCCAATTCAGACTCTAATCGTGTTTTTTCGACCTCGAAGGCCTTCTCTGTTTCGGCGACTTGTCCTTCTAACTCGGAGATGGCTTTTTGGTTTTCCTCGACCTTTTCCATCATTTCCAGCACATTTTCTTCGATCGAATCCTTTTTCTTCCGTGCTAACTCAATTTCATACAAATGCGCTTGATACTCTTTATTGGTCTTGAGTTCGGATAAACGACTTCGTACCTTTTGTAATTGTTCATCTTGAATCGCCAGTTCCCGCTCGGCACTCCGACGCTGATTAACCAGGGATTCTCCGGTGTTTCTCAAGATTTGTAATTGATTTTGGATTTCACGGAGAGGAGATTCAGCGGAAGCAATCAGGTCTGGAATGGTACGTTGTTGATCGCGAATCTGGAACATTCGAAGATCAAACTTTTGAAGGTCGATGAGATATTGCAGCTGGGAGTTCACGAAATCCTCAATATCCTCCGAGTGGGTGTGTAGTGAGATTCTCAACCAGGAATCCTGGTGGGCCCACCAGGACTTGAACCTGGGACCAACTGATTATGAGTCAGCCGCTCTAACCAACTGAGCTATGGGCCCGGGAACATCTCACATATGAGTATCTTTTACCATAAGAGACGGCTCAGGAAAAACTCCCTTGAAATATTTCCTTGATTCTTTCTCCAAAGCCTTAAGAAGAGACCATCAATGAGGCTTTCTTTCCCCGAAGTTCATCGATCTTGGCGACGAGGGCATCCACATCCCCCTGACGACCGTCTCGTTCAGCCACCTTCAGTTGGGCAATGACTTCATCCAGGCTTTCCTGAAGTTGGCGGTTTTCCAAAACTCGAAAACACCCTTGCACATGGTCCCGAATGTTTTCCACATACAAGTCCCATACACTCAATTGGGCAATCACGGTTCCATAAGACGGATCTTGTCCGTAGGATCCACGGAATGCCTCAAGATCCACCTGTCCCTCTGGCCCTTGAAATCGTAAGGCCTGACGAAGGACTTCTCGATAGACCGGGACCGTCAGAGCTATTTCCTTGAGTTTTTCGAGCTGATCAACCTCTAAACGACCCTGGAGTAACAGAATAAGTATATCCCGTTCTTCAGGTTTTCCCTTGGGGATCTTGAATTCTTGGGGAACGTCCTGGGAAGGGACCGAGGGCCGCTTGGTTTCCACCCGATACCGCAGAGTGGGCAGGCGTTTTCGTAATAAATCCTGTCTGAGGCCAAGCCGCTCGGATACGATTTTTAGGTATTCATCCTTCTCCAACGGATTCTTGGTTTTCTGGAGAATGCGGAGAATATCATCAGCCCGCTGCACTCGGTCCTGAACAGATTTGAGTTGGACCCCATCCAACACGGACGCAATCGCGAAATCCAATAAGGTTTGGGCTCGATCTTCTAATTCACGAAACCTGGGAACGCCTTGAGTCCGAATGAATGAATCAGGGTCTTCCCCGGCGGGTAACACCAAAACCCGAACATCCACACCCGCATTGAGGAACAAATCCAAGGTCCGTAACGCAGCATTTTTCCCCGCCACATCCCCATCAAAGACCAACGTCATAGCAGGCACCAATCGTCGTAGGATTTGGATATGTTCTCCTGTCAAAGCAGTACCCAAGGGCGCTACGGCATTTTCCACTCCATGTTGGTGCAATGCGATGACGTCAAAATATCCCTCCACCAGAAAGAATCGGCCCTCAGCCATAGCCGCTCGTCGAGCGTTATGGAGGCCATACAGCGATTTTCCTTTAGAAAACAACCCCGTCTCCGGAGAATTGAGATACTTGGGAATCTCCTCCTCCTTCATAACCCTGCCCCCGAAACCTATCGTGCCTCCACGGGAATCATCGATGGGGAACATCACTCGATCACGGAACCGGTCATACGTGGATACGCGCTCACTCCCTTCCTTCGTTTTCTGCACTATTAACCCCGCCGAGACCAATTCTTGGGGACTAATGGATTGTCCTTCCATCCATTTCGACAATCCATTCCACCCTGCTGGAGCAAATCCCAACTGGAATATCTTCCAGGATTCCGTGGTAATGCCTCGCTGGATCAGGTATTGCCTCGCCCCTTCTCCACTCGGAGACTCTAAGAGATTCTGATGATAGAACGACTTAGCGAGTTGATAAAGGTGCATATACCGTTCTCGAGAAAGGGTGGATTCGCGTTTCGGTGAGACAGCCCTACGTTCCGGGAGGGGAATTCCCGTTCGTTGACTTAACTCACGAAGTGCCTCAATAAAGGTCATGCCTTCCTGTTTCATGAGAAACGAAAAGGCATCCCCTCCGGCCTGACAGCCAAAACAGTGGAAAAACTGACTGGAGGGATTGACTGAAAAGGAAGGAGATTTCTCTGAGTGGAAGGGACACAATCCCTTAAAATTTTGTCCCGCCTTCTTTAAGCTGACGTAGGTAGAAATCAGATCAACCAGGTCTACCTGTTCACGGATACGTTGAATGATTTCAGAAGAGACTCCACGTTGCTCATTCGTCATGGTGGCATCACCAAGAAACTTTACCCTGGGGGCCATTGAAACGGCCGCCCACCCAATACATGAAAGTGAAGATGAAAAACCGTTTGCCCGGCTTCCCGTCCGGTATTCACGACCACTCGGAAGCCATTCTCCTCTAATCCTCGCTCTCGAGCCATTTTCGTGGCCACCACCATGATTCGACCCATGAGAGTAGCATCCGTTTCTTGAATGTCAGCCAGAGACGTAACATGTTGCTTGGGGATGACTAGGAGATGAACCGGAGCTTGAGGGTTGATATCTTCGAACGCAATCACCGAATCATCCTCATGAATTTTCTTCGTGGGAATCGTCCCTTCCACAATGTCGCAAAAGATACATTCAGCCATCTGATCTCTCCTCAGTCGCGAGACGAATACCAGATTTTCCAAAACGTTTCCCGAGTTCCTGATACACGTCTTGGGGTGGAATGGAAAAATGCCCCAGCAGGACTAAGGAATGAAACCAGAGGTCGGCCATTTCATACACGATTTCCTCTCGGTCGCGATTTTTCCCCGCTAACACGACTTCACCCGCCTCCTCGACGACTTTCTTTAAAATTCTGTCGACTCCACTCTCCAACAATTTGGAAACATAGGATCCTTCTAGCGGTCGGGCCTGTCGATCTTGAACCATCTCATACAATCGTTGAGAAATCCCACCCCACGAAGTCGCAGGGTTCGGTTTACCATCCCCGTCTGATTCCTCGGGTAGGAGTGGGGTAAAAAAACAGGTACGTTCTCCAGTATGGCAGGTTGGGCCTTGGGGTTGGGCTTTGACCAACAGAGTATCATGATCACAATCCATGTAGACTTCCTTGAGGAGTAATTCATTCCCCGAGGTCTCCCCTTTTTTCCATAGTCGTTCACGGGACCGGCTCCAAAAATGAACCCGTTGACTCTCTCGAGTCGCTTGCCAGGCTTCCAGATTCATGAACCCAACCATCAGAACAGTCCCATCCAACCAATCTTGGACGACACAGGGTAAAAGGCCCTGCTCATCAAACTTCATCTCTATAGTCGCTCCTTCACTACCCATACGCTTCTAAGTCACGCTCACCGGAAGCTGCCCCGGGCGCATCGGAATTCCCCGTTCTGCCAAGAACGTTTTTGCTTGGCCCAAGGAATAGGTTTGATAATGGAAAATAGAGGCGGCCAACACCGCATCGGCTTTTCCGATTTGGAATGCTTCATATAAATGCTCTAAATTTCCCGCTCCCCCTGAGGCAATAACAGGAATCGTGACCGCCTCGGAAATTCCTGAGGTCAACCCCAAATCATAGCCTTCCTTCGTGCCATCCTGGTCCATACTGGTCAACAATATCTCTCCTGCGCCGTACTCCATCATCCTCTGAGCCCAGGAAATGGCATCCAGACCGGTTTCTTTCCTTCCACCATGAGTAAACACTTCCCACCTCATTGAGTCCCCTTCACAAGATGAGTGGCGCTTGGCATCGATGGCCACGACAATACATTGGGACCCAAACCGGTTGGCCGCGGCTTTCACGAAATCGGGTTGTTGAACGGCAGCGGTATTAATACTGACCTTGTCTGCCCCCGCCTCCAAAAGACGACGGATGTCCTCTAGAGTCCTGATCCCTCCACCGACAGTCAGGGGCATGAAGACTTGTTCTGCGGTCCGTATGACGACATCCAGGATGGTATCTCGTTTTTCATGGGAGGCCGTGATATCCAAAAAACAGAGTTCATCGGCACCTTCCCTATCATAAACCTGCGCCACGTGAACCGGATCCCCCGCATCGCGAAGGTTGACGAAGGACACTCCCTTCACCACCCGTCCATCCTTGACGTCCAAACAGGGAATAATCCGCTTCGTTAACACGCGGACCTCGCCTCTCCAGTAGATTTGACCAATTCTAAAGCAGCCTGAAAGTCGAGGGTCCCCTCATACAGAGCTTTTCCGATAATAATCCCTGAAATATTTTGCCCTAATTCTTGAATCATTTGAATATCCGCGAGGGCTGTCACGCCACCCGACGCGATAATGGGAAACGGGGACGTATCGGCTCCCTCACGTAATGCCGGAATATTGGGTCCGACCAGCATACCGTCTCTCGAAATATCCGTAAACACCACTCCCCCTAGTGGGAGATCCTTAATCTTGCCGAATACTTGCTGCGGGGTCAGGGCCGATACAGAAGTCCACCCTTGTACCGCAACAAACCCCTGCTTCACATCGATACCGACCAGAATTTTCTTGGGGTAAGCCCTGGCCGCCTGGGCAAGAAATTCGGAATCCCCCAAGGCAGCGGTTCCCACCACCACCCGATCGACGCCATGTTCTAAATATCCTTGGACAGAAGCCAGGTTTCGAATACCTCCGCCGACCTGAATCGGAATCGAGAGTCGTTTGGCAATCTGTCCAATCTGGTCTAGATGTCTTGGAGAACCCGCTACCGCCCCATCCAGATCCACCACATGAAGGAATTGCGCCCCACGATCCTGCCATTGGTCCGCCATCCCAAGAGGGTCATCCGAATAGCGGGTGACTTGGTCCATTTCACCCTGCCGCAACCGAACACATTTTCCATTTTTTAAATCGATCGCCGGAATTAATAACATACCTGAGTTTTCTTTCTTCTGTTGACGGGGAAAACCAAAAGACGGTCCTTCTTAAAGACCGACGGGAAATCGTTTCATGACCTTCCTCACTCCCAATTCGGCGAGTTCTTCTGCCGTCACAAACCCCCCGCTTTTTTCGAAAAACCCCACAAAATCTTCCGTTAGGGGTTTCTGCTCTTCATAAAACTCCCCTTTCCACAATACCACTCCATCAGCCGGACGAACCAAAAATACCTCGAACCCCACGGCCGCTGGTTTGGCCCCCAACTTGGACCCTTCGCGTTGCCGATAGGTCCGAACCAGTCCCATGATGACCCCATCGACATTCCATTGGTCCGCAGCATCCTTGGCTTGTTGGGCCAAGGACGGAGAGGATTTTTCCTCTTTTACGACCTCTGGAACCGAAGTCCGAGGGGCCACCACGACTCGTAAACCTGGCCTGTTTTCTAGAGCAGACACCACATTGGCGGTGATCCGAGATGCCGCAGTATCGGGGACCTCATATCGCTCTTTTTTTCTGGATGGGCTCCATATTGATCGGTACCAGGGAGTCGGAATTGGGTTCGTATTTCATCCGAATCCTTCAGTCCCCGGAGAGTGGGGCCACGGGACCACTGGGGGGTCTGAAGGGTTTGAAAAGGCAGAACAGCCACACTGGAAATCGCCGTGGGGTTAAATTGCCTGGCAGACCGGACTTGTACCTTATCGGGAACACAACCACCAAGGACCCCACACAAAACCAAGACGCCAGCCAAAGAGACTAGTAAGCGTGTACAGGAAGAACGTGTTAACGGCCACACTTCCTCGGTCATTGCCAGTCACCAAAGTTCTTTAACACTTGCAGCCCTTGGGCCTGGCTTTTTTCGGGATGAAACTGCGTCGCAAAAATTTTATCCTTCCAAATGCTGCTGGGAAAGGTCACACCATAGTCGGTATGAGAACTCACTACCGCAGCCTCATCCGTTTCCACGTAAAAGGAATGGACAAAATACCCATAGAACTCCGATCCGATACCTTGTAACGGAGGGGCGGGACGGTCGACTTGAATCGTATTCCAACCCATATGAGGAACTTTGAAAACGGTGTGTTCATTCTTTTTCGTATCGAATGCTTTGACACGCCCCCGGATGATTCCTAACCCTCGATGCTGACCGAATTCTTCACTTTCCTGAAATAGCAACTGAAACCCAACACAAATTCCCAGGAACGGCTTTCCGTCGGAAATGGCCTGATGGATCGACTCCACCAACTCATACCGGTGCAAATTATCCATGCAATCACCGAACGCTCCAACCCCGGGTAAGACGACGTGGCTGGCTCCTGCGATCTGAGACCGATCACGAGTGACCACCGCCTCATGCCCCACGGCTTCGAATCCCTTTTGCACACTCCGCAGATTGCCCATACCATAATCAATGACGGCAATCATCTCCGGCCAACTTTCTCAATCAGAAGGGGCGCCATTCTTATAAGGCGCCTTTCGTAGACATGACACCCTTGATGCGATCATCTATCCTGACCGCTTGTTCCAAAGCTTTGGCAAAGGCCTTAAAAATGGCCTCCATAATATGATGGGGGTTTCGTCCATACGGAACATTGATGTGAAGATTCAACCCACCCTGACTCACCAAGGCCTGGAAGAAGTCTTCGAATAACCCCAAGTCAAACGATTTAATATACCTGGTCGGGAGAGACACGTTATACACCAGGTACGGACGTCCACTCAGGTCGACCGTCACTTGCGCCAAGGTTTCGTCTAAGGGCACGGCAGCCCAGCCAAACCGGGTAATCCCTTCCTTCGTGCCCAAGGCTTGATTCAAGACTTGTCCCATCACAATCCCGATGTCTTCGATCGTATGGTGATCATCAATCTCAATATCCCCTTGTGCGTCAATATTCAGGTCAAAGAATCCATGCTTCCCAAAAAGATTGAGCATATGGTCGAGAAAGGGAATGGAGGTTTGAATGCGGTTCTGACCTTGGCCATCCAACACCCACTGCACGTGAATGGACGTTTCTGCGGTCTTCCGTTCCTGAGATGCCATACGTGGATTCTTCTCTTCACTCATCATGTTCGACTCTCCATTGATCGCCCATGAGCATCCAATCCCTCCAACGTCGCCAAGCGAACCACCGGTTTCCGGGCTTTTTGCAACGCTCGCCGAGAATAGCCTACCACATTACTTGTTTTTATATATTCATCCACACCTAAACATGAGAAAAACTTGGCGCTCCCACCCGTCGGAAGCACATGATTGGGACCGGCCACATAATCCGCGACAGCAGGAGGGGTATATCTTCCCATAAAGATGGCTCCGGCATGTCGTATGTGTGGCAATAACTCAAAAGCACGATCCAGGTTTAAGGAAAGATGTTCCGGAGCAATCCGATTTGAAACCTCAAACGCCTGGGCAAGGTTTTTAACCACAAAGACCGCACCATAGGTCGAGATCGAATGAGAGGCAATGGCCTGCCGTCCCAGCTGTTTCAATTGGCGACCCACCTCCGCGACCACCTTCTTCGCTAATTTCGAGGAGGTCGTGACCAGAAATACCTGAGCCTCTTCATCATGCTCGGCCTCACACAATAAGTCTGCCGCAACATGTTCGGGGTTACTCCCAGAATCTCCGATCACTAATAACTCACTCGGACCCGCAATCATATCGATATCAACTTGTCCATAGACAAGCCGTTTCGCGGTGGCCACATACATATTGCCCGGCCCCACGATTTTATCCACGGCTGCGATGGTCTTCGTCCCATACGCCAACGCCCCGATGGCTTGAACGCCGCCCACCCGATAAATTTCATCGACCCCCGCTAATTCCGCCGCCACGAGGAGCGCGGGATGAATGGTTCCATTCGGAGTCGGTGTACACATCACCACCCGGCGCACTCCCGCCACTTTCGCAGGAATGGCATTCATGAGGACCGAGGAAGGATAGAGAGCTTTTCCCCCTGGAACATAGACCCCCACGGCATCCATCGGCACATACAGTTGGCCTAACTGGACACCCTGGTGCCGATGAATCCAGGTTTTTCGTCGCTGGCGCCGATGGAAGGCACGAATACGACGAGCGGCATAGGTCAGGGCCTTCACATCCTGCGCGGGCAAATCTTGATAGGCCTGGTCAATATCTTCCGACCGAACCCGTAGGGCCTTCGGAGTTATGCGAATTCCGTCAAATTGACGGGTCAATCGTTGAACGGCACTATCCCCGCCTTTTCGGACTTTCTCCAGGATGGTCCTGACGGCCTGTTCGACTTTCTCATTTTGTTGAGCCCCTCGACGACAGACGCGATTGAGGATTCGATTAAACCCTGGGTCTTGGTGGGAAATGACGATCATGGTCTTTGACTCGCCGCTGGCTTTCGAGGGATCTGTTTTTTGATGTCAGCCATCAGATCCCTGATCTGAGCATGTTTCAGCTTCATACTCGCCCGATTCACGATCAATCGTGCGGAGGACCAAGCGATCACGTCTTCCTCCACAAGATTATTGGCCTTTAAGGTATTGCCGGTTTCCACCAGATCCACGATCCGATCGGCGAGCCCGACCAACGGTGCCAATTCAATAGATCCATACAACTTGATCAATTCAACGGGTAGCCCTTTTTGGTTAAAGAATCGTTCTGTAATATTCGGGAATTTCGTCGCGACCCGAAGTTTTGAGGATAGCCGCTGAGTCGGCTTTTGGCCTTTGGGTCTGGCCACCACGAGCCTGCAAATCCCCAAGTGTAAATCCATGGGTTCATACACGTCTAAACTTTGCTCCATCAGGACATCTTTCCCGACGACGCCTAAATCCGCGGCTCCATATTCCACGTATGACGGCACATCACTCGCCCGGACGATTAGCACACGATGGCCATGTGCCGGGTACTCTAAGATTAATCGGCGATCATCTCCGTTCACATGGTAACTGGAAAAGCCTGCTTGCCGAAATAAGGCCAAGGTGGGTGCAAGCAGTTTCCCCTTAGAAAGTGCGATAGTCAGGTCGGGAGTCATGTGACGCGTGAAATCCGTTCGACTTGGCCTCCTAAGGCCTTGAATTTCTCTTCCATACGTTCATATCCCCTATCTAAATGGTACACACGGGAGACCGTGGTTTCTCCATCTGCCGCTAAACCCGCCAAGATCAAACCGGCACTGGCCCGTAGATCGGAGGCCATGACCGGTGCCCCCGTTAATGAAGAGGTACCTTTGATGATAGCATGAGGCCCATCCACTTCGATGGACGCTCCCATGCGATGAAGCTCGGGTATATGGAGAAAACGGCCCTCAAAGATCGTTTCAGTCAAGACACTGGTTCCATTGGCCACCGACATTAACGCAATCATTTGTGCCTGCAGGTCAGTGGGAAACCCGGGATACGGTAAAGTTTTGACTTCCACCGCTTCAAGCGAATCCAACCGACGCACCCGCATCCCTTCGGGGTATTCTGTCACGGTCACCCCCATTTCTTGAAGCTTCTTCAAGACATTCCCCAGATGATCAGGCACGCACCCCTTTACTATCACATCGCCACCGGTAATGGCACCTGCCATGATATAGGTACCCGCTTCGACTCGGTCGGCAATGACCCGATGCGAGGCCCCGGTGAGTTCTTGGACACCTTCAATGGTAATGGTGTCGGTTCCGGCACCAAAAATTTTGGCCCCGCGGTTATTCAAAAATTGGCACAAGTCCGAGATTTCCGGTTCCCGGGCGACGTTATGAAGATTAGTGGTTCCCTCAGCCAAACAGGCTGCCATGATGAGATTTTCCGTGCCCGTCACCGTAGGAAAATCTAAATCGATCCTGGCACCCTTCAGCCGTGTGGCCTTCGCATGAATATACCCATGTTCAACCTGAATATCCGCCCCCATCATGGTTAAACCCTTTAAATGGAGGTTGACCGGCCGCGTCCCGATTGCACACCCTCCGGGCAAGGACACCTTCGCTTCTCCGAGCCTGGTCAGTAAGGGGCCAAGTGCCAAAATCGAGGCTCTCATAGTCTTGACCAATTCATACGGCGCTTCCACAGAAAACACCTTATCGGCATTCAACCGAAGAACAGACCCTTCGGCCTCTACGGTTACACCCAGAAGAGACAGGAGTTTTCCCATCGTTTTCACGTCTCGGACTTGAGGAACATTTTCAATCACACAATCTCCCCCGCCCAACAAAGATGCCACAAGAATAGGCAATGCAGCATTCTTGGCTCCGCTCACTTCTACGGTTCCCTGCAAGGGACGGCCTCCGATAATTTTTATGTGATCCATAAATCTTTAGACATTAGACGGAATGTGGGTTTTTCAGTCGAGCAAAAACCACTCGAGGAATACCTTGGGAGTCAGCTCTGGTCATCGGGTCCTCAAACACACCCTGGTCCTTCACGAGTCTGCAAAGCACGCCGGCTTGGTCCACGCCCACCTCCATGAACACCCATCCCCCTGGACGCAACACTAAAGGAGCCTCTTGCAGGAGCCTCCGATAGACATCTAACCCATCTGGCCCTCCATCCAACGCCAGACGTGGTTCATATTCTTTGACAGCTGGGGAAAGTCGATCCCATTCAGTATGGGCAATATAGGGGAGGTTAGCGATAATGGCCCCCACTTTACCTTCTACCTGTATGGATAACAAGGGGGCCAGAAGATCCCCGATCATCCAATAGATTTGTTCCTGCATTCTATGCCGATTGGCATTTTCCCGGGCTCTGGCTAGCGCTCCTACGGAACGATCGATCCCGATCACCATGGACCCGGGTATTTCTGCCGCGAGGCTGATGGCCAGACACCCTGAGCCCGTTCCCACATCAACCAAGAGAGGGCTTTCATGCCGTTCGACATGCTCACGAGCCAGGTCAACCAGCAATTCCGATTCTGGCCTGGGTATTAACACCCCGGGCCCCACCATCATGTCCCGGCCGTAAAACTCTTGAGAACCCAGGATGTATTGGAGAGGTTCGTGTGCCGCACGACGCCCGATTAAACGAATAGCCTGTTCGACGCATTCCGGATCGGGCTTCCCTTGTGGATCGATCTTTAACTGTAACAGACTCACTCCCAAGGCATGTTCAAGAATCCACATGGCTTCAAATTGGGCGTTGGAAATCCCGGCTTGTTGTAACCGTTCTTCGGATTCCTGAAGCAATTGGGAATATGTTGTCACGAGGGCCATGAACACCCCAATACCATCCCCATCTTTTCTAAGGATCGCAAGCGATGGCTGGTAATGTCAGAGAGGACTATTGTGCCTTGAGCGCGTCGATCAGATCATCAAGGTCTCCCTCCATCACCCGGTCGAGCTTATGAAGGGTTATCCCGGCTCGATGATCCGTGACTCGATTTTGCGGAAAATTATAGGTCCGGATTTTTTCACTCCGTTCACCCGTTCCCACCTGCGACCGCCGTTGTTCGGCAAGAGAGGCCTCTTGCTTTTCTCGTTCAATATCCCCGATCCGGGTTCGGAGTGTACGCATCGCTTTCGTTCGATTCTTCAATTGTGACCGTTCATCCTGACAGGTCACCACTAATCCGGTCGGGATATGCGTGATCCTGACGGCCGAATAGGTCGTGTTCACACTCTGTCCTCCCGCGCCGGACGAGCAATAGGTATCGATCCGCAGGTCTTTTTGGTCGATGTGGACATCCACTTCCTCGACTTCAGGCATCACCGCCACAGTGGCCGTCGACGTATGGATGCGGCCATTGGCTTCGGTTGTCGGCACACGCTGCACCCGATGCACCCCGCTTTCATGCTTAAAAAACCCATAGGCCCCTTTGCCTTCTACCAATAAGACGGCTTCTTTTATCCCACCTATCCCGGTTTCATTGGATTCGATGAGTTCCGCATGCAGACCCTTATCCTCGGCAAACTTGGTATACATGCGGAGAAGGTCGCCGGCAAACAAGGCCGCTTCACTCCCTCCGGTCCCGGCCCGGATTTCGATGAAAGAATTCTTATTATTCCCCTCGTCCTCCGGACACAGCATGTCCACGACTTGGGTTTCGAGTGTTTCCCGACTGGATTCCAGACTCTGTAATTCTTCACCCGCCAATCGCCGCATTTCGGGATCAAGTTCAGAATCCTCGGCCATCAACCGCGTTTGAGAAATTTCTTCCATGATCCGTTGATAATCCTTGAACAGGTGGGCCATGGGTTCCAGTTCCGCTCGTTCCTTATTGAGAGAAACCAGGAGCGTTGGTTGAGAAAGGACGGCAGGATCCGTGAGCTGATCGTTCAGCGTCTCATATTTATTGGCAACGGCTTCCCACTTACTCAGAAGACCCGCCTCTTTGAAGTCAGGTTTGATGGCTTCCGGCATAGCACAACACTCCAAGTCGCTCTTGGTTCAAAATTTTTAAAGGATAAAGAAGTGTAACGGAGTTGGGCGGGGTCTAGGACTTGGCCTTACTCTTGGTCTTCGCGGTTGCCGTCTTGGAATACTTTTTCTTAAAGCGTTCCACTCGCCCTTCAGCGTCAACGATTTTTTGTGTGCCGGTAAAAAACGGATGGCAACTCGAGCAAATATCGACTTTGAGGTCACCGACGGTGGTCCGTGTTTGATAGCTCATCCCACAGGCACAACTGACTGTGGCAAATTCGTATGTTGGATGGATCCCCTGCTTCATCATACCCTCCCTACCGAGCGACAGATACCGTCGGCACCGGCCTGAACTAGCCTAATTCAAATGATCATGCATCCACAACCCCCTTAACGGTTCATGGATTGTAGGAATTCGTTATTATCCTTGGTTCCACTGATTTTGTCCATCAAAAACTCCATGGCTTCCATCGTTCCCAAGGGACTCAGGACTTTACGTAAAATCCACATTTTATTCAATCGATCCCGATCGACGAGCAATTCCTCTTTACGTGTGCCAGATTGACTGATATCAATGGCGGGAAACAGCCGTTTATCGGCCAATCGGCGATCCAAATGGACCTCCATATTCCCAGTCCCTTTAAATTCTTCAAAAATGACATCATCCATCCGACTTCCCGTATCTACCAGAGCCGTTGCCAGGATCGTCAAACTTCCCCCATGCTCGATATTCCTGGCCGCCCCAAAGAATCGTTTGGGACGTTGAAGGGCATTGGAGTCCAGTCCTCCGGATAACACTTTCCCACTCGGTGGAGAAATCGTGTTATACGCCCGGGCCAGCCGAGTAATACTATCCAAGAGGATCACGACGTCTCGTTTATGCTCCACGAGTCGTTTCGCTTTTTCCATCACGATCTCCGCCACTTGGGCATGCCGTTGAGCCGGCTCATCGAACGTTGAGCTGATCACCTCGGCAGCCTTCACCTGTCGCTGCCAATCAGTCACCTCTTCGGGCCGTTCATCGATGAGCAATACGATCAGGATTACATCAGGATGATTCGTGATGATGGATCTGGCCACGGCTTGGAGCAACATGGTTTTCCCTGTCCGTGGCGCGGCGACGATGAGACCGCGCTGACCTTTTCCGATCGGGGTCGTCAATTCCATGACTCTCGTACAATATTCTTCGCTGTCGAATTCTAGTTGGATACGTTCCTCAGGGTATAAAGGCGTCAAATTATCGAATAAAATTTTATCCCGCTGCACTTCCGGTTGGTCATAGTTAATCTTTTCAACTTTTAATAGCGCAAAGTACCGTTCCCCATCCTTGGGAGGACGTATTTGCCCGGAGACAATATCGCCGGTTCTGAGGTTGAACCGCCGTATTTGAGAAGGGGAGATATAAATATCATCCGGACCAGGGAGATAATTCGAATCTGGAGCCCTCAAAAACCCAAATCCATCCGAGAGCGTTTCAAGAACGCCTTCTCCGAAGATAATCCCATTTTTTTCACTTTGTCCTTGCAGAATGGAAAAAATGAGTTCTTGCTTCCGTAAATTCGGTGCCCCATCAATCTTTAATTCACGGGCAATGTCATTTAACTCCCCGATGGACTTCTGCTTGAGTTCGGCAAGATGCATAAGATTACTCCATTCGTTGGCCGGAAGGGCGGCCTAAAGGCAGAGATGAGTGTTTATGGAGGGACCAGCGACACAAGGTGTGTATGTGGGCTGCAGTTCGCTTCAATGTTGGTCTCTCTTGACGGTCCTCGACGAACAATTCCTGACCTTGGCATTGGACACAAAGAGCCTGTTTGTGGGATCAGGAGGTTAATTTAGAAAAACTGAGGAACGGAACTTATTAAAAGTCGCTGTGATGTCCTATTTACGATTTGGGTTAAAACCTGTAGGTTCGGGAAGTTAATGTGGCGGATATAACGTTTACAATATTGGGCAGGTTTAATTAACTATGTATCTTACGCCTTCCTATCTTGTCAATAGTTTTTATTTCGGAAGATCCGACAAAAAACTCAAGGGGCACTCAATCCAGATATGAATTTTTCTCTCAAGATTCGTCAGTTGGCAGGATTCTACTGGTTATGGTAAACCATTCCGTGTCTAATTCCCACCCTCAAATTCCAGGATTGACCCGTCATGTTTGAATCGGGACCGTCATTCTCAAGTGAGCGAATTTTTACCCTTTCGGAAGCCAATGCCCTGATTCCGGAGCTTGAGGGGCTGTGGACAACTATCAAAGAAGGGAAAAAAATCCTTCTCCAAACTCGGGATGAAGTCAAAAAAGCCACAGCAAAGGCTTCTCTAGGGGGGGGGACCTTGATGGGAGTGCGATACATTAAAGGGCTTCAGGATATCAACGGAAGTCTACAAGCGATCCAACAACTCGGGGTCATCGTGAAAGATGTGGAAATGGGGCTCTGTGACTTCCCCTTTCTCCTGAACGACCGCCTGGTATTCCTCTGTTGGAAATCAGGAGAAGAGAGCATTCGCTGGTGGCACGATTTGGAAAGTGGATATTCCAATCGGCAACCTATTGAAGACCCCTGACAGATTGATGAGCCACGGTAGAGAGGCACTCTTCCGCCTCACCATCTTCACGTTCATCTATCCCTTCCACTCATGTTGTAGCTCGGAGGAATCATGTTATTTGTGATTATCGGAAGGGACGGGCCTGAAGGCCCCCAAAAACGCCTTGTACACCGAGAAGCTCATCTTAAACGTCTCTCGGAAAAGAATCAGGAAGGTAAAATCATCCTTGCCGGACCTCTTACGGATAAAACGGGAAGCCTGATCGTGTTGGAAGCCAACTCGTTTGAAGAGGCTCAGGACTTTGCCGATCAAGACCCGTACACGACGTTTGGCGTATTCCAGGACGTGTCGGTCCACCCTTTTCGGCAGGTCTTTCCAGGCACACCCAGTACGGAGACAGGGTAAATCCCGGGATAAAGGCCGCAGAACATCTCACGCTTAAGGCTTGGCCCCCTTTCAAGAAGAAGCCACCAGCGTCAGAATACGCTTCCATTCAGCGGGACGAACGGGTTGAACGGATAGCCGAGATCCTTTACGAAGAAGCTCCATTTTTTCAAGGCCCTTAATCGTTCGAAGGGATTCCAAGGATAATTCTTTGGAAAATTTTTCCTGAAGTGTGACATCCACGACAAACCAGCGCGGAGCATCCGCGGTACTTTTTGGATCAAAATATCGACTTTTGGGATCAAAGGCATAGGGATCGGGATAGGCCTTCTTCGCCACCCTGACGATTCCCACGATAGCCGGGGGATCGGCATTACTATGGTAAAAAAACCCTAAATCCCCTTCATCCATCGATTGCAGGAAATTCCTGGCTTGGTAGTTTCGTACCCCTTCCCAACAGGTGGTTTTCCCCGGGGAACGAGACAAGTCATCGATGGAGAAAGTGGTCGGTTCTGATTTCAACAACCAATACTGTGCCATAAATGTTTCCTGATCCCCCGTTCTCTGGTTTAATTGAACAAGAATATCGCGACAAACGTTGGACCATCATACCCTCCCCCACGATGAATGACTACCATCGACGTTCCGTGCTTAGGACCCAGTTTCCATGATTCATGACATCATCCAATGGGCCGAATCCATCGTCCCCCGGGAGGTCTGGATCGGAACCTTTATCTTTTCCATCCTGGCGTTTGTCGGGACCCTTCTGGCCATTCCGGCAATCCTCATCCGCCTGCCTCCGGATTACTTTCAGAACCACCATCACAAACCTTGGTTTGCGAATCACCATCCCATTGTCCGAGCCGGGGGCCTGTTCATCAAGAATGTTGTCGCCATCATCTTTATCATCGCCGGAATCGCCATGCTGGTGCTTCCCGGGCAAGGATTGCTCACGATGTTGCTGGGCATCCTCTTCTTGGACTTTCCAGGAAAACATCGCATCGAATCACGCTTAATTCAGAATCCACACATCCTCAAGGCCATCAATGCCCTCCGCGAAAAAGCCGGAAAGCCTCCTTTCACGTTCGATCATGATTGAACGGCGTCTCATCGAACCTTCGTGCAACGCTCTGTTCCCGCATCGAGTTTACACCTTGTCATCCCATTGTTAGGATGCATGAGATGGAATGGTGGAAAAAAGCGGCATGGATGGGAGTGGCCATCCTCTGTGCCGTGGCCTTTGGACACGTCGTCGGATTCCTTCATCCCCAGGAAAAAGTCAACGGCCTCTGGCTTGTCATTGCCGCCTCCTGTTTCTACGTTCTGGCTTATCGGTTTTACGGTCGATTTCTCGCGAACCGAGTCCTGAGTCTGGACGATAGCCGACGAACTCCGGCCTATCGTTTGGAGGATGGCACCAACTTCTATCCAGCCAACAAATATATTCTCTTCGGTCATCACTTTGCGGCCATTGCCGGTGCGGGACCCCTGTTAGGGCCGGTCTTAGCCGCACAATTCGGATACCTGCCGGGATTTCTTTGGATCGTGATCGGCGCAGTCCTGGCCGGTGCCGTGCAAGATTTTATTATTCTTGTGGCCTCCATGCGTCGAAACGGACGATCGCTTCCGGAAATTGCCCACGCAGAACTCGGGCCCATTACCGGACTCGCTACGGCCACGGCCGTGTTATTTATCGTCGTGGTGGCTCTGGCCGGTTTAGGACTGGCCGTCGTCAACGCGCTCTATCAGAATGCTTGGGGGACCTTCACGATCGTGATGACGATTCCCATCGCCTTCCTCATGGGCGTTTACCTTCAGCGAATTCGCCCAGGGCAGGTTGGGGAAATGACCGCCCTTGGTTTAGGGTTACTGATTGCAGCCATCATTTTCGGTCGGGAAGTCGCTCAGTCAGGGTTCGCTCAGTGGTTTTTATGGGATCGGACTACCCTCACGTGGTGTTTGGCGGTGTATGGATTTTTTGCCTCAGTGCTCCCAGTATGGATCCTCTTGGTTCCCCGGGATTATTTATCCACGTACATGAAGTTAGGAGTGGTCGGCTTACTAGGGGTCGGGGTGATTATTCTTGCCCCGACAATTGAAATGCCCCCGACCACCCTCTTTATCGATGGGAACGGTCCGATCATCCCCGGCACGCTGTTCCCCTTCCTCTTTATTACCATCGCCTGTGGAGCCATTTCAGGCTTTCACTCTCTCGTCTCCTCCGGAACCACACCCAAGCTCATCGCCCGGGAATCACAGGCCCTGGTGGGTTATGGGGCCATGTTGTTGGAAAGTTTCGTGGGAGTGATCGCCCTGATAGCAGCCTGCCTGCTCGTTCCTGGTGACTATTTCGCGATCAATACCCATTTATCATCCGAGACTCTCCAAAACATGGGATTCCCGACCGCACATCTTGCTGAGTTATCCCGATTAGTAGAAGTCGATGTCTCGGGTCGGCCGGGAGGCGCGGTTTCTCTGGCCGTGGGAATGGCTTCCATCTTTGCCGGCCTGCCCGGTATGACCGGCCTCATGGCCTATTGGTATCAATTCGCCCTGTTGTTCGAGGCCCTGTTTATCCTGACCACCATCGACGCGGGAACGCGTGTCGCCCGGTACCTGGTGCAGGAACTGGGAGGACGGGCTTTCGCGCCACTCAAGGAAATCAATTGGTGGCCCGGGGTCTGGGGAACCAGCTTCTTCGTGGTGTTATCGTGGGGGTACCTGATAGGGACAGGCTCGATATCCACGATATGGCCGATGTTTGGGGCGGCGAACCAGTTACTGGGCATGCTGGCGCTTTGCATCGCCACGACGGTCCTCATCAAGATGGAAAAAACCTCGTACCTCTGGGTGACCCTCTGCCCGATGGTGTTCGTGGGAGCCATCACGCTCTCCGGATGTTATGAACTGTTTGGGATTTTTCTGGAACGTGCTCTGTCAGGTCCGCTGGAGGACACCTTCCGCATGGGGTTAAATGCCACCCTGGTCGGAATGGTCGCCCTTCTGGCGATCGTGATTCTCGTGGATAGCGCACGGCGTTGGTATGGGTACCTTATCCGGAAAGATCCTCTCAACAGTACGGAAATCTTCGAAGGAGATGGCATCAATATTCCAGCCGGGCCTTGTTGCTAAGGTCCGTTTGTTCGATTTTTCACAGAAGGGGATTCTATGGCCAGCAACTATTCATTCGATGTGGTTTCTCGCGTGGATATGCAAGAAATGAAGAATGTCGTCGATCAAACCCAAAAAGAAATCGGGCAGCGTTTCGATTTCAAAGGATCGAAAACCGAACTGACGTTAAAAGAAAAAGAACGGGAACTCATCGTCCTCTCGGACGACGATTATAAATTGAATGCGGTCTTAGACATCCTCAAAGGGAAGTGTATCAAACGCAACGTCTCGCTCAAGGGACTCACGTTTGGGAAGGTGGAGGAAGCGCTGGGGGGAACGGTGCGGCAAACGATCGGCATTCAGAGTGGTCTACCGGAAGACAAGGCCAAAGCCATCACGAAATCCATTAAAGAAGGAAAATTCAAAGCCCAGGGACAAATCCAGGGAGAACAGGTGAGGGTCCAAAGCAAGAGTAAAGACGAACTGCAAGCCGTGATGAAATATTTAAAGGATCAGGATTTTGATGTGGACCTGCAATTCGAGAATTATCGATAACATGCCTTCTTTTGAAAGGGGAGGAATTTACTTCCAGTCTTTCTCCGGAATTCCCTGACACCATTGTCCGAAGAGGTTTAAGGATTTATCCAAGGCTTGCTGGGCAGCCTGTGCCCGTAAAATGTCGATAGATTCATCTCTGGACGGCTGCCCTTGTCCGATGGGTGCATCCAACAACTCTAAGGTTTCTTGAGCGACGGCCGGGATATCGATCAGTAATCGTTCATCGGCGAACCGGAACAGTCCGACTTCCGCGAGCGCGGTATTTTCAATAGAGGTCCCGCTCATCTGAGTCATCATCCGTTCTTCCCCCAACACAGTAGGCCCCCCCTGTTCGGTACTAGAAAAGACGACGAGAATAACGTGGGTAACCCCGAGCTTTTGTGCGGTGACCTTCAAATCCCCCCGAGGCTGATGACCAGAGCGAGCTGAAGAGGTAAAGTCCAGAGATTCAATCGAACCCACGCCACATGATTCGGTTATTTTCTGTTCAGTTCGCCTGGATAATGTCTCCAAGTATTCGGCGGAAATAGCCGGAGCTGATCCCGCCATCGTGGCATCGGAGTGGACAACCAGGCCAATTCGCTCCGGATGAGGCCATACGGGTGGGTCGGTTTTTGGGGTTTGAGGAAAATCCACTCCCAGGAGAGTATGGAGGCGAGGCTTGGGCAATTCCCCACACCCTACCGGCAGCAGTAGCACAACGAAGATCAACAGCAGTTTGTATCCATCCATATCAGGAAGCCGCTTCCGTTTTCCAAGCTTCTTTCAGATGCATCACCGCCTGATCGATGGCCCCCTGTCCTGAAGCCCATCGCAGGGTTTCAAAGGCATCCCGGTCCGAATTCGGATAAATAGGGGGCTGGGTCAAGGCTCGGCGGACGACAGGATAGACATTCGATTCCATGGGAGTCGCCAACCGTTCCAATGTCGCCCAATCTTTCCCATCCGACATGACCAATACCTTGCCGGTCTTCACATCCAACACGGCAATTTCCAATCGGGAGTAATTTTCTGCCCGATATCCAACGAGTCCAGGACTCCGAAGGCCCGTGCCTTGGGAAAAACCATCCAGAGGAAGCCGTTCAGGCACTTCCCACTCCGCCCCCGATAATACCGCCAGGATGACATAGGGAACCCCCTGTTCTTCTCCCAGCTGTTTCAATCGATCGGGAGAGCCGGACGGAATGATGTCTTCGGGGAAAACCAGGGTATCCAAGGTAACCGGAACCTGTTTCTGGATTTCAGCCTGAAGATAACCCCCGAGACTTTGCAAGGTTTCCTTCTTTAAATGGGGAGCGGCTTTGGGAAATTCCGCGTCATTAATCACCACGAGCGTTCCCGTAATGCGTTCGGAAGGAATGGTTATACTTTTCTCAACGGAAATTTTCTCGGAACTGTCGGCAGCCAGGTAGGACAAGAGCCGTGGAGGAGAATTTTCTAGTGCCGCGCAAGCGGACACAAGGAGTGAGATTAAAACACCAGCGACAACCAGTCGATTTTGACGCCACATAGTGAAGCCTCCCAGGGTAAATGGTACAATCCACTCTATGCAGTATTCTCCACCCTGGCTTTCGTTACGGTCAAGGAAATTCACCACAACCTCCTATTTACCCCTCTTTAGAAAACCGGGTCCTTTTTCGTTACTCACCATCGGATTGGGACTCTTTCTGGCACAGGGATGCGTGACCGGGCCGGCCCCTTATCTCCCGGATACCTGGATAAAACAAACGTCCGACGGCGACCCTCCTTCTTCTGAAACCAGGAGCTCACGGCTTCAGGTCCTAATCATGTATAGTGGGATCACTTCCAGTCATTCCGCCCTGAGGATTCTCAAGACCGACGGCCACCAGGTCTTCTGGGACCCGGCGGGAGACTTTGCCCGTTTTGAGTATCCATCTCAATATGATCACCTTCCTTCCCAGGCAAAACCCCGACGGGTTCGGGACATTATCGTAGAGAATCCTCCGGACCTTCCGACCTTTCTTCGATGGCGTTGGGAAGTTGCTGACACGAGTGTCGAAGTATTCGAATGGAATGTGACCGATCATCAAGCGGAACGACTTAGTCAGATTCTCTTGACCGGAAAAACCGACCCCTGGCAGGGTGCACCATTTTCCTCCTCGACATGGCCTGCATTCTGTACGGTCACGACCAGTGAATTTTTAGCCCGTTTTGGCAGCCCGGAAGTACAAATTTCGGATTGGTATTTTTTCCCCCATAGTTTAGCCGAAGCCCTCTACCAGCAATCGCCCGATCGAGTCATCGTCTTTACCCCGAACACCCAGGCGAGCCTCTACCGTCCACCCGCAACGTTTTCCGTCCAACAAACCCCTCAATAAGATTGTCACAAGCTGAAGATTTCCTCGTTGGAAACAAGTAATGTTTAACATCGCAGACCATCCCAGCACGTCATAATTTCCTCACGAGGAAATTCATTCGCAGCCTTGCAACTCACACAGGCATGGGGTAGGGTAAGCCTGTGTGCCTAAAACATTCTCATACTATTCCAATACTGACATTTTGCCTTTTCACGCTCTTTCTGGCTGCTTGCGATAAGATTTCCATGCCTCGCCTGGGTTTCGAGGACGAACCGGAACCTCAGTTGCCCGTTTCGATCGTCTATGCATTCCCCGAACAATTGGTCAATTTCACCAAATCCGTCGATGGCTGTGGGTTACCCCATACCATCCCCGTCGGGCAATTGGTCGCCAAATCCTTCATGAAGGTTGGACTGGATCGATTTGAAACGGTCAGAGCAGAACCTCCGATCGGTCAAGCTCAGGGGGTTTCTCCAGGCGGGTTTCGAATAATCGTTGAATTACAAAAATTTGCGTTTGATCCGGTCAGCCGGAGTGGAGAAGAAGACCGATATTCAGCTTTTATGGACCTAAATCTTCAGGCCACCTATGAAAACTCCCAGGGGATCCCCCTGGCCAAAACCCCATTAGCTTGGCATAAAAACGTGAGCTTATGGACTCCGGCGCTCACCAGTTCTTCCGCATCCTGTGACACGAACCAAATCGACGGAACCGTCGTCACGGCCGCTGAAAAACTTGCACTGGAAATGGTGAGTGTCCTGCCGCAACTGATTCAACCCTCCCAGCCCCTGGCTCCACAAGGGCCAAGGGGTCCCGTGCAACCCCCAATCACCACACCACCTCCTCAATCAGTGACTCCAACACCAAGCCCTTCAGTTACCTTCCGCACGAAGCTAGTCGACGCGAATAGGAACCTTATTCTTGAAGGGGGAGAAATCGTGGTCTTATTGATTGAAACCACCAATACCAGCGATGCTCCTATTCCCTCAGCCTACGTGGAATTGCGTGGAACGCCACATTTGGTAGAAGCCTTCGAACGGGTAGCCCCCCTTCCCGTTCCAATCGGCGCGTTAAAACCCGGTGAAAAACGAACCTCTGAAATTCGGGGGCGGCTCTCGAAAGTTTCCAGGGAAATGCCTGCAGAATTAATCGTCGGCATTATCCTTTCAGAGGGCCTGCCTCCGGGGACACATACCATCCGGGCGACGCTTTCTCCCCCGGTTAAAACAGGCCGCAGTCGTTAAAAGGGATTTAGATCTTTCCTGCTTTCCCTCAAAGCTTCTCAAATCTTAGGGTACTTTACCCCAAGGATTAGCCCCGGACATCCCTCACTCATTCGGAAATGACCCCGAAGGAAAAACCACCCCTTTAAACCCACTCCATTCCTTAGATCTTCCTTTAGTCAGGGGAATGATCGCGCCTTTTCCAACCCACTACCTTTCCTCAAGCTAAGACCTTTTAGACAAAAAGCCGTGCTCCCGGGTAATTCAACGCTATCATGGACCCAATCGCAGAATCAGATTTGCCGTCGACACAGAGGGAACAGATCTTCACCTTGACATCAAGGTCGAACAACATTGTATGAATGAAGGAATGAGGAAAACCGGACTGAAGAGGGGGAACAAGTCCGGCAGAAAAGAAAACGCCCCTTGTTGATCGATCAACAAGGGGCGTTTCAGGATAACGGGGAGGGTAAACCTCCCTATGTGTTAACGATACTTCTCAGTTATCTTAGAAGTTGATCCAAAGCTGGGTGTAGCCCCAATTTTGGTCTTCGTCACCACTAAAGGCTCCGGTTCCCTTGGAACCTTTGTTCTTGCTCACATAATCGCCGGTGAAGAAGTGACCGGCCCCAATCTGCCAACCAACCTTGTTGTTCTGGAAGAACATGGTGTAGACCACGTCGATTTCACCACCCAGGGATTTCTCGTCATTCCCAGGTCCGGCGTTCGCGTAAACGGCTTGGTTGGCGCCATACCAGGCGTCTCCTTTATCGGCCAACCGCATGATGTGTCCGGCGATCTCAAAGTGGCTGTTCTTCGTCGGACGAAGTTGGAGGTTCCCACCATAGGTCAGCATGTTCTGCCAGGACATCAAGTCCATGTACCCGAAGTGGATATGGTTCGTCGGGAACAACTGACTGAAAGTATTTCCGCAACCATTGGCATTGCCGGTCGCGGTACAGTTCGAGTCACCGGTGGCATAGTTGATTTCCGCGCCGATTCGGGGTTGCATGGGAACCGGCAAGGTGACACCGACATCCAAATGACCGGCCAAGGCATTGATGCGTTCTTGGCTGGCTCCTCCGGAAGTACCCTGTTCACCGAACTGCCAATACCCTTCAGCCGTCGCATCGACAATCCCTTGTTTCATGGCAACCCGGGCACCGACCGTATGTCGTTCCTGGTTCCCGATTTGTCCACCTGGTCCGTTTCCACCACTCGCACCGCCGTCTTCATAGATCCAGGCGGGTTCCACGGCAATCCCGGAAATCTTCATGGGTAAGCGGACGAATAAGATATTGCCGTCTCCGGTATGGGCACCACCATCTCCAGGATTGACTCCGCAACCACCGGCACTATCGTTACAGTTACCTTCGGCCACGACCAACCAGCCCAATTCAACGGGGACTTTGGCATGGTTGTACCGCATCGTGACACCGTCAAATGCAAAACCGACATTGTTCCAGTCGAAATGTCCGAAAATCCGATGATTTCCCCAGACCACCAACTGCCGACCGGCTTTTAAGGTTAAGTTGGGAAGCACAAAGTTTCTGACCAATATGAAACCCTGTCTGAGGAACAGGTCTGACCCTGTCCCGTTAGGATTAATTCCACCGGAGGACGAACCATCCCCATCAATGGTTCCCCAATTGTGAGAGACTTGCGGTTGCAGGAAAAACACCACATCCGGTGACACCGCATAATGGAACCCCAGCCGGATGAGTTGTTGGGTGAAAAACCGGTTATTCTTGTTATTGGAATTGACATTCACGTTATTCCGGTATTCCGGGCGAACCCGCATATCACCGGAAATCGTCAATTTTGAGGGATCGAACACGGCGGCGGCCGGTGGATCAAACTTATGATACGGCACCAAGTCCGGAATGGCTCTGGGCACGGCCGGCACATTGGTGTTTTTGTCCGTCGCCGGAGTGGTCTTGGCAGCCAATCCAGGCGCAGCGGACATGGCCACAATCAGGGCCGCGGCAGTCAACCTTGTAAAGGTTCGGTAAAAAGTCCTCATTGCACTCCTCCTGTTAGTGAAAACCCTTTTTGGAAGAACAACCACCGGAATCCTCAACAACCATTCCGCAATCGCCATTGAAGTGGTGATCTGTTCTTCCCTCCTTTTTTTGTAAATAATCCGTGCCTTTTTACGGGCACCGGCTTTTTCACTCCCCCTTTTCCGGCTGACCCTGGAAATTTGGGACTGGGCCGTCAGGGGAATATCTGCTAATTAGATGCCAGTTTACACAAATTCAAATAAGTTACTGAAAAATAATGTTTTTTATTCTACTATCCCAACAAAAATTCACCTGCACTTATCTCAAGAATGCTACGATAGTTGCAAAAAACCAACGCTAAAACTCTCGCACGACTTTTTCTACCACCTCCCCCCTCACCATCCGTGGGCTTCCCAGCCTACTTAGTCCAAATTAAACCGGGCGGGACCCTCCTGGTTCATTGACTTGGTCCGTGGCACCTTTTATTTGCTCTTCCGCCTCTTTCATGGAAGACTCCAGATCTTGCTCTACGGCCTTTAATTCCTGGGTAATCATATTGATTTCAGGTTCGACTGACTGTCTCAGATCGTCCGTCGTTTCTTTAAAACCCTTAACCGCCTTTCCAACCTGTTTTCCGATCTCAGGCAATTCCTTCGGGCCGAACAACAGAAATGCGATGACCAGAATGATCATGATTTCCATTGCCCCGAGACCAAACATGTTGCCGCTCCCTTACAAAGAAATTGGATTGATGAAACGATGGCAGAAGGTAATGATCTGGTTGGATTTCACGCTGTTTGCTACAGGGGTGTGCCGTCTTCACCGTGCAAGCGTCCCCTACAACCTTTATCCTTGCTTCGATTGAGTCGATTCAACCGGCTGGGTGGCTCCTTCCCCCGGTGGGGGAGCCTGAACGGTTTGTGCCGGATTGTTCAATTGTTCTGGTTGAGGAGGCTGAGCGGTCATCTCTTCCTCATTGGGGGTCACATCCAAAGCATCTGCCTCGGCCACGGATTTTTTAAATCCCTTAATGGCCTTCCCCAGACCTTCCCCTAATTGAGGAATTTTTCCCGCACCAAAAATGATGAGTACGATTATGAGGATGAGCAACAGCTCCATCCAACCAAATGATCCAAACACCTGTGAAACCTCAACTTGTTAAAAGTGGGACGTACTACCCTGAGGAAATCGGCGAAGTATACACAACCCCATGTGAAAAATCTACTTCTATTATGTAGGAATCAGAAAGATTTTCCACCAATTATCATAATTTCTTCAGGACCCTGCGGTAAAACTGAAATGGGTATAATCCAACGGTTGAGGCGGCATTTGAAGCATCATTTTTATCCCTTCGTCATCGTATCCTAGTTTTCGCAATTCAGGCATGGCGTTCCAAATCTCCTCTTCGGTTAGGTAGGCGATAGTATCCGGAACACCCGTTTTCGACAAATTGGCGACAAGATTCTGAAGTTCCTCGCGTTCCGAACCGGGGACATTGTCAGAAATGGGAAAATCAATCTGTCGTTCATTAGGGAGATTGATAGGTTGTATTCAACGCCTCCAGGGTTTGTAAAATAAGACGATCGAGTTTCCAGGGCTCTCCCTCGGGAGGATAGGGATGCGAGGCTAACACATCCATAACACTGACTGAGACATCGGTCCCCAGACTGCGTCCCACGAATTCCCTCTGCGTTTCCTTCCGTACCGAGGATATTCCCAAATGCTTGGCGACTTCTTCGATGAGTCGAAAATTCACCATAAAGCTAAATTGCCCGCCCTGGACGGTGTAGCAGGGCTTTTCCGGATCGTTTAAGACATGCTCGTCCGCCGTTCCCGCATCAAAGCAACTAAACCCGATGGCGTCGGGTGCCAAAAGACGCTGAGCCTCCTTGACCGAATGACAAGCCCCTAGGTTAAAGGGGATGAGGACTTCTTCATCAATATTCTTCAAAAAATCCGTTACGGTCCGCCGGAACGGAAACTCCTTGGAATCGATGGGATGAAACTCCCGCTCCCAAACCAGGTCTTCCAGGAATTCCGGCAACGTGCGAAGGGTATCAAGATCCTGATTGGAAAAGGCATCGATGAATTTCGGCCAGTCGGGGAAATCCACTAACCTTGCTTCGGTCAGGTTAGGACGAAGCTGCTCTTCTTTCATGTCCCCGTCTTTCCGTAAGACGAGCTTGGTGGGAAGTTCACTCCATAATTCATTACAGATGATTTTATCGACCGTTGTGATCGGGGAATTCTCCCAACTCCTCTACCGATCCAATCTTGAAGAGGACACGTTCACCGTGTTTGGCCAGGTCAGGGTTAGCCCGGGACTGGTCTAAGAGAGCAACCTCCCGTTCCAGACACACATATTGAAGCCGACTATACAGCCGGTCTTCGGTATCGAGCGCGTGTAATCGATCCAAAAAGCACGCGGCCAGGTTGCCATTTCCCGACCCCCATTCCATGACGGTGACTTTCCCCGAACCCTCATCCCGGCCTTTGGTGTCCGACGCTCGCTTTTGCCACTGGCGCCAATAATCTTCCGCCAATGCAAACCCCAACCGGTAATCCGCAACGGCAAATGTTTGGTAATACTCACGAAGATTGCCTCCGCGAAAGGCATAAAACAAGGTATTGACATGTCCCTGCCATGTATCGACAGGCTTAAAGTCCCCGACTAACTGTGGGAGGGCATCAGGATCTTTCGCAGCTTGCGTACTCATAGTTCGTCCTATCGTTTCGACAAAAACCTACAACGAGATTTTCGGGAAGGTCGATGAATAAATAGATGAAAATGCGTAAAACCGGGGAAATTCTAACAAACCCCCTGGGGGCCTGCAAGATTCTCTAAAGACCGAAGACACATCGAAGGGTTGACAAGGAAAAGGGGAAAAATTTTTATAAATAATAAGGTGGGGGAGAAAAGGGAAAGAAGCAAACCCTTCTTTATCCCTAGGCCGGAGTAATGCTCAAGAAACTTGTCAATCAGAATCTCTGGATGGTAGGTCTTGGGGATGCGACTCAGCTCATTCATCCTAGGATTCTTCCTGTTTCATCTGCCTGGCCCCCCTACTCATGGCTGAGGTCCCACCCAGTCCCGCTCCCACCCCCCCGGTCCTTCAGCCTAACGAGACCCAACATGGATTTGCAGAGTATGATACGGTCCCCGACTTTTTTGGGGACGAGATTCCGGCACCGTATGATAGCTATTCCGACTCACCAAACATTCCGCCGATGGATCATAAACCCAAGGGATTGTTTTATAATCTCCAATTCGCGGAGGATGTTGATCAGGACAAAACCATTCGCCGGGGGCATATTCATTCCCCTATCAACCCGACTGAAAACTTTCCTCCCGATGCGAAGGGGATCTATCTCGTCTTTACGGTCTTTAAACACTATACCCCCTACCAGGTTATCGGTCGCTTGTTTCCGGAACAGGTTGAAGGGGCAGATCCCACGCAATGGATCGATGAAGATCGCGCAGAATTAGCCACGGAAGACGAGAGCGGCTATTTGAAGTTCTTTGCTTCGAACGGAAAATGGAAGCCGGGCCGGTATCGGGTCGATGTGTATGTCGGGTATATGGTAAGTGCTCAAAACAAGATGGGCACCATGCGATTCACCGTGTCCCGCTCAAAAAACTGAGGTTTTGTAACGGGCAAATAGTCCCTTCGACGAATGCTGGTTCATTTTTTCATTGAGGCATGAGAGCCGGGAACGTGTATCCGTCATTTCCCCCTCTACTCGCTGTAGCCCTTCTACCCCTAAACGTAAGGGGGAGCATTCATCATTTATTGTCATTTCCGACATTTTTAAACGGGAATCTATCTTAGGCTCAAGAAGAAGGATCACCGCCACAAACTGCGGGGGGTGACGGTAAAGGAACTTCAACCAGCCAGAAGTCCTTCTCAAATTACCCGTTTTCACCGATAGACGAATCAGAGTTCCTCCACTTCTGACTTCCCTCTGCAAACACCTTGGATTCCTTTCGCTCGCCTGGGAGAAATCTTGACTCAATACGGGCATTCTAGTAAGGTTTTAGCAGTTTACCCTAGGCATATCTCTCGTGATACACGTGGGGATTTCCACCTTATTCCTGCAGACTTTCTTGTGACCCTCTCTCCAACGCACTCTCAAAACTTAAGAGGTCCTCAGTGCTAAAAAAGAGTGGCGGCTATCTCTTATTGTTTATCTTTATCGGCGGGTTACTCGGGAGCGTTCTGGGAGAAATTCTTCAAATTGTTTCACCGCAGGGTACGGTCCAAACTATTTTTGCCGAATCCCTGCATCTCGGACTCGACCCACCCGTTACCGTCAATCTGGTCCTCTTAAAATTTACCCTGGGGTTCCTCATCAAAATCAACCTGCTTAGTGTCTTAGGGATGCTCATGGGAGCCTACCTCTACAAACACATCTAGATAAGACCAAATCTATTCTATAAAAAGTTGGAGTCAGCGATGAACCCGCTCAAAAAGGCTCGCCAACAAGGCCGCAGCCCCTGGGGGGAGCGGAGCGTATGAATAAATACGTGAGCACCACCCAGGAGGGAGAACGCAGTAGGCGGGCTTTTTCAGCAGGTTCAATTAGATACCAACCTGGAGTACTTTTTGGCGAAGCGCTCGAATAGTGTCTCGAAGCTTTGCCGCACGTTCAAAGGCCAATTCTTTTGCCGCTGTCTTCATCTCTTTTTCTAAATCGACAATCCGTTTTTCCAAATCTCCGCCGGATGCATAGATGGCTTCCTCCTCCGCAGCGACCGAGAGCTCCACATAATCCGCTTCAGCCAATTCATATTCCAGGTCATGAATCCGCTTTTTTATGGTCTCTGGGGTGATCCCATGTTCGGCATTGTACGCCAATTGAATCGAACGACGACGACCGGTTTCTTCCAGGGCTGATCGCATGGAATCGGTCACCAGATCTCCATACAAGATGACGGTTCCTTCACTGTTCCGTGCCGCGCGCCCGGCCGTTTGCACTAACGCCCGGTATCCACGCAGAAACCCTTCCTTGTCGGCATCCAATACCGCTACCAGACTCACCTCCGGAAGATCCAGGCCCTCCCGCAACAGATTGATGCCGACCAGGACATCGAAGACACCTCGACGCAAGTCACGAATGATCTCCGCACGTTCCAAGGTCTTGATGTCCGAATGCAGATACCGGACCTTGAGCCCTTGCTCGTGATAATACTCGGTAAGATCCTCCGCCATGCGTTTGGTCAACGTCGTGACCAGTACTCGATGCCCCTTTTTAATTCGATCGCGAATTTCCCCCAATAAATTCTCCACTTGCCCCTTTGCCGGCTTGACCTCCATGACCGGATCGATCAACCCTGTCGGCCGAATGATTTGCTCCACGGGAGGTACTCCAGCATGCTTGAGTTCATAGGGGCCAGGGGTGGCTGACACATACACCACCTGATGCATGCATGCTTCAAACTCGGGAAATTTCAGCGGACGATTATCCATCGCCGACGGCAATCGAAACCCATAATCCACCAGCGTCTTCTTTCGAGAATGGTCTCCCTCATACATGCCTCCAAACTGCGGCACCGTGGCATGGGATTCATCCACAATCAGCAAAAAATCCTTGGGGAAATAATCCAACAAAGTCGGTGGAGGTTCCCCGGGCCGACGCCCGCTAAGGTGCCGGGAATAATTTTCGATACCGTGGCAATAGCCCATCGTCCGAATCATCTCCAAATCGAACCGTGTACGCTGTTCGATGCGTTGAGCTTCCAACAACTGATCGGTTCGTTGAAAGTACGCGATCCGCTCTTCCAATTCTTCTTCGATCCCGGTGATCGCTCGCTCATAGCGATCCGGAGCGATCACATAATGACTCTTGGGATACACCGCGATTTTTGGAAGCTTGCGAAGAGCGGTACCGGTCAAGGGGTCGATTTCATAGATGGCTTCCACCTCATCACCGAATAATTCAATCCGAACGGTGTTGGAATCGGAAGACGCAGGAAAAACTTCGATCACGTCCCCGCGGGCGCGGAACATCCCCCGCTGCAATTCCACATCGTTCCGGGAATACTGAATATTCACTAACTTGGCGAGAATACGATCTCGCGACATTTCCATACCAGGCTCCAGGAACAGAACCATATCGTGATAAACCTCGGGAGATCCTAATCCGTAAATACAGGACACCGACGCGACGATGATGATGTCATTCCGTTGCAACAGTGCCGTCGTCGCCGCATGGCGCATCTGATCGATCGTATCGTTGATCGAGGCATCCTTCGCGATATACGTGTCGGTCGTGGGAATGTAAGCTTCCGGTTGGTAATAATCGTAATAGCTCACGAAATACTCTACCGGATTGTCGGGAAAAAAGGATTTGAATTCCTGGTAAAGCTGTGCAGCCAAGGTCTTATTGTGGACGACCACGAGGGTAGGCTTCTGCACGTTGGCGATGACATTGGCCATCGTGAAGGTTTTGCCCGATCCCGTGACCCCTAACAACACTTGATGCTTCAAGCCCTGTTCGAGCCCGGACGTGAGTGACTCGATGGCTTTGCCCTGGTCACCCTTGGGCACATAGTCGGATTGAAGAGAAAACGTACGCATGGCTCTCCTCCGAGAAATGTACCATAAGGGAAACGCCAGAAGCAGAGGAGAATGAAGAGCCAGGATTACCAGGAAGATTCGGCCTTCAGCAGGCAAATGAGAAGGTGCATGTGCCTAAAAAACCAACGTCAAAACATTCGAAGGGTCAACCATCCCAAGACACGGGTCCCGATTTCCTGTCCGAGGGGATGCTCCCGATGTAGATCATTCAACGCATTATGAACGGTGACTGCCAACTCCGCCTTTTCATCCCAAAACCTGTACCCAGCCCTGATATTCAACAGATTATAACTTTCGACCCTCCCATCGGGCGCCGTGACACCAAGGGGCGCTAATGTCCCGAAGAGCGAATCGATCGGGTAGGTCGCACCCCCCACATGATGGAAGGCCATTTCTCCATTTACCCCGTTTTCCCATTCTCCCCGTAAGCCCACATTCCATTTCCAAAGGGGAGCCCCCCTGACCTGCCGGCCGGTGTTGGTCTGTCCGATTTCCTGGTACACCACATTGGCAAATCCGCTCAACCAGGACGTCACCAAAAACTCCAGACTGAGTTCGCCGCCAAAAATGTCTGCCTCTTCCCCGTTCACAAAGGTACTTTGGACCGGAGACTGCGAACGAATGTTAATCAAATCAGAAATGTGGTTATAGAAAAACCCGAAGCGGGTGCGAAGTCGATGTTGAAAAAACCACCCTTGGTAATCGATGTCGTAGGCGATGATTTGCTCCGGATCCAAATTGGACGTCCCGGAAATCGTCCCGGTCGGAGCGGGAAAACTCGGGACCACGAGCGTATTTTGATTGGACTCTAACAGCGTGGGAGGATGATAACCCAGGGAGAGGGCCGAGCGGATGGTATGATCAGCCATCAGATGATAGATCACCGCCAAACGTGGGCTCCACGTCCCGGGAATTTCTGAATGTAAATCATACCGAAGCCCCGCCACCATCCGAAGATCCGGAGTGATTTCCCATTCATCCTGAACATACAATCCGAAACGGTTTTCATGATTCGATCCGGTCGTGCAATTACAGGAAACCCGATTGTGTCGATAATTGGCACCATAGGTCAGATGATGATCTGCCCCCAGTTCAACCGTATGTTGCCCCTCCAGATTATACGTATCGCCGTCAAACTTAATATTGGGGCTCCCATTCGGAGCCGTGACTTGAATGAGGTTATTCAATTGAGGGTGCGTCACCAGAAAACTTTTGGTATCCACCCCATTCCAAAAGGCCCGCAAGAAGAAATCGGGCCGTTCATACCGGACATAGGCATAAGGAAACTGCACATCGGTCGAGAGGATGACATTTCCGATAAACGCCCCTTCGAATTTATTGAGGTCCACCAATCCCCCTGCCAGCATGACGCGCGACTCCCCAGGAAGATCGTAGGTCGACTCTAGATTGAACCGATAGCCTCGTGAGGCCAAATCCTCTCGAGGGTCCCATTGATTATTCTGATCCCACCCGGCAGAGAGGCGATACGATAAATCCCCAGACGAACCGGCATGAACCAACGCACTGGTTAATGTTCCAACTTGTCCGCCCCCTACCTGCGCCGTAGTGCCTTTCATTTCCTCCGGGGATTTGGTGATGATATGGATAATCCCATCGAAGGCATTAAACCCATACAAGGAAGAGGTCGGGCCCTTCAGCACCTCAATCCGCTTGATTTCCGGCAGGGTCACGGGGATCGACCGCCACGAGATGGAGCCCTGAAAGTCATTATAGATGGACCGCCCATCGACCATGATCAGGAGTTTATTGGCTAAGAGTTGATTATTGCCCCGCACACTGACGTTGATATCGGCATTATTCATATCCATGACTTCCATTCCGGGAATCCGGCGGAGCAACGTGGGAATATCGGTCGCCCCAGAGAGACGGATGTCTTCATCCGATATCACATAAACATTCGAAGGGGCTTGAGAAATCGGTTGCTCCTGCCTCAACGGCGTCACCACCGTTTCTTCTTCAAGGAAATCCAAGACCGGCAACGCGGATTGACCTTCTCCGAATACCGGGGAAAGACAGACAGGACACCCCAGAAGGAGCACGAGACACAAGAGGCAGAGAGCACAATGAGGAAAGAATCCCTTGCGGTTAGACATGGAAGTAGGACAAAGCACCAGAGCCTCCCTGGAAGGTGTGACGAAAGAGGGTAGTGATTCGAGGAACCCAATGAATGGGCATGGCAATAACCGGAGTTTGATCCGAAAAACCTGCACATCCAATCAGACAGGCATCGCTTCAAAAAAACATTCTTATCCCGGTTATTGAGCAATAACTATGCTCGTCCCGAAACTCAGGGAAGATGGAGAAAAATCTCTTGTGCGAACTTGCCTTACGAGGAAAACATAATGGTCATGTCATAAAGACCATGAGTAGCAGGAGAAAAGGGTGTACACTTTGGGGTACCGGGATGTACCCAAAGGTTCATGAGATCTTAGGATAGGATTTTGGAGAGGATTCCGTAGCATCTAAAACCTCATTTGACACCTCTACATATTGCATGATACATCTTTATGTATGAAGACTACCGTAGACATACCTCATGCTCTTTTAGACGAGGCGAAGAAGTTAGCGGCGAAACACCGCACGACGGTCAAGGCGTTGATTGAAGAAGGACTTCACCATGTCATCGGGGAACATAGGCGTTCCAAAGGATTTCGCCTTCGCAAGAAGACCTTTAAAGGAAAAGGCCTGCAATCACAAATGGAAGGCGCTTCCTGGGAAGCCATTCGAGAAAAAGCCTATGAAGGTCGCGGGGGGTGATTGCGGTCGATACCAACATCCTAGTGTATGCCCATCGGGAAGATTCACCCTGGCATGAATCAGCTTTCCAAAATTTGAAAAACTTAGTCGAAGGCCCGATACCCTGGGCCATTCCTTGGCCTTGTCTACACGAATTTCTCGCGATCGTCACACACCCTCGCATCTTTAACCCATCAACTCCAGTCAATCTGGCCTGTCAACAAATCGAGGCCTGGCTGGAAGCTCCTCATCTCGTCCTGTTGGCAGAATCCAACGATTATTGGCCAATTTTGCAACAGGTTGTGAAAGAGGGAAAAATTCAAGGTCCGACTATCCATGACGCTCGCATTGCCGCCTTGTGCCAACACTACGGCATTCAAGAATTATGGACGGCTGATCGGGACTTCAGTCGGTTCCCCAACCTGGCACCCCATAATCCCCTGGTTCAATAAATTCCACATCAATTCCTTGAATACCTCTTTAAGAGTAGGGTCCCTATTTTTCTTTATTCGTTCCTAACTTTCTTGGCTTTGGTTCATTTCCTCACTGGCAAGAAACTTCCCCGCCTCCTCAATCATTTTCCTATCAAAGTTTTTCAAATCCAAATTCCAGTTACCCTCAGGATCTAACCCTGCTTTTAAATTTACTCTATAATCATCCCATACCATCCAACGCTCATATTTCGAATCGTTTTCAGAATCCAAATAAATGTGATGTAAAATGTCCAATCCCATGTTTGGTGAAATTTTTTGGTCCACAATGTTCTGGGCAATCTCCCGAGCATACTTTTCGATCAATATATCTCTAGGCTTTTCTATAATCTGTAACTCCCTCAGTGCTCTTGTAAAATATTCCTGAACTTCAAACCAATTATATGGCGGTTCAAGGCCGGCCAATATGTTTACACTTTTTGACTCTCCTCCCTCATCCAGTTGTTTCGTAGCCCAAAGAACATAATCTCCAGACTCGGAATGGTTTAACGCACGTCTTCCAAGAATGGCATCGGTGCCTAAGGAGATCGCTAGACTCAATGAGGGCTCTTCAGGACCCATAACTTCCTCTCAGAATATCTTCTAATAAATTAAGGATCCGATTTTTCCCCTGATTTTAATTCCAAACGAAGATGATGGCTTCATTCAGTCCCTTTTCCTTGGTTTGTTTCTGACAATTCCCAACCTCCCCAAGCAGGAGTAAATAAATGATCATGCTCACCCTGACCTGCATGCTCTCGTAGCTTTTGTAATCGATCGACCAAAAGGTCCAAACCTTCTACGTCCATGAAAATGAGAAAAAGGGGACGCTACCCTTTATTGCGATCAATTCGACTCTTTGGACGGCCTTGGGGGCGATAATGAAGCATCTGCCCAACCTGTTTCTCCAATTTCTTGAGAAAGGACTCACTCCCACACGGCAAGCCTTTATTGATATTGCGCCGAATCACCATAAGCTTTTCCGGGTCATCCCCTTCGGCCAACCACGCCGACCAATCCTCAACAGCTTGAAACTGCTTCCACCATTGACGTTTTGGGGTGAGGATGCGATCTTTTCGAACTCCACAATGAGCCGCCGCACTCGACCAGGGATAGCGTTCGGCCTTGCGGACCAGGCCCGCCCGCACTGGGTTCCGGTCAACATACCGGAGCGTGGCCCACAGATAAGCCTCATCAAGCGGAGCGGAAAAGTACCGTCCCTGCCACACATGGCCCTGAAGCCCATGGTGCCGATTAAACCGTTGCGCATAGCGCATATGTAACGGTTTGAGCATTCGGTGCAACCCTTCGTCGGTAGAGGGGACGGCCACCAGATGGACATGATTGGGCATCAGACAATACCCAAGCAGGTCGACGCCATGCTGTTGAGCATAGTCCGTCACCCAAGTGAGGTACACCTGTCGATCTTCGTCCGTCAAAAAGATCTCTTCCCGCCGGTTGCCTCGTTGGGTAATGTGATGGGGCACATGAGCAAAGACCGTTCGAGCAAGCCGTGGCATCTTTGAATCGTAACCCAGGGCCAACAAAAAGGGAAGCGTCCCCTTTTACGGGAGAGTATCTGATTAAAACAAGCCGACGATGTGGCCGTTATCGTCCACCCCGATGGCTTCGGCAGCCGGAACGCGGGGAAGGCCGGGCATGGTCATGATATCGCCGGTTATGGCCACGACGAATTCGGCGCCCATGGCCAAACGCGCTTCGCGCACGGGAATCGTAAACCCCGAGGGTGCGCCCTTCTTGGTGGGGTCGGTGGAAAAACTATATTGGGTCTTGGCCATGCAGACCGGGAAGTGGCCATAGCCATTTTTTTCTAACTCGGTCAGACGAGCCTGCACGGTATTCGGAATTTCTACTTCCTCGGCTCGATAGACCTTTTGGGCCACGGTCCGCATTTTTTCCGCCAGCGGCATGTCATCAGGATACAAGACGGAAAATTTAGAGAGGTTGGAATCGGCTAGTTTTTTCACCGCTTCCGCCAGCTTCACGGCCCCAGCCCCGCCCTCAGCCCAATGATTGGACAGCACAATGTCGACACCCTGTTCTCGACAGACCCGTTCGACCAATGATAACTCGGCTTCGGTATCACTCGTGAATTGATTGATGGCTACCACGGCTGGCACGCCGAAGGTTTTCACATTTTCCAGATGCTGTAATAAATTAGGCACCCCTGCCTTCAACGCTACCAAGTCCTCTTGCCCCAATGTCGATTCCTGAGCACCGCCATGAAGCTTCAAGGCTTTGATCGTGGCGACAACCACGGTACAGGCCGGGTTCAATCCTGCCTTCCGGCATTTAATATTGAAAAATTTTTCGGCACCCAGGTCCGCTCCAAATCCGGCTTCCGTGACCACATAGTCGGCCAGCTTCAAGGCCATCTTGGTCCCTATGATCGAATTACACCCATGGGCAATGTTCCCAAAGGGCCCTCCATGCACCAAGGCCGGGTTATTCTCCAGTGTCTGGACCAGGTTGGGATTGAAGGCGTCCTTGAGCAAGGCCGTCATGGCCCCTTCCGCTTTGATGTCTCGAGCAAAGACCATACTTTTGTCGGCCGTTCTTCCGACTTTGATATTCCCCAACCGCCGTTTCAAATCATCCAAATCCGAAGCCAAACACAAGATCGCCATGACTTCGGAAGCCGCCGTAATATCGAAGCGGCCTTCCCGTGCATATCCATTGGTTTTGCCCCCTAACCCGGTCACGATGGACCGAAGCGAACGGTCATTCACATCTTGCACTCTTCCCCAGGTGACCCGGCGCGGATCGATCTGTGGTGTGTGGCCCCAATGCAGATGGTTGGACACCATGGCTGCCAGTAAATTATGCGCAGCCGTGATGGCATGAAAATCCCCTGTGAAATGCAAATTGATATCTGTCATGGGAGCCACCTGCGCATGTCCTCCGCCACAGGCTCCCCCTTTCATCCCAAAACAGGGGCCGAGACTCGGCTCTCTGATAGCGACGATGGCTTTGGCCCCAATTTGATTGAACCCATCAGCCAGTCCGATCGAAGTCGTCGTTTTTCCCTCTCCCGCTTTCGTCGGTGAAATCGCGGTCACGAGAATCAACTTGCCATCCGGCTTGTATTGAAGTGTCTTCATCATCGAAATAGGAATTTTTGCCTTGTGTTTTCCGTATAATTCCAGGGCATCCGGACCCAGATTCAACTGACTCTCGGCAATTTCCCCGATGGGACGCAAGGTCGCCCGATTAGCAATTTCAAGATTCACCGAAGCACTCATCTAGAGACCTCCCAAAGAATCATGATCATAGCAAGATACTTCAACCTTCTTCATCAAGAATTTTCTAAGCATTCCCGTTTAACTTGGTATTGGTGTTCTGATTTTGGTAAGAAGAGATCATGCGTCATCTTTCGTTTTTCCTTTTCCTCATGGTGATGGTGTTAGGTACAAACCTGAACCAGGTGATCGCCCACGACTTTCAAGTTGGTGCTTCCATCGCACTCAAAGCCAAAAAGCCCGTGGGGGTTCCTCTCCATCGCGACCCCTCACCCAGTTATCTGAAACATGTTCCGACCGGAACGACAGGCATCATTGAGAAGATCGCTTCTGACCCGAATTGGATTCAGATTCGAATGGAAAAAGAAGGGGTGGCCTGGGTCCTTTCAAAATATCTTGAGGCCAACACCAAAGCCACTCCGTCTCCGGAGCCACCCTCTACTTCTCCTCAGACTTCTCTCACTATCGGTGGTGAGGAAACCGTGTGGAGCAACCAAGAGAACTGTGAGAGGAGTCTTTCCCAAGGGATGCGTATGACTCTGCCATCTGAAAGCACCCTTCGACTGGGGACATGGAACGTGCGATGGTTCCCGATCGGGTCCGCTCCGGACGAGCGACACGGGCATGGGGAAACCACCAATCTTGATTGGCTCACCTGTGTCCTGACTTGGATGTCATTGGACCTGGTGACCGTCCAAGAAAGTCTTGCAACACCGGAAGCCACCAAGGGGTGGGATTCCGTTGTCGCTCGTCTTTCTCAGCAGACGGGTGATAAGTGGAAATGGTACCGCCAACCCTGCGGTCGTCCTGAAGACCATCATGTCGCCTTGCTCTGGAATGACAGCCGGGTCGCCCTCTCGAATTTTGAAAGTTTGTGGCAATTCAATGCCAAGGCGGAATCATCCCGCAAGCCCTGCACCTACGGGTTGAGACCGGGTCAATATGTTCGAGTCCGTTCCCGGCAAGAGGGGGGCGTTGATTTTCATCTGATCGCGGTTCACCTCAAATCCGGGCCTACGGTTTTTGCCCTCGAGGAACGGCAGAAAGCGTTGAATCGGATCGATCGGACCGTAAAGCCTTTGCTCGACTCAGACGAGGACATCGTCATTCTCGGTGACTTTAATACCATGGGAGCCGGGGACTGGCATTCCCAAAAATCGGAGTTGAAATATGTGCGGCGAATGGTGGGAAAAGAAAAGCCCGGTTTTACAGACCTCACCCTCAACCCTCAATGTTCACATTATTTTCGAGGCCGTGGTGGATGGTTGGATCACGTGTTGGTCACCGAGTCGATGAAAGAAATACACGTCTCGAAGGCTGACGTGACCGGCTATTGCGCTTTATCAGATTGCCAACGCATAAAGGGAGACTATCCCCTCGCCTACCGATCATTGTCCGATCATTGCCCCGTCATCGTCGAAATCGACAATCGGGATCAAGACTGACAAATACGGCATTTCGACCCTACTCCTCTTTGCCGTTCCCTTCGATCGAGGAAGTTTCTCCCGATTGCAAGGCTTTTTCGGACCAAGCCTCTGCCTCGACGAACACCCGTTTGACCAGCGGATGACGGGTTTTAATCTCCCGATCTAATCGAGCCACCGTGGCTTCGAGCCGTTCAGAGGTAATCCCATCTTTGAAGTCCACACTGATATTGACGAGGATAAACTCCGGACCCATATGCATGGTAAGCACTTCATTCACGTGGAGAACCTCATCCAATTGGTCGGTCAGCACCTTGATACTTTCCACCACCTCCGAATTCGCTCTTTCCCCAATCAACAGGCCTTTCGTTTCATACGCCAACCACACGGCCGTCCCGGCAAGGATCAATCCGATGATGAGGGTGGCAATTCCGTCAAAATAGGGAATACCCGTCACCTGCCCCAACCAGATTCCTAAGAATGCGACGATCAAGCCCAACATCGCCGCCGAGTCCTCGAATAACACCATAAATATCGTTGGATCTTTTCCCCGTTTCACGGCTTGCATGGTCGACCATTTGCCTTTTGCCCGTGAAAATTCCCGAAAGGCAAAAAACCAGGCTGCTCCCTCGAACAACAACGCCAGCCCCAACACCACATAGTTCACCATGGGATCCGTGACGGGTACCGGTTGAATTATATGGATTACTCCCTCATACAAGGAAATTCCGGCCCCTAACGCGAAAATGAGGATCGCCACCACGAAACTCCAAAAGTACACCTCCTTCCCATGACCGAATGGAAATTTTTCATCTGGGGGTCGTTTGGCCCGCTTCAACCCATACAACAGGAGACCTTGATTGCCGGTATCCACGACAGAATGGATGCCCTCAGCCAACATAGCCGAGCTTCCCGTATAGATGGAGGCGGCAAATTTGGTGACGGCGATCAATGAATTCCCGATGAGGGCTGCATAAATCACTTTTTTTGATGAAGACGCCATAGTGCTCTTTTCGTCAATTCGAAGATGGTGTTGAGATTGTGATGTTCACTCAGAAGAAGATCCTGACAAGATTGTGCCTTAGTACTATTCAGATCGAGCCATTCCATGGCCCCAACTTTTCTTTCTGACCTGTAAAGCTCCCCCCAGGCAATAATCTTTTCATCCGTATAGTAATTTACTAATCCCTTTGCCGATGTCCTGTTAGTTTTACAGTTAAAGAACAAAACATTTTCACAAATACGTATATTTTGTTAAAATATAGTATTTATCTTCATTAATTGACACTAAATCTTGTATTTCATTATAGTATGTGCACATATATGTAGGATCATATATAATTTCCTCCATACTTCTTCGTATAGGGCATATTTTTAGGTTTAATTATTTAGGCATTATTGTCTCAGCCATAATTTGCGAAGGAGGAAATGTCATGCCCACTCAATCAAAATCCGAGACAGAAATAGCCATTTACAAGAAAGGCCGGAAAAAAGGCTTCGAGCAGTGGTTTGTTGAAGTTTCATGCAATGTCCTTCCCCCAAGAACCTACGGCCCCTTCCCGACCAAGGATGAGGCACTTCGTTTTCGAGAGGGGGCAGAATTTGAATTGCGAAAGCTTTTGGACTTTGAACTTCGAATCCGGTCTGGCAGTTATGGATTGGGGGTTCCTCAAAGAGGGTAATTGGATGACTTCCTGCTCCTATCAAGAGTAAAATCTCTTCCCAAGTCTGTAAATCCCTCCCCCAAGGGTTGGATCACCAGTTTAAAGTCCAAGGGTGATTCCTTTCAATGCTTTTTCGGGTTTCTCATGCAAAAGAATTCTCAATTTTTTCCGGTGGGCCTTGGGTTAAGAGCCCTAAAGGGCTTGTAGAGTAGACTACAGGTTCCATTTTTGATGATGAGCAAGAGCGCTCTATCGAATCCCAGACGTTTGTCATATGAGATTGTCGTGCCACCCGATATGACCCCCTGCTACCCATGGGATACTGATTCCGTTCATTGGATTAATCATTAGTTCAATTTCCATAAGTTTTTTATCATGGCCCCCAATAACCATCCAGGCTTTTCCAGTGGCAGAACGGTAAAGGCCTCACAGCTGCAATACATCTACAGGAAGACGGATGATGAACTCTTTCACCTTTGCCAGAACCACGCTCCGGCCCACATTCTACATGCCCCACAGATGGGAAAATCCAGCCTCCTGGCAAAAACCGCTGAACGTCTCGCTACCGAATCTCATCTCTCGGTCTTGATCGATTTAAGCCAATTCCCCCTCCCTCCCCGAGAGGAAGAATGGTTTCAAAAAATCGTCCTTCTCTTAGAAGATGACCTGGACCTTTCCTCGGAAGCCCTTCCCTGGTGGACAGCTCATGACTCTCTCTCTCCTGCGGAACGAATGATCGAGTTTTTCCGGGAGGTCGTCTTACCGGAAACACCGCACCCCATCACGTTATTCCTGGACGAAATTGAACGCACCCTGTCCCTCGACTTTCGCCTTTCGATATTTCATTGGCTACATACCCTGTATGAACTGCGTGACACCGAACCGGATTTCGCTCGTGTCTCATTCGTGATTTGCGGGGTTTCGACTCCCGAACAATTGCTTCCCCATGCTGTCCCTCCCCTGTTTCAATACAGTACGGAAGTGGTTCTGACAGATTTTTCCCTCCAGGAGACCCTTCCCCTCTCTGCCGGGCTTAGCCTCCCTTCGGAGCTCGCACAAGAAGTCTTAGAATGGGTCTACCAGTGGACACAAGGACATCCCTACCTCACCCAACTGTGCTGCCAAGTCCTTGAAGAACAGCACCGCAGCACGTGGACCGCTCCGGAGGTTGATGAATGCCTCCGTTATTTCTTATCCAGCCCTCAAGGGCAACAAAGCCGAAACTTACAACTGGTTCGGAGTGCCTTGGTGGAAGCTGATGCGAGTGGACGCTCACTGCTTCCCCCCTTATTGTCTCTCTTGGAAGGCAGGTCGCATACCTCTCAATTCGATCAAGAGTCCCTCGACCGGCTCAAATTGAGTGGGGTCATTCGAGAGCATGAGGGCAACCTGGTGATTCGCAACCAGGTCTATACTGAACTGTTCACCCCATCCTGGGTCAAACGTCATTTACCTCCCCCGGACCGGCCCCGGCCCCTCCCGTATTTCGTCGCAGCCAGCCTTGCCCTCCTCGGGTTAGGGATCGTGTTCTGGCAATTCCAGGAGACTACCCCCCACGTGCCCATCGCCACATCCTCCAAGCAGGAAGCGATTCCTCCTTCCCCCGCCCCTCACATATTAAAAGACGGCGGACTTCCTGCACGTCATACCGAAAAGAAAATTCAGGAATTGGAGGCGACCATCGGGCGTTACCAACAGCTAGGCAATGAAGAAGTTGAAGCTTTACGAGCTCAACGGGCGTCGCTAGAAAACCAACTCTCGACCACCAGTGGTCGCCTTGAAGCATCACAACAGCAGATTGCCGATTTGCAAGCCAGTCTCACAGAAGAAGAACAACTTCTGGAACAGGAACGCCAAGCCTTCGAACGGACCAACGCCCAATTGCGATTAAAGAACGATGAGACGACGGAACAACTTCGCCTGACCAAAGTCGAACTGGAAAAGCTTCAACAGGTCCTCCTTGAGCGGTCCTCTCTGACTTCCACCGAGGCCAAAAAACTGTTGTCGGATCGTTCTCAATTGGAAACCTCGCTTCTGACCGCGAATCAAAAGCTGCAAGAATCTCAGGAACGAGCCCGAAGCTTGGAATCGTTATTGTCGACCCAGCAACAACAAGCCGCAACCGAGGCTATGCAGGCCAACCAAGCGCACATTCAGCTCACAGCCAAACTGGAAGGTCTTCAAAAAGAATTAGACCAGTCTCGGGCCTTACTCCTCACCACGGAACAACATGCCCTCGAACATCGGCAATTAACCCAACAGGAGCTCCGAAGGCTTCGCCGGGAACGAGAAGAACTGTCCGAACAACTGACTCAACACCAGAATACGGTCGATACGTTGAAGGTATCGTTAGCCAATCAATCGGAAACCCTCCGTGAGGCCAACCAAGCCAACAACTCCTTAACCACGAATTTTCACATATTGAAAGATCAGCAGACACAGGCCGAAGCTCATATCGACCAATTAGAAGCGAAATTGTCCGAAAACCAAAGAGCGCTTAAGGAAGCCGACAGGACCAAAAACTCCTTAACGACAAGGCTTGGCATCTTGGAATCCCGTAAAGCCGAAGCCGAGTCTCACATTGCTCAACTGGAAAAGAGTGCGTCGGAAGCCCAAAGAGCATCCCAAAAGGCTGACCAAACGCACGCGAGCCTCATGGCTGAACTACAGGACCTTGAAGATCGCGAAACAGCAGCTCGCGAACATGTTTCAACTTTGGAGCAACAGTTATCTCAAGAAAGGCAAACGTCTCAACAAGCGTTGGAAAACCTGAAAAAAGACAACCAACGCCTAACCGTCCGACTGAATGGTCTCACGGCTGACCTTCAAGCGGCCACAGACCAAACCACGTCACTGACCGCGTTATTACAAGAGAAGGAAAGCGAGGTGGTGGAGCAACAGACTAAGATTCGGGATATTCACGCCTCCTCCACGGAAGAAGGACACCGTCGGGAACAACGAATCAAAGAACTCACCGATTCCCGAAATCAGCTGGAAAAGGCACTCAAAGAAAAGGATATCGCCCTTATTGAAGCTCAAGAACGAATCACCAAATTAGGACAGAAAGCCAGACAGACCCAAGTTGCGACCATTCCCCCGAAAACCACTCCCATATCCCCTTCGGTCGGGACCAACCACTCTCAAAGCTCTCTCTCTCAAATGGTCAAACTTCTCCCCTCCATGATCGCACCTGGTTCACAGCCTGTACCCAAGGGCGCAAACGAACCCTCTCGCCTGCTCTTGGCTCGCCAAGCCTTTCTGTTTAGTCTCCATCACGGTGGAATTGCCCTGGCTTCAATCGACCGGTCTCTTCGCACCGTCTTACGTTCTTCACCCGTTCGCCTCAAAGGCACACCAGGTCGGATTAACGACCTGGCATTTGATTCAACCGGTGAACTTCTGGTCGGAGGGAGTAGCACGGGGAAACTGTTGACTTGGAATATCCAGGAACCCTTCCGCCCTCCAAGATCCTTCTCTGGACATTCTGCCAGCATTTTGAATGTTCAAGTCAGCCCCGGCAACCAACTTATCGCCACGGGAAGCCAGGATTCCACTATTCGTTTATGGAACACTTCCAGAATGACCTCGGCACCCCAAATTCTTCAGGGACATATCAAAGGCGTGTCGGCCTTAGCCTTCAGTCCGGACGGCCAACATCTCGCCTCGGGCAGTCAGGACCATACTATTCGGATTTGGGATCTTTCTTCGACTCCCCCTTCCAATCGGATCGCGGGAACTCATGCCGGTTGGGTGAATACCTTGGTCTACTCACCCGACGGACGACATCTCATCTCAGCCGGTGACGATCTGACGATTCAAATCTGGGATCTCCAGCGCCGAGATGCCCCTCCACGAGTGTTTCATGGCCACACGCAACCCATTTCCCACCTCGCCATTCATCCTTCAGGGTCGGTGCTCGCCTCTGCCAGTCGAGGAACCCAAATCGGCCTTTGGAACCTGAGAGGAACCACCGATGCTCCGACTTTTTTAAAGGGACATAGCAAACGGGTCTCTCATCTGGCTTTTAGCCCCGATGGACACACACTCATTTCCGTGGGACTCGACAAAACCGCCAGAATATGGAATTGGGAACAACCATCCGAACCAGCGGTGGTCCTTCCTCCGCAAAAAGGAAGCCTTCGCACCATTGCGATCACACCGGACGGCTTCACGCTTGCGGTAGGGGGCACGGGGAGTTACGTAGCCCTGTGGCCTTCAACAGTCAAACTGGCGGACGCGGTTTGCGATAGTGTTCAAAGAAATCTGACCTTGCAAGAATGGCGAGAGAGAGTGGGACCCACCGTACCCTACGAACGTACCTGCCCGAATCTTCCCCTCCATCCTTCCTTTTTGAAAGAAGGCGAAAATTTAGCCAGGCAGGGCAAACAGGAACAAGCGAAGGCTATCTTTCAACGGGCGAAAAAATTAGACCCCTTCCTGAAATTTGATCCGCAACGGGAAGTCGAACGCCTATCCGCGAAATCTTCCTAATTTCGACATACTCGACCGTCTGTTTTTCTTGTCCCTCAACCTTACATTTAGGAAGAAAACTTACGCGGGGATTATGAAAGGAATGGTGGGTTCCCACGGAGGTTGTTCAGGATCAATGGGAGACAGAACCCAACAAAATAACCCTAGGCAGGAGAGAGTACTTAGGTCTGTATAGCTACTCGCTTTGAACGAATCCAACGTATGCTCAGAAGCCCAAGAAGTCCTGAAGCCAGCAAGAAAAAGGTTTCAGGTTCCGGAATGGGATTGTTGCCTCCCCCACTTCCCCCATCATCCCCCCCTGTCGTATCATCACCTCCAGTATTCTCGAGAAGAAGGGTCACGATATCGGTGTCAATAGCAAAATTGATCGACCCCCCTGGAAGCAGTCCCTGGGACATTTCTTGGGTCAAGGCGGCCATCTGCACAGGGGTAGCACTGCCAAAGGTAATTTCTAATCCCCCAAAAAGATCATCTCCCACGACAAGGGACCCAGCCCCCACCACTGGTTGCGAATAAGAAGCCTGAGCGGACCCCTCGTCTGTAGAAGCCATCGTAAACGGGGTTCCAAAGCCTGAGGGCTCCGTCACTTTTTCCTTGGACCGAATATCAAAAACCACCCCTTGGTCGGAGCCATTATCCAACACACCGTCTATAACCAGCTTGGTTAAGGCTTCAGAGCGGTTATTCACTAAACGCCAATTAAAGTCCGTGACCGCCCCATTGGTACTTTCACCAGCATAGGTATCTCCGGCTTGAGACAGAAACCAATCCGTACCCACGACAAACCCACCAATATCGTTTCCGTTCGTATCCTGGGCACCACTCAACCCCCAAGTCAGCGTTTCCGAAAATCCTCCATCAAACATGGCCGTCACTTCCATCCCCACCATATCCGCACCAGTCACTTCGATCTTCACGATATCCGTGATCACAAGGGTATTACCCCAAGCTAGAGACACGAAGCCCCCCCCTGAGGTAACCAAGACGGAAACCAGGAACCCCATGAGAATGATCTGACGTTTCATAGCATTTACCTTTTTCACAAGAGTATTACGCATGACGTATTTTACCGGTGGCAAAGAAACGACTGCAAACTCTCCTCCAACCCTGATCCTCGTTGAAATTTTTAAGGACATCCGTTTTCATGCACCTCTCTCCTGCCGCGCGTTCTATTGAATTTGTATGGTTCCCCCCGTTTGGACTTCTAACACCGCCGAACCGGGGGTAATATTCAAGGTATTCACACTGCCGTCAGAAAACGTGCCCACATCCAAGAACGGATCATACCCGGCTGGAGCCGAAAAATCGGAAGCGTCTCCTGCTACTTGCCACGCGGGATTATCGAAGGGGGCGAAACAGCCTCCTCCATTACACAGACTATTTGAAATATTGACGGTGTTCGTTCCGGTCCCAAAATTGATTAATGACCCTCCCCCACCCACTGAAAACAACGAATCCGCTCCAACACTCACCAGGACACCACCTTGAATGGTCGCACTCCCATCTCCCGTGACGGATAACAAACTCCCACCGTTGAGGAGTAACTGTCCACCATTGGTCACCGTAAAAAGATTCCCATTCACCATGAATGAACTGGCGTCCACCCGAACCAAAGCATCACCGGGAGCCAGGTTGGCAATCAATTTCGCATTTTGCCCTTCGACTGATCCGAAGTCTCCATTCCCCAAAAAGGTGGATCGGATCATCCCTAAGATTGGAGCAGATGCCTCGAGAAGTGCTTGATCCAACTCCCCAGTCTGTCCTGCATTTGCGGTGGAACTCAGCGAAAAGCCAGCATGAACGTCAGCGGCTCCATCGATCATTTCTATCAGGGGAGGAATATCATTCCGAACGATGTCAACACCATTCCCATCCGTTCCGATCACCGGTGGTTCTTGAGGGCCTTGTAATGTGCCATCGACGATGGATAACAATGCGGTACCACTCCCACCCACTGCACTCAATGCTGCGGCAATCAGCGCCGGTCCATTATCTAAAGGTTGAATCGCACTTCCATCTAGAATCGCCAATGCCCGATCTTCCATAGAAAGGATCGCCGGTTCCCCTGGAGTCCCTTCTATAGAAATAAGGGCCTGGCCTCCAGGGATCGCAACTCTCGTGTCAACTAATACCGCACCGCTTTTGAGAGTCACCTCCCGACTGGCGCCTGACAGTCCAAGAAGGGGGTCAAACGTGGATGAACTTCGCACGACGATGGCACCGTCGATTCCTCCATCAGGGTCTGGGTTTTGAAAAGTTCCCTGTTTTCCCAGGGCCAAGATAATTTCGAAGCATTCGATCAGGGACTGACAGGGTTCGGCAGCCCCACCCTCTGGGACGGACCCAAAAATATTGTCCGGATTTATGGAGGAAGAGCGGGCAAATTGGGCCAGTTGTTGAGCCTGTTCGAGACGTTCCGCACTCTCAGTTCCCAATTGCACCTGAGAAGTGGGGAAGCGATTGAAGCTAGGAAATTCTAATGGGACATCTCGGTTGGAGATGGGAGCATCCCCATTCGGTGTCAAAGAACTGATCACCAGTGTATTTAAGGGTGGGCTCCCTAAATGAGGGGCACCTCCCCGAAACCCACTATCTGCCCTCACGAGTTCTTTTTCTGCCGAAAAGTCACTATTCAATATGGCCAACAACCCAGGCCCACCAGAAATCCCCCCAACCGGCAGTAAGTTCCCGATTGTTTGTATATTGCCCGGACTAGGTTCACCCCCTCCCCCTCCGCCGCCCGTCGAAGGAGGTGTCCCTCCCACATTGGGATCTGGGGCTGCACAGAGCTGAGAATTTCCCGTACATGGAAGAATAGGATTCCCTGGCCCAGTTCCAGGCCCCAGCCCTCCATCCGCGGAAGCCAAGAGTGTCCCTGTCGTCGCCAAAATCACTTGTTCGTCAACATCCTCATTATCCGGATCCGAACCGGTCAATGCCTGTTCGAGGGCTAATGCCTGTTTCATCTGTTTTTCGGCAATCAACTCATCAGCATTCTCTGGAATATCGCAATGATGCCCCACAGCACAAATACTTCTCCAATCTATGATTGCTGATGTTTCTCCGGTAGGTAGTTTCACCCCATCAGCAAATCGTGAACATTGCCCTTCTTTTAGGATGAGGTGTACTTCTTCTTTATTAGTGGTTTGATGCTGGATATCCAGCTGACCTTCCAGCACACAATAACGTTCCAAGGTTCGAAGGTTGGCAGGTGTGTGTGTTTGAGCAGGGAATTTTGCCCGAACCAAATAGGGGAATGGAGAATGGGATCCAGGACGATACACGGTCCCTTCCACGGTAGTTTGGACTTCCACCGTGACTAACGCTCCCATGGCTCGAGCTTTTGTATAAGGAGTTTGGACGATCAGAGCAGAGCTACCCTCGGCCCCCTTGCTGAATGAAGAGATTTCAGCCGCTCCCACATTCATCGTCACATGAAGCTGCCCTTCTTTCGGAGGGTCGACTGTGGCTTCCGAGAGCTCTTGGAGTGTAATCAACCCCTGATCGGGTGCCAGCACCTCGACTACCGATTCCTCCCCGGTCGTGATGAGGTCCCCTTCGTAAAGCTCGCTCCGAAATTTCGGAACGTACCCTTCACCCCCCTTTTGAAAAGGCGTTACCGTGACCTCCCCCTTTAATCCGGCGATCAGGGAATGAGCAAGCTTTCCATCTGCCTGATTTACCTGAGCCAAGAGTACAGAGCCCGTCCCCAACGGCGCCATAATCTGCACTACGGCAAGAAACGAGATCAGACCTTTCCACATAATTAGTCGGCTCATATTTTCTTAAATCCGTCTGAATGCAATCCGATACCTTATGTATTTTAAACTTTTACTCGCTTCAAAGAAGACTTTAAGGGTTTCTATCAAATTCATTCAGATATTGTCTAATACCCCATTAGGGGTATCCCTCCACCTACCAAACGGTGGGGGTTCATCCGTTAACCACCCACAAAATAGGCTATTTCATCCGAATAACTCATTAATTGATTAAGTGCGTTCGTTTATTTCCTCAACATCTGCCGGAAAGACCGAGGGCCGGATGATTGAGGGCATTCCATTAATTTCCGAAAACGTTTAACCGAAAACTTCCTGAAAGCATTCCATTACCTAATACCTAGGCATCCGGGGTGTTTCCACAACAGAAGTGTCGATCAGGCAGGTCACTCTGACAAAACCTCATGAGCGCCAATTCCAGGATCATTACTGTTTTCTTGGCCATTGCCATACATTTCACTCATGTGGGCTGTTCTACTCCAGCTCGTTATGAGGAGACCTATAATATCACTGATTTACGTGTCGTCTTTCTTGATGAACACAGTTTGCAGGAACGCTGGGAAGGCAGGACAGGTAGGGGGGGGATTCAGTTTCAGCCCTGGTTGAACGGGAATTTAGCCTCCATTAAAACCATCAAAGGATTTTTTGATCCGGCGACCAACACCCTGTATTGCTCAAAATGGGATTACGCGGTATGCGGTCATGAACTCCATCATGCCGCTCTGGGCCAATTCCATGCACCCCATTGAATCTTCACCATTTCGGCAACACCCTATTTTCCGGTCCCCACGTTAAGAAGAAGAAAGAGGCGTGGGAGTCTCTTTCAAAAAGGGCTTGAGATCCGAATAGGATTTCCGCAGAACATTCGTATCGCGCTCCCACGATTCCATAAAAACCGCGAAACGTGCCTTGTCATAGGTTCCAGGCATCCACCCCATCGCAAAAAGATTCCCATCTTCCGACCAATACACCCGCATCACAGACAGGTGTTTAATCAAACCATTGGTAACCTTATAACGTGAGCCGACATCGGAGTAGGGAGGATTTCCCGGAAAACCCGTTTGAAAACGTATGCCTCCGTAAGCATAGGTAATATACACATGAATCTTTGAAAAATGTTTGGCTCGAATGCCTGCCTCCACCAGATCGCATTCATACCCCAAAAACTCTAGATGTTCGATGAGAGGATCTTTGGGTGATGTCGATTCCGCAAAACCTGCCGTGGTGGACATGCCTATTAGTACCGCCATCATCACTATCCTGATCAGGGTTCCAAAGCCGTTGCCCCTTTGATGCCTCATATTCTTACCCTCGCAGTCTGATTTCTAATATCTCAAGCCTTCAATGGCCATGAAGGCTTGATAGCTTAAAAGAAAATTGACAAATTCTCTCTGCTTTGTACACACTGACAGGCTATTGTATTTATTTAAGTATTCATAAGTAAATTTTTCATCTATTCTGGATTTCCATCCCCCTCCCATGAGATTCCCCTAATGACATGTCCCTCCGTTTTTGCATGGGAATCTTCTCTAACGCAAGGGCCAAAGTGGATGCGCATTCTTTTTCAAATATTGACCCTTAGTCTCTTGCTTTTTTGTGTATTGATTCTTAGCACCGACCTAGGAGGCCCTGTGCCCCAGGTCTGGGCTCAACGCGCAAACGCAAACGTGTTTGTGGCCAATGCCAGCCTGGCTTATGATGATCAGCAATACGAGGAAGCCCTTTCCCTTTTAGAGCAAGCCCTGGCGCTGGAACCCCAACATCAGCGAGGGCTATTTTACAAAGGGTTGGTCTATTTAGCCCAAAAGAAACCCGAACAGGCCATTCCTCCCCTTGAAACGCTTCACTCACTTCGCCCTTCCGACCTTGATGTCCAACATCACCTGGGAGTCGCATATTTTTCCGTTGGTGCATACGATAAGGCCAAACCTCTTCTCGAGGTGGTCTACGAGCAAAATCCATCCACAGAGAATCTAGGATATTATGTGGGATTCCTTCGCTACCGGGACAAACAATACGGGAATGCCGTCGAGGCTTTTGAAACCAACGTCAGCGAGGACCCGGATTTACGGCAATTAAATGGCTTCTACCGCGGGTTGGCCTTAGGGGTCTTGGGGCTCCCCAGCGAAGCCCTGACGGAATTGGAAGAAGTTCAACGCACCCAAACCATTTCTCCCTTGACCCAAGCCTCAATTCGTATCCGCGAGTCTCTCACATCGGGGCAAATGTTTAAGAATCAGAAACGGTTTCGATTTCAGATCAGCCTGGGAGGATTCTATGACGACAATGTGAAAATTAATCCTGACCCGGTGAATACGATCCCCATCCTGAATCCTCCAGTCAATCCGAATATCCCCATCAACAACCTGCGGAATCGCGATACCACGGCATGGGGATTCCTGAGCACGGTGAGAGCCGACTACTCATTCCTTCGTGAAGGCCCCTTTGAAGCCACAGTAACCTATTCCTTTTTCCAAACCGTGCATGGAGAAGGCATGGATGAATTTAATATCCAGGACCATTTGGTCGGGATCTCGGGATTCTACCGCGGGGTCATTTGGGACCTGCCATATCAGCTGGGGGCGCAATATACCTACGACTATTTATTCCTGGACATGAGCGGGTTTTTAGCCCGCCACACGCCGACATTCAGCGCAACCGTGATCGGTCCGACCTTTACCCTTCCGGGAATAGGAGTCGTCGGCAATCTCACGACTGCCTTATACCGCTATCAAATCAAGACATTTTTTCAAGACCCTGGGAGTACGGACGCCCGATTTGCCGGAGACCAGCGTGATGGCTATAACAATATGGTCGGAGCGATCCACGCCTTTCGATTAGCCAGCGACCAACTCATCTTTCGAATCGGGTACCAATATGACAATGAAGCTACAGACGGCGTGGCCTTTTCCTACAGGGGAAACCGACTCTTGACCGGTGGGCAACTACAGATCCCCTGGGGTGACATGTCCCTTAGGTATGATTACGACGTGCACTGGAGGAATTATAAAAACCCTCAAACCACGGTATTCTTCACGGACCGTGATGGACAGTTGAGCAAACGGGACGACACGCAACAAACCCATCTCGTACAACTGACCAAACCCCTGCCAAATAATTTCTCCCTGACCGCCCAGTACCAGGGAATCCGGAATGAATCCAACATCCCTCTTTATGACTACACGAAAAATGTGTGGAGTCTCATCGTCACCTGGACGTATTAATCTCGAAAATATTCGGAATTTGTTCACCGAAACTCGAAGCTAATTTTTCACCCCTCTCCCTGATTGAAATCTTTTTGATTCGCTCCACCCATGGTTTTCTTTCGTACGTGAAGGAATCCAAACCAGAGACCGACCGGGATTCCTATCCAAACTACCTCACTCAAGATAACCTGGATTCCCCAATACGAAAAAAAGGATCCGATCCCGATCGGGGAAACCTTGAGTGGAGTCCAGGGGGAAAAATACCGGGTAGAATCAAAGGGAGCAAAAAAAGCGATGCCCAGCCCTCCGTTGGTACAGGCATCTAACAGACCATGAGACAGGGTCACCCCAAAGAAAAAAAAGGCCAACCGTCCGTAGGAAATCGAGGGGAATGAGTCCGGTTTAACCGCCAGCCTTGGAACCATCAGCCCTACAACGATGGCGAACAAGATAGAATGGGTAAATCCACGATGGCCGAACAGATGTTCATAGGGAATCCCGAAGGCGAAGCCCACGACATCCAAATCGGGCAACACCGAACAAAAGAATGCCCACCCCCAAAATCGTAAGGAGTAGAGCTTGGGATCGAGCGTTTTTCCCAAAGCCCAAGCGACAGCCACATGTCCGAATGCGGAAGCCATGGTGGATTTACAAAAGCATCAACCGCTGAACCTTATCCATATCCCTAAGGATCTGTCTGAGCATTCGGTAAATTTGGTATGGTGCCCTCAATGTCTATCGATTCACCAAGCCATAAGACATAACGAGCCACCCCGCCTCATGAATTAGAAACCAAAAATTTTTATGCAGGCTCACCGGACAACACACGTTTTCAGAATCATGGGGGTCTTGCTTTTCTCTATATGCATCATTCCTTCTTCGGGTTGCCAAGGCACCAATCATTCAGCGGGCGCCACGGGATACACGGCTTCTACCCAACAATCACCCATTACCATTCGTCGGACATCTCAATATCTCACGATGCGAGATGGGGTCAAGATTGCGATCGATATCTATCTCCCCGACCCTTTGCCCGAAAACCAAACAATCCCTACCCTTTTACACCAGACCCGCTACTGGCGGGCGATCGATTACCGATGGCTGGTCTCGTTCTTCAAGGATGATGGCCCCCGGGGCCTCATCGGAACCTATGCCAGACGATTTCTGCAGAATGGATATGCCTGGGTAGATGTGGACGTTCGGGGTTCCGGGGCCTCATATGGCTCTCGTCCAGTGGCCTATTCCCAAGAAGAAGTTCGAGATGGTGCCGAAATCGTCGACTGGATCGTGTCACAACCTTGGTCGAATGGCACAGTCGGAGCGATGGGAATTTCCTACAGCGGGGGCACGGCCGAAATGCTCCTAGTCAACCAACATCCCGCAGTGAAAGCCATCGCCCCCATGTTTTCCGGGTATGATCTCTACTCCGAGATTGCCTTCCCGGGCGGTATTCACCTGTCTTCGTTCACCAAAACCTGGACGGCGATCAATCACCACCTAGATCGGAATCAATTGCCGTTTCGGGGATGGATGGCGGATCTCATGGTTCGTGGAGTCCGCCCGGTGGACGGACCTCAACAGTATGAATTCCTCAGCCAGGCCCTCCAGGACCATAAAAGGAATTGGAACCCCTATGAAGAGGCATCTGGCATTATCTTTCGAGACGACCCACCACCATCGGGGCAAGCCACGAATATCGATATCATCAGTCCCCAAACGTATTCTCGGAAGATCATCGATTCGGGTGCCGCTATTTATAGTTATAGCGGATGGTTCGATGGTGGCTATCCTTTAGCAGCCATTAAACGCTATCAGGACTATCAACAGCCTTCACATCACTTACGAATCGGACCATGGGATCATGGAGGCAAACGACGAATCAGTCCCAATCACCTTGGCCCGGCCACGTTCGATCACTTTGGGGAATTACTTCGATTTTTTGACACGCATCTCAAGGGGCTTCACACCGGAATAGCCCAAGAAGCGCCTGTTCATTATTTTACGATGGGAGAAGAACGGTGGAAATCGTCTCACGAATGGCCACCCCCTGCTACCTCCACAGCCTTCTACCTCCATCAGGAACATAGTTTATCCATGGCCATTCCGGATAAAGCCGAACGACCCGATTCGTACCAGGTCAATCTAACGACCGGGACGGGGCAACACACCCGTTGGAATACACTGGTTGGCATTTCCCTCCCCAACCCTTATCCCGATCGTCGGGAAAAAGATGGGAAGTTGGTGTTGTATACTTCAGCCCCTCTTAAAAAGTCTGTGGAAGTCACCGGTCATCCGATCCTCACTCTTTTTCTTTCCTCCAGCACACCAGATACCACCGTCTTTGCCTACCTTGAAGATGTCACTCCGGAAGGGGAGGTGCATTATATTACCGAAGGACAGTTACGTGCCCTTCATCGAAAATGGAATCCCACCAGAGAAATACCCGGCTCACCTCGTCCCCGACCCGTTCGCAGCTTTCGTCGCCAGGACGGCCACCTCTTACAACCCGGTGAAATCGTCTCACTCGTTTTTGACCTTCTTCCCACCTCTTATCAATTTAAAAAAGGGCATCGCATTCGCCTAGCTTTATCGGGTGCGGACAAAGATCACTTCCAACCCTTGGAAGGCCCGTCCCCTACCTGGAGCATCTGGCATTCCTCCGGATATCCCTCCCGGATCGATTTGCCCATCGTCCCGTAATTTCCCTGTTCTTCCGTCTCACGCTTGCAATTACCTAAGATCCTTTTGCCTTTCCTCCCAACACCCAAAGCTCGATCTCGAAATCTCCAAACCTTCCTTATCGAATTTTTCGGGTATAGTAAACATATGCCGGTGAAAGCCCAGAAACACAGGAGGAGGAGTTCGGGAACGCAAAAACGGAAAAGCCTGAAAGGAGGAACTGCGCTCATCCAACATGGCTTCCGAATGAGCTGGCGTCTGTCTCGCTCCCTTCTCAGAGCCCTAAAAACTTCCCCTCCGGCAGTCAAGGTTCTCACTATTCCCCTCCTAGCCCTCAGTTTGGGATTAACCATCAACTGGGCCTATCAAACCTTCCATAAACCCACCGAGGTCTTCTTTCCGCTGGATCATTACTTTGCCAAGCGCCCCGGAGAAACCTGGAAACAGTATCAATCCCTTTTCCGAGAACATGCGACCGCGACCATCACCCCGGAATTTCTCGCGGCCTTGGCACAAGTCGAAGGGAGCGGAAACCCTGTAGCCAGAACCTATTGGCGTTGGCAGTGGACCTGGAACCCTCTCGACTGGTATCAGCCTGCCTCCAGTGCCGTGGGCATGTACCAAATCACGGACGGGACCTTCAGTGAAGCCTCTCGATATTGCATCCATAACCATAAGGTCATCGAGGACGGCCCCTGGCATGACTGGCAATCATGTTGGTTGAATGCGTTGTATACCCGGGTCCTCCCAAGCCACGCGATCGAAATGACGGCCGCGTTACTCGACCGGCGAGTGGCACAAGCCCTTGCATCACGAAACATTCGTTCCGCGACCTTACAACAAAAGCAGAATTTAGCCGCCGTGATTCATCTTTGTGGATTCGGAACCGGAAAGAAGTATGTGGCTCGTAAATTTCGGGTGAGCCCAAACCAGCAATGCGGAGCCCACAATCTCACAGCGTACCTCACGCGACTCAATGCCTTGAAATTTGGGTTTCAAAAACCTGCGGCAGGAGATAAAACATTTAACAAGGCTCGGTAAGAAAGGGAAAAGGGAATAAAATCTTTAAAAAACCCGCTTTTCCTTGAATACCCAGAAGGATGCGGAAACCGCTAATCGGCTCCCCCCTTACTCACATTTCTGATTAGGTATTTGCTGAAGAATACCGCGTAATTACAAACAGACCGTCCCGGATAGGCACCAACACGGCCGAGACGCGAGGATCGGCATGGACCACCCTATTGAGCTCTTGAATCGCGGCCGTATTTGAATCCGGTGGGGGACTTTTGATGACATCGCCGCCCCACAACACGTTATCGATCAATATCACACCCTGGAGAGCAAGTAGGTCCATGGCCCGTTGGTAATAGTTCAGGTAGTTGGCCTTATCCGCATCGATAAAAATCAGGTCAAAGGGTCCGTCAAGAGATTGCATTGTTTCCAAAGCCGGAGCAAGCTTGAGGTGAATCTTTGCACCATGAAGGCTTTCGGCCCAGAACCGTTTGGCCAGGGCCGTGGTTTCAGGATCAATATCACAAGTCACGACCTGCCCATCCTCAGGCAAACTTTCGGCAAAGCACAGCGCGCTATAGCCCGTAAAAGTCCCGATTTCCAGCACCCGTTTGGCTCCGACACTCATGGCCATGACTTTCAAGAAGGCGCCCTCCAAGGATCCGACCACCATCTGAGGCAATTCCATCGTTCGATAGGTTTCTTCTCGGAGCCGTCGGCAGACATCTGATTCAGCCAGAGAATGCGCTTCCGCATAGGCTTCTATTTCGGGTAAGACTAAAGCTTTCATATTATTATCCTTTCATCCTTCATGATGGGTTTCGTTCAATTTCACAGATGGCATAGGTTGAATTGCCAAAACCATGATGCCTCCCTTACAGTGCCATGTTCGAATCACAAATTCTTACTCTATTCCCTAAAGGATAATCATTTATGCCAACGAATACCTCACTTGAGCAACTGACTACCAAACTGCGCAAGATTCACCATTTGCGGGATGCGGCCTCCCTGTTGTCCTGGGATCAGGAAACCTACATGCCTCCCGGTGGTGGACGCATCCGGGCGGAACAATTAGCCACCCTACAAACTCTGGCTCACGATCAATTTGTGTCCTCCGAAATGGAAACCTTATTGGGCCAGTTGGTGGATCTTGAAACAGGCACGGTACTCTCCGAGGAGACATCCCAATCCCCTACCTCTACCCAGGCTCTGCTTCGAGAAACCTGGAAGGACTTCTCCCGCGCCAAAAAACTTCCCTCTGAATTCGTCAATGAACTGGAACGAGAATGCTCGCTAGCGCAGCAGGTGTGGGTTGAAGCAAGAAAAACGAATGATTTTCAATTCTTTTTGCCCAAATTGCAAAAGCTCGTGGGACTCAAACTCCGTGAAGCAGATTACCTGGGCTATACCGACTCCCCCTATAATGCATTGCTGGACACCTTTGAACCCGGCTCCACCGTCACACAACTCCGTCCCTTATTTTCAACCCTTCGAAGCTCCTTGATTCATCTTCTGGATCAAGTCCGCCAATCACCTGTCCAGCCCAATACGAATCTCCTGACCCAATCCTACGACTCGGACAAACAAATGGCGTTCGGCAGACTAGTGCTGGAACACATGGGGTACGATTTCCAACGGGGCCGCTTAGACCTCTCGGCACATCCCTTTACCACTTCCTTCCACCCCACCGATGTTCGCGTCACGACACGCGTATTCGAACAAGACCTGCCCTCCTGTCTGTTTAGTTGTATCCATGAGGGCGGCCATGGCCTTTACGACCAGGGTTTGCCACCCAAACATTATGGTACGCCACTTGGCGAATCCATCTCCCTGGGAATCCATGAAAGCCAATCCCGATTGTGGGAAAATGCCGTGGGTCGGTCTCGTCCTTTTTGGGATTATTTCTTTCCCAAGCTTCAGGACATATTCCCCAACCAGCTCAACACCACGGAAATCGATGAATTTTTCCTGGCCATCAACCACGTATCCCCTTCCCTGATCAGAGTCGAAGCCGATGAGTTGACCTATAACCTCCATATCATGGTGCGGTTTGAAATCGAACTTGATGTTATCGAAGAACGAGTTCAAGTGGATGAACTCCCGGAACTGTGGAATGCCAAAATGCAGGAATATCTCGGAGTGGTTCCCTCCAGTGATTCCGATGGAGTTCTACAAGATGTGCATTGGTCCTTCGGCGCATTTGGGTATTTTCCAACGTACACCCTTGGGAATCTCTATGCGGCCATGCTATTCGATCAAGCGACCCAGGATATCCCTACGCTCCACCAAGACATTGGCCAAGGGAATCTCTTGCCTTTGAAAAAATGGTTGAATGAACACATACACCGGTGGGGACGTCAATACACCGGCCAAGAGCTGATTAAAAAGGTGACCGGCCAAGACCTGACTCCTGCCCCCTTCATTCAAAGTCTCGAAAAAAAAATGGGAGATTTGTACCATTTTCAAACGAAACCAGCATAACAAGTTTGACTTTTATCCTATTCAATCTTCCTAATCTGACGTCTGACTACCGAAAGTTTTTCGACATCTTGCAGTTATTCATCGCTTTTCCTAGGGTATCCCTTCCTTCCTCTTCCTCTACCTGATAAGCCCTACCCCCTGCGGTTGGGGAAAAGGTTTTTTCTTTCCTCTTACCCTCATGAAAGGAGGAGGTGCCATGCGTACCTCACCACAATCACCCTTTTCTACCTCATTCATGATTTTCTTGCTCGTGCTAAGCCTGATGGGTCCCTTACCCTGGGCAACCGCCGCGCAAAAGAAGATCAACATTAACTCCGCGAGTGTGGATCAATTAGTCGCGGTTCAAGGGATAGGCCAAGACACGGCGGAAAATATTGTGGCCTATATCAAGAAACATGGCCCGTTTGAAAACATCGAAGAGGTTCAAGCCGTGAAGGGAATCGGGAAGGCTAGGCTCGAAACGCTAAAAGAAACCTTTACCGCCAAGCCGCCCGGCAAAAACAAGAAAGATTAAGGGCAGGATCACTTCGCCCCTTTTGTCTTAAACAGGAGGGGCGCAGTGCTCTAAGGAGACGGATCAATATCCCATGGCAGCATTCAATTTCTTTACCTGTCCGGGAGTTACGGTGAGCGACCCGGTCGTCTCGACTCGTGAAGGAACTAACATAATCGTATGGAAAGAGATATCTCGTATGGGCAGCTTTTCCTCGGGATTATCCGCCGGGCACAACTCCACCGCTTCTACGGCTTTCATCAAGGCACTCGTATCATGAGGCCCATATTGCTCGATCACGAGTCGTACGATTTCTAAAACCTGTTGATTCACTTCTTGCTCCTGTTCAACTTGGTCGAGGATCTTTACGACCTGTTGCGCATCCTCTGTCACATCAAAATTTTCTAACCGTTCTTTTCGACGGAGAAACAGCAGGTCATTATCCACGTCTTTACTGAATGCCCCGTAGGGGAAACGCACAAATTCGAAATGCAAACCCTTTAACCCCTTCCCCAACATCTGCAACTCACAGAGAAAGAGCAGCTGCTGCAATTTCACATCACTCATCAAGCCCATTGATTCTGTTAACGATAGGGTATAAATCAGGAGCGCCCGATCGCTCGTGACTTCCGAAGGTTTCCGCATAGTTCACTCCGCTGATCTAAAAGGGAATCACAAAATTTTCTTGACCAAATGAATGGGTTGGGGTTAAATACCCCCTTTCACACTGAGGGGAATCATTTCCCATGCCAAAACCCGTTAAAGAACTCGAGCTCCTCAAAAACCACCTCACGAAAAACAGTTTAAAGCTGACCCGTCAGCGCGAACTGATTTTGACCACGTTTTTGAAAATGGAGCATGTCACCGCCGAGCAGTTATATCATATTCTGGCGAAGAAAGACCCTCATATCGGCCTGGCGACAATCTACCGTACCCTGAAACTCTTCTGCGATACGGGGCTGGCCCAGGAACGCCATTTTGGCACCCAGACTCAATTCGATAATGTGGCCCATAAAGGGCATCACGACCATCTCATTTGCACGTCTTGTGGGAAAATCATCGAATTTAATAATTGCCAAATCGAGGATTTGCAAGAAGAGGTCGCCAGAAAAAATGGGTTTACCATTCAAACCCATAAACTCGAACTTTACGGGCTCTGTTCCGATTGCCAACCCGCCTAATACTTCTTCACTTTAATCTGTTCCACAGACAAACTTGCTCCGTTTGATTATTCCATAGTAAGGTATTCATGATGAAAATGATTATTCAAATCGTTAAAAAATCCAGAGGTCTTTCAAAGAAAACCAGCATTTATCTCTTGGCTTTTCTCTGTCTGGGCTCTTGGCTGGACTCCGGCCTTTTCGCCGGTGAATCCGTGGTGGTGTATTCCGGGCGGGCTGAACGCTTGATTAAACCCGTGTTGGACCATTTTCAAGATTCCACCGGGACCACAGTGCAATTGCTCACAGCGGGGAGCACCGAACTGGTCAATCGCCTTCGTGCTGAAAAAACCCGGACACCGGCTGACGTCTTCATCACCAATGAAGCGGGAGCCCTCGAATTAGCCAGAAAACTCCAACTCCTTCAGCCAATCGACCTCCCGGATATTCAGACGGCAATTCCAGAAGCGTTTCGTGCCCCTGATAACAGTTGGGTCGGAATCTCAGGTCGAATATGGATGGTCGTCTATAACACAAACCGTGTAAAACCCCCTCAGATTCATTCGTTGCTGGATTTGTCCCAGCCGGCTTGGAAGGGAAAACTGGCTATTCCCATGGCCACCAGCGAATATTTGCAAGCCGGAGCATCGATGGTGCTGGCCTCAAAAGGTCAACACATCACCGAGGCTTTTCTTGGGGGCCTGAAGGACAATGCCGGCAATGAAGTCTATGGGAAAAATCGACAGATCGTGGATGCCGTGGCCAAAGGGAAAGCCGACGTGGGCATCGTGAATCATTATTATATCTTTCGCCATTTAGCCAAAGACCCGAAGGCACCCATCGCCCCACTGATCACCGATCAGGAAGAGGGAGGCATGGGCGCGATCATGAATGCGGCAGGAGTAGGTTTCACTGCCCATGCTAAACACCCCTCGTCAGCCCTCCGTTTAATTGAGTTTCTTATCTCTCCCGAGGGACAGGCCATGTTCGCCGAAATCAATAAGGAATATCCGGTCAATCCTTCTGTGGAAGCTGATCCCGTATTACCCCCATCCTCTTCTTTTCAACCGGCGACGATTCCGCTGACGCGGCTGGCTGAACTACGGGAACCGATCATTCAACTCATTCAGAAATTGGGCCTCCGGTAGTCCGTTCCCAGGTCGGTATGGCCAGGCTCACTCCCCTTTCTCTCGTAGCCGTGGCCATCGCGACGGTCCTCGTGTTTCCTCTACTCTACGTCACCTATTCTGCGCTGACCGGAGACCTTTCCCAAGCCCACAGTTTGTGGTCCACCCGCATACCAGAGCTCTTAGGCAATACGGTTTCATTAGCCCTTGGTGTGGCTATCTGTACGCTCAGCTTAGGAATATCCACCGCCTGGGTCATCACACGGTATCAATTTTGGTGGAGAAGCTTTTGGGATTGGGGGTTTATTCTACCCTTGGCCATCCCCAGCTTTGTCCTGGCCTATGTCTATTCATATTTATTGGATACCGCCGGGCCGGTTGAACTCACCTGGCAATGGCTAACGAACTCGGATTCACGCATTCCTTCTCCCTACAGTTTTACCGGGGCCTTGGTGGTGATGACCCTCAATACCTTTCCGTATGTCTATCTCCTTGCCCGAGCCGCCTTCCAAAACTTCAATTTGTCCTTTGAGGAAGCCGCACAGGCAACCGGGGCGACCAAGTGGGAGACCTTTTATCGAGTGTCACTTCCCCTTATTCGACCGGCTCTCGTGGCCAGCATGTTCCTCGTGGTGCTGTATGTCATTTCGGACTTTGGTGCCGTGTCTCTCTTACGGTTCCAAACCTTTACGTACGCCATCTACCAACAAATCACAGGCCGGTTTGATTATCAATCGGCCTCTCTCCTTAGCTTATTACTGGTGGGGTTTGCCTTGGTCTTTTTGTTTGCCGAGCGCTGGTTTCGAGAACAAAGTCGCTTTTATCAAACCTCCGGCCGCGTTCGAACCGCCACCCCCAAGCCTTGCTCCTGGCTCACATCCATCATGATCAATTCCCTCTTTTTTGTGGTATTTGCGGCAGCGTTTGGGATCCCGGTTTTGCTACTCGTGCAATGGACGGTCCAGGCCCTGGTGAATGGGGAAGTGGGTCTTTCCTTCGGGGAATATATTCTGAACAGTTTAGTCCTTTCAGCATCGGCAGCGACCCTGGCGTTAGCACTCGGCACACCCCTCGCCTATTTAGCCTGCCGAATTCCGTCTAAGCTACACGTCGCGTGCTTGCAAGGGGCCTATATCGGCTATGTGCTCCCTGGGCCCGTCGCCGCCTTGGCCCTCCTCATGGTATTCACCGATACCATCCCATTTCTTTACGGAACGGCCTTTGTTCTGATACTGGCGTATCTTGTGCATTATTTGCCCGCCGGATTACAGGCCATGGAATCATCCCTTCAACAGGTTAACCCGAACCTGGAAGAGGCCGCCCATAACTTGGGAGCCAGAAGTTTTCGTACCTTTTTTCAGGTCACCTTCCCCTTGGTTCGGAAGGGGTTTTTGGGGGCCTGGATATTGATGTTTTTGCTATGCATGAAAGAACTTCCCGCCACACTCCTCCTCCGACCTATCGGCTTCGATACCCTGGCCGTACGGATTTGGCTGGAAGCCAGTGAGGAACTCTACCAGTTAGCCGCTCCACCAGCCTTATTGATCGTCCTTCTCACGATCCCTGCCGTGTTTCTTTTGTCCAAAAAGAATTGGCAGGCTAGTTAAGGCTGGGTACAATAGCCCTAACGATTGACTACAGGCATGCAGGAAATATTAGAGACGAGCATGCCTCCGAATCTTTTATACCTTGGGAACCGATGCCTACGGATCCATTCACCAACCGGCCCCCTGACAGTCCAATTCTCGAGATTCAAGATCTCGTCTGCGGATATTCGCCAAATGTTCCCATGGTTAAAGGGATTTCCCTTTCTCTGGACCCTGGTCAAATTCTCTGTCTGCTGGGCCCATCAGGCTGTGGAAAAACCACGACTTTGCGCGCGATCGCCGGCTTTGAAAAAGTCACTTCTGGGACCATCCGTTTGGAAGGCCACATCCTTTCGTCCCCTTCCGTTCATGTACCTCCAGAAAAACGACGAATTGGCATGGTCTTTCAAGAATATGCCTTATTTCCTCATATGCGGGTCGTCGATAATGTGGGCTTCGGCCTCTACCACTGGAAAGGGGAAGAGCAAAATTCTCGGGTTCAGGAATTGCTAGAACTGGTGGGGCTCCAAGACCTGGGGAATCGGTTTCCCCATGAGTTATCCGGGGGACAACAGCAACGGGTCGCCATGGCGCGGGCCTTGGCCCCGAATCCCAGCATGATCCTCCTAGACGAACCCTTCAGCAATCTGGATCCGGACATGACCATCAAAATGAGAAAGGAACTCTATCTCCTTCTTCGAAACACGCAGACCACTGCAATCCTCGTGACTCACGATCATGAAGAGGCCTTTGCCATGGCCGATCAGGTTGCGGTCATGGAAAAGGGAATCTTGGTCCAATGTGATACTCCGGAGGCCATCTATCAAACACCCTCCTGTCCTTTTGTGGCAGAATTTATCGGCCAAGCCAATACCATCCCCGGAACCGTGAAAAATGGCCAAGTGGAAACCGAGCTAGGGATCTTTCCCAATCACGATCAACTCCAGGGCGCCACTCAGGTTCTCGTGATGGTTCGCCCTACGGATATTCAATTACAACCCTCGAAATCCGGGAACGGACGAATCGAAAGCCGACAATTTCAAGGCTCCCAGACCCTCTATTCCGTTCGATTGGGGTCCGGTCAAGTGGTACATTGCTGCATGTCTCCGATTCCCGTGTATAATATAGATACCCCTGTTGAATTACAGATCACGACAACCCATACGATACTTTTTCAACAACAGACTCTTTCGTAGAGTGAAAGGAGGCTTCTGACATGACACCTCGCCACACCACACAGGCTTCACGGATGATCCCGCTCTTGGTCGGTATTGTTGCGTTGACGTTCGCATTCCCGGGCATGTCTTTCGCGACCGGATACGGAGGACATGGAAATGCACACCATGGTTCAGGCATGAGCTCACCTCATCATGGGAAAGGGCACCATGGGTCCGGGATGAAAGGCCACGGATCATCTCATCATGGGGGAGGAAAGTACAAAGATTATGGGAAGGGAAAAGGCGTGATGGGAGGGCACGGCCACCATCAAAGCGCCTCCCGGTTTATCGACCATATTATTAAGTTTAAAGATGGTATGGCCATCACCGACGATCAAGTCGCTCGACTCCGCACGATTAAAACCGATTTTGAGAAGGCTAAGATTCGCATGAAGGCCGACATCCAACTCACCAGTGTCGACCTGCACGATCTGCTCCGAGACGATAAGGGATCGCTCAACGAAGTCGAGGCCAAACTCAAAACCCTGTATGGCAAAAAAGCCGAAATGTACCTCGCGTCGGTCAAAGCCAGCCGCGATGCCAAAGCCGTCTTGACTGACGAACAACGCTCCCGCATGAAAGCTGTCCATGACCGCATTAAGAACTACCAAGGGGGGATGCACAAAGGCGGCCACCCAGGTGGATTCAAGCATCACGGAAAAGAAAAGAAAAGTTAATTGCCCCTTCCATGCCAGGGGACATTGCAAAAAGGGGCCTTATCAGGCCCCTTTTTTTTGGAAAAATCTTGTGTCCCCTATCGTGAGATTAGTCATTGACGATGAGAACACATAATAGGATGGCCTATGAATTTTCTTACAATGAAAGAAGAAGATATTTTGAGGATAGTCGTCCCGATCATGGACAATTTGACGGAAGGATCCAGACACATTGATCACGAGCCACATACACGAGATTTCACTGCTCGATTAAAGACCATCGTCACTAAAGAAAAATCAGAACGAATCTGCGAGGATTACCAAGAAAAATTGGGCTACTTTCCAAAGAGAGAATTCTTGGCTCTGTTTAGGTAAGACCAATCGGTGGCGGGTGTCTGGAAACATTGGGTTTCCAACTCGCTAGATGATCATGTGGCGGAAGCGGTATTTGCGGAACAGGATGAACGTCTCCTTGTTGACTATACGATGGTTTTCTGGAATGAAAATAGTGAAAAGCTCTCTGCCCTCCCCGCCATAACTATGGGAAACTTTTATCACCCCTGGTTAATCCGATTTGGGAAGCCCAAGCTTCCCAAATCGGATTCGGATGCCGGAAACCTTACTTAGCAGGCCAAAACCCATGGATGGGTAGATATTCATCGATTTCATGCGAGGCTGGTGTCACGACCAAATCAAGAGGAGCGGAACAATTCGCCGGAATCGGATTATTCTCAAGATCCCGGACCACGGTCAGTTGAGGCCAAAACCCTGGAGGGCTTTGAACCACCACGGCCGGATCATCGAACAGCGGGGTAAAATGACCGATCCAAATATCCGCCCGGTCATCCCCCTTGTTACTATGGGTACAATAATTCGCGATCGCCATGTTCACCTGCAACGACACGGCACAAGACTGCTGTTGAAATCGAGGGAACGACGCATCGAATGGAATTAACCCGATATGTTCATCCTCCAGATGGCCTTTAGTATAGACCAGGCCTCGAACTCCTTCCTGTACTCCATTGCCCACATTCAGAACTTCACCTGCCCTCACCCAGCTTTTACGAAAGACATCTCTGTCCTGAATGGGATGGGCATTAATCGTCACTCCGACAATATGCTCATCCAGGGCCACTTCCTCCTGTGTGCCTTTCTTGGTCGCCACAGAATCCACTCCGTTCGGGAACACCACTCCCATCGCTCGGACAGGTGTCCCATTACATCCATGAGAAATGCGAACATGACTCAACACACCGCTGGACCCCTCTTGTTCATGCCGAACGCTAAAATGGTCAGGGGTATTCTTTTTGACGATGGTGGTATGGGGATTGGCCCATGTCACCGTGGCCAAGCCCCAAGTAAGCAGAAAAGGTAATCCGGCCGATAACCAGGCAAGACTTTTCCTTGATTGCGATTGCTGTAACTTCATGAAACCTCCTTACTGCAGACCTCTCCCATTCATTAAATGGGAAACTCGCTGCAATAAAATGTGTGAATGAATGAAAGGGTCGCCAGGGAGCTAGGATATAAACGGGTACAAGCCAAGTTCTACAGACGTCTGCTTACGGGCGCTCACTCTTGCAACAAAAATTTTTGGTTCAGATTGAATGATTGGGGTCCACCATGAAGGGGTTCACTTTCTTAACGCCGGGATAATTGGGTACAACACCACCCAACGAATGGGCATCTTCGGAGACAATGCCCCTATCACCTGAGGAGAAAACCGAATGCATATCGTTTCAATTTATGTGCTATCCGCCTTGGCAGAAATCGGAGGCTGTTTTGCCTTTTGGGCCTGGTTGAGATTGGGTTATTCCCCATGGTGGGGAATACTCGGCACTGGAAGTCTTATCGGGTTTGGACTACTCTTGACCCTGGCAGACACGGCATTCGCCGGTCGTGCCTATGCCGCCTATGGTGGGGTATACATCGCTGCCTCACTCCTATGGCTACTACTAGTGGAAGGAATCGTTCCGGATCGGTGGGATATCTTGGGTGCAGGTCTTTGCTTGGGAGGAGCAGCAATGATTCTATGGGGACCTCGCCCGGTTCTCAGCTAACATTCTTCGAATGTTAGGGCTCCAAGTGTAGACGGGGTTGAAGACCAGAAGACACCATCACTTTACCCTGTCCATCGACGATAACCCCCTCCACATCGGGAAGTGATTCAATCAGTGCCATTCCCTTTGTAGGCCCCATCACAAAAATTCCGGTATCCAAGCCATCGGCCATGACCCCGTCTCGAGCGATAATGGTCACGCTCTGACATCCTCGAGCAGGTTGAAGGGTTTGTGGGTCTAGAATATGGTGATACCGCACTCCGTCTTTCATGATAAACCGCTGATAATCTCCAGCGGTGGACACGGCTTCATTTTCCAGTTCGATCCGGCCGAGGATGTGCCCCTGTTCTTTTCGAGGATGCTGAATCCCGAACAGGAATCGTTCCCGATCCGGCATCCGGCCAAAGGTTTTGATATCACCGGACAACGCTACGACACCGGCTGTGGCCCCGGCTCTCTTCATGACCTCTACGACAAGATCTGCCGTAAAACCCTTGCCGATTCCCCCCACATCGACCTGCATCCCTTTTTTCTTCAGGAAAACAGTGCTAGCCCGAGGATCGATTTCAACATTCGATAAGGATGTCAGGGGGCGAACGGCGTCGAGTTCCTCTCGACTGGGTATCCTTCCCTCCTGACTCACATTCCAAGCTTTGACGGCCGGACCAACCGCAATGTTAAACCCACCTTCCGTCAATCTGGCCATACGGAGAGAAGCCTGGAGTACCGCCATATTTTCCTCACCGACTGGAACCGCCTTCCGACCCGCTGCCGCATTGACACGAGACAATTCGCTGGTGGGAATCCAGGTACTCATCAGACGTTCGACTCGCTTGATTTCCCCCAACCCGGCAGCTACCGCCTCCTGGGCGATCTGTTCCTTAGGTGCCACACCGGTCACGAACACAATCGTCCCCATGAGGTACTGACTGCGTTTGATCATCGCCTCATTCGCGTACACCCTCATATTTCCAGCAACCGCCCATATCAGGCTCAACATCATGACAAGGTTCACATACCAAAAAAAAACGCGAACGTTGAGAGACAAGAATCACCGCTTCTCCTTTTATGATCTCACGTTTAGTTATCTGCGACGGAAATATTTCGAACGTGGCTGGATCGGCGCGACAGAAAACAGTCGAGCCTGATTGGTGATGGGTTGCAGCAAAGATATCACTAAGGGCTCTTTTCCCAGGTCGGGATGAGCCCCCAACATGGCATCCCACTCCGGAACCTCGGGCATGACGTCAATTTTGATCATTCGTACCGTTTTAGGCGGATCCAATTCCATTTGCCAGATCCCAAGGAATGTCACTTTGTTGGCATGTACCTCAAAGGTCATCTCCAGGTGGGATTCGGAGCGAAACGGTCCTTCACCGATCTGAATGCGGAATAATTCATAGGTACCAGGTTCCAAACGAGTGACAAACCTTTCTCCGTTAGCCTGGACCGTCACTCGAGTCCGCTCATCGGTCTGGGCATTGGCCACATCGAAGAACCGCACTCGAGCTTCGGTTTGGTGAGCCCGAAAAAAGGGGCCTTTGGGTTGAAGTCGAATAAACCCCACGACCGCCGATTTCGTATCAGAAGAGTCAGCTTGTTCGGGCTTCCCATTCTTCGTGCAACCCGTGCTCAGGACACAGCAAACAAGAAAGACTGGTCCCAAATACTCATAGAAAAACTTCAACGCCTTGATAGAGTTGGGAATCTTCATAACCGAGTCCCTATTCTAACGGGTTTTGGAAATCTCCTGCCAACACCACAATCCGGTTTCAAAACTCAAAACCTCAAAAACCAGAAAAATAGGCTGAAAAATGGATAAACTTGAGGTTTTCCCAACCCCCACCACAATTTGTAGTAGGGCTAGAGCAACCTTGCCCCACTGCAAATTCAGACCTTGACAAATCAGGAATAATTTCATTAATAATAATGGTTATCAATATCAAGTAAGTCGGAATTCATTATCATTCTCAATATTTTCATTTTATTCTGATTTTTTTGTGAGCACAAGACAGCATCAAACAGTCGGTAAGGAGTCTCTTTCGAATCCTTCTGAAGCCAGGTGTGAATGTGGGCAATTGGTGGCTAAGCTAGGAGCCAACGGAGTCGAGTTAAAATGCAAGCGCTGTAAACGTCTTGTTTCCATTCCCTTTTCTACACTCCACAACTCCGAAGTCACCTTTCAACTCTGCTCCACCTCCCACCCTTCAGGAACTAGGGCCTAAGAAGTCATTAACCACATTCGTTTTGAGCTGAGAGGACCATTGAGTCCCATGGCACTTTTTATTTTTGAGGACCACCAGAGTCCCAAACATTATAGGAGTACAGACCATGGGGTTTCGTTTGTTGTTTGGGATTCTCACAGCTGTTTCCATTTTTCTGATTCACCCTAATGTGAGTATGGTCGAAGCCGCTAGCAGAGATAACCTTTCAGATTCATCCGCACCGGTTTCCGTTCTCTCAGCGGAGGACATCAACCGTATAGTAGATCAACGTGTAGAAGAAAACATGAGAGAGATTCTTAACAAAACTCCGCAAGGACCGACAGACTTTTCTCAGCCACCTGCCGGTACCGCGAACGTGAATATCAGAGGACTGGGTCAAACCAACCAGTCCCAAAATCGCATGCAGCAGGGAGCTGGTGACTGGGTCACCGGAGGGAGCGTCCTCGAAGGAGGACGTACTATATACGCCAAACCTTTCGTCCGTTCTCCCAAGACAATCCTCGGGGGGTACATCGACTTCACAATCTCGGATTGCAATAACGCTAATGCCCGAGATTGTCGGGAAGGCTTGGAATTCGACCAGGAACGATTCGTGCCATTTTTCTACTCTCAAGTCACGGACCGCTTAAGTGTGGCAGCAGAAGTCGAAATCGAACATGGAGGTCCTCAGGGCAACCAGGGTGATGGGGATGTCAAGATCGAATTCGCGACCATGGACTACCGGTTTACCGATTGGCTCAACCTTCGGGGTGGGATCATTTTGATTCCCATGGGTCGTTTTAACCTTATCCATGATTCCCCGTTAAACGATCTCCCGCTCAGACCCATGGTTTCCCGATTGATAATTCCCTCCACATTCGGAGAATCCGGTATCGGGTTTTTCGGGACGTTCTATCCCACCCAACTTTCCAAAGTGGACTATGAATTGTACTTGACCCAAGGTTTTAAGGGTCAGAATTCGGACGGATCGTCATCGATCACAGAGGGGAGTGGCCTTCGAAGCGCTCGAGGGAGTATCCAAACGGACAATAACGAAAATAAAGCGATCGTCAGCAGAATTTCGGTCAGTCCCCTCCTGGGGATTGAGGTGGCCGGTTCGGTCCACCACGGAAAATGGGACAACGCCGGAGATTGCACCCTCACCATCTGGGCCGTGGACGGCCTTCTCCAACGGGGACCCTTTGAACTCCAGGGTGAGGCCGCTTGGGTCAAGGTACGGGGCGGCCATAACCCACCCGACACCGGTAACGGAGTTCCCCCTGAAAAGATGGCCGGCTATTACGTGCAAGGCAATTATCATTTCATGCCGGACTTTCTGCGACAGGCGGCCCCGTCTTTCTTCGGTACATCTTCAACCTTTACCGGAGTTATCCGATGGGGAGAAGCCGATACGAACACTCAAAGTAGCGATAACGTGAATGATCTCTCGCGTTTAACCTTAGGCATCAATTTCCGACCAGTGGAAGATTCCGTGATCAAATTCGCGTATACCTGGAATGATCACGAGGATAGCCCAGGATCCAGGAACGGTTGGCAATTCAATATGTCGACCTACTTCTAAATGATGAAACATTCATTCCTCTTGATTTTGTGGTTGGTCGTGTCGACTTCGGGGTGCGTCAGCTGGACTGACGCACCTCGGGTGGCCACCACCTGTTTACCGGATGATACCTGGGCCGTCGCTTTATCCAGTCTCCAAGAATTTGAATTGCGCCGGATCGATAAGCCAAGTGGAGTGATCGAGACCGATTGGATCCAAGTCTATAACCCGTCAAATTCTCGAAGCGGCATCTTTCAACGGGAGTTGAACGAAGAGCGGGCCCGGTTTGTCGTCACCGTGGAGCCGGGCAAGGAAGGCAGTATCGTTTCAGTCAAACAAGTCCGGGAATTCTGGTCGCCACAGGGAGTCCAATCTCGCTCCTGGCGTCAGATCCCTCCTCATGAAGAACAAGAACGGCAGCTCGCCGGTCGAATCCAAAACCGATTAAAGAGGAAAGCATGTTAAGGTCTCATTTTTCATCCATCCAAAAACTCTTTCTTGTTGTCTTATGTCTCTTTTTTTCTCCCATCGTCCTCACCTCAGTTCAGTCAGCCGAACCTCTAAAGGAGAAAATTTGGGATCATGAACTGCAGCGCTGGCTCAACGCCGAAGAATTGGGACATTTAGAAATCTATTATTCCCCGGAAGAGGCCGCGAAGGTGATGTTTCCTGATTCAGAGAATATCCGCCCTGAAACGTTAACTCTCACTCCTGAACAAAAGGCCACGGTGGAAAAACGAATTGGTTGGAAATTCCCCGAAACGTCTTTTGACGTCTTCATCGGAGAAACTAAGGGGCAAGTTGACGGGTACGCCCTCGTACAGAATACGATCGGCAAACATCGGCCTATTACCTACATGGTGGGAGTGGATGCCGAAGGCGAATGTATGAATTTTGAAGTCTTGGTATACCGAGAAGCCAGGGGAAACGAAATCGCCACCAAACGATTTAACTACCAGTATCAAGGTAAGGATGTTCGCGATCCCATTCGCATTAACCGCGACATTATCAACATTTCCGGGGCCACCATGTCCGTTCGCTCAGCCAGTGCCGGGGTTAAACGATCCCTGGTTTTGGTGGATGAAATGTATCTTAAGCCCCTCGGCAAAAGCAGCCATACGATGGTAGCCGGAGGTTCAGAAAAAGGCTTCTTCGAATCCCTTCTCGGGTTCTGAGTGATTCATGCCCCTTCATGCGAAATTTTAATGCCCGATTTCGCTTACGTGACACCGATCGGCACATTCGATTGGTGTACACCTGGTTCCTTCTCCTCATGCTAGCCGGGTTCGTCTTCACCTTCGTCTGGGCCCACGACATGACCCAACTCACACCTAAGGGCATCGCCGCCCATTATCGAGGCTCCGATGCCAACTTCGGGGAGCCCATGTCCTTCGGCCAATTATCGGAAACCACCCATTTTCACCTCTTCACGATGCCGGTCGTGTTCATGATCATGGTTCATGTGCTCTACCTGACGATGGCCAGTCCCTTCATCAAAGTGATAACCACTTGGGTTTCTTTCCTCGGCGTGACGTTGGACTTAGTCTCTCCTTGGCTTATCACCTATATCTCGCCATTGTTTGTCTTGACGATGTTGGGTGGGGACCTGCTCATGGTCATCGGATTCCTGATCATGTTCTGGATTCCCATGAAAGAAATGTGGTGGCAAAAGGCCGCCTTCATGATGTCCGAATCCGACGACTAAACGGTCCATAGGGACCTACGAACAACCATTCGGCCAGAGACTGTTCGTCCAGAGCCCCGGCGCATTTTGGGGAACGCGCAGGGGTTTTCCTTCCATGGGCTGAAAAGGCCAGAGATTGAAAACCCCACAAAAAAAGCTTCAACATGTCAGGCGACTACGGGCAGATCATCTGTTGGACCATCAACACCCACCTCTTTGAGAAAGATCATGAAAAAGTTTCTCAATCAAAATGATAATGAGTTTCAATGATAGGTAAAAAGTACTAAATAAATATATTTATCCAACCGACATAAAATGTTATGATGTTCTTATCCAAACGCTTGAATCTTCTCCAAAAATAAAGGAGGCCGGAACATGAAAGCCAAACAAGGCGTCGTGAATCTTTTAAACAAAATCCTCACTGAGGAACTGACCGTCATTAATCAATACTTCCTCCATTCAAAAATGTGCGCCGACTGGGGCTACGCGCGGTTGGAAAGCAAAGTCCGAGAACGGAGCTTTAGTGAGATGAAAGATGCCGACAAAATTATCGAGCACATTCTCTATCTAGAGGGGATGCCCAACGTTCAGCGATTGGGAACGGTGAAAATCGGCGAGACGGTCCCCGAGCAATTAAAAGCCGACTTGGCCAAAGAAAAGGCCATGGTCACGCTCCTGACCGAAGCGATTCATCACTGTACGAAAGTGGGAGACTACACGACCCGCCACATGCTGGAGGAGATGGTGACGGATGAGGATCATCATATTGATTGGATCGAAACCCAACTGGAAACGATCAAACAAGTTGGCCTTGAAAATTATCTCAGTGAACAAATGAAACATTCCGATTAATTCTTCTCCCGACTCCCGTCTCTCCCTACCCCATCGGTCCTACTACCATTGGGGTGGGGAAGTCTTAGCCGGGCTCAAAGGCTAATGTCCTACTGACTGCCCGGTTACCGCATCAAGATGAACCTCCCGGATTTGACCATCTGCTGTGACGAACTCTAAGTCCCACATCAAGGAGCCATGTTCCTCCTCTAATTCAGCTTCAATGATCGTACCCTGCATCTCCTTGGAGGCGAGCTGAATCGCCTCTTCTAAACTCACCTTAGCCTTGTTCGCCATTTCAATTTTTTCCTTCTGGTGGCCACCATCCGCATAAACAATCCCAGCTGCGACAAAGACACACAGACCAATCATCATCGCCTTTGACCACGTGGGCAGAATCACATTTCTCATCAGTATTCCTCCTTGGTGTTGCTATGCGTGAATGAGAATCATCAATTTCATCACTCACAGAGAGTTTCTCATAATTATCCTTCCTGATGACTTGACAAGGAGAATTTTAATTGATATTGATAATAATAATCAATATTAATAAATGCTTCCAAAAAACCCTATGGAGAAAGTTCCATGATCAATCAAAAATCCCATACAGCCTTTTCAACGTCAACACCTTTTCACCATCTTTCTTCACCAGCCATGGTCCGACACCCAAGACCCCGTTTGAGGCCAACTTCTTCGACCAAGGCCACCTGTAGGAAATGTGATGGATTTTTAGTCGCCGAATATGGTTTCGGACTTTACGGTTCTACCCTGTTCATTAAATGCGTGAATTGCGGCTCCATTGTCTACCATCCATTAGTCACACAAGGGCATGCCGGAGGATTGTCACAGGTACCGCAGGTAGAATCTTAACGGGTCTTTCCGAGGAGAGGACTCCTGGCCTTTCCTCTAGAACAGGGGACCCAGCTCACCATTCCTCCCTGGGTCCCCTGCTTTTAAGGCCTATCGTTTTTGAGAAAGGAAATCACCATGAATTTTCCACATTGCCTACACTGCCAACAAATTTCATTCGCCCCAAACAAGGCCTTCTGGCTATGTACCGAATGCGGGCGTTCCATGGAAAATCAGATTCGCACCACCTTCCGAATCGCCCCGAAAAAGGGTGAAAAGGGGCCACCCCATTGTGTTTCGTGAGCCGATTGGCCGCATTATAGACCCAATTGGACTCGGCCTGAGGTAAGCCCGTGCGCGCCCAAGTGCCTTCCACGTGTACTCGGTTCCCCGCATCATCATAGACATAGTCCAAGGTGCCCACCGGTGCGGCGCCCAACGCATACAGCAAGCTCTCGAGTTGCGATGCAACATCATACCCATGGGTCACCTGTATGGCATTGGGCTGGGTTATCGAGGTGCGACGTTTTATAATTTTCGAATTACTTCGAAATCCGGTAAGGCTTGAAGGGGGGAGACTAAAGTAAAGGGGTCTTGCCCCGGTTTCGTGGACAGGTGAGTTAAGCTCGAAGAATGGTTAGAAAGGCCCTTTCGGATTCGGATTGAGACAGAGTTCTTACCACATCCAGAAAGATTGATCTATCCTCAGAGTGTTTTCTAGACAAAAAAAGAGCCCCTGACCGTATAGCCTGGGGCTCCTTCAGCCAAATCTTTTGGAAATGTGACTACGCTTGTGTTCCTCTTTTCCACCGCCAGGTAGCCAGTCCCACGAGTCCAGTTCCGAACAAGAGCATGGTGGAGGGTTCGGGAATGGGGTGAGAGCTAGACTCACCTCCGGCTGCGAATCCGGCAACGCTGGTCACCGGATCCAGGCTGGGTAGGAACCCAACTGAAGAGGTGTTGAAATTCAGGAGATCGGTCATCGACGCAAACGAGGCATAGTTCACGTTCTCAAGCCCCCCGGGATCCGATTCGGTGAGCAGGTGGAACTGGGTGCCATCATGTGCGAATCCGGCAATGCTGACCGCGGTCCCCAGGGTGACATTCACAACCCCAACGCTAGAGGGGTTGAAATTCAGGAGATCGGTCACCGACGCAAACGAGGCATAGTTCACGTTCTCAAGGCCCCCGGGATCCGATTCGGTGAGCAGGTGGAACTGGGTGCCATCATGTGCGAATCCGGCAATGCTGACCGCGGTCCCCAGGGTGACATTCACAACCCCAACGTTAGAGGGGTTGAAATTCAGGAGATCGGTCACCGAATTAAACGAGGCATAGTTCACGTTATTGAGCCCCCCGGGATCCGATTCGGTGAGCAGGTGGAACTGGGTGCCATCAAACGCGAGTCCGGCAATGCTGACCGCAGTACCCAGGGTGACATTCACAACCCCAACGTTAGAGGGGTTGAAATTCAGGAGATCGGTCACCGAATTAAACGAGGCATAGTCCACGTTCTCAAGGCCCCCGGGATCCGATTCGGTGAGCAGGTGGAACGACATCGCAGCGGAAGCCACCGGCAATCCAATAACGAGTACCCCGCTGATAAATAGTTGGAGTAACCTTCGCATTGGCCCTCTCCCTTCAGATATATCCACAAATTGTGAAAGCAATAAATAAAGACTACCGCAACTATAAGTCTTAATTGAATTTTAATCAAACCCCCCATAAGGACTAGTCGAACTGGTCTGGTATATCGGGCCCTTCCCATTAGGAGGGATCGATCTGATGGGGGTCGGACTTGTCCTGAGCGGAGGAACCACCGTGCTCGAATAGCTCAGGACTCCTTTGACCAAGGGTCGAATGTCGCCGGTGGCGATTGCAAATACCTCAATGTATTGAAAAATATCAGCATTGGCCTCAGACCCTGTCGGATACCTTCTCCATGCACCCGCTCCCGTTTGAGGGTGGCAAAGAAACTTTCCGCCACAGCATTATCCAAACAGTTCCCCGTCCCACTCATGCTGCATGCCATCCCGTGGTCTCTCAAAAGTTCTTGAAACTCTTGGCTGGCGTATTGACTGCCGCGATCGCTATGATGCATGAGGTCAGGGGAAGGCCGCCGTTGGCCTAAGGCCATGGTGAGGGCCTCCAAGACCAGGTTACGCTGCAAGGGAGCACTCGTACTCCACCCCACCACTTTGCGGGAATACAAATCGAGAAGGCATTGTCAATTTAACTTTAGCAGATCGAAATGCGGCCGATTCCCTCTCCCCTTATGCACACACCGCTTCCCTCCAAACCCGAAAAGCCTGCGTACGCAATAGGCGATAATTGACCCCCTGCATGAGGTGACGACCGAGGCGAAAGAGATTTTGGGTCAGGCCATGCAGCGTGAGAAATCGTTGAGCCTGTCGGGCAGAGGAAAAGCTCCGCATATGGTATTCTTGCTGTCGCGTCGGTTGATGCGAGACTTCCACGCGGTTATTGGCATAGACCGTATTGAGATGCTCCACGGTCGGCATGACCTCTCGGTGTGCCCCGTCGTAACTTCGGAGTTGGTCGGTGATGAGCCACCGTGGTTCACCACGTTGCCCTTGCAATAACCGACGGAGGAAGCGCACCGCCGCCTGTTTGTCTCGTCGGGGTTGCACCAAAATATCAATGGTAGCGCCGTCTTGGTCCACGGCCCGCCACAGATACTGCCGCTGACCTTGAATGGTGACAAAGACTTCGTCGATGTGCCACGTATCGCCCAAGCGCCCTTGGCGTTTTTTCAGTTTCCGAGCGTAGGCCGGTCCAAACTTCTGACACCATTGGCGAACCGTTTCATAGGTGACCGTAATGCCTCGTTCGACAAGAAGCTCTTCCACCTCACGAAAGCTGAGGCAAAATCAATGGTAGAGCCACACGGCGTGACTAATTATTTCGGAGGGAAAACGGTGACGGTGGTAGCTGGGGGTTCGATTGTTCATGCCGCCCAGTCTGCCAAACCCGAGTTAAATTGACAATGCCTTTATGAGAAACAATGGAGAGGGGAAGTAGGATTGAAAATTTTCTCAATCCAAATCTTTAGAGAAGTGAAAAGTACGATAGCAGGAGAAAGTTAAAAATCAATATGTTTTTTGTCCTACGAAAAACTCCATTACCTCATTTCGATATAACCTACAATGAGGAAACAGCATGGCGACACACTCCACGAAAACAGAAGGTTTTTCTTTGGTGAAAATTCAGGAGAGAGAGAAAGGGAATTAATTATTTGGAGTTTATCTTGTGAAAGGCAGTGGATATAGAAAAGAGCTTGGCCGATCAAACATTACGCCTAACCATCTACTTTTCCTTCCGTGATCGCGGGCTTTTTCCTTTCTTTGCTCGCATGGCCGCTTGGTAGGCTTGGTTTGCCCAATCACACAGGGCCTCGGATGAATCGAGCGCGTCTTCCGGGACTTGATAATAGGACATGGCCATCTTCTTTCCGTTCTTCTCATACACAAAGGGGTCGAGCTCCAGCTCCTCGTAGTCCGAGATGGTCGTCTGATCCACCTTGAGATAAAGGATGTCATCGGCCACCAATCCGAACATGAGATCCTGCTTGAAGATCCCATACCCGCCGAACATTTTTTTCGCACTCACGCCTTTTAACGGTGCAAGGAGCTCGAGCAGATAGGCAACAAATTCCGTCATACCATTAGAACCTGTGAAAGTGAGAAGAGAAGTGGAGAAAAACTCAACGCTCAATACACGGTGGGATCAAGAAGGAGATGAGTCCTTGCCATCTAGAAAGGTTTCTACGGCTGTTTGAAGAGCCTGCCGGATTTCTTCGGACTTTTCTCCGGATGGAATTTTTCCGCCCTCGGCATCGGTCACGTAAAACACGTCCACGACTTGGTCCAGGCGAGTTCCGATCCTAGCCATGTGAATGGACAGGCCCAGACTCACCAAGGCCTCAGCCAACACGAACAATAGGCCGGGCTTATCATCGGCAAACACCTCGATGATGGTGTAGGCATCGGATGCGTTGTGGTCTATCTGAATCTCGGTGGCTTTCCGGCCTGTGGGAAAGGTTCGACCAAATGTCCGGCGACGGCGGCGTTCGAAAACCTCCGAGACCGTATATTCTTCTTGCACGACAGCTTGAATCTCTTTCGCCACCTCTTGAAAACGATACTCGGATGGTGGCCCCTGAAGATCCGATTCATTGACCGAAAACACATCCAAGACTGTCCCGTCTGCTAAGGTCATGATCTGCGCATTCAAGACTTCCAGCCCCAAAGCCGCCAGTACTCCCGTCACCTGCATGAACAAACCGGGCTTGGCTTGCTCACGGGTAATCAACACATATTCCGATATGCCTAACTCTGCATTGAAATATCCTTCTACATGAGTAGGCTGCGCTGGTAAGTTCTGTATAGCTAACAAATGTTTGGCCATCTGCTCTACCGGCGTAGAGGACACATACCATTCGGGGAACAAGGGAATTTGGCCATCAAGCCAGTCTGCCCACCCGGCTTCAGGGGCAGAACCCGTCTCGTCTCTGGAGTGCATCTCTTTCAAAAGGGCTTCTCGGATCTCGGGAGCCAGAACGGATTTTCCCGAAACAGGGTCGGCAGAGCTTTGCTCCTGGGACATGCTTTCATATGTCCGGGAGTACAATTCGCCCAACAGGGATTCCTTCCATTTGGTCATGACCTCCGGGCCTACGGCTGAAATATCAGCGACGGTCAAAATGAACATCTTTTGGAGTACGTCGACGGTGTTCATTTTTTCGGCGAAGGTCCGAATGATTTTTGCATCATTGAGGTCCCGGCGAAATGCCGTATGGGACATCACCAAATGATGAAACACCAGATAGGCCAGTACTTCCCGTTCTTTTTCGGTTAAGCCAAGACGATCAGCCGTTTTATGCGCAATATCCTTTCCGATCTTGCTGTGGTCTCCCTCTCGTCCTTTCCCGAGGTCATGCAGTAAGAGGGCCAAATGCAAAAGGTCCTTATCCGGAATACTTCGGTAGACTTCTCCGATCAATCCCTGGGCTTCCTGTAACTTTTCTGCTTCTTTCACCGCCAAAAGGCTGTGCTCGTCCACGGTGTATTTATGGTATTGGTTAAACTGCATGAGTCCTCGAACCCTGGCAAAAGCGGGAACCAGTTTTTCCAAGAGGCTGGCCTGATGCATGGCATCGAGTGTTTGGCCGATTCGGCCGGGCCGGCTTAAGATCTTCCGGAAGAGGGTACTGACTTCCTCCGTGTGAAATCGTTCATTCGGCACCGTCGTGAGATGTTGGGACAACTCGTTCAGAATCCTGGAATCCACCGGCATGCTTCGATCATGGGAAATCTCAAATAGTCGGAGAAGAGCTACCGGACTTTCCAACACTCCCAGCAACTTTTCTGGTGGAATGGTGAGTCGCTTGTCTTCCACTCGAAAATTGCCTTCAATCAGGGGGTTGGGCAGCCATTGTCTCAGCCGATCTCGCCAGGTTTGCTCTTGCGCCTGTTCCAAAAATCGCACACAGCGATCGTACAGGCCGGTCGTGTGCCGAAAATATTGCTGCATAAACTGCTCGACCGCTAACAGGTTGGGACGATCCTGTAATCGGAAAAATTCCGCGAGCCGGACTTGATCTTCAAACGTGAGGATGTCTTGCGCTCTCCCCGCTTCAAAATGCAGGAAGGCTCTGACGCGCCAGAGAAACTCCTGCGCCTCTTGCAACACCTGATAATCCGGAAACGCGAGGATTCCTCGGTTGGCTAACTCCTGAATCGACCCAGCTCCATACCGGGCTTGTCCGACCCATTGCACCAGGTGTAAATCCCGCAAGCCCCCTTTACTCTTTTTAATATTGGGCTCCACCAAGAACACGGTTTCACCGAACTTGGCATATTCCTGGCGCCGCTCTTCGATTTTGTCCTGAATGAACCGTTTGGCCTGCCATTTGAGGATTCTTCGGTCGAATTTTTTCTGGAAATTTTGAAAGACCGCCGCACTCCCGCCCAAAAACCTTGCCTCCATCATCGAGGTACAGGCCGGTATATCGGTTTGCGCGATCAGCATACATTCCATGATCGACCGGACACTATGTCCGACTTGAAAGCCCAAATCCCAGAGGTGGTGAAACACCCCTTTGGATATGGCCTCAGCCAACTGAGCTTGGTGGCCCTGGGTCAACACCATGACATCGATGTCCGAATATGGCGCCAGTTCCCGGCGACCATATCCACCGAGGGCCACCAAACAACATTGCTGCCAACTGGCTCGGATATCTGGACTTCCCTGTTGAATAACCTCCCGAAATCGGGCGATCAACAGAGCATCCATGAAATCGGAAAAGGCATGTAAGATTTCTCCCCCCGTGGCTCCGTCCAGCAAACGTTGCCGCAACATCGTTCGTTGATCCTGTAGATTCTCAGAACTATTCATACCTCCGTTCGAGGCATGGAATGGTGTGGAAGTGATTTGGTTTTCGGTCGTCATGCTACATTCGACTCGTTATCCACATTTCGTTTATCGCCTGCCCAAGAACCGGTTCGTGATGGGCATCCGTCGATCTTTGCCCAACGCTCGTGCGGTAATCTTGATGCCAAGAGGAGCTTGACGGCGTTTATACTCACTGAAATCGACCATTCGTATCACGCGATCGATGACCTTCGCCTTGAATCCAGCTTCTCTCATCTTTGCCTTCGACCAATTTTCTTCCACATAGGCCTGGAGAATGGCATCCAACTCAGGATAAGGAGGCAAGGTATCCTGATCAGTCTGGTCTGGCTTGAGTTCGGCCGATGGAGGACGGGTTTGAATGTTTTTAGGAATATTCATCGGCCCAAAATCTCGCCCCCTATACCCATTCCGCCATTCAGCCAAACGAAACACTCGTGTTTTGGGGACGTCCTTGATGACCGCAAACCCTCCCGCCATATCCCCATAGAGGGTGGCATACCCCACGCTCATTTCACTCTTGTTTCCGGTCGTGAGCACCAGATAACCGAATTTATTCGAAAGGGCCATGAGCAGAGTTCCGCGAATACGGGCTTGCAGGTTTTCTTCTGTCGTGTCGGACGGACGATCACCAAAAACGGGTTGGAGCATGTGGCGAAACTGCCGAAAAAGCTTGGCGATGGGTAGTGAATGCATGAGAAATCCCAAGTTTGTGGAAAGAGCTTTGGCATCTTTGCGACTGATGGAGGACGTATAGGGCGAAGGCATGAAGACTCCGACCACGTTGGAAGAGCCGATCGCATCACAGGCGATGGCCGCGGTCAGCGCCGAATCAATCCCCCCACTGATTCCGACAAGCACTTTGGCAAATGTATTCTTTCGAACATAATCTCTCACACCCAGCACCAGCGCCCGATAGATTTCTTCATCTTGGTCCATATCCTGGGCAAGACGAATGGGGCAGGGATTTTTCCTGGGATGAGGCGCGGGTTTCCAACCGAGAGACACACAGGGCGATTTTTTCGATACTGCCTGACGCGAAGTCGTGGTCGTCTTTGATTTTCCCCGTAGTCGCATCAAATCCAGATCGGTGACCAACATATCCTCCTGAAATGCCAAGGCATGAGACACGACCTCACCCGACGGATCGACAATCAGACTATTCCCATCGAAGACCAATTCGTCCTGTCCTCCCACCATATTGGTATAACTCACAAATACCCGGTTTTCTTGCGCTCTTTCAGCGAGAAGTGCCATCCGATTGTCGGTTTTCCTGACATGGTACGGCGAGGCATTCATATTAACCACCAGCTGAGCCCCTCCAGTACGAACTTGAGCTCGAGCCGGACCATCGGTATACCAGATATCCTCACAAATATTGATGGCTAACCGAGAAGACCCCATCTGAAAGACCGGAGCCGATGTCCCCGGCTGAAAGTACCGTTCCTCGTCGAACACCCCATAGTTGGGAAGCTTACATTTATGATAGCACCCGCGAAAATGCCCTCCCGCGAACACCCAGGCCGAATTGAACGGTTTTTCAGAGACCCCGGTTTTACGGGAACGCTTTCCCGGAACCGAATCGGCTTCTGTGACCCCTCCGACGATTGCCACTATTCCTTTCGTCGCATTTTCCAATGGTTTTTGCATGCGAGCGATCTCTCGCAAAAATTGAGGCATGAGTAGAAGGTCTTCGGGAGGATACCCGCATACCGCTAGCTCCGGAAAGACTACGATATCAGCCTTAGCTTTTTTCGCTTCCTTCATCCACCCTCGTATCGCCCGGGCATTATTCTCAACATCCCCTACCACGGCATTCATTTGAATCATGGCCAATCGAACGATACTCATAAAAAAAACGCCCTCGGTTCCAAAGAACAGAGGACGCCCTTGTCCAACATCATTTCCATCCGGCACCGAGACCCCATTGTCCCGGAATTTTTTATTATACCTGTCTCTCCAAACTCATTCAAACAACCACCACTTATGCCAAAGCTTATGCCATAATCGTTTCGATTAATGATCGTTCGTGGCCCGTTGAAGCTCTTCAGCCAAAATGATCGCCTCGGCGATCTCTCTCATGGACTTCCTCAAATTCATGCTCTGTCTCTGAATGAGCTTGAATGCCCCGGCCTCCGAAAGCCCTTTGGACGCCATGAGAAATCCCTTCGCTCGCTCCACAAGCTTCCTCACTTCTAAGGCCTCCTGCATCTCAAACGACTTTTCCATGAGCCGCGTATGTTCGATGGATACTGCGGCCTGATTCGCGATCGTTTGCAGGGTTTTGACTTCTTCGTCAGAGAAAACATGGGCCGTCGAGGTATACACGTTAATCACACCAATCACCTTCTCTTTCATCAACATTGGCACAGAGAGCAAAGAATGTAACCCCTCCTGCCTGGCCAAGTCCCGGTAGAAGTACCCACCTTCAGCCGTCACATCCGGGACATAGACCGGCTGCTGCTCCTGTACCGCTCGACCGCTCATGCTCTGCCCGATTTTTAACGGCGGTTTGCGCCGGTAGGCTTCGCTTAAACTTTGGGTGGCGGTGATTCGCAACTCCCCCGAGGATTCATCGACTAACATAATCGAACAAATCTTGGAATTCATGAGCTGAGCCGTCATCGTCACGATTAACTGCAGGACATCTTCGATCAATCTATTGGAAGTGACCGTTTCTGATACCTGAGAGAGCGTCTCCAGTCGTCTGGCTTTTTGGCGCATTTCATCATACAGACGGGCATTGGCGATCGCTCCTCCGACCTGATTGGCGATAGTCGTGAGCAGTGCCAACGTCTCCTCCGAATAACGTTTAGACCGTTTATGCTGTACGTTGATCACCCCGATAATTTCACCCTTACTCATGATGGGTACGGACACAAAGGCCTGATACCGATCCTCCGGCAGCCGATGGAAAAACTTATACCGGGCATCTTCCGCCGCATTCCTGGGAATCACGACGGGGACTTTTTCCCGTGCCACCCAGCCGGTAATCCCCTCACCCAACCCGATGGATATTCTTCCGATTAATCGAGGATGAGGATTTTTAGAGGCTCGTAATATTAATTCGTCTTTTTCCTCAGAGAGCAGATAGAGCAGACAGGCGTCGGCTTTGGTGACTTCCACTACCACTTCCACGATTTGTTTGAGGACGATTTCCTGTTCCAAGGAACTACTGATGGACTCACTGATCCGGTGCAGAATTTGGACTTCACGCGTGCGTTCCCGCATCCGCTGTTTCAATTCATCCGTCGTCACCTTTCGAGAGGGTGCCATGTCATCCTTTCGTTCTTGGCCTTGAGCGTGAAACCTTTTTCTTCGCACTTGAAACACGACCGGCCATCCCCTGATGACGAGCTGCAAACCATCGGCTCATGGATCGACGTTCCAAGGGAATCACCTTCACGGTCCCGATTTTTTGCGGGACCACACAGTGAATGTGCCCTTTACTGACTTTTTTGTCATGCAACATCCCGTCCCAAAGATCTGAAAATTGCATGGGTGGCAGAGCGATCGGCAGCCCAACCTCTTGAATTAAATCCTTCTGTCGATCCTCAACGTCTTTGGCGCAGAGCCCCAGAAAATTCGCGATTGACGCTTCCTGTACCATCCCAATGCCCACAGCTTCCCCGTGGATCCATTTCCGATATTTTCCCAGTGCCTCCAGAACATGTCCCACCGTGTGCCCATAGTTTAAAATCCGGCGACGTCCGGCTTCACGTTCATCCCCCTCGACGACTTCAGCTTTTATCTCACAACATCGTTCGATGACTCGCGACACCACCTCTTCATCCTGAGTTCGCAACCCTTCCCGGTTCTTTTCCAAGTATTCGAAGAACTCTTGATCCGCGATCACTCCGTACTTAATGACCTCCGCTAAACCCGCCCGCCATTCCCGAGGAGGAAGGGTCTTGAGCGTCATAGGGTCGATGAACACTAAACGTGGTTGATAAAACGCCCCAATCAGGTTTTTCCCGAGTGGATGATTCACCCCCGTTTTTCCTCCAACACTCGAATCAACCTGAGAAACCAGAGTGGTAGGAACCTGCACGAACGGGATTCCCCTGAGATAGACGGCTGCCGCAAAACCCGCCGCATCTCCTACGACCCCTCCACCTAACGCCAGGACACTATCTCCTCGCTCAAACCGGTTCTTCACTAATTCATCTAAGACCTGGGAGAGCCAGCGCATTGACTTAGCTCGCTCCCCTTCAGGCAACAGGATACGAAGCGGTGAAAATCCGGCTTGCTTCAGAGCTCTTTCAACCTTCCGTCCATAGAGTTGAGAAACTTTGGCATTGGTCACGATGGCTACCCGGCCTGCCAATCCGATTTTGGCCATCTGTTCGCCAATTCGGGAAAGAGTCCGTGGCTGAATCAAAATCTGGTAGCTTCGTTCATCTAACGAAACCGGAACCCGTCGAGGATGGAATTTTTCCATCATCGTCAACGAGATCTCCATTTAGTATGTCGGGAAAAGAGAGGGAGAAGATTCGTTTGAGGCATTGGGATGTCAGGTCACACTCAATTCATTAAAAAGAACGGACATGCTCTTGGTACGCATCGAAATTCCTTTTCATTTCCTCCAGATTATCGCCTCCAAACTTTTCAAGCAGGGCATTCGCCATCTCATAGGCAATCACGGCCTCTCCAACCACCCCAGCCGCCGGTACGGTACAAATATCCGATCGCTCCACGGTGGCTTCGAAGGGTTCTTTGGTCGAAATGTCGACACTATCTTTTGGGGTATACAAGGTGGCTATTGGCTTCATCGCGACTCGAATCACGATATTTTGCCCGTTGGTAATTCCACCTTCCAAACCACCGGCATTGTTGGTTTTCCGGATAAATTCTTGCTGTTCATCGTCAAAATAGATGTCATCATGGACTTCCGACCCATACCGGCGTGCCGATTCAAATCCCATCCCAATTTCGACACCCTTCATGGCCTGAATACTCATCGCAGCCATGGCCAACCGCGCACTCAACCGCCGGTCCCATTGGGCATAGGTTCCTAATCCAATGGGAGGGTTGGTTACCACGACTTCAAAAATCCCACCCAAGGAATCTCCCTTATGCTTGGCTCCCCGAATATGTTCAATCATTTTTTTCCCAGACTCAGGATCGTGACATCGAACTTCTGACTGCTCGGCTTGTTCATAGGCTGCGAGGGGATCCTCTGGTTTCGGGGCCACGACTCCACCGATGTCCATCGTATAACTCACCACTCGCATATTAAATTGTGACAACAGGGCTTTCCCTATTCCTCCAATCGCGACTCGTATCGCGGTTTCTCGGGCGCTGGCTTTCTCTAATACATTTCGAATGTCACGGTGGTTATACTTAATAGCCCCAACCAAATCGGCATGTCCGGGCCTCGGGCGTGTCACCACTCGCTCGGTGGGTGGAGGCCCCGGTTCCGAGGCCATGATTTCCTTCCAATTTTCCCAATCTTTATTCCAGATTAAAAGACCAAGGGGATTTCCTAGCGTTTTTCCTTTTCGCACTCCACAGATGAATTCAATGCGGTCTTTTTCAATCCGCATTCGTCCACCCCGGCCATACCCGCCTTGCCTCCGGGTTAAATCTGCATTGATCTCTTCGGCCGTAATAGGCAATCCTGATGGAACACCTTCGACGACGGCCATCAGGCCCCGCCCATGGGATTCACCCGCATTTAAATACCTCAACATAGTATTCCCTTATCTTCTAGGTATAAAACCGAAGGGTCTATAGGCTCCGTCCATCACTCCCTTGAAGCCTCATTCTTGGACTAGGAATATCGTGTTCGTACCTATTCCATACGACCCTTGATTATGAAGGTTTTTCCGGTCTTTCTCAACCAGAAAATCGTTAAGAAGAAAGCAGAGAGGAGAATCGAAGAATACGTTCCTTTGAGGACTTGAGAGGGGAATCAGATGATGTGGAGAGGCGTTCAAGAACCACATAGCTTTTCTGAATCCTTTTGACCTTCCAACCTGAATCGGCAAGTTTGGATCCAACACTCACCACCAAACGTTTTCCATCTGAAAGCCTGATCACCGCATGGGGAGCATGTTGTCCATGAACGATTCCCAATAGGTTCAATTTTGAGGGGGAATTGGTAAAAATTCCTTTGGACAAATCCGTTTGGTTATTCCGGGTGGCTTTTTGGGCAGGGACGACGGGACTTGTTAAGGGAATAAACGGATTCCGACTGTCCTGTACCTTCGGTAGGACCCAGGATTTTTCCAAATGCTCGTGCACAACATCCGACTTCCTAAGGGGCTCCACGGCATTTACCATCTTTCCCTCCCCCCATGAGTACCCCAATCCACTCTGCACCATTATCATGGCACCCAACAATGCCCAGATGATCCATCTTCGATTAATGGTGTGTATCACGACCGACTCCATGTGCGCCAACTCGTTCAGGCCGACAGAAAATGTCGAACAACCCGAAAAACGTCTGGGGATAGCCCTCGAAACTCAATGTCGACGGAAATCACTCCAAGAGTGCTCTTTCCAGGCTTAGGGCTTATCACGACCGAGTCAATTCGTTTCACTCGAGGAAGACTCGCGAGTTCCCCCAAAAAGTTCCGGATTTCTTGAAAATTGCCCTCTACCCGTACATGTACCGGAATGCTTGTTTCCGGGGAGCTCGCACCGATCTTTTGTTCATTTTCTTTCCATACATGAAGCACCACTTGGGTGTGTGTGGCCACCTCAGCGACTTCCTGCCGGAATGTTTTTATTGGGTGCTCTCCCCTTGTTTGTTGAGAGTCTAAGGCTAACTGTTGACGGGCTGTCGAAACCTTGGCCTCAATACCCTTCAACTCCTCCAGCTTTTGATGCTGGGAATGAACCGTGTTGGTGAGAGTGGTGATTTCGCCTTGTAGCCTCCCGATTGATGCTTCCAGAGGGCTCCACACGAAATTTTGCAGACACAGGATGAAAAGCATGAACACGATCCCTAAAAGAATGAACCGTTGCCCTCTAGGAGCCTGATGCCACCAGTCACTCATATCGCCTCTACAGGTTCAATTGGAAATTGGATACGAAATGAATACACCTTCCCTCTCCCTGTCGATGGATCCATAATTTCCACGGATGGCAGACTCTTAACCCTATCCTCATCTTCTAACGCATCAAAAAATTTTCCAATATCTGCAATGCGAAGAGATTTCCCCTGCACTTTCACCTCATCTTGTCGCATTTCTACCCGCTCTAACCATATTCCAAGGTCATGGACTCCTCGACTGATCCCATTCAATAAGGCCACAGGCCATTTTTTGTCCTCATGTCCTCGATACTCCTCCAAGACTTTTAAGAGATGTTCATTCTCAGCTTTCCGTCCTTCTCTCTCCTTCAGCTGTGATTCAAGGTTCAAGAGATTTTGGGTTATACGATATTTGTCCGAGCGAATAGTCTCCAGTTGCTGTCTCAACGAATCCGTCCACCACCAACTCCCAATCCCCAGACTCAGTAAAAGAAGCACTCCAATCACGTAGGTCGCTGCCCGAGGTGGCCCGGTCAGATGATCCATTTCTTGAAGTTGCCGTGCAAGATTAATCTTGATCATCTTGAAGAGCTCCCCGCATGGCCACGCCCACCGCTACACTTAACAAGGGACTCACATTTTGGAAATCCGCATCCTCATTCAACCGTTTGGGAACCCTAATCTTTTTAAAAGGACTTATGATTTCTACGTAATGTCCCAGAACATCCGACAATTTCTCGGTAAGCCCATCCACTCTCCCATATCCCCCAGACAAGAGAACGTGCTGAAAGGACATTTTTCTCTGCCCCCGAGACTCCTCCTTCACAATCTCACCAATTTGTTGTGCGACATCGTCAATGAACTTTTCCAGCAACAATGTTTCGGAGGGCCCAATCCCTATTTCTTTCGGATAGTCATTCCGGGGGAAACACACTTGTTCCACCAACTCTCCATACCAGTCAACCTCGTAAGGGATTTCATGAATATGGATGGGCTCACCCATCTCCATGTTCACAATGAGAATTCCACTCGGCCCCAACTGGATCACCAAGTAGGGTTTCGTTGAGTCATAATTGTTCGTCACCATATTGACCAAAGCCAATGGGGCCACGTCCACAAAATTGACTGGGATGCCCATGCTTTTCCATTGCTCAACCTGCACTTTGATCACCTGCGCTTTCGCCACGACAAGGAGGTGAGACTGTTGCCCTTCTACTTCAATGGGAAGATGCTCACCCGTATACAGATCCCAAAACACCTCTTCCCCTGGAGATGAAATATATCGGTCCAACTCCCAATGAAAATGTTCCCGGAGATCGTCTTCTTCCATGAAGGGAAGTGACAGGGATTTAATAAAGATAGACGGACCTGACACGGCAATCCCTACCCCTCCCTTAAACCAATCCTCTCTTCCTTTGAGGTAGGGGTGAATCTGGTCCACATTCCGAATTCCTTGGGCTGCCTCTTCTGGAGGATCGCCTGAAACCGGAAAAACGGCATAATCCTGGAGGACTAACTTATCTGGACCATTCCCCAGAATAACCACCTTCATGAACTGAGAACCAACATCCACCCCAACGGACAGCCGATTCTTACCGAGGAACCGGGCGGCACCGAACAAATCTCTACTGAAAAACCGCCGCTTTTTCTTCGTTAATGGATCCATAGTTCCCCATTTCCCTAATAGCGCAGGAACTCATTGAACGGCTATTCCTCATAATGATGCCGTATTTCTACCTAGTCTCAACGGAAATCAGGGTTGACGTTCTATACGGGTACTCTTGGAAAAGCTCATGATTCCAAGAAATTACAGAAGAGCGGGCAACACCTTAGCCCGCCTTCATTACACGAGAGAGATAAAAGCCCTACGTCACAGGAACGAGGGCTATCGCCTTAAAGAGGGAAGATTATAAGGAGGGAATAAAAAACAAGGCATCAAGTTTCTACGAATTCTCTTTGACTATGAATTTCTCGATGTCGAATACTGACATCATATCCCATCTTTTCTAACATACCTTTTGTATGGAGAGAAATGGCCACTGAACGATGATGGCCTCCAGTGCATCCGAAGGCCATGGTAAAATAACTTCTCTGTTCGCGTTCAAACAGGGGAAGCAAGAAGGCGCACAGCTCTCTCACATGATGGATGAAGGTTTGAGCTTCTTTGGTTTGCAACACATACTCTTGAATGTCCGGATGTTCTCCGGTTAATGGTTGAAGTTCCGGGATAAAATACGGATTTCTGAGAAAACGGACATCGAACACCACATCTACATCAAAGGGCACCCCGAATTTATACCCAAAACTCACGACACTGATCTTTAAGGGTTGCCCCTCTAGGCGTTCCCGGTAGTGCTGGATCATCCAGGCTTTCAAGTCATGAACCGAAAACTCAGAGGTGTTCACGACTCGATGGGCTTTCCTGCGAAGATGCTCTAACCGCTCTCGCTCGAGTTGAATGCCCTCCAGTACCGGTCGCTGGGGTAACAAGGGATGGGGACGACGGGATTCGGAGAATCGCCGGACTAATACATCATCATTCGCTTCGAAAAATAACAATTCCACACGACATCCATTGCCTTGTAACTCCTCAAGACTACTGAAGACATCATCAAAGAATCCTCGTTCGCGAATATCGATTCCCAAAGCCACCTTTTTGACATCTTTCCCGGGTTGCGTGCAAAGCTCGGCAAATTTTTGAAAAAGGGCAGGAGGCAGGTTATCAACACAAAAAAATCCCAGATCTTCCAGACATTTTAAGGCCTGGGTTTTTCCCGATCCGGATGTTCCGGTCACCACGATGAGGCGGAGAGGAAATCCTCCTTCAGGGTCGAGGGATGGGGAATGCTGCGTTTCCATGGAATTTTCTTCCAAAAAATTCCTATAGTTTGCTTGATGACACAATTAAAGTAAAGGCCTCAAACCTCAAGGCCTCAAAAGAACTCGAAGAGGGGACAATCGTACCGTGCCGGACTAGGTAGACCTCGGCCTCCCCTCAGGATTATGTGGGGATTCGTTTTCTTTGGCTCGCGGAGGCAATATGAAGCTCCGCACGGTATTTGGCGACCGTTCGACGGGCAATCATGATATTTTTATTCCGAAGACGAGAGACGATTTCCTGATCTTTTAGGGGACTGGCGGCATCTTCCTGCGCGACCATCTCCCGGATCATCTCTTGAACCGTGACAGACGAGAGATCCTCTCCCCGATTATCCGCACGCTGAATCCCGGCGTTAAAAAAGAACTTGAGTTCCAAGATCCCCTGTGGGCAATGCATGTATTTATTCGTCGTCACACGGCTGATGGTGGATTCATGCATACCCACATCTTCCGCAACCTGCTTCAAGACTAACGGCCGAAGGTAGTGAATCCCTTTTTCCAAGAATGCTTCCTGAAACTTCACGAGACTGGTTACGACTTTGACGATGGTCTTATTCCGCTGATCGATACTGCGAATAATCCATTGGGCTCCCTTCAGCTTTTCCTCCAGGTAGGTTTTGGTACTACCCGAGTCCTCACCCGAATTAGAGAGGAGGCGCCGATAGTACGGACTGATGCGTAACCGAGGCAAGCCATCGTCGTTGAGCAGCACAACCCACTCCCCTTCGTGTTTAATGACATAGACATCAGGAATGATGATGGAATTACTATCGGAAAAATAAGGACGCCCCGGCTTCGGTTCCAGGCTTTCGATGACTCGAACCGCTTCATACACATCTTCCAACGTTATCCCTAAACTTTTGGCCACAGCCTGATAACGCTTTTTTTGCAAATCCACCAGATGATCTTTCAAGATTGCTGCTACGACATCTGGAGATACCTGGGCTGGACAATGATTCATCAAGCCCGACTCTTCCTGCTTTAGATAATCGAGCTGGATGAGGAGGCATTCCTGTAAATCCCGCGCCCCAACCCCTATGGGATCAAACGTCTGAATGTGACGCAACACCTGCTCAATTTGATCCGGGGAACAGGCAGCATCTTTAGCTAATTCCTCCAATGAGACACGCAAATACCCATCCTCATCCAAATTGCCGATGAGCATTCGCCCGATATCCCGCTCCCGTCCGTCCAGCGAGGACAGTCGAAGTTGCCATTCTAAATGGTCCTCTAAGGAGGTGGGTTTCGTCAGCGTCTGTTCGTATGATGGAAATTCATCATCTCCACCCTGAATCTCATCTCGCGTGGTGGGACGCCAATCTGTCCCAAGCAAATTATCCCATTCTTCGGCGGATAATGGTTCACTTTCTTTTTCTTGCCCTCCAGCGTCATCAGAGGCAGCAGAGGTTTCATCTTGGCCTTCTTGTTCTTTCCGGCTTTCAGGCCCCTCTTCTCCCGGCCCAGTTTCTTCCTCTTGGATTTCTAAGGCTAAGTCTTCCAAGAGGGGGTTTTCGACTAAATGTTGAGAAAGGGTCTGTTGCAGTTCTAAACGGGATAGTTGCAGCAGTTTTATGGCCTGCTGCAATTGCGGGGTCATGACCAGCTTCTGTGAAAGGCGTAGATCTAATCGAAGATCCATGATAACCGGATGATCTCCTCAGTGTTAGGTCATTTTAAACCGTTCGCCCAAATACACGGCTTTGGCCTTTGGGCTATTCACGATGACTTCGGGCGGGCCGCTCTCTAAGATAGCCCCCTCGTTTATTATATAAGCTCGATCGGTAATGGAAAGGGTATCCTGCACATTGTGATCAGTGATGAGAATGCCAATATCTTTCTTCTTTAGGGTCGTTAAAATGTCTTGAATGTCCCCGACAGCGATGGGGTCAATCCCCGCAAATGGTTCATCTAAGAGAAGAAATTTTGGTTTTGTGGCCAATGCCCGGGTAATCTCCAGTCGTCGGCGCTCACCCCCGGATAGCGTGTAAGATCCATGACTTCGCAGGTGAGTTAAATTGAGTTCTTCTAGCAATTCCTGCAATCGTATCTTTTGACGTCCCTTAGGGAGGTTCAAGGTTTCAAGGACAGCCAATACATTCTCCTCCACGGAGAGCCGGCGAAAAATTGACGCTTCTTGAGGAAGGTAGCCCAGCCCCTGTCTGGCTCTTTTGTACATCGGTAACTGAGTAATATCTTTTTCATCCAGGAATATTTTCCCTTGATCCGGTTTACACAATCCCACCACCATATCAAAGATAGTGGTTTTTCCAGCCCCATTCGGGCCCAACAGCCCAACGACTTCTCCTCCCACTAAGTCCAGGCTCACACCACGGACCACCTGACGACCTTTATAACTCTTTTTGAGGTCCTTCGCCAGAATTTGATGACGCGGACGCCCTTGATCGTGGTTCATGAATTCAAGGATTCCCATTCACATGGTATTGATCCACATACCCCATCAAGACTTCCTTATGACCTCTTTTCACCAAACCATGACGCCACTTACCTCATTGGGCTTCGGGGAAACGATTGGTCCCCCTCTTTATGGTCATGACCATCTCTTGAACTACATGTTCTCCAGAGCACCGCACTTACTCTGGAGGTTGCTCAATGATGACTTTGGTGCCTCCTTCAACCACACTCCGATTTTCCTTTAAAAACATGGTCATTTTTGGCCCGCTAATACGGGTCCCCCCTTGCCAAGCGACCGGAGAGCCCTGGAGAATGACTTTTTCTTCATCTTTGAAATACAGGGCATGCTTGGCGACCGCACGGCTTTCTCCTTTGAGGATTCGGACCCTCCCTTTTGCTTCGATTAATCGTATTTCTTTTGCACTGTTTTCCTGATTCGCGGGCTGAGAGGATTGAGGTTGTTTATCCTTAAAATACACGATCATCACATCTGAACGGACAACCATGTCATCTCGAACCATTTTGACTGACCCTTGAAACACGGCTTGATTACTCTCATTGCTCGCCGTCAATTTATCTGAAGTAATCACGGTCTTGGTTTTTGGAGCTTCTGCCCTTCCAACAGTATGAGACCCAACCAAAACCACAAGGGCCACGATCATCACGCTCTGAAACGTCAGAAAGAATCTTATGGCGACACCATTTCCGCTCGAACATCGTGAAGTAAGCGGACTTCATTAGCCTCAACATCACCAACCAACCCCCTGCCGGTGATCGTGAGACCTTCTCCCCGAATGATGACGGAATCCGGGGTCTGAATCTGCTGAGCTTCTTCTCTCCAACTTAATTGGTCTGAAAAAACTTGATACCCGGACTCAAAGGTCATCACGGTTTTATGCCCCTGGCTTCTTAAATCAAAGTCATTATTGAGCGTATTCATTACCCCTTCATCCGACACGATATTCATTTGCTCGTTTTGGAAGCCTTTATCAAAAAGCTGTATTTTGACTTCCTGGAGTCTGGCTTCATGTTTCTCTTCATACACCTTCGCCTGGGATGCTGTCACTACCCATTTTGTGGCTCCAGATTGCGTTTGTTGATAGGAAAACCCCTTGATCCAAGCATCTGCGCCAAGATTATCGACTTCTGGAGCCACTTGCTTTTCCTGTTTCTGGTCTTCCATATGTGTCACCACACGGTGAACGATGAACACCGCCATAGCGATGATCACCAGGGTCAACAGACTTCTAATCCCTACATTCCTCATGGGATGGCACGGAGCCCGCATCTGGGGCGATTGAAAGGAAAAACCCCAATTAAAATGATAACATAGGGCCTAAGGCAAGTAAACGAATAGCCTTATATCAAAACCCTGATAGAGAGGTAAGAGGACGAGGAAGTGGTACGACGGAGACTCTAATCGATGTGGAGAAAAACCTTATCCTGTTCTATGATTCGGATGGGGTCGCTTCAACACTTGATTCAGATTCGGCAGTTTTTTCCACGAATTCAATAGCAACCATTCTTGCGGCATCGCCAGGACGCTGGCGGGTTTTGATGATCCGAGTATATCCTCCCTTCCGCGCTGAAAACCGCTTAGCCACATCATTAAAGAGCTTTTCCACGGTGGCCTTGGTCTGCAACACCTGAAGTGCGGTTCGTCGGGAATGTAAAGACCCTTCCTTCCCCAGGGTCACCAATTTATCCGTAATCCCGCGAAGCTCCTTGGCTTTGGCCTCAGTGGTTTCTATTCGCTCGTGTTCGACAAGCGCGGTCGCGAGATTCCGGAAAAGAGCTTTCCGATGTTTGGTATTTCGCCCTAGTTGTCTGCCTTGTTTTCGGTGCCGCACAATACACGTCCTTTGAGAAAATTTTAGGAATGGGATTCTGTTACTTCACTCACCTTACTACCAAGTTCCAGCCCCATCTCCGCTAAGACTTCTTTGATTTCATTCAGGGATTTTTTCCCAAAATTCTTGGTTTTCAACATTTCATTTTCGCTCTTTTGGACAAGATCGCCAATCGTCTTGATATTCGCATTCTTCAAACAATTAGCCGCTCTGACAGAGAGTTCTAATTCATTCACGCTTCGGAACAAATGTTGGTTGATTTGTGCTTTCCCATCTTCATCACTCTCTTCTTGAGTAGGCTCATCCTTTTCTTCGGAAGGAAGACAAATATTCAGATGATCCCGAAGGATACTCGCGGCTTTTGTCACCGCTTCCTGTGGCAAGATGCTTCCGTCTGTCCAGACCTCCAAGAGCAACTTGTCATAATCGGTGATTCGACCGACCCGCGCGCTTTCCACGTTAAAATTCACCCGCTTGATCGGTGAGAAGACGGAATCAACAGGAATGACGCCGATGGGCAGCCCCTCCTCTTTGTTCCGTTCGGCCGGCACATATCCCCGTCCTGGCTTCACGATCAACTCAATATCTAGCACCCCATCTTTATCCAAGGTGGCGATATGCAAATCCGGGTTCAAGATGGTCACATCCGCATCCACGGATAAATCTCCGGCCTTGACCTCTCCAGGACCTTTTTTCTTTAATCGAATCGCTTTAGCTTTATCGGAGTAAAGCCGCAACCGAAGAGCCTTCACGTTTAAAATCAGGATGGTCACATCTTCCGTCACTCCAGGGATCGTAGAAAATTCATGAAATACCCCTTCAATCTTCACGGAGGTGACCGCAGCTCCCGGCAAAGAAGATAACAGCACGCGTCGCAGAGCATTGCCCATGGTCGTGCCAAATCCTCGCTCAAAAGGCTCCGCGATAAACTTGCCATACGTAGACGAAGCAGTATCCTTTTCTAATTCAAGTTTTGTGGGCAGTTGAAAATCCTTCATGCCTGTAATCATAAGGACAGCGTCTCCCTTGTTTGATCCCAAGGCCAGGGCTTCATTCCTGACCGTCTTGTAGAAACAGAGTTCAATTTGACCTATTCGGCTCTATTAGCGTGAATACAACTCGACCACAACCTGTTCATTGACAAGGACATCGATATCTTGTTTAGTGGGAACCGCTTGGACAGCTCCTTTGAACTGATTCTTTTCCAGGTCCAACCACCCCGGAACTCCACGACCTTCGGCCTGTTCCAGCGAGGTTAAGATTGGAACCACCTGGCGGCTTTTTTCACGGACCTCCACCATATCACCAACATTCAATGTCATCGAGGGAATGGTCACCTTTCTCCCATTCACGATGAAGTGGCCATGATTCACGAGTTGGCGAGCCTGACTTCGTGAAGAGGCAAACCCCAACCGATACACCACATTATCGAGCCGTCTTTCGAGCAAACTCAGCAAATTATCACCCGTGACACCTTTCCCCCTCACGGCACGGTGATACGTTTTCAGGAACTGCCGTTCCTGCATTCCATATACTCTACGAAGTTTTTGCTTTTCCCGAAGCTGTGTCCCGTATTCCGTGGTCCGGGTTCTTCGCGATTGCCCATGCTGCCCTGGGGGGTAGCTTCGACGCTCAATGGCACATTTTTCCGTCATGCACCGCGTCCCTTTTAAAAAGAGTTTGACACCTTCACGCCGACACAATCGGCAGACAGGCCCAGAATATTTCGCCATGCTGGTTCCCCCTTACACCCTTCTTTCCGTGATTCATTGTAGTAGTCCGTCAACTCCCTGTTAGACTCGTCGCCGTTTCGGCGGCCGACACCCATTATGAGGAATGGGCGTCACATCTCGAATTAAATTCACTCGTAATCCTGCCGACTGCAAGGCTCGTACTGCGGCCTCCCGCCCTGACCCTGGACCATTCACATACACATCAACCTGGCGCAGCCCAAATTCCATTGCCTTTTTCGCAGCCACTTCTCCCGCCCGAGTAGCAGCAAACGGGGTACTCTTTCGCGAACCCTTAAACCCTTGACTTCCGGCCGTGGCCCACGACACCGCCCCCCCGGACATATCCGTAATGGTCACAATCGTGTTATTAAATGAGGCTTGAATATGGACAATCCCCGCTTGGACGACTTTTTTCTCTTTCTTTTTACCCTTTTTGACGCTCATGAACGATCCCCTGCTTCAGTTTTATTTCTTTGACTTCCCACCACCGATGGCACCTCTACGACCTTTTCTTGTCCTCGCATTCGTTTTTGTCCGCTGGCCCCTCAAGGGAAGTCCGCGACGATGTCGCAATCCCCGATAGGTTCCGATATCCATCAATCGCTTGATCCCCATAGTGACTTCTTTTCGGAGATCCCCTTCTACTTCATATTCTTTGTCGATGACTTCGCGCAATTTCACGACTTCGTCTTCACGAAGATCTTTGATCCGGGTCTCTGGGGCGACTCCGGTTTTTTCCAAAATTTCTCGGGAAATCGCCGGGCCAATCCCATAAATATACCTCAGCCCCACGTCAACGCGTTTTCCGACTGGTAATTCTACACCTGCGATTCGAGCCATGAGTTATAATCCTTTTCCTTGCATGGATACCTTTTCAGCGAAACGACAAGCTCAGCGGGATGACAGATTCACCCCTGTCGTTGCTTGTGCCGAGGGTTCGTACACAGCACCCGGACCACTCCACGGCGACGTATCACCTTACATTTCGCACAAATGGGTTTGACTGACGATTTTACTTTCACGTGTCCACCTTCTATTTAAACCGATAGGTAATGCGTCCTCTGGTTAAATCATAGGGGGAAAGTTCCACGGTCACTTTGTCCCCGGGTAAGATACGGATAAAATGCATACGCATTTTGCCTGAAATATGGGCTAAAATCATATGTTTATTCTCCAATTCCACCCGGAACATCGCATTGGGCAACGTTTCGGTCACGACTCCCTGAACTTCTATAACATCTTCTTTCCCCATAAATCTGCGTCTACCCTGCTATGAAGCACCTACCGTGAGAATTTGGGGAGGACCACTGGCCTCGATGGAAACCGTATGCTCAAAATGTGCTGATAGCGATCCATCGCTCGTCACGGCCGTCCACCCGTCTTCCAGGACCTTCACCCCACATCCACCGACATTGACCATCGGTTCGATCGCCAGGGCCATCCCGGGTTTAAGCCGAGGCCCCTGTCCTGGACGCCCATAATTTGGGACCTGTGGCTCTTCATGGAGTTGCCGCCCGATACCATGGCCCACAAAATCCCGCACGATTGAATACCCATGCTTTTCTATATGCGTTTGGATCGCCGCTGAAATATCGGACAGTCGATTTCCCACCACCGCTTGCTCTATGCCTTTTAGGAGACCCTCTCGGGTAACGGAAATCAGATGTTCTACCTCAGCCGGGACCTCCCCAACTGGAACGGTCACTGCTCCATCCCCATAAAACCCTTCCACAATTGCCCCAATATCCAACCCAATGATATCTCCATCCTTCAACACCCGTTTGGAAGGAATCCCATGAACCACTTCTTCATTGACTGACGCACATAAGCTATTAGGAAAATTTCTATAGCCTTTAAACGCGGGAATGGCCCCATGGTCCCGAATACATTCTTCAGTTAAATCATCCAACTCCAAAGTCGTCATCCCCGGTTTGAGCTCTCGAATCAGGAGTTTTTGGCATTCCGCAACAATTCGACCCGCACGGGCGATTAGCTCAATCTCTTCAGAGGTCTTTAAAATGATCATTCTACCTGAGGTTGAGACAAAAGGGCGACCAACCGCTTTTCAACATCCTCAACCAAGCCAGCTCCATCTAATTCCGAGAGTACATCTTTCTTCTTATAATAGTCGATTAAGGGAGCCGTCTGTTCCTGATACACCGCCAGGCGGGATTCAATCGTTTCTGGTTTGTCATCATTTCGTTGAACCAGATTGGCCCCACATTCGTCACAGACACCCTCTGCTTTTGGGGGAATGGATTCCAAATGATAGACCGCCTTACAGTTGGGACAGGTTCTTCTCCCACTAATTCGATTCACAATCTCTGAGGTTGGCAAGGTAAAGTACACAACCCGGTCCAATGCCTCTGCTTGTGTCGCTAAAATTTCCTCCAATTGATCAGCTTGAGCTACAGTGCGAGGGAACCCATCCAAGAGAAACCCTTTTTGACACTCCGGTGAAGTCAGCTTTTCCTTCACCAATCCAATGACCACTTCATCGGGGACTAACTCTCCCCGTTCCATGAAACCTTTTGCCTCTTTTCCTAGGGGTGTTTGCCTCGCGACGCTCTCTCGTAACAAATCACCAGTTGATAATTTTGGAATACCAAATTTTTGAGACACGACATCGGCTTGGGTCCCCTTGCCCACACCTGGAGCACCAAGAAAAATTACCCGCATGCCATTACCCACTCCGCCCTTTTAGTGGGCCTTTCCCCAAAAATCCCTCGTAATTTCTCATCAGCATATGGTTTTCAATCTGTTGCGCCGTATCCAAACCCACTCCAATGACAATAAGGAGAGAGGTCCCTCCGAAGTAGAATGGCATATTCAGTCTATAAATCAACAGTTCAGGGATCACGCACACAATCGCAAGGTAAATGGCTCCGGCGAATGTTACTCGGGTTAACACCTTATAGATAAAGTCAGCCGTTCGTTGGCCAGGACGAATCCCTGGAATAAAGCCTCCATACTTCTTCATGTTGTCGGCCATATCAACCGGATTGAGGACGACAGCCGTGTAAAAGAAACAAAAGAATATGATGAGACTCACATAGATCATCGTGTACAGCAGGGAGCCTGGAGCCAATTGATTGCCGATCGCTTGCACCCAGGGGACCTGAATAAAACTGGTGATGGTCGCCGGGAATGCAATGATGGAAGACGCAAAAATTGGCGGGATAACCCCAGCCGTGTTTATTTTCAAAGGAATATGAGTATTTTGTCCTCCATAGACCTTGCGTCCAACCACTCTCTTCGCATATTGAACGGCGATCTTCCTCCGTGCACTTTCCAGGAATACGATAGCCCCTATCACTCCCAACATGACGACCCCGAGAATGATCAGAAGCGGAAGGCTGATTTGGCCGACCTTATACAGTTCAAAGGTTTGAACAAGGGCACTCGGCAAGTTGGCCACAATTCCGGAGAAAATGATGAGGGAAATCCCATTCCCTACCCCTCGTTCGGTGATTTGCTCACCCACCCACATCAAAAAAGCGGTCCCTGCGACCAGGGTAATGACCGTCATCAACCTGAACGGCCAGCCTGGTTCCAGGACAAACGCCCCTTGATTCATCCCTTCCAAACCTATCGCAATCCCAAAGCCCTGAATCACGGCGATCAGGATCGTTCCATAACGAGTGTATTGGATGATCGTTTTTCTTCCTCGTTCACCTTCCTTCGCTAATTTTGACAGATGCGGTACGACGACCGTTAACAGCTGAAGAATGATCGACGCACTGATATAGGGCATGATGCCCAAGGCAAAAATCGTGAGCCTCGATAACGCCCCTCCAGAAAAAATATCGAGGAACCCCATAAGGGCTCCCCCACGTTCCGTCAGAAACTTAAAGAGTTCTTCATTATTAATTCCAGGGGTGGGGATATGAGCCCCAATCCGATACACAGCCAGCATCGCCAGGGTAAACAACACCCGACTACGCAACTCTGGAATTTTAAAAATGTTTTGAAGGCTCGTAAGGAGCCGTTCAAGCACGGCCGATCACCTTGGCTTGCCCACCGGCATTTTCGATCTTTTGCCGGGCGGAATCACTAAATTTATGCGCTTCAACCACGATGGGCCGGGTAATTTCACCGGACCCGAGTATCTTCACCAATGGCTGACGACCCTTAATGACTTTGAGCTCTCTGAGGGTTTGAGGATTAATCGCATTCACATTTTCCAGATCCGCCAGAGTTTGAACATTCACGATGGAATATTCCACACGAAAAATATTCGTGAACCCCCGCTTTGGCAAACGCCGGGCCAGGGGCATCTGCCCCCCCTCGAATCCAATCTGATTGGCTCGACCCGAACGAGCCAAGAGCCCCTTATGCCCTTTCCCAGCCGTCTTTCCTAAGCCCGAACCTGGCCCCCGTCCTAGCCGTTTTTTTGGAGTTCGCGAACCTGGAGATGGATGGAGATCATGTAATTTCATGTATGTGCTACCTCGATCAAATGACGAACTTTGTTAATGAGACCACGAACTTGGGGAGTATCAGGTCTGGAGACGGTTTGTCCTATTCTTTTTAAACCAAGGCCCAATAACACCAGCCGCATCTTTTCAGGATGTCCGATAGTACTTTTTTTTAATGTGATGGAAAGGTCTGATGAATCTGCCATGGTTCCTCTTTTCCCAGCTAGGGTACGCCCCTCAATCATCCAATCCAACCACGCTTCGTCGCATTTCTCTGACTTCAAATGGGTCGCGTAGCTGCTTCAGTCCTTGAATGGTGGCCCTCACCGCATTAAAAGGGTTTCCCCTCCCTAAGGTCTTCGCCACGATATTTTGTGTGCCCGCTACTTCCAACAGAGCTCGAACAGCGCCACCGGCGATGATGCCGGTCCCCTGCTTAGCCGGACGCAATAAAATATGCTCTCCTCCGAAATACCCATGAACCTCATGGGGAATCGTGTTGGATCTCAAAGGAATCTTTATTAAGTTTTTCTTAGCATGCTCGACAGCCTTGGCAATAGCAGAAGGAACTTCGGCGGCCTTCCCCTTTCCGATACCGACCCATCCCTCTCCATCCCCTACGACCACCAACGCTGAAAAGGAAAACCGTTTTCCTCCCTTGACCACCTTCGCCACACGATTAATGGCCACTGGTTTATCTTTTAGATTGAGTTCGTCAACATTTACCCTCACAGCACGTATGTCCTTCCCTATTAAGCGTAATCGCTTGGATTATGGAACTTCTCTTAGAATTTCAACCCACCTTCACGGGCGGCATCGGCTAAAGCTTTGACCCGACCATGATAAAGACGGCCACCACGGTCAAATACCACCAGTTCGACAGGGATAGCTCTTGCCCGTTCGGCGAGGGCTTGCCCCACGATCTTCGCTGCCTCTTTATTTCCACCAGACTTTATTTGCGTCTTCAAACCCGGATCACAGGAGGAGGCCGCGACCAAGGTCCTACCCGTCGTATCATCGATTATTTGCGCATAAATGTGGGCATTACTCCTGAACACACTCAACCGAGGGCGATTCGATGCGCCGATAATTCGCAAACGAACCCTACGACTTCGTTGACGGAATCGCTTTTGTTTCTCAAAGATATTCACGGATTTCCCCTATTTTTTCCCGGCCTTCCCAGCCTTTTTCCGCAACTCTTCCTCAGCGTACTTGATGCCTTTTTGCTTATACACATCGGGAATCTTCAACCCACGAATCTGGGCGGCCATTTGCGAAACTTTACGTTTGTCGATCCCCTTCAATGAAATCAACGTTTGCTTTTCCACCGCCGCTTCAACCCCATCTGGAAGGGATAAGGTGACCGGATGCGCATATCCCACCGAAAAGCTCAGTTCCTTCCCTTGGAGTTGGGCTCGGTATCCCACACCCATCACCTCTAATTTCTTTTGATACCCTTCCTTCACCCCTGTGATTTGATTCGCAATTTCGGCCCGGGACAAGCCATGCATAGCTTTCAATTTCGGAGCATTCCCATTCCTCGAAATGCGAACCATCCCTTCTTCCACGGTAGCCTGGATCCCCGGAGCCAGATCCCACTGCAATTGCCCGAGAGGGCCTTTGACTCGAACTTGGTCGCCTTGGATGTTGACTTCAACTCCACTGGGTACTGCAATAGGTTTGTGCCCAATTCTTGACATAACAACCTTCTTATCGATTGGAAACCGTCCGGAAACTCCCTACCAAATATGGCAAAGGACTTCTCCCCCAACTTTCATGGTTCTGCATTGTTCATCCGTCAGCAAACCACGATCCGTCGTGATAATCGCCACACCAAGGCCTCTCATCACCTTGGGAATTTCACCTTGGCCGGCATAGACACGGCACCCTGGCTTACTGACTCGCTTAATACCCGTGATAAAGGATTTTTTCTGGCGTCCTGGTATATAACGAAGATCCACCTCCAACATGGGGTGCTCATCTACGGTGACCGAACGATAATCCCGAATGAATCCCTCTTCTTTAAATATCCTCAGAATCTCTTTTTTCAGCCTTGAGGAAGGTATTTTGACCTGCTCATGGGCACGACTTCCTGCGTTTTTAATCCGAATGAATAAATCAGCTAAGGGATCCGTCATCGACATAACTCAAACCCTATTTTCACGTTTAAGGATGATCACCAACTTGATTTCGTGACGCCGGGAATATCGCCTTTCAGGCTCAAAAATCGAAAGCAAATACGACACATCTGAAAGCGCCGTAAGAAGCCACGAACCCTTCCACACAATGGACATCGATTATATTTTCGAACCGGGAATTTTGGCTCGCGTTTAGATTTATTCTTGAGTGCTAACCGTGACACAAACTCTCCTTTCCCTGCCTTTAAGGTTTCCTAAAGGGCATGCCTAGATGCGTCAACAAGGCCTTGGCCTCATCATTACGCCGAGCAGTGGTCACAAAGGTAATATCCATCCCATGGATTGAGGCCACATCATCATATTTAATCTCAGGAAACGTGAGTTGTTCCTTGAGGCCTAAGGTATAGTTTCCTCGCCCATCAAACCCCTTGGGCGAGATTCCACGGAAATCTCTGATCCTTGGCAAGGCCACCGAAACCAAACGATCCATAAACTCATGCATGCGAGTGCCGCGCAGAGTGACCTTGGTCCCTACGGGGACTCCCTGTCTCAGCTTAAACCCGGCAATGGCCTTTTTCGCTCTCGTCAATACCGGCTTTTGTCCCGTAATTTGCTCAAGCTCCGAAGCTGCACTCTCCAACAATTTCACGTTTTGCACCGCTTCACCCATTCCGACATTCACCACGATTCGCTCTACTTTTGGCACCTGCATGGGGTTTTTATACCCAAATTCCTTCATCATGGTAGGAATCACTTTATCCTTATACATAATTTTCAACCTGGGCTCATAGCCAGGAGGAAGGGGAACTCCAGGCCCAGCTTTCTTTGCCTTTTTGACTGGCTCGTCTTTTGGGGAAGCTTTTGCTTTCATTATCGTTTATCCAATACTTCTGACGGGGCTTTTTGATAAATTCGCACCTTTCTTCCATCTTCGAAAGTTTTCATGCGAATACGGGATGGCTTCTGAGCTGACTCGCAATAAGGCATGACGTTGGAAATAGCCATGGGACCTTCCCGCTCAAGGATCCCCCCTTGTTTATTCTTATTGTTGGGTTTGGTATGTCGCTTTAACATATTGAGTTTTTCCACGATGACCCGGCCGGCCGAAGCATGAATTTCCAAAACCTTTCCGGTCTTGCCTCGCTCCTTCCCCGCAATCACCATCACCGTATCGCCCTTTTTAATCCGAGATGCTTTTGCCATAGCACTAGTCCTAAATAACCTCTGGGGCCAAAGAAATGATTTTCATGTACTTTTTCTTCCGCAACTCCCTAGCGACGGGACCAAAGATTCTGGTTCCGACGGGATCTCCCTGCGCATTCACCAACACACAGGCATTTCGATCAAACCGAATATGCGAGCCATCTTCTCGCCGGCGCCCTTTTTTTGTTCGAACGATGACAGCTTTCATGACATCCCCTTTTTTGACGGATGCCTTTGGAATGGCTTCACGTACTGAGACCACGATTAAATCGCCTAGCGATCCATATCGACGGCGGGTTCCCCCCAATACATGAAAACAGCGAACACTTTTGGCGCCTGAGTTATCGGCAACATCAAGATATGTATAGTTTTGAATCATGCATTATCTCAATCTGTTAAAGCTCTTGAATCGTAATCTTTCTTATCCGCGCGGGAACAAAACTGAACGGACCCTCTCCATTTACCCTTTCTTGGAGTTGATCGACGACACGCGCCAATGCTTGTCCTTACTCGTCGGCCTGGTGTGAATAATCGTGACTTGGTCTCCCATTTGACAATGATTATTCTCATCATGTGCTTTTAATTTTGTTTTTCGTCTCACCACTTTTCCATATAACCCATGACGTTCCAATCTAATGACTTCCACCACGACGGTTTTCTGCATTTTATTACTCACCACTGTACCAACGAAGGAACGGGGAACGGGTCTTGTTTGTGCCATCGGTTATCGACTTTCCTTTAATTTCATTGTGCTCCCTCTTCCTTTTGCCGAAGTATCGTATTCACTCGGGCAATATCCCGTTTGGTTTGCCGAATCCGCATGGGATTCTCAATCCTTCCCATAGCTAACTGGCTTCGGAAGTGGAATAACTCACTTTTCAACTTTCCAATTTTATCGATCAATTCGGACTTTTCTAAATCTCTTAACGCTTCAAGATCCATGATTTCCTCTATAAAACCGGGATTTCTCCCCGGACCACAAATTTGGTGGCCATCGGAAGTTTATGACCTGCCAAGCGCAATGCTTCTTCTGCAACCGGTCGAGCCACATCGTCCATTTCAAAAAGAATTCTTCCTGATTTGATGATGGCTACCCAAAATTCGGGATTTCCTTTTCCTTTCCCCATCCTGACTTCGGCCGGTTTTTTCGTAATGGGCTTATCAGGAAATATCCTCGTCCAAATCCGACCGCCCCGCTTCACATGCCTGGTCATCGCAATACGTGCGGCTTCGATCTGTCTGGCGGTAATCCTCCCGGGCTCCATTGCCTTTAAGCCAAATTGCCCAAAAGACACTTCCCCGCCCCGATAGGCCTTCCCCCGCATACGACCTTTTTGAACCTTCCTGAATTTTATACGTTTGGGTGCTAACATCCTTTACCAGCTCCAATTTCTTGTTTCACGCTGCTCTAGAGAAATCCCAATGAGGGTTCGCTGTTTTCTAAAGAAGGGATCTTGGCATCGCCTTTAAAAATCCAAGTTTTCACGCCTATCTGCCCCATAGCGGTTTTTGCCTCGGCAAACCCATATTCGACATCCGCTCGGAGCGTGTGAAGGGGAACCCTTCCCTCTCGATACCACTCGGTTCGTGCAATTTCGTGTCCCCCCAAGCGCCCGGCACAATAGACCTTGATACCCAGCGCCCCCAATCGCAGCGCCGAAGCCACACTTCGTTTCAAGGCCCGTCTAAAAGACACCCGCTTTTCTAATTGAGTGGCAATATTTTCAGCTACCAGTTGTGCATCGAGCTCAGGCTTCTTGATCTCCTTTACCGTGACGAACACCTCATTGCCGTATTCTTTCTCTAACGAGGCCTTCAACTTATCAACCTCCGCCCCTTTTCTTCCGATAATGATGCCCGGCCGTGCTGTGTGAATGATCAACTTAAGCTGATTCCCGGAACGTTCTATTTCCACACTGGAAATTCCGGCATGGTACAGACCTTTTTTGACCAGAGCCCGAATAGCTAAATCTTGATGAAGGAGAGTGGCATAATCTTTTTTGGCAAACCACCGAGAACGCCACGTTCGCGTATACCCCAACCTAAATCCATAGGGGTGTGTTTTCTGACCCATAAATTATTTCTCCCCTGTCCGTATCAAATGAACCCGTTCAACCCTTACCCTGCCGAACCAACCACAATCGTGATATGACTCGTCCGCTTTTGGATCGGATTGGCCCGGCCCATGGACCTTGGACGAAATCGCTTATAAATCGGGCCCCCATCCACAAATGCACGGACGACCCGCAGATCTTCAGGCTCTCCCATTTCCTTCTGTCCAGCATTGGCCACGGCAGAATTCAACAGCTGCTCAACCACCCGTGCTGCCGCTTGAGGCATATACTTGAGCAGGGCCAATGATTCCGCGGCATTACGACCTCGAACCATATCAACTACCAGCCGAACCTTCCGCGGGGCCATTCGAACATATCGTACAACTGCTCTTGCCTCAGCCATAATTCTAATCTTCTACCTTTCCAGGGAATCCGACTCGATTCCTATTTGAGAGCGACCCCTTTTTCCGACTTTGCGGCCCCATGTCCTTTAAAAAATCTCGTTGGGGCAAATTCTCCCAGCTTATGCCCCACCATATTGTCCGTGATGAAGACCGGGATAAATTTCTTACCATTGTGCACCGCAAACGTGAGCCCAATCATGTCTGGAATAATGGTTGAACGCCGCGACCACGTCTTAATAACCTTGGATTCACGAGTTTCTCTTGCCTTTTCAACCTTTTTCGCAAGATGCTCATCAACGAATGGACCTTTATGGACTGATCTTGGCATGGGCTCCTCCAGCAATTACCGAGATTTTTTCTTCCGCCTGGCGATAATAAAACGGGAAGACTGGTTTCGCGGCTTCCGCGTTTTATAACCTTTTGTGGGTTGCCCCCAAGGGGAAACCGGATGAGGGTTCCCTTGCCCAGCTTTTCCCTCACCTCCACCATGAGGGTGGTCCACCGGATTCATGACCACACCGCGCACATGAGGTTTTTTCCCCATCCACCGGGATCGACCGGCTTTCCCGATGGTGATATTATTGTGGTCCAGGTTTCCCACCTGGCCAACTGTCGCACGGCAGGTACCGAGAATTTTTCGCATTTCACCTGAGCCTAAACGAACCTGGACATACCCGCCGTCTCGTCCCATAACCTGAGCAGAGGCCCCGGCACTTCTGGCCAACTGCCCACCCTTTCCCGGCTTGAGTTCAATGTTGTGGATCACGATCCCCAAGGGCATCTCCATGAGAGGCATAGAATTTCCAACCCGTACATCCACCTCAGAACCCGCCCGCACCACATCCCCCACCGCCAATCCTTGCGGAGCTAGAATGTATCGCTTGTCTCCATCCGCGTAATGCAATAAGGCGATTCGAGCTGACCGATTGGGATCATATTCAATACTCGCCACCTTGGCCTGCACACCCACTTTATCTCGCTTAAAGTCTATTTTTCTGTACTTCCGCTTATGCCCGCCCCCGCGAAACCGCACGGTAATCCGACCGGCATTATTCCGTCCCCCAGACCTTGAGAAGGAATCAAGCAACCGCTTCTCCGGCTTATTAGAGGATAATCCCTCATTGGTGACGGCTGACATTCCCCGGCGACCGGGAGACGTTGGATTATATTTTTTGATACCCATGGTTCGTCATTCCTTCAGTCATCAAAAACAACACCTAGCCCTTAAGCACTTTCATACAATTCGATTTTTTCTCCTTCACGCAACGTCACAAAGGCCTTTCGCCAATCTGGCCGCTTCCCCACGTATCTTCCTTGACGCTTTGGCTTTCCCTTGGCATTCATCACATTCACTTCCTTCACTTTGACGTTAAACACCTTCTCAACCGCGCGCCTAATATCAATTTTCGTGGCATGCCGATGAACGACAAACGCCACGCCATTTTTAATTTCTTGAATGCCGGTTATTTTTTCGGTCAGCAAAGGCCGAATTAATACGTCATGATGGTCCACGATTACCCCCAAAATTCCTCAATTTGCTGCATCTCGGATCGAGTGACAACCAGCTTATCGCACCACAACACATCATACACATTCAAATCCTTCGCATGAAGAACCTTGAGAGTGGGCACATTCTTCCCTACCCGAATGAGATCTTTCAAACTTTCCTCTACGACTAAAGCCACCTTCCCAGTCGCTCCAAGATTTTTTAGGGCTTGAACCAACAGTCTGGTCTTGGGCTCCGGCAACGATAATTCCGCGATGACGATCAAATCCTCATCGGCAACCTTCGACGCCAGGGCACCATTTAGGGCTCCCCGGTACATCTTCTTTGACATGGCGGAGCCATAGGATCGCGGCTTCGGCCCAAACACGGTGCCCCCATGCTTCCAGATTGGTGAACGGGTAGAACCCGCTCGCGCACGACCCGTATGTTTTTGTTTCCAAGGCTTTTTTCCACCACCCCGTACTTCCCCTCGTCCCTTGGTGGAGGCGGTCCCTTGACGCTCACTGGCCCTTTGCATGACCACGGCCCTATGAACCAAGTGCGGCTTAACCTCCGCAGCAAACACGCCTTCTTTCATCTCAACACTATCAACTTGCTTGTTACCCTGATCAACAACCGGAATTGAATCCATCAAGATTACCTCAACCCGCCTTCTTCACGATCACCATGGAACCATTGGGACCTGGGACAGAACCTGAAATGAAAAGAATATTTTCCTCTGCTTTGACATCAAAAACTTTTAACCCCTTGACCGTCACACGCTTATTTCCCATTTGACCGGGAAGCGCTTTATTCTTAAAGACTCTCGACGGGTAAGAAGCTTGCCCGATTGACCCAGGAGCTCGATGGAACATGGAACCATGAGATGCCGGCCCTCCACTATAATTATGCCGCTTGATGACCCCTTGGAAGCCCTTCCCTTTCGAAGTCCCTTGAACGTTAACGGCATCACCCTTCGAAAAAATTTCAACCGTGACGGAGTTGCCGGGATCTATAGCCTCGGTTGCCTGAAACTCCATTAGATGCTTCCAGAGCTTCGCCCCCCCCTTTTTTAGATGACCTAATTGAGGTTTGGTCAGTTTTCGCTCAGACGTCTCAAAAAATCCCATCTGAACCGCATCATACCCGTCTCGCCCTTTTTCTTTCACCTGAACCACACCTGCGGGCCCCGCTTCAATGACGGTCACCGGCACCAAGCGACGATCCTCATCGTACACTTGAATCATCCCGATCTTCTTCCCTAATAATCCGTTTACCATAATCTTAAATTTCCACTCACAACTTAATTTCCACATCCACGCCAGCAGCTAAATTCAACTTCATCAGTGCATCCATCGTCTCGGGAGTGGGCTCCATGATGTCCAACAGCCGCTTATGGGTCCGAATCTCAAATTGCTCCCGGGACTTTTTATCGACGTGCGTAGAACGCTGCACGGTCCATTTTTCAATCCTGGTCGGCAAAGGGACGGGGCCGGCGATTACCGCACCGCTTCGCCGAACGGTATCAACAATCTCCTTAACGGATTGGTCTAAAATACGGTAATCAAACCCTTTTAAACGTATGCGAATTCTTCGATCTCGATCCACAAAAACCTACCCTTTCCCCTTCACCAGCAAAGACTCGACCACTAAAAGTTTTCCGTCATTTATGCCAAGATTTCCGTGACCACGCCGGCCCCGACCGTCCGGCCTCCTTCCCGCACCGCGAAGCGCACCCCTTGCTCCATCGCAATCGGCGAGATCAACTCCCCCGTAAACGACACGTTGTCGCCCGGCATCACCATCTCCACCCCCGCTTCCAACTCCACGATGCCCGTCACGTCCGTCGTCCGGAAATAGAACTGCGGCCGATACCCCTTGAAAAACGGCGTATGCCGGCCCCCTTCTTCCTTCGTCAAGATATACACCTCCGCCTTAAACTTCGTATGCGGCGTGATACTCTTCGGCTTCGCCAACACCATGCCCCGCTCCACATCCTCTTTCTTCGTCCCCCGCAATAATGCCCCGATATTATCGCCCGCCTGCCCTTCATCCAACACCTTCCGGAACATCTCCACTCCGGTCACGGTCGTCGTCTGCGTCTCGCGCAAGCCGACGATCTCAATCTCATCGCCCACCTTCACTTGCCCCCGCTCCACACGACCCGTCACCACCGTCCCCCGCCCACTGATCGTAAACACATCCTCGATCGGCATGAGAAACGGCTTATCAATCGCACGCTCCGGCGTCGGAATGTACGTATCCACCGCCTCCAACAACTTCATGATCGACGCCACCCCAATCTCGCTCTGATCCTCTTCGATCGCCTTGATCGCCGAGCCAATCACCACCGGCACATCATCCCCCGGAAACCCATACTTGCTCAACAACTCCCGCACTTCCAACTCCACCAACTCCAATAATTCCTTATCTTCCACCTTATCCGCTTTATTCAAAAACACCACGATATACGGCACCCCCACCTGGCGCGCCAACAGAATATGCTCCCGCGTTTGCGGCATCGGCCCATCCGCCGCACTCACCACCAGGATCGCTCCATCCATTTGCGCCGCCCCCGTGATCATGTTCTTCACGTAGTCCGCATGCCCCGGACAGTCCACGTGCGCATAGTGCCGATTGTCCGTCTCATACTCCACGTGCGAAATCGCAATCGTCAAAATTTTCGTCGGATCCCGCCGCCCCTGGCTTTCACTCGCCTTCGCCACATCATCATACGAGACAAAGGTCGCTTTGCCTTGATCCCCCATCACTTTCGTCAGCGCCGAGGTCAAGGTCGTCTTGCCATGGTCCACATGCCCAATCGTCCCCACATTCAAGTGAGGCTTCTTCCGTTCAAATTTCGCCTTCGCCATAACCCTCTCTCCTTACCGATTTAAGAAAGACTGTCTCCTGCTTCCCTTTATGGAGCCCACGACGCGAATCGAACGCGTGACCTCAATTATCCACCTTGATTCTTTTTAATGATTTCCAGAGCCAATTGCTTTGGCACCACCTCATACGATTCAAATTCCATACTGTAGGTGGCCCGGCCCTGTGTTTTCGAACGCAAATCAGTGGAATATCCGAACATTTCACTCAAAGGAACCGCCGCATCGACTGCCTGGGAATTTCCCCGAGCCCTCATTCCATGGATTTTTCCTCGGCGCCCATTAAGATCACCGATCACATCGCCCATAAAATCTTGGGGCACCAGAACTTCTACCTTCATAATAGGCTCCAACAGAACCAGGTCGGCTTTTTTACAGGCATCGACCAATGCCATTGAACCGGCGATCTTGAAGGCCATTTCACTCGAATCGACCTCATGATACGACCCGTCAAAGAGGGTCACCCGTAAATCCCGCAAGGGATATCCAGCCAAGATGCCGCTTTCCATACGCTCCTTGATACCTTTTTCCACGGCGGGAATGTATTCCCTGGGAATCGCCCCACCCACGATCTTATTCACAAAGTCCAGCCCGGCTCCAGATTCGGCTGGCTCAACTTTCAACAACACATGGCCATATTGCCCACGGCCACCGGTCTGCTTGACATACTTCGATTCGGCATCAGCCGAGCCGCGAATCGTTTCCCTGTAGGCGACTTGCGGCTTCCCGACATTGGCTTGGACTTTAAATTCCCTGAGGAGACGATCGACGATAATTTCCAGATGTAATTCCCCCATCCCAGAAATGATTGTCTGTCCAGTTTCCTCATCCGACTGAACCTGGAACGAAGGATCCTCTTGCGCAAGCTTTTCCAAAGAGTATCCCAGCTTATCGAGGTCTTGTTTGGTCTTGGGCTCCACAGCCAACGAAATAACGGGCTCAGGAAACTTAATCACTTCCAGCAAAATCGGCTGCTTTTCCTCACAAAGCGTATCCCCCGTTCTCGTCTCCTTCAGCCCCACGGCAGCAGCAATATCCCCAGCGGAAACCTCACTGATCTCTTCCCGTTTATTCGCGTGCATCTTCAACAACCGACCGATCCGTTCCTTCTTTCCTTTTGCCACGTTATACACGTAGGAACCCGTGGCAAGGCGCCCCGAATATACCCGGAAATAGGTGAGTTGACCTGAAAACGGATCCGACATGATCTTAAAAGCTAAAGCAGAAAATGGATCACCCTCCTCAGGTTTTCTCGTAATTTCCTTTTCCGTCTTTGGGTCGATTCCCACAATCGGAGGAAGATCAACCGGAGACGGCAAATAGTCTATCACGGCATCCAACAAAGGCTGCACGCCTTTATTCTTGAAGGCAGTGCCACAGAGAACAGGGGTAATCTTTAAGTCGAGGGTCCCAAGACGGATTGCTTGCCTGACCTCGGTTTCTTCCAAGTTTTCCCCGTTTAGATACCGTTCCATCAGAGGCTCATCAAATTCCACTACAGCCTCTAGCATTTTTTCACGATAATCATTCGCTGGACCCACATATTCATCAGGAATGTCCGTGGTGACAAAGTCGGCCCCGAGGGTTTCATTATCAAAAACCAGAGCCTTCATCGACACCAGGTCAATCACACCACGAAACCCATCTTCCTTGCCATACGGCAATTGAACCGGAACTGGATTCGCTCCCAAACGATCGACCAAGGATGCCACGCTGGCATAGAAGTCTGCCCCCACACGATCCATCTTATTCATGAAGGCAATCCTAGGCACCTGATACTTGTCTGCCTGGCGCCATACCGTTTCGGACTGAGGCTCAACCCCCTGAACGGAGTCGAAGACCGCGACTGCTCCATCCAAGACCCGAAGAGAGCGTTCCACTTCAATCGTAAAGTCGACATGACCAGGAGTGTCGATGATATTAATTCGATTGTCCTTCCAAAAGCAGGTCGTGGCGGCCGAAGTAATCGTAATCCCACGTTCTCGCTCTTGCTCCATCCAATCCATCTGAGCGGCACCCTCATGAACCTCACCGATCTTATGAGACACTCCGGTGTAATAGAGGACTCGTTCAGTGGTCGTGGTTTTTCCCGCATCAATATGAGCCATGATGCCGATATTTCGAGTCTTACTTAATGGATAATCTGAAGCCACACAATCCCCACACAACAATGCTGCAAGGGCTTAGTCCTTCACTCCCAACAGGTAAACACCAAATTACCTGCCAAGAACAAATCCCCTACAGCATACGTTCTTCATTTCACCATCGGTAATGCGCAAAGGCCCGATTGGCCTCTGCCATCCGATGAGTTTCATCGCGCTTTTTCACGGCCGCACCATTATTCTGGGCAGCGTCCAGAATTTCAGCGGCCAATTTCTCCCTCATACTTTTCCCGCTACGGGAAAGTGAACTCTGCTTAATCCAGCGCAACGCGAGTGCGATTTGCCGCACGGGACGGATTTCTACGGGCACTTGATAAGAGGCTCCGCCCACCCTTCTTGATTTCACCTCAACCATCGGCTTCACATTCCCTAAGGCTTCATGAAAGACCTTCAGAGGATCATTGCCTGTTTTTTCCTGAACGATATCAAAGGCACCATAACAGAGTCGTTCGGCGGTGCTTTTCTTCCCATCCTTCATCAAAATGTTCAAAAACCTTCCGACCACGATATCTTTATACCGGGAATCATTCACAACCCTTTGACGTAAAACCAGAGGCCGACGTGGCATTTTACAGTTTCCTTAAAATTCTAATGACGATCATTGAGGTTCAAACTTTCAAAACCTAACCACTACTTTGGTCGCTTCGCTCCATACTTGGAACGACCCTGCTTTCGGTTTGCCACTCCAGCTGCATCCAATGCCCCACGCACCATGTGATAGCGAACTCCGGGAAGATCCTTGACGCGACCGCCCCGAACCAGCACGATGGAATGCTCCTGAAGATTGTGCTGCATCCCGGGAATATAGGCCGTCACCTCCAAACCGGTCGTCAACCTCACTCTCGCCACTTTTCTGAGAGCGGAGTTTGGCTTTTTCGGGGTGGTGGTGTACACCCGAAGGCAGACCCCACGGCGTTGAGGACAATTATTCAAGGCCGGGCTCTTACTTTTCGAAGTAATTGCCTTTCGACCATTCCTAACTAATTGATTCACTGTAGGCATAGACTATTCACTCCCCAAAAACACGACGATCCCTCCCTCTTGCAACGAACCGCAACAGGGGAACCAGCCGATAGTATAGATTCGCTTTTTGACTGTCAAGATATTTCCTAAAACCTCAACCCTCATCCTCTCGTCAATTGAGCCCCTTCCGGACTCTCTGACTCGGCAATCACTTCCTCCTCCTCCTCAGGCTTGGGCACAAAAGTTTCTCGGTACTCTCCCCACCCCGTTCCAGCGGGGATCAATCGCCCAACGATGACATTCTCCTTCAGCCCTCGCAACTCGTCCGTTCGCCCATTAATCGCCGCTTCCGTCAGGACCCGAGTGGTTTCCTGGAAGGAAGCACCTGAAATAAAGCTATCGGTGCTCAAAGAAGCTTTGGTGATCCCGAGCAAGACAGGCTTCCCAAGGGCTGGCTGTCCCCCTTCTCCCATGACCCGTTCATTCTCGTCGTCAAACACGAATTTATTGACCTGAGTCCCCGGCAAGAATGAAGTGTCGCCGGCGTCTTCAATCCTGATCTTCTTCAACATTTGGCGAGTAATCACCTCAATATGCTTGTCATTAATGACCACACCTTGAAGACGATAGACCTCCTGCACCTCATTCACCAGATACTTCTGTAGTTCACGGGGACCTAAGACACTCAAGATATCATGCGGGTTCGCAGACCCATCCATGAGCGCTTCACCCGCCCTCACCCAATCACCTTCGTGGACGTTCACATGCCGCCCTCTCGGGATAAAGTATTCTTTGACATCTCCGATTTTGTTATCCACCAGGACCTTACGCAGCCCCTTGACAAACCCACCAAACGAAACTTCACCATCAATTTCACTCACCACCGCATGCTCTTTAGGCTTCCTCGCCTCGAATAATTCAGCCACTCGAGGCAACCCGCCAGTGATGTCCTTGGTTTTGGTGGTCTCTCTGGGAATTTTTGCGAGCACATCTCCAGGGTAAACAGTAGACCCCTTTTCCACGAATATATGAGCTCCAACGGGAAGCAGATACCTGGCGGGAGATCCAGAACTCAGCTTCGCGGTTTTTCCCGAATGGTCTTTCACGGACAACCGCGGCCGTAGATTGGTCCCAGCCTGCTCAATGACTACCCGACGGGACAACCCGGTAATTTCATCCACCTCCTCTTTCATGGTAACTCCCTCTGAGATGTCACCAAACGCCACTTTCCCACCGACTTCCGTCAGAATGGTTAAGGAATAAGGATCCCACTCGACGAACTTTTGCCCAATATCGACTTTTCCTCCATCCTGCACCTTTACTTTTGCCCCATACACCACTGAGTACTTTTCTCGCTCCCGCCCCGTTTCATCACACACAGCAATCTTGGCATTACGAACCATCACGACCCAGTCACCTTGCTGCGTTTTAACTGCCATCGAGGGATTGTGATAATCGGCATTTTTCTTCGCGTCAAAACTGAGAAACTTGAGGTACCCCACATGCTTGGCTTCCAACACAGTCTGCTCCACCACCTTGCTCGCCGTCCCACCGATGTGGAAGGTCCGCATGGTAAGCTGCGTTCCAGGCTCACCGATCGATTGAGCCGCAATCACTCCAACCGGTTCACCTTTTTCAACCAATCGCCCTCGTGCGAGGTCTCGCCCATAACACTTCGCACAGACTCCCCAACGAGACTGACAGGTAAGAACAGAACGGATCCTCACATGATCGATCCCAGCCTCGACAATGACCTTACAGATGTCTTCATTCAGCTCCTCGCTGGCATGAATGAGAATTTCTTGCGTCACGGGATCATGAACGTCTTCAGCCGTTAACCGACCAAGGATACGTTCATCGAGAGATTGAATAACCTCTCCCCCTTCCACTAAAGCTGAAACCACGATACCATTCGTGGTGGAACAATCGGGTTCGCTCACGATGACATCTTGCGCGATATCCACCAAGCGCCGGGTGAGATACCCAGAATTGGCTGTTTTCAAGGCTGTATCGGCAAGCCCTTTTCTGGCCCCATGCGTCGAAATAAAATACTGCAAGACGGTGAGACCTTCTCTGAAATTCGCCGTAATAGGGGTTTCGATAATCTCACCTGAGGGTTTGGCCATCAAACCTCGCATGCCCCCCAACTGTCTGATTTGTTGCGAACTGCCTCGAGCTCCAGAATCAGCCATCATATAGATCGGATTCGGACCGATGGTTTCTCCTCGGCCACCCCCCTCACTAATCTCTTTCATCATCTCATTCGCAACTTGCTCACTCACATGGGCCCAGATGTCAATCACCTTATTGTATCGCTCCCCATTGGTGATCAACCCCTCACTATACTGCTCTTGAACCCGATGGACATCGGCTTGCGCCCGATCGATCAAATCAACCTTTCGAGATGGGATATGCATATTGTCGATACAAATCGACACCCCTGCGTTGGTCGCGTAAGAAAACCCTAGATCCTTCAGGCGATCCAGCATGACGACGACTTCATGCAAACCGGCTTGGCGATAAACTCGATCCACCAGCTTGGTCAATTCCTTCTTCGTCATGAGCTGATTAACATGTGCAAAGCTTAATTTTTTTGGAAGAATTTCAGACAAAATGACTCGACCCACCGTGGTATCGACGACATCCCCTTCGATCCGAACTTTTATACGCGCCTGCTCTTCAACCTCTTGCGCATCGTACGCAATACGTACTTCCTCGGTTGAGGAGAACACCTTTCCTTCTCCCTTGGCACCCTCGCGATCGTTCGTTAACCAATAACACCCCAACACCATATCCTGAGAGGGTATGGCTAAAGGACGACCGTTCGCAGGAGAAAGGACATTGTTGGCTGACATCATCAGCACTCTGGCCTCAATCTGGGCTTCAACCGACAAAGGAACATGTACCGCCATTTGGTCCCCATCAAAGTCCGCATTAAATGCGGCACAAACCAAGGGATGAAGCCGAATGGCTTTCCCCTCAACCAGGATGGGATCAAAAGCCTGAATCCCCAAACGATGAAGGGTCGGTGCACGATTCAACATGACCGGATGCTCGCGAATCACTTCATCAAGGACATCCCAAACTTCCGGACGCTCCTTTTCCACCAATCTCTTGGCACTTTTAATGGTCGTGGCGGCTCCCCGTTCTTCCAGCTTATGGAAAATAAATGGTTTAAATAACTCCAACGCCATTTTCTTGGGTAACCCACATTGATTGAGCCGCAATTCCGGACCCACCACAATCACGGATCGGCCAGAATAATCAACACGTTTCCCTAGAAGATTCTGGCGGAAACGTCCCTGCTTACCCTTCAACATGTCACTCAGAGACTTTAACGGCCGTTTATTGGCACCACGAATCACCCGGCCCCGACGCCCATTATCAAACAGAGCATCCACGGCTTCCTGGAGCATTCGCATTTCATTCCGGATGATGACCCCAGGAGCCTTGAGCTCGACAAGGCGCTTCAGGCGGTTATTTCGGTTGATGACCCGACGATACAAGTCGTTCAGATCTGAGGTCGCAAAACGTCCCCCGTCCAAGGGAACCAAGGGACGCAGTTCCGGGGGAAGAACCGGAATGGCATCCATGATCATCCATTCCGGATTGTTCCCGGACTTATGGAAAGCTTCGATGACTTTCAGTCGCTTGGTCAATTTTTTCCCGACCGCCACTGAGGTCGTACTTTTTATTTTGACATGTCGTTCGTCCCATAAGGCTTCGATATCAACTTTTCGCAACAATTCACGGATCGCCTCTGCCCCAATACCTACCTTAAAGGAGGAATGTCCGTATTGATCCACGCATTCCCGGTACTTTTCCTCCGTAAGCAATTCCCGCTCACGCAAGTCGGTATTGCCCGGATCCAGGACGACATAAGCCTCAAAATACAGCACCTTTTCCAATTGCTTGAGGCTCATATCCAAGAGGATTCCGATGCGACTCGGCACGCCCTTTAAAAACCAGATATGGGCCACCGGGGCAGCGAGTTCAATGTGACCCATCCGTTCCCGTCGAACCTTGGATTGAATCACTTCCACACCGCATTTATCACAGACAATTCCGCGGTGCTTCATCCGCTTATACTTGCCACAATTGCATTCCCAATCCTTCGTCGGACCAAAAATTTTGGCACAAAACAATCCATCGCGTTCGGGCTTAAACGACCGATAGTTGATGGTTTCCGGCTTTTTGACTTCTCCGTAAGACCACGACCGAATCTTTTCCGGAGAAGCAATTCGGATTCGCATGGCATCGAATGATACTGAATCTCGCGGTTTTTCAAAGAGCGAATAGATACTTTCCAAGTGTATTCCTCCGAATAGGTGGAAGGGTAGATTGCGCTACAGCATTCTTCGATTAATCAGCCGATTTTATGAGCTCGACATCCAACCCCAGACTTTGCAATTCCTTCACGAGTACGTTAAATGATTCGGGAAGTCCCGGTTCCAGAAAATTTTCACCCTTCACGATCGCTTCATACATTCGCGAGCGACCAGGAACATCATCAGACTTCACCGTGAGGAATTCCTGCAAGGTTGAGGCAGCGCCATAGGCCTGAAGGGCCCAGACTTCCATTTCCCCGAGACGTTGCCCCCCAAATTGGGCTTTTCCTCCCAACGGTTGCTGGGTAACAAGGGAATAGGGCCCGATGGAGCGGGCATGGATCTTATCGTCCACCAAATGGTGGAGCTTCAACATATACATATATCCGACCGTGACCGGGCTCTTAAAGGACTCCCCGGTCCGCCCGTCAAACACGACCGATTGCCCTGATTCCGGCAGGTTCGCCTTCTTCAAAAGATCCTTAATTTCTCCTTCGGATGCTCCGTCAAAAACAGGCGTTTCAACTTTTAATCCCAAGGCCTTCGCGGCCCAGCCCAAATGCGTTTCCAAGATTTGACCAACATTCATCCGCGATGGCACCCCTAACGGGTTCAGCACGACTTCCACAGGGGTTCCGTCAGGAAGATAGGGCATGTCTTCTTCAGGCATTACACGCGAAACGACCCCTTTATTTCCGTGACGGCCCGCCATCTTATCGCCAACCGCGATTTTCCGCTTAATGGCGAGATAGACCTTCACGAGCTTGATCACTCCAGGAGGCAACTCATCTCCCCTGCGAAGCCTACCAACCTTTTCATCATACTCCGTTTGCAGGATTTCAATCTGATCCTTGGCTTCCCGCTCGATTTCATCCAGCTTCTTTTGCTCTTCAGCATCAGCCAGAATCACCCGCCGTGCATCATCGTCGGTCAGTTTCCTGAGGACCTCAGCCGTAATCCGGCCTTTCTTTTTCAGGATGACTTCCCCACTATCAGGGTCCATCAGGTCTCGACCAACAAACTGTCCGAGTAACAGTTTGCGTATTTTTCTATTTCTTTCTTCTTCAATAATCCTCAATTCTTCTTGGTAGTCACGTTCAACCTTAACCCGATCGTCCGTTTCTATAGTCCGAGACCGTTCATCTTTATCAACACCTTTTCGGGAAAAAATCTTCACATCAACCACGATGCCTTCAATACCGGGAGGCACTTGGAGCGAAGTGTCCTTCACATCTCCAGCTTTTTCTCCAAAGATGGCTCGCAAAAGCTTCTCTTCTGGTGTTAGCTGCGTCTCACCCTTGGGTGTCACTTTTCCCACCAAGATATCCCCGGGCTTGACCTCAGCCCCAATTCTCACGATCCCACTCTCATCCAAGTTTCGAAGCGCTTCTTCTCCAAGATTTGGAATATCCCTGGTGATCTCTTCTTTTCCCAGCTTGGTATCCCTCGCCTCCACCTCAAATTCTTCGATATGAATGGAGGTAAAGGTATCCTCTCTGACTAACTTCTCACTCAAAAGGATCGCATCCTCAAAGTTATAGCCACCCCAAGGCATAAAGGCGACCAGGACATTTTTCCCCAGGGCTAATTCGCCGCAGTCCATGGCCGGACCATCAGCCAGAACCTGCCCTTTTTTTACGGGTTGCCCGGTTCGAACTATCGGGGTTTGAGTAATGCAGGTATTTTGGTTGGTGCGTTGGAACTTCACCAGGTCATACGTATCCAGGATCCTGGATCCCTTTTTCTTGTCCTCTTTATCTTTCAACCCCGTTCGCACCACAATTCTGCGGGCATCGACTGACTCCACGATACCATCATGCTGGGCAATGGCCAGATACCCCGAATCCCTTGCCACAACAGCCTCCATCCCCGTACCCACCAACGGCGATTCGCTCTTGACGGTCGGAACGGCTTGCCGTTGCATGTTTGACCCCATCAAGGCCCGATTCGCGTCATCATGTTCCAAGAATGGAATCAACGCAGTCGCCACACTAACCACCTGTTTTGGCGATACATCCAGGTAGTCCACTTTGTCCGGCGTGGTCGTCACAAACTCTCCAGCCTCCCGGGCCGTGATGGATTCGGAAAGCAGAGCCCCGTCCTTTCCCATTTCAGAATTAGCTTGCGCAATAACCACCTGGTCTCCATCTAAGGGAGAAAGGAATTCCACTTCACCTGCGACCTTGCCTTTGCGCACCTTCCGAAAAGGCGCCTCGATAAACCCAAACTCATTAATTCTGGCGTAGGTAGCCAGTGAAGTGATGAGCCCGATATTCGGTCCTTCAGGAGTTTCAATGGGGCAAATCCGACTATAATGGGAGGGATGCACATCCCGGACCTCAAACCCGGCACGTTCCCGAGTCAACCCTCCCGGCCCCAAGGCCGACAAACGACGCTTATGGGTAATCTCAGCCAGAGGATTGGTTTGGTCCATAAACTGCGATAATTGGCTTCCCGCAAAAAACTCCTTGATAGCGGCCACGATAGGTTTGGCATTGATGAGATCATGGGGAAGCACCGTCTCCATATCCAGGAGATTCATCCGCTCCTTGATGCTCCGTTCCATGCGGGCCAACCCGATTCGAATCTGGTTTTCAAGCAATTCTCCGACCGACCGCACCCGGCGATTCCCTAAATGATCGATGTCATCGACTTCACCCTTCCCCCCCTTTAAGTCCACCAAACAGCGAACCACCTCAACGATATCTTGGGCAGACAAGGTCCGTTGGTCCAGGGGTAAATCAAGGGTAAACCGCTTATTCATCTTCAACCGACCCACTGGCGAAAGATCATACCGCTTAGGGTTCAAGAACAAATTCTCGAATAACAGCTTGGCGGAATCGATAGAAGGCATTTCACCAGGTCGAAGACGTTTATAGATTTCTACCCAAGCCTCCTCTTTTGAGGTGGTTCGTTCAGCCTCTAGCGTATCCAAGATCACAGGACTATTCGTGGGGCTATCCAAATAAATCACCTTAAACGCATCAACCCCACTCTCCAGGATTCGCTCCAACACGGGAGGCGTCAACCGCTGATTTTTCTCCAGGATCACCTCTCCAGAAGACCGGTCAACCAGCTCCGTCAACACAGCCCTTCCCACTAAATCATCCGCCTTCAGGGGAATTTCTTTAATGCCCGCGGACCGCACTCGAGTCATCAGCACCTTATTCAGCTTTATCCCCTCTTTGACCAAAGGATCTTTTGAGCCTTTTTCAAAAAGATCGATGGGCGCCCGCAATCCCGTATGCAGGTCAGGGTCCAATTTTCTGAGAAGCGTTCCATTCGCAACCCGGACATCCTCAACCGGGTAATACATTTTCAGGAGGTCGTCCGTACTAAAGCCAAACGCCTTTAGCAGGATGGTCGCCGGCATCTTTCGACGCCGGTCGATTCGAACATATAAAATGTCTTTCGCATCATACTCGAAGTCCAGCCAGGACCCACGGTAGGGGATAATTCTTCCTGAAAACAGGACTTTTCCGCTGGAATGCGTACGCCCCTTATCATGACCGAACGAGGGGCCGGGGGACCGATGCAACTGACTCACGGCCACACGCTCCGTCCCATTCACGATAAACGTGCCTCGGTCTGTCATGAGAGGCAATTCCCCCACATACACTTCTTGCTCACGCACATCCAACACACGGTTTTTCACGGTTTTGTCTTGCTGATCGAACACGACCAATCGCACCCGCAACTTCAACGGAGCCGCAAAGGTCATCCCCTGCTCAACACATTCCCGAATATCGTATTTAGGAGTTCCCAGCGAGTAACTGGAATACTCCAAAATCGCTGAGTTGTTATAATCCATGATCGGGAAGACACTCTTAAACGCCGCGTGCAAACCCTTATCATCTCGGCGATCTGGCAATGCTTCCGCTTGCAAAAATTCCTCGTACGAACGACGTTGAACTTCTACCAAATCCGGGATAGCAAGATGTGTATGAATTTTTGAAAAACTATGTCGTTGAACACTGCCCTCAAAGGCTTGTTGTCCCATTCATGTCTCCTTAAGGATTTAGGGCCACCCTAACGCTTCAGTTCATTCCCAGACCATCCCTGGCCGGAAATCATTTCCGTGAACCTACTCAGCCCAAGCCTTCTATTTCAGCTCAACTGTCGCCCCGACATCCTGGAGCTTTTTCTGAATGGCTTCCGACTCTTCCTTGGAAACTCCCTCCTTCACTGGCTTGGGAACGCCCTCGACAAGGTCTTTGGCTTCTTTAAGTCCCAGCCCCGTGATTTCGCGGACAACCTTAATCACCTGAATCTTTTTATCTGCAGGAGCTGCAGCAAGAATCACGTTAAATTCCGTTTGTTCTTCCGCCGCGGGCGCCGCACCACCAGCGCCTGGCGCTGCCACCGCAACTCCGACCGGAGCGGCAGCCGTCACCCCAAACCGCTCCTCTAAATCCTTGACTAATTCCGACAACTCCAACACACTCAAGCCTTCTATGGCTTTCACAAAATCCTCTTTAGACATCTTCGCTTCTGTCGCACTCATTTCCCCTTCTCCTTTCTGGGTTTTGTTTTCCTGTATGGCGGCAAGTACCGCAACAATACTCCTCACAATCTGACCTAAAACCCCAACAAATCCTCGTATGGGGCCCTGCAAACCAGACAACAGCATGGACAGCAACTCTTGCTTGGAGGGCAAATCAGCCACCGAGGTCAATCGAGGAACATCCAGGGCTTCTCCATCAAGTACGCCCCCCTTGATGTACAACTTTTCCTCACATTTTTCGCTTTTAATGAAATCCCGTAAGACTTTCGTCGGCAAAACCGGATCATCATACCCCACGACCAGGGCGGATTGGCCCCTAAGGAGAGGCTCCAGAGGAACCAGGGGGGTCCCATCGAGTGCCCGAATGGCCAAGGTATTCTTAACCACATGCATCTTTGCTTGGGCTTGCCGCAATTTTTTCCGTAAATCATTGACCTGATTAACAGGCAGTCCGGAACATTCCGTCACGATAGCAATTCGCGCACGAGTAAATTTATCGTGCATCGTGGCAACGGATTCAGATTTGTCACTCTTTTTCATACCCACCACTCACTTCCTGGAATTGAATGAATTATCCTACTAGCTTAGAAATACTCACGCTGTCCAAGGGAATCCCTGGCCCCATGGTACTCGATAAGGTGGCACTCTTAATGTATTTCCCCTTGCTAGAAGAAGGCTTAGCTTTCACGATGGAATCGAAGACCGACTGAGCATTCTCTTTTATTTGATTGGCTTCAAAAGACACCTTCCCCACGGGAACATGAACGTTTCCGGCTTTATCCACCTTGTACTCTACCCGCCCTTTCCGAATTTCCTCGATAGCCTTTCCAACTTCAAACGTCACGGTTCCCGTCTTGGGATTGGGCATGAGCCCCCTAGGCCCCAACACCTTTCCCATTTTCCCGACGGCCCCCATCATGTCCGGGGTGGCAATGACGGAATCAAAGTCCAACCACCCATCCTGGATCTTCTTCAGCAAATCATCATTCCCGACAAAATCCGCTCCGGCCTCACGAGCCTCTTGCTCCTTTTCCCCTTTCGCCACGACCAATATCCGTATTTTTTTCCCCGTACCATGAGGAAGCACGGTGGTCCCTCTGACCATTTGATCGGCACGCTTGGGATCTACCCCCAACCGAAGGGACATTTCCACAGTTTCGTCAAATTTTGCGTAAGCTACCTGCTTGACCAACTCGCTCGCCTCCTCCAAGGAGTGCGTTGGCTTGGTCACTTTTTCTAAGGCGGAATTAAATTTCTTTCCCACGATGTTTACCCTTTGCTCAAGCTAATTCCCACTTATCCTTCAACGGTAATTCCCATACTTCTGGCAGTTCCAGCGATGACTTTCATCGCAGCCGGAACATCGCCGGCATTTAAATCCTCAACCTTCACCTTGGCAATCTCCTCTAATTGATCCTGAGTGATGGTTCCAACCTTATTTTTATGAGGAATACCGGAGCCCTTAATGATTCCTGCGGCCTTCTTCAGCAAATCCGAGGCAGGCGGGGTTTTGGTAATAAATGTAAAGCTACGATCTTTGTACACGGAGATAACAACAGGGATTATACTTCCCTCCTGTTTTTGCGTTTTAGCGTTAAACGCCTTACAGAACTCCATGATGTTGACCCCGTGTTGACCAAGGGATGGTCCTACCGGAGGAGCCGGATTCGCTTTTCCTGCAGGAATTTGCAATTTAATTTGACTCATGACTTCTTTCGCCATTACCTCACCTACCTTCTCTTTAAGTCATCCAGTGGCCCACCGCTGTCATATTCCCTGATAATGTTCTTTAGGCACGCTCAACCTGAGCAAAAGCCAGTTCAACCGGTGTTGAACGACCAAAAATACTGACGAGGGCCTTTACCCGGCCATGATCTTGATCAACTTCATCGACCAACCCATTGAAGCCCAAAAATGGCCCATCAACAATCCTGACACTATCCCCCTTTGAAAAATGCACCAGCTCTCGAGGAGCCGACACCCCCGATTCGAGTTGTTTTAAGAGTGTATTCACTTCCTCGGGATCCAGGGGGATTGGGCGCGCACCCCCTCCGACAAATCCCGTCACCTTTGGGGTTTCTTTGATCATGGTCATCACTTCGTCACTCAAAGGTCCATTGGATTCCAATAACACATATCCTGGAAAGAATTTTCTTTTGGAGGCTCGGCGCTTGCCCTCCTTAAACTCCACCACATCCTCTGTCGGAACGAGAACCTGCTCCACATACTCCGACATACCTAATTGATTCGCCCTTTCCATGATTCCCGTTCTTACCCTACCTTCATACCCCGCATAGGTGTGAATGACATACCAATGACTCGCCATGAGTTCCTTTCTTTGACCCTTAGATTACGCGGCTAATCAACCAAACGAGAAATGAATCCACCACTGACAAATAGATGGACATGATCAAAGAAAACAACAGAACCACCGTAGTAGATCCGATTGTTTCTGATTTAGTGGGATAAGAAATTTTCTTAAGTTCACCCCTTACATCAGATAAAAACTCCGAGATTGAAGACCAAAGCTTTTTAAACATTTCTTATTCCCTCACCACACTCCCACCTGGACTCTCCATCCATTCTTCCCAACCTTATACTGCAGTCTGGATAGGGCTTCTGGCAGGGGCACCAGGATTCGAACCCGGACTTTCGGTTTTGGAGACCGACGTGCTAGCCGTTGACACTATGCCCCTCCATCCAAACACCCTATCAAACAACTCTTTGCATCCAAGACTTATTTGACCTCTTTATGAGGGACATGCTTCCGACAGAACCGGCAATATTTTTTGACTTCCAATCGCTCAGGATCATTCTTTTTATTTTTCATCGTAGAATAATTACGACGCTTGCAATCGCCGCAAGCCAGCGAAATAATCACCCGCATGGTTTAACCTCAGATTTATGACCAAATGTTCTCACGCTTACTCATGCCAAGATTTCCGTGACCACGCCGGCCCCGACCGTCCGGCCTCCTTCCCGCACCGCGAAGCGCACCCCTTGCTCCATCGCAATCGGCGAGATCAACTCCCCCGTAAACGACACGTTGTCGCCCGGCATCACCATCTCCACCCCCGCTTCCAACTCCACGATGCCCGTCACGTCCGTCGTCCGGAAATAGAACTGCGGCCGATACCCCTTGAAAAACGGCGTATGCCGGCCCCCTTCTTCCTTCGTCAAGATATACACCTCCGCCTTAAACTTCGTATGCGGCGTGATACTCTTCGGCTTCGCCAACACCATGCCCCGCTCCACATCCTCTTTCTTCGTCCCCCGCAGTAATGCCCCGATATTATCGCCCGCCTGCCCTTCATCCAACACCTTCCGGAACATCTCCACTCCGGTCACGGTCGTCGTCTGCGTCTCGCGCAAGCCGACGATCTCAATCTCATCGCCCACCTTCACTTGCCCCCGCTCCACACGACCCGTCACCACCGTCCCCCGCCCACTGATCGTAAACACATCCTCGATCGGCATGAGAAACGGCTTATCAATCGCACGCTCCGGCGTCGGAATGTACGTATCCACCGCCTCCAACAACTTCATGATCGACGCCACCCCAATCTCGCTCTGATCCTCTTCGATCGCCTTGATCGCCGAGCCAATCACCACCGGCACATCATCCCCCGGAAACCCATACTTGCTCAACAACTCCCGCACTTCCAACTCCACCAACTCCAATAATTCCTTATCTTCCACCTTATCCGCTTTATTCAAAAACACCACGATATACGGCACCCCCACCTGGCGCGCCAACAGAATATGCTCCCGCGTTTGCGGCATCGGCCCATCCGCCGCACTCACCACCAGGATCGCTCCATCCATTTGCGCCGCCCCCGTGATCATGTTCTTCACGTAGTCCGCATGCCCCGGACAGTCCACGTGCGCATAGTGCCGATTGTCCGTCTCATACTCCACGTGCGAAATCGCAATCGTCAAAATTTTCGTCGGATCCCGCCGCCCCTGGCTTTCACTCGCCTTCGCCACATCATCATACGAGACAAAGGTCGCTTTGCCTTGATCCCCCATCACTTTCGTCAGCGCCGAGGTCAAGGTCGTCTTGCCATGGTCCACATGCCCAATCGTCCCCACATTCAAGTGAGGCTTCTTCCGTTCAAATTTCGCCTTCGCCATAACCCTCTCTCCTTACCGATTTAAGAAAGACTGTCTCCTGCTTCCCTTTATGGAGCCCACGACGCGAATCGAACGCGTGACCTCGTCCTTACCAAGGACGTGCTCTACCGACTGAGCTACATGGGCTCATAGAACTCGCCAACCAAGAAAACAAGAACTCACTGATTCGATTCATTAATATGTTTGCCTATCAAAAAGCTTTCTGAAAATTTGGAGCGGGGGACGGGATTTGAACCCGCGACAGCCAGCTTGGAAGGCTGGAACTCTACCACTGAGCTACCCCCGCAGCACTCGATGCAGCCAAATCCCGATTAATGTCTTTCGAAATGCTTTCCTACTATAGAATGCGGTTATATTCCCCTCTGCCAAGGAACATCTCACCTTGCTTCATTAACTTTTTCTTTCAAACAGTCAATGGTGGGCAGGCAAGGGTTCGAACCTTGGAAGCCGATGGCAGCAGATTTACAGTCTGCCCCCTTTGACCGCTTGGGTACCTGCCCATTATGAGTGAATGGGGCTTTATTCAATAACCCGTCTATGACTTATCTCATTATTATTGGGTACAGAGAAGATGCCTTTGAGGTGAAGGCAAACTAGACACACCACAACCCCTGCAGACACAATCAACCCTAGCTTTTACCTAGTATATAACCATTAATGGTTTGGGCAGCACACACTTCTCCTACCTGTAAACCGAGTATTATAATTTCCCAATACCTTTGGGTCAAGTCTTGAATTTTTAACTATTTATCTGGAGATTTTTAGAGAATCGGGGAATTTGACATTGGCCCATAGAACCAGACACATTGCTGGGAAATTTTTGAAAATGCATTCTCGAGGGCCACATGGGAAAACCGACTAAACATTCTGACACTATTCACCGCTCAAACATTATCATTGGGACAGTATTGCTGGTTTTTGCTTCCCTTCATAATGCCTTTGGGGCAGGCCCAGAACCTTCGCGAGGCATAATTTCCGGTGGGGGGTTGGCAACCATCACGACTCCTCAAGGCGCTACGATTTACGCAGAAATTGCCGACACTCCAGACAAACGGGCGGAAGGACTGATGTTCCGAACCTCCCTGGCTCCGGATCACGGTATGATCTTTAAATTTCCGGAATTGGGGTATTGGACGTTTTGGATGAAAAATACAAAGATTCCATTAGACATCATATGGATGGAGAAAACTGGAAGAATCATCTATATCCAACCTGCTGTGCCGATTTGCACCAGGCAAGATGATGGCTGCCCGAGATACCATTCACATAAAAAATCACGCTACGTTCTGGAGATAAACGCGGGGATGGCAAAAAAACTCCAGTTAACGCCCGGAACACTTCTGACGCTTTCTTTCCCTAAAAATTCTCTTCCTTTCTGAACCCCCAACAACCTCTTCTCTAAAAATTTTCACCTACCACCCTCTCACCCGTTTTGCTGAAAGAATCCCCTCTATACGATGGATCTCCTGTAAAATCTGCTCTAAATGTGAGGTGTTTTTCACTTCAATCACAAAATCCAAAACGGCTTTACGATCCTCACGGGTAGAAATTTCTGCTCTCGTAATATTCGCTTGAGCCTGGGAAATACTAGCCGAGACTTTAGCCAAAACACCTGGACGATCGAGAGTTAACACAGAAACATCCACCGAATACCGGCCTTCACCGTCCGCATCCCACTCCACATCCACCACTCGGTTGTGATCCCATTCCAGGGAAAGAAAGTTCGGACAATCAATCGAATGAATCGTGAGCCCCCGACCACGAGTGATATACCCACGAATTAACTCACCCGGAACAGGTCTGCAGCATTTGGACAATTGCATAAGCACATCCTGAACGCCCTTGAATTTCACGGATCCTTCCGTCCAAGTCCTTCCTACCCCCTTCTGGGGTGCTGAAAGATCCTGCTTGGCAATTTCTTCTCGCTTAATCACCTCCCCCTTCGATTCAAAGTGACTGACGATTTGATCAGAGGAGATTCGTCCATAGCCGACTAAACGGATTAATTCATCAATGCTGTCACACCCTTTGGTTTTAGCCATCGATAACAATCGTTCTGATTTTAAGGTTTGGGCAACGGGTTGATGGTGCTTTCGTAATTCTTGCTCCAAAAGCCGACGGCCGAGCTCCAGGGCTCTTTTCTGTTCTTCCACTTTAAACCAATGCTTGATTTTCGTCTTGGCTCGGGAAGTTCGAACATACTTCAACCAACCCCGGTGTGGAACTTGCGAGGGAGAAGTTAAAATTTCCACCATATCTCCACTTTTCAATTCATAACGGAGGGGCTCTAATTTTCCATTGATCTTCGCTCCCACACAATGGTCTCCGATTTCCGTGTGAATGGAGTAGGCTAAATCAACGGGTGTCGACCCCACCGGAACTTCCCTCACTTCACCCTTCGGCGTAAAGACGAATACGACGTCATGAAATAAGTCTAATTTCACCGAATCCATGAATTGCCGATTATCCGTCAGATCCTTATGCCATTCCACGAATTGTCGCAACCAACTAAACACTTCTTCGTCTCGCCCAACCATTTGGGCCGATTCTTTATAGCGCCAGTGAGCCGCGACCCCGTATTCATTGATCCGATGCATATCGGCCGTGCGAATTTGAAATTCGACGTATTCACCCTGAGGCCCAACCACGGTGGTGTGAAGGGATTGATACAAGTTTAATCGGGGTGTCGCGATATAATCTTTGAATCGTCCTGGAACCGGGGGCCATATGGAGTGGATGAGACCCAAGATGGCATAACAATTCATCTTCGTGTCGGTAACGATTCGAATGGCCGTTAAATCATAAATTTCATCGAAGGAAACCGATCGACGCTCCATTTTTTGATAGATACTGAATAGATGCTTCGGGCGCCCGTCAATTTGACCGGGAAGGTCAGCCTCTTGGAGTTTTTGTTGGGCCAAACTGATTAACGTTTGTATATACGTCTGACGTTCATCATCCCTCTTGGCCAAACGGACCTTCAGCAAGGAATAGGCATCGGGTTGTAAATACTGGAAGCACAAATCCTCCAACTGCTGTTTGATCCAACTCATTCCAAGGCGATTCGCCAGGGGCGCATAAATTTCCATCGTTTCCTTGGCAATTTTTATTCGTTTAGCATCTGATAAAGCTTCTAGGGTTTGCATGTTGTGAAGACGGTCTGCCAATTTAATGAACACCACCCGAATATCGTCCGCCATGGAGAGAACCATTTTCCGGAAATTTTCAGCCTGTTTCTCTTCATAGGTTTTAAAAGGAATTTGTCCTATTTTGGTGACTCCCTCAACCAGTCGTGCCACATCTTCCCCGAATTCCTTCTCCAGATCACTCCTCGTCGCAACCGTATCTTCCAGGGTGTCATGAAGAAGGCCGGCGACGATGGCCGGAACATCTAATTTCAAATCGCTCAAAATTCCAGCGACAGCTAATGGATGATGAACATAAGGCTCTCCGGTTTGACGGGTTTGCCCATCATGCGCTTTGGCTGAATACATATAAGCCCGGCGAATGATTTTCGTGTCCGCTTCAGGGTTGTAGGCGATGATCTCATGAAGGAGTTCATCAATATCTCTCATACTTTCAGTCGTCATATCCTCCCTCGCGCATTCGTCCCTCTTCGGATTCTAAAAATCATACCAAAATATTCCCATTTCCGCTTTGTTTTTCCGGGTATTCATCGATCGAAGATTCCAGTCACTGGGAAACGACTGGAGCAGCTCCTTAAAGCTTGAAACGAACCGACGAGAAAATACGCACTGCCGTTACACGGTCATTTCCAGTCAGATTGATCGGATTGAGAAGAGAACCAGGGAATGGAGAGTGCAGGGGGAAGGAGAAACTAGGACAAAAAAGAGGCAGGCAGGCTATTCCCCTCCTTTTTGGACATAATTCTTCACAAACTCAGCAGCATTTTCTTCCAGAACCTTATCGATTTCATCCACCAAATCATCCATTTCTTCTTTCAACTTCTCACCCATCTCCGCCACCTGAGGATCAGGTTGAACCTCTTCTGATTCGTGAACAGAATCTGACTTCTTGGGCTGGGCATTTCGTTCTTGTTTATCCATCATACACCCCCTGATAGATAGTGGATGAACCAGATGTTTTCAGCCTACTCCACCATTTCCTATACCGTCAAGGAAAACCAAAGATAGTAGCAGACAGATTCATTGCTCCCCTGAAAGCATTGTGATAAATTCATGGGGTTGGGCGATTAGCTCAGTGGGAGAGCGCTGCCTTCACACGGCAGAGGCCACTGGTTCGATCCCAGTATCGCCCACCATGGGCCTCCATCCCCAACCGACGTGTTCCTTCATACCCTACGAGGGCTGAAAAAACATTCTCCCGATTAACCAGGGATCGCATGTTTTCTCAACACCCACCAAATTCCTGTCGGACTCGGGGGCTTGCTCCTTATTATGGCCCCCATCATCCGTTACCTTTTCTCTCACGATGCCTTTTGGTGTTATTCTGTGTATCGCTCACGCATTGCGGAAGTACCCCACCCCCTCCAAATCCTCTCCCTCCATCAGAAAGTGATTTAACCCTATTGGGGAAGGAAAAATTATGTGATAACAAAACTACCGCCACATCCACCTGGTTACGCCATGCTGTCAATGAGGTCCCGTGGGGGAGTGGGACGGAAGTATTCCAGGAAGTGTTTTCTCCAGACAGGCAAGGCCAATGGTTTATGTTTAATGAAGATGGTATTTTGGTAGGGGTGATTACCGCCTATCCTCACGGTCTCGACCTTGATCCCTATCCAACATTACGAGAGACCTTGTCTAAGCTTCCTCCAGCCCGAGAGTTTTACTTCAATTCTGCTGAGCTCTTGCGGGGGAAAGCCCCTGATTCTGCCACACTGTATCGCACAGGGGAACGAACGACCACTCACCAATATTTCATCCGGCATACAAAGGGCCAAGAAGATCATCTGGTCATCGCCGTATTCCTCCTTGATCCCTATGAACCCCTTCTTGACGGTGGGCATCCAAAATTCTTGACCTACGTGGAACCCACGTTTACATCTCCTACCTCCGCTAAAAACGGGGAATCTTCCTCTAATTCTTCAAAAGAATTCTTAGGCCTTCAGCAATTTGCCAGAGGAGAAATTGCCTTATTTAGTTCTTGTGGGAAAAAAGAACCTCATATTGCGATTGAAGCCTATCAGAGAGCCCTTGACCTCGGACTACCCAATGAAAAACAAACAGCAGAAGCCCACCATCGATTAGGGCTTGCTCTTTTGTCCATAGGCAAACTACCCAAAGCTCAGGTACATATCCAACAGGCTCTCGCCCTGGAACCGTACTCAGCGACTATGTTGAATAGCTTGGGAACAGTGTTCAACCAACTAGAAGAGTTTCCTAAAGCTGTTGAGACTTTTGAACGGGCCCTTGCTTTACAACCCAATAACGTACAAGCCCGATTCAACTTGGCTAAAGCTCTTGAAACCATCAATCCCAAACGGGCCAAACAAGAATATGAAACCTTTTTAATTTTAGCGGAGAATAATCCTAAGTATTCAGCCAATATCGTGGAAGCCAACTCAAAAATACAAAAAATACAGGGGGGCAGAAATCCCTAATGCATACGTCCAAAGCGCCCAGGAACATCCCAATGATCGAGTTGTCCTTAATCACTCTTCAGCATCCACTTTCGTTAACCTTATCAACAAAATGATGTGTAACGATGAAGTATTATGCCGTTCGCAAGGGCCGCTCACCAGGGATCTATTCCAATTGGGAGGATTGCCGCAATCAAATTTATCAATTCTCCGGTGCCGAATATAAATCCTTTCAGAGTCGACAAGAGGCTGAAGACTTTATACGGGGAGCTCAACACACCCCCCAAAGCCTCCCTCCCTCTCAACCCGGTAAGCCTGAAATAGAAATATGGGTGGATGGGTCCTGTATACCCAGCTCCGGAGAAGACCTCCTTTTGGGTTGGGGGCTCTTGGTCAAACGGAATGGACAAGAAATTCACCGAGATTTCGGGAATGACATCCCCTCCGAAGCCTCAGAACATCGAAATGTAGCAGGAGAAATTCTTGGAATCCTCAAAGCTCTAGAATGGTGCAAAAAAACAGGAGTCACAGAAGTGACCCTCTACTATGATTACCAAGGGTTGGAAAGTTGGGCTACGGGAGCCTGGAAAGCCAAGCTCCCCTTCACGAAAGCTTATGCCCACACCGTCCAACAGGCAGAGCTTGTGATACATTGGGTAAAAGTGGCAGCACACTCAGGAAATCCTGAAAACGATTTAGTGGATCAACTCGCAAAAATGGGAGCTATGGGAGCGACGAAGGAATGAAGAGAGCGGGTGGGTGAGGAGGTCCGATCAATCTCGAATGAAAGATTTATAACTTCCCTTCCCCTTTTAAGTAACTTCGGAAGCGCCCCATCAATTCCTCGCCGAGCACCCCCACGTCAGGTTTGGTCTTCATATAATCTCGAATCTCTTCCAAGCGTTGCTCCGCTTGGTCATTCCCCTTTAAGCGTTTGACTTTCCCAAGGGCATCATCAAACGCATCGAAGGTGAGTTCCTTGTACCCAAAGGCTCTAATACGCTTGACGGCTTTCATCATGGCCTCATTCCGAAACACGGTCAAATGATCAGAATCAATCTCTTGAAGGCCCAGCTTTCTTGCTCGACGCTCAGCAGCCTTTCGAATACCACTGCGAACAAAATCCGGGGAAGTTTGAAGGCGTTTCCATGCCTCATCCGTCCAAGCCACCTGCGATTGAGGAGTTTCCCACAGGCGGCGTAAGGCTTCGGCATCGATATTGGTCATCCCCTGCTCTCGTGCGAGATCTTCGGCATCATGCTTGAGCATATCCGCCACAAACTCCTTGGCCATGGGAGGAGAGTGCTCGATTTTTTGTTGCAACACGGCTAACGCATCATCTGTCCATTCTAAAGGAGGCCCAACCTGCTCTTTCAAATCTCCTAAGGCTTCTACCTTTTCGAATAATTCAACATTGACCTCCATGTGTCCACGCTCCTTGGCCACATCTTCAGCAATGTTCGCAATCATACTCCGCATAAATTCAGGAATCGTGTCTAACCGTTTTTTAGCTTCAGCAGTCCAAGGCAACTTTCCGGCGGCCATGGATTCTGCCGCTTGAGACATACCGGCTTCGCCGCCCATTTGCCCCATCATTTGTTGTTTAAATTGATCCAGGATTTCGGCGGTAATTTGCGTATAGCCAAGTTCCTTAGCTTTCTTGTCGGCTAATCGGCGAACCATCCCTCGAAGGAACACCGGTGCGCGTTCTAAGCGGGATAGGGCTTCCTCGGTCCAAGGAAGATCTTGAATGGTCGGTGACGGTTCACTCATGACAATTGAAGACGGCTTAGGTTGATGCTCCCTCTGGGTTCAACAGTTCTTTTATCTCCTTACCGGCCTTAAAGAAGGGCATCCGTTTTTCGGGCACAGATACCGCCTCACCAGTCTTAGGATTTCGTCCCTCCTTCGTCTGACGGTGCCGTAAACGAAAACTTCCAAACCCCCGAATTTCGGTCTTCTCTCCTCGCTTGAGCGAGTCTCGGATGGAATCGAAAATGGTGTTGACCACTAATTCAGCCTGTCGCCGGCTTAATTGGGGAGCCTTTTCGGCCAATTTCTCGATGAGATCCGCTTTTGTCATCCAACCCTCCTTATTTGAATAAACAAAGGCCCATTCATCAGACCTAGAACTTCGCCTGGCTAAGCCACCCAAAGATAGAGTAAAGGGGTCCAAAAGGGTAGAACATTCAGGGACCCAACCCTTCCGAACATCTTACTTTCCAAAAATTCTCTGAACGAAAATGGTTCCGCCGTTTCCACGACGCGAGGCTCACCTTCTATGCCTCCTAATTCCCCCGCAAGCTTGATGGCATCCTGCAAATCACCCAAATCATCGACGAGCAGAATCGATTTGGCTTGTTGCCCGGTGAAAACTCGACCATCGGCAAATTGCTCCACTTCGGATGCATCCAACGATCGCCCGTCTGCTACGGCTTCGATGAATTGCCTGTGTACATCATCCATCACGGCTTTGAGTAATTGACGCTCTTCCTCACGCATCGGTCGAAAAGGCGAACCCACATCTTTAAATTTTCCGCTTTTGACCACTATATTTTTGACCCCAATCTTCTCCATCAACTCCTGAAAGTTGGCCAACTGCATAACCACCCCGATACTCCCCGTAAGAGTACCAGGATTCGCCAAAATACGGTCGGTGGCTACGGCGATGTAATAGCCACCTGAAGCCGCTACGGTCCCCATAGAGGCCACCACGGCTTTATTCTGCTCTTTTCTTATTCGTTTAACCGCATTATAAATCTCTTGAGAGGGTGCGACTCCTCCTCCTGGACTATCAATCCGAATCACGATGGCTTTGATTAAGGGATCAGTCCCGAACGATTTCAGTTCTTCCACCGTTTGATGTGAATCAAGAATGGGGCCTTCTACCCGGACGATGGCTACCCCCTCTTTCGCAGCTTCCAAAAAGTCTGGAATGAGTGCTTTTCCGATCAGGAAGACAAAAAACCCTCCCAGGAACATCCACATCACCCGTTTCCACCGAGGATAGCCTTCGCGCCTCATGATCGGACATCTCTATGAGAATGTACCATCAACGCCTACACTCCAAAAATGGAATGGTTATGCCTCTCCTTCCCCTGATTCTTTAATCGTTTCCTCCGGTTCGTTTCCCTGCACGACTCGTCCTAAACTTTGATCGACGCTTCCCTGAGTCGTATTAAATTCCTCGACTTCGCTCTGTTCAAGGTCCTTCAAATGCTCCCAAAGACTTAACGCGATCTTCCGATCCTCACAATCCACCTTGACAATCTTAGCTACGACTTCTTGCCCAGATGTAAATTTCTCCTCAAGGCGATCTTGCACGTCTGGACCGATTTCGCTCACATGAATGAGGCCCTCGACTCCCCCATCTAATTCCACGAAGACCCCAAAGTCTGCCACCTTAGAAACCTGTCCGGTCGCGGTCTCTCCCACATGGTAGCGCTGTGGAATTTCCGAAGCCCAGGGATCAGTCACCAATTGTTTGTACCCCAAAGAAAGTCGTTCTTTTTCCTTATCTATTTTTAGGATGACCGCATTTACGGACTGCCCTTTTTTAAATAATTCCGAGGGGTGTTTGATATGTTTGGTCCAGGACATATCTGAAATATGAATCAACCCATCAACTCCTTCATCGAGCCCAACAAACGCCCCAAAATCTGTCACGCTCTTGACCTTCCCTTCAATCTGAGTTCCCTCAGGGTATTTCTCCTCGATGATATCCCAGGGATTAGCGGCTGTTTGTTTCATGCCTAAAGAAATCTTCCGGCTATGTTGATCAACATGAAGTACCTGGGCTTCGATGGTTTCTCCCCCAGACACAACTTTGGAAGGGTGGCGGACTTCGTGCGTCCAGGACATCTCCGAGACATGAACCAGACCCTCCACACCGGGCTCCAACTCGACAAAGGCTCCATAATCAGTCAAACTGACCACCTTCCCCTTCACACGGCTTCCTTCCGGATATTTTTCTTCGACCTGGGTCCAGGGGTCAGGGGTCTTTTGTTTCACACCGAGTGAAATCCGTCCGGTTTCACGATCATACTTCAGGACAAGAACCTCAACTCGGTCTCCGATAGAAAACATATCGGAGGGATGCCCCACACGGCCCCAGGAGATATCGGTGATATGCAAAAGCCCATCGATTCCACCCAGGTCGAGGAACGCCCCATAGTCCGTGATATTCTTGACCGTTCCTTCGATCAATTGGCCTTCCGCCAACGTCGACAAGGTCGATTGACGTCGTTTATCCCTCGTCTCTTCGAGGAGAGCCCTGCGTGAAACCACGACGTTTCCTCGTCGATGATTAATTTTGATAATCTTGAAATTAAATGTTTTTCCTACCAAACCATCAAGATCTCGAACAGGGGTTAAATCAATCTGAGATCCGGGCAAAAAGGCTTTCACCCCGATATCCACGATCATCCCCCCTTTAATTCGAGAGATGACTTTCCCCTGAACTTGCTTTTCATCCTTATGGGCAACCTCCAGATCTTCCCACACCTTCATTTTGTCGGCTTTTTCTTTCGACAGGAGCAAATTGCCATCAGCATCTTCACATTGTTCGATATACACCTGCACAGGATCGTTCACGGACAAACCCTCTAATTCCTCCTGAGAAAATTGGTCCGCAGGTATCATTCCCTCTGATTTGTACCCGATGTCCACCACGACGCGGTCTCGCTGGATATCGACGACCCGCCCTTCGGTGATCGTCCCTTCTTCTATGTTTTTAAACGTTTCATCGTACAAAGCCGCGAGGGTTTGCCGATCCATGGGTTCAGGTTGTGTAGTTAACGTAGTCATCCGGAAAAAGTACCTCCAGCAGAATTGGGTGGGTTAAAGGGTGAGTATTTGGTGTCCATTCTCTCGTTCGTGTTTTACGAAATTCCTGACCTTGAAGAAGAAACTTCTCCTAAACTTTGGATTTGATCCATCACAGAGTAGGAAACTTTTTCATAAAATGTCTTAGAGTCTGCAAGTTCCTCAAATTCTTCTGAAAAATCTATAGGTTTTCCTATGACCACGGAAACAGGAAACCGCCGAGGCCATTTGGCCCGTACGGGCAGAACCTTAAAGGTACCAGAAATAAACAAAGGAATCACCTGGCATCGGGATTCAGCCACTAAATAACCAATTCCTGGCCTACCTGGCTGCAACTTCCCATCCACCGTCCGACTTCCCTCAGGGAAAATAACTACGGGTTTTCCTTTGCTTAAAAGCGAAATAGCGGTTCCAAACGCTTTTCGATCTAACCGATGGGTTTTTAAGGGAATCCACCCTAATTTTTCTAACGCCCAGCCTACAAAAGGATAGGGAAATAAGTTGGCCCTTCCTAAAAAGAATACTCGACGCGAAACGGCACACCCAAGCAAGGGAATATCAAAATAGCTGGCATGATTTGCGGCAACGATGATTCCTTCATTTTTTGGAAAATTTTTAGCACCTATGACCTTAAAATCAAGAAGGAGCCTGGCTAACCCATTAAAGAGAACCCATAAACACCCATAGACTAGACCACTCACGAAACTTCCATAATGCGAGAAATCATCGAACTCACTACTTCTTCGATCGATTGCCGAGAGGTATCGATAATGTTAGCTCCATGGGCTGGGCGTAAAGGATCCACTTCTCTGGTTCGATCCCGGGTATCTCGAATTTGCATATCATTTTTGACCGTTTGCAGGTCCAGGACCACACCCTTTTGAATCTCTTCTTTTTGCCTGCGAATCGCTCGAATCTCTAAGTCCGCATCCAGAAAAAACTTGAGGTCCGCTTCAGGAAAAACCCGGGTCCCCATATCCCGGCCTTCTGCGACCACACACCCTGATTTGCCCATCTCTTGTTGAATAGGCAATAACCATTCCCTGACAAGTGGAAGTGAAGCAACCGATGAGGCCAACTGACTTATGATAGGAGAACGAAGATCTTCTTGGGCTATCTTTTGATCATCAACCTGGACAGTTAAGCCTTCCGGCTCCGAAATTAATTTCACATTGGTTCGTGAAAGCAGTTCCTGAATTTGGCTGATATCTTGAGGATCAATGTGCTCTTGGTGAACTTTCCATGCTAAAGCACGATATAAGGCCCCAGTGTCTAGGTAGGCATACCCTAATCGTTTGGCTAGACATTTAGAAACCGTACTCTTCCCGACCCCGGCAGGACCGTCGATCGTAATCAGTAATGGACGTGGAACGGCCCCTTCCTCCTTATTCTTTCAAGAATTGAAATCATTATAATAGTCATTCGGAATTTGTCAATAATTCCAATAGTTTACCATAAAAACCTGGAAAGGATGTTTCCACACAATCCACATCATCAATCCTTGTCTGGGTCCTTCCCATCAGCCCTGCCACAGCCAGGGACATGACCACCCTGTGATCCCCAAAACTTTCGCAATCACCTCCCACCAAACTGGAATTTCCCTCGATAAGAAGACCATCAGCCCGTTCCTCGATAGCAACACCCAATTTCTTCAATTGGGTGGCCATGGCATGGATCCGATCTGTTTCTTTCACTCGCAGTTCTTGAGCATCGGTAATCCGTGTTTGCCCTTCAGCAAACGCCGCCGCGACACACAAAACCGGAAACTCATCGATGGTTTTAGGCACCATATCCGCCCCGATGGTCAATCCCTTTAGTCTGGCTGCCCGAATGCGCATATCACCCACGGGTTCACCAGACACTTCCCGTAACTCCGATACCGTTATGTCAGCACCCATGCTTAAAAGGATCTCTAAAATCCCCGTTCGTTCCGGATTAAGCCCCACATTCGAGATGAACACCTCCGAGCCTGGAACGAGGGAGGCCGCAACCATAAAAAATGCCGCCGCAGAAATGTCACCGGGAACCACGATCGGTTTCCCCTCGAAAGTATTCTTTCCCTCGATCGAAACCCTATGATCGGAAACCTTGATGGGAATCCCTAAGTAGGCAAACAATCGTTCAGTGTGGTCACGAGATCGGCTCGGCTCTTCTACCACGGTGGTTCCTATGGCCGATAAACCAGCCAATAACACACAAGATTTTATCTGAGCACTCGCGACAGGAGATTGATAATGAATGCCTCGTAACTCTCGTCCATTGAAAGCCAGAGGTGCGAATGCTCCCCCTTGCCTTCCAGAGACTTCTGCGCCCATTTCTCGCAAAGGCGTCACGACTCGTTTCATGGGCCGATTTCGTAAAGACGAATCTCCACTTAGTACCGAAAAAAAATTTTGCCCTGCTAACACACCTGATAGCAGCCGTAACCCTGTCCCGGAATTTCCACAATCCAAAATAGACGGTGGTTCGGACAACCCCCTTAGTCCCTTTCCCTTGACCAGAAGCGAGTGAGCATCCCCATCAACTTCTACCCCCAACTGACGAATAACTTTTAACGTGTTCAGACAGTCTTCCCCATGACTGTATCCTGATATAGTGGTCGTCCCTTCAGCCAGCGCTCCAAGGATTAACCCCCTATGTGTGATGGATTTATCCCCCGGAACCATGACCGTTCCTCTAAGAGGACCCTTTGCAGGAGAAATCGTGAGTTGACTCATGTTAAGCGTTCCCGAATATCTTTCGCCTGCTCAATAGCAGAATACAAGCCTTCAGAATTCTGTCCTTCGATAGCTACCTTAAAGTCCTGAAGATGTTTGATGTACAGATCAATCATTTCCGAAATATTCTTCCCATTCGCCAAACAAATATCTCTCCACATTTCAGGAGAGCTGGCCGCAATTCGTGAGGTATCACGCAGTCCCCCTCCTGAAAAAGTGAGTAACTCCTGGGCTTCCGGATTACGTTCTTGCAAGGATTCCAATGTCTGCATCAAGGCGAACGCCACAACATGTGGAAGATGACTGACTGCGCCCAAAATCCAATCGTGAACCATGGGGTCCAGGTTCATTACATGAGATCCCGTGGCCTTCCACAATGATTGAATTCGCTTCAAGGCCTCAGGGTTAGTATGAGGGGTTGGCGTAAGAATACAGCGTGAACCCTGAAACAAGGTGGACTCAGAATACGCCACCCCCGATTTCTCTTTCCCCGCGATTGGGTGAGCACCGACAAAAAAGGTTGATGAAGGCAGAGCGGATTCCACATCCAAGACTAATTGCCCTTTTACGCTGCCCACATCGGTCACGATGGCTCCAGGGGACAGGTCCTGGCCCCACTCTTGAATGTGGGTGAGATAGGTATGAACCGGAGTGGCTAAGACGATCAGGTCGGACTGCCCGATCGTTTGGCGGGAATTTAAGACGAACTTATCAATCGCCCCTACCTGAACGGCCAATTCAAGGTTCTCAATTCGTCGCCCGACACCAATGACCCTACGGGCAAGTTTTTTTTCTTTCAACAGAAGGCCGAGCGATCCTCCCAGGAGACCCACTCCTATAATCGTGACTTGTTCAAAAAGAGCTTGTGAAGAAGAGACAGACATGAGAGGAAAAATGAATGCTTCTTATCGGGAAGGCATCAGAGCTCACGGCCGACGGCATTCGCGACCTTTTTTAATTCTCCCATCAAGTCCTGAAAGCGCTCGGGCTTGAGGGACTCTTCGCCGTCGCAAAGGGCACATTCTGGGTTAGAATGGACTTCTATCAAAAGTCCATCTGCCCCCGCCGCGATAGCTGCCTTGGCCATTGGGGCCACCAGCTTCCAATTTCCTGTCGCATGGCTGGGATCCACGATCACGGGTAAATGAGACATGTCTTTGAGGGTGGGCACGGCGCTTAAATCAAGTGTATTACGATATTGAGACTCAAACGTACGGATGCCTCGCTCACATAACATGACGTTTTGATTCCCTCGAGACATGATATATTCGGCCGACAGCAAAAACTCTTTAATCGTGGCCGACAGACCCCGCTTTAACAAGACGGGTTTGTCGTAGGCTCCGACTTCCTTAAGTAATTCAAAGTTCTGCATGTTGCGTGCACCAATTTGAATGATGTCGGCTTTTTCAAGAAAATATCCAAGGTCTCGAGCATCCAAAATTTCACTCACCACCGGCAAACCTGTTTCCCGTTTGGCTTCGGCCAAGAAATTCAGGCCCTCTTGACCCAAACCCTGAAAGGAATAGGGAGAGGTCCGAGGTTTGTAGGCTCCACCACGTAAAATCGCGGCTCCTCCCTTGGCCACCTCCTTGGCAATACCCACCGTGATCTCTAATTTTTCTACCGCACAGGGACCGGCCATGATCGCAAGGCGCTTTCCACCGACTTTGACGCCCGAAACGTCTATAACCGAATCCTGCTTTTGAAATTCACGACTCACCATTTTCCATGGCGCTAAAATAGGGGTGACGCTTTCCACTCCAGGAAAGACGGTCAAGGGCTGCCCCTGTAAGATCCGCTCGTCCCCGATGACCCCCACCACGGTCCGTTCCTCCCCTTTGGTGACTTGCGATTTCAACCCTAGGGAACGAAGACGGTCCACTAAGTGATCGATATCTTGTTCTGTCGCTTCAGGTTTGAGGACGATAATCATGCGATTGACCTTGAGCCGAAACCTTACGCTCGAGCCTTTCGAGACAACACGCCTTCGAGAGCTTCCAAGAACCGACGATTTTCCGTGGGTTGCCCCACGGTCACTCGAATCATGGTCCCTCGAATATGTCTCACAATCACTCCTTCTCGAAGCAAGGCTTCATAGATTGTTTTGCCATCTTGACCTATGTCCATATACAAAAAATTGGCTTGACTCGGAATAGGCATGATTTCCAACCGACCCAGACCATCCTCTAGAAATTTCATTTCTGCTTCGTTCATGGCACGGCTTTTTGCCACATGTTCTTCATCAGCCAATGCAGCCCGAGCCGCTTCCTGCGCCAGACTATTCACGTTGAACGGAGGACGAACCCGATTGACAATCCCAGCAATCTCTGGGGTCGTCAAACCATAGCCGACTCTCAGTCCCGCTAGTCCATAAATTTTTGAGAAGGTTCGTAACACCACCACGGGTTTTCCATCACGTATATACTCAAGGCAATCTGGAAACTCCGGGTGTCGCACATATTCAAAGTAGGCTTCATCGAACACCACCACTATGTGTTCAGGGATTCTGGAAAGTATTTCCGCGATTTCCGAGCCCGAAAGCATCGTGCCTGTTGGATTGTTAGGGTTGCAAATGAACAGCAGACGGGTTCGCTCGGTAATGGCGTCAACCATGGCATGAAGATCATGCTTCCAATCTTTCAAAGGGACTTCAACCGGGACTCCATGCCCTCCTAGTAGGGATAGCCTATACATCACAAAGGTCAAGTCGGCCATCACGGCCTCATCTCCCGGGGAGATAAAGGCCTTGATTAATAAACTGATTATTTCATCGGACCCATTCCCAACTAGGACCTGTTCACTTGGAATCTTCCATCGTTCCCCCAAGGTCTGTCGCAAATAATGCGCCCCACCGTCGGGATACCGATGAAGGGAAGCCGAGGCATCCTGGAGAACCTGAAGAGCTTTGGCAGATGGCCCCCAAGGATTTTCGTTGGAGGCCAGCTTGACGGCTTGGGTAATACCCAGTTCCCGCTCCAGTTCCTCAATAGGCTTACCCGGGGAATAGGGCTGCAAGGATGCAATGGTAGGATGAACGCGTAAGGGCATGACGGTTATTCCTCACATGAAATGGTAAGTTTGATCGCCATCAGTCCCATACGGTCCTTGTCCAGCCTGTGGGATTGTTCATGCATCTGTGAGTTGTCAGTTCTTCCCAAAGGTGAAGAAAATCAGAATATTATTGGTGGGCAGGATATGACCCTAACACCTTTAAGAACAGGCAGCGAGATTTCACTTCATCCAAGGCTTTTTTTACCCGATCATCATCCTGATGTCCCTCAAGATCCATGAAAAACAGGTATTCCCAAACCTTACGTCTTGTGGGACGAGATTCAATTTTCGTCATGCTGATCCCATGAGAGGAGAACGGTCGAATCAAATCATACAAGGCCCCAACCCGATCCTTGGCCGACACGATAAATGAAGTTTTATCCCGACCCGTTTGTTCGGCACCCCGTTGGGACAAAACTAAAAAACGGGTAAAATTTTGTGTGTTGTCTTCAATACGAGAACGCAGGATAGACAACCCATACAATTGTGCGGCTAATTCCGAGGCAATGGCTCCGGCCGTAGGATCATTGACACATCTCTCGGCCGCCCTTGCGGTACTTGGCTCTTCGGCTACCGCCACCGAAGGCAAATGGGTTTCCAGCCAATTCCGACATTGGGCAATCGCGTGCGGGTGAGAATAAATAATTTTGATGTCTTCAAGATTCTGCGCCTTTGAGAGGAAATGATGGGATATTTCAAGCATGACTTCCCCGTAAATAAGCAAGGGGGAATCGACGAATAAATCCAGGGTATGATTCACCACTCCCTCCGTAGAATTCTCGATGGGGACGACCCCGAAACGCATCCGCCCTCTTTCCACTTCATCAAAGACCGCTTTGATGCTATTCACGGGGACATACTCTGCCGATTCCCCAAATTTCTGCATGGCGGCCAAATGGGTAAAGGTGGCTGGGGGGCCCAAATAGGCAATGGTCTGCACCCCCTCTAATGAAAGAGAGGCCGACATAATTTCACGATACACGGGACGAAGGGCTTGGCTCGGAAATGGTCCAGGGTTGTTCTTCATCAACCGTTCCACGATGGCCACTTCTCGCCCTTGTGTATGAAGGTGGGCGGACGAATCTTTTTGTTTTTTCAAATGCCCGATTTGGATCACATATTGAGACCGTTCGTTCAACAAGGCCAGGATTTGATCATCGATTCGATCGATTCCTTCCCGACACCTGTTCATATCGCTTGGAATGTCCATCCCTCTGCCCCATCAGAATCTGAATGATCCTGAAACCTTTCGCATAGTCGTGAGCATACTAAGATTACCCCTCTGTGGCAAGCAAGACCCACAGGCTCCCATGAGCATCCAGCCCACCCCAATGTGGGGAACGAAATCGACGAAGGAGATCAAACCGGATAAGGTAGGATCATCGCTCTGTCGCCAGGAAACGGCACTGTTTGCCCATCTTGAAAGGGCTTATCCATTCACAGGCCAGGGAGGAAGGAAGAACGGTGAAACCGCTTTAGGACTTAGGCAGAAAGTCATGGAGAATCTTTTTGGCTTTGGAAAACTCATCCTGAAGGGCTGGCAAGAGGGAAAGCCCCTCAAGAACCTTCCCTTCTTGAGCGAATTTTTCTATGTTCTCTGCCATGTGAGCCAGAGCAACCAACCCCAGATTCCTGGTCATCCCCTTTAAGCCATGGGCCGTCGCCTCGATATCTCCCGACTTTTGGGAATCCAACGCCTCTTGCAGTCTATCCACACATGTTGTCGCATCCCGTACGAATTGTTCGACCAATTGAGCCAGAAAGGGCTCCCCTCCCATGACCTCCCATTCTTTTAATATTTGCTCGTTGAGAGGGAGCGAATATCCAGGTGGATGACGATGAGATGGTTCAATGGAGGACACAGGGGGATGGAGCGGCAATTCGAGTTCCCGCCCTGAACTCTCTTCGAAATCTTTAGGAAGCCATTTTATTAAGAGAGCTTCGAGACTCTCTCTTTTGATCGGCTTACTCAGATAGTCATTCATTCCCGCAGCCAAGCATTTCTCTTGATCTCCAGGCATGGCATTCGCTGTCATGGCCACGATGATGAGTGGTTGAGGAGTAGGCGAAAAAGGTTCCATCGAACAAGTCGTATTTTCAAGCTTCTTCGACTTATTCTGACACCTTCCTTCCCGTCGGCGAATTTCCTCGGTCGCTTCATACCCATCCATGATGGGCATGTGACAATCCATGAACACGAGGTCATAAGGAGTCTGGCTTATAGCTTCCAAAGCTTCTCTACCGTTTTCCACGACATCGACCTGATGGCCAAAGGTTTCTAGCATCAGTTTGGCTAATTGTTGGTTCACACCATGGTCGTCCACAACCAGCAACCGCGCCATTGGGCCACCAGATGATGAGGGTTGAAGAGCAGGGGATCTCGCCCTGGATTGGGGAAGTGATTCTTCAGTATTTGGCTGAATCCGACCCATGATCACCCCAATACACTGTTGCAAATCCCGTTTTCGTATAGGCTTGGTTAAAAAGGCGTCAAACCCCACAATCTCGGCCAATTCCCTATCGCCATGAAGCCCGATAGAGGTCAACATGATCAATTTCATACTCGATAACGCCGGATCGGCTTTAATGGCCTTGGCCAAATCGATCCCACTCAACTCAGGCATGTGCATGTCCAGGATAGCCAAATCACAGGCCCGGCCTTGTTGAGCATGATCCGTTAAAATGGCCAACGCCGACGAAGCACTTTCCACCATCAGTGCCTCCATTCCCCAACCTTTGGTGTACTCATAGAGCAAGAGGCGATTCGTTTCATTATCATCCACACAACACACCCGAAGCCCCCGTAAATCCATCGGAGAGGAGGAAAGCATATTTGTCGCAAACGTTTTCTTCAACCGAACAGTGAACCAAAAGCAACTGCCCACACCGACTTCGCTCGACACCCCCATGCCTCCACCCATACACGCCACGATTTGCTTGCAGATGGCCAGGCCTAAACCTGTTCCACCAAATTTTCTCGTCGTTGAACTGTCCGCTTGCGTAAAGGCCTCGAATAACTCGGAATGTTTCTCGGATGGAATACCAATCCCGGTATCAATGACTTCAAACCTCAATCGCACCTCAGGCCCTTCATCCTCTTCCACTAAAACTTTGACGCTCACATCTCCTGTTTCAGTAAATTTTATGGCATTGCCGACAAGATTCATCAATACTTGCCTCAGCCGCCCCGGATCTCCCTCTATCTGGATCGGCACCGAAGGGTAGACCAGACTCGTGAGTTCCAGGCCCTTGGAAATCGCCCGCTCACTGAGCAACTCCACGACTTCTTCGACACAAACCTGCAGATCAAAGGGGACACACTCCAGTTCGAATTTTCCCGCATCCATCTTTGAAAAATCGAGAATATCATTGATAATCGTCAACAAGGCTTCACCGGATGTTCGGACAGCCCAGGTTAATTTGTATTGTTCGGGAGTGAGCGTGGTCTCTAACAATAAACCCGTCATGCCTATCACCCCATTCATCGGTGTTCGAATTTCATGGCTCATCGTCGCCAGAAATTCTGTTTTCGCCTTTCCTGCCAGCACCGCTTCATCCCGAGCCTGAGCTAATTCCATATTTTTTTGTTCTAATTTGTAGGCCGTTTCACGAACATGTTCTTCAGCATGTTTGCGTTTCGTCATATCATGAAGGTAGAGGCGAATCACTTGACTATCGGCCAAATAAGAAATGCAGGCTTCAAATATCTTGGTGCCGCACCGCAATTCGCGTATGATCGTCGCATCTTGATTATTTTTGACGATGTCCTGAAATTCCTTGACTCCCTGAAACAGTTCATGTTGCACCCCTTTTTCCTTCAAATCCGGGAACAAGGTGTTGCCCTGCGGATTCACATAGGTAAGGCGATGATCGGCATCTAATTCCAACACCGGACTGGGGTTGAGTTCAGGGAATGAGGCCAAACGAGCTAACTCTCGATTCTTTTGTTCGATCGCCTGCATCATTTCCTCTAACTCCACCGTACGGGATTTCAATAAATCGACGGATTGGCTCGCGACTCCGGCTAACTTCTCTAATTCGCCTCCCGTCCCAGTATCTGAAGCTGGCATGACATGTTGGTGGGGAAGTCCTCGTTCGACTAATCGAAGCTGGGTCTCGGTCCCGACTTTCTCGAGTTTGTTGACAACCCCACGCAAAATAGGAAGCATTTGTCGAATACCCATCCGAATGCCCAGGGTACTGATCAGACCGAGCAAAAGGGCGGCCACGATAAGGATGGTTAAAAAACGTTGTTCTTGCAGGTGAACACGCTCCAGCGAAAATCCAACCCTCACCCAGGCAATGATTTCGTCCTCCTCCCACAATGGCTTGATAATGACGAAGGCCTGACTCTGTCGGGAAGCTGGTTCCAGCATGACCTGTTCTTCTTGACCCGCTTTGGTCTGTTGCCATCCCGTCGTTGTCACCACGGTGCCAATTTTGTTCGGATGAAGAGCGGCGACAATCATCCCATCTGCATCGATCACTTCTAATTGAATCAAATCAGGGTCCTGGGCATAGTGAATCATGGCCTCTTGAATACGAAAAAGATTATCTAATATGGCCGCAGCGCCGATGGTCGAAAAGGTCCGGGCCACCGCGAGCCCTTTTTCTTGAAAGGTCTGTTGCAGGTTCTGATTCAGAATATATCCTATGAGGAAGGCCCAGGTTAAAAGAGTAATGCCCGTGCAACATACCAAAACCGTGATCACCCGAAATATGGCACTTCCTTTCCAACGGGAAACGAGCCGACCGACAAGCTGTGATGATTGAGTGATCACCTTGGACTCCACAGACGACTCAAACGCACCCTCAGGACTGGAATGGAAGAAACCCGTAACCTTTGAAGAAGAACTTCACGGTGTTCCCACTTAAGGCCAGGAAATCTCGACGCGTGTTGGAGTCTCGGGTAAAACTTGGATGGATTGTTCATACGAGCCGAGGGTTTCATGCCATACCCGCATTCGATGATGGCCCACAGGAACTCCTTGAATCTCAAAGGTTCCGGTTTCATCTGAAAGAGAAAAAAATGGGTGATCAAAGACCCAGAGGTGGGCCTTCATAAACGTATGCTTATCGCATTGCACAGCATACATCCCTTTTTTACGGATGCGTTTAACGATGGGGCGATTATTCGGCAACTGCGCCACATTGAGGAACGTTCGCCTTCCCATGGAGATATGGGTGTTGTGCAAAATGGGATCGTGATTGAAGATCTCAAGGGTATCCCCTTTCTTTGCGACGAGAATACGTGGGCTGAAGGCGCAACGGACGTTGGTAATCTGATGCCTCCGCTTGAAACCTGAAAAATCTGTTTGAGAATAGGAACCATCCAGATACACAAGGGCATCCTGCAAGGCCTTGTTTGCACCAACAACCGAGACGGCCTGGATCGCAATATTGTTCCCACAGTACTCTCTATCTTCCCTGATGGTATGCAATGTCGGCGAGGGCATCTTTTTCGACAAATATATTGTCCCCCGTATGACCCCGACGGGTTCTTTTCCGAAAACCACACCGGCGCCTCCAACCAACAGTCCCAGGCACATCAACAACGGAAGTACCCACACCAAAATGGGATAGTTGTGTAAGGGAATCAGAAATGAGGAAGGAAGGTCCGGACGTACGAAAAAAGAAAAGAACCACCGACGATCATCCACGTCACTTCTCCTGAGACAACGACAGCAGGTAATTGACCAAATGCCAGGCGTCGGCTTCCTGGCCCTCAAATTGGACCGCATAGGATGGCATGGGCGTCCCATCTAATCCCGTCCACAAGGTTCGTAACACGTCTTGTGGGTGAGACCCGTTTCGAAATTCTGATCGATACCGAAAGTCGGGAGATCGTGTCGGAAACCCTTCGGTATCCACGCGCTCTTTCCCGAGTTCACCTTTTCCATCACCTTGGACCCCATGGCAGGACTGGCAACCCAAAGCCATATAGACTTTCCGTCCTCTGGCTATACTGGAACTACTGGAGGGAATCTGTGGTGCCGGGAGAACCACCACACTTTTTTCCACGGTATGCTCAAATCCAGAGGCAAAGGTCTTGATATACACCACTACCTTCCGAAGGTCTGTTTCCCCCAGCCCCCGAAAGGAGGGCATCACCCCGGGAATACCCTGATCCAGCACGCGGATGAGATCTTGATCGGTAGGAAATTCACCCGATTCCGTGGATCGATACTTATAATTTCCGACCGTGAAGTCCCTCGGTCGTGCCCCCGAAAGTCCGGAATTGAAAAACGCGGCCGGGCCATCACCCTTTCCCAGTTCACCGTGACAGGCCCTACAAGAGCGCTCATAGATCCTTCGCCCTTCGAGCACGAGAGGGTCGGGGTCCGAAGAAGGCGCCGCCATCCCTGTCAGTACTGAACAGAATAGTGAAAACCCACAACCGACAACGTATATGATTTGCCGCTTCCTCATTGGCCTTTTTTAAAACACGATACTGATCCCCACATTAAACACATTACGCAAATTCCTGGTCGCATGGGTCCCGCCCTCTTTCGCCCGAAGATTGATATCGTCCCGAATCGTGAACGCAATATTTGATCGAAGATAATATTTCATCTGGAGTGTCAGGAAGGTAGCGCTTTTTCGGTTGGCCAATACCCCCCCCGCATCCAAATGGTTATATCTGACTCCTAACAGTAACCGGTCGGTGGCCAGGGCTTGTGCCTCCACCGTCAAGCCGGTGGCGGTATCGTCAAACGTCTTGTCCATCCCCTTGGGCAAATCACGAACCTTATCCAAGGTAAATGCCCCATACACATCCAACCATCGGTACCGAAGTCGGGAAGCCACCCCATACCGGTGACGACTGATATCTTCCCCAGTCAGCACTTTGGCATTGTGATTCCCCACATAGGCAAAGCCAGAAAGACTCGCCGAGAACAGATGGGATTGGGCATAATCCAGCCGGGCCATCACAAACCAATCCTTCGAGTTATTCGAATCTCCGGCCCGCTCGTTGCCCCCATTGAGTACCCCGACCTGGTACAAAAACCAGTCCCCGAATGGACGGCCATGCACGTCTATCGCAACCTCTTCATCCGAGTTAAACAATGTTTGTTCGAACGGATGAATCACATCCCCTTCCCGATCAAAAATGCCGTAAAATTTCGAAGCAAAGGCACTCGGGGTCAACGCCCAAAGGGTTTGGGTGGGGCCAAAGGGTCCGAACGGTGGACCGAAGTTCGGGCCTGTAGGGGTTATTTGTGGGCGTCCGGTCGGGAAGGAAAAAAACGCAGAGGGATCCAGTCGGCCGATACGGAGATGAGCCCAATTCTGGCCTCCGAGGTTATTGAGGGTGAGATACGCCCGACCCAACTCCACATCATTCGATCGCCCGACAATCGAAGTGACATCCGCATAGTACCCAACATTGGAAGTAACCGTTCCTGCCGTAAACAACCGGAATATGGCCGGAGTGGCGAATTCCGTTTGATCCCCAACCCCCTCAATTTCTTGATCGAGGTCCACATGTTGCACCACATCCGTGGCGAATAACACACTGAAATAGTTTGATACCTGATCGAGGGTAAGATCTCCCAGTTTGGCTTTGCCAATCAGGCCCCCATCTTCAGTTCCAGGGAGTTGAAACCCATTTTCCAGAAATTGTTCCCCATAGGAGTTTAATCGTGGTTGCCGGGTATGACACACTTGGCAATTGACTTCGTATTTCCTGGCAAAACCGGGTAAGGCGTTCGATTCTTGAATCGGTCCAACAAACACCATGAAACACATAAAACTTAATAAAAACAGTATTCTGTATATCATTACTTTCTTGGTTCGTATGGCATTAGCCATGAAATCCCTCAGAAAACTCTAAAATAACTTAGATATTTATATTTATTTTAGATGATTTTAGTCTACGTTTATCCTTAAATATACTGTTTTCGGAGAAAGTATTTGCTTACTTAAAACCTTAATTTTATTATTTTTATAATATACGTAAAATTTTGTATTTTTATTAACAGACAATATGGGATCATGGGCAAGGACCCCCAGGGCTCTGAATCCTGATTTTCTCGGAAAAAGGCAAAACCGGTTGGATGAGTAAAGTGAAAAGGCAAACAAGAAAAGGCTGGACAGGACACCCGGAATGGAGAAGAATGCCTGTTATGATCCTGTCGTGTCTTTTAGGAAATGCCTGCAGCCCTCCACCAGACCTGGATCGGACAATCCTAGAACAGCCGAATCACGTCGTGGGGTTGGAAATCACCTATCGCCCGGGTTCGCAGGAATTTGCTCATCCTGCCGAGGTGGGCCCCGAAACGATTCGGGAGGCCCTTCAATCCATTCAAACCTATCCTTCTTCACTCATTCCCCGGGTGATGAAGCGATTTCATGACCCACATCCGGCATTCTCTGATACACAAATCCAGGTCCTAACACAGGCCTTGTCTCAAGCCCTGAGGCAAGCCACAGCCCTTGAGACAGCCACATTTTTTTGGGTCCACCCACGGGAAAATGGTATTCAGGAAATCACATCAGGGGGGATATACGCAGAACAACACCAACTCCACCTCATTTTGGCCAATTATCGCCATACGATCACCGACCGATCAGCCATTCCTTCTCTGAAGAAACAACCCCTTCGAGTCCTCGGGGATCCACTCTACCGATTGGAGGCCCTCTCACCTTCTCACATGGTTGACCCCAAATTGACTGCCAACCTCTGGGCTCCAAAGGCACAGCATTTTCTCTACCCCCGTCAAGGCAGTCCCACTCTTCAAAAGTCTGAAGAGGCTGCCGGAACGTCTCTCCCTTCCAAACCCCCGGCAAAAGAACGTCTCAACCATCTTCGTGAACTATACCGAGAAGGGTTGATTACCGACGGAGAATATCAAGAGAAACGAAAGGAAATTTTGGATGGCCTGTAATACGGGTAAAGAGTGGAGAAGGGATCCACCGTTCAATGATAACTTTCATCGTCGGTAGGAAATTTTCCATTTTCGATTTCTTCCCGGAAACGCCGAAGCGCCTGGAGAACATCAGCTTTGAGGTGAGCATAGGGTTTGACGAATTTTGGGATAAAGTCATCGAAAAGTCCGAGCAGATCGTATAAAACCAAAACTTGCCCATCACAATCCGGTCCGGCACCGATTCCAATAGTCGGGATAGAGAGGACTTCGGTAATGTCCTTGGCCAGCTTTGTTGGTATGCATTCAAGCACCACAGCAAACACCCCGGCTTCCTCCAAAGACCTTGCGTGTGCGAGAAGTTGTTGTTCATCTTGAGTATCTCTTCCTTGTACGGAATACCCCCCAAACTGATGAACTGATTGAGGAGTCATCCCGAGATGGCCCATGACGGGAATGCCAAATTGGGTCATGGCTTTTACTCGGTCTATTACGGGGGCGCCTCCCTCGAGTTTCACGGCCGCCGCTCCTGCCTGAATTAATCGTCCAGCATTCCGGACCGCTTCCTCTACACTGACCTGAAAAGAAAGAAAGGGCATGTCACTAATAATAAAAGCAGACTCAGTCGCTCGAGCCACGAGACCGGTATGATACACCATGTCTTCCATCGACACGGTCAGGGTATTGGATTTTCCCTGCACCACCATTCCCAGGGAATCTCCCACCAAAATCGCTTCAATTCCTGCCTGTTCGACAATTTTCGCAAACAGGGCATCATAGGCCGTGACCACCGTCAGCTTCCTCCTCTGTTGTTTATACTCTTGAAATTGCGAAATGTTCATATACGATCTGTAATAGGCTTACCCCACTAGTTCCCTTGTTTGGCCGACTCCAAAGTATTCTGAAGGAGCATGGCAATGGTCATGGGCCCAACCCCTCCGGGAACTGGTGTGATCCATCCAGCTGTATTTTGGACACCAGAAAAATCCACATCACCCACTAATTTTCCATCAGACAACCGGTTGATGCCCACATCGATAATCAAGGCTCCTTCTTTGACCATGTCCGCTGTGACAAAATGAGGCTTTCCGATAGCGGCGACAATGATATCCGCCTCCCGGACCACACCGGGGAGATCTTTCGTTCGAGAATGACAAATCGTGACCGTCGCATGCCGGTGGAGCAAAAGCATGGCTACAGGTTTGCCGACGATATTACTTCGTCCGATAATGACGGCCCGCTTTCCGGATATGTCCTGCCCGGTTGAATCGATGAGGTGAATGATCCCCTTGGGCGTACAGGGAACAAACCTAGGGTCTCCCTCAACCAAACGTCCGATGTTCAGGGGATGGAATCCATCAACGTCCTTATTGGGAGAGACCGCCTGCAGGATCACCTTACTCTCGATATGGGACGGCAAGGGTAACTGCACCAGAATCCCATGAATACGAGGATTCCCATTCAACTGTTCAACGAGCCGTAATAATTCTTCCTGACTCGTGGAAGCCGGGAGGCGATGTTCCTCAGGATATAACCCAGCTTTTTCACACGCCAGCCGTTTATTCTTGACGTACACCGCGGAAGCCGGATCATCTCCTACGAGTACCGCTGCCAACCCGGGTTGGATCCCAGATGTTTCGCCTAGGGTGGTGACCTCTTTTGCGATCTGCTCCCTAAGGGCTAACGCCAACGCCTTGCCATCAATAATGTTCGCCGCCACGTCCTTCCTCCATTTACTTGAAGGTGATACTTACTGGTTCATGGTGGTTCACGATATCAAGGGCTCAAAAAGTTAGTCAATGAAATTCCCTAGGAGATTTCTTGACACTCCAAGAAACCCTCACATACCATGACGGCACTATCTACGTGCTGATGTTTGCTCACCCAGGGTAGAACTGACCACGACGTCCTTCAATGTAGTCACATCCATGCAATCAGCTCAACACCCTAATTTGCGACACATTCTTCCCTGGTTGATGGTTCTTCTGCTTATTCCCGTCCAAGTATTGTCCGAACAAATCAACAACTTGGAGTTTCCCCTTTGCATGATCGCCGATGAATCCGGGGTTTACTACATAGCCAATGCCAATGGAGATCCAGGAAATACGGACAACAAAGGGTTTATCAGTAAAGCCAATCAGGAAGGAAAAATCACCGACCTTTATTTTATACAAGGCGGAAAAAATTCCGTAACCCTTCACTCTCCACGAGGCATGGCCATTGTCGGATCTATGCTTTACGTAGCCGATGTTGACGTGATTCGTGGGTTTTCCAAGGATCGGGGAGAGCCGCGCTTGACGATTTCCTTCTCTCAATTCCACAGTCAGTCCTTAACAGGGCTCACCGCCGACTCCCGAGGAAACCTTTATGTCTCCGACTCAGATTCCAATACCATTTTTCGTATTGACCCGACCCAGGATCACAAGGTGTCCGTCTTTGTCCAAGACCCGAGTCTTTCCCAACCTCATGGGTTAGCCGTCCACCCCAGGAGTGATCATGTGGTAGGGGTAGGATGGGAAAATGGGAAGATTTTTGAGATTGACGAACAGGGAACTATTCATGAATTGTTCGTCAATTCCTTTTTTCGAGGTGGATTTTATAATTTAGATGGAATTGATTTTGACAAATACGGGACCATGTATGTTTCAGACATGACAGCAGGAAAGGTTTGGCGAATTCAGGCCAACAAGAAAAAAGAAGTCATCGCAGAATTCTTAATTTCCCCTTCCGGAATCGGGGTAGATCGAATCAATCATATCATTCTTGTTCCCTATTTGTACGCCAATGGAGCCGAAGTCAACGGATTAGAACGTCCGTCGAATGACAACCCTAACAAGAAAAAGCGCACGTGGTCCGACTACGGGTTTAATTGGTTCAACAAGGATTCCCCTGATGAGTAAATGTGCCTATTGTCACCAGCGAAAAGGCAAACGATCCTGCCCGGCCCTGGACGGAATGATCTGCAGTCAGTGCTGCGGGGGGCACCGTATCACACAGATCTCTTGCCCAACCTCTTGTGTGTTCTTGGAAGCCAATGATGACTACCAACAAAAAAGAGCGGGTGGATTGTTCGAACTTGAACGACGAACCTTTTACCGGCAACTCCTGGATTTCGGGGGTGAACGGGCCACGGAGATCTTTTACGTATTTGAAGCCTTAACCTTTCGGTATTTTCAAGACCGCCGAGACGCGCAAGACTCTGAAGTCCTGGAGGGCCTTCAATCTTTGAGGCGGAGTTTCAGCCTCATTCAAATACCTGAATCCGGTCTTCCGGCTTTTGGAGAAGAACTACGGAAGGAATATAAGGTTTTCGGGGAACGGCAACAACTTGAACCAACCATGGTGACAGAGGTCCTTGACCGTGCCCAGGGATTCATTCAAGAATTTTCCGGGGGTGGGTTACGCTCAAGTCGATTTTTACGTGGGCTCTTGGGTTATGTCCGAGAGCGCCACCCTGATGTCGCCGAACAGCTAGCCCGACAAACGGGAGCGGGTGGCCGAATCATCATACCCAGTGGGTTCGATGTTCAACCCCAAGAGACCCAGCCCTAACCCTTTACGAATATCAAGGGGGAGATGTCTCGACATCACTTCTCTAACACCTCGATCGTCATCTCAATGCGTTCGAGTGGGTTGTCCCTGAGGTCGCGCGGCTGACTTACGATCGTATCAGCTACCTCAACTCCCTTGATGACCTCCCCAAACACCGTATATTGACCATCTAAATGGGGGGCTTTATCCACCATGACAAAAAACTGCGATCCTGCACTATTCGGATCAGCAGTACGAGCGGCGGAAAGAATGCCTTTTTCATGGGGTACCCGACTAAATTCTGCCGGTAGGGTATATCCTGGCCCACCGGTTCCAAAACGACTTCGGTTGGCGGGATCCTTCGTGAGTGGATCACCCCCTTGAATCATAAACCCAGGAATAATCCGATGAAAAATCGTCCCGTTATAGAATCCAGATTTGGACAATTTCAAGAAACTTTCGACGTGCTTAGGAGCTAATTCCGGAAACAGTACGATCTCCATATCCCCAAACTTCGTTTTTAACAGGACATGGGGTGTCTCAACCGCATCTTTATCTTTTGCTTCACCTTCAGCCGCCAAGACTAGTGAGGGCATCAAAAACGGACTTGCCGAGAGCAACAGCCCCAACACTACGATTTTAGCTTGATCAAGCAGACCACGTTCAAACTTCATCTCCCACGCCTTCATAGACTATCCTCCTCAATTACATAATTTCAATTAATCATCCAATTCATCACATACACCAACGTGCTGAAGGGCCTCCTCTGCCGCTCGTTGTTCAGCTTCCTTTTTCGTTCGCCCCGTACCACGTCCCATCAGTTTTTTCTTGAGATACACCACCACCTCGAATGTTTTTTGATGATCCGGACCTGATTCATGAATGAGTTGATATCGAGGAACCGAACCGACATTTTTATGTGTCCATTCCTGCAAACGGCTTTTGCTGTCTCCAACAAGAGAAGTTGAGTCCCCATCTTCCAAACTGGAAAATTCTTGTAGTAACGACCTGCCGATAAATCCTCTAGCCGCCTCAATCCCTCCATCAAGATACACCGCGCCGATGACGGCTTCAAGGGCATTGGCCAATAATGAGCTTTTTTCCCTTCCTTGCGTGACCTCTTCCCCCCTTCCCAACCTCAACCATTGGCCTAATTCCATCCGTCTGGCGGCCTTTGCCAAGGTGGTTCGACTGATCAAACTGGCTCGAACTTTGGAAAGTTCCCCTTCGGAAAACTGGGGGAAAATACTGGCTACACGTTCACTCACAACCAGCCCCAAGACCGCATCTCCCAGAAATTCTAATCTTTCATTATTGGCCGAATCTTCTAGATCCTTGGCTTGAGAGAATGATCGATGGGTGAGCGCTTCATGCAATAGGCTTTCATCTTTGAATTCATGAGGAAAGGGTCGTAGTTGGTCGTTAGGCACGGGGAAAAATCTTACTATCTGAACCTTACTCAGAAAGTGACCAAACACACTGGTTCCGACGCAACATGCAACCTCCAAGACAGTCAGCATAGTCTACCATATTTAGGGAATGTAGGAAGAATAAGGAAAATTCGTTAAGAAAATAAGGACGGATTCCGCCCAGGCTCTATCAGATGAAGAGTTTTCAGCTTACGCGTCCTAGTCACCTCTCCATCGACGAAAAACCAAGCAGGCATTCACCCCTCCAAACCCAAAGGCATTCGATATTGCGACATCTAACCGGGCAGACCGTGACTTCATCGGAACATAGTCAAGATCACAATCTGGGTCAGGTTGGTCCAAATTTATCGTGGGAGGAATGGTGCCATGATGCAGAGCAAGAATCGAGAATACCGCTTCAATGCCACCGGCAGCACCCAAAAGATGCCCCGTCATGGATTTCGTGGAAGAAATCGGGATGGAATAGGCTTGTTTTCCGAACACCTTTTTGATCACGTCGGTTTCCACCCGATCAGCGAAGGTGGAGGTAGCATGAGCATTAATATAGCCCACCGATTCTTTCTCAACCCTGGCATCCTGAATCGCTCGTTCCATACAGGTGACGGCTCCTTCGCCATCATCCGGGGGGGCGGTGATATGAAATGCATCACTATTCATGGCATAGCCGAGTACTTCTCCATAAATTTGAGCTCCACGTGTCTTAGCATGACTGAGTTCTTCTAGGACCAGGACTCCTGCACCTTCTCCAATCACAAATCCATCTCGATCTTTATCAAATGGACGACTCGCTGATTGCGGATTATCATTCCTTCGAGAGAGAGCCTTGGCCGCGGAAAAACCGGCTACTGCGGTAGGACAGATCGTGGACTCGGCACCGCCCACGATCATCGCATCCGCTTCACCACGTTGAATCAAACGAAAGCCATCCCCAATACAATGATTCCCGGTCGCACAAGCGGTCACCGTACAGGCATTGGGGCCTTTCGCTCCGAACCGAATCGCGACATGCCCTGAAGCCAAATTGATGATAACCATGGGGATGTAGAAAGGTGAGACTCGATCGGGTCCTCGTTCGAGCAACACCTTGTGATAATGTTCAATCGCCGGAAGACCTCCAATACCAGCACCAATGTAAACTCCGACTCGATCAGCTTGATCCGCGCGTACCTCAAACTTCGCATCATCCATCGCCTCCTGACTCGCAGCAAGAGCAAAATGGATAAAGCGGTCCATTTTTTTGATTTCTTTTTTTTCGATATAGTCTGCCGGATCAAAATTACCGACCTCCCCTGCAATTTTGACGGAATACGGAGTGGAATCAAACCGGGTAATGGGACCAATCCCTGACTGCCCCTGGCAAAGTTTCTCCCAAGTCTTGGACACTCCAATGTCCAAGGGCGTGACAAGACCTAACCCCGTCACGACGACCCGTCGGTTTCCCTCATTCATGCAAAGACTCCCATGAATTCATCAGAATACTCGGCACGACTCACGTTTGTTATTTGCTGCTCACATGAGAATGGCTGAAGGCCCCAAGACACAAAATCGAACATTCTTGGGCAAGAAAAGACCTCAGACTTTTTCTTTAATAAAATCCACCGCCGCAGAAACCGTCAGTATTTTTTCTGCTTCTTCATCGGGAATTTCTATTTCAAATTCCTCTTCCAAAGCCATGACCAATTCCACCGTATCTAACGAATCGGCTCCAAGATCTTCCACAAACTTGGCATCGGCCACGACATCGTCTTCTTCCACTCCTAATTGTTCGGCGATAATTTTCTTGACCCGTTCTTCAACTGCCATCGTTGGCACCTCCTCCTTGCAATGTTTATCAATGGATGCAGTCCTTGCTCAAGCGTCCCGATTGGCCTACGCCATATACATTCCCCCATTCACATGCAAAATATGTCCGGTAATGTATCCTGCTTTGTCCGAACACAGAAAACTTACGGCCTCTGCCACATCACGAGCTTGCCCTAATCGTTTAGCCGGAATCTGATTGAGTAGGGTTTCTTTGACCTCTGGCGAAAGCTGTTGTGTCATGGCCGTATCGATGAAACCTGGAGCTACGGCATTTACGGTGATATTCCGGCTGGCATACTCCCGGGCAATCGTTTTTGTTAGACCCATGACCGCAGCTTTTGAAGCAGCATAATTGGCTTGCCCCACGTTTCCAATCGCTCCCACGATCGACGCAATATTGACGATTCGTCCGTTCCGTTGTTTACTCATAGATGGCAACACGGCTTTAGCGCAATAAAAGGTCCCGGTTAAATTCACCTGCAATACCGCATTCCAATCCTCTTCCTTCATCCGCATCAACAGACCATCGCGAGTAATTCCCGCATTGTTTACCAAAATATCGATTTTTCCCCATTCCTTCAGTATGGTATCCACCATGCTTTTGGCCTGTTCCCATTCTCCGACATTTACCGAAACGGCCATAGACTTCGTCCCGGTTCCTTCCACAGATTTTACCGTGTCTTGACAACGACTGGCATCAAGGTCGGCTATCACCACATCGGCCCCCTCCTGGGCCAAGGAAACAGCGATAGCCTGTCCGATCCCCTGTGCGGCCCCTGTGACCACAGCAACCTTTCCTTTTAATGACATGTATCCTCCCTTGGCTCCTTTCTCATGACGGATGGAAACCTAGCAAATTTCCTGAACCACCTGTTCATAGGTTGCTGTATCCGTGATATTCCACGTCCTCACATCTGGTGCTATGCGCTTAACTAAGCCCGTCAAGACTTTCCCCGGACCGATTTCCACAAAATGTTGTATTCCTGCATCCTTCATCACCAAGATGGATTCCTCCCAACGAACCGGAGCGGGCAACTGTTGGACCAGAGAAGTACGAAGGGCCTCAGCCTTACTCAAAGCCTTGGCTTCTACATTATTGATGAGAGGAACCTGTAAATCCGACCAGCTTAATTCATCTATGTCCTTCTGAAGGCGATCGGCAGCCGTCTGAATCAACGGAGTATGGACCGGAACACTCACCGGGAGAGGTTTCACTCGCTTCGCTCCTCGTTTTTTGGCGATTTCCCCCGCTCGTTCTACCGCGGCTTTCTCCCCGGCGATGACGATTTGAGCCGGGGAATTGAAATTTGCCGGAGCGACAACTCCAATGGATTCAGCTTCACGACAAACTTCCCAAACTTCTGAAGCGGAAAGACCAAGTATCGCCGAAACCAGACCGGTACCGGGAATCACGGCTTCCGCCATATATCTCCCTCGTTTTTGCACGAGACTCACCGCGTCATGAAAACCTAACGCGCCGGCGGCTACAAGTGCCGTGTATTCTCCGAGGCTATGCCCGGCCACCAGACCAGGGATCAACGGACCGCCTTTGACTAATTCGTAAGCAGCAAGACTGGTGACCAACAGGGCCGGTTGCGTATATTCGGTTTGATTAAGCTGATCGGAAGGACCCTCAAAACAGAGTTTTGCCAGATCATAGCCCAACACCTCTGACGCTTTCTGGTAGAGTTTTTTGATAGATGAACCTGAATCAAACAGATCCTTTCCCATCCCCACGGATTGCGACCCTTGTCCAGGAAATATGAAGGCAATCTCAGAACGCATCAGACTGGCTTTCCCCCTATCAAACTTCACAGAACGCAAAGAGGGAATTCCTCACGTATCCCTCCTGACTCGCTTCAATCAACGATAAATTCTCCTCCATCAACACAAATGACATTACCCGTAATCCAATGGGCCTTAGGATGACTTAAGAGTCCCATCGCTTCAGCCACATCTTGAGGAGTTGTCAAACGATTAGAAGGGTTTTTTCGTTTGGCCATTTGAATCATGTCATCCGATCCCGGGATTTTTCGAAGAGCCGGAGTATCGGTTACTCCAGCCATGAGAGAATTCACCGTAATTCCCAAAGGAGCAAGTTCCAAGGCCAACTGCCGGGTATGCGATTCTAAGGCCGATTTGGCCGCGGAGACGGCCCCGTAGGTTCGCCAGACCCGAGCACCCCCAGCGCTCGTCATTGAAAAAATACGACTCCCCTCCCCTAGGAGGTGTTGCGCGAGTAAATCCTGAGTCCAATACACTAAACTATGAGCCATGACTTCAAGGGTCATGTCCATTTGAGGTTTAGAGATAGCTTGAGCCGACGAATCGGCCACGTACGGCTTCAGGGTCCCAAACGCTAAGGAATGAAGGAGCACCCGAATCTGTATGGATTTCCCAGACTCCGTTCCTTGCTGCTTGATCGCATCAATGATCTCAGAACGTTTTTCAGGGTCAGCAGCGTTGGCGTTAAAGAATTTGACCTCGCGACCCAAATCACGAATGTTACCCATGATTCTTTCCGCATTGGGTAGGGTCGACTTCCGATCAAGATGCACTCCAAATATGTTTAACCCCAATCCCGCGAGTTCCAATGCGGCTGCTTCACCAAAGCCACTTGAGGCTCCGAGAATTAAGGCCCAGTCCCCCTCACCCCATATTGTTGTCCCAGCCATAGTCCCCCTAGTTTTTTGGAATCAATGCAAATGTCAAATTCTGTGAAGTGAGCCTGTCAGGCAATAGATACCGTCACTCGACTCCCTGAATTCGATTCTTAAGAAAGGAACACTTTACCATTTGACCACAGCTGATGCCCAGGTCAACCCCGCCCCAAAAGCCGCAAAGAGCACGACATCTCCGGGATGCATTCTTCCCTCTTGAACAGCCTGGTCCAAAGCCAAGGGGATAGAAGCTGCTGAGGTATTACCAAATTGATTCAAATTAATCATCAATTTTTCTCGAGAAAAATTCAATCGTTGACTAACCGCATTCAAAATTCGAATATTGGCTTGATGGGGTATGAGGATATCCACATCATCAATGCCTAACCCATTGGCCGCCAAAGCCTCCTTGACCGCTTCTTCCATCGATTTAACCGCAATCTTAAACGTTTCATTTCCCTTCATTTTTATCGAACATCGCTTGTCCTGAAGGACCTTCTCAGAGGCAGGCTCCCGGGAACCCCCGCCCGGAACATGTATCATATCAAAAAGTTTGCCATTAGAATGCAAATGAGTCGATAACACTCCCGATTCAGTCTCACTTCTCCCAACAACAACCGCACCCGCCCCATCGCCGAATAAGACACACGTATTGCGATCAGTCCAATCTGTGATACTCGACATGACTTCTGAGCCAACCACCAACACATATCGCATCCCGCTTTTGATGTAGGCATCCGCGATGGCCAGGGCATAAATAAACCCACAACATGCCGCGGAGATATCACATGCTGCCGCCTGCTTTGCCGCCAGACCATGTTGAATCAGGCAAGCCGTAGAGGGCAGCGGACTGTCTCCCGTGCACGTGGCTACAAGAATAAGGTCAAGGTCGGATGCGGAAACATCGGCTGCGTGCAATGCCCGTTGACCAGCCTGAATGCCGAGGTCTGAGCACGCTTGGCCCGGTCCGACCAAACGACGTTCCCGAATGCCTGTACGTTCCACAATCCACGAGTCGGACGTTTCTACCATCCGTTCCAGATCTTCATTAGTCAGAATCCGGTCAGGCACATAAGCCCCTGTTCCTAGGATGGCACTCTTCATCCCCCAACTCCCGTCCGAACCCTATCCACATCCATGGGCAATATCATCGCGAATTTTTTCGATTAAGCCGCCTTCGGCTAATGCTTGAGCCCGCAAAATGGCATTTTTTATGGCTTTTGAGGAAGAGCGCCCATGGCAAATCATACTGATCCCTTCTACACCCAGTAACGGAGCTCCACCAAATTCCGCGTAATCAGTCTTTCTTCTTAAACGAAGCAGCGGGCCGGCGACAAATAAATAGGAAAACCGTCCGAGGGCGGAATGGGAAATTTCCTTCATCAACATTTTTTTGATCGCATCAGCGAGCCCCTCGGATATTTTTAACGCCACATTCCCGATAAACCCGTCTGACACAATCACATCCGCATTCCCACTATACACATCACGGCCTTCAACATTCCCGATAAACTGGATATGACTGTCCTTTAGAAGCTTGAAGGCCTCTTTGGTCACTTCATTGCCCTTAGTATCTTCTTCCCCAATACTGAGAAGACCGACGCGAGGTCGGTCCACTCCTAACAGGTGTTTTCCATATTCATGTCCCATAATCCCAAATTGAAAGAGTTGCCGGGCCGTACAATCCACCGTCGCCCCCACATCCAGCATGATGGCCTTACCCTGACGGGTAGGTAGGGTAGCGGCTATGGCAGGTCGCTCCACTCCCTTTATCGACCCCAACAGCAAAAACGCCGACACCATCGTCGCTCCGGTATTTCCCGCACTCACCACGGCATCGGCTTCTTTCGTTTTTACGAGCTCGGTGGACTTCCAAATTGAAGAATCTCGCTTCTTCCGAGCGACTAAAGCGGGGGATTCATGCATTCCCACAACCTGAGAAGCATGATGTATCTCGACATGGGATTTTTTCCCACCCAATTGGTCTAACTGGGACTTGAGGGTGGGTTCATCCCCGACCAGGATAACGGAAACAGATGTTTCCCTGGTTGCTTGGAGGGCGCCTTCGACGCTGGGAGATACACCATGATCTCCCCCCATCGCATCCACGGCTATTTTCATGGAATTGGCTTGGAAATGCCCATGAAGAAGAGGGGACGGACGTTATCCCTCTTCCACCGCAATAATCGCCGTGCCCTTGTACGTACCACAATTCAAACAGGTCATATGCGGCGGCTTTGGTTCATGACATTGCGGACAGAGAGACAAGTTTGGGGGCGTTAACCGTAGGTGAGAACGTCTCTTATCTCTTCGCGCTCGGGAAATTTTGTGTTTTGGATTCGCCATAATGTTCCTATCGAAGATTATACAGAGTGAATATTGAGTCAAGATCCTTTACGCACCATTGAATGGCGTCGTTTCTCTGTTTTGAGTCCGGCCAGAATTTTCTCGAGAGAAAAGTGTGCAGGAGACTCGGACTCCGGAACAGGACATCCACATGTGCCCTGGTTTAGGTTCGCCCCACATCGCTGGCAGAGTCCCAAGCACTTCTTTTGGCATAAAGGCTGAAATGGCGTGGCCAAGATGACTTGCTCTCGAATCACCGGAAGAAGGTCAATCCGATTCTCCAGGATGTGATAGGCTTCATCCTCAAAACTCTCCTCATTCAGGTCCTCCTCGGTACCTCGGCTCCGATGGGATTTCCTCTTTTGGACTGGCGGAGAAGTCTTGGGGCGTTGAAATTCGGCCTCAGCATCCACATTCAACACATCCGCAAACGTTGAAAGACACCGAACACATTCTCTTACCATTCGGCCGGTCAGCCTTCCCTGAAAAATTACTCCCCGTTCATCAGTTGGAAGTAGCAGACCTTCACAATGCAACGAGCCAAGGATTTCTCCCTCTTCCGGCGAAAGGTCTAATTGTCCGGATTCCACCTCATAAGTGACCTGAAGCCCTTCTTCGGGAATATCTGTCAAAGAAATGAAAAGATTCATCTTGCGTCAATCGAATGTCTAAAAGATTGCAAAGAGGGTGGTTGCCCCACACACGTATCAGTCTCAGAAGGAATCTTAATGCTCTTCCGCAAACGAAAGAATGGCAATATGTCTGGCCCGTTTGATCGCTTGCGTGAGACGGCGTTGGTGTCGTAGACAATTCCCTGATGTCCGCCTGGGAATAATACGACCTCGTTCGGTCAAAAAATTCCTCAAGAGGTTCGCATCCTTGTAATCTAGAGGGGTTTTATCAAAACAAAAGCGGCAAACTCGTTTCCGCTGAAATAAGCGTCCTTTTTCCACAGAATACTCTCCTCACGCTAGAAAATTATTGCATGGGCTCAGAGTAAAAATCTTCCGACTCGTATGTCGGCTCCTCTCCCACACCTCCGCCACCGGAACTCGATGATGATTTCTTCGGCAAAAAGGTGACGGTTTGCGCCACAACTTCATGCTTACTGCGTTTTTGTCCTTCGTCAGTTTCCCAACGCCGTTGCTGAAGACGACCATCTACGATCGCTCCATCACCTTTATTGAGATATTGCCCACAATGTTCGGCTTGGCGTCCGAACACCACGATATCAACATAACATACATCCTCTTTTTGGTCATCGGCCTGACGATAACGACGATTGACCGCTAAGGGAAAGTTGACCACAGGAGTCCCACTGGGGGTATATCGCAACTCTGGGTCTCGTGTCAGGTTTCCAATAAGGATAACTTTATTGAACCCCACCATCCCCCGGATCCTCCCCTTCTGTCTCCCCCACAGCCGCCAAATCAGCAGGATTGAGACGGACCGTCATAAATTTCATGACCTGGTCTTCCATCCTTTGAAACCGCTCCAATTCCTGTACCGCTTCAGAGGGACCTTCAAATTGAACGGTAATAAACGTCCCTTTGCGTTCATGTTGAATGTCATACGCAAGTTTTTTCTTCCCGCTATTATCCAGCTTTAAGATATTGGAACCGGTCTTGGTTAAAATTTCCCGAATTTTCTCCACCACCCCTTCTTCGTCAGTCTCTGCCTGACCGGGTCGCAGGATGCACATTGACTCATACAATCTCATGATAAAGGTTTCCTCTCAATATTTTCCCTTAATTGTTAAGGCATAGATAGCGCCTTATATCATAAAAGGGAAACGAAATTATCATAGGGTGAAATATGCTGTCAAACCACAATTTACAATGAATATAGAGGGTCGAATGAACAGATGGGATAATCTTTTAGACAAAAACCGGCATCCCAAACCGGTCTACGTAGAAAGAGGATAAGATCACTCCTCCAACCCCTCATTTTTCATACTTTTTTCAAGGGGTAAAGGGGAATGGAATCGATTCATAGCCTTTGAAGCTCCCTCAGAAATAAGACACTCCAACACATCCACAGACTGATGAAGCGTCTTTTCCATGGTGGTCCACTCATCCCTGGTAAAGGGGGACAAAACAAAATGCGCCGGGTCTTCCTGGACTTCAGGACGACCTATACCGATTTTGACCCTTGAAAATTCTTCCGTTTCAAGGCAGGTAATAATGGAGCGGAGTCCATTATGTCCACCAGGCCCGCCACGAGTTTTTATCCTTGTGACACCCAAAGGTAAATCCAGATCATCATAAATCACGATCAAGCGTGGAGAATGTGCCTGAAGGGAATCATACAAAGGGCGGACAACCAAGCCCGTTTGGTTCATCCAGGCCAGGGGTAACACGAGAGTCACTGGATGACCACCGACTGTTCCCTGACCTTGAAGGGCTTCACCTTGTTGCGTGAGGATCACCCCCCACCGGGAAGCAGCTTGCTTGACGACCATCCATCCGAGGTTATGTCTGGTGTTTTGATATGTGGAGCCGGGATTTCCCAGGCCAACGACCAGAAACAAGGATTATTTTTTACCTTCTTTCTCTTTACTCTCTGCCGGAACAGTCCCTTCGGCCTTAGGTTTCTCTTCGGTCCCTGCTGCCGCCGGAGCTCCCTCTGCCGCTTCTCGAGTGAGCAATGACTCAAGCTTCGCCTCAGACATTTTTGTCGCCACATGCACGACCATGAGTTCCGGGTCATCCAAAATCTTCACCCCTTCAGGAGCTTCAACCCCTTTAACATGGACTCCCTGACCCACGCCTAAATCCGTGGCCGTAACCTCAATATGGTCGGGTATTTGAGCGGGCAAGCATTCAATATGTAGGTCCCGCATGGGTTGCTGTAAAATCCCTCCCTCTTTGACCCCTACCGGGACTTCTCCGACCACGGCCACAGGGACTCGGACCCGAATGGGTTTATCCATGGAGACCTCGAACAGATCTACATGCAAAATAGCACCGGTGATGGGATCAAGTTGATGATCTTGCAACACGGCCACTCGATCTTTTTCACCAGGAATTTTTACTGTGAGGAGCCCAGTGTGACCGACTTGAGACAGCACCAGTTTGCGGGCCACATTATGCTCCATGGCTAGAAATTGAGAATGACCACCCCCATACAGCACTCCAGGAATCTTCCCCTGACGGCGCAATTGCCTGGCTATACCTTTTCCAGCTCGTTCTCGTTTTTCAACATCCAAATCATATTGCATATTCGTACCCTTTTTTGAAGAAATAATGAGAGAACAGAGTCCACAACGGCCCTACACGAACAATGAGGTGACGGACTCCTCTCGGTGAATACGTAAGATGGCTTCTCCTAACAAGGGAGCCACGGAAAGAGATTGTAGCTTGGAACATTGCTGGTTTTTGCCGTTTAAGGGAATGGTGTTCGTGACGATGACTTCCCTCAGGCCGGACTGTTCTAACCGCTCAAGAGCAGGGCCAGAAAGGACCGCATGCGTACAGCCTGCCCAAGCAGACACAGCCCCATTATCCAAACAGGTCTGGGCAGTTTGAACGATCGTTCCCGCCGTGTCTATCATATCATCAAAAAGAAGCGCATGCTTGTTTTTCACATCCCCGATGATATTCATTACCTCAGCCTGATTCGCCGATTCCCTGCGCTTATCAATGATGGCCAGGGAAGAATTCAGTCGTTTGGCGAATGCCCGGGCCCGCTCCACTCCTCCAGCATCAGGTGAAACCACAACCATGTCCGAAATATTTTGTTTCTTAATGTAGTCCAGTAATACGGGCATGGCGTAGAGGTGATCGACAGGAATATCAAAAAACCCTTGAATTGGCCCAGCATGCAGATCCATCGTGAGAATACGATTCGCTCCCGCCACCGTCAACAGGTCCGCGATGAGCTTAGCACTAATGGGGACTCGAGGCTGATCCTTTCGGTCCTGCCTCCCATACCCATAGTAGGGAATCACGGCGGTAATTCGAGATGCCGAAGAACGTTTGACCGCATCGATGAGTAGAAGAAGCTCCATGATGGAAGTATTTACCGGATGGCAACAGGACTGAATGAGAAACACGTCCCCTCCCCGAACATTCTCATCTATCCGGACCCGAATTTCCCCATCGCTAAACGTGGTCACCATAGCTTGGCTCAATTCCTGCCCGATATATTGAGCAATTTCCCGAGCCAAAGTCGGATTAGAGTTTCCGGTGAAAAGTTTTAAATCTTGAGTCATAAATCTAATGATAGAAAATTCATTTCCTGTGTTTGTTGATGGGTTTTTCGTCTAAATTGGGCCTTGAGAACTGCCTGGCAAAGGTAATTCTACGGTCTTTTGCTTGTCAACTCAAATTCTCCGGAATGGGAGGGGCTGCCTAAACACCTGCCTGGACGGCAGAATTTGAGTCATGAGGCAATGAAGTCGTCCCAAATGGGCCATCATACACATGCCAATGAGTATCCTGCTTGAGCGTATCTGAAGCATGTCGGGCACTCTCATGGGAATCAAAAATGCCAAAAACCGTGGCTCCGCTTCCCGAAAGGAGGGCGGCTTGGGCACCAAGAATCAGCAATTTTTCCTTTATAAACTCCAATATGGGGTATTGAGGGAATAGGGGCTTTTCAAAGTCATTTTGCAAACCACCAATGATGTCCTCCCATGAAATAGCCGCTGTCCCGTGGATAGGTGGAGACCATTCGCTTAAAAAAGCCGTTTCCGTACGTTCAGAATCCAAATGTTCGTAGGCCCATTTTGTCGAAATGGAAAAACCCGGATTTACCAGGACAACCCACCGTTCCCCTTCCATTTTAATACCCTGAACATCCTGACCCCATCCTGAAACCACCGCACAAGGAGCCTGAAAGAAAAACGGGACATCACTTCCTATGCGGCTTCCCATTTCCTTTAATTCCTTGATCCCCCAATCAAGCTGAAGTAGTTGAGCTAGCCCAAAAATAGTCGCCGCGGCATCACTGCTCCCCCCCCCCAGGCCCCCAGCCGTAAAAATTTCCTTATTCAGCCCAATATCGACCCCGACAGATTGGCCTGTTTGTTGAAAAACCATTTCCGCTGCCCGGTAAACCAAATTCCGCCCGTCAACAGGAAGGGAGGAATTCCCACACACCAAGGCAATCTTCTCGTGCCGAGTATTGATCCGAATGCGAACGGAGTCAAATAAATCTACCGTATGCATCAAAGTCCATACTTCATGGTAGCCATTAGACAAACGATCCCTGACCCGAATCATCAGATTCACCTTAGCGGGTGCTCCCACAACAATTTCGTCTGCAGAGGAAGTGATTTCGGTCATTTCTTGGATAGACCCGTCATTAGCCCAAAAGAGAACCCATGGAAAATATGGGAAGGTACATGGCGACGACCACAAGTGCAATCCCTGACCCGACAAAAAGAATCACCAACGGTTCCAGCAGGGACGTCAGGGTAGCAACGGTTTGGTCTACCTCTTTTTCGAACAATTCAGCAATTTTATGCAACATGGAATCTAAAGATCCGGTGGATTCTCCTACCTTAACCATTTGACTGACCAAAGGAGGGAATACTCTCGGTCCTTGCAACGCTAAGGAAAGAGGAATGCCGTCTTGAAGTTGTTCGGTGGATCGGCTTACATGGTCTTGGAACACCGCATTGTCTGTCACTGACCCAGATACTCCCATGGCCGTCACCAAGGGTATTCCCCGTTGTAGGAGAAAGCCCAGCGTTCGAGCAAATCGGACAACTGCCCCCTTTCTCAACACCTCTCCGATGAGTGGAATCTGAAGAAGCCATCGATCCACGAACAATCGTCCATTGGGTCTAGTCCAAAGCATCCTGATACCGAGGATCAACCCAAAAATCAGGAGCCCCAATTGCCAGAGATACCCCCGCAAAGCCTCGGCGAAAGAAATCACCATTTGAGTCAACCAGGGAAGAGATTGTCCCATCTCATGGAACAATCCTGAAAAGAGTGGAACCACCCAGACCAACAAAAATCCCAACACGGTAAGGGCAACCCCCACTAGCAGGATAGGATACGCTAACCCTGAAACAATCTTGGCCCGGAGTTGAGCTTGCCTCTCCAAATATTGGGCTAATTGAGATAAACTTTCATCAAGCTGACCCGTCGCCTCCCCCACTTCCACCATATTCAAATAAAAAGGCTGAAACACTGCTGGAAACTTTCTCAGACCTTCTGCCAAGGTAGTCCCTTTTTCTACTTCATCCCGGATATCCGACACCATTTGGCTGAACGTAGGGTCCTCCTCTTGGGAGGAAAGCATATCTAGACATTCCAGGAGAGGAACTCCAGCTCCCAACAGCGTAGCAAGTTGATGGGTAAAAGCGACGAGGACCTTTCCCTTTACCCGACCCGAAAGTTTCCAAACACTCGTACGTGAACTCGTATCTTTTGAGAGGGCCTTTTCTTTCAGGCTAATCACCAGGAAGTCTTGATCTCGAAGGCTTTGTATCGCTTCTTGAGTTGTGGGAGTCGACACCTCTCCTTGGACGGATTTTCCGGTGGAGTCTCTGGCCTGATACTCAAATATTGGCATGCTAGGAAGAGTTCCAATCAGCTGTTGGCAAAGACAACCACCTCAGTGCGAGTTACTTGGACCGCAGTTTTGCGAAAGACATCGAAGACGTCCGATCCCGTCCGGTTCTTTGTAAAAGCTTAGTCAATTCGTCGGAAAGGGGAGAAAGGGAAAGGGCGAGCGTCGGATCGATTGTCCCTTGGGCACAAAGATCCGCCAATGCTTGATTCATCGTTTGCATCCCATACTGTGCTTGACCGGTTTGCATCATCGAATAGATTTGATGCACTTTATCTTCTCGGATCAAATTTCGAATAGCCGGGGTGGGAACCAAGATTTCCAATGCCAAGACCCGGCCTCGGCCATTAAACCTCGGGAGTAAGCGTTGCGCCAGCACGCCCTCCAACACCATAGACAACTGTAGACGAACCTCTTGTTGTTGATGTGGAGGAAACACCGAAATAAGACGAGTCAACGTTTGAATGGCTGAATTGGTATGTAACGTAGCCAGGGTGAGATGGCCTGTCTCTGCCAGAGTCAACGCTGCACGTATCGTTTCCAGATCACGCAACTCTCCTAAGAATACGACATCAGGGTCTTGCCGGAGAATGGCTTTTAACGCCACATGATATTCCTGGACGTCAGATCCAATCTCCAACTGAGTGACTAAGCATTTCTTATTGGCATGCACAATCTCTGTCGGGTCCTCCAAGGTGATGATATGCCCATACCTTTCTTGATTCATACGATCCAGGAGAACGGCGAGGGTCGTACTTTTTCCGGAGCCCGTTGGCCCGGTCACCAGAACGAGCCCCTGAGGTTTTTGGATGAATTGTTCCACGATTGGAGGCAAGCCCAACGTGGAGAAGCTGGGAATTTCCGAGCTAATGGTACGGATCGCCATCGCCAAGACCCCTTGTTGAAAATAGAGATGAAAGCGAAAGCGACCGACTTCCGGGAAAGAATAGGCTCCATCATATTCTTTATTGACTTTAAGCTGTTGACGTTGTGAATCAGTGAGAAATTGAGCTGCCATATTCCAGACTTGTTGGCTGGTCAGAGAAGGGCCTTCCACCCCACGCAATTGCCCATCAACCCGAAAACGAGGCACACTTCCAGGGACTAAATGCAAGTCGGAGCCACCCTGTTGGATCAACTCTCGCAATAATTCCTGGAATTCCATATCCCGATGACTCCCTTCTGTTGGCCTATGATGCACAGCGTTAGTCTGCTTTGGTCTCCACCAAAACCTCACTCAAAGCTGTCTGCCCCTGCTGAACGGCGGACAATCCTGCCTCTCTCAGTGTTCGAAACCCCTGTTTCCGGGCACAGGCCTGTATTTCACTCGTAGAAGCCCTAGCCAGAATCAATTCGTGAAGTGTTTCCCCGAGTGGCAACACTTCAAATAAGGGCATCCTTCCCTTAAAACCGGTGAAATGACAATACTCACAACCTCTCCCTCTCATTGGTGGCCCACTCACGGACTCTTTCAGGGTGATCCCCCATTCAATGAAGCGAGTTCTGGATTCATGATCAGGCACTCGACATTCCGGACACAGCTTTCGAACCAAGCGTTGCGCAATAATCAGTGAAAGAGCCGAGGAAACTAAAAATGGCTCGATTCCCATGTCAATCAGTCGCGTAATCGCACCTGGAGCATTAACCGTATGAAGAGTGGATAACACTCGATGTCCCGTAAGTGATGCCTGGATGGCGATCTGAGCCGTATCATGATCACGAATTTCCCCCACCATCATGACATCCGGATCCTGACGAAGAAAAGCGCGGAGGCCAGCCGCAAAGGTGAGTCCGATCTCCTCATGAATCTGCAATTGATTGATTCCTTGTATCTGATACTCCACTGGATCTTCGACCGTGACAATATTCCAAAGTGGGGTATTCAGCGACTGGAGAGCACTGTATAAGGTCGTGGTCTTTCCGCTTCCAGTTGGGCCCGTGACGAGTACCATACCGTACGGATTCTCTAAAGCCTGGACCACTCGGTCCAAATCCTGAGGTTCTAACCCCAAATTGGTGATGTGAAACTCCAACTTGGCCTGATTGAGCAGACGAAACACCACCTTTTCTCCATAGAGGCAAGGAAGAATGGCTACCCGAAGGTCGACATCCGGAAATTTCTCCAATTTCATCCGGCCATCTTGCGGCAACCGTCGCTCCGCAATATCAAGATTGGAGAGGATCTTCACTCTGGCCACCAAACCCTGCAAGAGATCTCTGGATAGGTTCGTGATGGGCTGTAGCACACCATCCAACCGGTATCGTACTCGAACCATTCGTTCCAACGGTTCAATATGGATGTCACTGGCCTCCATGGCAATGGCCTGCTGAAGGACCTGATTTACGACCTCCACAGCCGTGAGATCTCCCTCAACATCCAGATTGAAAGAATGAGAATGAATTGAAGTGGGCACCCTCATTTCCATCTGGTGAGTTCTTTCACCGGATTCTTCGTGAGTTCCTCTGGGATATACCGAAGTGTTTTCCGAATGGCCACTATCGAACCCCTTTTTGGGAAAAGCCTGCTGAATGGCAGCTTGCACGTCGGACTCACTCGCCACCATGGGAATGACGTGCAATCCGGTTCGAAAGCGAAGTTCGTCAAGCAGAGAGGTATTCGTGGGATCGGCCATGGCCAGCGTCAGTCGAGAGGCAGTCCTCTTGACGGGATAGATTAAATGCTGTTGCATAAGGTCAACCGGGATGAGGCTTTGAAGCGTCGTATCACCAGAGCATGTAGAGAGCTCCACAGTCGGAACTCCATACTGTTGACTCAAAAATTCCAAAAGTGTGGAGTCAGAAAGTACACCCAAACGCACGAGGATACTTCCCAGCCTTCCACCCTGCTGTTGTTGAATTTCTAACGCCCGGGACAAGTCCGCTTGGGAAATAACCCTGGCTGACACCAATTGATGCCCAACCTGTTCTCGCGTTCCCATTCCCATCCTCGGTGGGACATCAGGTGTTTCCCGAAGAATTCAAGTATTGAATCCCCCGGTACAAATAATGTCCCCCAGATCCGATCGTTAATCCGACCATGGAATATAATACGGGGGTCACGACCTGGGAGGGCACCCAACCCATGGCAAACATCACGACCACGAGCACATAGGAAACTTGGGTGAAGGTTGTGCCTTTCCCCAAAACCGTCGGGGAAATGTCGATCGCCGTCTCCGTAAGATTGGCGACCATGGTCCCAATCAGCAGGATCGCATCACGGCTCACGACTAAGATTACAGCCCAGAGAGGAATAAAATGCAAGACCGATAGCGTTACAAATGCCGACATTAGCATGATCTTATCGGCAAGGGGGTCGAGGTATTCTCCCAGACGGGTTCGTTGATTGGTCCTTCGTGCGATGGCTCCGTCCAACCCGTCCGTCAATGCTGCCGCGATGAAAGTCACTAAGGCGAGTCCATAGTACCCATAGAGTAAAAGTCCAACAAAAACAGGCACTAAGAGAATTCTGAGGACGGTGAGACTATTGGGAATGTTGATGGGAATTTGGTTGACAAAAGACTCACGAACCATGGCACCCGAAACCTTTCCACTACCGTAGTTTGGCCTAAGCGTGAAAAAGAGTACGTTGGGGTTCGGATTGAAGTCAACCAGGCTTGCGGCACCATTCAACGAACCCTATAATCCAATCCCGAAGTATTTTCCGTCCACCATTCGGAGCCAACAGAATACGGAGCCTAGCAGATGACATCACTCCCATTATCCTTTCATGTAAGGAATGCCGTGGTCGAGAAACACCAAATTGAAGGAACCGATCCCAGTGATCGATACTTCAACCGAATGATTCCCATTAAGCGAGTGAAAGAGGGTTACTCCGGAAATGTGATGTATGAAGCCCTCACCCTCCAATCTCAAGTACATCGAACGGTGAAGGGGGCTATTTCTGACATCGTCGATCAATTACGAGAGCTTGGCTTCACCACCATGAGAACCCGATTGAACTTTAAAGGGCAAAAATACCTGGCCGAAAAAGAAACCTGGGTCGAATATTCGGATACCTGATAGAGGGTAAGTTTTTCCCCCTCCCTACATTCATTCCCCCTCATTTTTTCCTCTCAGTCTTGAATTTCCCCCCTGCACCCAACCTTACGATTTCATAGAGGATTGTGTCGGTAAAAGGCTCTCGCCATTCAAACGTTCGTTTCTGAATTTCATGAACCGGGCTACCCCCTATCAAGAAAATGTGCTGACCCCCGCTCGATGAACATGGTATGGTTTGGGAAATCCGGAGGCCTTCCACTTTGTGACCTCACCAACCCCAACATCTTTTCACCTCATCTTAATCAAGCCCTCCCACTATGATGATGATGGCTATGTGATTCAGTGGGCTCGATCTTCGGTGCCGTCTAATTCCATGGCGGCCATTTATGGATTAGCACTAGATTGTGTTGAAAGAAAAGTACTGGGCCCTCACGTCCGATTGCAGATCACAGCGATCGACGAATCAAACGATCGAGTCAAACCCAAAGCTCTCTGTCGAATGATTCAAGGGTCAAGAGGTTTAATCGCCTTCGTGGGCGTTCAATCCAATCAATTTCCACGAGCCATGGATCTGGCTCGGCAATTCCGTCAAAAGGGCCTGCCCGTGTGTATCGGTGGATTCCATGTTAGCGGCTGTGTCGCGATGTTGCCCACTATTCCTCCTGACTTACAGGGAGCGATGGATGAAGGCATTTCCCTATTTGCAGGAGAGGCCGAGGAAAATTTCGAGACGGTTCTGCTCGATGCCTACCACAATCAAATGCAGCCCCTATACAACAAGATGCAACAACTTCCAGACCTAGAGGGACAACCGATCCCCTACTTGCCCGCCCACTTGATTCAACGAATGTCCGGGAATCGGAGCAGTTTTGATGCCGGACGTGGATGTCCATTTTTGTGCAGCTTTTGCACGATCATTAACGTCCAAGGACGAAGGTCCCGTTATCGAACCCCGGATGATATCGAACGATTGATTAGGATCAACAGGGCACAAGGCATAAATAAATTTTTTATCACCGATGATAACTTTGCTCGCAACAAAGCTTGGGAAAGTATCTTTGACCGGTTAATTTACCTGCGTGAGAAAGAACGCCTGAAATGTCATATCACGATTCAGGTGGATACGCTTTGTCATAAAATCCCTCGATTTATCGAAAAAGCCGGGCGGGCTGGGGTGGATCGGGTTTTTATTGGGTTGGAAAGTATCAACCCAGAATCACTGGAAGGATCCAGAAAGCACCAAAACCGTATCACGGAATATCGCGGAATGCTCCAGGCCTGGCATCAAATTCGTGCATTGATCCTGGCAGGGATGATCCTCGGCTTTCCCAACGACACCCGTGAGACCATCCTTCGAGACATTCGAATTATCCAGCGAGAACTCCCGATTGACTTGTTATACTTTTTTATCCTCACTCCGCTCCCGGGTTCCCAGGATCACAAAGAATTATTCGAACAGGGTGTGCCCTTGGAACCGGACATGAATCAGTACGACTCTGTTCATGTCACGACCGCGCACCCCAGAATGTCCAAGACGGAATTGATGGACGTGTATCAGGAGGCCTGGGAGGCTTATTACACCCCGGAGCATGTTGAACGGGTGCTGCGACGGTCCAGATGCTGGAACTATAGCACCAGTAAATTGCGATGGATGATGTTGTCCTTTTATTGCGCAGCCCGAATTGAGCAGGTACATCCCATGGATGGCGGGGCCTTCCGGCTCAAGTTTCGTCGAGATCGCCGAAGTGAATTGCCCATTGAAAATGTGTTCGTGTTTTACGCCCGATACCTTAAAGAGATACTCGTCAAACATTTGAAGTTTTTCATGACGTATCTGGTCTTTCTTCGAAGGTATCTTCGGGTCATGAATGAAAAGGATTTCATTGATGATACTGATGTGGCCATGAAACCGGTGAATTGGGATGAATTGGACGAGCTGGAACTCTATACCAATACTGAATCTTCAATCTTGGTCGTGGAACAGCTCAAGAAAAAGGCCCTAAAAACCCCGAAAGTGGCGTCGTCTTAGATGAGCACATGAGCCTGTATCTTTGCCGTGTTCAATAAAGCCTCCATACCAGAGACACTTTCATGCCCCCTTGAAGTGCATGTGTTGTTCTTTTCTACCCATTGATTGAGATACCGGAAGAGCAAGGGGGCCCTCTCAAAAAAAAGTTTTTATGATGACATCATGCAATTGGGGACGAAAGGCTTTGATGGCTTCGTTTTTTCCGGTGGGATAGACACGATTGGAGAGGAAAATGACTTCCAGTTCCCTGGTAGGATCGATCCAAAGGGAGGTCCCGGTGAATCCTAAATGCCCAAACGATTCTGGTGAAAACCATCTCCCTGAAGAAGAAGGTTGGGAGGGGGTGTCCCACCCCAAGGCCCAACTTGTCCCCTCATGACGTGTGACCCATTCGTGAACTAACTGACTATCAAACAATCCTGGTTTTCCCAGATACCCTTCCAGCCAGGCCTGAGTCATTTTGCCAACAGCTTCTGCCGTTCCAAACAGACCGGCATGCCCAGCCACCCCCCCCAATGCTGCGGCATTGGCATCATCCACCTCCCCCTGAAGAAGTTTTTCCCGCCAAGGATCTTCTTGCGTTGGAGCAATGTTGACGGTTGTAGGACTTACCGTTTCCATCGGTCCACCAAAAAAAAGCGGGCCGCATTCAAGAGGTCCAAACAATCGTTCTTGGCAAAAGGCCCCAAGAGATTGCTTGGTGACACGCTCTATCAACAAACCCAGAAGTATAAATCCCAGGTCACTATACACACTGCTGAATGGGGGGAACCCTTCGGGGGATTCCTGCAGGATGAGGTTGAGGTAGGCCTTCAGGCGGTCCTGTCGCACCTCCGCATCAACCGTGATGGTTCCCGAAAAATTCTGATAATACCCACGCCATGCGGGCAAGCCACTCTGATGACTCAGGAGGGCCCTCATTGAAACCTTACCCCAAGCTGAACCTTGCGCCTCTTGCAACACCGACTCGAGGGGTTGGTCCAAATCTACTACCTTTTCTTGGGTTAAAACCAGGAGGGCAGATGTCGTTGCCAGAGGCTTGGTTAAGGAGGCGAGGTCATAGATGGTTCGTTGATGAACAGGTGGGGAATGTGCGTCAAAGGTGAAATGCCCGACTCCTTCATGAAACAGGGTCTTTCCGGAACGCCGGACAAGGAGCACGGCTCCAGGGAACACTTTTGAATGGAGACCCTCAAGAAGGGCGAAGGAAATGGGATCGTTTTGCCCCACGGGTATTTCAAGAGCGGTGGAGAATTATCCGGCTTCTCGATGAGATGAGGTTTCTTCGTTGAGGAGCGGCTCTTCCTGTTCCTCAAAAGCCGTGTCCGGTTGCTCTTCAATCTCCACCAACCGGTGAAAGGCTTGAATGGTCGACCGAAGCCGATCCAAGACCAGGACTCGCTGACGCTTCAGATCCGTGATGTGCCGACGAACCTCAACCAACTCAGTTCGACTTTGAGAGAGAATTTCTTCGGCTTTCAGTTCAGCTTCTTTGACCACCAAATCCGCGTCCCGCTGGGCCCCCCGTTTTAACTGATCCACGAAGGATTGCGTGGAAATGAGGGTACTGGTCAATGTAGACTCGGCCCGTTTCAGTTGTCCCAGTTCCTCATCTTTTCCGGTAAGTTTCTCCTTCAAGACGAGGTTTTCTTTGGTGAGTTCTTCGACCGATTCCGCGATTTCTTCCAGAAACTGATCGACCTGAGGACGATTATATCCACGCATTTGGGTGTCAAAAACCTTATGTTGAATGTCGAGAGGTGTGATTTTCATCGCAACGTCCTTTCCCTGCACCCACTAATGTAGTCGAACCGCGAGATCTTTCAAGGAGCCCACGACCGCAATTTGGAGAAACATAATGATTAGAATAGCAATGATGGGGGAAAAATCAAAACCCATACCCCCAATCCCAATTCTTTTACGGATTTGATACAACACCGGCTCGGTAGCCCGATCTAAGAACTGTACGATGGGATTCCACGGATCAGGGTTGACCCAGGAAATCAAGGCTCGAATGATGATGACCCACATATAGATCCATAAAATGGTATCCAGTACCGTAGCAATGCCTAGCAAGATATTCGCGGGAATAAACATTCTGCTCCTTTATTTCTCTTTCAACAAAAATTTGACCTCAGGGTTTTCCATGGGGTTACCTCCTCGGTCCGAAAATAGCACTCCCTATTCGCACCATGGTCGCCCCTTCCTCGACCGCTACTTCATAATCGTCCGACATCCCCATGGACAACTCTTTCAGATGGATATGATTCCAAGCTGACTCCGCCAGTTTATCCTTTAGAAGCCTTAACTGAGCAAAGTACGGGCGAGCCCCCTCGGGCGAAGATGAACGAGGCGGAAGAGTCATTAGACCGTTGATGTTTACGTTCGACATCCGGTCCAATGAGGTCATCACTTGTTCCAATTCGGCTATGGTAAACCCACCCTTACTCGACTCTCCACCCAAATTGATCTCAAGGAGAACCGGTTGCTGAATCCCTTGCCTTTCCGCCAGGGCATTGATTGTTTGCGCTTGTTCCACATTTTCCACTGAATGCAACAGAGAGAAATTTCCGACGATCGCTTTTAATTTTCGGCGCTGCATTCGTCCGATAAAATGCCATTCCAGCCCTTCCCGCTGGCCAAATTGGCTCATTTTTTCTTGGGCCTCTTGGAGACGGTTTTCCCCAAAAGTCTTGATACCGGCGGCATAGGCTTGCTGTAACTTTGACGTCTGAACCGTCTTTGTCGCTGCGATCAACCTGATGGTAGAAACGTCACGACCAACCCGCTGGGCTGCAGCATGAATGTTTTTTCGGATTTGCGCGATATGTTCCGCGACGGTTCCGGTTGCCGTTTGATTCGACAAAGAAGCCATCATGTCATGTTCACTTTGTATGTATTCTAAACAGGATTTGCGCTTGAGTCATCAACCAAGTCTGAAGACCGGCAAGATCTACCTACCTAAGGGCAATACTGAAAACGATTCTTTGTATTCGGTGGGAATCAGGACACTGATTGGCACAAGGCGCTGACCAGCCCTCAACGATCATCCTCTTCCCTAGGCGGCAGGAATCATGATTCCACTGACCATGGTCCCTTTTACCTGACCTTCTCGTCGGTAGGAGAAAAAGAGATCTGCTCGACAGTAAGTACAATGCTTGATACTCGAAATATTGCCCTCCGGGACTCCCTCTTCTCTCGCTTGAAGGTAAATGAGCTTCTTGAGATCTAGTTTGGCTTTGGCATGTTGTTTTTCACTCAAGACCTCCTCCCAAAACCCAAATCCCTCACGCAACGGCTGGATAACAGCTTCATCGACCTCATAACAACAAGGGCCGATCGATGGACCGATCATCACCTTCAAGTGATTCACTTGTACCCCAAAAAGAGTTCGACATACGTGAATCGTTCGAAGAAGGATTCCCCCTACAGCCCCGCGCCACCCTGCATGAATAGCGGCCACGACAGTCGACTGAGCATCCACAAGCAGGATGGGAACACAGTCAGCGGTTCGGACAACTAAGAGCGTGTCACGACGATTGGTGACCAGAGCATCAGCCTCACTTACATCCAGAGGTCCAGGAATCGCGGTGGGGGAAACCACCACGACCTCCGTACTGTGGATTTGTTTGAGAGCAGCGATGAGAGGATAGGTCGGAGTCCCCACCGCGAGAGAGCCCAACTGAAGGCGGTCCGCTAGATCCACCTCGGAATGACGTGTTCCAAAGAAATGGGGGACCGAGACAACATCGCACGTTAGGGCGGCATCAACCAATCAACCTCCTCTGTATTCCACACATGATCTTCTCCATAGAACCTCGTGCAATTATTCGGGTTTTTTTCGTAAAAAGGTCGGCACATCCCAGTCATCATCCACCAACATACTGCCATTCTCGGAACCATTTTTGGCTGCCGCCTGCCGGCGCAAATACGTGGGGCGATCCATGTCCTCATGACCATTCTCGCTGCCATTTTCAGCGCCAACGGAGACAAATGCCGGAGCCTGAACCGGTTCGACCACCAATGTGGGTTGCTGAGCGGCCGGGAATCGAAGCGTCGCTTCACTTTGTTCAAATCCAGTGGCAATCACCGTGACGGTCATTTCATCGCCCATTTCCGGGTTGATGACCTGGCCGACAATGATATTGGCCTGTGGGTCTGCAGCTTCCCTGGCAATATTGGAGGCTTCACTAATTTCGTGCAACGTAAGATTGGGGCCACCGGTAATATTGAGCAGCACCCCTCGTGCCCCTTCGACGCTTCCATCTTCCAACAAAGGGCTGGCAATGGCTTGACGCGCGGCCTCTTCTGCTCGTGTGGGTCCGCGTCCGGTGCCCATCCCCATAACCGCCCGGCCTGAATACCCCATGACCGTTCGAACGTCGGCAAAATCCACGTTGACTAATCCCGGAGTCGTGATAACGTCGGAGATTCCTTGAATCGCCTGCCTCAGCACATCGTCAGCGATCTTAAAGGCTTCCAAGAGTGGGGTATTCTTATCCACCAACCCCAGCAACTTTTGATTGGGAATGATCAGGAGGGAATCCACGTGTTTTTTCAGCTCCCGGATGCCCTCTTCGGCAAAGCTGGAGCGACGGTTGCCCTCATATTGAAAAGGTTTGGTGACAACGCCAACCGTGAGTATTCCTAATTCTCTGGCGATTTTTGCGGCCACCGGAGCCCCACCCGTTCCCGTTCCACCGCCCATACCTGCCGTCACAAACACCATATCGGCTCCCTCAAGAGAATCCCGAATCTGGGTTTCACTCTCCACAGCCGATTCTTTGCCCACATCTGGGCGAGCCCCGGCGCCTAGCCCTCTGGCTCTTTCGGGGCCTAGTTGAATCTTGTATGAGGCCATGGACTTTCCGAGTGCCTGCAAGTCCGTATTGGCCACCACAAATTCCACCCGATTCAGGCCAGCCTCGATCATGGTATTGACCGCATTACATCCGGCCCCTCCCACACCCATCACTTTGATGTTAATGACCGATGGTTGTTCCTCAGAAATTGAAAACATACGCCTCCTCCTTTCCACCATGATTCTGGTAGAACGTGACTCTCCGTGATTGATCGATCGTGGTTGTAACTGAAGCGTACACGGATCCTCCTCCTTTCCCTTCATGGCTCAAAAAAAGTTCATGACCCAGCTTTTCATCTTAAACATCATTGACCCCATCCAACGTCCTGAGGGCTTTCCCTTCCCATTTCCTGCTCCGACTAATTCCACTTCCTTCTCCTGATTCACGGAATGAACGATAAGCCCAACAGCGGTTGAATACTGGGGATTATTCACGATATCTCGTAGCCCCCCCACTCCAACAGGTTGCCCGAGACGAACGGATAGATTCAGCACTCGTTCTGCGACATCCGCCATTCCCGGCAGCAGAGACGTTCCACCGGTCAGAACGGCACCGGCGACCAACATTCCATCATATCCGGCTCGTCGAATTTCCCGTCGCACCAAATCAAACATTTCCTCCACTCGGGGGGAAAGGATTTGCGCCAACACATTTCGCTCCATGACCCTGGGAGGTCGCCCTCCCACACTTGGGACTTCGATCCGATCGTCTTCGTCTAAGACGTCACTGGTGGCCACGCCATATCGGAGTTTGATTTTTTCTGCATCCTCCGGAGCGGTTCGTAACCCGATGGCCAAATCCGAGGTCAAATGCTGCCCTCCCATGGGAATGACGGCAGAATGTCGAATACATCCTTCCACGAATATCGCCACGTCCGTCGTCCCACCACCGATATCGATCATGACCACTCCCAGCTCCTTTTCCTCCGGCGACAACACCGCACAGCTGGAGGCCAATGGCTGCAGAACAATATCGACGACATCCAACCCCGATCGGCTCACACAGCGAGCCAGGTTTTGAGCAGAGGTCACGGCTCCTGTGACGACATGTACGTCCACCTCAAGACGGGATCCGGCAATCCCCAAGGGATCCCGAATCCCTTCTTGATCATCCACGATGAACTCCCGAGGCAAGACATGGAGAATTTGCCGATCCGGAGGTGGCACGGCACATCCCCGTGCGGTATCGATGGCACGTCGAATATCGCCCTTGGTCACCTCTCGTTTTTTTAGGGCCACGACCCCTTGGGTACTTTCACTCGAGATATGACTCCCCGCGATTCCGGTATACACAGAATTGATTTGTACCGCGGCCATTAATTCGGCTTCTTCCACGGCATGTTTAATGGATTCCACCGTACTATCCATGTTCACCACCATACCTTTGCGGAGGCCCGTTGAACGATGAGAGCCGATTCCAATCACGTTCACGGTTCGATCCTCTAAGACTTCGCCCACGACCGCACAGATTTTGGTCGTCCCAATATCCAACCCTACGACAATATGTTCTTTTTTTGGCATGGGTTACCCTGTCCTCTTTCGAAGGATGATTTTTTGCGAAAATCGCAGATCCACCTCTTGCGATTGCCGTTTCAACTCTTTTTTGATCGTGGGATACAAGACAAGAAAACGCTGCCATTGGGATTCGACTTCAGACCCAAATTGAAATCGAACTTCCGGAAGATCCACGATCGTGACATGGGCACTCGAAACATCGACTCGAGACCGTCCGGGAAACTCCTGGGAGAGCAACGCGGCGATGTGAATCCCTTGTTTGGCGCGTCGTTGACTCTCTCGCTCATCCTCCTGGAATACCTTTTTCGACATTCCTTCGACAATCGGCAGTCCTTGTTCCCGTTCCTTGGCGTCCTTCGGCAAAAGATGTCCTTCAGCATCTAAATAGAATGAAGACGGGGAGGTCCCTAGAACAGCAGCGGGTTGACGTTCGACAACCTGGACGACCAAGGAATGGGGAAACACGCGATCGAACGTGACCGACCCAATCCAAGGATGGGAAGCAATACGGGAAGCTAACTCCGACGTATCGAGCGTGATCAAACTCTGTTGTGAGGGAAGCCCTAATCGTTGAGTCACTTCTTCCCGAGTGACCCTCTCCAATCCAAGCACCGTAATTTGCTGCAACTCCGTCCAGTCCCCCACTTTGTTAATAATTGCCGGCCCCCCGATAAGGCCAAGAACCAACACACTTGAAAGAAGACTCCCGATCACCACACGTCGCAATGACGACCTTCTTCGCCGGTTCGTGATGGGCTGAAACGCTTTTCGCGATTTCAGAGGTCGATTTTTTCTCGGATGTTTAGACGACCGCCACCCTCCGAACATCATTTCTTCCTTCTTTGTTGTGTGCTTTTGCCAGACCGAGTGCTTTTTCCCGGTTGGGGAAGCGCATTAATCAGAATTCGTTCAACCAATTCATCATAAGAAATGCCAGCTTGAGACGCAGCCATCGGCAACAAACTTCGCTCCGTCATCCCCGGGATGGTATTGAGTTCCAGCACATACGGACGCCCATTTTTATGGATTCGAAAGTCCACACGGGCGGCCCCCTGACAACCCAAGGCTTCGTACGACCTAAGACTGTGTTCCCGCAGGACCGATTTCAATCTTGAGGATAGGTCAGCCGGGCAAATGTACCGGGTGGGTGCTTGTCCGTACTTGGCAGAAAAATCATAAAACCCCTTCGGGGCGACGACTTCCACGATTGGATAGGTCGTGTTTTCGAATATACTCACCGCCACTTCTCTACCGGGAATAAACTTTTCAATGATGGCTTCATCCCCATATCGATACGCTTTCATCAAGGCCTTTCGCCATTCCGAATGCTTTCTGACGATAGACACCCCAATGGTTGAGCCTTGGAGGCAGGGCTTTACGACCACGGGAAGACCTAATTCCCGAAAAGGACGAAGAGGAAGATGTTGGTTCCGAATAATTCTCCCTGGAGGCACCGGAATCCCTTCTGCCTTGAGCACCACACGGCTTAATCCCTTATCCATTCCCACCGCACTGGCAGAAACCCCAGAACCAGTGTACGGAATGTTCATCACTTCCAATAAGCCTTGCACGGTCCCGTCTTCACCACCAGGCCCATGCAGCGCCAAAAAGGCGACTTGAATTTTCTTTTGTTTCAATTGAACCGGAAGGTCCTCTCCCACATCGATTGGCACTGGTCTATATCCACGTCGACCCAAGGCCTCGCAAATCGAATGGCCGGTCTTCAGTGAAATTTCTCGTTCTGCGGAGTCTCCCCCCATGAGGACGGCGATTCGCACAGACGATGATCGTCTTTTCAGCATTGACTGAACACCCCAAGGCACGGCTCTCCGTTCAGGGCAGCAACGGTCGACCTCCACAATCTCTGTGACCTCATGCCAACTAAGATTCTCCTATGACTTTCAGTTCAAGGCGAAGGCGAACTCCAAATTTTTTCCCTACCTCTCGGCGGACCTTTCGAATGACTGATAACACCTGCTCGGCCGTGGCCTCCCCGCGATTCACGATAAAATTTCCGTGTTTTTTGGAGACTTCCGCATCACCGATCCGAAAACCTTTCAGTCCGGCGGCTTCAATCAAACGTCCAGCAGAATCTCCTGGGGGATTCACGAACACCGACCCTGCATTCGGAAGAGTCAATGGTTGAGTCGATTTCCGATACTGCAAATAATCCTTCGCCACCGTTTCGATGGCTTGTCTGGACGAAGACCGCAATTGCAACCAAGCACCCACGACAACTCCCTTAGGCAGTGTGGTTTTTCGGTATTGAAAAACGAGGCTCGCCGCCTCCAATCGAATCCGCTTCCCTCTCACATTGATCAAATCCACACCTGACAACACATCCTTCATTTCCCCTAATTTGGTTCCGGCATTCATGACCACCGCACCCCCGACCGTCCCAGGGATACCTGCGGCCCACTCCATCCCCGTAAGACGACGACTCATCGCAAATTGCATCAGTCGAGGGAGCCGCAGCCCTGCTTGTGCATAAATGACCTGACCCTCTTCTTCCCTGATTGTGATCAGATGCTTTAATTGGATTACGATGCCACGAATCCCCTTGTCGCGGACCACCACGTTGGTCCCACCCAACACCATATAATCTACTTCATGGGTTTTTGCCCCTTGAATCACCCTTAAGAGGTCGGACACATCTGATGGCATCACCAAGACATCGGCTGGCCCTCCGACCTGTAGAGATGTGAGATGTGCCAGACATTCGCCCCACACAATCTCTCCTTCCACATGCTCCAGCGCGCGCTGCAGCCGTTTGAACCCCGGTCTCTGCTTCCCGGCCGTCATCACACACACCTTCCATGCCGCTCTTGCCCCTACAATACTGCCAGCGTCTGGGTTCCCACCTTCCAGACGTCCCCTGCCCCGAGCGTCATTAAGACATCTCCTTCTTGCAGGGATGATTGCAATTGATTCGGGAAGTCCGGGTTCCCATCCACCCAATGAACTGAAGGGTGACCAGCTTCGCGAATCCGCTCCACGATGGACTCACCGGAAATACCCGGAATGGGCGTTTCCCCTGCCGGATATATGTCCATGACGTAGACCACATCCGCTTGCTCAAACGCCTGGGCAAACTCTTCCATCAATTCTTGAGTCCGGGAGTATCGATGTGGTTGGAACACGACCACGACTCTTCGGGACCAAGTTGTCCTGGCTGCTGCTAAGGTCGCCCGAATCTCCGTGGGGTGATGGCCATAGTCGTCCACTACCACCACACCTTTTTTTTCTCCCCGAATCTGAAATCGTCGTTCGACTCCGGAAAAGGCTGCTAACCCCGATCGAATGAGATCGACAGGAACTTCCAATTCCAACGCGACGCCTATAGCCGCGAGGGCGTTGGAAACATTATGGATACCAGGAATCCGAATTCTGAATGGTCCCAACTTTTGGCCGCGATAGTGAGCCCGGAAATCGACTCCAAGTGCTTTTGGTTCGATATCCGTTGCCGATAAGTCCGGAGTCAGCACACCGGAAAAATCACTCATCCCATACGTCTGGTATCGTTTCACCACACGGGGCAATATTCCCCGAATCCATGGATCATCCGCACACAAGATCGCTGAACCATAAAAAGGAACTTTATTCACGAATTCCAAAAAGGCCTCCTGCAAACCCTCCATACTTCCATAATGATCTAAATGCTCCCGATCCATATTGGTGACCACGACAAGGGAGGGAGACAATCGGAGGAAAGATCCATCGCTCTCGTCTGCCTCAGCGATTAAAAGATCACTTCGACCTAACCTGGCATGAGTGCCCATGGCATTCACCTTTCCCCCGACGACAAACGTGGGATCGAGCCCTGCCTCAGCCAGAATAGAGGCCACCATGGAAGTCGTGGTGGTTTTCCCATGAGCACCGGCGATGGCAATCCCAAATTTCAGTCGCATCAGTTCGGCCAACATTTCCGCACGAGGGATAACGGGGATAACCTTGGCTCGAGCTGCACGAATTTCCGGATTGGAATTGGCGATAGCCGAAGACACGACGACGACCTGTGCTCCCTCCACATGGGATTCCTCGTGGCCTATGAACACACTTCCCCCCATTTCCTCAAGTCGGCGAATACTGTCGGAATACCCGACATCGGACCCGGTGACCTTATACCCCAAGGTGAGCAGCACTTCGGCAATGCCACTCATTCCACTTCCCCCAATGCCTACAAGATGAATGTGCTGAATTTTTCGGAACATAATTATTGCGACATACAGGATTGATGGAAGGATTCCGGTAGATGTGTGGAATGCTGTAGAATCGTCCTCTTGAAAGGGGTCTTGGGAAAGGCACATAAGCCGTCTTACCCGGCGTAATCTTAAACCGAGATCGCAGGAATGACATCATCCATCCTCGCGCTCCCATTACCGCGTTCCCTTTGATATTCCCCACTATTTCTCCACCGGACACTGCCACCATTCTCTGTATAAGTCCCTCCTTTGAATTAAGGTTGGAATTCCCATTCGATGTTATAAACCCATGACATGTTCATTGCGCTTTGGAGGCTTCAACAAGTGCCACACATTCTTCCACCATCGTTTCCGTGGCATTCACGGTCTTGAAGTTCCAACTACGTTCGGCCATCTCTTGTAATTTCGGGATATCGCTCATTAACGCTTCAATCTCTGTCGCCAACCGCATCCCGTTGAGTTCAGCCTGAGAAAGGACTCTTGCGGCCCCTTCATTACCCAAGACTCGAGCGTTCTTTTCTTGATGGTTATGTGTCGCGCTCGGAAAGGGGATAAGAATAGCCACTTTCCCTAATGCCGTAATTTCGGCCAATGTACTAGCCCCTGCGCGACAGATCACCAAATCTGCCTTTTTCAACTCTTCTGCCATGTTAAAAATAAATGGCTGTACCCGTGCACGAACATTCAAGCGGTCGTAGCCAGCTTGAACCTTCAGAAAATCCTTTTCTCCTGTTTGATGCGTAATCGTGAGTCGTTCCCTCATGGGAGAAGATGTCCGCAACGCCTCCAACACGGCGCTATTGATGGCCTGTGATCCCTGGGACCCTCCAAACACCAGCACATGTGAGAGGTTTTCTGGGAACTTAGGAGAGTCAGTCAAGACAAATTCCTCCCGAATCGGAGTGCCAATAACTTTCACTTTGGATGGAGAAAAAAACGATCGCGCATCCTCAAATGCCAACATGATTTTATTGGCCAAGGGCCCGAGAAGACGGTTAGCGAACCCTGGCATGGCATTGGGCTCCAACAAGATTCTAGGGATTCTTAGGAGCCAGGCCGCGATCACCACGGGCGGACTGAAATATCCACCTGTCCCGATAACCAGATCCGGACGAACCGATCGAAGAACCGAATAAGCCTGCACAACAGCACGGGGAAGGAGCCATAAGGCCCGAACCTTATCGAACAGTCCCCGGCCAACCAATCCTTCCATCCGAATGGCCTCGGTCTGAAAACCCTCTTGACGTAAAATGGTATTTTCCAAAGACTTTCCTGTTCCGATAAATATGATCGTTCCTGAGGAATCCTGTCGTTGAAACTCTTTGGCATACGCGATAGCCGGATACATATGCCCTCCTGTGCCCCCGGCGGCAATCACGACCTTCATCTGATGCTTCCCCTGCCCTAAGGGCTCGCCCGACCCTGCCGAGCGACGTTCAATAAAATTCCGATCGCCAGCATGGTCGTCAACAGAGAAGAACCCCCATAACTCACCAAGGGAAGCGTTAACCCCTTGGTCGGCAACATTCCACTCACCACACCCGCATTGATGAGAGCCTGGACTCCCAAGAGGATCGTGACTCCTAAGGCGAGGTATCGCCCAAAGAGATCTGGGGCTAATGCCGCGACACGAAATCCTTTAAAAACCAGGATCGCGAACAGAGCCAGCAATCCGGTCGTGCCAATCAACCCAAGCTCTTCTCCCACAAGGGCCAAAACAAAATCCGTATGCCCTTCTGGCAAATACAATAATTTTTGTTTTCCCTGTCCGAGCCCCACACCAAAGATTCCACCGTTTTCCAACGCTAACAGGGACTGCACTAACTGATATCCGGCTCCCTCCCGATCACTCCACGGATTCAAGAAAATCAAGAGACGTTCCCATCGCTCCGGATTGGTCCAAATCAACAGCCCAAAACTCACGGCCATAGGGATGGCCAGAGCAAACAGGTGGATGAGACGGGCTCCAGCCAAGTACATCATCCCCACAAACACTAAACTCAAAACGATCGTACTCCCCAAATCCGGTTCAATGACGACTAATCCACTAATCAATCCCACGATCACGACAGGCGGAAGAAACCCTCGCTTCCAGTCCGTCACTCGACGAGACGGACTCGAGAGAAACGCAGCGAGGTATACCACCACTGCCAACTTGGCCATTTCAGTCGGTTGAATGGAGAAGACTCCTAGAGAGATCCATCGACGAGCCCCGTTAATTTCCGGTCCGACGAATAAAACGAGAACCAGAGCACACATGCACCCTGCGATAATTTCCGGCACCCATTTCCTCCATCGCTCATAGGAAATATGTGACCCGACAAACAGCAAGGAAAACCCAAGCAACATCCATACAATTTGCCGCTGGAGGTAATACGTGGATTCAGTGTACTTGGTTTCCGCCAATACCCCGCTGGCACTAAACACCATGACCAGACCCCCCAGGGAAAGAGCCAGGGTGATCCCTAAAATCAAAGGATCGATCCTTCCGTGGATAATCCCCTCATGGCTGGGGAACAAATCAGCCCAAGCTCGAGAATCCCGGTGTGCATTTTTTCTACGAAGCAACATGAGATTTCTTACTCACTGAAGTTCTTTGACGATTCGCTTAAACTCCATCCCACGATGGTGATAATTGCGAAACATGTCGAAGCTGGCACAAGCCGGAGAAAACAACACCACGTCTCCTTCAACAGCCGCAAGGGTGGCATACGCTATGGCCTTCTCCAAAGACTGAGCAAACTTCGGGGCGGGATGAAAATCCAAAGCCGCCGCCATTTGAGAAGCCGCCTCCCCGATTAAAATGACTTCTTTCGCCTGGACTCCTACACTTTCTCGCAGGCGTGAAAAATCTCCTCCCTTGTCTTTCCCTCCCATGATCAAGACCAGAGGTTCATGGAAACTTTTTATGGCTTTCAACGTCGCATCAACATTGGTACCTTTGGAATCATTAATAAACGTAATGCCACGCCATTGCCTCACTGGCTCCAAAACATGCTCAAAGCCAGACTGCCTTTTCAGGGCATTGGCCACTCCTTCGGTTGAACAACCGCAAAGAAGACTCACCCCGATGGCCGCTAATACATTTTCGACATTATGATGTCCGCGTAAGGGGATTTGATCTCGCTGAATCACATGAAACTCTTTCCCACCAATCCTTGCCCTTATGGCCTGATTCTCTAAAAACACGCCCACATCTACCCGATGAGACACACTGAAGGTCATCCGCGAACCCCTGGCAGTCTCCATGCACGATTCCACGATGGGATCATCAGCGTTCACGAGCGACCAATCACCCGGCTGCTGATTTTCAAAGATTCTTCGTTTAGTGGAAATGTATTCCTCCTCGGTCTTATGGCGATCCAAATGATCAGGGGTGATATTTAAGAGAACCGCAATCCATGGATGAAAACGATGGATGGTTTCCAACTGAAAACTGGAAACTTCGACCACAAGAAAATCATATTCCTGAACATCCGAGGTCTTACTGGATTTCTCCACAGCTTCACACAACGGAACACCAAGATTTCCTCCCACAAAGGGTTTCTTCCCACATTGTTCGAGTATCGCCCCGATAAGACGGACTGTCGTGCTCTTCCCGTTTGTCCCCGTTACAGCAATGATCGGACCCTCTAAGAACCAACTGGCGAGTTCCAATTCCCCAATGACCGGCACGCTGAGTTTGAGAGCCCGTTGAACAAGTTCATGATCTGTGGACACACCAGGGCTGAGAACCAGTAGGTCCCCCATATCCACCGTCTCATGAAATCCTCCTCCCAAAAATACTTTTGCGCCTCGCTTTAAGAAGACCTGAGACGTTTCAACCAAATCCTCGTTCGTTCGCTCTTCCAATATCGTCACGTCTGCTCCAAGCTCCAAAAGAAGACTGGCGGCCGACCGTCCACTTTGCCCGAAACCCAACACCGACACTGGTTTGCCCTGCCATTCGGTCATGGGCAGAATCGATGAGGATTTCACAGTTTGTGTTACTCCAAAACGCCTTTATACCCTACCGAAGCTTTAAAGTACTGATACTCAACAGCCCCAAGATGATGGCAATTATCCATAACCGCACAACGACTTTTGGCTCTTCCCATCCTTTCATTTCGAAGTGATGATGCAAGGGGGCCATGAGAAAAATCCTCTTGCCGCGTGATTTAAACGACAACACCTGGAAAATTACGGATACGGCCTCCATGACAAACACTCCACCCACCAGTACGAGTAATAATTCATGCTTACAAACTACGGCGACCGTCCCGAGGGCCGCCCCTAAAGGCAAGGACCCTACATCACCCATAAACACCGAGGCCGGGTACGTGTTAAACCAGAGAAATCCCAGCCCGGAACCGATGATGGAGGCGGTAAGTACAGCCAACTCTCCCGCGCCTTCAATGTGTGGGATTAAAAGATACTCCGACACCAATTTATTCCCCACCGCCCAAGCGACGACGGTATACGCCATGGCTGCAATAATGATCGGTCCAACAGCTAATCCATCTAACCCATCAGTTAAATTCACCGCATTCGAACATCCCACGATCACCAAAATGGCAAAGGGGATGTACAACATGCCTAAGTCAGGGGTGAAATTTTTAAAGAACGGAACACTCAGTTCGGTGGAATACGAGGGAGAAACATAGATAAACAACCCAATGCCCAAGGCCACCCCGAGTTGACCCAAGAATTTTTGTCCTGCGGTCAAGCCCTGAGATTGACCCCGTAATATTTTAATGTAATCATCCACGAATCCAATGAGCCCAAACCCCACGATGGACAACAAGACCAACCATACGTAAAAAATGGAAATATCCGCCCATAAGAGGGTTGCCATCAATACCGAGAATAAAATCAGGACTCCTCCCATAGTCGGGGTTCCAGATTTTCCTAGATGAGTTTGAGGACCATCGGTGCGAACTTTTTGGCCAAGACCCAATACTTGCAGTTTCTTGATGACGGGAGGGGCAAGGAAGAACACGATCAGGAATGCGGTGATCGCCGCATAAATCATTCGAAAACTGAGGTATCGAAAAACGTTGAAAATGGCGAAGTCAGTATGAAGCGGGTACAACCAGAGATAGAGCATAATCGTTCAACGATCCCTTAATGCTTGGAAAGACATAGCCATTTCAACCCTTATTCCCTGAAAAGCATCGATCCCCATCAATGGAAAAAGGATCTAACACCTGTTCCATTCGCATGCCTCTCGAAGCTTTGATCAGCACGATATCCCCCCGTTTCACGACATTCTTCAAAGCATGACCGGCCTCAACCGCATTCTTGACCACCGTCACCGGAATTTTTGTCCTCCATTGCCTCGTCCCCGCTTCTATCATGGGGGCAAAATTGCCACAGGCAATTAATTGGGAAACCTTCTTCTTGGCGGCAAATTTTCCAATATCTTGATGATACGTTTCTTCTTGAGGACCCAACTCCAACATATCTCCCAAGACCGCAATCGTCCTCCGATCTGCATCCACATTCACCAAGAGATCTAGTGCCGCTTTTACGGAGGCAGGATTGGCGTTATAACAATCATAGATAAACGTCACTCCATTTCGGCGAAAGACTTCAGATCGCATTGGAGCCGGACGAAATTTACCGAGTCCCTCAACGATTTTCTCCATCGAAAAACCCAGAGCATACCCAACCCCTGCCCCGGCTAAGGCATTGGAAATGTTATGTGTCCCAAGAGCTCGAATGACCGCTTTTCTTCCTCGGGTACGACGAGGCAACCACAACTCAAAGGTTGTCTGCAGACCATTCCAGGCCTGTTTCTTGGCTTGAACATCGGCTTTCTCAGACAGTCCAAAAGACACGACTCGGGATCGCGCTTGGCGGGTAAAACTCGAAAAGTAGGGGTCATCGGCATTCAGGACCGCAGTTCCTTTAGGTGAGAGCCATTTCAATAATTCCCCTTTGGAGGCAGCAGAGTTTGCCATGGTCCCATAAGATTCCAAATGGTCTGGCCCGACATTCGTGATCACTCCAAGAGTCGGTTGGGCGATTTCACACAAGCGATCGGTTTGCCCCACTTGATCGACACCCATCTCGACAACTGCCGCTTGAACTCGCGAGCGAAGAGCAAGAATTGTTCGTGGAACTCCGATCGCGTTATTGAAATTCGCTGTGGTCTTGTGAATGCGCCACCTTGTGGAAAGAACCTGACTGACCATTTCTTTAGTCGTCGTTTTACCATTACTCCCCGTGATCGCGATGATAGGAATAGAAAATCGGGCGCGATGATACCTGGCTAATTCTTGGTAGGCCCATAAGGTATCTCTCACACCGATGACCAGAAGACGAGGAGTGAACGTTGTTTTTTCTCTCGTAAAAATCTCAGGTGCTCGGGCTTCATCTATCACGACCCCATATGCACCGCTCCCACAAGCGTGCGCCAGAAAATCATGCCCGTCAAAATTCTGGCCCTGCAAGGCCAGAAACAGATCTCCTCTCTTCACCCTTCGAGAGTCGGTTTGGATCTGATGAAATCCTCTCCTCCTGATCTCTCCCCGAATCAAAGATCCCTGGGTGGCCTTCAGCACTTCTTCCACCTCAAACAGTATCATGAGAATGTTCTACATTATTCAGAAGATAGCCGTTGCCTAATCGCGCTCGTGGCTTCTTCACGATCATCAAAGTGAATTTTTTCTGTTCCTAAAATTTGATAGTCTTCGTGGCCCTTTCCCGCGATGAGCACCAAATCATCGGCGTGGGCGGCATTAATGGCAAAACGAATCGCTTCGGCTCTGTCAGGAATCACCTCATAGACACCACGGTCGGTGGGTGGCAGGCACTTAATACCTTCTTCTATATCAAGGATGATCTCTCGTGGATTCTCCGTACGAGGATTATCAGAGGTTAATATCACTATATCACTTTGCTTGGCGGCTACCTGTCCCATCTTGGGCCGTTTTCCGGCGTCCCTGTCACCCCCACAGCCAAACACCGTGAGAATTCGTCCGCTTTTTATGGCTTGCGCAGCCTCCAATAAACGGGACAAGGCATCATCGGTATGGGCATAGTCCACGACAACCGAAAAGGACTGGCCTTCGTCCACACGCTCAAATCGACCCGGAACCTGGGTCACAGAATTCAGGACCTGTTCGATCTGGCTTGGTGCTATCCCGATCTCAAGCCCCACTCCTACGGCAGCCAGCATGTTGGAAACATTGTGCTCGCCTACCAGGTGACTGTTCACCTGGAATGAACCATGAGGGCTGCTTACCGTAAAACTCGTCCCCTTCAAAGACAAATGAATATTTTCTGCCTGAATATCAGCCGAAGAGTGAATCCCAAAGGTCCATAGGGGAATATCACAACCCTGAATAACTTTTTGAGCATAGGGATCATCCACGTTCACCAACGCCCGCTTTGGAGAAGTCTTTTGCTTGGAAGACACATACTCTCGAAAGAGGCGAAGTTTCGCTTGAAAATACTCTTCCATCGTTTGATGAAAATCTAAATGATCCTGCGTGAGATTGGTAAAGACCACGATATCAAACTCACACCCAGCCACTCGATCTAGAGCCAAAGCATGAGACGACACCTCAAGAACAGCGACATCCACACCGGCCAGAACCATTTGAGCCAACATTTCCTGGAGTTCGACCGAGGCCGGTGTGGTATGGGATGCCACACGGCGTTCATTCCCGAATACATAGCCGACAGTCCCCAGAAGGCCTACCTGAAAATGTTGAGACTCCAACAACGACTTCACTAGATGGGTAACCGTGGTTTTGCCGTTGGTCCCCGTCACTCCAATCATTCGAAGGTGAGCGGAAGGTATGCCGTTTAACTGAGCCGCAAGCAAACCCAAGGCCTCACGCGAATTCTCGACGCCTACCACCGGCAACGAGGATGACTCCCAGACTGGCTTGCCAACCCCAGAACGTTCTGTCTGAATCACCACTGCAGCAGCTCCTTGCGCCTCCGCCCGCTCAAGAAACTCATGCCCATCATGGTGTTGCCCTTTTATAGCGACGAATACGGTTCCTGGGTTGGCCCTCCGAGAATCCTCGGTCACGGCCTGTACATCCACTTGGAGTTCTCCAGATGTCATCACGACTTCTACAGACTGCAGTAATTCTTGAAGTTTCACGGCTTATTGCACAATCGCCTGAGAAGGCTCCGAGGTCGAGCCTGGACCTGCGGTTCGAATGATCCGAGAGCCGCCTGGAAGAACCCCCAGATGCGGCAATACCCGTTCCGCCACTTTCCGAAAGACCGGAGCCGCCACTTCCCCGCCCCAATTCCCTTTTTGCGGTTCATCCAGCACCACGAGCATAGCCAAGCTTGGTCGTTCGACCGGCGCAAATCCCACGAAGGAGGCGATCACCTTATCGGATGAATAGCGTCCAGTCTTTTGGTCAAACTTTTGAGCAGTACCTGTTTTACCGGCAGCCCGATACCCGGCAAGTCTGGCACGTTTCCCGGTACCGATTTCTACCGTCGCTTCCAATATTTCACTCATCATGTCGGCGGTCTTTCTTGAGAGAGGCTGCCGCTTTCGAAAGGGCTTATTGAGCAGCAGGGTATTTCCTCGTGAATCTACCGCCGAGGAAACGGCAAACGGTTTCATCAGCCATCCTCCATTGGCGACTACTGACATCGCGGTCACCATTTGTATGGGCGTCACCGCTATCTCATGCCCCATGGCGATAGAAGATAAACTTCGCCCACTCCATTCGCTCACCGGGCGAAGGATTCCGGAGGATTCACCAGGAAGATCAATCCCGGTTTTTTCTCCAAACCCGAAATCCTTGAGATACTTCATAAGCTTTCGCTGCCCGAGTTCTACCGCCATTTTTATCGCACCCACATTACTGGACTTCACCATCGCCTCAGAAAACGTCAGCCAACTCGCCCTGGACGGATCATGCACCACAGTCCCCGCCACCGTGATTTGGCCATCTCCACCATAAATTAAGGTATCCGGGCCCATTAATCCTTCTTCCAGAGTTGCCGCGGCCACCACGATTTTGAGAGTCGACCCAGGCTCATAAGAGTCGGTTACGAGACGATTGCGCCAATCCTTCGGAGAAAACTGTGAAAAGCGATTGGGGTCAAAGCTGGGATTGAGTGCCCAAGCCAGAATGGCACCCGTCAATGGGTCCATGATGATAATGTTTCCAGATTTGGCGCCAGTGGCTTTCATGGCATGAGCCAATTCATCTTGCGCGATGTATTGAACCACTTCATCGATCGTCAGCGTGAGATGAAACCCTAATCGCTGATTCGAAGCCTGGCGGCCCGAGAGAGACGCGATTTTTCGTCCCAGGGCATCCCGCTGATACCGCACCAGATTTATTTCCCCTTTCAAATACGGTTCATACTGAAATTCCACACCTTCCAATCCCTGATTATCAATTCCTGCAAACCCCAGAATATGAGAGACGAGCGGTCCTTTTGGGTAAAACCGTTGCGGTTCCTTGGTTAGCAGAATTCCCGGAAGTTCCAGTTTTACTAATTTCTGTGCCAGATCATTCGAAAGGTGGCGTTTAATCCATACATAGGGTTGCTTTTGAGTGATGAGCTCCCGAATCTTTTTCACGGGCATCCCTATCCGTCCAGCGAGTTCCCGCGCCACGCGGTTAGGATCTTGGATGAGGGCCGGCTTGGCATAAAGGGAGGAAACCTCAACATTTAAGGCTAGAGGATGGCCTTTCCGATCCACGATGACCCCTCGATCAGGCTTGACCACTTCGATCTTTTGGTGTTGGCGTTTCACTTGATGGGCACCCGCTTCCGCTTGAATGACCTGCAAATACACCAGACGAAGACCGATCAACGAAAACCCGACGAGGAACACCAAGCACAAGAGGCCACTCCGCAGTTTACAAACGGGATGAATTTCTTGGGATGAATTCTTCACCGTGCATTTCCATTCTTGCGGGGAAATTCCCGAACAAGCTTGACGGGGATCGTCATCTCGGATTCATCCTCTGGGAACATGTCCAGGGAGATCATCACGACCTGCCCCTCCTGGGGCACCCTGAAGCCCAATTGCTGCCGAGCCCGTTGAGCAATACGTTGAGGGTCCATCAGCCCAGAAAGTCGTACCTGAAGAGCCTCCTGTTGCCTTAACAATGTTGTCCGTTTTTCTTGAAGATCCTCGATTTCATACCCGAGCCTCCACATATCAATCTTGATTCCCACATAGAACAAGCACCACACGCCGAGTATGATCATTATGCCGAGTAAAAAATTTTTCCTCATCGCGACTCCCCCTCAACAAGACGTTGAACAGCGCGTAATTTTGCACTTCTGGCACGGGGGTTTCCCCTGACTTCCTCCCGAGAAGGCAGAACGGGCTTTTTCGTCAGCAGAGAAATTGGGGGATTGGCTTCCACAGCTAATCTACGAAAGGTATGCTTCACGATTCGGTCTTCTAAAGAATGGAAGGCCACCACCACCACTCTTCCTCCTTGTTTCAGAAGGGATACGGCGTCCTCCAGGGCTGTTCCAAGCACCTCAAGTTCCCGATTGACTGTCACTCGAAGTGCCTGAAAGGTCCTGGTTGCAAAATGAAGACGCCCCCGTTTGTAGGCAGGGGGTAACGCCCGCCTCAGAACCTCTACAAGGGAATCAGTCGTCCAAATCCGTTCGTTGGTGCGTGCCTGAACGATCGCTCGCGCGATACGGCGCGAATACCGTTCCTCACCATAGGTAAAAATAAGGTCCGCCAGCTCTTTTTCTGGGAGTTGATTGACAAGATCGAGCGCACTCGTCTCTTGCCGACGGTCCATTCTCATATCCAACGGACCGGATGAAAGGAAGCTAAATCCCCTCTCGGGGGAATCCAGTTGCATTGATGAAACCCCTAAATCAAACACAACCCCGTCAACATGTTTAAACCCAGACTTATGAACGAAATTTAAAATGTGGGAGAAATTCCCATGACAAAAAGTCACTGAATTGGCATGGCTCTCTAATGTTTTTTTCGCAAGATCCAGGGCTTGACTATCGCAATCCATACCAAGAATATGAGCATTATTTCCTGATTTTTCGAGAATTTTTAATGACGTTCCCCCATGGCCTAATGTACAATCAACATAAACTCCTCCAGGGGTTGGATTCAGAAATGAACAAATTTCCTCAACAAGTACTGATTTATGCACATTTTTTAATCAAAATTACGTAAATTCAAAACCATATTTTCCCACTTTTTACCACCAATCCAGTATACATTTGCGGGATAACTTGTCAAGTTTTTATGAATATTCTTGATATTGGCGAAACGAAGGGTTTCTGCTCATCTCCTCAAAGGGAGGTGGGCCAGAAAATGAAGGCTGGTCCGCTGAGAAAAGATTACGGGTAGAGCGTATAGAGCATTCTTGGGAATGGAATGGTTTCACGAACATGTTCCAGCCCGCAGATCCACGCAACCACTCTCTCAATTCCCATCCCGAATCCCGCATGAGGTACCGTCCCATACTTCCGAAGATCAACATACCATTTAAATGTTTCTTCATTCAGTTCATGCTTCCTAATCTGTTCTTGCAAAATTTGAAGTTGATGAATTCGCTGGCCCCCACCAATGATTTCTCCATACCCTTCAGGTGCCAGGACATCCATACAGAGCGCCAACTCAGGTCTATCGGGATCTTTGGCCATGTAGAAAGCTTTGGCCTGCGCGGGGTACCGATGAACGACTACAGGGCGATCGAATTCTTGCGACAGCTCGGTTTCATCTTCCGCCCCAAAATCTTCCCCGAATTGTATGGCACGTCCTTTCGCTTGAAGCCGCTCCACAGCTTCTTCATAAGTAAGACGCGGAAAAGGAGGGATCATGGCTTCCAATTTTTCAATATTACGCTCTAAGACTTCCAACTCAGGACGCCGATGGGCTAAGACTTGAGTAATCACGGCACATAACAACTCTTCGGCCAATTGCATTATTTCAGGTAGTTCGGCAAAAGCGATCTCTGGCTCGACCATCCAAAATTCCATCAAATGGCGGCGGGTTTTGGACTTTTCGGCACGGAAGGTGGGACCAAAGCAATAGATTTTTCCGAATGCCGCTGCCCCCGCTTCACCGTAAAGCTGTCCGCTTTGGGCCAAATAGGCTACCTGATCGAAGTAATCTGTCTGAAACAACGTGGTGGTACCTTCACAGGCATTAGGCGTGAAGATCGGCGTATCCAGTAAGGTAAACCCTTTTTCATCAAAAAAGTTTCGGCACGCTCGAATGATCTCATGCCGGATTCGAATAATGGCATGTTGCCGCCGGGATCGTAACCACAAGTGGCGATGCTCCATGAGAAAACCCACGCCATGTTCTTTGGGCTGAATCGGAAAGGTCTCGGATATGTGGACGACCTCCACATGGTCCACGTCCAATTCATAGCCCCCCGGAGCCCGTTCGTCCCTTTTCGGCTTCCCCCGAAGGATAACGGATGACTCCTGGGTTAATTGACGACATAAGGCAAATTGCTCTTCGCCCACGTTATTCTTGGCAACCAGAGCTTGCAAATCTCCACTTCCATCGCGAACCGTTAAAAAACTCAATTTCCCACTCGACCGGTGGTGGCGAATCCATCCTTTAATAATCACGTCTTGGCCTTCCACCCCGGCAATATCTTGTATCATCACATTTTTCGGTTCAGCCATCGAATCGCCTCATTCTTTAAGAAATCAAGGATAAATTGACACTCAGAAAATTCAGTCGCTATGATGAACCCGTTAATCTCCCTAACTGGCCGACATTGAAGGAGGAATCATCTATGAGTTACACGATAACCGTTCGTGAGTTAAAAGAACGCATGGATAAGGGCGATAACGTCTTTTTATTGGATGTGCGTGAACCTCACGAATATTCTCTGGCTAAAATTGATGGGTCCACATTAATCCCCTTGGGCCAATTACCCACATCCTTGGCACAACTCGACCAAAACAGTGAGATCGTGGCCTATTGTCATAAAGGCATGCGAAGCGCAGATGCGGTTGGGTTCTTACTGCAACAAGGGTTCTCGAACGTGAAAAACCTCATCGGAGGAATTGAAGCCTGGTCGATAGAAATCGATCAATCGGTTCCCCGATATTGAACCCGAAAATACATTTAAGTGTTTCAGGTCTTTGGGTTTTCCTTTTCACAAACCATCCTGAAAGAATTGTATCGTTCTCTCCAATCCTTCTTCCAAAGTAACCTGAGGATCCCACCCAAACGTAGTTTTTAATCTATTCACGTCCAATACACTTCGAAATTGCTCCCCTTTTTTTGCAGCCCCATATAGATCCTTACAGGCACTCTGAGTCAGACCTTTTATAATGGCATAACATTCGTTGATGGAAGTTTCTTGTCCAGTTCCAACATTGAACGTACCTTGAATCTGTTCTCCTAGGGTCACGAGGATAGCCTCGACAACATCATCGACAAAAATAAAGTCTCGGGTTTGCTTTCCGGTCCCGTTAATGATGGGCTGTTCCCCCGTTAACATTTTCTTTGAAAAGATGGCCACCACTCCGGCTTCTCCCTCAGAATCCTGACGCGGACCATACACATTCGCAAACCGCAAGGCCACCACCCTCAGCCCGGTGTTATTGGCGAAAAATGCTAAATATTTTTCTCCCGCCAATTTACTGATACCATAGGGAGAGAGAGGATCCGTCTTATGAGATTCAGCGGCGGGAAAAATTTCCTGTTCTCCATAAACCGCTCCTCCGGAAGAAGCAAACGAAACTTTTCGAACCCCATTGCGAACCGCACATTCCAGAACATTCACAGTACCTAAAATATTGACCTCCGCATCAAATGCGGGATCTTCCGTCGAATGTCTGACATTCATTTGTGCAGCCAAGTGCACCAGGATTAAGGGACGTTCGTTCCGGATGATTCTGTCTAACCGCTTGCTTTGGATATCAACCTTATAAAATTTGGCCTGCCGGTGGACTTGTCGCCTCTTACCCGTCGATAGATTATCCACTACCACGACCTGGTTGCCTTCTTGAATCAACCGATCAACAAGATGGGACCCAATGAATCCAGCCCCTCCAGTCACGAGAATTTTATTTCCCATTCAAAGATGGACTCCACTTAATCATTCAGGCCATTCGCTATCGGCACCTTAGGGCGCCCGTTCTCTCGATGGAGACTTCCGCTTTTTTGAAGCACCACCAGCATTTCTCTATTTCCCTTCTTTCCCAGAATGGGGGAATCCATAATTCCCAGAATGGCTAACCCCATGGAATGGACAAAGAGCAGAAAGTCCTGCTTTACTCTATTGCGCACCCCTTCATCCTTCACGATTCCCCCACGGCCGACTTGGCCTTTCCCGGCTTCAAACTGAGGTTTAACCAATACCACCAGCAAGCCTCCTTGTTTCACCAAGTTTACCACCACCGGCAACACAAGTTTCAGTGAGATAAACGAGACATCCACCACGGCAACATCGACAAGTTCGGGAATATCCTGAGAGGAGAGAAACCGAATATTCTTTCGGTCCATCACCACCACACGTGGATCCTCTCGCAAGCGTTGATCCAATTGTCCATAGCCAACATCAATGGCATAGACACGCTTGGCACCTCGCTGAAGTACACAATCGGTAAATCCTCCCGTAGAAGCTCCGACATCTATGATCACACAATCGGAACACGACAAAGAAAATTGATCGAGGGCAGAGGCCAACTTTTCTCCTGCCCGGCTGACATACGGAGATTTTGGTTCAACCAGTTCCAACTCGACATCCTTTTTGACCGTCTTTCCAGGCTTATCGACGACGGAACCATTCACCCGAACCCGACCTGCCATTATGAGGCGGCTGGCTTGCTCTCGGCTCGGAATCATCCCACGAAGGACTAAGAGGGCATCCAATCGATTCTTTAGGGGACCTGGCTTCTCCAGGGCAACCACCTGACCACCTCACTGGGTCTTAGGAATCATTCAAATGATGATTGATAGACACAACAACTGTTAGTCAGCGCCTTCAGGGATCTTGCGGGGTGCGATCCTCCAGGGAGAAGGCCTGAATTCGTTTTCTCCCATCGGTATCTTGCACGAGGATTTCTACCTTTTGTTCCGCCTCATCGAGAATTTTCAGGCAGGTCTTGGATAGCTTGACCCCTTCCTCAAAGATTTTCAAGGAATCATCCAGAGACAGTTCTCCACGCTCCAATTCAGAAACAATCGTCTCCAAGCGGGCAAGAGCTTTCTCAAATTTTACGACGGCCATTTGTGGTGATCCTTGCCTCTGGGTTTAGCGACTCAGAAATCCTTAAGTGCCGGAGCTGGCTATTACCCTCATTATACTCAGGAAAGGCCTGGAATCTAAAGGGATTGCTCTCATTTCACTCGTTGGACTGAGCAAACCACTTCTCCCTCGGACAAACGGGCCTTGATGGATTCCCCTACAGTAATGTCTCTCGATTGTTTAAGAACTTTTCCGTCTTTGAGCCGCTGGATGATACTGTATCCACGCCCCAACACCTTTATCGGACTTATTTGATCCAGCTGAGAGGCTAATAACTGGAAGCTATGGCGTTTCTTGAGGTGAAAAGCAGATAGGTTTCCTTCCAAACTGCCTTGTAAATCGCGCACATGTTGGTGCCGTCGCTGAATTTCAACGAGAGGGTTACGCTCCCAGACAACAGCTTGATAATTGAACAATGAGACCCGAAGGGCTTGAAAATTCTTCCGCACCGTTTCACTCATTCTCCGTCCCAAATCATCAATTTTTAAAGCAAACTGCCCCATAACGAGCCTTGGCTCGGGCAATCTACGACTCATCGCCAAGACTCTCGTCCGGTGAATAGCTAGCATGCCCTGTAGCGTTCGTTCTAACCTGACTCGACAATGCTCAAGATGTTGATGGACTTCATTCCCATCAGGACCCACATCCTTGGCAGCTGCGGTAGGTGTCGGCGCCCGCCAATCGGCCACAAGATCGGACAAGGTCACGTCGGTTTCATGCCCGACCGCCGAAACCACCGGGAGACGTGAAGACGCGATGGCCCTGACAACCGATTCCTCATTAAACGCCCAGAGATCCTCCAATGATCCCCCACCCCGCCCGACCACGATGACCTCCAACTTTGTTTCTTTATTTAAGAATTTGATGGCCGAAGATATTTGCTGGGCTGCCTCTTGACCCTGGACCGCCACAGGAGCAATCAGGATCTGAGCTAATGGCCAACGCCCTCGCAGGATCGTCACAAAATCGTGAACCGCGGCACCTGATAAAGAAGTCACGAGGCCAATTCTCGTCGGATGTGAAGGAAGAGAGCGTTTTCGGCTTTCAGCAAACAGGCCCTCAGCTTCAAATTGAGCTCGACGCTGTTGAAAGGCAAGCTGCAACCCTCCGATACCTTTAGGCTCAACTGCCTCCAGTAACAATTGGTATTCTCCCCGTGGCTCATAGACCGACACTCGCCCTTTCACCAACACCTCCAAGCCATCCTCAATCCGGAAGGTTAATCGCTCTGCCTGGCTTCGAAATAAAACGGATCGAATCTGACTCTGTCGATCCTTGAGCGTAAAATAATAGTGGCCGGAGGAAGGACGGCGAAGGTTAGAAATTTCTCCTTCGATCCATAGAGGGCCGAACTGCCCCTCCAAACACGCACGAATGCGTTTGGTCAGCTCTGCGACGGTCAAGACTGGAGGCATGGGTCCAAGCACGGGAAGGGACCTACTCAAAGAGACGAAGCCGTGAGATTTTTTGTGATTTTCCCGAAGTAGAGTTGATGTCAATAATCGCGGCACTCAGGACCGAAGGACCTGAGGCGACCTCAAATCGCCGTGGGAGTTGGGTGAGGAATTTCTGAATCACCAAATTCGGTTTCATACCAATCACGGATTGGACAGGCCCTGTCATTCCAGCATCAGTTAAATACCCTGTCCCTAGGGGCAAGACTTGTTCATCAGCTGTTTGAACATGAGTGTGGGTTCCGATCACGGCCGAGACTTTCCCATCAAGAAAATATCCCATGGCCATTTTCTCTGAAGTGGTTTCCGCATGCATATCAACCACAATGCAATCGCTTGCCTCGCTCCAACGGGACAATTCCCGTTCAGCTACCCGAAACGGACAGTCCACCATGGGCATGAAGACTCGACCCATAAGTTGCAAGATCACGAGTCGCTCTCCCTGGACCGTTTCGATCACACAAACCCCCTTTCCTGGGACTCCATCCGGATAATTGGCAGGTCGAATGATACGAGGTTCTTTTTGAATATAGTCTATGGCCTCACGTTTATCCCATGCATGATTCCCCAGAGTAATAGCCGATAGCCCTAAATCGAAGAGTTCCTCGGCAATGTCTTGAGTAATGCCAAATCCCCCAGCCGCATTTTCCCCATTCCCGATCACAAGATCGATAGCATGGTCTTGTATCACCTGATGAAGGTGCTTCAGGAGCACCCGGCGACCGGGCTCTCCCATAATGTCCCCGATGAAGAGAACTTTCATGATGCGGGGTGACTGAAAGGGTTACTTGGCAAATTCGATAAATCTGTTTTCACGAATAACCGTTACTTTTATTTGCCCAGGATACGTGAGTTCTTGTTCGATTTTTTTGGCCAGGTCCCTTGAAAGGGCAAAACTTTCAGAGTCATTGAGTTCCCCCTGGCGGATAATCACCCTGATTTCTCGTCCCGCCTGAATGGCATAGGCCTTTTCCACACCGGAGTAGGCCGTGGCGAGGGACTCGAGCTTTTCTAGGCGTTTAACATAGGCTTCCAGGGTTTCTCGTCTAGCTCCAGGCCGGGCGGCTGATAGGGCTTCCGCAGCGGCCACGAGTACTGATTCCGGACAAATCGGTTCAACCTGCTCATGATGAGCGGCGATCGCATTCACGATCTCTTCCGACTCACCATACTTTTTGGCCATTTCGGCCCCCAACATGGCATGGGTCCCCTCCTCCTCATGACTAACGACTTTTCCGATATCATGAAGTAAGGCACCACGCTTCGCCAGCTTCACATCAAGACCTAATTCAGAGGCCATAATGCCACAAATATATGCGGCTTCCCGAGCATGATATAAGTTGTTTTGACCATAACTCGTCCGATACTTGAGGCGTCCTAACATTTTGACAATTTCTGGATTAAAGTCCGAAAGGCCCACCTCAAAAATGACTTTTTCTGCCTCATCCCGCATCAACTTATCCAAATCACCCTTGACCCTCTCGACAACTTCTTCAATACGAGTCGGGTGAATGCGCCCGTCTTGCATTAGCCGTTCGAGAGCAATTTTCGCTACTTCCCTTCGCAGCGGGTCAAACCCCGATACAATGACGGCTTCAGGGGTTTCATCGATGATTAAATCCACACCCGTAGCAGCCTCTAAGGCCCGAATATTTCGCCCCTCGCGTCCGATGATACGACCTTTCATCCCATCATTCGCTAAGGGAACTACGGAAATCGTGGCTTCATTCACATAATCCCGGGTAATCCGTTGTATGGAGCGGGTTACGATTTCCCGGGCCTCTCGATCCGCGATTTCTTTGGATTCATCGAGAATACGCTTGCTCAGGAGTGCAGCATCCATACGAGCCTCACTCTCTATTTCACCCAACAATTGGCGCTTGGCCTCCTCCGCGGTGATCCCAGCTACCTGTTCAAGGGCCACACGATGTTCTTTAATCGCTTGATCACATTCAGCCTGCCGGCTCACAAGAGCGTCTTCCCTAGCCTTAAACGATTGCTCTTTTCGCCGTAATTCTTCATCTCGCTTTTCAAATTGACTCACCTTCCGGTCAAAAGCCTCTTCACGTTGGTGGAACTTTCTCTCGGAGGCTTGCAGTTCGTTCCGTCGCTCTTTTTCTTTGGCTTCAATTTCAGCCTTTGATTGAAAAAGAAGATCCTTCGCCTCGATTTTGGCCTCCTTCAGAATATTTTCCGCTTCGCGTTGCGCTCCCTGAGTGACCTGTTGCGCATGATCTTTGGCTTCAGAGTACCGTTTAGAATCTAAGTTCTGCTGGATGACCTTAAACACCACCATCCCAACGAGTAATCCCGCTATTCCGGTTATAATGGGAATCATCAAATCCATGGCTAACTCCTATTCGCTGCCTCACCATTACCTAATGGGCAGTATGACCAAATCCATAGAGGCAGGAGTATTCCTTTCCTCTAATTGTGGGAGCGAACGGCTGTCAGAAAAAAGTGGAAAAACCAGGAAATCCCTACCTGCCAGGACAGGAGGGTTGATAGTGGGCAGGAAAGAACACGCGCTGATGAATTTGAGAAGGGCGAATGGTAAATCTACCAGATGCTCTACGGCCACCCACCGGAACGCTCGACATTTCCCTTTGGGTGTTCATATAAATCTCAACAGGAGTATTGAACCAACAAAACTGTTGAATTTTCAGGTAACAAAGCCAATCCAGTAGCGCAAAGGTTGCCCCTCGTTCTCTCAAATTTTCAATCAAATTCAATACAGATCTAAACGTAGAAGTTCGTGTTCGCCCTAATTCCAAACAAGATCGTAAAATCCCTGTTATGGTTAACAACATCCACATCATTAATGGAATTCCCCGTTCACTCCCTTTTTCTAAAGGGCCGTTCCTTTCTTTGAAATTCAACGACTTATGCGTTTAAATTATCAGATCAGCTTCCCATATTTCAATCACAAATACCAGACCATTCAGCCAAATCTGTGGACCTCTTTCTTAACACCACCCAACAGGCCAAACTTAACCAATTGTTTTTTTTAATGTTCTAGAGCCTGACAGGAGAGAAAGCCGGGAGGCAAGGATGGGGTTAACTTGGATTGGCCGTGAGATGTTTTTCTATGGTTTCAAGTAAATGTTGCGTGCGACGGTCAAACTCAGCTTCTCCAGATTGTTGTTGTCGCTCTTGCTTGAAAAGTTGATCGGCAATGTTAATCGCGGCCAGGATGGCTAGTGTGGTGGGAGTAGCCGTTTTAGTTTTCTGGGCCAGGGACCGCATTTGTTCATCCACATAACCGGCAACCTTGTGAAAATACGCTTCATCTCCTTCGCCTTGCAGTGAAAACTGATGCCCAAAGACTTCGACGGTAATAGTCCTCGTCATAGGACTCACCTCAAATTAGTCGTTTGAGTGTTCGAGAAACTCCAGCTCACCTAACACTTTTTCAATTCGATCACGAATGGTGGTTCGTTCCTCCTCCCATCCGTCCGATAATTCTTCGTGTTTCGCTAAGCGTTCCCGTGTGGCCTGCAACTCCTGCTCTAGGTTCGATTTATGCTCACGTAATTCGACGACTAGGTCTAAGAGTTTTCGAACCCGCGTCTCTAAGGTATCAAGTTTTTCCACGCTCACGGTGGCTCCTCCTTCATACTTCCGACTGAACGTGGCGGACTATAATTCGTTCAACAAAACCTGTCAAGAGAGGGATGAGGGCAAGTAGGCACGGACAACATTCTATAGATTCGGTAACTGCGAATGACCCGTTTGACATACCTTCGAGTTTCTCGATACCCGATGGATTCCACAAACTCATCCGTAGGACGTTTTCCATGTCGGACGATCCATTTCTCAACCGCGGGAGGACCGGCATTATAGGCCGCGACTGAAAAAGCGATATTGTCCTGAAATTTCTCCAAAAGGTGACCCAAATAGTGAGCACCTAATCGTATATTGTATTCAGGATCCAATAAGCCACCTCCTAGATCGTTTGGCTCCTCTACCCCTAATTCCTCTCCTACACGTTTAGCCGTATAGGGCATTAACTGCATGAGGCCCATTGCCCCTACCGAAGATTTAGCCTGTTCGCGGTATAGGCTTTCCTCCCGTATGAGACCCCAGACTAAGTAGGGATCGACATGCTTCGGGACCCATGCTTGAACGACGTTCCGATACCCAAGGGGATAGGCGCTCGCCCATATATCTGAAGAAAGAGGGAGCCCCCCCTTTTGTAAAGATTTTCCATGATGGCGAATCGCTAAGCGAATCCCCACATCATAGGCACCAACCTTTTGAGCGAGTGAAACGAGAGGAATATAGAATGTGGCATCGGAACCATGAGATCGGTAAAGATACCCTAATTCCTCCCTCGCTTCTTTCCGTATCCTCAACGTCGCCAATTCGAGCGATTTGCGGTAATGATTCATGTGAGTGAGATCGGGCCGAACGGGACCCTTACGGTCTGAAGACACTGGTATCATGGCCGGCAGAACGGGCTTTATTCCTCCAAGACGGTTCCCTGCAAGAATTCCGTAATACGTGTAGGGATAGCTTTTTTGTAGGCGCTCAAAACTCCCTCGAGCCTTTTTATGATGACCCAATTGGTCTTGAATCCGACCGATCCAATATACGGCTTTGGCATATGTCTCTACAGACGAGTGGGACGTAAGGGGTTGGGATATCCGTAAGAGTTCTTCAAAATGTTCGAGCGCCTCTTGAAAGTCTTTTTGTTGGTATAAGCTCCATCCCAACCGCCACAAAGTGGACACCCGCATGGAGTGTGAATGTGCCCGCTTCACACTCTGACGGTAAGCGGCTTTCATTTCGCCCCACTGCCCTTGGTCTCCCAACCAAATCCCATAGTATGTCAACAAGCGTGCCTGTTGATCTTGAGATAAATTCTTCTGAGAAATTTCAGAGATAAGTTCTTGTAATGATTTCCCGTTTCCTTGTCGAAGATGCACTTTTCCCAATAAGACCCAGGCATCATCCGAACGAGAAGAAATGGATTCGGCGAGTACACTCAGGATTGCATGTGCCTGGTCGTACCTTTTCAATCGAATAAGGGATTTGGCTAATCGATATCGGATCTCATGAACATCAGCAATGCGTGCCTTAGAAGTGAGCAATTGCTCAAAGGCTTCCACTGCCTGAGGGTATGCTCTCTTCTCATAGAGGGTGACGGCTCGTTGGTAGGCATCATCGTGATTGAGGATGAATGCCTTATTCGCCGTCTGAGAGAACCAAGCACCCGCTTTTCGAGCTTCAGGAGAAAGAGGATACTCCTTCCATAATCGACGAAAGAGCCCGGATGCAGCAGGTCGGTCTCCCCGTTGAAGGGCACAATCCCCGAGCTGAGCAACACTCCAAGGGGCTTTCACATTGCTAGAATCTTCGGATAGGGCTCGCGAAAGAATCGGTTCGCCTTCGAGACAATTTCCACTCCGGCCTAACGCTTCACCAGCCAGATAGAGTGCTTGAATGCGAATTCGGGACTCGTCAGTCCCCGACAGGACTTCCTCAAGTACCTCCACAGCTTCTTTCCAACGTTCGGTCGCAAAATACGTTTGGCCAATCCACAGCCGTATGTAGTCTGACAAGACAGGGAAATCTTTCAAAGAAACCCACAATAAACCCCTGGCCGCCTCAGGCCATGTCTGTTTCAACGAGTATCCTACATGGAGTTTTGCACGCTTGGTCCAAACACCTCTTTCATCAACTTTTTCCATCTGTCTCAGGAGAGTCTTCCATTCCGTATCCCCAGAGCTTACGAGAGATCCGCCTTCTTGCACCCATTCAACGACCGATTCAAAGCACTGCTCAGCATGGCGACAAGAAACGGAGAACGGCGTTGCGACTGCAGACCAGACAAGGCTGGAAACTAACGATAATCCTACGACAAGCCACACACTCCACATAATCAGCATTGATCGGCAGAGAAAACTACCATTCATCGGGCCCTCTTCATACCAAAAAATGTTTAACGACTAAGACCATGCGATTGTTCAACATGAACGCGAAACGAGGGGGGCCGACAGTGAGGATTTCCTGCCAGCCCGTTTGGTTGCTTCCATGAAACCATACACTTTCCCTCCCGGATGACCAGCCAGGGGAGCAACCATCGGTGTGATTCGAAAAATTGAAGATCCTGCTCAGGAATGAAGGGGCAGTGGCTCAGGATCTCTTTCACATTATGATACTGTCTACAAGGATTAAGGACAATGACAAGGACGGAGTTTCGATTTTCGTGATGGGGAATGTCGTCTCATGGCTCTCATACCCGCTCAAGCGGAACTGAATGCAACCAGGTTTGCCAGGTTGGAAGCTTATCCCACAATCCCAAACTTTTCAGGTAGATTTCTCCTTCCACACCGATGGTCCCATCCCCATCTTGAGGGACCCCTCCTCCATCTAACATATTGGCGATATAAACACCGGTTAGAGACGTAAAATCAGAAGTCTCCAGGGAAAAGGGTTCATCATGATACCTCACGATTTGTTGCATCCTTCCTTCCACACCCCACCGATTCAACAGCATCTCTCCCAGCTCACCATGGCTTGCTCCCAGGAGATCTGACTCCACGAGTGAAATCCCTTTACCCTGCTTTCGGGCAACATCGATGACCCGTGAAAAATCGGAAGGATATTCAGTGAGGAAGACAACATGCCCGATATCATGAAGGACCCCACCCACAAAGGCTTCCCAAGCCGCATGTGAGTCCCCAAGTTGGGCCTGGGTAATAAATGCTGCGACATACCCTGTTCGGAGACTATGTCGCCAAAGTAAGGGCAAGGAAAGGGAATGAGACTGAAATCGCTCGGCTAAGGTGAACGTTTCTATCCCAATCTTAATCCACGGCTCAAACTCCACCGGAATGGTTCCTAAATGATCCCAGACCGGGCGAGAGCTTGTCCTATAGGAAGACGCAAGATCACTCCTTATGGAATCTGCAATCTGTTTGTCCCCATTCGCTTGAAAGGCTTCAGACGGAGATACCAGGCCATGGTCTCGGAACCAATTTGGGTGGCCACCAAACCCAACTCGGTCTCGGGAACAGTCAGAGAAGTCCTGACAATCATAATATTCAGAACCTCCGCCTTTTTCTCGAAACCCCTGATTATCTTCCATGGTATGGGCAGTTCAGGATTGACAAGGAAACAACAGGAAGGATCGGAGTACGGCAAATGTCATTCCGATTTTTTCGGTCTTGTCTGAGTAGCACTTAAATGAACGAATAAGGGAGTTAATCGAGAAAAAGCGCAATAAGGCTGGATGAGCAGCAACTAGAAAAAAGTGACAACAATACGACAGAAAGACTTCGCGCTGTCCTATCGAGTTTCTCTACAGATCCGGCCAGTGAAAATTTCCTGGCAAATCTAAAGCAAAAAGGGCCCCACAATCTTTTCCGTTGCTATGTGCGCTAAGAGCCCCTCCCAGATTCTTGGCCACCAATGCCCCGGTGTGGAGGCTCGAACCTCGTGTATGCTCTTTCGTGCTATACCCTTGACCGAAGATTCGCGTCAGGTCTTCTGGGGGAATTCCTACCCCTGTATCTTGAATTTCGACACGGGCTGAATCAGGGGGTCCATTAACTTGCTTCACCCGAAGAGTCAACTCCCGCAGGTCGACGGACTCCATGGCTTGGCACGCATTCTCAATCACATCTGAGATGATTTCCAAGACTTGATGCTTGTCGATGAGAAGCTCAGGAAGATCCTGCCATTCTCGGATCACTGAGATATTGAATCGTTCGATATCTCCTTGATGCTTCTTCAAGGCTTCTTCCACCAAGTCCGACAACACAATGGCTTCTGTCAATTCACGATGTTTAGCCAATTCTTGCTGATCCGCTACGCAATGTTGCGCTTGGCCAGTATTCTCTCTCAATCGGCCCAGTTCCTCGAGTGCGAGCCGTTGTTCTTCCAATAATTGTTCAGATAATTGCTTCAAAAACTCAGGGATCTGTTTCCCCTTAGGATTGTCGGTGAAGAACGCACCAAGATCATCATCGTATTTGGCGAGCAATTGGGAAACCCGTTTCACATCGGTGACCAGGGATTTGGTGATGATATCCGAGACGACCCCAATCGAGACGTTGATGCTGTTCAAGACATTCCCCACGTTATGCAGCACATCCGAAGCGACTTCGGCCATTCCGAGTTGACGAGAGGTATCGAGTAATTGTTCATGCAATTTTTGCTTTTCCTCCTCCATACGCTTTCGTTCAGTGATGTCCTGAGCCACACACACCATACCCTGAAATTGTCCTTGATCGTTTTGCAACAAAGATCCTGATACGGATATTGGAATCATGGACCCCTCTCGCGTCAGAAAACTTGATTCCACTCCACTCACAGAACCCTGTAACATCAGATTTTCAATGATGACCCCTCGAGCAAACTCTTCACCAAAAATGCACCCGGGGGACTGCCCGACAAGGTCTTCTTCTTGGTAGCCAAGAAGGTTTAACAATGCAGGGTTGACTGCCCCAATCGTCAGATCCGCATCGATGACGAACAGAGCATCGGCCATCGACCGCAGAATATTATCCACATAAATTTTGGATGAGGCCAATTCTTCACGAGCGAGTTCCAAATGTGTCTGGTTTTCATCTAAGAGCCCCGCTCCGATACCAGATTGAGCACTCGACGGTCCTTTCGCATCAGCGGATGAAGGTTGAACGAACCCCCATCGAACGTTCCTGACAAAATTGCCAGCCCACATCCACACCAATTGAATCAATTCATTCTGAAGAATGGGGGAACGCAATCGCATCCATTGCAGAGGACGGCTTAAAGAGAACGTGGACTCCCATTGCTCAGTATCCCGAGGCAGGCAACAGATCCAATGCAGAGACGGATCAATCTCCCATAGTTGTTCAATCATTCGCCTCGAGCGATCACACTCCTCCACTCCGATTTCCACCACCCCCAATGAAAACGGCTGCCGAGCTTCGATCCCTTGGATGATCCGTTCCTCAACCTGGGGCCATTCTTCAACATGAACGAGTTGAATGAGCTCATGGGAGGAAATTTCACGTCCTTCATCCGGTGAGGACAAGGCATGGTACAAGGCATTTTTTTGAAAGGCCTCTTGAATAGCACCAAACCACTGTTTTTCCTCATGAAGGAACAATATTCGGTAAGAATCAGGAACCGTGGACAGAAGTGGCTGATTCATGGACATAGAAAAATTTTCCTCGAGGCCCAATCAGGGGTGTTCAGCAGACCAAATGAAAAACCATTCACAAATTCATCCGAATATTCAGCCTGGGTTCTTAGGAGAATACTGAAAGGGGCACAGGAAAGGTTACGGTGAATATTGAGCCTTCCCCAAGAGAAGATTGGATAGAAATCTGTCCCCCCCAATGCTCAACGACCTTTTTACAGATGGCCAATCCAATTCCGACTCCTTCATACTCATCCCGGCGATGTAACCGTTTGAACATCCTGAATATTTTATCGATATTTTCTTCCGGAATACCGATACCCCAATCTTGTACCTGGATCTGGCACAATTGCCCTGCCTGGGAACTGCGGCCCTGTCGTCGCTCCTGAATAATCTGACCAGAAATTTTGATTCTTGGGGTGGCCTCACCTGGTCTCTGAAATTTTACCGCGTTGCCGATTAAATTTTGTAGCAATTGCCGAAGGCCGGTGAGATCACCATGAATCGTCGGCAACTCACCGATTTCAACACATATCTGATTTCGGTCGATTTGACCTCTGAAATCATCCACAATATCCTCTACCAATTCCTTCACACAAATAAGCGTGGTTTTCGTTGGGGTCTCCTGGACTTTGGAATACACTAACAGACCTTGAATGAGCTTTTGTAAGCGTTCGGCTCCTCGTTTGGCCTTTTCCACATAACTTAAGCCTTTTCGACTCAAATCCTTTCCATATTTTACTTGTAAGAGATCGAGGTACACTTGAATCGTGTGCAAAGGCTCTCGCAAATCATGTGCGGCCACTGAAGCAAATTGCTCCAATTCGCGATTCGAACGAGACAATTCTTGGGTCTGACGTCGCAGAGTCGTCTCAAGGGACTCCCAATCTTCAATATTCCCGGCTATCTCAAAACCTTCCTCCTGCCCTGGTCGATTCGGGGACTGTCCTGTCATACCGGAAACCCCTCTCGTCGCTTCTAACTGCCAATGGCGTTTTTGAGTTAACACCGTGGCCACCTGGTGGACTTCGATCGGATCAACCGGTGTTCGAAGAAACAGCACATGATCTGGCTTAGAAAGATTCGCTAACTCCAGGGACCTGAGATCATTCGCAGCGTCCGAACATAGGACTACCTGAATCAAAGGGTCCACCTGCCAAAACCGTTCTAACACCTGAAGAACTTCATCAGCCTGTCGGGCTTGAACGTCGATGATTACCAATGCAAACGGCTTTACTTGGCATAAAGCCTGCTTGATGGAATCTTCCTGAGACGTTCCATTCTCATGGCATACCACTTCATACGGCTCTTCAGCTCCATCCCAGCAGACACCCCGCCAACTTTTTACGGAAATTTCTCCCGAACATCGAAGGATTTTCTCTATAGCATTTAGACACTCGCTATGACTCGAGATTTGGGAATGTTCCCCTATCATCAATACACGGCGATTGACTGCCAGATCGACTGTCATCATAAGGAATCTCGACAGGCTTCCAGGGGAAACCGCAAGGTAAAAACCGCTCCACACCCCACACCCTCACTATACACTTCCAGGTGACCACCCATTTTCCTCATCGTAAGGGCAGAACTATGAAGACCGATTCCATTCCCATCTTTTTTGGTCGTAAATCCCCTCGAAAACATCTGGGAAACATGCTCGGGGGCAATTCCCATCCCCGAATCTTTTATGCTCAGGACCACAAAAGAATCCTTCTCCACATCATTCTCGACTCGAAGGGTTAATTCATGAGCCTTATTGGGCTGAACGAACATGGCCTGTTTAGCATTTCGGAGTAAATTCACCAAAATTTGTAACACTTGATGTTTATCGACAGAGACTTCGGGAACTTCTTGGAATTCCCGGCGAATATGCACCCAACTGGAATCAGCGGGTTGAAAACTCAGTTCGAGGGCTTGTTCCAAAAGGTCCAATAGTGAAACAGGCTCAACGATTCCTTGAGTCTTGGCCATCATCTGATGAGAGGTGATGATATGTTTAACATGATCAAGATTTCGCACCACCACCTGTATTTCTTTGAGGATTTCCTGTTGCTCCTCTAGAAGATGGGGAGCGAGCTTTTGAATCGCACCAGGAATGCGTTTCCCCTTTGGGTCTTGAGTCAGAAAATGTTCTATCCCTCCATCATGACCGGCTAACAGATCCGCGATTTTATTGACTAACACTACGGAAGACTCTTTGACGCAAGACTCCACTACTTCGGCCGCAACTTTTACACTGTTCAACACATTTCCCACGTTGTGCAGGACCGTCGAGGCCACGTCGGCCATTTCGTTCTGATAAGAAAAGTCTTTCAATTGACTCTTCAATGTTTCCCCTTCATGACTCATGCGCTTTCGCTCCATCTGTTGTTGAGTCAACCAGGGGAACACTGCATCAACCATCAAAACGTCCACAAGCAGATCGCACAGCCCAGTGGCATTGGCCTTTTCACCGTTTTCATAAGAATCAATCAAACCAAGGAACACCGCACTTCTATTTTTGGTACGCATGCCCCTTATGTCATCGGTAGGAAGAGGAAAGTGCCGACAATCAAGGACAATGATGTCATACGATTGCCCAGCCTGAATGCATTCAAGTCCAGAGGCTTCTGATGAGGCCCAATCTACAAGAAGGTTCTTCGAATGCCCCAAGGGTGGAAACGAGGAAGGAAGTTCGGATTGCTGAATTCCTACGATTAATACATGAATGTCTGATACGTCCAATGATGCCTGATATTCGAGGGCTGCCATGAGAAAAAGAGGAGAATCCTTATGGGGGCATCGTTAACAACAATCAGGATTTCAACTTGCCATCCTCATGTTGTCCCAACATTCGTGGTGGATTACCTAATACGTTTTTCCTGATAACAAGGGAAGCCGCCCCTTCCCTCATCACTCGGCTACACTGGTAACCTTCTGGTTGGGTGACCCATGAATAATCGCTCCGTCTCGATGGAGCTTGTTATCGTTCAGTTGGCTTTCACCGTCTCTTCTGCCCGCTCCTCTGCCCATTTCGCGAGCAAATCCAGCTGGGTTTTTGCCTGACGAGACTCAGCCCATCGCTTGGTCAACGAATTGGCCAATTGCCAGACCTCGATATTATCGAAAGGTTTTCGAAGGATGAGTAGTTGATCATTTTTATTCAACCGTTGGATCACGTCTTCCCAAGCATGATCGGAGAAGGCCGTGCAAATGACAATTTGCATTTCGGGATCTTCTTGCCAAAGGTGCTCCACGGTCTCGACCCCATCCCACCCTGGTGGCATTCGCATATCAACAAACGCGACCGCATAGGGGCGTCCCGCTTTTAGGGATTCCTGAACCATCCTGTGGCCCATCTGACCTTGATCTGCACAATCCACTTCAAATTTCTCCACGACGGTTTGCTCTTCCACATCATCGAACAATTCCGCTCGAACCTCCTGAAGGAGGGAGGTATCCACAGATCGCTCAAGAATTTTTCGAAAATCGTCGTGGATTGCCACGTTATCATCAATGACCAAAATCCGCCGATTGGCTAGTTCTGCGTCCATTACAAATCTCCCTCCATATGAATAACTGGTAGATCAAGTGTGAACATTGCCCCCTGATGAAACCCATTACTCCAAACCCTGAGTGACCCTCCAAGTTCTTTGGCCGATACGGCACTGGAATGGAGATTTGGCAAAAATAGAGATTCATCATCCTCTGTTTGAGGAGAAAAAACTTTGGTAAGGGATTCGGTGGGAATTCCTCTTCCAGTGTCCTGGATTTGCAATCGAACAAATCCTTCCCGATCCGGACAGGGAAGCACATACAAGGTTAAGCAATGTTCCCGTTCCGAAATATCTCTCATCGAGTTGATCGCATTTCTGATAAGGTTCACGACGATGGGGTTCAATTTCGTGGTTTCAAGTATCCCCTCGGCTACCTCTTGGTACTCTTTCTTTACTTGGATTCCCATCCTGGTCATTTCTTCTTGATGTTGGGAAATGGCCTCATCCATGATCTTGGAAAACTCAATCGTCTCTTTAAAGCCCCCTGTCTTTTCAGGGCTATGGCCTACAGTTAACAAAAATTCCAATTGATCCAGGTTGTCATTCAACGCCATGAGTTCCGTCATCGCGGTCATATGCTTTTCACTAAATTCCTGACTTAATTGACCAAGAAACTCTGGGATCTTTTTCCCCTTAGGGTCTTGGGTCAAATACCACCCTAAATTATGGCTATGGGCTTCCAACATATCCGCGATTCGACCAACATCTCCAACATGGAAATCTCGAAGGTGTTGATTAATTAATCCAGCTGAAACATGGACACTGTTTAATACATTCCTCATTTTATGGAAGACCGATTCCCCTCCCTTTTTCTTGGGAAGTTGGGTGACTTCGGTTTCCAATGAATTGAGTGTCGCCATAAAGAGGGTCATGAAACATGCCCGAAGGGAATCCGTCTTCGGACCGTCAAGTCATATTGCTCATCAATATCGAAACCTGTTGGACAGTAACCTCAGTTATTGCGTTCCAACCTTCACAATCTGTCATAAACTTTCGTTGTCTGAACTGTAGTTATGGATCGGTTTATTGTCAGGGAACCTTGAGACTGATTTGAGGCCGTCACTCACACCGATCTGCGGAATGCGGCGATAATGATCAGAGGACGAGAATCCTTCCTTTCTTCAACGTACGATATTGTCACTTTCCCTTATAGCTCTCCCTCGATTAGGCCAAAAAGATCGTGTCTAGTAATATAATGAAAACATGGTAGAATCAGGCATTCTTCGAACATGGTGGTGGTCTAGGAACAAACCCTGGCTTTGGGGAGTTACTCACCCTGAAGGGTTTCCGAAAAACTAAAGAAAGACTCACCCCGACGACCTCCTCACACCAGGCTCTTCTTAAAAGGAACTCCTGGCTCATTAGCAGTGGCTCCCACACCAATATCACCTACAAGCTCCCTTTCTGATTTGCCCACTCGAAAGCCTCTTCGAGGACTTCTGATCGCCCAGTTTTTTGGGGCCTTTAATGACAATGCCTGGAAGCTCATGGTGGCCTTATTGGCCATCAAACAACTATACGAAACGGGAGAGTTGGGTGGTCTCACTCTTGAAACCGCCGCCCAAGCCAAAACGACTCAAGCCTTCGTTATCTTCACGCTACCTCTGGTCATTATTTCGGCCTTTGCAGGGGTCTTTTCTGATCGATTGAGCAAGCGAACGGTTATCGTCGCCATGAAAGCCCTAGAAATCTTGCTCATGTGTGCCGGCACCCTAGCCCTATTGTTCAATCCCCAAGGGGGGATTCTGCCTCTGCTCGTGTTGGCTGGCATGGGGGCACAGAGTGCCCTTTTCAGTCCTTCAAAATATGGAATCTTGCCAGAACTCCTTCCTCATCAACGCCTTTCTTGGGCTAATGGTCAATTAGAAATGTGGACTTTTCTGGCCATCATTGGAGGGACAGCCTTGGGTGGCCCATTACTTGACTTAACGACCCGAAACCCCTGGATGGCGGGATTGGTCCTTGTATTGTGTTCTTTGGTGGGGTTTTGGGCATCACTCTGGATTCCACCTGTCCCTCCAGCTCGTTCGGAAGGTGGCGTTCGAGATACGTGGCAGGCAGCGCTGGAAACTCTTCGCACACAGCGAACATTACGACTCGGAATTCTGGGAAATTGCGCTTTCTGGACTCAGGCCAGTCTGGTCGGACAGGACGTGCTTATTTATGCCAAAACAGGCCTTGGCCTGTCTGATTCACTCTCGGGACTCCCGTTGGCGGCTTTTGGCGTAGGGATCGGAATCGGCGCAATGCTGGCCGGAAAATGGTCTGGAGACAAAGTCGAGTTGGGGTACCTGCCTCTTGGGGGCCTAGGTATTTCTATCTGTTTGGTCTATTTAGGGCTCGGAGCGCCCTCCTTAGTAGGAACTCTCATCTCTATGGCCTTATTGGGATTGGCCAGCGGGTTTATCGTCGTCCCACTCAACTCTCTCATCCAATGGCGATCCCCGTCAGATCGTCGCGGAGCCATTATCGCCTGTTCCAATACTTTGGCATTTGGAGGAGTCCTGTTAGGGTCCTTGGGCTCTGGACTGTTGGCCTACCTCGGTCTGAGTGCCCAGATGATTTTCTTAGTTTCCGGACTTGGAAGTCTGGCACTCACACTCTGGGCCTTGTGGATTCTTCCAGAGGTTTTTCTGCGATTCCTCCTTACAGTATTCACCCATACCCTTTATCGATTGACCATTCTCGGACGGGATCGAATTCCCCAAGATGGGGGAGCCCTCCTTGTCCCCAATCACGTTTCTTTCATCGATGGATTCCTGTTGTTGGCCCTCACAGACCGGCGAATTCGGTTTTTAGTCGATCAATCTTATTATGACCATTGGCTGCTCAACCCTTTCGCGAAAATCATGGGAGCCATTCCGGTCTCCAGCTCTGGATCTCCAAGAGAAATTTTATTTGCTTTGCGTGAGGCAGGACGCGCATTGGATGATGGGGAACTGGTTTGCATTTTCCCAGAGGGCCAAATAACCAGGACAGGAAACTTATTAACCTTCAGAGCCGGTTTTTCTCGCATCGTGAAAGGACGAACCACTCCCATTATTCCCATTCACTTAGATCGAGTATGGGGAAGTATCTTCAGTTACATTGGAGGGCGATTTCTCACCAAATGGCCTTCGCGTATTCCGTACCCCATCACAATATCTGTCGGCCAACCTCACCCTTCTACGACTTCTCCCGATGAACTCAGGAATGCGGTCCAAGAACTGGGTTCGGATGCTTGGCAGGTTCGGAAAACAAACCGGCGCCCGCTTCATCATTCATTCGTGAGTGCGATGCGAAAGCACCCATTTCGTTTCGTGTTCGGAGACATGACTCGACCTCGGGTTTCCTGTCTTCAAGCCCTAACGGGAGCGATCGCCATAGCCAGAGCCTTACGTCCACATTGGGAAGGACAACATACGGTCGGGTTGCTCTTACCTCCAAGCGTCGGAGGGGCCCTCGCCAACATTGCGGCAACGCTATCTGGGAGGACATCTGTGAACCTAAATTACACCGTGGGAAGAAAAGGGCTGGAATCTGTGGCCACACAATCGGGCTTGGTGACTGTCGTGACAAGCCGGGTGTTTTTGCAAAAGGCCAACCTGGAATGTCCCACCAACTTGACAGCTATTTACTTAGAGGATATTCGAAAAACGATTGACTCCTTCGCCAAGATCGTGGCGATATTGTTAGCCATATTGGCTCCAATTCGGATGTTGGAACGACGGTGTGGCGCCATAACCCAACCCACGATGGATGACCTTGCCACGATTATTTTCAGCAGCGGCAGTACGGGTGACCCCAAAGGGGTGATGCTAAGCCATTTCAACCTGGATGCGAACGTTGAGGGCGTGGCTCAGGTTTTACACGTCGATCAAAATGACCGCCTGTTGGGTGTCCTTCCATTTTTTCATTCCTTCGGATATTTGGGCACGCTATGGTTTCCGACTATCCATGGAGCAGGTGTGTTTTTTCATCCCTCTCCTCTTGATGCCACAGCCATAGGAGAGTTGGTCCACCAACACCGACTGACACTTTTGGTGACCACCCCAACCTTTCTCCAATTATATGTCCGTCGATGTACTCCCGAACAATTTGGTTCCCTCCGAGTGGTTCTTACTGGAGCAGAAAAATTATCCGATCGGTTGCTGACAGCCTTTGAAGAACGTTTTGGGATTCGTCCCATTGAAGGATATGGAGTGACCGAATGTGCCCCGGTCATCGCCGTGAATTGTCCAGATTTTCGGGCTGCCGGGTTCTTTCAGCCAGCCTCACGAAAAGGCACGGTAGGACAACCTCTCCCAGGGGTGGTCTTGAAGATTGTTGATCCGGACACCCATGATCCCATACCCCAGGGTGAACCGGGCCTGTTATTGGTGAAGGGACCCAATGTGATGGAGGGATACCTGGGCAGGGAAGATCTGACGAACAAAGTGATGATGGATGGATGGTATATTACCGGCGATATTGCTAAATTGAATGAAGACGGTTTTCTCACCATCACCGATCGCTTGTCCCGGTTTTCAAAAATTGGCGGGGAAATGATCCCCCACGGACGCGTCGAAGATGCCCTGCACCAAGCCCTAGGAACAGAAGAAAGGGTTTTTGCCGTCACTGGTGTTCCTGATGAACGAAAAGGCGAACAACTAGTCGTCCTTCATACAAAAGAAGAAACGGATATCACCACAGCTTTGGAGTTTTTGGGTGAGAGTGGCCTCCCGAACCTATTCATTCCCCGACGAGATAATTTTTTCAAGGTTGATCAACTCCCCGTCCTCGGAACAGGCAAACTCGATTTGAGGGGGGTGAAGCAGATTGCACTCGATAAAAAATCTCACTCCCAATTCGGTCCTTAAGTTTCGAGAGGGATAATGGCCCAAATGAAACAGCTGCCCACAAAATCTCTCATTGATTGTCATGTTCACTTGGCTGCTCTTCCTGAAAGGAACAACGGCTGTATCATTACACCCAAAATCCTGAAAAGCCCTCTCTTTAGGTATCTCCTGTGGAAACATCGGCTGTCTCCACAAAATCCAAGTGCTGCGAATCAGAAGTATATTCAAGATTTGCTTCAGGAATTACGGGCCTCACAACACGTAAAAAAAGCGATACTATTGGGAATGGATGGAATCTATACTAATGAAGGGCGACTCGATCACCAAGCCACTGACTTCCTCATCAGCAATGATTATATCCTCAAACAAGCCAAGGACTATCCAAAAGAATTCATGGCCGGAGTATCCATTAACCCACAGCGTGTCGATGCTATCGAGGAACTCCATCGGTGCGCAGAAGCGGGGGCAGCACTCGTAAAAATCCTTCCCAATTCTCAGCAATTTGACCCGGGGCATTATCGATATCGAAAATTTTACCGGACCCTGGCCTCCTTGAAACTCCCATTACTCAGCCATGTAGGGTACGAATTCAGCCTGATCGGGAAAGACCAGTCGATGGGGGATCCGAATCGACTACGAACAGCATTGGACGAGGGAGCCACGGTTATCGCAGCCCACGCCTGTAGCTATGGTCTGATGCTGTATGAGAAGTTTTATCCCACACTATTAGAATTTGTCAGTCACTACCAGAACTTTTTCGCCGATGTCTCGGCCCTAACCCTTCCTAACAGGCTAAACATGTTGCTTAAACTTCGAAATCATCCTGAGGTATTCGATCGTTTACTTTTTGGGACTGATTATCCCCTCTCGGTTTTTCACCTTCCTTTATGGGGCCTGACGAATGTAGCAACCATTCGGCAAGCCATGAAGACAAGCAACCGATTTGATCGTCAATTCCTGGTCTGCCATGGATTGGGATTACGCTGTGCTTCATTCGAAAAGGTCATGGAACAGTCAGAGACACCCCAGAATCCTTCCTAGGCTCTTCCCTCCCCTTTCTGTCTCGGAACAGCCATACTTTCACGGCCCATTCATTAAGAATCCTAACCCAAATTCCGAAAAATTCTCTGTAACAGAGTGCCAGGAGTACAGAGAAAGCTCTGCCCCGTCAGGGACAAAGGCCGATCAAGAATACACACTGGGCAATGATAAGGGCATCGGATCCATCTACCTCCTCATATCGAAATGCCACACACACCCAGAAAACCCTAGGATTCCAATCCCATGGCAGGCTGGATAAGAGGGTGTATTCTTGATAAGGGTGTGCCCTTCGATGACGATGGCCGAGTAGATAAGGTCTTTTTTTAGCATCAGAGTGACCTCAACATACTCCAATTTTTTTTAGCCTACAATCTCGTTGAATGCGCCCAATTGATTCCCCCATCAATTCATTCGCCATTCTGGACCATTGTCCGCAAGGCATCTTCGTCCTTAAGAAGGATTGGACCATCCTGTTTTGGAATCATTGTCTGGAAAATTGGACAGGAGTTTCTCGTGACCAAATCTTGAATCATCCCATAAATGACCTATTTCCCTGCTTCGCCGCTCCCCCATTCATCTCTTCCATAGAATCTGTCTTTGCGGACAGTTCTCCAGTCACGTTCTCTGCCACTCTTCCTCTCTACCAGCCCCACCAGGATCCTTTAAAGGAAGGTGGATCCCTTTTTCATCTCACCGCAAATGCCTTCCTTGATGAGCAAAGTCATGATTTGGCCGCCCTAGTGGTCATCCAGGATTTTTCGGCTTTCCTTGAAGAATGTAAGGAGGATGGCCGCCTCAAAAGTGAGGCAAGTCTACCAGACCGTTGTCAACAAGCGAGAGTTAAAGAACTCCATCAACTGTCAGATCGTCTCCGGCTTGCTACGGCCTCGGCTCACATGGGGATTTGGGATTGGGATATTGTAAACAACCATCTGGAATGGGACTCAAAAATGTTCCAGCTATATGGGATTGAACCACACCGGTTTGGGAGAGCCTATGAGGTCTGGACCCAGGGGCTTCATCCCGAGGATCGAGCCAGGACAGAACGCGAGATTCAACTGGCCCTTTCAGAAGATAAAGACTTTCAGACCGAGTTCCGTGTGGTGTGGCCCGACACCTCGATCCACGTTATCGCTGCCCGTGGGTTAATTCAGCGGAATACTCAAGGCCAGCCCATCCGCATGATTGGAGTCAATTGGGACGTAACCGATCAAAAACAGGCAGAAGTAGCCTTACGTGAGAGCGAGGAGCGGCTGAATACGGCTTTATTAGCTACAGGAGGGGGGGCTTGGGAATGGGACCGGCCTTCGGGGATCATGGTATTCAGTCCAAGTTGGTATGAAAATCTCGATTATGCCCCCAACGATTTACCCTCAAATTTTAACTACTGGAAAAGTCTCATCCACCCTGACGATCAATCCAATTTAGCTCAGGCCCTTGAATCTTTCTTGGCGGGGAAAACGGGACTATTCGAATGCGAAAATCGCTTTCGGACGAAACAGGGTTTCTGGAAATGGAATCGTACGAGGGGAAAAGTCATCAAGCGAGGGGAAGACGGTACCCCAACCCGCTTAGTGGGAACTGATATCGACATCTCAAAGGTAAAAGAAACACAGCAACAATTACATGAAAGCCAAATGTTTTTTTCCTCCGTGGTAGAAAATATTCCGGATATGATCTTTGTTAAGGATGCGAAGGATCTTCGCTTTCATCGATTGAATAAAGCCGGGGAAAACCTGATTGGCTATCCTCGAGAAACCTTGATTGGGAAGACCGATTATGATTTCTTCCCAAAAACCGAGGCAGATTTTTTCACGCAAAAGGACCGGGAAGTTTTGGCTGGCCGTACCTTAGTAGACATTCCCGAGGAAATCATTCATACCCATTCCCAAGGACCAAGGTATCTTCATACCAAAAAAATTCCCCTTCTGGATGAGAAGGGGAACCCCCAATATCTTTTAGGAATTTCTCAAGACATCACCGATCGAAAGCATGCTGAAACAGCTCTTCGTGAGAGCGAAGGCCGCTTACAGGCCATCCTCGATCACTCATCGACCGTGATTTACCTCAAGGATTTGGAGGGCCGCTATCTGTTCATCAACCGTTCCTTCGAAAGAATTTTTCACATTGATCGAAATGCAGTAAAAGGCAAAACGGACCTAGACTTGTTTCCACCTGACATTGCCAAGACCTTTATGGCCAACGACAAAAAAGCCCTTGAGTCCGGACCGGCTTTTGAACAAGAGGAAGTGGCTCCCCATGAAGACGGCCTACATACCTACATCTCCAATAAGTTCCCCTTATTAACGGCTGATGGAGTGCCTTACGCGGTCTGCGGAATATCAACAGATATTACCAACCGCAAAAAGGCTGAATTAGAGAGAGCGCAACGAGAGGTACTGCTGAATTTAATATTTGAAACAGGCCCTGGATGCATCAAGCGGGTGAGTGCCGACGGAATTCTCCTCCAGATGAACCCGGCTGGCCTGGCCTTAATCGAGGCTGCCACCGAAGCTGAGGCCATCGGCTTATGTGTGTTCGACTTGGTGACTCCAGAGCACCGGCGAGCCTTCGAAGACATGCATCGGGACGTCATCCGTGGGAGGACTCGAACCTTGCAGTTTGAAGTTTTGGGAATGCAAGGCACTCGACGATGGATGGAGACCTATGCCGTTCCTTTTAATAATCCCCTTACGAATCAAATCGAACATTTAGCGGTCACCCACGATATTACCGAGCGCAAACAGGATGAAAGTCGCATCCTGCAACTCCATCGACAGAATGAGTTGATCCTCGCATCGGCCGGAGAGGGTATCTATGGGCTTGACCTGGAAGGCAAAACTACATTCGTTAATCCTGCAGCCGCTCAGATGCTGGGATATACCTCGGAGGAACTCATTGGGTCTCTTATGCATGATACGGTGCACCACACATGGCCAAACGGAAATCCCTATCCCAGAGATCTTTGCCCAATGTATAGGGCTTTGGAAGATGGAAAAGTGCATCACATCGGGCATGAATGCTTATGGCGCAAAGACGGGACCTCATTCCCGGTCGAGTATACCACCACACCGATTCGGAACGAATGCCATGAGGTCGTGGGTGCCGTGGTCACCTTTAAGGATATCACTGATAGAAAACAAGCTGAAGACGTCATCTCTGAGGCTGCACATGCTGTTAAGCAAAAGAACCTTGAACTGGCCAAAGCACGAGATGAAGCCCTAGCAGCAGCACGATCAAAAACGGAATTTTTAACGACTATGAGTCACGAAATCCGGACACCCCTGAACGGAGTGAGCGGAATGGCAGAATTGTTATTGACGACAACGATTACCCCAGAACAACGGGATATGCTGAATACCATCACGAGTTGTTGCACCAGTCTGATGGGACTGATTAACGATATTCTTGACTCGTCAAAGATGGAAGCTGGCAAACTTCAACTCGAGAGCCTTTCGTTCGACCTTCGTGCCTTGGTCCAAGAAGTTCTCGACCTCGTATCGGGCCGCGCCGCAACGAAACATCTGGAATTGGTGGGTCTCATCCATGCCAATGTCCCGCTTATGCTCGTGGGAGACCCGACCCGACTACGACAGATTTTGACCAATCTACTGGGTAATGCGATTAAATTCACAGAAACCGGTGAAGTCAGCATTCACATCAGTACGGTTTCGCAACAGACAAACTCGGTCATTATTCGAATTGAAGTTCGAGATACCGGGATTGGCATTGAATCCCATGCCTGCGACGCTCTTTTTGAGAAGTTTCAACAAGCGGACTCTACGATGTCGAGAAAATATGGAGGGACAGGACTAGGGTTGACCATCTGTAAACAATTAGCTCTTCTCATGAAAGGGGACATTGGGGTAGAAAGCACCCCCGGCATGGGCAGTTGTTTTTGGGTGACCTTACCTTTTTCCTGTCAAACAGAATCAACGCCACCACCTTCCCTTCCTTCCCTTCAGGGACTACGTGCATGTATCATCGCCGACAATGCCACCAATCTTCGGGTGTTAACCCATTATATGCAGTCTTGGGGAATTTTCTGTCTGACCGCCACTAGCGGCAAGGGGGGCTTAGAGGTATTAGTTGAGAGCGCACAAAGAGGAAATCCGTGTGACATCGCCATCCTCGATCATTCTTTGCCCGATCTAGATCCTTGGACCCTGGGTCAATCTATCCAAAGACATTCCGTCATTCCTAAAACTCCTTTAGTTCTCCTCACCGCCATGGGTAAACGTGGGGATGCTCGTGAAGCCGAAATCCAAGGGTATGCCGCGTATTTAAGCAAGCCCATTCATTACCATCATCTTCGTCAATGCCTCACCTTAGCCTTGGGCAAAAAAGGACAATCCAAGGAAACAATCGCTCAAGCTCCCTCGGCTATCATCACAAAACATACCGTGCAAGAGCTTGAACACCAATCTCGTATTCAAATTCTTCTGGCAGAAGACAATCTGGTGAATCAAAAGGTGACGTTACGGATGCTCGCCACGTTCGGGCTTCGAGCCGACATCGTGGAAAATGGATTAGAAGCCCTAAGAGCACTCAAAGGCAAATCTTACGATCTGGTGCTCATGGACTGCCAAATGCCTGAGATGGATGGGCTGGCGGCCACTCAAGAGATCAGAAAGTTCGTAGATCCTGATCATCAGATTCCTATCGTGGCACTGACAGCCAATACCCTTCCGGAAGATAAAGAGCGATGCTTGGAGGCCGGGATGGATTCTTTTCTTGAAAAACCGTTATCAAGAAAAAACTTACAAGCCATCCTGCAACAATGGGCCCCCAACTTTGCCAAAGAGATAGATGAAGAACTGATGCCCATAGATACTCATTCTTCTCAAGAAGAACCAGGAAACTCTTCTCTACCTATGCCCCAGCTTACGCAAGAACCCACCCTGGACTCCTCTATTCTTCAAGAATTACGGGTATTGGGGGGTGCGGACGATCCTGATTTTCTCATCGAGATTATCGACCAGTTCCTGTTCGACCTTCCCCGTCACCTTGATGCCATCCAACAGGCTTTGGAACAAGAAGACACCGAAGCGTTAATAAAAGCCGCGCATACCTGTAAAGGGTCATGTCGTTCCATAGGAGCTTCCCTTTTGGCGGAAGTGAGCTATCGGTTAGAAACGATGGGGCGTGAAGGCAACACCAAGATCGCGAGGGAAACCTGGAAGGAATGGCTTGAGGAAAAGGAACGTACGACGGAAGCCTTCAAACAACAACGCCAAGGCCTATCTTTATAGATTCATACCAGAGTAGATCCTCTGTTCCACTACGAGCTTTTCCCGGTTCTTTCTCTGAGGACTAACTCCTGACAAAGGAGGTATTCTTGAAAAAAGTCTCTTCTAAGGAGAGACATCTTTTCCCCAGATTCGAAACCGAACCTCATCAACTTGACTAGAAGCTGCGACCGTATCCCCTACGAATAAATCCACCCGATATACGCCTGGTGCCCAACCGCCCTCGGGAGCTGAAAGCAAAAAATAGCCAGATTGTTCATTAGAACCAGCAATAACCTGATCGCTCGTCACTGGGATTGCCTGTGAGGGGAACTCTCCATCTTCCTGATAGCATTCCGCACTCAGAAGAATTTCATCATAAGAGGCCAAGGCCAGGCCAAAGACAAGAAAGACATCTTGACGGAGATCATAAAAGGTATCTCCGGCATCAAAAGGAAGAAACTCATGGGTACCGGCTTGCATGTCATCTCGCATAACTTCTCCTGCCGGAATGACATATCGGAACCAACTAAAGTCAGAATCTCGACCCATCAGGGCGATTCGAGGAGACACTTTCGTCATTTGAAAAGGCGTGGAAACCGTTTTCTTACCCGAATCGGCATCCAAGCCTAGGGCAAATGGAGAGTCAGTACGGAGAGTCGGAATGGGAACGGGAGACTGGGAGGAAGATACATGTTCTTTGGCCTTGAGTAACCACCCTTGCACTTGTGATTCGTGAGGAAAGTTCATCGCATAGGTACTTTCTTGACGCCAATCAGCAATCCGCTCCAGTTCGACAAAGTAGGAGAGAGCTTGATCCCAACGTTCCAAATAGGACAAACATTGGCCCATCCGGAAAACGGAGTCGGGGTAGACCGCAGCATCGGGGCTTAAGCGAATCCCATTGGTGAACGAGACAATAGCTTCTTCGTACCGTTCGAGTTCCATCAACGTTTTTCCTAAATCATACGCGGCCCGATGATCGGTTGGCCTAAGTTGGAGAATCCGCTCGAGTATGGACTCGGCACGCTGAAAGTCACCATCATTCATGTGCTTCCAGGCTTTTTCTCGCATCAGGGCCCATTGTTTCCCCGCGACGGCGGACTTCTGGGCATTGGGAAAGGGTAAACTTCTGCGCCCCTTATCAGTGGTTTTGCCATACACCACGTCATGAAGACTCCGAGCAGCATATTCCAATCGCGACCCCTTTCTCGCCATACCTAAAACCTGATCGACTTCCTGTTGAGCAGCTTCATAATCCAACACATCATACAGGGCTCTCGCCACATACAACCTCCACCCTGTCATTTGTGGCGCCAGGCTGACGGCTTCTCGATATTGGAGTAGGGCTTCATCTAATCGGTCGAGTTTTCGTAGGTCATGAGCCAACCGCAACCGAAGTACCGGATTCTTCTCGTCTTTCGATTCCATTTGACGCAGTTCCCGGACAGCAAATTCCCTCTTTCCCATTCTGGTCAAGAGGGCCCATTTAGCCCATCGGGCATCAATCGAATGGGGAGCCCCCTTGATGGCCGTGTCATAGGCTTGGATCGCCAAATTGTTTTTTCTCATAGAGACGTATATCTTTCCCCGCAAGAGATGAAGGGAAGAGTTTTTCGGAAATCGTTGGAGCCCTTCTTCCACCATTTCCAGAGCATGGTATGAAGCCCCTCTCAACCACGTTTTTTTCGCACTCCGTAATATTTTCTGATCCTCAAAATCCTCGACCTCAGCATACACATATTGAGCCTCTTCCTTTGAAAGGGCTAGAAGTCCCACAAACAATGAGAGGAAGGAGAGGACGACAATCCATCCTTTTGGCCATATCCATTGGCTTTGCAATTTAGGCATACAAACCAAGATTTTCTTGTATTTCCAATTCCTTACTGCAAAACGAAGAGATCATCAAAACACAGAACGCTCCTCACCATAACTTACCAGCATACGATCTGGGTGAAAGATGGAGGAAATGAGAATGGTGTGAAATCGCTGAGGAAAGGAATTGTAATGTAACCGAGGAGTCCTGTCGAGGAAAAAAGGGACAACCATTTTTTTCGGTTGTCCCCCAGAAACCATCTAGAAAAAACTTACCAAAGGGTCGACTTTGCCCGTACCCGTGATTCGGAATCGACCATGGACCGCTTCGAAATTTTTTGAATCTCAGGAAGTGCCATGTCTTGAAATGCCGTATTTCGTTTATTGGTCATTGCCGTGGCAATCCCTAAATAGACTTTTCGGGCCGCCTCAGACCATTTCGGATCGAAGGGAATACCTCGAAAAGCCGCTTCGGCGGCTTTTTTCTCATCGTGTGTTAGGGGCCGTACATTTCTCACCATACCTTCCTCCATAAAATATATTGTTTTTCGCCTTCAATGAACTAGCGGACGAGGCTCCTTTTCTGCCTGGATTCTTTTTCCACAGTTCAAACACACAAAATATAAAAGACTTAATCCGACCTCTAAGTCTACCGCTCGTTCCATGACCATTGAACCCTGACATTTCTCGCAAATTTTCATGTTTATCCTCTTGATCAATTCGTGGACCAAGACAGGATTGAGCAAGCCGCATGCCTATTCTCAAGGAGAGAATTAACGAACAGTAAGCGCACACAACATCCAAACAATGAGAGCAAAACGGAACGGAATGTAGGCCCGGAAATGGAGGGATTTTGAGCGGAAACATTGAACCTGTTAAAACCCCTGACGGACTTAACTGGCTTTATTGAAAAATCAATGAAGGATAGTGACTTTTAGGGGAATGTTGTAGTCCATTACGCCAATGTCCCCCTGTTAAAAATTCTGACGGACTGCGGAATAACTTCAATGAATTTTAGGTCTAATTGAGATAGAGGCGAGTTGGCCCAGAAAAGAAGGGGGTAACGATAAGGTATGTGAAATTAGAGCATAGGCTCCGAAGTTCCTTGGGAGAGATTGGTCAGTAACGTAATGATTCAGGTGGGTCGGTTAAATAAGGAAAGATTCTGACAATAGTTCTTTGAGCTTCAGGTACCCAAAATTCTTATTCCATCGACAGTCGCCCATTGAAGACCCCACCCGTTTCAACGGATAGTTGTGGGGTACTGAGGGTCCCATCAATCATTCCAGGAGATAATAGCTTGATCGTTTCCTTCGCGATTACATCTCCTTCAATTTTACCTTTACAGACGACGGTTCCTGCATCGATGGACGCCTTCAGGACCGCCTGATCTCCTACTACAAGGGTCCCTTTTGTATGCACGACTCCTTCAAGACGCCCCTCAATTTGGACATTGCCCTCATACCAAATTTCCCCAGTACATTCCACACCGGGACCAAAATAGGCGACGACTTCACTCTGGCCTTCTAGAACCGGAGTTGAAACATGGTAGGATTTTTGTGACCCGATTGAAGAATTAATGCCCAAGGTTGGATTCATGATCTCTAATTCGCTGGTAGGAGGCATGGTGTGACTCTTCCTTTTCTAATCATGGTTTTTGAGGAGACATTACGACATTCTTTCTTTTCAAACAGGTTTGTATTTCCGTTCAAGAATGCCGTGGACGATGATCCTAGCTTACCGAAATTTCAGCTTAAATCAACTCCTGATAATCGGAGCCACCATTCTTGATGATCGAAAATTTTCAAAAGCCGGACTTTTATAATTGAAACCGACAGAGAAAACCTGCAGGAATAATTTTCATTCCCCAACATGGCTGTATGCCCAATCAGAGGTCCGGGGATTTCAGTAGAAATCCGTTTAAGACCAAATTTTTCCGAAAGAAGGCAGGCAGTTTGGAATAAGACAAGGTTTCAGGGATGGGAAAGATTTGACCAACCCCAGTGTTTCAGGGATTGGGGTTATACGGATAGTAATCTGTGAGAAGATTCGAAGCGACTGCTGTCATAGGATCCGGCTCGACAATCCGGAATCGTACTTCATCAGCCTGGGTATAGGCCGAGACTTCATTGCCCACGAAAAGTCCGCAACGGTACAAACCTGGGGTCCACCCATCTTCCGGGGATGAAAAAACGAAATACCCTGACTGTTCATTCATTGACATGACGACCGCATCCTGAGCCACAGGGGACTGCCCGGCGACAATCTTGGAGGTTTCAACAAAACATTGAGCCGACAACGGTACTTCATCAAAAGAAGGCGTCACTAAGGCAAAGACTAAATAGATGTCATTTTGGTTGATGGGAAACGAAAGATTGGGGTCGACCGGAATAAACTCGTGAGCACCAACCTGTAAATCATCTCGTATGATTTTTCTCGCAGGGATAACGAATCGAAACCAACTAAAATCGGCATCCCGCCCCATTAGGGAAGCTCGCGTATACACCGGATCATCGGATTTAAACTTCTTGGCTGCTCGATCGGTAAAAAATGTTGGGGAAGGATCAGGCGAATCCGGGGGAGGAATGGACTCGTTAAGGTCAATCGAAGGCTTCTCTGGACGATCCAAATGGGGTTCGACTTTTTTCACCCAATATTCCAGTTTGCTTTGATCAATAATCTTCCCACTCATGGTGACCGGAGTGGATTCCAAGCTCACCTCTGCTTCCCGTTCCCTGGAAACAGGCCCTTCGGTGTCCTTAGCCGATTCTTCAGTCTTGGGAGAAGGGAGGGTCGCGATTTCTTGGAGAATTTCGAAATGCAGCATCGCTTCCTCCCAACGTTTCAATCGCGCGAGACATTGCCCGATACGAAAGATCGAATCAAGAAACACCTCACTCATCTCTTCACTGGCAGGCCCTAATTCAATGCCTTTTTGCAGTAACGCGATCGCCTCTTCATATTGGCCGAGCTCCATCACCGTACTCCCCAACTCATAATGTGTTCGGAAGTCTGTGGGTCTCAAGGAAAGGGCCTCACGGAGGAGGGGCTCGGCTTCTTTATAATGGCCGGTCGAATAGAGCTTCCAGGCTTTCGGCCTAACCATGGCCCATCGTTTTCGATCGGAGGCACTGCCCTCAGGGGAGAAAATGGGTTGATAGCGTCGGCCTCGTTCTTTCGTGGCTCCATACACGATCATCAACAAGTTTCTGGCTGCCAGTTCAACTGGGGACCCACGTGGGACCATCTTCAGGACCGCCTGCACTTCTTTACGAGCTTCATCGTACCGAAGGACATCGAATAAGGTCCGAGCCAGGGACAACCGCCATCCCTGTAATTCGGGAACCAGATCGATGGCTCGTCGATATGATTGAACAGACTCTTCCAAGCGGTCTAATTTTCGGAGTTCCTGAGCGGCCAGAAGATGAACCAAAGGATTATTCGGCTCACGCGTGGCGATTTTCTGTAATTCCTCCACTGCCCGATCCGTCTGACCCAATCGAATTAACACGCCCCATTGAGCCCATCGGGCTGGTAAAAACTCAGGATTAGCCTGGAGCAATACCTGATACGCCTCTAAAGCTTCCTGAGGCCGGCGAGTGGTCGCAAGAATATCTGCCCGTAACTTTTGGAGGAAAAAGTTTTGGGGATTCCGGGAAATTTCTTTTTCAAGAATGGCTAGTGCTCGAGAAGGAGCCCCTTCCATCCAGGCTTGTTCAGCTTCTCTGGCCATTGCCTCATCGGACATGGAAGAGACATGTTCCTGAAAGCCCACCAGACTTACCAAAATGGCAAAACAAAAAGAGACGATCCATCTGTTAGTGCTACCCTCGGAAGAATTGAAGAATGAAGAAAGCTTATACATTGTTCGAGGAAAGGATTGAAGAGTACCGGAGAGGTATGGGAAAGAGTATCAAGTTCTTAATCCCTACACATCGTTCCTTTTTTACGTACCATTTCAGGACACGGCTATAACGTTCCTCATTATACCATGTCTCATCTTCAGCTTGTCTTCTCCTAAACATTCTTCAGAAATGGGGGGAATAAAACAGCTCTCCCAGCCGCGAAAATACCCCAAGACCATCTAAAGCCTTTCTGTCGTATTTTTCCATTGGGATGGTGAATAAGACGCCTCTCTCCACAATCCATAGACCTTCATCGCATCCAGTTTAGGTTAGCATCCGATCTTCAACCAGCATCGCAATTTGTCGAATGGTCGGACACTCAAACAGCTCACGGAACCCAATCTCTACCCGCAAGAGTTTCCGAATACGTGATATCAGCTGGGTGGCAAGCAAAGAATGGCCACCCATCGCAAAAAATGAATCGTCAATCCCAACGCGTTCACACTGCAGAAGGTCGGCCCAAATCTCAACCAATTCCTGTTCCACACACGTACCTGGAGCTACGTAGGTATCGCCGCTCCCAAGGCTTCGATTTTTTGGTTCTGGCAATGCCCGACGATCCAATTTTCCACTGTTGGTAAGCGGAATCTGGTCGATCATGACGATAAAAGATGGCACCATATAGTCTGGCAACTTGTGGGCGATGAGGTCTTTCAATTCCTCAACATTGACGGTATCAGGGGATAGGGGGAGGACGTAAGCAATCAAGTACGATTCCTCCCGGTCGTTTTTGCGGGAAATGACTACGGCTTCCTTGACCTTGTCATGCCCGCGCAGGACACATTCGATTTCACGAGGTTCAACACGAAACCCTCTGATCTTTACCTGGTCTCCTTTACGATCAAGAGGAATCAGACACCCATCAGATCCCATACGGCCCAAATCCCCCGTACGATAGCAACGCAAATCGGAATCTTCTGAATCGTGGGAAAAAGCTGCCCGGGTTTCTTCGGGATGGCGCCAATATCCTACGGCCAGATACCGGCTTTTGACGATAATCTCACCCACCCTGTTTTTTTCTACTTCCTCACCCGCTTCGCCAACAACCGCCACCTGTGTATGGGTCACCGCATACCCGACAGGAACGAGGTCCTGTTCTAAGTGCGTATGTTTATCGGCGAAATAGAAACAAACTGACCGTGTTTCAGTAGACGAATACGCATTGACGAATATACAAGCATCCGTGAAATGTTTTTTGTAGAGCTCAAAGTGAAAACGTTGAACGACTTCTCCACCTAACCTTACGAGACGAACGGATGTTAAATCCTCATCGTCTGACATATCTGCGACGAAATAGCGAAACACTGATGCAGTCGTGCCAAAATACGTTAATCGATTCTCCCGGATCCAAGACCCGAGGCGTGACAAACCGTGGTTCTTGGTATCCCAAGGGTATAGTCCGGCTCCGCTAAGCAGTCCCAAATAAATGTCTGAACATGCCTGGCTCGTACATAACGAGGCCATTAATGTCATTCGATCTGCCGGACAGAGGTGAAAACTGTTGATCCCCCTCATAGAATGATGAAGGATGCTGCGATGGGTGTGCAGAACCCCTTTGGGTCTTCCCATCGACCCCGATGTGAATAACACATACGCCAAGGTATCTGGAGTCAATGATAGTGGCACGTTCTCTGAAGAAACACTTGATGTCAAGTCATCAATGTTGAGAACGGGACGATGGGAACCTGACAATTGGTTAGCAAGAGAAAAATTTTGGCTATCCGTAACGACCAAAGCCGCTTCCACATCGTCCAGGATAGCGGTGATTCGGTCCATGGGGAACCAGGGTTCGCATGGAACGTAAATCTTGCCTGCCTTCAATACCGCCACGAACGTGGCGATCAACGGCGCTCCCTTATCTATCAGCAGGCCAACCGGTTGATGCCCCTCACCAAGGACAGCAATGATTGCATGGGCAATACGATTGGCGAATTGATTTAAATCAACGAAGGTGAGTGAATGTCGTTGAGTCTTGATGGCCAAACGATTCGGATATTGTTGGACGATGGACTCGAATCGAGCTGGCACCGATTTTTCGACATCCTCCATCGCAAATGGCGTAAAGGTACCCGTCGGATGGAAACATTTGTCTCGGACTTCTTGTTGTCGTGGTGGTAAATTCATCTGACAATCCAGACTTTAGGCATGGAATGGACCATGATACTGAATGTGGGCTTCACTCTGTTAGAGCAAGTGAGTCAGGACGACCATTGAGAACACATACATCGCACTTGTGCAATTATGTGGTCGTCCATATCGAGAGGAAGCGTTCGTCATTTCGATCGGCCGGAGTCCATTCGCTCCCAATCTGGTTGAGACAATAGACATCGCCATGAGACAGAAGACAATCTCGATCACCACCGGTCAAGTTAATCAAGACCGTATCGTTCGCCGGGAAATCCCCATTACGCAAATTTTTAATTACGCCTGCCACAGCGGTGGACGCCGAAAAACATGGACTAATGCCCTCGAGGTCTTCCACCATTCGCCGTGCTTCACGAATTTCCGATTCATTCACTTTTGAGAAGCCTCCCCCGCTTTCTTTGACAAACTGCCGAACATAGGGATAAGCCCGCGACGGATCTCCTCGAAGAATTGCGTGCGCAATGCCAGTGGGACGGCGCACGATGTGGCCCGCACGGATGTTCTCGGAACCGTCATTCCATGCATCTACCATCGGCGAACAGCCTTCCTGTTGCACACAAAGCAGGCGAGGTAGCCGGTCGATACGGCCAAGTTGAAGCAATTCCTTCGCTCCCTTGAAGGTCCCATAGACACCCATCGCACTCGAAACTGCCTGAACATACCAGTCAATCTCTGAATCGACCTGTTCCACGGCCTCAAACCAGGCCAACTTCAACCCTTCTCGCCTCCCAGGATTGAAAAACCCACGCTCCGGGACTAAATGGTGCCGTTCGGCAAATTGCCGTGCACAATCGAAGGCATCGACAAACGTAGCCCCTTGCAAGACAAAATGCACAACCTGCTCCGTCCGCTCAAATTGAACACGATGGCGAAAATCCGAGGCCGTAAACAAAAAAAGTTTCATTCCCGAGAAACGGGTTATGGCTTGCGCATAGGACGTGGAACTGTTTCCGGTTGAGGAAGTGGCGAACGCTCTGACCCCCGACTCATACAAAAAGGGTAATGCTACGTCAGCCATGCGATCTTTTGTCGATCGGGTGGGAAGTACGGTTTCATTCTTCAAAAAGAGACGTGGCATTCCTAGCATTTTGCCGAGGTTTTTGGCATGTACCGTAGGCGTGAATCCTGCTTCGGATGGAAGAAGACCCGCGTTGTCGACCGGCAACAAATCCCTGAATCGAACGTACGGATTGGGAGAATCGTAGATCTCAACCCTTTTGAGATCATATAAGACATCCGTCATATGGCTGCAATCATCACAAAACGGCACAAACCCCTTGAAAAACTTCTTGCCACAATTCACACAGTGACAAACATAGCCCTGTCTTGCATTCACCTGTTCCATCAGCAAAACGGCTCTCCCGATCTTCGGGCAACTTCAAGAGGCTTTCACAAACCGTGCCGGCGTACATGGCTGGATGTCTATTGCGGTGGTTCCCTCCGCAATCAAATCGGCCACGGCACGTGCCATCCCCGAACTTAATAACATGCCCTTACGACCTCCTCCCATCGCCAAATACGCGTTGTCCCACCCCGGGGCCCGTCCGATTAATGGAAGGCCATCGGGCGTAACGGGGCGGAGGCCCGCAACGTGTTTTACCACCGGCATTGAGGGCGCTGCAGGAAAGATTTGAGACACAAGCCTCATGATCGCTTTTCGCCCCTCCTGACTCGGCATCGTATCGAATCCAACATCCTCTTCAGTACCCCCCAGCCACACCTTGTTGGCTCCAAAAGGATATAAGGCCGCCGAACGCCAAGTAAAATCGTGTTGAAATGGCCTTCCCTCTATATCGGCCAGGAGCAGTTGCCCCTTCAATGGTCTTATATCAATAGGCAGACCCATCCAACTTGCCGGACCTGCCGCCCATGCACCGGTCGCAAACACGATCGACTCACAATGAAATGTGTTCTCATCACATTTGACACCGATTACTCGCGCCCCATCGGTCAGGGTAGCCACCACATCACCCTCATATAAGCTGGCGCCTTTGGCCACCGCTGCCCGGGACACCGCCGCGGTGTAGTAGTAGCTATCGACAACCGCATTTCCTTCGGTCAAGACTCCTTCCAAAACCCTGGAACTCAATCGTGGCTCAATGTCCAGCAATTCCCTTCGAGTCACCAAGCGAGCCCCAAAACCCTTGGCTTGCTCATGCCGTTCGACAATCTGCCGTAAGCCAGGAAGATCAGACGGTTCCAAAGCCAAGTGAATTCGGGTTGCGAGTCGAGGCCTCATCAACGTGCCAGACAATTCTTGGATTTCCGAGCCATACTTGAGATGCAGGTCGAAAGATTGTAAAGCTAAGAGAGCCATGGGCCCGGGAATACCCGGACCGTGCAGGGGATTCAACCCTCCCGGATTGTTTTTGGAGGCCTGACTACCAATACCCGCTCGTTCAATCAATTTCGTGCTCAAACCTTTCCGGGCGAGGAAATAGGCGACAAAACTCCCGACAATTCCACCGCCAACCACGATAACATCAGAGGTACGATTCAAGGCACACTCCAATTGCTAAATTGTGAAGGAAAAACCTAACCCAAACAGACAGTCAACCGGTGACACTCCTCTCTGTCGCTGTAAAAGGGCATGATGCCTTGGATGGCATACCTACCAAAACTCCCGGAACGATCAAATCAGTCAAATTCACTATTCATAGCCTGCAAGAGAACTTCCCCAATATAACAGTACAGCCAAAAAAATGAGGAGGCCAAAAGATCAGCTAAATCCAAGCAAATTATTATCCAAGGCTTTCTGTCTACACGACTTACAAACAGAACAGCTTACCACACCGAGCTCAAGGGGCCTTGCCTTCAAAACAAGGACCAGAGGAGAAAACTCATTGGGTATACGTGTTGGAAAGATATGGAGCCGGCGAGTGGGATTGAACCACCGACCTACGGTTTACGAAACCGTTGCTCTACCACTGAGCTACGCCGGCTTATGAAAGGCAAGAAGAATCACGTTGGGGTTGCTTTATACCTTTCGCCCGGGAGAGTCGTCAACTTGAATCTGTTATGAGGTCTCACTCGAGTGCCGATCTCGGCCATCTGAATCAATTCTTGGGGATTTCCCAATTTTCCCTTGCATGATTGACAAGTTTGCCCGTTTACCTTAATTTTCCTGATCATCTTCGGGAAGGGACTGCATGGGAAAAATCGTCGGTCATCTGTTTCTTGTTACCTGTTTTTTATCGGGGAGTATAGCCTTCTCGGTCCCCACTATATGGGCTCAGACCGACTTTCTGGTTCACAAGGTCATTATCGCCAAGGAAATCGAAAATCGAAATCCACAGGGTATCTTTAGCCCTCCAGCATATTGTGAGAAGGATAAAAACGGACAAGCGGCCATTCCCATCGTCCAAGCCACCCAAACGCCCAAAGTTTTTCTATGGGTGAAAGTCGAGGCAGCCAAGACCGGTAAAATCCGTCATTCCTGGCATTTTCAAATCGACGGAACCTGGACGAAGGTCTCGGAGGTTGATTTAAGCATACAGCCTTCACCTGGGTGGCGCATGTGGAGTAAAAAAACCCTCTATCCGGATAAACACATTGGAGAATGGATGGTTGTTCTCGCCCCTTCCGACAAACCGGAACGCATTCTTTGCATCACCCGGTTTTCGGTACAATAATCCACAGATCGGTAGAGCCGGTTTAATCCTCTTACCACACAAGAGAACATTCCTTTTTTTCGTTTCTTTACAACGATCCATATCCAATCCATGAACAGCCAGGATTCCCCTCTTCCGCCTGTCCCTTCCAATTCCGCCCCTCAACCAGTGGCTTTCGCCAAACTCATCCGGCTGTTTAACCAAACCGGCACCCTCCTGTTGCTGTTTCCCACCCTTTGGTCCCTTTTCCTCGCCTCTCAGGGTGCACCGCCATTGGATCTGTTGTTGATTTTTATCTTGGGCTCATTCCTGATGCGAAGTGCCGGTGTCATCATGAACGACCTGGCAGACCAACGTTTCGACCGTCAGGTCCAACGCACCCGGCAACGTCCATTGGCCTCCGGCCAACTTTCTCGTGTACATGCCTTGGGCCTGCTTTCGTTCCTATTGCTCGGTGCAGCGAGCCTTCTGGTGTTCCTGAAACCCCTGGCGGTTTGGCTCAGTCCTGTCGCTCTTTTGCTGGCCAGCCTTTATCCATTTTGCAAACGGGTCATGCATATTCCACAATTGGTGTTAGGACTGGCTTTTGGTTGGGGGGGAATCATGGCTTGGGCCGCGGTTCACGATTCACTCCATTCCTCTGCCTGGTGCCTGTTTGGGGCAACGGTCTGTTGGGCTATTGCTTATGATACGATCTATGCCATCCAAGATAGGGAAGATGACAAAAAGATTGGGGTAAAATCATCGGCCATTCTTTTTGGTGCCTACACATGGTTAGGGGTAGGGATGGCCGCCTGTGGCATGCTGTTGTTTTTATCCCTTGCCGGACAGCTCAATCATTTAAATTCGGCCTACTGGACTGCCCTCTTGGCCGTTAGCGTTCTCCTCGCCTATCAAGTGACTCTTATTCGAACACCCATTTCCACAGAGAAAGCCTTTGCCTTATTCAAACAACATACTTGGATTGGAGTCATCATGTTAGCTGGAATCATAGGAGGAAGTCTCTAAGACCTCCATCTAAGCTATAGCAAAGTATGAGGGAAACCGGTCAGGATGAGGAGGGGAAGGACGAAGAGAACCGAAAAATTTATTCAGGCTCTGGTATAGGACCTTCCGGTTTTGGAGCTCTCAAGGTATCCAGGTAGTAGGTCAACGCCCTGGCATCGGCATCGTTGATCCCAAGATTAGGCATACGGGTATGTTTTTTCATGGATTGCGGGTTTCGAATCCATCGATAAATCCAAGTACCGTTCAGCCGGAATCCGGCTCGATCCAATGCCGGGCCAACCAATCCTCCGACATCATTGAGGCTATGACATCCGTTACAGCCATATTTATCGACGTAGAGTCTCTTCCCTAATTCGGCTTGCTTGGTTCGCTCTTCATCGGAAATGGTGAGATCGGGACGATCAATCCGGGTTTTTTTCGGGCGTTTGGAGAAGTTTTCAAAGGCCGCCTTCGCTTTTTCAAATTTTTCGTTGGCGGCTAAAAAGGCCGCTTCCTCCGGCAATTCCTTTTCCTCGGGTTCGTAGTCTTCCAGCTGTTCATCCGTCAACGTTTCTTCATAGGCGGCCTGTTCCGCTTCAGCCTTTTCGGTTGCCGCTTCATAAGCTGCTTTGGCTGCTTCCATTTCAGGCTGAGCCGCTTTATACGCATCTTCCAATTCTTTCTTTCGACCTGCTAAATCATAGGTCAGGGACATCCCGTGTAGGGTCCGGACATAACCCACGACTCCCCAGATTTCTTCCTCCGATAGCGTGTATTTAAACGTCGGCATGGTGGATACACCAAAATAATCCATATCATCGAGGACTGCCTGGTCCGCCGTATCCCGCATATCCCGATAGACCGTGTCGAAAATCTCTTTGTCGCTAAAGGTCGACATTTCGGCGTTGGAGGCCAGGTTTTTCGGCCGTGGATCCGGCATGTGCTCCCAGTTAAAACCTTCGCCCTGTTGTCCGGATTCCCCATGGCAATGACTGCAATAGTGATTATAGAGTTTCTTGCCCTTGGCAGTCCGTTCATCACCGGCACATCCATACAGAAGCAGTCCAGCGGCCAAACTCACGGCCAGACAATTCAGGATTGCCTTTCTTGTATTGATCTTGGCCACCGCGCTCATACAGATTGGCCCTTTCTTAATTTCCGTACGATGATGAATTCAAAAGCTGCTGCCAAAGCCAGCATGAGGATCACCCAACCATAAATGGAATTATCCGCACTGGGTTCGGCACGAATGTACCACCAGGAAGAGACCGCTTTTTGACTGCCTTTTTCTTTCACGAGGCCATCAACGACTGCCCCGTTCCAAAACGCAAAGGCAATACTTCGCCACTCACCCGGTTCTATTTGCACATCTTTTTCATCTTCCGTTTTAAGGGACCGGGTAAAGACCACCCGCCAGCTGCCACCCTGCCAAGCCCCGGTCGCCTGGACATCCTGCTTTTCCTGTGTCGTCAGGGTTTTAAACCCCTTGGCACTCATGTCCAAGGCTTTTCCATTTTCTTTTTTCCAATACCAGATATTGACGGGACCCCCTTCCACTTGGAGCATCTCCTGGCCATGGGCAAAATGTGCCTTTTTGTCCCCAACCATGAACTCCAACGCCGCGGCATCCTTGGGATCTTCCGACGGATCTTCATATTCAACCCGGATAGCTAAATTTTGGCCGTCATGCAGGCCCTTCACCTTTACCGACTTGACGGTGGCCTCTTGAATACGGGCCGGCCAATGAACTTGTGGCGCCAACTTAAACTCCGACTCGGGAACCGAATCCCATTGAGCCGCATTAGGATCATCGGCAGGAAGACTCCCTTCGACTTGATAGAGACGGACCGACACACTTCCGATGGCTTCATCAGCCGGTGGAGGATCACTCGCCAAAACGGTCGAGACACCGAGTATCCCCAATACTCCCACAACCATGGCCAATGAGAGGAACCTCAGTCTGTTTACCATGTCATATTCTCCACGAAACTTGTCCCGATCGATGTAAAAGGAACCGTCCAATTACTCTTCTTCTTCCCACGTCCTGGGGGACTGATGCGCGCCGTCATATTCCCCCATGATAATCTTCCAGATAAATTCATCAGGCAATTCCACTTCCCATCGTGGCATGGCGGACTTCCAAGGCATTCCCTCGACAGGTAATCCTACACCTCCCTTTTTAATCCGCCAGAACAGGTATGATTCCTGTAATTGGGCGATCGTCCCAGGGTCGCTAAAGTTCGCGGGAGGCGGATTAAAGCCTGGAGCTGCCGGGCCCTTGCCATCATAATTGGCACCATGGCACGGGGAACAATAAGCCGCATACAAGCCCTTGCCCATATTAATGTTCGCTTCATTTTTCTGATAGGGGTTGGAGAGGCCCACGAATTCGCCAGGGGGAGCCGGATGAATCGTCCGGTTTTCCGCCGGGGGCAAATCACTCGGAGCCAATCTCGTGTAGGTCTGCCAGCCCACGAGTAACGGAAACAGCACTAACACAGCCAATCTCGCCATTTGGCCAATTCCCGATTGGCCTTCTCCGGATAAAAACCGCCAGACAGGCCCCATGAGCGCTTCAAGTGAGGAAGCACTCATCGTCCCGAAAATCATGATACCACTCAGGGTGAGCGCTAAATACAAATAGATCAGACTATTGGGAAGGGGAGCTGTCACCAAGGGAAGAATAAACTTGAGAAGGATAAACATCCCCACAAGAAGGATTGCCCCGCTGGCTATTGGACCTTTCATTTCGTTCCTCCTGGGTTCCGCATCACGGTGTTACTGCACTTCAGTCTTGGCAACTTGTGCACCCGCCAAGGGTGTGGTCTCCTTACGGGCCGCTACTTCCACCGGTTCTTTTTCCTGATCTTCCATAATATCTTCGACTTTTATGCTGATTGGTTCCCCGCTCATTTTTTGGAGGAACGCAATGACAGAGTAAATCTCAGGCTTCGTCAGACCAATGGGATCTTTGTTGATGTAAGGCATCCGAGCCGGATATTCCTCAGGTTTGGTCCCATGACGGAAGTCCAAATAGATATAGGCCTGGGGCTGGGTCAGACTTTCATAGATAAACTCCGGGGCCAACTTGGCCCCAATACCTTTCAAGTCCGGGCAGCGGGCCGATTCGCTCGGGCCGATGGAATGACAAAGGGCACATTGTCCTTTGCTAAAGAATATTTTTTGCCCGATCGCAGCCAAGTCGTCCGGACTCTTTACCGTGGCCAAATCGAATGTTTCGATGGCTGGAGGCAATGAAGCCATTTGCGGAACCCCAAGCGCGATAAGACTAAACATCCCGAGGACCATGGCCACAAAGCCCACGACCCGGGTAAACATCGATTTAATGAACAACAGGATGACAATCCCGGCTCCAACGACACACAGCCCGATGATTTGGAGTAAGGCTACTTCACTCATGTTTCCTCACTTGGGGACTTTCAGGAATCCCCATTTCAATCGTTTCCCCGGAGCTCGGTGCTCCACCAGCCATGGCCGGAGCCCCACCGGGTACATTGGACGCCGCCGCTTGGGCCTGTTGGGCTTTGGCTTTATCTCCTAATGTGGCCACCCAGAAGATGAAGGCCACCAATAAACAAAACACGAAGGTATTGAGGGACATAAAGGCCGCCGCATACCCCAATGCGGGGGAATAGGCGTATTCCGACGTGTCACGCATGACACCATAAATATGCCAATGCACTCTCGAAGAAGAACGGGCATAGCCCATCAAGGACATGAGCAGGATGACCATGACCGCATTCAGGACAAGGCTATAGCCGGCCCGTATGGGCATCTTGCCCCATACCATTTCAGTCGTTGTCTTGGCGCTTTTCATCAGTAAAGCCGTCAACGGGGTAAAGGTGATCATGATGAAGAGGACGATGAGCACCTGCGCCACCGAGAAATAGTTAATACGGATAATGGCGGGAACGAAATACCCCCAGACACCCAAGACGATCACTGCCACCCCGGCAATCACCAGCAAAGCCCCCATGACCGCTTTCGCGGCCTTGGCCCATCCGGCAGTTTCCTGCTTACCGGCGCGCCAATACATAATGAAACTCATAAAGGTCACGAGGATCATGAGGTTCGACACGGTCATTTTTGCCGACATGACCCCAAACACCCCCAATAACGGATGATGGGTTCCACCCATTTTCCGAGCTTCCTCGAGACTCGCCACCAACGAATGGGGAGTCATCCATACCCCAAGGCAGAGGAGGAGGACCACGAGCATGGCCATAATGGGTTTCTTATACTGATTTTCCGATCCGGGTATTCGGTGGGTAATCCCCATCCAGAAGTAATAATTGGCACCGAGGAACAGGACCCCGATGAGCATGGCCTGCAGGATGAACAACCAGGCCAAAAATCCACCCATGAGGGTGATTCCCATTTGCTGGTTGTATTGATATACCTCCCGCATGAGCCAATACCCCGCGAAGGGAAGGGGCAACATCCCGAATACGCCGATGAAGTTCCCCACATAGCCCATCCAATCATAATGCTCCCGCTCTTCACGAGACACCGCGAGCAAATACCGGATCCCGGCATAGGCCCCGACGATAAACCCTCCAAGCACGACGTTCGCGATGAGCCGGTGGATATTAACCGGCCACCATGTGGGGTTCTGCATCGCCGCCCAGGCCCTGGCCCAGGCATCCCCATCCGCCACCACCACAGGGCTGGCCTGGAATGTGGCCCAAGAGTTGGGAACGATCATGATCCCTATGGCGAAGAGATTCAGGAGGAAACCCAAGAACAGATGAAAAGCCTTCTTGTTCCCCTGCATGTAATCCCACCCGTACCAATACATGTATAAGGTGGCGGTTTCCGCCAGAAACAACAGGCAATACACGATAAAGGACGGGAAAAACATATCGGTCAGATAGGCCATTAACTTGGGATACAGGCCAATCAACAAGAACAGGAGAATGCCACCGAAGAGCGCGGTCGTGGCATACGCTGAAGTCAGAAGCTTCGTGAACTCTTTGGCGAGCTTGTCGTAGCGGGCTTCTTTGGTCTTCCACCCTACAAGTTCACAAACCCAGGCAAAAATCGGCACCCCCAGCACAAAACCCGCAAGCAGGAGATGCTGTTGAGCGACCACCCACACCAGATTCCGACTTCCAACCCCCGGGACATCCCGGTACTCCACCGACATGGCCTTGGTTTCGGCACCTGCCGCCATAGCCAAGGCTGGCAACAAGAGCACCGAGAGAAAGCTTACCCATTTAAAGACGGTAGGCATTTTCTCCAGAAATGTCGTGAAGTGTGATTGCTGTATGCGGTTGGCCGATTTCATAACTAGGCCCCCTTCAGTCGTTCAGATTTAATGTCCAGGGCTAATGGGGTTACTTATACCGCAAGCAGGAGTCCTCCCGCTAGTTTCGGGGAAATCCTGCCTGACCTTTTCTGGCTCATTGTTTCTTCGTGGGTTCAGCCTTCTCGTTGGCTTCCTCTTTTTTGGTGGCTTGTTCGGAGTCTGTTGATTCGGTGGTGTCCCCACCTTTTTCCTCCTCAAGCTTTTTGACGACCAACTCGGCTTTGGCCAACACTTTCTCCGCTTCCTTGAGTACTTTTTTGGGTTCGACCTTGGCTTCCTTTTGTTGGCTCTCGATAAATTCGTATTCTTCATGGGGGTGAGGGGTGGAAACAGGAATCAACCCCCAAAAAACAAAGACCAGCACCACCCCCGCACCAGTAAACGCCGTGAGCAACAGGGGTTGATCGGCCGGAATTCGAAGACTATCCCAGAAGTTGGCTCTATCCGCTTCCGTCCCTTCCAGCGTCCGGCTATTCCTGACGAACGATTGCGTGAGCCATCCAAGACCATACAACCACCCAAGAATGCATGCAATCAGCACGACTGAGGCGACGCTTCCCCACATGACGAGTTCCAGACTGATTTGTTCGGCAACCGGAAGGTCAGGGTAGATTCCTTCCTTCACAGAATGAACAATACTGGAGGTCACGGACTTGGCGACACCCGTCACACCGGAAACGATGATCTTAATGATGGGTAAGGCAATGGCTGAAAACACCGCATATCGAACCCAAAGACCAATTCCTAGTCCAGGCCCAGGGTCCACCCTGAGACGATCGATAAACACCGTCCTGGCACAAAGCCCTAAGGCCCAAATATCCACCGGAATCGATATTAACAGCATGAGGAATAAACCGGACCCTTCCCACGGGTGCACATGGGCAGCTAACAACAACAGGCCGAAGGCCAGTTTTATGGGAAACGCCGTCCAGAAGGCGGGCCAGAAGACAAGAAGTCCTAATTTAACATTTCCCATAATTACAAAATTGACCGGACTTAATGCAGGAACTCTCGATTAATAATCGCGGATACCGTAAAGATTAAAATACCCACCATGATCACAATCCAGCCGATCAACGCTACCGGACGCTTAAAAAGATTGCGCTCTGGATTGGTATCGATAAAGGGCAACGCCGCAAGGAATGCCATAAAGGCCCCGGGGATCGCGATAGCTCCGAGAAATTGACCGAACTCTCCTCCGAAAATTTTGAGACGGAGCAACTGAAACAGGAACAAGAAATACCATTCAGGCTCTGGATGGTAATCCCCGGGATCCGGTGTAGCTTGTTCTAACAGCACCACCGGCTCAATAAAGGCCAAGGAACAAATGATCAGAAAGACCGAAGCCATAGCCACGATATCTTTCCAGATTTGCCGAGGAAAGAAATAATCGGTTTTGGCCTTGAGTTCTTCCGGTGTTCCCCTAAAGGGCCCAGCCGGCCCCGCTTTTCTAAACAAAAAGATATGGAGGCCAGCTAATCCGGCTAACGCCGCCGGCAGGACCATGACATGGATGACAAAGAATCGACTTAGGGTCATCTGACCCGGCGTCGGCCCCCCCTTTAAAAACCTTGCCATGAAATCACCCACAATGGGTGTTTTATCCATGATTTCTACCCCAACGACCGTGGCCCAGTAAGCCCGTTGATCCCAGGGAAGCAGATACCCGGTAAACCCAAACCCCATGACAATCCCAAAGAGAGCCAGGCCGACCAGCCATATAAGCTCTCTGGGTTTTTTATAGGCCCCCCATAGAAAAACTTGCGACATGTGGGCGAACACCATGACAACCATGGCCGAGGAACCCCAAAAATGATAACTCAGGAGGAACCAGCCGTAGTCGACTTCGTGAATGATGTATTGGGTGCTGTCATAGGCATGATCGGTGCTGGGGACGTAGTAAAACATCAGCAAAATCCCCGTGACCACTTGCAGGATAAAGATGAAGAGGAGGACCGAGCCAAAGGCATAGGCCCACCGCGAGCCTCCAGGAATCGGTTCGTTGAGCATTTTGGCCTGAATCGTCTTCAGACCGACCCGCTCATCAACAAATTCCACGACTTTTTCAAAAGGATTCGGTTGATTTGCGGGTTGAGATTCCTGCTGCATGAAGGGTGTTTCCTCGCTATGTCGTATCTTTTACAGAAGCCGGATTTGATTCTTTACGCCGGCCTTATACTCAACATCGATGATCTTAATTTCTCCGGCGGGATCAACTTGAAGGGGGAGGACATCCAGACCCCGGGGAGCGGGTCCGTCGATGACTTTTCCTGCTTCATCATAAATGCTCAGGTGACAGGGACACAGGAATACCCCATCAGGGAAATTTTTTGTCCTGCGCCATTTATAACCGCACCCGAGGTGTGGGCATTTGCCAGAAAAACCAATGTAGGGAGAATTGGCCTTGTTCACATGAAGGAGGTCGCCTTTATTATCGAAAAACTTGGCATCCTTTCCGCCATAGACCGCTTTTTGGACTTCCGGCGTGGCTTTCACGACCCAGATGTTTTTCTCGATTTGTTGCTCAGGCATGAAGGCTTCCTTGAACCCTCGATTAAATTTAAATTGAAAGCCAATATTTTCTTTTTTGATTTTTTTAATATTCCCCACCGAAAACCAGTCGTTATCGAATGGTTTGTACATGGGTTTCATCAGATACTTCAAAACCGGAAAAACCAAGGGAAGAGCGATCAGCGTCCCGATCGCATGAGTCATATTATTGAAGAACGTTCGGCGAGGCACCCCCTGCTCAAGGCGTGGAAGCGGCACCAGCACTTCGCCCGGCTCCACATGAAGATGGTCTTCTAAATGAGCAATTTCCACCTCATGGATCGTGACGTACTGATCACGGTCGATGGCGGGAAACTGCGAAAACTCTTCCGGCGAACATCCCAGAATTATTTGTTCCTCATTCACCACTTGCTGAACCTGACCGATCGGCAATTGACGATGGACTCCTTCAGCTCCATACTCTTGCACCACCACATGACTGATTTCATGTGAAATGGGGTCGACGATCACCTTGGAAATCTTCCCGACTTCCTGGTTACCACATAATGCTTTTGCCGCGAGTGTAGGTTGCATACCTGGCTGAGTCCCCGAAGGTTCGGTTTAGTACATCTTAATGGGTTTCGGTGTTTTCACCGAAGCGTCTTTCAGCGATGCCAGAAAAGCCACCAGGGCATCGATTTCTTCATCAAACATCAGGTCTCGATATTTATCCGGCATCTTGCCTTTTTTGTATTGCTTATCGAACCCCTCCGCTTTCCATTTTTTTGGATAGAGGATTTTTTCTTTCAGTTGCTCGGGGGTCATAAGATTTCCAATATTGTCCATCACCGGACCACGCTTTTTCCCGCCCTCACCAAATAATTTATGACAGTTGTAGCATTCCTGAAGCTCCCATTGTTCCTTCCCTAAAGCTACAAGGTCACCGGAGGCGGCTCCGCCTCCCGTGCTTTCCTGAACTACCTCAACCTTCGCCGAACCACCCAAGGAAGCCAACTGCTTTGAAATAGCCTTGGCCCGTTCGTCTAAGGCTTTAGCTCTGGCAATAAGTTCCTCAGCCTTTCCCTGCTCTGACCGTTTTTTTCTCAATTTGAGAACTTTTTCGATTTTACCGGCTTCATCGGCCGGATCAAATTGGGGAAGAAGACTCGCTCCAGCAATATAGAGTCCCGAAAGCAGTACATAAAAGACGACCAGAGCCACGACGGCCTTAAAACCCTCTAATCGCTTCATGGCTGGAGCGTCCAGGAGAATAAATACTAACGCTCCCAGCATGGCATAGATAAAGAACATGGTTTGAAAGACAGGAGGGAAATGGGTTTGTTGGGCCACCACCACCAAGATTACCCCAATGATGATGCCTATGGTCGTTTTCTTGAGGACACTTTTGGTGAAACTTTGGTTAGCCATACATTCCTCTTCCTTAGATTCTGACCTTGTAGTCTCTTTACTAACTGTTACTTTGCGCCAACGGGCACGGGAGCCCCTTGAGCCTCACTGGCCTTGGAACTTCCCGGCTTCAGTGTCACGATGATGGCAAAACTGACCACCGCATAAAAGACGATGGTAACTCCTGTAATCCACCAAGCGGAATACGCAAGAGTCGGGGTAAAGGCCTCAGGCGTAAAGTCAGGAACCAAGTTGTATACATGGTAATATTTTCTGGTTAGAGATCGAACGGTTCCCATCAATCCCATGGTCCAAATCGCACTGAAGGCCAGGAAAATGAGGACAAACTGAGAAGCAAAATCGATTTTCCCCCAAATGATCGTCCCACGCTTAATTGCCCGGTTATACATGATGTAATTCACGACTGTGAGGAATACCAACGTAAACGCCGCAGCATTCTTAGCAGGCATGAGCGCTAATTCCTGCGCCCATTCAGGCAACTCCAGTTCATGTGTGGCCAGACCTTGCGTCGGCACGAACCCGTGAGGGGTCATCCAAATCGCATCTGCCACCACGATCATCAGAAATCCGATTTTGATCATGGTAAACGCAGAAACTGTAAAGTTACTCAACCCTGGAATGCGGCCAAGAATAGCCGGCACGACGATCAACGCCGCGAGGAAGATCAGGGATTGCCATTCCGGAGGAGGAAACATTTTCCAGGCATATCCCATGATGGCCGGCATCAAAAGCACGGCCAAGGCCACGAACCCGGACATGCGTATCTGTTCGACCCCCTCGATTCGCTTCAGACTTAGCCAGATGTAATAGTTACTGGCCAAGAAAATGAGACCGATCATAGCCCCCTGCATTTCAAAGAACATGGAAAGTTGGTCAGCCATCATATAGGGACAGATCGAAGCATCATAATCACAGAGTTCATACGCCAAGAGATAGCCCATGAACGGAAGGAGCAACAGAGCACCCACACCGATCATGTTGCCGACGAAACCCATCCAATCGTAATAGGATCGCTCTTCATCCGATTTGGACCCCATATACATGTAGGCGGCGATCAACCCGGCAATAAAACCACCGAAGGTCACGTTACCTACCAAGCGATGGAGGTTAAGGGGCATCCAACTGTAGTTGGCAATTTTATCCCACAAGCCCGCATTCGCCACGAACTCAACCAACGAGACCCCCTCTGCCGCCTTGGCTGGGGTGTTCATGAAGGCCGTGGGGCCGTCAATGACGAACAGCGTGACCGTTCCGACGATATTCAAGAGGACACCCAACGCGATATGGCGCGCTTTCTTGGACCCTTTCATGGAGTCCCAGGAATAGAAGTAGGCATACAGAATGACGGTCTCAAGGATAAAGAGCAGCGGATAAATCACCGCGAAGACCAGGAAGAAATGTTGAATAAGCCAGGTAGAGAAATCCGGATAGGTGGCGAGCAACACAAAGATGAACAGACCACCCGTGAGGGCCGTCATACTGTAGAGAATGACGGTGACTTTGATGACTTCTTTGGCTAAACGATCATACTTGGGGTCGTTATTCTTGTACCCCAGCCACTCAGCAACCACGACAAAAATGGGTGCTCCGAGAATAAAGGCGGCGAACAAAATATGCAGATTCGCGACAACCCAGACACCCGTCCTATTCCCTGCATAAGGAAAATTTACCGGTGGGGCCTCTGGCACTTGCCCGAAGGCAAAGGCCGCCCCACCAAGGATCAAGCCAAAGATCATCCATATACTTCGATGTAAGGTATTCAAGGGTCGTCCCCCTCCTTTTATCTTTCTACGCGTTCCTGGGTTTGCCTGGGGCGTTATTAATGCGCCGCATCACCAGCAGGGGCGTCTGCTGCTGGGGCAGAGCCTGCCGTCCCTGCAGCCACCCATTTTTTCGCGGCCACATCCCATTCCTTACCCTTGAGGCCAAACGTGGCTTCGTAGGCGATCACTTTCCAGATTTCATCTTCCGAGAGCTTGCTTTTCCAGGCTTTCATTTTGGTACCCTTGACCCCTTCATTCACACGCCAAAACCAGACAGAATCAGAATAAAGCTCCATTTGCTCTGTCCGCCGGAAATCTCTGGCCCCGGCTTTCACGGGTTTCCCATTTTTCCCATGACAGCTGGCACAATTCACATCGATATTCTGTTGGCCGGTGAAAATGGCTTTGCCTTCTTCCAGGATCGCAGGATTATTCCAATAACCCTCTGGCATATGCTTGTCGGCATATTCCGGTGGGGCCGGGGGAGGAGGCACTGGCGGACCTTCACCACCACCACCGCAAGCTGATAATGATACCCCTAGCACCGCTAGCCCCAACACAAACAGATTTCTTACATTTCGGTATTCGTTCATTGGTCCCCCTCGCGTACGTGATTCCTGATTTGCTCACCAACCATCTGAGTAATTCTGAGAAATTTTTCCTCATTCCGTTATCCCTGGAAGCAGGAATTTCGGAATATCAGCCTATCACCATCCCAATTCAACAGCCCTTACGAGAACACCTCCTCACACATTCTCATTCTCTGCACTGACAGGTTCCTCCCCGCAACGCCAAAGTTGCGTACCTGATACAGCGCGGAACCAAGTCAGAATGGAAAACGGTAAGGAGGAGATGAAGGGCAATCGTGACGAAACAAAAGAGGGTGCTCAAGAGGCGCACGCCAAACACTCTTCAGGTTTCGCAATCCTTCACATATCTTCGGAGTAGCGTCCCTTAGCGACCACCTCAACCCCACCAAAATCTCCTAGGCCCCATAGGTCCCCGGGCCCAAAAAGTTCAGGGTTTCTATCACAGTCCAGAGTCAACCGTCAATAAATCTTTCTTCCGACAAATTCCTCAGACAACCATCATACTCCTTAAGCTTATGTTGAAAAAATTTCATTGCCTGGAGAAGGCTTTCCAGGCCTTCACGCTTTTACGGAAATTCGGAGGGAATTCGACACGATTTCCGCTGAATTCCTGGAAAAATTCTGAGTAAGACTCCACAGAAGTGTCTGAATTCGTTAAAAAAGAATTTAGGGAGGGAGAAGGTCCGGAACAGACAGAGATGAAGAGTTAGGGCTCAGGAGTTGTTTTTTTCCACTTCATCACCCAATCTTCCCAGGATCGTCCAAAAGCCGTATCTTCCCCAGAAAAAACAACATGTTGAATGTCTTTAATGGAAACATGTTCGGGTTTTTCCCGGTCAGCCAGGAATATTTTTAGAAACCCTTGGACGCCTTCACCTTGATGATCAAACACATAACCAATGATCTCTTCTCCCGTTTTGAGTTGGATCGTCACATCCCCCCGATAATCACAGGCCTGAGCCACGACCTCTCGTACGTCCTTCTCAGACATCGGTTCAACGATAAGGCCCTCAAGAGATTGTGGAACCTTCGGTGTAGGTGAGTCAGAAGCCAACGAACATACTCGCGGAGAATGGCGGGCAGGACCAGACCCGGGAATGGCATCGGGCGGCAAAGCGGGATTCGAGAAGATGGTCTCTAGACGGCATTGGGAAACAGGGTTGCGCGCACGGTCCCGAAAAATCCACTCCAGGAGCCGAAGGTATCTTTCACTGCAGAAGCTTCATAGCCACAATGCACCATGCAGTCTCGACATTGTTCATGGCGCCCTGTTCCGTATTTTTCCCACTCCGTTTCATCCATCAGTTCCCTGAACGAAGTCGCATAACCTTCCTGCAACAGATAGCAGGGACGTTGCCAACCAAAAATATTAAAGGTGGGATTTCCCCAAGGAGTGCATTCATAATCCCTTTTGCCCATCAAAAACTCCAGAAACAGAGGAGATTGATTGAATTGCCATCGACGCTTCCTTTGGCTCAAGAGCTTGTCAAACAATGAGCGGGTACGATCACGCTTCAAAAAACTCTGTTGATCGGGAGCCTTTTCATAACTATACCCAGGGGAAATCATCATTCCCTCTACACCCAACTCCATCATCTCATCAAAAAACCGTCTTACACGATGCGGGTTGGCATCATCGAATAACGTCGTATTGGTCGTCACCCGAAAACCCTTGGCCAATGCCGCCCGAATCGCTTTAATGGCAATATCATACACCCCTTCCCGACATACGGCATGATCGTGTTCTTCCTTGAGCCCATCCATGTGAATGCTGAAAGTCAAATATTTTGAAGGGGTATACTCGGCCAATTTTCGTTCCAGAAGAATCGCATTGGTGCACAGGTACACATATTTTTTTCTCCTGACCAACCCTTCAACAATTTCTGGCATTTCAGGATGTATTAAGGGTTCTCCCCCGGGAATACTGACGATCGGAGCCCCACATTCATCGGCCGCCTCCCAGCATTGTTCGGGCGTTAGGCGCCGGTTCAGGACATGATCGGGGTACTGAATTTTCCCGCATCCCGCACATTCCAGATTGCAACGAAACAGAGGTTCTAACATCAGCACGAGTGGATACCGTTTGGTCCCACTCAGTTCCTTGGACAACGCATAAGACGCGACGGTATACATTTGGGAAATTGGGACAGCCATGGTTCGTGAATGTCTCTCCGATTGAATGTTGGAATACCCACCCCTGCGGTCCTCGACCGCTGAATGAGGTTAGGGAAACAATGGAGGCGCCGAGCGGGATCGAACCGCTGAATCGCAGTTTTGCAGACTGCTCCCTTAGCCACTTGGGTACGGCGCCTATAGACCCACATTATAAGGAGTCTATTTTCTTTTGTACAAGAGAGAGCCCGCTTTAGATGAATAGTCAGCCCAAGAGAGAAAACATTACGTGATAGGTAAGACCGGAATCTCTCGAGTTGAAGTACCGGAGGCATCCCGTGAAACAGCAGGATGGGCTGAATAGGGGTGAGAATCTGAAGGAGAGGCGTCGACCTGCTCCTCGGTTCCCTGTTCTCGGACCATCGCCTCGACTTCCTCGATCAGCGTATCCATCAGGTTCTCGGAAGGCACACGTTTGTAGAGCTTCCCTTTTTTAAAGACAATCCCTACTCCCTGACCTCCGGCTATCCCAATATCCGCTTCTTTCCCCTCCCCAATGCCGTTTACCACGCAACCCAACACGGAAACCGTAATCGGGGATTTGATGTGTCCCAGCCTTTGTTCCAATTCATTGGCCATTTTCACCACATCGATTTCTACCCGCCCACACGTCGGACAGGCAATGACATTGACTCCGCGATGGCGCAATTCCAGGGATTTGAGTATCTCAAACCCCACCTTGACCTCTTCAACAGGGTCGGCAGCCAACGAGACTCGAAGCGTATCGCCAATACCCTGAGATAACAGCCATCCCAAACCCATCGCAGATTTGACCGCCCCGGTCATAGCGGTTCCGGCTTCAGTAATTCCGATGTGCAGGGGGAAATTGGATTGTTGGGCAAATAACCAATAGGCGTCGATCGCCATATGAACATCAGACGCTTTCAACGACACCTTCATGTTGGTAAACCCCACATCCTCCAGAGCATGGACCGCATTCAACGCAGATTCTGCCAAGGCCTCAGCCGTCGGGTATCCGTATTTTTCAAGGAGGGGTTTTTCCAAGGATCCGCCATTGACCCCAACCCGCAGGGGGATGCCATTGTCGTTCACGGCCTTAATCACCTCTTCCGTTTTCCACCACGGGCCGATATTCCCTGGATTGATCCGGACACAATCCACGACTTGAGCAGCTTGTAGGGCAAGCCGATGATCAAAATGGATGTCCGCGATCAGAGGGACGGTCATTCCGGATTTGATTTGAGGCAGAGCATCGGCTGCCTCCTTATCGGGCACGGCAACTCGAATGAGTTCGCAGCCCGCTTCTTCCAAGCGACGGATTTGATCCAGAGTTCCGGCCACATCACTGGGATGGGGTATGGTCATGGATTGGACCGAAATCGGAGCGGTTCCTCCGATTTTGACGTTACCGACTTGGATTTGCCGGGTTTGGCGGCGAGTGATATGCACGGAAGATTCTAACGCAAGACAGCCTGAAGGGAAACCCGGTCGTAGAGGGCTTTCGTCTGCTGAAAGATCCCTTCGGCCGTTAATCCATATTTTTCACGCAAAAGATCCTGCGGGCCTTGCTCAATATACCAATCCGGCAACCCAAGGACCTTGGTGGGGAGATCCCAACATTCTTCTTCAGATAAGAACTCGAGCACGGCAGATCCTAGCCCTCCCATGCGGCAACCTTCTTCCACAGTCACGAGACATTTGACGGACTTGGCCACGCCAAGAATCAGGTCTTTATCCAGAGGCTTGACGAATCGTGCATTGACCACGGTGGTTGATACTCCCTCCTCTTTCAATCGTTCGGCCGCCTTCAAGGCTTCTGAAACCGTCACCCCAATCGCGATGATTCCCACATCCCGTCCTTCGGAGACCACTTCCCCCCGTCCAATGGGTAGGGCGATCGGTTCTGGATCCAGAGGCACGCCCAAGCTACTTCCACGAGGATAACGCACTGCAATAGGGCCATCATGTTGCAGCGCGGTTTGGACCATGTGCTGCAATTCATTCTCATCCTTGGGGGCCATAACCACCATATTCGGAATATGTCGGAGATAGGCGAAATCAAACGCTCCATGATGAGTGGTTCCATCCTCAGCCACTAACCCCCCTCGATCAATACAGAAAATTACGGGTAGGTTCTGCGTGGCCACATCATGCACCACCTGATCATAGGCCCGTTGCAAGAACGTCGAATACATACAAATCACAGGACGCATATTTTCTGCGGCTAACCCTGCGGCATACGTGACCGCATGCTGTTCGGCGATTCCTACATCGATAAGCCTATCCGGGAATTCCTTCTGAAAATCGGACAGACCTGTCCCCTCACACATCGCGGCGGTGATGGCGATGACCCGCTTATCCCTTCTAGCCTGTCGAACCAAGGTGTTGACCGCAATGGAGCTATAGGAAGGATACCCGGACTTTTTGAGTGGCTGACCCGTCTGGGCATCAAAGGGGGAGCAGGCATGAAACCACACGCGGTTTTTCATCGCCGGTTCAAACCCCAGACCTTTTTTGGTAATCACATGAAGAAGGGTCGGACCCTTGAGTTTCAACACATTGTCCAATGTCGGGAGAAGATGTTCAAAATTATGCCCATCGATGGGACCGACGTAACGAAACCCTAACTCCTCGAATAACAACCCGGGCAACAGAAACCCTTTGGCTAACTCTTCTGCCCGCATAGCCATTCGTTTGACCGGTTCCCCAATTTGAGGGATCGTATCCAAAAGTTGAGAAGTTTCCTCTCGTAATCGTGTATAAAACTCCCCGGTGAAGGTTCGATTCAAATAGGCAGAGATCGCCCCGACATTCTGAGAAATAGACATCTGATTGTCATTTAGGATCACGACCATATCCCTGGCCATGCCCCCGGCATGTTGCAGTCCTTCCAATGTCATCCCGGAAGTTAGCGCTCCATCACCCACAACACACACCACTTTATTTGACTGTTCCATCTGGTCGCGGGCTTCCACAAATCCCACGGCTGCGGAAACCCCGGTCCCGGCATGCCCAGCATTGAACGTATCGTAAATACTTTCTTCTCGTTTACAAAACCCACTCATCCCCCCAAACTGGCGAATGGTATGGAATTGATCACGACGACCGGTCAACAACTTATGGGTGTAGGCCTGATTGCTAGTATCCCAAACAATTTTGTCTTTCGGCGTGTTGAGTAAATAATGCAGAGCAACCGTCAATTCCACCACACCCAGGTTCGAGGCCAGGTGCCCTCCCACTTGCGAGATCACCTCTACGATGAGTTCACGAATGTCCTGGCAAAGCTCCGGGAATTTCTCCGGGGATAATTTCTTTAAATCGCTGGGACTTTCAATCCTTTTCAATAAGGACATTTCTCTTCCTTTCACAGTTTTCCGGGAATGAAGATCGTAAAAATTCAGGCGAGAGTACAGTAATTATACATACTCCTTAAGCAGTCTCCCACAGCCGCAAAACACTGTCAAGCGTCCTGGGACCCGCCGGGCCTAGCCCGACTAGACCGCATACAGCCCAGTCAATGGTTCCCTCTTCTTAACGAAATTGACGAAGGAGTGCTTCTGCTTCCGGGCGGTATCTGAGTAGCCAAATCCATCGCTTTTCGCCTGGAGGGTTTTCCACGATGTGTTGCAATTGCTCTATCGCCAACACTTTTTGATCCTGCTTTAAATACCATTTTGCCAGGTCCAATCGTCCTGGGACATATCGACTATCCAGAGCCACAGCTTTTTTTAGATGCTGACCTGCCTTAGACGTATCACCCCCCAAAAACCACGGCAATTCTTCCAGGAGACGGCCCAACATGTGATGTCCCTGGACATGAGATGGGTCCAAATCCAACACCCGGTGAACTTCATCCTTGATTTCTTTCAGCGTCAAAGCGGATGAAACCAAACCCTCCAACTCTGCGGCACTCCCCAAATTCGCCGCATACAAAAAGTGGGCCTCCGCCGATTCCTCTTTTTGGCCCAAGGCTCTTTTCGCCAGCCGCGCACCTTCCTGAAAACTGGCTATTTTTTTCTCCTTTTCGACATAGACCCCGTATCCTAAATCCAGATACACACTTGCGAGCTTCAACAATTCTTGGGGATTGGAGGACGCTGGCACACCCTGAGCTAGTAATGTGTTCAACTCATTTTGTAATTGTTCTGGCCCTTCCGGGCCATTAGGCTCTTTGGCAAGGCCAAGCGTACAAAGCAATGGGACACTCAGGAGCACCGTCAGGCAAAGGCGATTCATGTCAAAGATAGATATCCTCATTCGAATCCAGTATGCAGTCCACACCAGAGTGCCATTCGTTTCACATCAGAGCCAAACTATCCTAATCCCATTGCTCTTAAAACGGATACTGCAACCCAGCAAACACGGCTCCCCCTTCCTTACTGTACCCCCAATCCACCCGGCTGACTAAGTTTGGTCTAACGATTCCTCGCAATCCTATCCCGGGCGTAATTTCCCAATCCTCAAATTGCCGATGCTTAAAATTCCTGTATGTTCGGCCCATGTCCACGAATGGGGCGACTTCCATTTCAATTTTCACATTGAACATCTTAAACCCCAGGACGTGGATTCGTTCCTCCGCATTGAGCGCGATCATATGTTTATCGATAAAGCGGTCGCGACCATAGCCTCTCAGATTTTCCTCCCCTCCGAGAGAACTCTGTTCATAAAAAGGAATACCGTCACCAAAACTGAGTTGCAGCATGGCTCGACCCACGAAGATAAACCGTTTGGACGAACTCGGGATGAGTCGCCGAATATCGAACCCACTCCGTACATAAAATTTATCCTGAAAATCATCCCGATCAAAATTTTGCGCTACTTCTCCAAAGATTTCCAAATACGTCCCCACCGTCGGCGCAATAAGGCTATCCCGTGAGTCATACTGAAAGACCAATTGATGGGCCAGAATGGTGGCACCATCAATTCCCGGAACTCCCCCGAATTCATCTTTGGTATAAGGTTCGTCATCTACTCCACCCTCCTGAACATCCACATCGCGAAACCGCTGTTGAATCGCAAGACGGGTCACATCATTCAGATGAATCCCTAATTTCCAGTCGATTTGGTACTCACGACCGGTATAATTGCTTTCGTCATCCTCCGAGCTGGTTTGTCCTATCCCAAAGAACCGTTTGGTCGCATTTTTGAAGAACTGGGCCCCCAGGTCGATGAAAAACAGCCCTTCGATAAACCCGGGATTTTGGTAGCGGAACTTGAGTTTTCGCTCGATTTCTTCCGTCAACGAAGCCACCGTTTCCAACCGTCGCCCGCCTGACCAATATCGATAATAGTTCACGGTTCCCCGAACTCCCAAAAAGGAGTTATGGATCACCATTGGTGCGAACAACGACTGAAGGTTCCCTTCCTCATCGGATTGAAGCACGGGAACAATGAGACCAATATCTTGGCCGTCATTCTTCGAGGTGGAAAAGGCAGGAACGACGAAAAAGGAACGATCGGCGAAGGCGGGGGACAGCGGTACCAGAACTGCAAGAGCCAGACACAACGACGCGCTCCGGCACAAACAGCGAACCACGATCACACAACGGGTCCTTAAGAGGCTTTTCCTAGCTTGGCTTTCGATCGAAGCTTTTCGAGAAGGCCTTCGAATGAGGAAGATTTAAGGATTCTGGAAAATTGGCCACGGTAGTTTTTCATCAAACTCACGCCATCTATGACCACATCGTACACGCGCCAAGTGCCATTTTTCTTCAACAGCCGGTAATCCAGTGGAATCTGAACCTTAAGAGAGACCACCTTGGTCTGAACCTCGGCAAAGGTTCCTTTTTCACGCTCTTTAATATATTCAACTTGTTCTCCGGAATACCCTTCGACATTCCCAGCATACGAATTCGCCAAAAACTTTTGAAAGACCGCGACGAATTCATCTTTCTCGCCTGATTCCAAAGTTTTCCAATGCTTTGACAATGTTCGTTTGGCCATCTCCTCATAATCAAACCGCTGGCCGATAATCTCTTCGAGTTTAGCGCGACGATCAGCACTTTTTGATTTGTCTTTCAAGGTCTCATCATTCAGGACCGTGAGAACCTGATCGATCGTTTGTCTGACCGCCGCAGTGGGTGTCGTTTCTCCCCAGGAGGAGGGAAGCAAGAGGAACAACACGAGCAAGGCTTGGACGATAAAAATAATGGCTGTTCTAGGTAAAGACTTCACAGGACACCTTCTGGCTAACAGTTGATAACCTACTCCACATTTCCATGAATGAATTGACTGATGACTTCTTCAAGATCTATCCCTGATTCGGTATCAATAATAGTTCCCCCAGGACCCAGCTTTTCTCCAGCTCCTCCTGGAGAAAGCTCCATAAATTTTTCACCGATGATCCCTCGAGTTTTAATAGATGCGATCGCATCATTATAGATGGGGATGCCCTCATCGATCGCCAGGACCACCTTAGCCTGATCTTCCTTGAGACCAATCGTTTTGACCCGACCGACTTCCACCCCCGCGATTTCAACCGAAGCGCCCTTCTTTAGACCGGAAGTAGAAGAGAAGTCAGCCTGGAGTTCATAATAGTTTCCTCCAACCAACTCTAACTTTCCGAGTTTAATGGCCAAGTACCCCAAGCAGACCACCCCAATTAGGACAAACACTCCAACGACAAATTCAAGTCTTCCCCGTTCCATTCGTTCTTCACCTCGCGAAATTGGAGTTCAACACCTCTGTCAAAGATCTTTGAGTCGCACGCTTAGGAAGACCAGGGCATCCTCAAGAGGGCCTTCCTAACATTCCATCGTTCACCGAAATAAATTCTTGAATCAGGGGTTCCTCAAGCCGTTGAAATTCCTCAGAGGGACACATCGCTAAAATTTTACCATGCTTTAACATCGCAACCCAATCGGAAATGGGAAAGATCTCAGGAATTTCATGACTCACCATAATACCCGTGAAACCAAACGTTCGATGCATAGAGAGGATCAAATCATGTATGGAATGGGCCATCAAGGGATCTAATCCCGTCGTGGGTTCATCGAAAAGGATTATTTCCGGACCCATCACCAAAGCCCTGGCTAACCCAGCCCGTTTTTTCATCCCTCCACTCAACTCAGCCGGAAATTTATGCCCCATATCTTGCAACCCTACCCGTTCAAGCATCTCTGGGACCCACTTCACGATCTTCTCTTCAGGAACTAATCGCTTTTCTCGTAGGGGAAAGGCCACATTCTCAAATACCGTCATAGAGTCGAACAATGCCGCAGACTGAAAGAGCATGGCAAACTTCTTCCGGATTTCATTCAGCTCACGATCATTTATCCCGGTCAAATCAACGTCATCAACTAACACATGGCCCGCATCGGGACGGATCAGGCCGATCATGTGCTTCAGCATCACGCTTTTGCCTTCGCCACTAGGCCCGATGATGGTCGTGATTTTCCCTTTGGGAATATTCAGATTTATCCCACGCAGGACTTGTTGCCCCCCTAGGGTTTTTTTCACTTCCTCCAATTTAATACTGTACGTTAGACTCTCGGGCATGAGTTTCGTTACAACAAGACAGAGGTAAGAAAATAATCCCAGATTAAAATCAGAACGGACGCAAGCACCACCGATTCGGTCGTTGCCTTTCCCAACCCTTCCGCACTCATTCGGGTATAGTACCCCTTATAAGAACAAATCCAACTAATGATCAAACCAAAGCTAATGGACTTGAGAATGCCTCCATACACGTCTTTCCAGACGACAGCCGATTCGATGGAACTCCAATAGGACCCACCGCTGACTCCCAGTAATTTCACCCCAACCAGATATCCGCCACCGATACCCACCACATCAAACAAAGCCACCAACAACGGAACTGAAATTAAGGAAGCCACGACCTTGGGAGTGATGAGGTATTGAAGAGAATTGATGGCCATGGTTTCCATGGCATCGATTTGTTCGGTGATCCTCATAATCCCAATCTCAGCCGTCATAGCCGATCCGGCTCTTGCGGTGACCATCAAGGAAGCCAAAACAGGTCCGAGTTCACGGATCATACTCAACGCCACAGCAGAGCCTAACAAGCCCTCGGAGCCAAATTTTCTCAAGGAATAATAGCCTTGAAGCGCCAACACCATCCCTGTGAATAATGCCGTAAGAATGACGACGAAGGTAGATTTATACCCCACAAAGTGAATTTGCTTGATAATTTGAACAACCCGAAGGGGAGGCCTAAACAGCCAGCCAAAGGTACGCAAGAGGAACACGAACATCGCCCCCATTTCCTCGATGAGATCGAGCACTTTGGCACCAAGATGTTGAATGAACCGCGTCAAACCCTCACCCTTCCACCAACTTTTCCTGATTCGGAGTCAGAGATGCTAATGACCTAAAGAACAGAGAAAAAAACCTCGATATGGACTTCGAAGCAAGCCGGGAATGCCGGTACAATCGAACAAAACCTTTCCATGAACTCGGTGATACAACCACCTGGCCTAATCCGAAGACCCAGCGGCTGGGCCGAAGAAAATCGTTAAAATCTATCGGCAGATCCTCATCAACTGTATCAGAAATGGAACGGATAATGAGAAAAGGAACCTGATACTGTAAGGCCATCTGGCCAATCGACGCACTTTCCATGTCGACCGCTTCGGCTCCAGACTCTGATCCCAACACCCGCTTATCTTTCGAAGAGGTTAACACCCGGTGGACCGAAATAAACCGAACAACCCTAGGAACCTCGTTATGCGTGCCATAAAGACCTTGAGAATGATGGACCCAAAACGGATCACAGGGAATGGTAACAGCATCTTCTCCATCCTCAAGGGAGGAAAAACCGCGACTTTCGGAAACCTCTTTTCCGATCACTACGGTTCCCACGGGCAAGGGAGTAAGTCCACCGGCAAATCCCGTTGAAATCATAAGGTCCCAACCTCGGTCTTCCAACAGTTGTCTGGTGGCAGCCCTTGATCGTTGAGGACCGATTCCGGCTTGGATCAGGAGGACATAATTGGGTGGAATATGGGATTCGACACAGGCATATCCCCCAACCCTGACGGGACACGGATTCAGAAGTGCGTGACTGACAGTATTAAATTCGACCCTGGTAGCCGTCAGTATGGCGATCTTAGCCAGATAAGGCTCCTGACAATATCGGATAGGAAGACGTAGAGTATGGGGGAAAACTTACGATAAGACGACTATACCTGTTTGCGTTGGCGCCTGGCTGCTTGAGCCGCCTTGCGTAATTGATCGGCTTTGGGCTCACCGGAAATTTTCACCTGGCGGTACATACTCAATGCCCAAACCGGAAAATACTTAAAGTATCCGTGATACCGTAAATAAAAGACCCGCGGGAATCCCGTACCCGTATGAAATGGCTCATCCCAGACCCCATCTTCACGCTGATGTCGAATAAGCCAGTTGATCCCACGCACCACGCTCAGAGAATCTGCTTCTCCTGCCTGAAGCAAGGCCATGATGGCCCAGGCGGTCTGAGAAGCCGCACTTTCTCCGCGACCGGCCTTATCCACGTGGGAATAAGACTCACAAGACTCTCCCCATCCTCCATCGGAATTCTGAACGGACTCCAACCATGCCACAGCTTGCTGAATCCAGGGAGTGGTCATATCTACCCCGATCGTTCGAAGCCCTGAGAGCACACACCAGGTCCCATAGATATAGTTGACACCCCAACGTCCATACCAACTTCCGTTGGGCTCTTGTTCTTTTCGTAAAAATTCAATGGCCGGCCCCACGGCTGGATGTGAGGGGTCATACCCTAACGTCCCGAGCATCTCCAAGCATCGTCCGGTCAGATCTGCGGTGCTAGGGTCTAAAAGGGCCTGATGATCCGCGAAGGGGATTTTATTAAAGATGAGTTTATTATTGTCCTTATCATACGCCCCCCAACCCCCGTCAGATCCCTGCATCGCCAGGACCCACCGAAGCCCCTTTTGAATACTTTCGTCATTATGGGGTAAATCTCCTGGAATCATTTTGGCTAAGGCGACTACGACAGCGGCCGTATCATCAACATCGGGATACCATTCATTCTCAAATTGAAACGCCCATCCACCCGGGCGCGCGGTTGGGGAAGATACGCTCCAATCCCCGACCTTTTGACTCTGCCGACCCCTGATCCAGGCATTGGCACGCTGAAGTGCCGGATGGTCAATAGGCAATCCTCGTTCAATCAGGGTATTCATCGTGAGCGCCGTGTCCCATACTGGAGAATGGCAAGGTTGCAAATGCATCATAGGGGGAAACTGTTGATTCCCCGATGGAGAGTGAATGGCCAGTTCCTCAATCTCACCCAAGGCCTTTTGAATAAGCGGATGATCCGTAGAATAGCCCAAGGCCCGCAGGGCAAAAATGGAGTAGGCCATGGCAGGATAAATGGCCCCGAGTCCGCCTGTTCCATCCATATGCTCGATGACCCAGTTTTGTGCCTGGGATAAGGCTTTTTTTCTTAAGGACTTCAAAGGATAGGATTCATAGAGTCGAAGAAGGGCATCCACCCAGACGAAAAAGTTTCTCCAGGTCAAAAGCGTTCCATCTCGATGCAAGGGAGGAACTTGGGAATAGTTCACTTCCGAAGCTGGAGTCAGGTACAACTCCTCGATTCCCTGGTCCGGGGCAATACGACAGAGAGGGCGATATCCAAAGATGATCAGGAGCGGAATGATGCAGGCCCGAGACCAATAGGAAACCGCATACAAATTAAAATAAAACCACTGGGGAGCCAACATGATCTCCGGTGGCATACAGGGAACACCCTTCCAGTCATATTGACCAAACAAGGCCAAACTAATCTTCGTGAACACATTCGCCTGAACCACTCCTCCTTTTTTAAGGATCACGGCTCGAGCTTTTTGCATACAGGGTTCATCCTGGGAAACGCCTGCGAGTTTCAGCGCAAAATAGGCTTTGACGGAAGCGCTGATATCAGCCGCCCCCCCTGAGAAAATCGGCCACCCTCCATCCTCTAGTTGAGTATGGATCAGGTACCGAATAGCCTTTCGTTCCCGTTCCGGATCAACTAAGTCCAGAAAGCGACGTAACATCACATATTCTGAGGTCAAAGTGGTATCAGCTTCCAATTCCTCAACCCAAAACCCCGACTCCGGATGCTGCTTGGCAAGTAAAAACCGTTCCCCTTTTTGAAGGGAAGACTCTAAGGCCTCCAAGTGGCCAATATGGGCTGGTTTGGGCGAAACCTGGTCCTGGGAAGGAACGGGGTGTAAATTTCGAGAGACCACCTTCAGTGAAGGGGGTTTTTGGGGAATCCTCTGGACTTTTAGGCGGGGGACCACATTCTCAAAAAAGTTCCCGGACAGGCGTACTAAAAATTGCTTTAGCGACTTCATGAACCTATACCTTTATCACGCAAACACGTGCGCCCGGGCAGAAACGAATTTTGGAAGGGATTACCACAAGCCGCCAGCAAACTTACCGTAGCTAGAGGAAGGCCAATTTAACCTTGGCCTTATACCGAAACAGACATAGAGTGTCAAGGGAAAGACCTCATTGCACCCTATCCTGACAAACGAAGGGCTGTGGGGGAATTTAGGTTGAAAGTAGGGCTATACGATCGCGATGGTCTTGAACCCCTTTCGTTCCATTCCGCGTGTCGAAAACGAAGGGGGCATGGTTCACGATCAATTGATAATCAAACGCCGTATGGGCAGTTAACACCAGAGCACAGGCACTCTGCTCAAGTTTTTCAGGGGTAACTGGTTGGGACTTGTATTGCTGATCTCCAATAACCAGGGCCGGTGTATAGGGATCAGAATATTCCAGCAAAGCCCCCTCTTTTTGGAGCAATTCCATGACCTTGGTGGCCGGAGACTCACGAGGATCCTCGATATCGGCTTTATAGGTAACCCCAAGGACAAAAACGGTAGAGCCTTTGAGGCATCGCCCACGCCCGTTCAGGAGTCTTTGGAGTTTATTCACCACATAATACGGCATATTTTCATTGATTTCTCCGGCTAACTCGATAAATCGAGTGTGGACATCATATTCCTTCGACTTCCACGCGAGATAGTAGGGGTCGAGAGGAATACAGTGTCCCCCAACGCCGGGCCCAGGGTAAAAGGGCATAAACCCGAAATTTTTGGTCGCAGCCGCATCGATGACTTCATACACATTGATATCCATCCGTTCACATAACATCGTCAATTCATTCACCAGGGCAATATTGACGGATCGGAAGACGTTTTCAAACACTTTGGCCATTTCAGCCACCCGTGGAGAACTCAGGGGGAAGATTTTGACGATGGTCTGCTCATAGAAAGTCTTCGCAACTTCCCGGCAAGCCTCCGAAACACCACCCACGAGTTTAAACGTGTTATGCGTCTTAAAACTCTCATTGCCGGGGTCCACCCGTTCAGGGGAAAAGGCCACGAATAAATCTTCTCCGACCGTGAGCCCCTTGGCGGTTAACGCCGGCAAGATGACCTCCTCAGTAGTCCCGGGATACGTCGTACTTTCCAGCACTACCAGCATATGAGGGTGGGCATGGCAAGCCAGGTGTCCCACCACTTTTTCAATCGCCGAAATGTCGGGCTCCTTATTCTTGGTCAGGGGTGTGGGCACACAAATGAGAATGACATCACATTGAGCCAAAACGGAAAAATCTGTGGTGGCTTCAAGGCGCTTTTGCTCAACAACCTCACGCAATTCCTCATCAACCACATCCAGGATGTAATTATTTCCTTGATTGACCATCTCCACTTTTCCGGCCACCTCATCAATACCGTAGACTTTAAAGCCGGCTTTGGCTTGCAGGACAGCGAGGGGCAACCCCACATACCCCAGCCCTACCACTCCGATCTTCGCTGAACGATTTTTGATCTGCTCAAGGATTTTCACCTACACCCCTCCTCTTCAAGAATTCCCGTAGTCATAAAAGAAGATTTTTCGGGCTTTCCTTGAATAATCTTGAGTAAAAGTCACCGGACTGCTGAATGTGTGAATCGACCGACGCCCTCGATTTAAGACGACACGTCGTTGGTGACATTTTTTAAGACTTTTTGTTCCGTAATTGTCCAGACGTCACAGGTGGCATCACCATCAATATTCCCAATCGCCACGGCAGTAAAAGCTGATGGGCTGATAGAATCAAGGGCAGAAGCCGTACACCCTGGTGGAATGGTGCCCAGACTTGCGGATCCCAATTCATAATAATATCGCTGGGAAGCGCCGCTCACACCAAACCCGATGGCATTAAAATCATCGATGTATCCATTGTTCTCCGCAAAGTAGGCAATTTCAGCCGTATGAAGCGCCACCAGGTTAGTCTTAGCCTCCGTTTGTTTGGCCTTCGCCTGGTACTGAAGAAACTTCGGGATGGCGAGTGTGGCTAATATACCGATAATGGCCACAACGATCATTAACTCCGTCAGACTGAAACCTTTTTGATTGTGAGTGCGCAGGAATAAGAAACTGATCATTCGTCTCACTCCTCTTAGGAGGGTTAGATAAACAGAAAAGAACACCCAATAATGTCCAAAATCCTACACCGATGGAAATTAAGAATCTAGAGTGTGTTTTGCACTACGCACACGCCATATTGTACCAGATTCTCAAAGCCGCGAGTTAACCAAGATTTCACACTTTTCATCGATGACCTTCATCAAAAAAAAACAGAAAAATACAATATTTTCAACTTTTTACAGGACTGTTTCTTTAAAAATCTCATCAGATTCATCGCCACAAATACGAGAAAACTTAAGGATCAGGGAAAGGAGGTTGAACAGAAATTTCATCCACCCGAGAGGAGTATCACTGTAGGACCACCCAAAAGCGGGGCCACCGGGATTAGGGAGTGGATGGAGCCTTTTGGGATAGATTGGGAATCGGTTCTCCGAAACCTACCTCTTGAAACCGTTTTTTGAGGGTTTCATTGGTAGAATCAAGCTGAAGGGAATGGAGCCACACTTCACGGGCCTTATCGCGTTCGTTCTGCAGCAGATAGATTTCACCAAGATGCTCATAGATCACCGGATCATCTTTGACGAGGGCCACCGCCCGCTGAATGGTTTCGAGCGCCTCGTCCACTCTTCCCAGTTTATACAGAGCCCATGCGAGACTGTCGACATAATAGCCATTGTGAGGCTTGAGTTCCACGGCCCGTTGCGTCAACTCAAGGGCTTTTTCGACCTCAATCCCACGATCCGCATAACTATACCCAAGGTAATTCAATGCATCAGCATGATCGGGGTTCAACTCGAGAGTTTGCTCCATCTCTCGAACCACTTCATCAAAACGATCCAACTTGTCCCAGGCCGTCCCTAAGTTAAAATGCAATTCCGCATTGGAAGGATCCTGAAGAATACCTTCTTCTAATTTGACTTTCGCACCTTGATAATCTTTCATCTGAAAATAGGTGAGCCCCAGCAACAAATAGGGCTCCGGCCGCCTAGGGTTCAGCTCCACGGCATTATTGAGGTAGGAAATCGCTTGTTCATTCCGTTTGAGACGGTAGGTCACAAAACCCAAATGGAGCACGCTATCAAAAAAGGTGGGGTCAATCTTCAGATTTTCCTGATAGGCCTGAATCGCCAGGGGATAGTCCTTCGTTTCCTCATACAATAGACCCAGAAAATCTCTGACGCGAAGCTCATTAGGTCGAACACGTAAAATGGCTTTCAATTCCTCAATGGCCTGAGGGAATTGTCCCAATTCCCCAAAAATTTGTGCCTTCCGCACTTGAGCGTGCAAGTCATTCGGGTTGTGGTCGAGGAGTTGGTCCAGATGCTTCAGACCTTTTTCCGCCTCCTTCATTTCTACGTAGAGTCGAACAAGTCTTAGGCGAAATTCCCGATGATTGGCATTGACCTCGTCTAGGAATTTTTCTAAGACCTCAATGGCTCTCCGTGAATTCTTCTCTTCTTCCAGTACCGCAACCAATTTCACATACGCCCGCTCAAAGGAGGTATTCAAGGCAATGGCATTCTCAAAATGCTCAATCGCCTGGTCCGGAGTATTTTGATGAACGGCAATGAGTCCAAGGTAATACTCGGCCTCTTCCGACTTCGGGTTCTGCACTAAAAGGGCCTGAAACACTCCCTCAGCCCCGGAAAAATCTTTTTTGTTCAGCAAAAGGCTCCCATGAGCCAAGTACATACGATCCTGGTCGGGGAATTTCTCTTGGGCCACCTCTAGGACTTGAATCGCTTTATCCTGCTCACCCGACCCGGAGAAAATTTTGGCGAGGCCTAAAACAATAGTGATATTATCCACGTCCTCCACGGGAATTTGCGAAGCCGTATCCACAGCAGCGGTTTTTTGACCCGTGGCGAAGTACAATTTGGCGATTCGATATTTTAAAAAGATGGAATCATGGTCCAATTCCAAGCCAGCCTGATAGGATTCAATGGCTTTATCATTCTCATTGTTGAGTTCGTGGAGTGATCCCCGAAGGAAATGGTAATAGGCTTGCGGATGAGTAACCTCCGAAACTCGGGGAGCCGGGGGTTCACCTGGCAGAGTGGGCTGCGGGGCCGTCCCACAGGACACGAATAACAACGGCACACCCAAGACCACTGTCTTCAATGACCCTAACCAAGAATAGAGGGTTTTTTGTGAGCGGATGGTCATAGACGACAAACTATACAGTTTCCAAGCCTTCTCTAAAATAACACCTTTCGGGTATTTAGACTATACCAGATCTCGTCTCTAAATTATTAAACTTCGCATAACGGTCATGAAATTGTAGATCAATCTCACCAATCGGTCCGTTTCGATGTTTTCGAACAAGAATTTTGGCAATGCCCTTTTCCTCCGTATCGGGCTCATAGACTTCTTCACGATAGATGAACATGACCACATCCGCATCCTGCTCGATCGCACCAGATTCCCGAAGATCGGCAAGAACAGGGATAGGCGGCTTGCGATTCTCGACAGCCCGACTCAGCTGTGAAAGAGCAACGATCGGTATATCCAATTCCTTCGCCAGGCCTTTTAAGGCACGAGAAATATCAGATATTTCCTGCTGCCTTGACTCTGATGTACTCCGCCCCTCCATTAACTGGAGATAATCGATGATTAAAAAGTCCAGTCCATGTTCGGCCTTGAGCCGACGGGCTTTTCCTCGCATTTGTTGAACAGTGAGATTCCCGGAATCATCGATAAATATTTTTGCCTGCTCCAATCGGCTGGCCGCTCCTGTCAAGGCCACCCAATCATGTTGCTTGAGCTGACCGGTGCGAACCGCATGTGAATCCAAGCGAGCTTGAGAGCTCAACATTCGCAGGACTAATTGCGCCCGGGACATTTCCAGGCTAAAAATTCCCACGACCGACTGTTTTTCAATAGCGGCATGTTCAGCCATTCCTAAGGCCAAACTGGTCTTTCCCATGCTTGGCCGTCCAGCCACGATGATGAGGTCCGAAGCCTGGAGACCGGCGAGCAGTTCATCTAAATCGGTAAACCCGGTGGGTACCCCCGTAATCTTTTCACTCCGAGCATACAACCGATCGACGATTTCGATACTCTCTTGCAGAATGGTGCTGACCGGTGCGAACGTTCCTCCCAAATGACCCTGGGCCAATCGAAAGATTTCCCGTTCGGCAAACTCCAACAATTCATCCGTCTGGGTGGTGCCTTCATACCCTCGCATGACGACATCTGTCGCCGTATGGACCAGGCCACGAAGCAAAGATTTATCCCGAACGATCTTACTGTGATAGCGAATATTCGCCGCACTAGGAACCACTTGGACCAGTTCCGCAATATAGGAAGCCCCCCCAATTTGTTCTAATTCTCCGGTCCCACGTAAATGATCGGTCAGCGTGATTTGATCCACAGGCTGATTACGATCGGAGAGTTCAATCATGCCACGATACACCACACGGTTTGCCGTGCGATAAAAATCTTCCTCCGTCAATACCTCCATCGCCCGGTTCAGAGCGGCATTATCCAGCAACACCGCCCCTAACACCGATTGTTCGGCTTCAAGATTTTGCGGAGGAATGCGAACGGCAGATTCTTCAGAGATCGCCATTATTCGAACCTGTAATTTGTCTCAAGAGTTGTGAGAGTGATAATCGTGTTTTTTGGGATGTTTTCATATCCGAAGAAAACTCTACGTAGTGAACCGAGGACGGAGAAGGTTTTTGACCTTCAGGAATGATCACCCGCTTCATTCCCCGTTCCTTGGCGACTTTCGTCGCCCAAGTCAAAGGGGGCACTCGCCGGCCCTCGATCATTTCCTCGATGACGCACACTCCTTGACCTCGAAGTTCTTGAGCGAGCGCAAAGGCTCCCTTTGCTTGGGAGGGTGAAAACACCATGAGAAGAGAGTCACTCCCATTCGTTCCCAGCGGCCCGTTCAACTCCAAGGAAGAAAAGAGACGGTCAAGGTCTATGCCAAACCCAATGGCTGGGAGGTCACGGCCAAATCGACCAACCAGATGATCGTATCGCCCGCCCCCACCCAATTCACGACCACGTCCGGATGTGAAGACATCGAATACCAGGCCATCATAATAATCAAAACCCCGAAATTCGCCAAGATCCAACAGCACATGATCGTGGACTCCGGTCTTCTTTAAATAATCATACACCTGAGTCAGGCGAGTCAGGGGTTTTAACAGCTGAGGGTTTTTCCCGGAAATCTTCCTGCCCCACTCCAAGACTTCATAGCCGCCGCACCGTTCCGGCACTTGTAGGATTTGTCGGATTTTGGATCGCACCACTCGCTCTTTGAGCAAGATTTCTTCCAAATGTGGGAGGTCTTTATGAGCCGCAGCGACCTCGGCCTGCTTTCTCGCTGCCTGAGACAGACCTGATTGAGCGAGAAGAGCCGTAAAAAATCCGACATGCCCTAATGAAATCGTCCAATCATTCAACCCTACACATTGCAGCAACCCATTCAAAACAGTCACCAATTCGGCATCCCGAATCGGAGAGTCCTGCCCGATCATTTCTACTCCGACTTGAAAAATCTCGCGGTCACGTCCCTGGTGTTCCGGCTCATAACGGAAGACGGTGGTCCGGTAGGAAAATCTGACAGGAAGAGCTTTTCCCCCAAGCCCCATGGCCACCATCCTGGCGATTTGAGCGGTGGCATCCGGACGAAGAATTAACGTACGACCTGAGGTCCAATCAGGAAATTTGTAGCATTTTTCGATGATGTCCTGGGAAAGGCCGACAGACAGAACATCCAAAAATTCGAAGGTGGGCAGGATGATTTCTTGGTAACCCCAGGTGCCTAAATAGGCCAAGACCTGGTCCTCCAACCTTCTGACACTCTGAGCGGTCAAAGGAAGAAGGGTGGCGGTACCGATGGGGATAAGAGAGCGAGCTGGTTTCATGAGCAATCGTGATGAAAGGCCAGCGACAGAGCCCCACTACATTTTCGTGCAGATCGGGTAATTAAGGAAGCGGTTAACCCAAATCCACAAGACGGACGGACAGGAGATCCTTCTCGGTTTTCAACAAATCGATAGCCTTCGGTGAAGGGGGACCATCCAACCCGATGATCAACAGAGCAGACTCCCCACGCTCAACTCGAGAACACTGCATTTGGGCGATATTCACATTGTGCTCGCCCAACACCTTGCCGACCATCCCGATGACCCCGGGACGATCAACATTATCGATCAGAATCATCTGCCCTTCGGAAACCACCTCAACTTGGAACTGATTGATCTCGACGATTCGGGGATCTTGTTTGTGAAACAGGGTCCCAGCCAATGAATGCGTCTTCTGTCCGGCATCAACTTTAATGCGGATTAAACTCGTAAAGTCCCCGGCATCACTACTTTTGACTTCTTTGACTTCAATCCCCCGTTCCTTGGCCACGATCGGAGCATTCACAAAATTAATCACGTCCTCTAGAATAGGCGCCAAGAGCCCTTTCAATACGGCAACAGTGATAGGCGCGACCGCTAATTGGGCCACCTCTCCCGAATATTCTACCGTTACGGCTTTGACTCCACTTTCCAACAGCTGAGCCTGAAAGCGTCCCATGCGCTCTGCCAAAAGCAAATAGGGTTGCAACTGCGGCAACACTTCCGGAGCGACGGAAGGCACATTCACCGCACCACGGGAAATACCCCGTTTAAAATAATCCACAAACTGCTCGGCAATCCCGATCGCGACATTTTCCTGGGCTTCTTCTGTGGAAGCCCCAATGTGCGGGGTACAGACAAAATTATCTAACCCCAATAAGGGATTTTCCGGGTTCACCGGCTCCTGCTCAAACACATCAAACGCCGCCGAGGCGACTTTCCCTGACTGAAGGGCTTCCGCCAGATCATTCTCGTTAATGATTCCTCCGCGGGCACAATTCACGATCATCACACCATCTTTCATCGTGGCGATCGTGTCCCGATTGATAATGCCCCGAGTCTCATTCGTCAGAGGTGTATGGACAGAAATGACATCGGCTCGATTGAAAATCTCATCAAGCTCCACGACTTCGATGCCCATTTGCCGAGCTCGATCTTCGGCGAGATAGGGATCATATCCAATCACATTCATGGACCACCCCTGCGCAAGCTTGGCGACGTAGGACCCGATTTGGCCCAGCCCAACCAACCCAAGCGTCTTATTATAGAGTTCGGTCCCCATGAACTTACTTTTCTCCCACTTTCCGGCCCGGGTAGATGCCGTAGCCTGTGGAATTTTTCGACTCATGGACGCGATCATCGACATCGCATGTTCAGCCGTCGTGATGGTATTGCCACCGGGGGTATTCATGACAACGATTCCTCGGCGGGTGGCCGCATCCGTGTCGACATTATCTAACCCGGTCCCTGCCCGACCAATAATACGTAACCGGGCACCTGCGGCGATCACTTCTTTCGTCACCTTCGTGGCAGAGCGAACGACTAAGCCTTCATATTGAGGAATTTCCTTCAGCAACTCTTCTTTGGGAAGCTTGGTTTTCACATCGACCGAAAACCCGGCTCGTTCCAGAACTTCAACCCCCTTGGGGGAAAGACTATCGCTCACAAGAATTTTCATAACCAGACTCCATTAGGCCAACGGCCGAGGTCACCACCCGAGAATTCATCCCCTCGAATACAGGCTAGGGATGTTATTTCATGCGCCATAATGAGGCGCATGGATGAACACCACAGAATCATCCAAAAAAATGCGTTTACGCTTTGCGCTTCTCAAAATCCGCCATGTAGGCAATGAGCGCATCGACGCCAGCCTCCGGCATCGCATTATAGATACTGGCTCGCATCCCGCCAACCGAACGATGCCCCTTCAAGGTCGTGAGACCCGCTTCGGTGGCTCCGGACAAAAATTCCTTATCCAAAGAATCATCAGCCAACACAAACGGCACATTCATCCAGGAACGCGAGGACTTCTCCACGGGATTGCTGTAAAAACTCGAGCCATCGATCGCAGCGTACAATTTCTTGGCCTTCCGGGAGTTCTTCTCCGCCATGGCCGATAACCCACCCTGCTCTTTCAGCCATTTAAACACCAATCCTGCGACGTAAATGCCATAAGTCGGAGGGGTATTCAACATGGAATCTGCTTCCGCCTGTTGGGCATAATCCAATACACTGGGAGTACCCGGCAACACCTCACCAATCAAATCATCCCGTACGATCAGTAACGTCACGCCCGAGGGGCCGATGTTTTTCTGGGCGCCCGCGTAGATAAGGGCAAACCGACTCACATCCAGAGGCCGAGAAAAGATCGTCGAGGAAAAATCCCCGACCAAGGGCACGTTACCGGTCTCCGGAATCCAGTGAAACTCCACACCCCCGATGGTTTCGTTGGGCGTATAATGGACATAAGCCGAATCTTGCTGAAGTGCCCAGGTTTCAAATGCCGGAATACTGCAAAACTTGTCTTTCTCCGAAGAGGCGGCCACGTTCACGGAGCAAAATTTCTTCGCCTCACTGATCGCTTTTTTGCCCCAAGCCCCTGTCCAGATATAATCTGCAGTCTTTTTGCCCCGTAAGAGGTTCATGGGGATGGATGCAAATTGGGCCGTGGCTCCACCCTGCAAAAACAAGACTTTATAATTTCCGGGCACCCCCAAAAGGTCACGGACGTCCTGCTCGGCTTCCGCATGGACAGAGACAAACTCTTTGCCACGATGACTCATTTCCATTATTGAGGCCCCAGCGCCATGCCAATCAAGCATCTCCTCCTGAGCCCGTTGCAGGACTGCTTCGGGCAACATGGCTGGGCCAGCACTAAAGTTATAAACACGCGACACGGATACCGTCCTTTATGTTAAAAATGACTGGATACCAGGGGCAAAAGACGCCCTTTTCGGCTTGGCCAAAAGGTGGCTACGCTAGCATAGGGTCCATACCCAGTCAAGGTAATGACCAGACCTTGTCATTCCAAATCCAGATGCCCTACAATGCGGCACATTTTTGGAAAACTCGTCTGAAATTTCAACAGCTTGGAGCATTACGTGGAACAGACTTCAGGACTACGTCTGGAACGGCGCGGCGAAGGAAATTACTACAAAGTGATCCTCCATTTTGGGAGTACTCTGATTCCCATCAGCGATGACATTATCGAAGAATTACAGGCCAATGCGACCATGAGTCCCAATCAATATTTCTCCTTCTTTTTAGACAAAGTCGGGTATTCCTCATACCTCAGAGAACAAATTCAGCAGGTGGTCGAGCAAGCTGGGGACCTTAACTCCCAAATGAGCAACATCCAACAATTCCTTCGACTGGACTAGGTTTCTCCCTCCCCCCCACCGCATTTTCAAATGTGTTGCGTTTTCTTCAGACAACCTTTAGCTCACAAACGGCAGCATCGGTCTAATGCTTTATACTTAACTCTTGCTATGCCCCGATTTGGATACGGAGCATGGACGTCTTTCTTAGCGTTCCCTCAAATTTTTTGAAGATCGGCCGATAAAGCCGACTATCGTTCGTTTCCCCTCACAACATTCTACTCAGCACGTGTGAAATACCGGTTTTCCTGAACTACCAATTAACCGGAAATACAACATGCGGACCATGAGCTTAGACCGTAATCCAACAAACCGTAACATTTCGTAGGAAGGAGACACACCATGGGCATGCAGATTCGATTCATGACTTCTATATTATTAGGGTTCCTAATCACACTTCCCGGCTGCGCGGAAGATGACCCTTACCGAAAAACAAAGATGGGAGCGGCTATCGGAGGCGTTCTCGGGGCTGGTGCGGGAGCCGCCATCGACAAGAAAAACCGGGGTCGCGGGGCAGCTATCGGCGCAGCCGTTGGTGTCTTAGCAGGAGGTGGCGTCGGCCTGTATATGGATAAGCAGGCAAAAGATATCGAGGAAGCCTTGGCAGAAGAATTGGCGCAACATGAAGTGGAACTTCGAAAGCTCCCGGATAATTCCATCGAGGTAGACCTTAAAGGTGAGGCCACATTCGCCACAAATAGCACTTCAGTTAAACCAAGCTTTCAGACTGCCCTGGCCAAACTGGGGAATGTGATGACCGAGTATGACAGTACGATGGTACATGTCATCGGCCATACCGATGATCAGGGTAGCCATGATTACAACCAACAGTTGTCGGAGAAACGGGCGATCTCGGTAGCCAGCCTGTTGAACACGTCCGGGGTTCACACGACCCGCTTGTTGACGGATGGTCGTGGCGAACAACAACCTCGGGCCAGCAACGCCACGGCTCAAGGCCGCAGCCATAATCGACGGGTAGAAATTTATTTGAAACCGGTCGTCGAAGGTCAAGAAGCCGAGGCCCTGCAAACTCCCTAACTCCATCCGTTTTTCACTCCCAACCCGGCAACCGGGTTGGGAGTGAAGACCGTTGACCAGTTCGTCCAGAATGGCCCTCAGCACATAAAGCGGAACAGCTTTATGCCTTATCCAAAAATTTTGTCCATAAAGTTGAGGATTCGAAGTTTTCGGGTAGGGTCTTTTTCCAATGAGAGCGCTCGTTGATAATGCTCCACGGCCATTTGGGGTTTTCGTTTCTCCTCGTAGACTCGTCCCACACCAAAGGTCGCATGGGCATCGTCAGGATTCGCTTTGAGCGCCCGGCTAAAATAATCCAACGCAAAATCATCCTGCCCCTTCTCGAATAAAAACCACCCGATGGCCGTGGCGGCAGGGGCAAAGGAAGGGTCGAGTCGGAGCGCCTCTTCGTACTCCCGTTTGGCCATGTCCTGTCGTCCTCGTTGTTCATAGATGCCCCCAAGGGCAAAATGAACCTCTGGGTCATCAGGTTGAATCCTGAGGGACGCTTTATACTCCTCTATGGCTTTTTCCAATTTCCCCTGTTCTCCCAATGCACAAGCCAGATTGGTATGACCGACAGGATCATTAGGACGAAGTTTGAGGACCTCTCGATATTGCGGAATAGCCATTTCCAATTGGCCCTGCTCCTGATAGGCCACACCGAGATTGATTCGGGCAGCCACATAAGAAGGATCCCGTTTGATGGCTTCTCGATAGGCTTTGATGGCGCGATCCTTGGATCCTTTCCGTTGATGAATCTGTGCCAAGAAAAAATGCGGAAAGGCCGAGCGTTGATCCAGCGCGGCGGCCCGTTCGTAGGAAACCAGAGACTCTTCGGAACTCCCAGATTGAGCCAGAAAGAGCCCTTCAATCAAATACACATTGGATTCATCGGGATAGAGGTCTTGAACATGGCGGATCCAGTCGCGAACTGCTTGAATATCTGTTTCTTCTTGAAGCGCTTGAGGATAGACTTTCCAAGCTTGGGCAAAGTCCCCACGCAAGAGGGAGACGGCATTCACCGCAAAGAAAGGAATAGGCCCACAATCGGCTACCTCCATCCATTTCGTGGCTTCCTCAATCATGTCGTCCCACTTTCCTCCCTTCATCGCAGCTGCGAGAGTAGAGAGAGGGGGTTCGTCGAATGAGAGGCCCATCTTCAAGATTTCCTAGAATTTTGCATCATCGCGTGAGTGAATCCTCTACATCCGGAGGCGTGGCATGGATGAGACCCCCTAAAAACGGATACCGTTCTACCATACGTTCTTTCATCTCCCAAGCCACCGTGCGGTACGACCAATGACCTTTGACTCCGGATCGTAATTTGGAAATATATTCGACTTCGGCAAAATCCATTTTAAACAGACAGCGTACGCGAAACCCGAACGGAATGGCATAGATGGCGGCTTCTTGATTACTGCTCCGAAGCCGATCGATATCCTCTTGGACTGCATCCATGGCCTGCCGATATTCCTTCTCCACACCCGCCTCATGTAAGATGGGCGGGACATCATACCCATGGATAGTCGTGAAGTTTTGCTGAATCTGCTGGCACCGGCGATGCCGATGCATGTCACGCCAACCACCGATATCCATCAACACGTCAAACACGAAGGCATACCCCGACCGAAACTCTTTAATCAGCTCGTCATACTGACCGCGACTCTGCAAGGCCGCATCCACCACTTCCTGTTTGTCTTTTTCTGTCCACCCCTGCACCCACTCTAACAACAATCGATACGGTGCTTGACTCACACGATAGATTAAGGTCGTGACAAGTTCATCGAGCGGGGCATGGGGTTCGAGAAGATCGACGGCACGGTGATGGTCTTTCCAGGACTGCGGATCGTCAAAGCCGGCCTTTTTCAGCAAACCCCTGACATGTCGCGAAACATCCCGGTAGACCGAGCCCTGATAGTCACTCGTATTGGCATATCGGGCCAATGTCGGGGCGAGTGGTTCTAATCCCTTCGTTTCTTCGCCACATAAATCAGCCCAAACGGTGGAAGGGGTCTTCGCACAGGCTTCTTTTAAATCTTCGCCGATGCCCTGCAATTCCGGCAACTGCGCGGAAAGTAAGCGAGTCATTTGTTTTTCCAACGTCCGAATACTGACGACCTGCCCTACGTTGGTTTTGGCCGCTAGCGGCAATAAATACCGGATCACGTCATAGGTACGGGCCCCAATGGTCCGATCATAGGCCGCTTCTTTCATACTGTCCGGTCTGGGATACCGAGCCTTCAGATGTTCCTGAACGGGATCCTTCAGGATTCGATAGATGTTGTACAGACTTCCCAATATGCCCCGAAAGGCAGCTTCCGTCTCCGAATTGGCGATTTCACTGGGCACGTAACAACCGGCGGCGGCAAAATTTTGGTAGCGGCTGGACTTGGCTTGCCCGTCCCACAGCGGCTCATCTTCCAGACGGATAGCCGCGAGCTCAGAAATATTCTCGAAACAAATCGTGACGTGACCCAAGTCGGCGATAGACCCATGCCCATAGGCGAAATAAAATTGTTCCCAAAACTTTTCGGAAGAATGGGCATGGACCCATTCCAGACTCTCTTCGATTGAATCCGGGGACCGGCTATACCGGGCAAGGGCATAAGCGGACTTTTCCGGAGGCATCGGAGCTAAAGCAATGACTTTTCGATCTCGTCGTTCGTCACTCATGCAATCATCCTTCGTTCGGTGAGACGTGGCATACCAAGGTCTCACTATAGTCAGCCAGCGGGGACTTCTCAAGTCAGATCCCCAGAAAACCGATGCCATGGGCACAGCCTCTTGAAACACAAGGATATGTTGACTACACTCTCCCGTCCCCTAAGGATTTTTTCCCATACACATGAACATTCCTGATCGTCAATCCATGCATGGCCAATGGTCCTCTCGCTGGACCTTTATCCTCGCAGCCACCGGGGCGGCCGTAGGTTTGGGGAACATTTGGAAATTCCCTTATCTGACCGGGCAAAACGGGGGCAGCGCGTTTGTGTTGATGTACATGGTGTGCGTTGCTGGGTTGGGAATACCCTTAATGATGGCGGAAATTCTGCTTGGCCGCCGAGGGCGTTCGACCCCCATTCGGTCCATGCAAATCCTGGCAACCGAGAATAAGGCGGGGCAGTGGTGGCAAATAATCGGATGGTCCGGAACATTGGCTGGCATGTTGATCCTTTCCTATTACAGCGTCATTGGAGGATGGACACTGGCGTATATTTTCAAATCCATGGCCGGCACATTCAGTCAATCCACCGGAGAATTTGCTGCCAATACCTTTAACGCGTTCGTAGGATCGGGCACCAGTCTCTTCATCTGGCACACGGTCTTCATGGTGATTACCATGAGCATCGTGGCAGGCGGCGTCCAAGGAGGCCTGGAGAAAGCGGTTCAATTCCTCATGCCAATGCTGTTTTTTCTTTTAGTGCTCATGGTGGTCTACAGCATGACTACTGGATACTTCGGCAAGGGATTAGCCTTTCTGTTCACACCAGACTTCAGCAAACTCACCGGCGCCAGCATGCTCACCGCCATGGGTCAGGCGTTTTTCAGCCTGAGCCTCGGCATGGGAACCATCATGATTTACGGGTCCTATGTACCAAAGGACACCTCGATCGGCAGCACCTCAGTCATGATCGCCCTGGCTGACACCGGAGTCGCCCTACTCGCGGGCATGGCCATTTTTCCGATCGTCTTTGCCAACAATCTTGAGCCTGGATCGGGCCCCGGGCTGATCTTCCAAACCCTTCCTGTGGCTTTCGGCAATATGACCGGAGGAATCGTGTTTGGGTCCCTCTTTTTTATTCTATTGTTGGTGGCGGCTTGGACGTCCTCCATTTCCCTCATCGAACCCTTCGTAACCTGGCTTATTGAGACCTTCGGCCTTTCTCGCATGACGGCTTCATTGTATTCCGGCCTGGCCACGTGGCTGTTAGGACTGGGAACGGTGTGGTCGTTTAATCTTTGGGCCGATGTAAAGTTTTTCGATATGACCTTTTTTGACTTGTTAGACTTTGTGACCTCCAATCTCATGCTGCCCCTAGGGGGCATCCTTATCGCCCTTTTTGCCGGATGGCTCATGACCATTGAAAGCACCAGGGCGGAATTGAAGATCGGCAATCCTTCCCTCTATACAGCTTGGCAGGCTCTGGTGCGGTATATCGCTCCTGTGGCGGTCTTTATCGTCCTCCTTCACGCAGTTGGACTTCTATAAAGTCGTTCCGACTCATCTCCTGCTCCCCTCAGGTGAAACGGTAGCACGGTCAGAGTTTCCCCAATTTTCGGATGATTTTCGTGGAGGTTTTTGAAATGTTACAGAAAAAACAATAACTGACAGGCAAGAGATGGAGCCAACTTGCCGATACTCTTAAACAGACCAACGAATTTCATCTATTCTCACCTCAAGGGAAGGCGCGATATGTCACAAATTAGTGTTCTACATTCAGCAAACGCACTTGCTCAACTTTCGCTCCCCCTGATCGATGCTTCAACCCTTTCAACCAACACAAAATCTCCTGAGCCATCTATTGATGCTGTGGGAAATCTCAAGGATACCGTCTCGATTTCCTTGGAGGCTCAAGCGGCCGCCTCAAGACAAAAAGCTCCTCTGGCTTAACTAATCACGACAGGCGTGGATGGCGTGGCTTTTCATTTCCTTGACCCTTCCACTATCATTTTCTTCCTCAATATTTCACGAGAGTCCAACCGCCTTATTCCGACAAAATTCAAGCAGCGTCAAGCATTCTTGGGATTGGAATATTTGAAGTACTTCTTGGGAATGATGGGACAGCTGTGCTTCACGATGTGCCTGACACAACCGGACAAATCGCTCGGGATTCCACTGCCCATCCTGAACAAGCTCAGCATACAGAGGATTTGAATTAAACCGACCCTTGGTTGAAAGATGTGCTAACTCCGTCATGACTGGATGAGCAGGGACCCGTCGAAACCAATAGCACGCGTTGGAGGTGTCTGGTTCCCGTCGATGGAGAATGCCATGCCAGTAACGGGCTTCAGACGTATCTAGCCCCTGCACGATTTCATGGGCCGCGTCCCAACTTCCGGCAATCATGAACAGTCCCGCTTGGCTCACGCGGGCCATGCTCACATCGACAATCGAGCCTGACAGAAGTTCCTCGAAAGAAGTCCCTGAAAGTTCCGCAATGAGGTCAGGATGAGGATGCTGGGTCTCCTGCTCGAGAGGGAGCGTCGACAAACGCTCAAGCGTTCGAACCCAAATTGAAGAACATGGAGGGAGAGAGGGTAAAGAGGCAGCCAGCGGTAATCCCCGTGATTGGATCGTGAGATGTCCGGTGAGTGGCTAGGGGATAAAGAAAGAGACCCCGACATTTATCTGCCAGGCATTGATGCCCGTATTGCGATTGCCCAGGTTGGCGTTGGAAATATGGTGAAACCGACCCTCAGTCGTCAGGGCCATTTTGGGATTCACGAAATAGGACACCCCAACCCCTGTTTGAAGAATGAAGTTCCATCTGGTGGATTGCTCGTCAATGTCTGGGGCTAAATCAGTCCACAACCCTCCAGCTCCTCCCTCCCAAAACGGCATCCAGCGGCCAAAGTCGAGGAAGTTGTACTTGAGCACAAGGGTCGCCCCAAAAGCGGAAGCATCAAAGGGCTCCCAATAATAGGCAGCCATGGGTTCGATGAGTAACTCGGCATTGCCTGCGTACCATCCCCCAGAACCAATCTCATCCGTTAACACCTTCCCGAATTGACCTAAAAAATAGACCGCTTCCCGATTCGTTGAAGGTGGGTTATGGAATGCATCAAACGCTTTCCAATATCCAGCCATCGCCCCAAATTCTAAGGTGCCTTTGGTCACTCGATCCCGAGCCGTGAAATCTTCCTGTTCCGGTTCCTGCGCCAATCCTGATGTGTCCGCCCAGGATAGAAGGATCAGAACAAGAAAAAGGATTCGGACCATAGTTGGACCGGCCATCAAATGTTCCGTCGTTCTCTGAATATTGCAGGGGGACTTCACCACAAAACCGCACCTGAAACGTCCATGATCATGGTCGAACCTTGTCAGACGGCAAGATCAGCAGAGACAACAAGGTTCCAGCGACAGGCAGGAATGTCGCACAAATCTCCGTAAAATTTCAATGAAAAGTTGTTTTGGGTAGGATAAAATCGAGGACACCAAAAGGAACCGGAAGTTGGCGACGACGACAAACAATCCAACGCCTAATGGTGCATCGACCGGAGACCCCATCACCCGCTTATCGCTCGCGGTGAGACAATTAGACAATCTCATCGACCGTGCCAATCAGTTGGCTAACTTACCCAATCAACCCCACCCCTTCACCTGCGTGCTTTGACAAGGGAAACACCTCGCACGCGTTCGAAAGTCCCTCTTTCAGAAAATCCCGGATAGAATCACTCATCCGGCATTATCAGATCGCCGATTAAAAAGAACTCTTCATCATCCACCTCAGGATTTTCATCTTGCGGGGAAAACCCCACCGCCACGCAATGGTTTTGTTTCGCATGTGTTTGAAGCTCTTCTTCCGAAGAACAGAGAAAAACCTCCCGTTGGCATTCCCCGCAATACCGAACGCCATCTTGTTCCGTCGGAGTTAATAACTGCCAAACCTGAGGGCACTTAAAAGAAAACTGACATTCGATTTTGGCCAAGATATCGTGCTCCATACACACCTCCCGGTTAGTCAGATCAGGGAAACGGTATACCAATGAGTCTGAAACCACAATACGGTTGAGACTTCAGTTGGAAGGTTGTAGCTTGAGGAACGAGCCTCAAGGAATTATTCGGGAGAAAGATTCTGACGGGGATCTGCCACAAACCCTTTTTGATTAGGCATTTGAACCGCCGTTAGAGTCTTGGCGTTCATCACGGCATTCTTTGAGATAATCCCATTTCGATGTAATAACCAAGCGACAAGGGAGTAAATTTCATCAGGAGTCAAGGATTGCGGAGCATTGTACGGCATGGCCCGATGAATGTAATCGTAGAGAGTCGTGGCATAGGGCCAGTAACTCCCGACCGTTTTGACCGGTTGCGGCTTCTTCAGTGAATCCTTGCCTCCCACCAATCGATTCATCGGTCCCTCTATTCCTGTTTGACCATGACACATGGCGCATTTGGCTGAAAAAGTCGCCGACCCTTGATTCACGGTACCCTCACCGGGAGGAAGGCCTTCTCCGTTAGGAGAAATATCGATATCCCAAGCTTGAATGTGGGCATCGGTGGCTGGTTGGCCGATATGGTAAATCGGCTCCCCCCCCCATGCCGGGAACAATCTGACAGCAAGCAACATCCACCAAACCAGGAAACCGAAACCCAACGAAACGGTTCGCCATTTAGACATGAACATTTTCTACACTTCCATCCTGACGAATCAGCCAGCTTTGAATCCCATTATAGTGGTAGTACGAATTCGTCCCCCTCTCTGAAATTAACGCCTTCCGAGTCGGCTGCACGTACCCTGATTCATCAGTACACCGACTCTGAAGGATGGCTTCTTTGCCATTCCACCGCCAGGGGAATCGAAATCGAGTATGACACTTGCGGAGAATGGGGGCTTGCAGCTGAGCCTCACCCCAATCCTTTCCTCCATTAGTCGAGACCTCGACACGGACCACCCGTCCCCGACCGCTCCAAGCTAGCCCACGAATTTCCAGAAAACCTTGCTGGCTCAACATGTCGCCACCGGAAGGATTGGTAATAACCGACTTGGCATCCATAACCAGTGTGAATTGCCTGGCTGTTCCATCCGGCATCAAATCGGTATATTTTGATGTTTCCTCCCTGGTCATAAATGGTTGGGTTCCCAATTTCAATCGTCGCAACCACTTGACGTTCGCATTGCCTTCCCACCCCGGAAGAAGCAACCGCAAAGGGTATCCTTGCTCCGGGCGCAGGGCTTCACCATTCTGTGCATAACAGACCAAGGCTTCCTCCAAGATCCACTCCAAGGGAATACTCCTCGTTAATGCGGCCGCATCACTGCCTTCAGCCAACATCCATCTGACTTCTTTCTTCATACCGGCTTCTCGCAGGAGTGTTTTCAGAGGCACTCCGGTCCATTCACTCGTGCTGGTTAACCCATGAATCGCCCCGGCGGTGTTATTCTTGAGTTTCTTCCATTCGCTGCCCGAATTTCCGGAACATTCGATAAACGCCAGCCTGGAGACAGCCGGAAACCGCATGAGTTCATCCATGCTGAAAATCAGCGCCCGTTCCACGAGCCCATGAACCAACAGGCGATGCCGGGCCGGATCGATAGTGGGAACGCCATTGTGATGCCGTTCGAAATGTAAGGCGGATGGAGTCACAACTCCATGGAGCTGTTCCAAGGGGGTGCGAGAGCGATTGGTTTTGACGAGCCGCTTGGCTTGTTCGAACGATGACCGACGACCATAGGGAGACGACGGCCCGCCTGGAACTTTGGTCGGATCCCCAGGAGCATCTTTGATTTTCTCCGCGAAACCTGCCGAAACAGCCTGAAGGCTGACAGCCCCCAATAAGATGGAGGTTCGCTTTAACAGCGTTCGTCTATCGACAGGCTGATTCCGGGAAGCAGGTGAGGGGTTTGGGGACAGCCGTCCGTTTTTTTGCGGAGAAGCGTTTCTTTCTTTCGACATAGTCAAGACTTTCTCATGAAAGTTTGAGGATGTCATCATGACTCCCTCTTCGGAAAGAGGCTAATTTCATGATGAAACATCCCTGTTTGGACTTTCCGAAAAAATCATGGTAATTCGGATTGATATCCGACCTGACTGTCTTCCCCTTGGGGAGACGTTTCCTTTGGAAAGTCCCAAAAAGGTTGTTGATCACCCTTCGAATCTGGGAAATCAACTTCATCCGCCGTATGCTGAGCTTCGATAATCCACCCTCCCCCCATCGCCTTATACGTACTGACCAGAGAAGCGTACACTTCCCCCTGCAATTGCACGTACTGCAATTCTGCATCAAACAGGAATCGCTCGGCATCCAAGACTTCGATATAGGAAGCATAGCCCCCATCGTAGCGCAATTCAGCCAACCGGGCATAATCGCTCAGGGCCTTCACACGACGACCCTGTACCACCAGTTGCTCCCGGGACTTTTGTACGCTGATCAATGAATCGTTGACTTCCCGGAAAGCCAATTGGACGGTTTGGAGGTAACTCAACAAGACTTGCCGCTGAACCGCTTCACTGGCACGGACCTGTGCCGAAATTCCGCCACCGGCAAAAATCGGTCCCATTGCGGAACCTCCGATTCTCCATAATTTGGACGCGTCCCCGAAGAGTCCGGAAAGGCTATCGCTGGTGTACCCCAGAATCCCCGTTAAGGAAATGGTCGGGAAATATCGAGCCCGGGCTACACCGATACGGGCATTCGCGGCAATCAACGTTTGTTCAGCCGAACGAATGTCCGGACGCCGGGTTAACAGGGTGGAAGGAACCCCCTCAGGGACAGTCGGCATGATTAATTCGTCAATGGTTTTTCCTCGGGGAATGGCTTCCGGGTTTTGCCCGAGGAATACTGAAAGGGCGTTCTCGGTAATCTCGATCTGTCGTTCGAGGGGGGGAATGGCTGCAGCCGATTGTTCGTAATTGGTCCGGACTTGCGCCACTTCCAGTTCCGAGACGACACCGCCCTGAAACTTCAATTCGAACAATCGAAGGGATTCGGCACGCGCTTCCAGTTTTTTGCGAGCCACCTCGAGCTGCCGGTCAAGTTGCCGGAGAACAACATAGGACCTGGCCACCGTGGAAACCAAAGAAAGAATAACAGCACGCCGGTTCTCTTCTTCGGCCAACAATTCAGCGCGGGCCGCTTCATTCGATCGCCGGATTCGTCCCCAAAGATCCAGTTCCCAACTGAGCTGGCCTTGGATATTGTAATTGGTAAACGTCCGATCGTTAAACGCGTCGCTGTCGCCGGCATCGAGAGAAATATGGGTTCGGCTGCCACCCAGGTTATACCCCAATTGAGGAAAAAACTCCGACCGGGCCATATCCACGCGTGCGGCGAATTCTTCCATCCTGGCGGCTGCGATCCGAACGTCCCAATTCTCTTTAAGGGCCCTTTCGATCAGCTCATTGAGGACGGGGTCCTCAAATTGTTCCCACCAGCGAATATTCGAAACATCCGCCGCGTCTTCATACTCCACTCGCCACGCTTCGGGTTTCTCGACTTCAGGCGGGACATAATCCGGACCAACAGCACACCCCACCATGAGCAGTAGGGATAAAGAAAGACATCCGATGGGCGCTCGACATCTCATCCTTCCGGCTCTCCCTCAGGACCGGAAGAGGCCCACGTCTCATCAAGATCCTCATCACCCAACTCATCCTCCAATTCCTCAGACAACTCCTCGGTACCGTTTTTTGGTTCTTTTTTCCCGATTTTCTCTAAGACGAGGTAGAACATCGGGATAAAGAAGATGGCGACAACAGTGGCCCCAAGCATTCCGCCAATCACCCCCGTTCCGATGGAATGGCGGCTATTGGCCGACGCACCGGTCGCAATGGCCAATGGGACCACCCCCAGGATAAACGCCAAAGAGGTCATCACGATGGGGCGAAACCGCAACCGGGCGGCCTCCACAGCCGCCTCATAAAGAGACCGGCCCTCATGATGTAATTCGACCGCAAATTCGACGATCAAGATGGCATTCTTCGCCGCCAAGGCAATGAGGGTGAGAAGACCGATCTGAAAATACACATCATTCGGGATTCCGCGTAAGGCAATCGCGACCAATGCCCCTAACAAGGCAAAGGGTACGGCCATAATGACCCCGAAAGGGAGCGTCCAGCTTTCGTACTGAGCGGCCAAAATCAAAAACACAAACACGATTCCGAAAGAAAAAGCGATCGCCGAGGTGCCTCCGGCCAATTTTTGCTCCCGGGCCTCACCGGCCCATTCGTACCCATATTCGGCTGGCAAGATCTCTTTGGCGACTTTCTCGATGATTTCCAACGCTTGACCCGAACTGATTCCGGGGGCGGCTCCTCCTGTAATCTTTGCCGCCGGATAATTATTGAAGCGGGTCACCAAATCGGGACCTGTTTCCCAGCTGGTATTCACTAAGGCAGAAAGGGGAACCATATGACCACCGTGATTCCGGACATAGATTTGATCGATGTCTTTTGGACTCGTGCGATATTCCGGCTCGGCCTGCAAGATGACTTGCCAGAGGCGTGAATTCTTGGGGAATTGATTCACGAACAGCGACCCGAACAGCGTCTGCAGGGTATCGTACACATCGGAGACCGGCACACCCAACAGCTCGGCTTTTTCCCGATCCAAGTCCGCACTGAGTTGCCGGTTTTCCGCGCTCACAGTGGCACTCACCCGAGCCAACTCCGGAATACCGCGAGCCTTGGCGACGATCTTCTGGACATAATCAGCCAACTGCGCATAGTCACCGCCACCTTTTTGTTGAACCCACAGTTCAAACCCTGACGTGACCCCAAGACCCGGGATGGAAGGGGGATTGAGCGGCAAGACACGCCCCTCCAGAATCCCCGCATAATTCTTCATCGCATCTTTGATAACCGCAAGGGCGGATAGCTCTTCCCCTTCTCGTTCCTCGAAATCCTTCAACGACACGAACAACAAGCCTCGATTCGTCTTGTTCTGGCTATCGATCAAACTGTATCCATCCACCTGGGTCACGTTTTCAACGGCAGGATGCTGCATCATAAAATCGGCCGCACGTTTCCCCACGACTTCGGTCCGATCCAGACTCGCTGCATCGGGTAGAAAATACGGGACGAACAAATAGCCCTGATCCTCTTGCGGCACGAAGGCACTGGGCCAAATGGAAAACAACCACACGGAGAGGACGATAACACCGGCAAAAAACGCGAACGCCAGCGCCACCCGACGCATCACCCATTCCGTCCCAGCCATATAAAGGTTAGTAAAGCGTTCCAACATGCCCTCAAACCACCGAATCCACCCAGCCTTTTCTCCATGATGCGGTTTAATCAAGATTGCCGCCAAAGCCGGTGACAACGTCAAAGCCACGACCCCGGAAAACACCACCGAGATCGCCACCGTCACGGCGAATTGTTTATAGAGTTGGCCGGTCATGCCTCCCAAGAACGCCACAGGAACAAAGACAGCCGTCAACACCAAGACAATCGCGATCACGGGTCCGGTGACTTCGGTCATAGCTCGCTTGGCAGCTTCCTTGGGACCGAGCCCAAACTGGGTCATGTTTCGTTCGGTATTTTCAATGACCACGATCGCATCATCCACCACGATCCCGATCGCCAGGATCATGCCGAACAGCGTCAGCATATTCAGAGAAAAATCAAACATGAGCATGCCCACCATGGCCCCCAGGATCGAAACCGGGACCGCCAAGGTCGGGATAATCGTCAGACGAAAACTATGCAAGAAAATAAATACCACCAACACCACGAGCACAACGGCCTCAAAGAAGGTATGGATCACGGCATCGATAGAGGCGTTCACGAATTTCGTCGCATCAAGGGCAACCTCGTAGGTCAGACCATCGGGAAAACTTTTGGAAAGGGTCTCTAACGTGCCGTACACTTCTTCGGCAACGGCCAGCGCATTCGCTCCCGGTTGTTGATACACCACGATCAAGGTGGCATCTTTTCCTTGGTATTTAGATCTGATGGAATAATCCTTACGACCAAGATCCGCTCGCCCCACATTCTTAATTCGGGTAATGGCAGCCCCTTCCTCTTCTGCACGTAGAATAATGTTCTCAAATTCCTTGGGTTCCGTAAGGAGACCTGGAGTCGTGACCGGAAAGGTTTGCGGAATGGGTTCGGGCGTCGGCGATTGCCCGATACGCCCAACAGCAAATTGCTCATTCTGCTCCCGTACGGCATTGGCCACATCCGTGGCCGTAATTCCAAGCTGAGCCATACGATCAGGCCGAAGCCAAATGCGCATCGCATAGTCAGGCACTCCGAAAATACTCGCTTGATTGGCTCCGTTAATACGTTTGATCGTATCGAGCACGTAGATATTGGAATAGTTCGCGATATAGTCCGAATCATATCGATCATCAGGAGAATACAGGGCGATCACCAACATAAAGCTCGAGGTGGTCTTCTTGACGATCACCCCCTGCGCCGTCACCGCAGAAGGGAGTTGCGGCATGGCCCATTGCACCCGGTTTTGAACATCCACCTGTGCCAACTGCGGGTCAGTCCCCTGATCAAAGTACACGTTCAGGGTGTAGTTCCCGGTCGAAGAACTCGTGGACTGCATGTAGATCATGTTGTCCGCTCCGTTCACCTGCTGCTCGATGGGCGACCCGAGATTCTGGGCGACCGTCTGGGCATCCGCACCCGGATAGGTGGCCGTGACTTGAATTTGGACAGGAGTAATGTCGGGATACTGAGCGATGGGGAGGTTAAACATCGCCGCTGCCCCCCCGATGCAAATGACGAGGGAAATGACAGTCGCGAAAATCGGCCGGTCAATGAAAAAGTGTGAAAGCATGGGGGATGATCACCAACTTACTCGTGAGGCTCTTCTGACGTCGTGAGCTCCTGTGGAGTCATCTCCTTCTCAGGCTCATGGGATGATTCGACCGTGTGAGCCGCACCCTTGGAAACGATGGAGACGGGAATCCCGGCTGAGAGACGGACAATCCCATCCGTAATGACACGATCTCCAGCCGAAAGTCCTTTTGTGACAAACCAGCTATCTTCTTGCCATTCTCCCACTTCCACATGACGAGTCTGAGCCTGTCCCTTTTCGTCCACAATCCAAACAAAGAAACCTTGGGCACCCTGGGCGACGGCTTTTTGTGGAACGAGGAGGGCCTTGGGACGAACTCCCCCCTTTACGCGAGCTTGCACGAATTGCCCCGGACGAAGGACTCCATCAGGATTGGGAAACGTGGCACGAATCAGAAAGGTTCCGGTCTCCGTACTATAGTTGGCATCACGGAAGAACAGTCGTCCCTCTTTGGGGTACATGGAGCCATCCGCCATGACCAGCTCTACAGGGATGACGTTTTTATCGGTGAACTGCAACTGTCCAAGCTGCCTTTGTTGTCTGTACTTGAGCATATCGTCCTCGGACATGCTGAAATCCACCCAGATGGGATCCAATTGCGCCACATAAGTCAGCAAACTACTGGATTGATTCACATAGGCACCATTCTGAATACGGGCAAAACTGGAGACTCCGCTGACGGGAGCATAAATCATGGTATACCCAAGGTTCAGTTCGGCCGTATTCACATCCGCTTTGGCCATTTCAACCGCCGCCGCGGCCTCGTTCACTCGTCCTAACGCATCATCTAAATCTTTTTTACTTAATGCGTTGGCTTTGGCGAGGGGTTTAACCCGTTTAAGATTTCGTTGAGCCGTCCAGAGTCTGGCTTTCTGTTGGGCCAAGGCACCCTTGGCCGAGGCTAATTCCGCTTCGAACGGCTTTCGATCCATACTGAACATGGCTTGGCCCTTTCGAACCATACTGCCTTCGGTGTAAAGGCGATCTTCTAAAAATCCATTGACGCGAGCCCGCACCTCCACCTGTTGAGAGCTCACCGTAATTCCCACGAATTGGAACGACACCGGGGTATCTTTCGGTTCCATGGTCATCACGGTCACTTCAGGTGGGGCAATATGAGGGGACGGCGGATCACTACACCCGGAGAGGATGATTATGAGACCCCATACCAAGAACAGACTGGCAGGGAGGCACATTCGAATACGGGCGAAGGGAGAAAGGGAAGAAGGAGATCTTCGAGTCATAATAGAGGGCCTCAATCGATTTCCTTAATGAACCGTACTACTACGTTGTGTTGTCTTACCATATATTGAGTCTTAAGGAAGGAAAGTGTAACCCACAACAATCACTAGGTGAAAGGGCTCATGAAAACTTGTTTTTGAGGGGTCAATCCTCTGTCCTCGCCCATTCCAACCAATTGCACCGGCTCTGAGCAAGTTAAATGACAGGTTCAGCCACTGTTAAAGCCGAGAAGATGATTTGGAAGGAGACGCAGGAAATAGGTAGGAGAAAAGCCCACATTCCTATTCTATACAATAGGGAAATGGAGAGGGGCACACCATCACACCTTCTTAAATTGATGAGAGAAATGAAGGAACGACTTAGGGACAATCCTAAAGATCAGAATTTCCAGCTAGCATTGAGGGCCGTGACAAATAACTCATTGCTCTTATATTTGCCCCTCAAGTTGCTGCTGTTGATCCTGGCACTCCCGAGATTCACATACGTAAAATTAAGCCCCATGTTTAACCGTTCGCTCCATTGGTATTGGACACCCCCGGCAAAGCGCCATTGCCGATCAACAGGCATATCGGCCGTTCGGTCCTTTTTGTCGACCGGGTTGGAGTCCCATGCAATTCCCGTTTGGAGAAGCCAGGAAGGCGTTGGCCGGTAATGGAATCCGCCCCCTAGCTTATAGGTATCATCCCAATTTCGTGGGATCTCCCCACTACCTAGAGTCCCAACAGATAGGGGCACATCCTCAAACGAGCTCCAATCTTCCCAATCCGCTTGGGCTAGGATCGCAAATTGATCATTGATCCCATGGTAGAAATGCACTTCAACCATCTGAGGAAAAGTAATTTCCAGGTCCGAATTCGCCTGAAACCCTCCAAGGACCCCACCAGAAATTTTAATGTCTCCATCAAATTTATAGGTGGTCTCTGATAGATACCTCACACTCATTCGAGTTTGGTCACTAAATTCCACCATAACGCCCCCGACAAACCCAAATTCAAAATCATCCCCATCAATTTCTACTTTTGATTGAGCCGGGTTCGGGGCCCGGAGTTCGAACGTATCTAGGTTTCCATAGTTGATGGTTAACCCCACCCCCACAGATAACCAATGCTGTCTAAACGCCACGCTGGGGATAGCGGTAAGAGTAAGTAATTTTACATCGGTGGCTTGCTGACGCCCCGCCCAACTGTCCTTATAGTCCAACCCGGCTCCAGCAACTGATCCCAGTGCAAACCCGACCTTCCATTGATCTGTCAAGCTATGCACTACACTTCCGTTTAGTACGGGCGCATTTAAGGCAGCCTGCCCTCCATCCCCACCTGAGACCGGGGTATTGGAATCGGCATCAAACTTCACATTCCCTACAATCACACCAAGGGTCCCTTGTGCGTGGGTTCCAGACAACCGGGTCATACTGGCAGGGTTATGCCACGCGGCGGAAGAGTCATTTCCGATAGCTCCGGATCCCGCATTGGCCGTCCCCATACTCGGTGTCCCAAATTCCGTAATATAGAGGCCCCCGGCCCAGCTCGGAGAAGCAAGGAGACCAACTAGGACCATAGAATATAGGATTGCCTGGAAGGAAACATTAACCCTTGAAGGGGCCCAATTATCTTTCACAGGAATTTGAGGGAACAGCGCCTGAGGGATCATTTCTTCTCCTTAGATTAATTTGGAAGCCTTTGGATAAGTTCGATATATAATTACATATCTATATTAATTAGAGAAAAAAATGTGCTTTGTGTGTACCATAATTAAATTGCCTGCTCAAAATAAGCCCAATCAGACTCCAACTTGAACGATTTTAGATTGAAGGATGCCTTCCCCCTCCATCCTAGTCTGGATTAGGAAAGATTATAAATTGCCTATTTGAGCCAGACATTTGAGGTTTTCTACCACACTTCGATGTTTTAATGTTGTAGCACAGCGCTACATTTTTCGGAATGGTTTTGAAATAATTAGCCAATTCCTCGATTATGTCGCACTCCGACAGGCGAATCACAGCAGGAATTATGGCCTTTTATTTGCTCCCTCATAAATAAGGTTGTGCCTTCGAACAATCCCGGCCAGGAAAGGAATCTCAGGTGTTCATGAAGCCCCTTTTCGATCACACCATTTTTCAAAAGATTGTCAGGCTCCGCCGAGAACTCCATCAGCACCCCGAACTGAGCGGACAAGAGGAAAAGACCGCCAAAACTATCTGTGCCTACCTTGATCAACTCGGAATCCCTTACACCCCAAATGTGGCCGGAACGGGAGTGGTGGCGGAAATCGCAGGCCCCTCGGACGTTCCCTTTGTGGTCCTTCGTGCGGATATGGATGCCTTGCCCATTCATGAGGAAACTGATTTGCCCTATTCGTCCCTCGAAACGGGCGTGATGCATGCCTGTGGCCATGATGGACATACGGCTATGGTCTTGGGGGCCGCTGAATTGTTAGCCCAAGAATCACACTTACCGGCACCCGTGCGCCTTCTTTTCCAACCCGCCGAAGAAACCGGAACCGGCGCTCCCGCCATGGTGAAAGAAGGTGTTCTGGAACGTGCCGGGTTTATCTTTGGCGGGCACATCGACCGCCATTATCAGGCCGGGACCATCGTGGTCTCTGAAGGACCCGTCAATGCTGCAGCCGATACCTTCACGATCGACATAAACGGACAAGGCGCGCACGGAGCTCGTCCCCACGAGAGTATCGATGCGGTCGTCGTGGGAAGTTTGATGGTCATGGCCTTGCAAACCATCGTTTCCAGGGAAGTCGACCCGGCCCGACCCTCCGTCGTGTCCGTCGGATTATTTCACGCCGGCACGGCTTCTAATGTGATTGCCGGCCGGGCTTCGTTGCAAGGAACCATTCGCGCCCAACACCAGGAGGTCCGGGAACATTTACATGGTGCCGTGAGACGCATCGCCGAATCTATCGCGCAATTGCACGGAGCCCAAATTTCTCTTGCCCTGACCCCTGGGCCTCCGCCCGTGGTCAATAGTGCCGAAATGGCCACGATCGCCAAACAAGCCGCAGTTTCCACCGTTGGGAGAGAACATGTGGTTCCCCTCCGCACGGCCAACATGGGTGGGGAAGATTTCAGTTGCTATCTGGAACGGGTTCCCGGGGCCTACGTTCGCTTCGGCGGACAGGTCAAAGGGCGCGAGAGTTTTCCGGCGCATTCCAGTCGATTTGATTTTGATGAACAGGCCTTGGGAATCGGCATGGCCTATTTCCACCACCTGGCCAAATTAGCCGGAGCCCAACTGCGCGAGCAACAAGCAAAACGAGTTGAAGAGGAATCCCGATGATTCACGTTCGCCCTGCCGTGGAAACTGACGTGCCTGACATCCGTGACATTTTTCTGGCGGTGTATGGGCAGGATTACCCCTATAAGGATTTCTATGATGAACAGTGGCTCAAACGTTCCTTGTTTAACGATCACAACTTAATGCTGGTTGCGGAAGATTCCGATGCTCAAAAAATTTTAGGCACCGCTTCGGTCCATTTCGAGTTCGGGGCGCATTCGGATTTGGTCGGAGAGTTTGGACGACTGGCCGTGAATCCCGACAGTCGAAAGTTAGGGGTCGGGCAACTCCTCATGGAAGCCCGGATCGATGCGATCCGTGACCGGCTTCACCTGGGATTGGTCATGGCCAGGGTGGTCCACCCCTATGCCCAAAAAATCAGTTTGGATCACGATTTTGTCCCGCTGGGGTTTCTACCTCTCTGCTATTGTTTCTCCTATCGAGAAAGTTTTGCCTTGATGGGCCGACATTTTGGAGATGCGCTGGCATTGCGAAAGAACAATCCCCGGATTATTCCTGAAGCCTATCCCATCGCCAATATTTCCCTCCCACATTGCACATTGCCTTGTGACTGTATCGTGGACGAAGCGTCTGCACCCTATCCCTACGATGATGGGTTTCAACTGAAGGAACTGACGGTTCAAGGCTATCCCGCCTTATTGCGTATCGAGCGCGGCCGTGTCCGAAACCGAGAGATATTCGGGAATATGCGGTTGGAATATGGGTTTTTTAAGTTGCAATCGAATCACGCCACCTATTTCCTTGCCTCTGATGACAAGAAATTGGTGGGTGCGATCGGATTTACCCGAGATGACCAAGAACATTCCGTCAGGGTCTTCGAATTGATTTCTTTCACGGAACAGGCCATTCGATTCCTTTTGTCAGAATTGGAGCGAAAGTGTCGCGAAGAATGGAAGATTCAATACATTGAGATCGACGTGAGTGCACATTCCCCGAGGATGCAACGGACCCTGCTGGAACTAAATTTTCTTCCCGTCGCCTATATCCCCGCGATGGTCTTTCACGAAGTGGAACGGCTAGACATCATTCGCATGGTGCGGTTGAATCATCTCCAGGATTTGGGACCGTTGTCCCTCACTCCACACATGCAAGAGATGGCGGATGTGGTCATGAATGGATTTTACGCCTGTTCCATTACCCCTAAGATTGCCAGAGTTGTCGCGGATTTACCTCTATTTCAGGGTATGACCCAGGAGCAGATCAATCGGGTCGCCGGAGCCTGCACCGTCCAAGAGTTTGAACCGGGATCCCAAGTTTTTTCTCAATCGGAAATCAGTGATCGTATGTATGTCTTGTTGGAAGGCAGAATCGGAATTGAGGTAGGAACCCCACCCGTCCAAGTCGGAATCGTCGAACGCGGAGAAACGTTAGGAGAATTGTCTTTGCTGACATCCAGGGCCCATTCGGCCACGGCGAACACCAAAACCCGAGTCGAGGCTGCCGTTCTCACACATCAAGACCTGAGTACTTTAGTTCGACGACGTCCCGATATCGGGGTCATCATATTCCGAAACCTGGGCGTCGGCCTCGGCAAGAAACTCCTACGATCGGATGATTTTTTACGTGAACAAACTCTCGCCGAATCTTCGGTGCAGCCCTAGAGTCGCTTCTGGCATCCTACACGACCGACCCAAAATGCGGACCCCACTCATTCGCCAGGGAACGCCCCATCGTTAACAATTTGGCTTTTTCTCTCGGATTCAGGGGAGAGAGGGTTTTCGCCCTTCGCAGATTCTCTTGTAATTCCTGAGAGGTCGCCATTCCGATCACGGCGCAGGTGGTCGAGCCAACGCCCATGGCATAACGAAAAGCCGCATCCAAATGCGCTTTTGGCATTAAGCAATGGCTCAGACCGGGATTGTCTGTTTTCCTCTTCCCTCCGAACACCTTCATCGCAATAAGCCCCAAATGTAGACGATGCGCGACAGGCCAGACGAGTTCTTCAAAATTATATGTTTGGTGGTCCACAAAGTTCACGGCATTGAGGAGAACATCCACGTCAAATCGGTGAATGGCCTCGACGAATCTTTTCGGCCGGTTATGCCCTGACAACCCGATATATTTCGTCAACCCCAATTTCTTCGCCTTGACCAGCCCGGCGTAGGCCCCACCTCGACTAAATACGATCGAGGGATCCATCTGGTCCGCTCCCAAACTATGCACGAATACCAGGTCGGCATAGTGAGTTTGAAGCTCCTTCAGATTCCGCTCCAACAATTTCAGGGCCCCGTCATAGGTGGGGGCAAAACATTTGGTGACCAAAAATATTTTTTGTCTGCGTCCTTTAAGGAAAGGAGCCAAATATCGTTGGGCTTTTCCATAACCAGCAAACTCCGGAGCCGTATCGAAATAGGTCACTCCGGCCTTGAGGGCTTGTTCGAATAAGGGCACGGCCTCCCGTTGAGTCAGGCGATTTCCGGCCGGTGCAGTCCCAAATCCCAGAATCGGAAGAGCGATTCCCGTTTTTCCTAATATTCGTGTCGGCAAAGACAAAGGGCATTCCTCTCTACGTTGACAACCGTACACAATCCTACCGGGCCCCAGCAATCACTGCAAATCACGAAGGTCATGAATGACCTCTTGCAGCTCATTCGAGAAGTGGGTTCGTTGTTCGTACGTGAGGATTTCATCGAGATTCAAAAGGAATTTCTTGATCCCGTTCCGCCAGTTTTGCCATGCCATGAGATATTCTCCCGTCGCACCATAGGTAGAGCTGGCCAGCCATCGACTCAGCTCCGGTTCAAGCGCCTGGGGATCAGTGGAAGAATTGACAAGCTCGATCAAGATAGCCTGCCGGTTCCTTCGATGCGCAAGCCACGGTGAAGTCGTGTCTGGAAAATCCCGTATCCATGCTTCAATGTCTTGCGTTTGGTCCTCCGATAATCGCCCAACCCAAGACGTCAGCCTGTTCAACACCGAATCGGTTCGTTTTTGGTCCTGCTCCAAATCATCAGAGCCAAACTCATCTTCCAGCTCTGTGTTATCTTCCTCCAATACCCGTTGAAAATAATCGATTTGTCGGGTGGTCAGCGTGGAGAGCAATTGAGCACCCGTGGGTGCAGTTTCTCGAGCCAGTCGAACTCTAAACGTCTCAATCGAAACCAGGATGCTTTCGACTTCTGAGGGCTTCAACCCATCCTGGACATACCGGTCAATGCCCTCAAGAAATACGATGTATCGTGGGAGTTCTTCCTGACGGTGCCAGGCATGCAGTCGTTCAAGCTCATTCGCGATATATTCCTCCTGAGCATCGGACAGATCGAAATACCGATCGAGTTTCCATAAAAAAATCCGGTCAAGCTGTGAATAGCCGACCTGGATCACACTACAGGACACGACAACAGGCAATATCAGAAAGATGACCCATCTTCCTGATTTCAACTGCGGAGAACAGGGCCCTACAACTTTCCAAGTCGGCCGGAGCCACGAGTGGTTCATGGGAAAATCACCCATTCATGATGAAGACAATCTTTCCCTTTTAAAGTATCAGGAGGAACTTTCCGACGCGAGGACTGGGACAAAAAGCCAGCAACACTTCATACACCAAGAAAGGGAAATACCCCGAAGCCTTAAGACCGGACAGGACATCCCCAGAAGGGGTTGTGGAAAAGCACGACCGGTGGTGGCCAACATGTAGCGATGGAGCGTACGCTCCGACACTTACGATTTCTGGTGACCTATGAGCCCTCCAAACACACACCTCGGACCCGTTCTAACAATGCGACAAAGGCTTGTCTTTTTTGCTGATATTGGTCCTCGGCTTCTACCAACTCCCGGGTCCGCTCGGGCGCCTGCCATTTGGCTTCTGAACATCGCACCGCCTTGTTGACACTGTAAATACCCCCGCCCGTACAGAACGCGAGTTCTCCGTAGGCCCCTCGCTCTCGGGCCCTGGCTCGTTCCATGGTCCGTTGAAAGGGCACCAACGCTTTTTGGCTCTTACTCAATTTTTCGATAGCAGCCCGACAGGAAGGAGAATAGGGCTCGGCAAATGCAGGAGAAATTGAAACCAACAGCAAGCCCAGGATCGGAACGAACAGTAGAGGGGACATATCCGACTCCTATTGTCAAAAGATGGATGTCTGGCTTCATTATAGAATCGGGAACGACAGAAAGCGCAATCCCTCAATAAGAGGACCTATCCCATTGTCTACACGGCTCCACGGGTTCAAAGATAAAGCCAACATGGCGAAAACGCTCAAAAAAGGCAGCCGATTATTGTATGCTATGTCTAATCCATGAACCTTTTGCTTGGGACATCCGACTCAAATGATAGTCACTCATTAGGGGTTCTTTTATTGGCCGGCATATTAGTCCAGACAGCATTGATGAGCCACAAAACTCAATGGCCCACACGCTCTCGCACTATAAGATTACCCACACAACCATTACTCAAGCACATTGGAGAACGCCCATGAACACATTGACACGAACCATGGCTAGCCTGGCTATCTTACTGACGATGACGTTGAGCAACACCGTCGGAGCCGAAGAAATCTTTTTTACGGTCAAAAACACTCAGGGAGTATCTTTCCCCGGGGAAGTCACTCAGTCAGGCTTTGAAGGAAAGCTGCAAGCGGTCAAGTTTGAAGGTGAATTCGCCCAGGATGGAGGATCGGCTGGCACCCCAAATCGAATAGGACAGGGAGGCATCCTCGGACCGGCAAAAATTACCAAAAAGTTAGGGGCGGCCTCACCCGCCTTTTATCAAGCCCTCAAGGATGGGCAACATCTCAAGGTCACCTTGGAATTTTGGAGACCTTCCCGGGCAGGCAAAGTCATCAACTCGCATCGGTTAACCCTGAACAATGCTCTGGTGACTGGAATTCGAAATTACTCAGAGCCCCTGGGGAAGCAACTGGGACACATGATCGTCCTTGAAGAAGTGACGATTTCATTCCAAAGCTTCGAAATGAGGGACTTACTTAAAAATTCCACGAGTTCCAGTTCTGCCCCGAAACCGAAACGGCGATTTCGCAGATAAGGAGGAGAACCGCTTCAGGAAAATCAACAAAGAAACGAGGGCTAACCGGCAAGTTTTTGGAGAGCCATACGGTTGGCTACCACCAATGGGGGAAGCTGTTCCTTGAGAGAAGCCGACAATACCTGTTGCACGGTTTGTTCGATATTTTTGATCCACGGGGCTACTCGCCGATGCTGTAAAATTTCTCTGACGACCAGATAGATTAACCCACCCGCATTCAAGACATAATCCGGGACATGAATGATGTTGCGCTTCATGAGACGAATGGGATCCTGTTCCTCATCCAAACATTGGTTGTTCGCTCCCCCGGCCACGATTTTCGCTTGTAGCTGGGGAATGGTTTTGGTGTTTAATACTCCTCCCAGCGCACAAGGTGCGAAGATATCCGCTGGAACTTGATGAATCTTATCCAAGGGAACCGCAGACGCTTTCCAAGCTCGTTGAGCGCGCGTGACTTTGGCCGGCTGCAGGTCGGCCACCACCAAATTGGCCCCTTGCTTATACAGAAAGTTCCCTAAATTCCACCCCACCTGTCCGATGCCTTGAATGGCTATGGTTCGCCCTTGAAGGGACTTGGTTCCATACACAGATCGACAGGCTGCCTGCATTCCCCCGAGCACTCCCTTGGCAGTGGCTTCTGAAGGATCCCCGCTGCCTCCCTTTTTGGCTGTCATTCCCGTCACATGACGAGTGGACTCCGCCACGATGTCCAAATCTTCGGGTAGGAGCCCCGAATCTTTTGCAGCCATATATTTTCCCTGAAGAGAGTCGATCAATCGCCCCATGGAAAGCAGAAGAGCCCGAGTTTTATCTTTTCCAGGATCCCCGATAATCACGGCTTTTCCACCACCCATCGGCAATCCCGAGACCGCGGCTTTCTTGGTCATGGCGGAGGAGAGACGCAGGACGTCTTCAAGGGCCTCCTTTTCATTCCGATAAGGCCACATCCGGATACCGCCTAAGGATGGACCCAGTTTAGTGGAATGGACAGCGATCAAAGCATGGAATCGGGAGGAGGGATCCTTTCCCACCACGACCGTTTCAAAGCCGGGTATGTTACGTGTACTGATGCTCAGCATGCCCCACTCGTATCTCCTCAAATCATTGTAGGTCGAAGGACCTCTTAAGACAAAGAGGTTTGAATCTCTCTTTATTAGGTATTATACCAAGCCCGGCTTCGGAAATGATTGCGGCCCAGTCAAACCGGCAAGAACAACATGTCTGGAGAAATGCATGAAAAAGAAGGCCTTCGAAAGGGGACCGTTTAGGGCTAATCGGGTTCGTACATCGCCTCAAATTTTTCCCGGTTCATACAATACCTGTCGGTTCCTTCTTCATCGTTGGAAACCAAATAATCCCCTTTGTGATACCGAGACGTCCCTTCCCTCGTTTTCACACTGCCAGGCCCATCGGCGACTTCGGCCCAGACCGGAGTCGTTTTGACATACGCACCGGGTTTGACCTGTCGATAGGTCCTGGCGAAGACCTCCTTATCCACGGTGTAGATATCCCCGTTGTTGTTCACCAACCAATCTCCCGGCTTACATCGTTGATCGCCACCCCATTTGGTATAAGAAAACCCCTCAGTCTGAAGGGCAACCTGGATCGCAATCACGAATTGGTCGGCCTTTTTTCGGTATTTACGGCATGATCCCATGGTACAACCCTTTCATCTGACCCGAGTAATCTATTTTCCCCCATCCTTTTACTTTAGGGAGTTTCAGTTGAAGCTACTGTGTAGGACCGACTTTGGTAATCGTCAGGTAATGGCACTTGAGCCCGGGACATTTTCCTCGGTAGGCAAAAATTTGAAAGACCGTGCCATTGAGAATACTTCTCGCCAAGTAATCGTACCGGCGATTTCCACTGGTGATCCTTTTTATTTCTGGCCCATCAAAATCAACCCGGAGGAGGACCTTTTTCCCCAGGGTCCAAACCGCCTCTTGCGGTTCCCCCGGACGAAATCCTCGATCAAGCCAAGCACATTCCCCGGCTCGAGGTGGACGGGATCCGACGCTTTGTTTGGCCCCGGTAAACCTAAATGAAAAATCCACGGCTGAAAAATGTCCTTTCATAGCCTCTCCACCACGACAAATAAGAGGATAGCTCTTGGCCCGGGCGTGTGCGTCCTCCGATCCGAACATCCAACCGGATACAAGTAGACACAAGATCACAACCACGTAGTGTTTCATCAAAAGACTCCTCCTGGTTGGGGGAAAAGGGGCTTTTCAAGAATCATGGTACTTGAGCATGCTCTCATTCATCCCTTAGGTGGGCTGAGCCACTCCAGTGCCCGCTCCTTCTTTCCATAAGCGAAATGTTTGATTACAGCGGCTACAAATTGTCGTGGCGAATCGTGGAAGGATTGATCGCAAACCGCTTTCGGACACCGCAGCGATCCTTTTGATTTTCCGATGATGATTCTTCACGAACCTTAAAGGAGAAATTAATGCTGCAAAGCTTTTCCATCCTGAATCCATTTGTGCAGCAATTAAGAGGCCACTCAAAGAACCCTGCGTCTCGATGTAGGGATCAACTTCCTGAGAAAGATGTTCAATGTCCGCCTTCTCGAGCGGACCTTCTGGAGTGACGAAATGAATCCCCTTATCACGGTTGAATGCATAACCAAGCATGAGATTCCCTCCTCGAACCGGAGGCACCACTGAACCATACCATGCCTGAAAGGACTTTTGAGAGAGAATTATGGGGTGCATGACGGGAATAAAATTTCTAGGGAAGGTCAAGAATCTCAATGATTTAAAACGGTTAGGTGGGACAAACAAGGTCAAAGCGGACCATTATTACAACTTATTCGTAACCGATTTCATCCCCTTTTCTTTCTAAATTTGGTGTGCTCCACCCCCATAGTAGTGAGGCTTTTCTAGAAGGGAGCCGCCCTGCCTGATTGGCTCAAGGAATATTTGTTGTACCGATGTTGCTAGGTGGGGAATCCCCCCAAGGCTGGACTGAAGAGCAAAAGCGTGGCCAGGATGGAGACAGCGAGGTGATCCGCAAGCCGTTCAGTTATGCCTAATATACAAGAAACATATTTGTGAATACCCTAAATACCCCCAGTTTTTTGGGGCACCTCCAAGATTTAATGAAACACAACTTCGGTTGGATCCCGATAAGGAAGCTCTTTCGTTTTCTGCCATTTGTACAGCCCATAAAAAAGTAGCCCGACCGCCACAAGCATTTCTCTATGTTCATTCATTCCCCACAAAAAATTCTTAAATGCCTCATCATGGGAGTACCAAACCCGGAAAACATTCTTTGTCTCACGATAAACAAAAGCCAAAATAATTATAAAAATAACTGGATATTCGGGTATGGCTGGCTTCAATTGTTCAGGAAGTCCTAATTTTTTCCGCATCATCCAGATTAGAGGCAAGATCACAAACATGGTGATTTGGAATAGCCCCGCTAAACCATGAAAGACTTCGAGGCTAATGCGACTATTGTGCAAATTCGTTTCCCAGGAAATATTATTTCGCCACCACGTCGGTGTGGACCACCCCCAATAGCTCTGACCCCAACTAATTTCTTCTCCTGCAAAAAATAACGTGGCCAGGGCCATTACTCCAACGACTGCAGCTGCCCAAACCCAATTTTTCATCCAAAGTTTCCAGGTTCCCATTACCATAAGGCCACCTCCCCATATGGCACAAACAACCGTTATGAGCTCAATGATTTGAAATTCACGATGGCGCTCCTCAAGGACATATTTGAAATAGAATTCGGGGACCCAGAAATAAATGCTCCATATCAAGAGAATACATAGAAGGGGAAGGGCATAGCCAAGAATATCCAAAAAGGCGAATCCCGTCTGATCCGAATTTTCCATCTTTCTCTTCCCCATTTTTTATTTATTTTCTCTTTTGAGAATCGAACAGGTACGTCCAAACTTCTGACATAATTGACGAGCGGTTTCGTCGTTGACCGTGATACCCCGTTCAAGCAAGAGTTCTTCTACTTCTCGAAAAATCAGGGCGAAGTGATGCTACAACGAGACCGCGTGCCTAACAATTCTCAGAGGGAAAACGGTGTAATTGGTAGTTGGGAATAGGAACATTCTTGCCACCCAGTCTGTCACAAGGGTGTCAAATTAACAAATCCCCCAGGTGCAACCTCCACTGGACCAGGTTTCGTTTCACCCAGCTAAGTGATTTAGTTACAAGAGAATTTTAGGAATGGAATTTGGGGTACGTGACGGAAATTGAAGGTCTAGAAAAGTCAAAAACTTTAATGATTTAAATCATTTAGATAAAAAATTAGGATCCAATCGGAACCTTGAGCGGCAACCCAAATGCAGCCTTTGTGGATGATTAGGTGTGTTCAGGAGGATTTCACCATTTAAAGAGGTCTCTCCCTCAAACGGGTAAAGACAAATTTCCTATCACAGAAAGGCCCTCAATTAGTAGGGTTGGCAAATGAAGAGCCTTTTACATACTATTTTCTTAAGCTGCGTACTCGAGAAATTAAAGCCTTTACGATTCGTCACCTCTGAAGGCGAATAATTCCACAGAACTCTTTTCTCCACCAATGCCCCCTCTTTCCCCAGAGCCGATAGCCATAGTGGGAATGGCACTGCGCGTTCCTGGCGCTAATAGCCTGGAGCAGTTTTGGCTCAACATTTTAAATAACAAAGATTGTTTAACACGTCCTTCAGCCGAAGAGCTGCGTCTCGATGGGGTAAGCAGGGACCAAATTGCCGACCCCCACTTCATACGTGCCAGCCCTATGTTGGAAAAGATCGAGTATTTTGATGCCCCATTTTTTGACATGGCCGGTTTTGAAGCGGAGCGAACGGACCCCACCCACCGTTTGTTTCTTGAGTGCGCCTGGGAAGCCTTGGAATGCGCTTGTATCGTGCCAGGAATGAAGGGGGACGTGACGGGAGTATTCGGAGGTGCGGAAAGTCGGTACTACCGGAATCTAGAAGATCTGCAAGACATTGATTGGTGGTGTGGGAAAAAGGTCGAAGATCGGGGGAAAAATTTACAAGCGCGTCTTGGCACTTCCTTGGATTTCCTGACGACCAGGGTATCACATAAGCTGGGCTTTACGGGTCCAAGTTTTGGAATTCTTTCAGCGTGCGCCACGTCTCTCGTTGCCGTGCACATCGCCACTCAGGCCCTACGTCGTAGAGAGTGCACTATTGCCATTGTGGGCGGAGCCTCGATTGAGGTTCCTCATGTTGGCGGATATATCTCCACCGTGGAAGGAATGTTATCCGCCACCGGACGAATTCGCCCATTTGACAAGGCAGCAGACGGTACGATCTTTGGCAGTGGTGTGGGAATAGTGGTGCTTCGCCCACTCGCAGATGCCCTAGCGAATGGCAATCCAATCTTTGCTCTGATCGGCGGTACGGCAACTTCAAACGATGGAAAACCACCTGAGAAGGAAAGCTTTATCGCGCCTAGCCCTGAAGGCCAGCGCGCCGCCGTCGAGAGCGCGCTTCGCGACGCAAAAGTTAGTGCTCAAACCATTGGCTACCTGGAAGCCCATGGCACGGCCACACTGCTTGGTGATCCTGTCGAAGTTTCCTCAATTGCCGATGTCTACCGTCACGATACGACCCAAGAGGGGTATTGCGCTCTAGGATCGGTCAAAGCCAATGTGGGACACTTGCGGACGGCCGCGGGGGTGGTCAGTCTGATAAAAACCTGTTTGGCTCTAAAGCATCGAACATTACCCCCTCTGGCCAACTTCACTCACCTTAACCCCCATATACAGCTCGAACAGAGTCCTTTCTACATCAACACCACTCCAGTGGATTGGTCCCCAGCCTCCTGGCCGCGCCGTGCAGCGGTGTCGTCTTTTGGGTTTGGAGGATCTAACGCCCATTTGATTCTTGAAGAATTTACCCCACAAGAAACGCCAGCTTCCTCAGATCGGGAACAGCTGTTTGTATTTTCTGCCGGATCAGCTCCAGCTCTCAAACGAAAAATTTCAGACCTTGTCATATTTCTTGATCGAAAATCATCCCCGGATTTAGCAGCAGTCGCCCGCACTCTGCAGACTGGCCGCATGCCGATGTCCCACAGAGCCTGTTTTCAGGTGAGCAACGGACAGCTTCGTCTTAGAGATTTACTGTCTCAACCCCCTTTGGCAGAGGGCAAAGCCGAGTGGAATGATCGATCAATGGTTTTCCTGTTTCCCGGTCAGGGAGCCCAGCGACCTGGCATGGGAGAGGAAATTTACAACAGGGAGCCTCTGTACCAAGAAACCGTTGATTACTGTGCAGATCTCATGAATGAAGACCTCGGCATCGATCTTAGAACGATCATTCATACGAACGGGCAGAGTCCGACAGATGAGCAGGCCAGATTGCTTCGTCAAACCGCCTACACCCAGCCAGCCTTGTTCGTCGTCGAATATGCCCTCGCGAAGTTGTTTCTCTCATGGGGCGTGGAACCCAAGGCAATGGTGGGCCATTCAATCGGTGAGATTGTCGCGGCTTGCCTTGCTGGAGTGTTCTCACTACAGAACGCATTGCGAATGGTGGTGCATCGTGGAAAGCTCATGCAGGAGTGTGATCCGGGAGAAATGGGCGCCGTATTTCTTCCCGAGTCGGAGGTTCAGGCCATTCTCCCGAACGACTTAGAGATTGCCGCAGTCAACGCCCCTAAGATCAGTGTCGTATCAGGACCCGGCGACAGTTTGGGCCGCTTTATAGAAAAAGTGGGGGCAGCAGGGATAGAAACCCGTCGATTACATACCTCCCACGCCTTTCATTCCTGGATGATGGAGCCGGCTCTTGAAAAATTTCACAAAATCCTGGGCACCATCGAACTGCTTCCACCGCAGATACCGATCATTTCCAATACCACCGGTCAACCCCTCACCGCGAAACAAGCGATGGATCCTGCCTACTGGTCTAATCACGTACGCCATACCGTCAGATTCTCGAATGGGATTGACTGCATTCTCACAGATTCCAAACCCGTATTCCTTGAACTTGGACCTGGACACACGCTTTCCGATTTGGTGCGTCAACATGACAAAGAGTTGGATACCATTTCGACCCTAAAAACCGGCGTGTTCTCTAATCATAATGAGCCTCACTCCGCTCTCGTGGCCCTCGGATCCCTCTGGTGTAAGGGGGTGACCATAAATTGGAGACAATTCCACGGTGAAGACATCCCAACGATGGTGGAGTTGCCGAGTTATCCCTTTGAACGGCAACCCTATTGGCTTGATCCGGGCCAGTTAGAAACAGAACCTGACCAAACGCTCTATCTGTACGAAACATCCTGGAGAAAGACAGACCTCCCTGCCGTTGATCTCCTCCAAAACACAAAAACATGGTTAATTTTCTGCGATGAATTAGGCCTTGGTGAGGCCATCGGTGAATCACTCACGACCCAAAAACAGAGCATTGTGAAATTGCTGCCTGGTCAGACCTTTGCTGAAACAAGCAGGCCCGACACCTTTGAGGTTCGTCCATCATCAAAGGATGACCTGAAGAAGGTGCTGCAAAAACTGTCCGGTCGGCATGAAGGAGCAAGACTATCCGTCCTTTTCCTTTGGTCAGTCACCGGAGCATCCGAGGAGCATAACACGGCAAAAGCCTTTACCCAATCTGCAGAAAAAGGCTTTCATACCCTAGTGGCCTTCACACAGGCCGCCAATGAACTGGCGATGTGTGACCATCTTGACGTATTGATCGTGGCCGATGGTTTACGCCAGAGAGAACATGAGTCGGGACAACTTCATGCCGAAAAAGGAGCATTGATCGGACCGTTGCGGAATATCCCTAACGAATTTCCGGGAATGACGATGCGATTAGTTGACATAACATCGGGGATCGACGAACCCAACCCCAAATGGCTTATGGATTCCATTATCGCCGAAAGTCAAAACAGCGACGGGCCATCAATCGTTTTGCTCCGTCCAGAAGGGCATTTTATCGAAGAACTCTATACGCTACCCAGTCCACCACTGGGCAATAGTCGATTGCGACAACACGGCACTGTGCTGATCACAGGAGGAATGGGAGATATTGGGCTGGAGATTGCCAAAACTCTGTTCGAGACCTCGAATGCCCGCTTGGTTCTCACCTCTCGTTGGGACCCACCCCCGAGAGACCAATGGTCGGATTATGTGCACATCGATGACCGAGTTGGACATGCTCTGCGTCGCCTTCAAGCCTTAGAGGAACGCGGTGCCGATCTGATGATCATCAAGACCGACACCTCCGATTTGGAAAGCCTCCAATCTGCAGTTGAAGAAGCGAAGGCTCGATTTGGAAGCATACATGGTGTTGTACATTGTGCCGGGGGAGGCAGTCGACGGTTAGTCATCTTGGAGACAAAAGAAAACTCCGAAAGTACTTTCGGGGCCAAAGTACAAGGAGCATTCCACCTCGAAAAGATTTTTTCAGAGTCCATGTTGGACTTTTTTGTGTGTATCTCCTCCCAAGCTTCCTCCGTAGCGACAGATGGCCAGATTGCCTATAGCGGAGCCAATGCCGTCCTGGATGTGCTTATGGCACATCGGTCACGTCGGACACGAGGTCTGAGCCTGGCTATTGGGTATGGACCACTCGAAGAAATTGGAATGGCGGTATCTTTTCTGAAAGATGCGGCTGCGGTCTCGACCGGGGAACTTCACACCATTCGTCATTCGAGAGCGTTTAACCACCCGCTCCTAAAAACCCGGCAGGAGCGGACCGATGGACAAGTGACCTATCGTGGGTTGCTTTGTGACGGGGACAATTGGGTCCTCGAACATCGCTTCAAAGGCCGATCCCTTCTCCCTGCCGTAGCCATCCTTGAATGTGTGCGGGCAGCATATGTTGATCACCTGGGAAGTCACTCCTTCATAGAACTGACAAACGTGGCCCTACTGCGTCCTTTGTTCGTAGAAAAAACGGGAACCCAAATCGAAATCGTTTTCATGAATGAGGGAGACATTGAACAATTCCAAGTCCGCTCACGAATCGATCATGCCAGTTCGGATTGGGTCCTCAATATGCAGGGGGCACTCAGCATTCTTCAGTCCTGTCCTGACCAAGCAATCGATTCCCTTCCTTCAACGCTTTCCCCATTCACTGAAAAAACTTCCAATTCTCGAGACTTCTCTTTGGGGTCCAGATGGGGTTGGGAATGTATTCAGGGAAAAAAGGTTGAAGGAAAATCCACCTGGGCGAAAATCGTTCTTCCGGAGGAGTATGTCTCAGACCTTCTGGAGTATGATCTGCATCCCGCGATGTTTGACCGCGGCCTCCATATACCCCTGCGGGAACATACCGCCGATTCGGTGCCGTATACGTGGGAGGCAATCCGGATTTACCAGGCCCTTGGGAAAGAGTTTTTCGTGCAAAGCACCCACAACATAAGGAAGGGCTCTAAGAATTTCGATGTGAAGTTTTTTGACGGCACCGGTCAAACCCTTATCGATATCGAGGGCTATGTCATGCGAGAGGTTCAAGGCTCACATCTCGAACGTGCCGCTGACCTACATAAACAAAGCCTGCTTACCGAAAAAAATGAACGGGGGAAGGACCGTCGGGTCGTCGTGAGCCAGCCCGGAGACCTGCACGCACTAGAATTTCAAAACGTCGAGCCTCGCTTACCGAACCCCGGTGAAGTTCAAATTGAAGTCATAGCGGCGGGCTTAAATTTCCGTGATGTTCTGGCCACGCTCGACCAGTTGCCTCGTGAAGGTAGGGAACCCGCTTCTCTGGGGGTTGAATGCAGTGGCATTGTCAAGCATGTTGGACCAGGAGTCACCGATCTGTGTCCGGGTGACCCCGTCGTCGCTCTCGCACAACAGTCCTTTGCCACCACAGTAACTACTTCAACGGAATTTGTGGTACCCATCCCGCCTAACGTCACCATGGAAGAAGCCGCTGGCATTCCCATCATATTTTTAACGGTCGACTATGCGCTTAATGAGCTGGCTCGAATACGAAAGAATGAGCGAATTTTGATCCATGCCGCAGCTGGAGGTGTAGGTCTCGCGGCCGTTCAAATTTCACAAAAGATTGGTGCTGAAATTTTTGCCACAGCCGGGAGCGAGGAAAAGCGTCAGTTCCTTAGGGATCTGGGAATTAGCCATGTGATGGATTCGCGATCCCTGGCTTTCATGGAAGACATCATATATCAAACAGGAGGAGAAGGCGTAGATGTCGTCTTAAATTCCCTTGCAGGAGACCACATTACCTCAAGTCTCAAGATCCTCCGTTATCGAGGAAGATTCCTTGAAATCGGAAAACGAGACATTTATGCCGACACCAAACTCGGCCTGTACCCATTCAGAAATAACCTTACGTATCACGCCATCGATCTGGGCCAGATGCTCGAGACACAGGATCCCATCGTGCCCCGTCTCTTTAATGCCTTAATGCTTCGGTTCCAGAAACGTGAGCTTTACCCCGTGCCGACGACTGTCATCCCCATCACAGAAGCAGCCCAGGGCCTACAACGTATGGCACTAGCTGAGCATATCGGAAAAATTGTCTTCAAGATTCAGGAAGATCCAAATCCCTGGCGTGCCTCATTCCAACAATTTCGCGATCGCTATGGATTCGGAGTACCTGTCAAGGCTGGACTCGAGGTTTTTCGCAGGCTGGTGTCATGCAATGCCCCTCCCACCTATGTTCTGACACTGGGGAAACCACTTGAGCATGTCCGGCAACGGAAACGGGTACGTGAAAGCGAAGGACGAACGCGACTGAATCTCAGCACCAGCTATCGAGCCCCCTCAAACTCTCACGAAGAAACCCTGGTCAGAATCTGGGAAAATGTATTGGGGATCGCCCCAATTGGAATCGACGACGATTTCATCGAGCTCGGAGGTGACTCCATCACCGCCATTCGTTTACGAAACTTAATGACTAAACAGTTCGGTCATGACCTCCCTATGACCATATTGTTTGACTGTCCTACTATTGGGGGCATGGCCCAATTTTTCCAAAGCGAGAAAATTGACGTTTAAACTTTTGTGACCATCGGTGCATGGGGAAATTCCCTCATTTGACTTAACAAAAGATCTTAACCGAGACTGATCCATGCTGAGAAAACAATGTGCTCGGTACTCATAAATTCCTGCAGGGCTAACCAATTGGTCCGATGGGAATACTCCCATGATTAAGAAGGAACTCTCGTTTAGTGATTTAGGGGGAATAGAGGGGCCACATTTCAAACGCACCCTTTCCCTTGGGCAACCTGCTAAATTTCGGGTTAGCCAATATCTACCTCCTTCCATCGCCAATCTCACCATGACCCAGCTTCAACAAGACCACGGTATGGCTCCAGTACAATTTTTAAACCAAGGATTTCGTGGTATACGTGGGTGCATGAAAGATATTTGCACCAAGGAACCTGAAGAATACTCCCCCAGTCTGGAAGTTTCTCTTACTAAACAATCCGTTCCCTCGCGAGGCAATTCACTATTATTAGAGGTTTCTCTAAAAATGTACGAAGATTTGTGTGCAATGCCGGTCTTCCAGGGATGGAAAACGCAAGTCCCTGTTCTTTGGGTGGGGAGTGCTCCTCCGAATCTGCATTATGATGCCTGGGACAACCTTCTTATCCAGGTATCAGGACGTAAACGTGTCATTGTGTATGAAGCCAAGGATACCCTTCACATCCCCACCAATAAATACGTCAGTGCTGTCCTTCAACAAGAAGGCATCGCTACGGGCAAATCCGCCCAAAACGTGCCATATTATGAGACTTGGGTAGAACCTGGAGATGCCGTTGCTATTCCCTGCGGCTCATTACACTCAGTCTACGGTTCAAGGGATAGCGTTTCGGTCAATTGCTTCTTATCCGGAGGAATCCGACCACGGTTCACCCGGTATTGGTATAGCTATCAAATTAAATTCGGGATGCCGGCCCGGTTGAGTGGATGGCTTTCAAGTCAAACCAGACAGCGAGTTGCCCAATACTGCGGTTTACGTGGGCTTGAAGACTACTACCAAACACTTCTCACCTATCCTTTTCTCCGGCACCTATGATTGTCCTGATATGGAGGAAATGAAGGTAGGCCGCCTGAGGTTAATCAAAGTGTATGGGGTGAGTGACGGGAATTGAACCCGCGACCTCCGGATCCACAATCCGGCGCTCTAACCAACTGAGCTACACCCACCACAGAAGAGTCGAGGTTGACGGGGAAGCGGTGAGTTTATCAGAGGTTTTCAGCCCTCGCAAGCTGGCTTACGAGCTTGAACCCCTTTATTTATAAGATTTTTCGGCCGATCGGCAACCGGGTTTTTTTTATTCAACACGTGATTCCAACCTTTGATTGTTCATCAGCCGAGTTGACCCATTTCAGAAGTCTGTGGTATTTGTAAAGGTTGTCAACTCACTGGAGGAATTCATGGCTAATCGACATAAGTCTGCAATCAAAGCCGCACGCCAATCAGTCAAGCGGCAGGAACGCAACCGATCAATCCTACGCCGGGTCAGGACCTTCATGAAAAGGGTCCATGGAGCGGTTCAAGAAAAAAACACCGAGGCCGCGCAAACTTCCCTGCGTGAAGCCACCTCTGAGCTTCATAAGGCTGTCACCAAGGGGACCCTCCATCGGAATACCGCTTCGCGTTGGATTTCCCGTCTGGCGACTCGCGTCAACACACTGTAGCTTTCTTCTGCTTGAATCATTTCTGCACGGGCTTTCTTGAAGAGACTCCCTTGGTTCGAGAGGCTCTCCTCGATCCTTCTTCCCGTTGTTTGCCCTGACACAACCGAATGACCAGGTCATCCAAAATGAGTTTGGGAGCCGCAGCCCGCCCCCCTTTCAAGGCTGAGTCCGCATGGGCAAAGACCGGCCAGGCTTTTCTCAATTCCTCCGACTTCCAATAGTGCACCTGTTGCAGAAACTCCCTGGCGCGAAAAGGGGGAATTCCAGCTTTGCGGACGGCCTGTGCAGGATCTTTCCCCTCATCTATTAAATCGCGTACTTTCCAGATTCGTCGCATTTGCCACAAAAATGCTCCTAACATCCTGAGAGGAGCTTCCCCGATTTCCAGGTTTTTTGCCACGATGTGCAAAGCCCGAACATGATCTCCCTTCCCCACGGCTTCGGACCAATCGAATACGGATATTCCCGGAGGTTTTCCCCGCACCCTTTCGACATCGTGGGCCGAAGCTTTCTGCCCTTCAGGCAAAAAGGTCATCAATTTTTCCATCTCCCCTGCCGTGGCGTACAAGCCTTCGCTCGCTTGATCTTTCAAGGCTTCCAAGGCGCTTGGCTCGACGTTCAAACCCATAACTTTGGCACGTTGGGTGACCCAAATGGCTCGCTGATTTTCAAACAGTGGAGCACAATCCACCATGATGGCCCGTTTTTTGAGATCTTGCACCCACTTGGTCCGCCCATCCAGCTTAGGCGCGACCAACACGAGCGTGGTTGATGTGTTGGGATCCTGAAAGTATGGAATCAGCGCCTCACCCATTCGGGCAGCCAGTTTATCGGCCCATTTGACGATCAAGAGTTTATGGGTCGAAAAAAAAGACACTTCTTCGGCAAAGGTTAAAATTTCCGAGGAATCGGTTTCATCCCCATACACCAAATCAGCTTCAAACATACCGCCTGTTTTTCCGGATGAGGCTGTTTTATCAGCCTCGGTATTTGTGAGTGAGGCTGCCGCATGACGAAGAATGCTCAGGGCCTGATCGCGAAAGTAGGCCTCCTCTCCCATGACTAAATAGAGGGGACCGAGGCCATCCCGCTTAAGGTGAGGAGCGAGCTCATGAACTTTCATGGAGATATTTTTGCCACTCATCCGTGTTTTTCGGATTCAGGAATCTGAGCGTATGCGTTCAATTGGTGAGCGAACTCGGGCCAATGAGGTCTTCAGGGCGGGGTTGGGCATCTATCGCCTGGGTCTCATCTCGAATCGGTGACGAATCTGTGAATTCGCCCACCTGAAACCTACCCTGTTCTCGAGCAACATAAAATTGATTGGCCAGGTTCGCCGCGACTAATTGCCCCGCCTGTTCGATCGCTCGATCTTGTAGGATCTGATTAAACTGCAACCCGCTCTGAGCCCCACTCCCCGAGGACGAAGCTCCGACGAAGAATTCGGCGGTCCCCGTCGCCCGTTGCGACCAACGGACTTTTTTGGTCTTTTGGTCTTTGACAGTGACCGCGACTCGGACTTGGACACGGCTTTCTTGGGTGGACTCTTGCGAAAAGGCCAACGTTGGCACCTTCACTGAAAGGATGGCCCCTTGCATGATAAAGTCAGCGGCAGCCTGATCTTCCAGTATTTTGGCACTTCCGTTCGAGGACAAGGCTTGTCGAAGATATTGAGTGTATTTAAACTCCAGCGTGGGTTGAAACGTTTGGTTTTTCAGCGTTTGCATAGCCAGCCGCACCCGAGGGCCCTCAGGCAATTGCTGGCCGCCTCCACCAATGACCGGCCCCTGACCCTCGACCGAAAACTGATACCCGCACCCCAAAACTGTCAGGCCGACAGACAACATCATGGCCTGGAAGACTCGTTTCTTCAAACGGGAGTATGATCGCTGAATGATAGGGTTACAGGACAAAATTCACCAACTTTTTTTCAACATAAATCACTTTTCGAGGAGTCTTTCCTTGCAACCATTCCCTGAGTTTTTCGTCGTTGTGTGCCATTTCCAGAATTCGGTCTTTGGAGGATTCAGCAGGCACCACGATTTTACTCCTGAGTTTCCCATTGACCTGAAGGGGAATGGCCCATTCATCTTCTACGATAAACGCGGGGTTGAATTCCGGCCAGGCTTGCTTTCCGATGCTCGGAGCATGTCCAAGTGTTTCCCACAGCTCTTCGGCCAAATGTGGGGCAAAGGGAGCCAAGAGGACCAGCAGGGTTTTGCCGGCCACTTTCCAGGCGTTCCGTTCTATGGATGTTAATGAATCGACCGGGTACTCTCTCATGCATTTATATAACTCATTGACGAGTTCCATGAGCGCCGCAATCGCAGTATTGAACTGAAAGTCGCGATCCAAATCTTCCGTCACTTTTTTGATGGTCCGATGGGTGACTCTTTGTAAGTTGGTCGCCAGCAGGGAAGATTTCGGATCCTCTGCCGAGTGTTCCCCTTCCAGAACCGGTTTCAAATCCTGGATTAACCGCCAAACCCGATTCAAGAATCGATAACACCCTTCAACCCCGGTATCACTCCATTCCAAATCTTTGTCGTTCGGAGCCGCGAAAAGGGAAAACATTCTGGCCGTGTCAGCCCCATACCGATCACATAACTCTTCGGGGGAAGCGATGTTCTTCTTGGACTTGGACATTTTTTCGGTACGCCCAACCACGATGACTCGCCCACACCGGGTACAGACTCGTTGACCTTTCTCTTTCTTCACCTCACCGGGCAACAGCCACCTGTGCTCTTCGCACCAATAGGTCTCTTTGGTGACCATACCTTGCGTTAAGAGATTGGTGTAGGGCTCGTCCACGGTCGTGAGCCCTAAATCCCGTAACACTTTGGTAAAGAAGCGGGCGTACAGCAGATGGAGGACCGCATGTTCTATCCCCCCCACGTACAGATCGACGGGCATCCAATACCCGGCGGCTTGAGCATTCACCGGTTGAGTCCGGTCATTGGGGGAGCAGTAGCGAAGAAAATACCAAGAGGAATCCACGAACGTGTCCATGGTATCCGACTCTCGACGCGCCACCCCTCCACACGTGGGACAGGTGACTTTCGCGAAGGAAGGAGATTCTTTGAGTGGAGAGCCCCCCTTCCCGGTAAACGGGACGTCCGAGGGCAATTCGACCGGCAAGTCCTCCTCAGGCACGGGAACGATGCCGCACTTTTCGCAATACATCATCGGAATCGGGGTTCCCCAGTATCGCTGCCGGGAAATCCCCCAGTCGCGTATCCGAAAATTGATGGTTCGGGAACCCCACTGTTGAGTTTCCACGTATTCCCCAATAGCCTGTTTGGCCTCCGGCACGGACAGTCCGGTAAACCGGTCGGAATTCACCAACCCTCCGGCCTGATCCTGTTCTTCATAGGCGCTTTCCAAGTTGTCTTGCTGGAGACTGGCCTGAGGATTTTGAATCACCAATCGAATGGGAATCTGATACTTTTCGGCAAACTCAAAGTCCCGTTGATCGTGAGCCGGTACGGCCATAATCGCTCCAGTGCCATATTCATACAGCACGAAATTCGCGACCCAGATGGGAATCCGGTCCTTCGTGAACGGGTTGATGGCATAGGCACCGGTGAAGATCCCTTCCTTTTCCCGATCTGCCGCGGTCCGCGCGGCCTTATCCAAACGGGAGACACGATTCACGAATGTGCGAACGGCGGAAGCCTCGTCCCGTCCTTGAATCAACTGTTCGACTAACGGGGATTCCGGAGCAACACTCATGAACGTCGCACCGTAAATGGTATCGGGGCGTGTGGTAAAAATTCGGATAGTGGTCAGCCCTTCCATGGGTTCCACTACCGGAAAATCGACTTCCACACCCTCACTCCGGCCCAGCCAATGCCGCTGCATCGCCAACACCCGATTGGGCCACCCGGTCAGGCGGTCACAGGCATCCAACAATTCCTGGGCATATTGGGTGATCCTGAAAAACCATTGTTCGAGTTCCTTCTGAATCACCACCGAATCACAACGCCAACAGACCCCGCCTTCTTTCCCTTCTTCGGCTAACACCTGTTCATTGGCCAACACGGTTTCACAGGAGGGGCACCAATTGACCGAAGACCGTTTTCGGTAGGCCAATCCCCGCTCGTACATCTTGATGAAGATCCATTGATTCCAGTGGTAATAGTCCGGCTGAGAGGTATTGACTTCACGGGTCCAATCATAGGACAAACCCATTCTTTGCAGCTGCCCTTTCATATAGGCCACATTCTCTTGAGTCCAGGCATTGGGATGTACCCCTTTTTCGATGGCCGCGTTTTCTGCGGGCAACCCGAAGGCATCCCATCCCATCGGGTGGAGAACGTTGTAACCCCGCATCGTTTTATAGCGAGCGATCACATCCCCGATCGCGTAGACCCTAACATGTCCCATATGGATTTTCCCGGACGGGTAGGGAAACATCTCCAAACAATAGAATTTTGGCTTAGAGGAATCTTCCTGGACCTGGAAGGTGCAGGATTCAGCCCAGTACGTCTGCCATTTTTGCTCTACAGCCTGATGATCATAGGTATTCGACATCCGTATTCCTTTGACGTAACGAGGAGTTGGTCAGATCCGAGAGCAAATGGGTTGCTCCGTGCCTCACACTGGCAGAGAAGGAAGATGGTCTGACATTCGTGGTACGACCCGAGAAGCTTGGGATGGCTTCGCGAAGTGGGTCGACAAGATGTCGTTTTTATCGTCCTTCCTGGTTGAAGAATCTAGCATAGCGGGAGGGACCCGACAAGCAATCAAAGGCAGAGATGTTGGAGAGGGGAATATGGGTAGTGTGGGAGGAATACCCGAAAAATAGGCACTCGAGATGGAGAAGTCAGGAAGAGGAGGATGGGCCTTTCGAGGAGCCGACGGCTAGCGGTGTGGGAAGTTGGGCGGTGGATTGAGAGATCTCCACGGGTCCTTCTTGTCCTTGGCGTTGTTGTTGACGATTATCTTCAATCAGGGGATCCACGATTTCCCCACACATCAGACACCGCCACCCTGGCATCCAAATTTCACCACTGGTCGCCAGATCCACAAAGTGGTCAACCACCATCGTTCCTTGACATCGTGGGCATTCCATAAGGTTCTCCAAAACCAATAGGGTTCCTTCTATGACCACTTCGGTGTCATTACCCAGAACTTGAGCCAGCTTCATTTCTTAGATTAAGAGAGCTTGGGTTCTTGAACGGCGTTTTTATTCTCCCAGATGATGTTTTCTTTTTTCCCTCGCTCGTAAATCAGGGCCTCTGGAATAGCCGAGAAGGTTTTCATGAACTTGGGATTCTGCTCATCAAGCACCAGGAAAATTACTTCTCCCGGAAAGGAAATATCGTCAACCAATCTTTTCACCAAATTGGAACAATTTTCGCCGTCTTTGGAAATCCAGTACCAATACCAGGTGCCTTTCACTCCTAAGACGTAAAGAGGTTTCTCCGAAAGGACAGTGTGCTTTCTGACTAAATAGGCTCTGGCGATCGCCTTATAGCCTTTGAGTTGATCAACCAGAGCCGTCACAGCCTCATGAGACAGCTCGTGAGCGACATAGGTATCGTCCAATGACAACTCATCCCGTTCCGCCTCAACTCGTTGCTCAAAGTCCGCGCGTTCGTCGAAGCGTTGCTTATATCTTTCCGCTTCTTCAGTTCTGCCTTGCCTTTTTAAAAACCGATACACCTCCCGGCAACCCTCTAAGGTGGCTTCAGGATCCAATTCCAGTGCCCGTTCAATTTGGTTGATGCCCCCTTCATTGTCCTGATCAAGCAAGAGCCGGCCTAGGGCAAACTGAGCACTCACATGTGTGTCATTGAGAGTTAAGACCGCCTGGTATCGATCGAGGGCCTCGCCTCTTGTTCTGAATTCTTCTGACAACTTTGCCAATTCATAGGCTTCTTCATCCGTGAAGTCGCCCTGTCCATGACGAGCTTCCAATTCTTCCAATCGTTCCATGGATGATCGGACACATTCATGTCGTTCCCTCCATCCTTTTTCCACTTGCCCCACCCATTCCTGAGAGAGATGATGGACGAGCCTCTCATGTTGCGATCCCAAGAGCACTTCCGCGGCGGTGGCCCCCAGAGGTTCGGGAATCCTGGCTTCCTGCTCTAATGCGGTCAGCCGCTCCTTTAAGGCTGGATGGGTATCTGCACTCCCCGTTTCCTCAGCCATCACCCGCTCGAGAATATCCGATAGCTTGGCGCCAGGCCCTCCCTCACGCAAGAACTTCCCCATCTCCACATACATAAGCGGGGGCGGGGCAGGCATGTGATCTGCCTTTCCGTACACCGACGGCCAAAAATTCTTATGGAGGGTTTCTCCCTTCAGGTAAATGGCCGTCAACGCATCGGCGGCTAATTTCGGACTCGTGAGATCCGCACTGCAGCGATCGGCCTCATATTCATTTGACCGAGCTAGGACGAATGAATAGGCCCCAAAATAGGGAGCGTACCAATCGAAAAATTTTTGAAAAATGCCCCTTCCCCATCGTTCTTCTTGATCAAAAGCCTCCATCAATTGATACCAGGTCATCCGAATCCGGTAGATCCAGGCACTGAATTTCCCATGGGCACCGGAAAGATGCCCATACTCATGGGCTAGAATGGCTTCTAATTGTTGAGAGGACACCGACTGCAGTAAGGGAAGTCCCAACACGAGGAAGTTTTTCGGCCATCCAAAGATTCCCAACCTGGGATTTTGAGAGACCGACGCGTTAAACACATCGGTTAAGAGCACCGCATGAATTTTGGGGCCCTTCAGATGCCGCCGCATGGTATCCAAAATACGAAACAATTCGGGGAATGCTTGTCGCTGCAAGGGAATTCCTTCCGGGGGAGGGACCCGCACCCACATGGCTCGAAGCACCACAAAAGCCAAGCCTCCTAATGCAATCAATATTTTTCCTAACACCCCGGACCGCACACCGGAACTTTCCCCATCCCAGCCCAAGGCAAGCCAGATAGCCCCCGCACCAACCCCAAGAATGCTTACTAATATGGCCATCAGGTACAGGTAGCCGAGCAGGGCCATTCCTAATACTCGAACCTTGTACTGCAGCGGCTGTTTCTTTGCGACGCCTTCAAGTTTTTTGACTAAGGTATCAAATTGTTCATTGCTCATCGCTCAGGACTCCATTATGACGAGAGGGAAGGAAGAGAGGGAGATCGGGATTGGAATGTGATGATATTTCTTCGGCTATGGCCTAAAATTATTGATCACAATTTTCCTTGGTCTCCAAGAACATCCACTAAACGAGATGTTTTGCGGACATGTCGAAATAAATTTCACAACCGATACATCTCCCATTCTCCTTGGAACACACGATGGGCGAGGGGCTTCCTTGAGAAGTCCTCATCCTGAGGAACCACTTCCAAAGAAACCGGAGGCTCTTTTGCCTAAGTTTTTTTTCGAGAAGAAGAAGTGTTGACGGGTATAAGCGCCTGATTTCGCAGTTTTCGATGGTACGTAATCGCAAACCGATGGGCTTCATCCCGAATGGTTTGGACAAGCCGGGAGGCGGGAGATTTTAAGGGAAGAATGAAAGGCGCTCTCCTCCCCGGGAAAAAAATGCGTTCTTCTTTTTCCCCCTTGGCTTTGGCAAGACCGAAAATCGCCATATCTGCCAATCCAAGGTTTTGCAGAGCTTCTCTGGCTGACCCTAATTGCCCGATACCTCCATCGATTAACACCACATCGGGAGGAGGCAATACTTTTTCCGGTTTCGTGGCCAAGGAACCCCCATACCGTCGATTCACGACTTCATGCATACTGGCAAAATCATTGGCCCCTTCCACCGTTTTAATCTTAAATCGCCGGTAATCCCGTTTTTTCATCCGTCCATGTTCCCAGACCACCATCGAAGCCACCGAATGGGTGCCCATGGTATTGGAAATGTCGAAACTCTCGATTCTGGTCGGGGTTTCCTTTAAACCCAATAAGCGTTGCAATTCCAGCACGGCTTCCTGGGACTCGGCTTCGAGCCGTACATGTTCGTCCAGCGCCAACTTAGCATTGTCTTGGGCCAGTTGCCGGAGCTGAGATTTCACCCCTCGTTCGGGGACCAATACACGCACGGCTTTTCCTTTTTTATCTGACAACCAACGCTGGATCAATTCCTGATCTTCACATCGGACTGGTAAGAGTATTTCTTTGGGGGGGACCACGGTTTTCACGTAAAACTGCTCGAGTGTGGATCTGATCATTTCTTCATCGGTCGCCTCACGGGCATCCCTCCAGAAAAAATCCCGGCGACCGATCAACAGTCCCCCACGCACGAAGAGTAATTGGATATCCACCGCCCCATCGTCCCGAGCCAACCCAATCACATCTTGGTCCAAGGCTCCAATTTGCGTGACTCGTTGTTTTTCCAGGGTTCGTTCCACTTTATAGATTCGATCTCGTAAACGAGCGGCTTCTTCGAATTCTTCTTTCTCAGCCGCCGTTTGCATCTCATCACGGAGGGACTGTAAAAGTTTTTTATCCCGTCCTTCCAGAAACCACCGTACCTGTCGCACGATCTGATGGTATTCTTCCTTCGTTTGGTTCCCGGTGCAGGGCGCCATACAGCGTTTGATTTCAAACTCAAGGCAAGCACGATCCAGAGTCCCATCGATATCGATGGTACAGGTGGCCAAGGGAAATACTCGTCGAATGATTTTTAGCGTCTCCCGCATCGCTCCGGTCGGCACATACGGCCCGAAGTACAAAGCCCGATCGTTTTTGACTCGACGCACGATGGACAACCGGGGGAAATCTTCTTGTATCGGGAGACGAAGGTACGGATACTGCTTATCGTCGCGAAGGACGACATTAAATCGCGGGCGATGTTGTTTGATCAAGTTGCTTTCCAAGATCAAGGCTTCGAGTTCTGATTGAGTGACGATCGTTTCCAGATCTTTGACCACGGACATGAGCACCCGTGTTTTGGGAGTCAGGTCCGATGACTGTTGAAAGTAAGACCGCACCCGGTCAGTCAAGACGGCAGCCTTTCCGATGTAAATGATGTCGTTTTTTTGATCTTTAAAGAGATACACCCCTGGCTTGGGAGGGAGGTGCTCCAATTTTCCCGAGATTGGATCTTTGGAAGAGATCTTTGCGGACTTCATGCTCTTGCTAAGCGCTCCTCAAACTCCTTACACAATGGCCACCCCATCAGGCCGCTGAATCAGTTCGATTTCATACCCGTCCGGTGCATCGATAAAGATAAAGGTGCTTCCGGAAGACGTTTGGGTCGGCCCATCCGTGATGGGTATCCCCTTCTGTTTGAGCTCTTGAATGGTCTGTTGGATATCATCGACTTCAAAGGCCAAATGCACGAGGTCTTCTTGAACCGAAACCGACCCGCTCGCCGGAAAGCTACACAGCTCGATCAATTCTTCACTGTTAGGCACTGCCAAAAATGCCAACTGTGACCCCCTCGGAGAAATTTTTTTCTCGACAATGTCTAGACCGAGAATATCTCGGTAAAACGTCAGGGTTTGTTCCATGTCACTCACCCGCATCCGGGTATGTAAGAGTTTTTTCACTCGCATGCATGCCTCCATCTGCTGTTTTCCCTGGCCGATGTATTGAATGGAATGAGGACTTTCGTTTACAGACCTGACTCCAGGACATGGGTCACTTCTGACTTGACAAAAAATCCCGTTGGGCTATTTCAGCTCCCCTCCCCTCTTCAAGATTGCGTTCTATTAAGACTTTTCGTACACTGGCGCGCAATCCCCCCTTTTATTCCACTCTCATGGAGGAGATGTGAGACCTTGGTATATCTGTGTGGTACGTGTCAGTATACTCCTTTGCCTCTTCAGTGTATTGGGGATGGTCTCCACGGTTTTCGGTGAAGGATTTCGAATCCTAGACCAAGGAGCCTCAGCCACCGGGCAAGGAGCTGCCTTTTCAGCCCAAGCGGACGACCCTTCCGCTCTTCATTATAATCCAGCGGGGATGACCCAACTCAACGGGATCCAGTTTTCAGGGGGAACCCTGTTTATTGGGGGCGAAGTTCGATTTGATAGTGCTCTCGGCCCTAAGGTGAAAGGGGACCTTGGTGGCACGATCGCCAATCCACCTCCCACTGCGTTATTCCTCACCGCCCATCTGCCGGCTTTGGGATTGACCGGTCTTCCCAATTGGACCGTGGGAATCGGGTTAACCACCCCCTTTGCCCTTCAAGTGCGATATCCTGAGGATAGCCTCATCGCTCCGGTCAATACCTCTGCCTCCCTTCCACTGATGGATATTAAACCCACACTAGCGTATCGCCTCAATGATTACATTGCGATCGGTGGCGGAGTCGACATCTATACTTTTGCGGATTTTTTAGGAGAGGGACATGCTGAACTCCACCAGGTGGCGGCTCCCGGCAATCCCTTTGGGATTCCCCCAGGAACCGGCCTGGAGGCCAATGGAGACGATACAGCTTTAGGGTTTAACCTGAGCCTACTATGGACTCCCATCCGCAATGCTATGGGAAAGCCTCTCATGAATTTTGGGTTCGTCTATCGTCATGGGGCCGACTTGGACCTGGAAGGGGATTTTCTTGCCGGTGGGGCAAAATTGGCTGATGCTCGAACCACGGTTGAATTGCCGAATGTCTACACCTGGGCCGTTGCCGCCTGGCCCATTCGCAATCCTCAGCATGAATGGAAACTAGAAGTGGATGTGGAGTATGCGGATTGGACCGACTTTGAGGATCTCAACCTCCAACTCTCGAACGGGGCCACTATTCCCAACCCCCGCAACTATGGGGATGCCTGGATCATCATGGCCGGCACCGAATTTAAAGCCTTATCCCCTCCTATCCTTCCACAGTGGGACGTGTCCTTGAGAGCCGGATATATCTACTCCCAAACCCCGGTCCGGGATAGAACCTTTGATCCTTCCAACCCCGATGCGAATTTCAATACGATCGCGGTGGGGATGGGCTTCCTCTGCCATGGTACGGGAAAATTCTTGGGGGTGGTGCCCTGCAATTTGTTTGGAGCTGAGGCCTTAGGCATCGACCTCGCCTATCAAGTCTTGTTGTACCGGGAACGCGAAATTACGAACAATCAGCAGTTTTTGGTGAATGGAAAATGGGACACCACTCTCCACGTGGGGGCGGTGAGTGTACGCATGAATTTCTAGTTCCCCACCCTTAAATCTCACCCGGCCTCTTCACCCTTTTCACCAATTCCTTTAGAGTTCTCCTGCTGACCGTTCGTCTGATCGGATTGATCATGCCTCTACTACCAAAATCTCACAGAATTTTGGAACGCCCCTTAATGGAGTTTCGCCCTTTCGGAAAGGACCTCCAGGGACAGACCATTCAAGATGTGAGTGGAATCACCGTTCGAGCCAACATGGAATACCTGGAAGAGCTTGTCACGAGAACGCAGGGTGCCGAAGCGGTTGAACAAACATTGGAGCAGCTCGTGGACCTGTTGAATCATCGCATCCCCGATCGCACCTACCACGTCAATATCGACTTCCTGAAGAATCCCTGGAATAGCTATTCCTATGAATTCGTCATGTTTTTGAGTGAATTCTGCGTTCAACTTTCCGGGGAGGACCGTTTTCATTTCAATCTCGGCCGTTCCCAATTTCTTTCCCCCATCATCCAGATTTTAGGACGGCCCTTTTCGATCACCCAGATTTATCGCCTCTTTCCGTACTTTGTGGAAAAATTTACCAAAGGGGCTCTCCAACCCTCCGTGGTGTCGGTCACCAACGGCCATGCGGTCATGCGATTGCAATTTTCCGAATCTTCAGTGTCTCAGTTTGGGGAATATTTGTACGGTTGCGCGGAACGAGTATGTGAGACGACCAAAGCCACCATTGCGGAAGTACCCGCACGCATGTTCGGGAAAAAGGCCTCGGTGATTCAGGATACCTGTTGTATCGCCGACGGTGCTCCCTATTGCGAATGGGAATTTCGCTGGGAACCCCAAGAACAGTCCATTTGGGGATGGATCCTCACCGGGATCCTGTTGGCCCTCGCCACGATCGGCATCTTCACGGTTCTGCTCCCCCACCAGCCTTGGTGGGTTCATTCCGGGTTTGGCCTCTTTCCCCTGTTGCTATTGCCACTGGCCGGTCGCCTGTGGGGAGATCGCACAGAATTGGAGGAGGGCAGAAAAATCATTCAAGAGCAGTTAGAGTCCGCGGAGCAACGCCATGAGGAACTCCGTGAAGCCTATCTGCAGCAGGAACATATCCTGGTCGAGGTCAGACGACGCGTGGATGAGCTGACTATGTTGCACCAGCTGACCCTTCAAATCGGTTCCACCCTCAATCGGACGACCATCATCGAGTCTGGCCTGCAAGCCTTGGTCGCCTCGCTTCATTATGACCATGGCTGGATCGTGCTCTGGGATCCTCAGACCAAGTCCTTCAAATCCCATGAGGCCGTGGGCATCCCAAAAACATGCCAGTCTGCCGTGCGAACCCATGATATTCCCCTGACTCCCCAGGACTTGTTTCTTTCGACTCTTCATTCGCGGGAAGCCTTGGTCATGGAAGATACCCTGGATTATTCCGAATCATGGGATTCCACGACTCGTGCCCTGATTGAGTCTTGTGGGATGAAGAGCGGAATCGCTCTTTCCCTGACCAGCCAGCAGGAAGCCTTAGGAGTCCTCGTGCTGGGGAGTCAATATCGAAAACCCCTTTCACTCACTGAGCAAAATTTGGTCTCCACGGTCGCCCATCAGCTCGCACTCGCTTTAGAAACTGCCATGGCCTATGACGAAATCGAGGCGTTAAACCTCGGATTGGAGGCCAAAGTCCAAGCTCGAACGGCCGAACTCCAGCAAGTCAACCAAGATCTCGAGTCGGCCAATGAGCGCCTTCAGGAATTGGATCGTATGAAATCGAAATTTCTCTCCCATTGTTCTCACGAACTTCGCACCCCGCTGACCTCCATCAAGGGATTTTCTGAGAATATGCTCCAGAAAATGGTCGGCCCGTTGACCGAGCGGCAGCATCTCTACCTGACACGCGTGATCGCCAATGCCGATCGACTCACTCGAATGATCGCCGACTTGCTGGACCTGTCCCGGATTGAATCCGGCACGATTCGGCTTTCCCAACAGCCGGTGTCATTGACTACCTTGCTCAAGGAGGCTACCGAGGAACTTCTCCCCCTCACCCAGAAAAAAAACCAGCAGTTACAGATGAGCATTCCCGAGGAAGAACTTGTGGTGATGGGAGACCCGGACCGCCTTCATCAGATCGTGACCAACTTGGTCCACAATGCTCATAAATTTACCCCGTCAGAAGGGCAAATCACCGTTAAAGCCGAACCCCTCCCTCCCCAAGACATCCTCCTGACCGTGTCCGACACGGGTCCCGGAATTCCTGAGGAATCACTGGCCAATCTCTTCCAGCCCTTCTTTCAGGCCCATCGAACCCCGGAAATCGGTACTCAGGGATTGGGATTGGGACTCTCCATCGTGAAACAACTGGTGGACTTACACAAGGGTACGATTACCGTCGAAAGTACCCTAGGGCAAGGCACCATCTTCCACATCCACCTTTCCAGGCATCAAGATCTTTCCCCCACTCCGCTCTCTTGATTGCACAGTAACTCACCCCGTCCTTTAGCGAACGAGAACTGAAATCTGGGATGCCATCTTAGAGTTCCTAGGGAATTTTTTGTCCGGCCAGGAAAAATATTCCCATCAATCCTTCAGGATTTTGACAGGCCTGCCGATATACGTGGATAGAATTGCCTACTATTTATTTTTGAAGGGAGGTGAAACCATGCCGAAAGTGACCAAAAAGAAACCAGCCAAAAAAGCGACTGTTCGCATGAAGAAGACCACGGGACGGAAAAAAACGTCTCGATAACTTCCCCGGACGTCACATTGTGTAACTCCGGGGAGTAGGACCCTGCTCTCCGGAATACACCGCCCCTTTCCGTTCCCTTTCCTCAGGTCCATCCCTCGGACTGTAGACCCCGAACTTTCTTGAAACCGTTAGAGTTGAGTTTCTCGGTGAGGTTATGTGATAACTTCGGGACGTCCTCATTTTTGTTCTCTTTGGTCTGGAGTCATCATGAAAATCAATGCCAGCACACAATTATGCGGATTGTTGGGGAATCCGGTTGAACATTCCCTTTCGCCAGCCATCCATAATACGGCTTTTCAAGAATTAGGGTTGAATTTTGTGTATTTGGCGTTTCCTGTCCAAGATTTGGCGGGTGCCGTCCAGGGTATTCGAGCGCTCGGCCACTTTCGGGGCCTCAGCGTGACGATTCCCCATAAGGTTGCCATTCTACCGCTTTTGGACACCGTGGAAACTACCGCCAAATATATCGGATCGGTGAATACGATCGTCAAAGACAGAGGAATCCTGGAGGGCTCCAACACGGATGCCACCGGAGCCATTCAAGCCTTGAAACACAACGGCACTCCCTTGGCCGATCAATCGGTGACGATCATAGGCTCAGGCGGAGCCGCCCGTGCCATTGCTTTTGGACTCTGTGCCCAGGAAGGTATCGGCGACCTTACGCTATTGGGCATCGACGATCAAGAACGAACTGCCTTGGCTGCGGATCTTCGAGCCAAAACATCGGTCTCTATTACCGACCTCACTCTGAATCCGGAAACCCTGCAGCCGACATTATCCAAGACCTCTTTGATCATCCACTGCACTCCGATCGGCATGCACCCCCATGTAGGAGACAGCTGTGTCCCCAAAGAGCTCCTTCATCCTGGCTTGACGGTGATGGATATCGTCTATAACCCACTCAAAACCCAATTGCTTGTGGACGCCCAATCCATGGGCTGTCAGACCATTTCTGGCATTGAAATGTTCCTGCATCAAGCCGTTGGACAATTTGAACTCTGGACCGGCCAGACGGCACCGGTAGAAGTCATGCGAAACGTTCTGATGGACCATTTTTCATGATGCCCTTCATACGTTCGTGCAGCCTCCGACCATGAATATTGTCCTCATCGGGTACCGCGGAACGGGGAAAAGCACCGTGGCCAAAATCTTAGGCCAACGCTTGAACAGACCCGTGTTCTCAACGGATGCGGAGATCGTCCGTGAGACCGGCCAATCCATTCCTGAAATCGTAGAGCAATTCGGATGGGAACATTTTAGAAATCTAGAGACCCGAATGTGCCGAAAACTGGCCAATCAAGATAATCTAATCATCGATACGGGTGGCGGGGTGATCCTCAAAGATGAAAACGTCACTATTCTCAAGTCGAATGGGAAATTATTTTGGCTAACGGCTGAAATTCCCGCGATTGCCAATCGTATTTCTGGAGACACTCAACGACCTTCTCTGTCAGGAACCAAATCCTTCGTGGAAGAAATCGAAGAGATTCTCAAAGAACGCACCCCCAAATATCGTGCTGCTTCGGATGTTATCCTTTCCACCGACAAAGAAACCCCTGATTCTTTGGCCCAACAAATCCTTTCACATTCTTAGCCCAAATATTTCCGAATCGTAAGGTTGCGTATGTTTAAAGTCCTGTCCGGTTTATGAACAAGCTCTCGCTCGAACGAATGGAAAACACCTGGCAGAATCAAAACGTGATCGACTGGTCCCAAATCCTCCTGGATGCCTATGCTACCCTTTTACATGGGGAACTCATTCCACGAGAAGGAACTCCCCTTGAACAGGCGAAGCGACTTTTCCATAGTCCTTTTGTTGTGGCGTCCCATGGGATTCAAGAAGATCCCATCTTAAACTACGGGAACCAGACGGCATTGGACTTGTGGGAAATGAGCTGGGATCAATTCACGACCACCCCCTCCCGCCTGACCGCCGAACCGATGAACCGAGAAGAGCGAGCGCAGATGCTGCATCAGGCCAAAACCCAGGGGTATATCTTGAATTATCGGGGAATTCGGATTTCCCGATCCGGCAAACGATTTTTCGTAGAACAGGCTACGGTCTGGAATATCCGCGATAGCCAGGGAAAATTTTTAGGACAGGGGGCGACATTTGCTGATTGGACCTGGATATAACGAAGGGTTCCAAACTATCGGGGGCTAAATAGCTGCCAGCTTGCCTGGACGATTTTACATCGGCTATGGTGGGTTCAGATGAGATAAAACATGTTTTCGCCACAACATTTCTAAGATTCCTATGATTTTAGCTGGAGACATCGGGGGCACCAAAATCAACCTGGCCCTCTACGATTGGGAAAAAGAACGCGTTGAACCCATTCGAGAAGACTCGGTTTGGACGGCCGACTACGAGTCACTGGAGGAGGTCCTCACCGAATTCCTGGAGGAACCTCTCACCCCGGAACCGGAAGACTTTATGGAAGAGGAGGAGTCCAAGTCCACCGATTCCGACCCTCCCGACAAGCCCATCACAGTCACGGCCGCCTGCTTTGGCGTCCCGGGCCCCGTACAGAATAACACCTGCCACACGACCAATATTCCTTGGAGCCTAGAGGGTGACAAACTCGCCGCATTTCTGGAACTTCCCACGGTTCGCTTGCTCAACGATCTAGAAGCCACCGCCTATGGCTTACAACTTCTCCGACCTGATGAAATCATCGACCTGAACCCTACCGCTTCTTCCCCACCTCCGGATGGCACCCGAGCCCTCCTGGCCGCCGGTACAGGATTGGGTGAATCCATTCTGTTATGGAACGAGGGGAAATACCATATTTGCCCCTCTGAAGGTGGCCATACCGACTTTGCTCCCAATAACGACCTAGAAATCGACCTGCTTCGCTACTTACGGACCAGTTATCTTCATGTCAGCTACGAGCGTATTCTTTCCGGGCCAGGGCTTCATCTTATTTATCAGTTTTTACGAGACACCAAAAAAAACGAACCGACTTGGTTTGCGGAGAAACTTCCAACCGGAGACCCCGCCGCGTTAATCGCTGAAGCAGGCTTGGAGGGAAATCCCAAGATTTGCCAGGAAGCCCTTCAGATTTTCTGTTCAATTTACGGGGCGGAAGCGGGGAACATGGCCCTGAAGACTTTAGCGACCGGCGGAGTGTACATTGGAGGAGGGATTGCCCCGAAGATCCTGTCGGCTTTGGAGGAAGGAGGATTCCTCAAAGCCTTCTTGGCGAAAGGCCGGTACAAACGCCTTTTGGCCAAAATTCCCGTCCGGGTGATCCTAAATACCCACACGGCCCTGCTGGGAGCTGCTTCTATCGCAGCTCATTCTTCCGCCTAACACTTCTTACTCATCACACATTCTTCATTATCCCTTTGACACCAGACCAACACAAACGGATTGCAGCGGAAAAAGCTCTCGATTATGTCGAAGAAGGCCAAATTTTGGGCTTAGGTACCGGATCGACGGTGCACCACTTTTTGACTCTACTGGGAGAAAAGATTCAACAGGGCCTTCGGGTCAGTGGAGTCCCTACCTCCCAAGCCACTGCCACGTATGCTTCCCAACTCGGCATCCCACTTCTCAGCGACAAGGATCCTTGGAACATCGATATCGCCATCGATGGGGCCGATCAAGTCGATCCGAAGCTTAATCTCATTAAAGGAGGAGGGGGCGCGCTGTTACGAGAGAAAATCGTAGCTCAGGCAGCTCGAGAATTTATTGTTATCATCGATCAGGCTAAACATTGTTCTCATCTGGGACTTCCCTTCCCCCTACCTGTCGAGATTGTCTCGTTTGGTTGGCGAACCACTCAACAGCACCTTCAAGCCATGGGGTGGACATCCACCTTGCGTCAAAACGGTTCCCACCCCTTTTTGACCGATAACGGGAATTTCATTCTCGATGTACAAATCCCCTCCATCGCCGATCCCGCCAACTTGGAAACGATATTACTGCACCTCCCTGGTGTCGTAGAATGTGGCCTTTTCGTGAACATGGCGACTCTGGTCATCACAGGAAGGGACTCTGGCCCTCAACTCACCCCCAAGTCTAGTGTTTAACGTATTGTTATCCGAAATGCAGACAATCCATCTTGACCCTGAAAGGTCCCAAGAACAAAAATATAGGGTACAATGTTGTGGTGGCCAGCAGCTTTTTGAACCCCCATCCAACTCGGATAGTCATATTACCCAATATATTCATGATAAGGGAGTAAGGAATGAGACGCTGGAAGAATGAAGTGAAGTCTTCAATCCCACATTGGGCAAGTGTGTTGACCCCGCTATTGATCAGCTTGCTTGGTTTCACCCTCATACAATGCTCACAAGCTCCCACTAGCAATAATTCGATTCCCTCAGCATCAGACGTTTCAAAAATCTCTACGGCTCAACCGGCTGTCGCGTTAGCGGCTGACTCCCCTCCTATCGTGAAAGCATCAACCCCACTTCTGGCTTCCAATGAAACGTTCGTGAAGGTCGCCAAAGAGGCCATGGCCTCCGTGGTCAACATCTCTGCCATCAAACGTTCTGAGCAGACTCAAAAAAACCCCTTGTTTGATGATCCTTTTTTTCGTCGGTTTTTCGGAGAAGAATTCGAACGTCGTTTCCAACAACCCCGTGAACGACAAGAGCAGGGCCTTGGGTCCGGTGTCATCGTGAGGGAAGATGGGTATATCGTCACCAACAACCATGTCGTGGAGCAGGCCGAGAAGCTCATGGTGCTCTTAGGGGACAAACGAAAATTCCCGGCCAAATTGATCGGCACCGATCCGAAGACCGATCTGGCCGTCATCAAAATAGACGTCACCGGCCTCCCGACGCTTCCGTGGGGTGATTCCTCAACCCTTGATGTCGGTGAACTGGTGCTAGCGGTGGGAAACCCCTTTGGCCTGAACCAAACAGTCACGATGGGCATCATCAGTGCCGTTGGAAGAGCCAATGTTGGCATCGTCGACTACGAAAATTTTATCCAAACCGATGCCGCGATCAATCCCGGCAACTCTGGGGGCGCCCTGGTGAACTTAGAGGGGCAACTGATCGGGATCAATACCGCGATCTTTTCCAGGACCGGAGGATACATGGGGATTGGATTCGCCATTCCCAGTAAGATGGTTAACAACGTTATGCAAAGTCTCATCGGTCATGGCAAGGTCATTCGCGGCTGGCTTGGCGTGTCGATTCAAGAATTATCCGAAGACCTTGCCACCCAATTTGACGCTCCCGATACTCAAGGGGCACTGGTCGGGGATGTGTTTCGAGAAAGTCCTGCCGGAAAGGCCGGCGTCAAACGGGGAGATATCGTCAGAACCTACAATGGCACACCCGTAAAAAATCCCACCCATCTACGTACCTTGGTCGCTGAAACCAGTCCGGATAGCCCTGTTCCCCTGGAAGTTTGGCGGAATGGGAAAGCCGTGATGCTCTCGGTATCAATAGGGGAAATGCCCAAAGACTTGACGGCCCTGACCACCAAGGAGCCTGGAGCCATCACCGGTGACCATGCCCTATCCGGACTGTCAGTTGAACCGGTGAAACCCGGGCAATCGCGGGGAGGCCATGGAGTGGTGGTCACCAAAATCGAGCCAAATTCTCCGTCTTCCCAAGCCGGGGTTCGGCCTGGCGATGTCATCCTTGAACTGAACCGACAAGAGATTCACTCTGTCAAAGATTTTGAGAAAATTGCGAATGACCTAGGGGACAAGGCCTCGGTGTTGGTGCTCATTCAACGGGGCAAGGGGACCGTGTTTTTAACGATCAAACCCTAGCCTCACTCAACAAAAAACCGTTATGACCCGAAAGAACAGTATGGGCCTCGATCACCGTCAGCACCAGGTCTCTTCTTTGAAGATCAAGGCCTCTGTGCTTCTCTTTTCGCTCTTTGTGATGGGTTGGGCTGCTGGATCCTCTGGCGATCGATTATTATGGGCCTCCTCATCACATATTCAGATTCAACATCGTCCGCCCTATTTCTCACCCACTCACATGAGGCTCTTTCCTGGCACCTCCATTACGTGGGAAAATTCCACACCGGAACCCCATTCTATCGTCTCCGATGACTGTGCGTCTCTTTCTCACTGCTCCTTTGATTCCGGGCTCATTCGTCCTCACAGCCACTTCGAATTGACTCATTTGGCCCCAGGCCGCTATGCCTACCATTGCGGGATTCACCCCTTCATGCGTGGCATCCTCACCATCCAGGCCCCCCAGTCTTTTTCTTCAGATATATAACGAGAAAACCCGAACTCTGTGATTTTCTCCTAGGCGTCTGGCTATCCGATTCCATTGCGCGTACCATAGAGTCAATGGTACATTCTGGACAATTTTGGGAACGGGATTGACGGCTTTGAATATTGTTAGTCATACCTGATACGAGAGGTCCCATCGTCTAGGCTGGTCTAGGACGGCACCCTCTCAAGGTGCAGACACGGGTTCAAATCCCGTTGGGACCACCACAGTAAAGAATACAGGAACTTGCATCCGTTTCTTTGCTGACATTCCGCCCTCCAGGTATCCTGTCAATTCAATTTTCCTTTCCTTTGAAGTCTTGTAGGATCTTATGCCATGACGACCCGAAAGTTTCATGATGGCGAACGTGATGGGCTCGAAGCCTTAGAATCACTCGACCCTGAAACCGTCCATTCCTTCTCCGACTTACTCCATGCGATGAAAAAAACTGCGTTTGGAGGACGGCGATTAGGGGAAGCCTTTGACATCTTGTCGAAAATGATTCAAGACCCCGATTGTGCCGTCGTCTTGACCCTGTCGGGAGCCATGACCATCGCCAAAATGGGAAAGATTATCTGTTCGATGCTCGATCGAGGGATGGTCCAGGCCGTGGTCTCGACCGGAGCACTCATCGCCCATGGCCTGACGGAAGCCGTCGGAAAAACGCACTATAAATACCACCCTTCCATGACGGACGTGGAACTATTCGAAAAGGGGTACAACCGGGTTTACGACACCCTTGAGATGGAACTCAATTTAAACCATGTGGAGCAAGTCGTCGGGGAGACCTTGAAACGTTTGACTCCCAATGCTCCCCTTTCCTCTGAAATCCTCACCCGGGAATTAGGGAAAACGCTCCACGACTCCTACCCGGGTGTTGGAATATTAAAAAGCGCCTATGAACAATCCGTGCCGGTGTATATCCCGGCTTTTACCGATTCGGAGTTGGGGTTGGACGTGTCCATCTGGGGCATGCAAAGTGGAGTTTCATCCTCGTCCCCCTCCCCCTCTGAGGGTAAAACCGACCAAGAACTGTGGAATTCACTGCGGCAATGGTGCCCGACTTTTAACCCCTATTTAGATTTAAATAGCTATACCGAAAAATTGCTTTCTGCGAAACGTTTGGGGATATTTACTATTGGGGGAGGAGTCCCCAGAAATTGGTCTCAACAGACACCCCCGTACATTGAAATCTTGAATTTGCGGATGGGCACGCATCTCACACCACCTCGATTTCAGTATGGCGTTCGTATTTGTCCGGAGCCCGATTACTGGGGAGGGTTGAGCGGATGCACGTATGAAGAAGGGGTCTCCTGGGGCAAGTTTGTCCCGCGAGACGAAGGAGGGCAATTTGCGGAAGTCCTGAGTGACGCGACTGTTGTCTGGCCCCTTTTAATCATGGGCTTATTAGAAAAGTTAGACTCTAGAAAAACCGCCTAACGACCGATCATTACACAAAGTAGGTACTGTTCCTCGACAATCCAACCAAGGAATGAGACAATTATAGCCATGAAGAAATTTTCCTTCCATCACCGTTCCTTTTGGATTTTGGCCCTTTGCCTTGTTCTGGGAATGTGGGCTTTCCCCCTCACCCTTTTTGCCAAAGGGGATGCTCCTGACTTCTTATTCCAATCTGATGATGTCGTCCGGGGTGATCCCAAGGCCCCTGTGACCCTGTTGGAATATTCCGATTTCACCTGTCATTTTTGTAAAAAGTTTTTTCATGACACCTTTCCCAAACTTTTGACGGAATACATCGAAACCGGCAAAGTTCGGTTTATCTACCGCGATTTTCCTCGGGGTTTGGGAAGTCCTCTTCGCGCAGCTGATGCCTCCCGATGCGCAGGGGAACAAGACGCTTTTTGGCCGATGCATGATCGCCTGTTTAACAGCGATGGGCAATTTACTCCGGAAAACCTGGAAAAGTTTGCCAACGAATTAAATTTAGACAAGAAAAAATTCACGCAATGCGTTGAGTCGAGAAAGTTTTTCCCTGATATTGCCAAAGACCGGGATGACGCCGGTTCTTTAGGGATTCGTGGGACCCCCGCCTTCGTCATTTTCCAAACCAACGTAGCCAAAGAACCTGAGCTCATCCTGATTCCGGGAGCCTTCCCCTATGAGACCTTCAAGGAACAAATCGACAAACTCCTCACCCTTCATGAAGATTCTCAGGCCTCATGATTGATCTCTTTTTCAATTCCGTGTACATTTCTATTCTCTAGATGCTGAAAATCTGATCACCTTTTCCCGAAAACCATTTACGAGACCCGACGATGGAATCAAACGATTATTGGGCTGTCGACTGCCAACCAGGCGATCCGGATCTGTTCGTTTGTATGTCCTGCATCGATGAAGTGTTTCATGCCAGGGTGCCGGTTGAAGGGTGTCCGGGTTGCGGCGCCATCGGGGCCTTCGAGCCCTTTACCGTCGAGGCTATTCGCGATTGGGGTACTGAAGGGTTAATCCAGAAAGCCGAACGCCTCTCTCCGCCCTCTGTCCTCCCCAACCCAGACTCAGACCTCCCTGTTGGGTAACAGGCTTTCTCTTCTATCACCGAGATTCGAGGAATGGCATGACAGCCCTACCGGCAAAGCCGATCCTGCTTGACGGCGAATGGATCCAGACTCATTCCACTCAGGAAATTCTCAACCCCTTTACCCAGAAAGCCTTAGGCAGTGTTTGCCTCGCCGAGGCCGAACATATCCGGAAGACACTTGAATCTACTCAACGGGGCGCCGTGGAGTTGGCCAAGACCCCTTCCCATTACAGAGCGAAAGCCTTAACGCACATCGCTCGACAATTGGCGGAGAGAAAAGAAGAGTTTGCTAAGACCATCTGCCATGAATCCGGGAAACCCATCCTCGATGCCCGGCGAGAAGTTGACCGTGCGATCAATACGTTTGAGATTGCTTCAGAAGAAACCAAACGGATTCCCGGTGAAATTCTCCCCATGGATAGGACACCGGGCGGGGAAGCCTATTCTGGGTCTGTCACCCGTTTTCCCATCGGCCCGGTCTTGGGCATTACCCCCTTTAATTTTCCTCTGAACCTCGTCGCCCATAAGGTTGCACCATGTTTGGCTGCCGGAAATTCCATGGTCTTAAAACCCGCCCCACAAACCCCGTTAACCTCTCTCTTGCTCGGTGAAGTCTTCCTGACCACCGATTTGCCGCGTGGGGCATTCAATATCATCCCTTGCTCGAATACCTTGGCTGAATCCATGGTCGTGCATCCAACATTTCAAGCCTTGAGCTTTACGGGTTCCGCTCCGGTTGGATGGATGCTTAAAGGTAAGGCCGGGTACAAACGCGTCCTGTTAGAACTGGGGGGAAACGCCGGAGTAATCATCGAGCCTGATGCCAACCTTTCAGATGCCCTCACCCGGTGTGTAGCCGGAGGATACGGGTACGCAGGACAAACGTGCATTTCCGTACAACGCATCTTTATTCATCAATCCCGTTATGATGAATTTCTGACGCAATTCGTCGAACGGGTGGAAGGATTGTCAGTAGGAGATCCGGAACAGGAGCACACGAACGTCGGACCGCTGATCAATGAACAGGCGGCTATTCGAGTAGAAGAATGGATTAAAGAAGCCGCCGCTCAAGGGGCCAGGGTTCATACCGGTGGAGAACGCCAGGGATCCCTGATTCAACCATCAGTCCTTACGGACGTGGTTCCTTCCATGAAAGTCTGTTGTGAAGAAGTGTTTGGTCCCGTCGTGACCATCACACCCTATTCCCGATTCGATGAAGCTTTGAATTTTTTGAATGACTCCCCATATGGCCTTCAAGCCGGTGTGTACACGACGAACATCGACCGAATGAATCAAGCCTATCATCAGTTAGAAGTTGGAGCGGTGTTGATCAATGAAATTCCCACCTTCCGGGCCGACCACATGCCCTATGGAGGCATTAAACAGTCCGGATTGGGACGGGAAGGCGTTCGGGATACCATTCTGGAATTGACTGAACCCAAAGTCTTAATCGTCAAGTCTCCCTCCTGAACCCTTCATTACCCAGAGAATTCTTTACATTGACGTAACATCCCTCCTGAATTTTTGTCTCCGTGTCATCAATCTCATCTTGCACCTTCATCCATAGTCTTGGTAAAAAGAGCTCCTGAGGTGTTCGTGGGGCTTACCCCCACACTGACCTTTACCAAGAAACTCAATCCCAAGTATTCTCCAGCTTTATGCATGAAAATTTTCAGTCGATCTCGGCCACCTCGTTCAAGAATTAAACCCATCCGATATCTCGTCACATAACAACCGTCATCGATCGACGAAGGAGTCCCCATGGTTCCAACACATATGTTTCTTACTAAGGGTGTGGGTATTCACAAAGAAAAACTGGCCTCGTTCGAGGAGGCTCTTCGTGGGGCAGGAATCGCCTATTGCAATCTCGTCAGTGTTTCTTCAATCCTCCCGCCTGATTGTAAAATCATCCCTCGCAAGCGAGGCGAGAAGTTATTGAATCCCGGAGAAATCACCTATTGCGTCATGGCCCGGTCTGAAACCAACGAACGTAATCGTTTAATTTCCGCCTCCATTGGATTAGCCATCCCCTCCGGACGGAAATACAATTACGGATACTTATCCGAGCATCATGCCTATGGGGAAACCGATGAAGAGGCTGGAGAGTACACCGAAGATCTGGCAGCTCAAATGTTGGCCACGACCTTAGGCATTAAATTCGACCCAAATGTGGCATGGAAAGAACGGGAACAAGTCTTTAAGATGGGTCGGGAAATCGTTCGAACACAGAACATTACTCAATCGGCCATCGGCAAACCGAATCTCTGGACAACCGTCGTAGCATGCGCGGTGTTCATCCCATTAGAAAATTTGCCGAACAATCAAGGCCGGGCCTCCTCCCCCTCTCCCCGTAGTAAGAAAAAATCTTGATGGGCCGCAAGAATTCCGAGATACGTTGAGATGGGCGACCACTCGCTCTGACTCCCTTTCATTTCTTGATCGAGCATTCTCGCAGACCAAAGACTTTCTGAAGGCAGTCGGTGAGGAGGACCCTTCACAAAGTAAATTCTGCCCAAAGGATCGTATGGTCGGACGGTTGATTGGCTCGCCGTGGGTTGACGTCCACTTTGATCCTTTGACTGCGAGCCAAAAGAGGTGGCGTCACCATGATGTGGTCGATCCTCCACCCTCGATTCGCCTCAAGGGCATCAGGACGTCGGTAGTCCCAAAACGTAAATTGCTGCCGTTTGGGAAAATGGTGGCGAAAGACATCACGAAACCCCCAAGAAACCGTTTGCCGATATGCCCGGCGTGCCTCCTCGTGAAAACAGACATGCTTGTTATGCTTTTCCGGGTGATGGACATCGATGGGCTCCGGTGCCACATTCATATCTCCACACCAAATCGCGGGTTGCTCTGGAGTAAGAACGCGGTTGAAATATTCCTTTAATCGTGCGAACCAACGCAGTTTGTAGGCATATTTGGGAGAATCAATGGCATACCCTTGAGGAATATAGGTATTAATGATCGGAACCCCCTTCACCACCATTCTGGCCAAACGAGTAGGGTCCTCTTGCGGTTGCCCATCTTCAAACCCGAAGGAGACAAGATCAGGCGGGGTCCGACTAAACATGGCAACGCCGTTGTAAGACTTTTCACCACAAAAATGAATAGAATAGGATAGGTCAGCGAATGCTTGAATGGGGAACTCGGCATCTTGAACTTTGGTTTCTTGAAGACACAGCACATCCGGTTTATGTCGACGGATCCATTTATGAAGAATCTCAATCCGTTTTCGAATCGAATTCACGTTAAAGGTGGCAATTTTCATGTTGGATAATCTCTAAGAAGATTCTCCGATCTCCACCGACCGGCGGTCGGATTCTTTGGCCGGTTGGTGTATGTAAACGTTCTCAAAACTGATGACCCAACCTCCCTCCTTTTCCCCCGAAGAACTCGTCCTTCTTGGAGACAGAGAGTTTTTCCGGAAAAAAGCGATCATCGGGAAAAAAATTCGGGCCATCCTGGAGGCCTTACACTTACGACTAAAGCCATTGGTCGAGACTCAACCCTTCATCGCCCCAGAAAACTTCGATCCCCAAGCCTTTCAATTCGTGAAGGGGGAGCACCTGGAAGAATCCCCGTATCAGTATCTTGACTATCCTCGAAATTATTCCCGTGAGGAAAAACTGGCCTTTCGGTCCCTTGCCTGGTGGGGCCACCATTTTGTCTTTGCATTAATCGTAGAAGGTGATCTTGTCAAGACCTATCGCCGTCATCTCTTCAATCGATTTTCCCAAGTCGCAGACCAGGGCTTGACCCTCAGCTTAAGCCCGTCTCTTTGGGAGTGGAAAACGGGGTCAGGGTTAACTTTGGGAATCACGTCTTCGCAACGTTCGGAAATTGCCGCTGTGCTGGATCATCGAACCGCGTTTAAACTGACACGATTCATCGAATTTCAGGACTCCATCGTAACGAACAACCAGATCATTGAAGAGGGAGTAAAGACCTTTAAGGCCGTTCTTCCGATCATCACTCCGTAACTCTTGTACCCCATGGCTTTCCGCTACTCATCATCCGATAGTCTCAGCAGTTCTATGATTTGATCGGTCGAATAGGCTGCTTCCAGATCTAAATCAACCCGCTCAATCCCAGCCGCATGTAGGAGGGTATTCACCAGTCGTTGACGATTTTCCATCTTTGGGTTGGTCGATGAAGGGCGCCGAATATGCAACACCTTTTGAGCCTGCATGGTACCTGGATGAACGAGGACAATGTCGAATCGTACCTGCTGGATTTTTCTCAGGACGGCTTTTTTCGCTTCTTCATCCTTCTCTTCCAACGTGACCAGAAAGATAAGTGGAACCTTGGCCAACACGATAAAGTAGTCCTGGACCGCAAGCTTCACCATATTAAACAGGGTCGCCTCCTCTGAGGACATTAAGGCTCGCGGCGTAACGGTCGCCTCTTCCACCTCCTCAGAGCTCTGGAGGGTTCCTACAAGTGATTCCGCTGCCACCGGGCGTCGCCAAACCCATTGTAAAAGAACCGCAGCCCCCACGATTACAGCCAGTAAGAGAAAGAGAGAATACCCACTTAGCTCCACGCGTCTTTTTCCTCATCATTCACGTATACTGGCGTCATTTTTGGGCTATCCACATTTAGGAAATCCGCTTTTCCCGGGGGTGAGCGTTCCTAGAACGACCGGATACCTGGCTCCGGTGACGCTCGGCAAATTCGCACTGACGCCCCGAATGGTCTGATAAGCTAAAATCGCAAAGGCTTGCGCTTCGAATGCCTGGCTGGGGATCCCATACGCTTCCATTTTCTTGACTTCCACCGGATGATACACCTTGCATAGTTCTCTCCATAATCGTCCATTGCGTACCCCTCCACCCCCCACGATGATTTCTTGCGGCTTATCCGGCAACCATCGTTGCGACCGGGCAAGTCCTTCGGCAATGAACCGTGTGCTGGTTGCCAACAGGTCCGGCAAAGAAAGACGGTACCGTCGTCCCTGCTTCCACACCTGTTGAACATAGGAAAGACCAAACATTTCCCTTCCTGTAGACTTGGGAGGTCGTCGTTGGAGATAGGGATGGGAAAGGAGTTTTTGTAACAACCCGGCATGAATATGGCCCTTGGATGCCAAGCGCCCACCTTGATCGCATCCCAACATTCCCTGACTGCCAATCGTGACGAGACCATCCAGCAACATATTACATGGGCCCGTATCAAAGGCCCTAACCCGCTGAAGCTCCCTGCCTTTTGGCAATACCGTAACGTTGGTGATGCCGCCGAGATTAATCACCAGGCTGGTAGCGTTGGCTTGTCCGAATAGTAAGGCATGGGCATAGGGTGTCAAGGGTGCCCCCTCTCCACCTACCGCGAGGTCACGCGCTCGGAAATCGGCAACCGTGGAGATTCCCGTCCGTTCGGCAATCACATTAGGATCCCCCAACTGCAGGGTTGAACGAATTCGGCCGATGCCGGCTTCAAATTCTGGAATAGGCCGATGGTGAACGGTTTGTCCATGTGACCCGATTAAGGCCACACGCTCATGGGAGACCTTAGCCTTTTTCATGGCCAGGACGGCCGCTTTAGCGAAGATTTCCCCAAGAACCACGTTACAATGGCAAATCTCCTCCACTGACCCACGTTCAGCCAAATTCAGAAGTCGTTTGCGTAACGCGGGGGTATAGCCACGAGCAGAATGGCCGAGGAGATTCGTTCGAAGATGATGCCCGGTTCCCCGAATATCCACCACCGCAGCATCAACCCCATCTGCCGATGTTCCCGACATAAGCCCTACGACAATCACCTTCCCCCTCCTCCTCTTCTACAAAGATCCTTCACACCCTATGGCTTGTCATTCGTCTATCGATTCAAAGAGGATTGATGCTTTTTCCGATCCCAGACCATTCCTGTTTGTTCCTTGTCCGAAAACCCCAATGAGCCATAAAAGCCCTGGTATTTCCTCGTACACAACCAAAAGAGTTCTACGTGATTGAGGGACGGATGGGCGAGAATATGTTGAATAATCCCTTTTCCGATATCCTGATCTTGATATTGTTTGTCGACAATCACATCCCAGATTGAAGCCCGGTAGACATAATCGGTTAACACCCGCCCAAAACCGACAAGTTTGGAGGAATCCCAGGCCGAAATAGCCAAATCCGTATGGCTCAACATCCGTCTGGTGGACTCTTCAGTTCGTCCAGAAGCCCAATCGGCCTGTTCGAAAAGCGACAACAGCTGTTGAGGGTTCAACTCTTTGGAATCTAAGAATGAAATCATGCGTTGGCAGATTGTGACAAGATATATTACACTAAGTCCACAAGAATTGCTTCTCTTTTTATCGGAGCCCTATTGATGTCCATGCTCGTGCGAAAATGTCCTAAATGTGGAAAGTTATTCTGGAAGAAAGAACAAGAGGTGGAATACACGGATGAGAACACCCTCAAGGTGACCTGCAATCACTGTCATCAAGTTCTTCGCATTCCCCTCATCACTCAAGGGGCCAATGCAGGGGCGCCCAAAATGGGACATTGAGGAAAACTCCAAGCCCTTCTCCAGCTCTCATCGTTCCCGCACTCCAATCCTTCATGTTACCGACCATTCACCACATGGCACTCTCCGGCTCGTCTTGTCGTTCTCTTCGAATGGTTTGAATTTTCTCTCTTCAGGATTCATCATCAGGAACCATGCGACACGAAAAATGGGCTAACCTCGATGTTTGCATCACCGGTGGCCTAGACCGGCAAGGAAGTGGAGATGGGCCGGCGGTGGTTTTACTCCATGGCTTTGGGGCTCCGGGAGATGATTTAGTCCCCTTGTCCCAATACCTTAGGGTACCCGCTGATATTCGATTTGTCTTCCCGGCCGCTCCCCTCTCATTAAACATGGGCTGGGGTGATTCTCGAGCCTGGTGGATGATTGATATGGAGCGAAGAGCTGAGGCTCGAGAAGCCGGACGATGGGATGAATTATCACAAGAGGTTCCGGTTGGTCTTACCCAGGCTCGCACCCAACTCCAAGATTGCTTAGCCATCATGAAAGAAGAATTACAGGTTCCTCCATCATCGTTCATCCTCGGAGGATTTTCTCAGGGTGCCATGCTCTCAACTGATGTGACCCTTCATTCGGAATGGCCGCTAAGCGGGTTAATTCTCCTTTCCGGGACGCTCATCGCCAAGCAAGAATGGTTGCCTCGTTTATCCTATCGGCAAGGTCTTCCGATATTCCAAAGTCATGGACAGGAAGACCCAATCCTGGATTTCACCATGGCGCAGCAGCTTCGGGACCACCTCCAGAAAGCGGAGCTGCCTGTGGAGTGGGTGGAGTTTGAGGGTGGCCATGAAATTCCTCTCCCCGTTCTGGAACGAATGAGTGCATTTATTCAACGAACCCTTGTTTCCCACTCATGAACGCCGTCCTACATTCCCTACTTCGTCCGGAGATTGCGTAGAAAAAACCCTGTCCGGTATAGTGAAGACCGTACACGAGATTAACCCTAATTGAGGCGGTATTACCGAGATGATGACGTTTGAAGACCTGAGCACGTACATCCAACGATCATTGGGCGAAGCGGAAGTATCCGTCATGGATCGAACGGGAACCATGGATCATTTCACCGTCAAGGTCATTTCGGATGCCTTCAAAGACAAAAATTTACTCGATCGCCACCGCATGATTTATCAGGCTTTGGATGAACCCATGAAAGATGGACGGATTCATGCTCTGGAGATTCAGGCTAAAACCAAAGCTGAGGCGCAAGGAGATTAACCCCATGAGCAATCCTATTGAAGACGAGATCAAACAAGAGATTTCCCAGCACAAAATCTTGATTTATGGGAAAGGCACTAAGACCGCCCCACAATGTGGCTTTACCGTAGAGACCATGGAGTTTTTCAACAAATTTGGGTATCCCTATGAACTGATCAATGTTCTCCCTCATCCGGAAAAACGGGAAACCCTCAATCAAATGACCAATTGGCCCACCCTCCCTAAAGTCTTCATCAACGGTCAATTTTATGGGGATACTGATATCCTTGGCCCTATGGAGGAAAAAGGCGAGCTTGCCCCGTTGCTTAAGGAAGCCTTCCAGGACACCCAGGCCTCTTAAGCCTCCACACTATTTTTCCGGGATTTTCTGAATGGCCCACCTTCATTGCGTGGGCCACGTTTTTCACCCTCTCCGCATAGCCCTCTCGAAAAAACGAGCGGGTGTTCCTGTTGTGTTTCAGGAACCTTTTTTCATTCTTTTTCCTTTAGGCTTCTTCTAAAGGACATCTTCGTCCTTGCGTTATTCTTTATCTTTCTAGTCGATACCCCTTGTTCATGCCACTTCAGTTGACCTGAACAAGGAATTCATAGGTCACCTCGTTCGGCCTGCTCTTTCGTTTCCTCGGTTCTCTGATCCCATCACCATATCAAGCCTTTCTCATCAACTCCGATAGGTATACCTAAGTACATCTTTCATGGGTGACGAAAGATTCGTTCCATATGTTCAACCCCCTCAAGAACATGCGACTCACAAGTCAATACATCAGAGACTCCAACTTCGGCTTTTGGATTCTCATCTTCCTCACCCTTACCATACTCAGTGGATCGGCTGTAGCCTGGGGCAGCCACCTGACAATCAAAGAACTTCCCCCGGCCTTACAACGGATGCATCGATCATCCGAAGAGTCGCCGGATCAACCGAAGAAATCTCCAATATCCCCCGACAAACATAACACGACCACCTACATAGGGATTAGCCCCCCCAAACGTCACTCTTCACCCGCGCCAGAGACGAAAATTCGATCATCCAGACAATTTAGGGCTACGACGAAACCTCATGCTCATTTAGGTTGGAATTTTTTACTGAATGGTCAACCAAAAGCCGCCATCGCCGCCTATCGCCAGGCACTTAGGATTAATCCGAAATCCGCCAAGGCGTATTTGGGATTGGGAATCACCCTCAAAGCCCTGGGAAGTGCAGAAACCGCCAAAAGAGCCTTGATTCAAGCCGCAAATCTCAACCCTCGCCTACCCTCCGCGTTGGTTCACCTCGGGTACCTCTATGCAGACGGTCAACTGGGGCACCCTGACTCCAAACGAGCCCGTCAGCTTTTTTCCCAAGCCGCCCAATTGGGAGACCCCTTCGCCCAGATCGCCCTGCTGGATCTGAAGTCTCGCCCTCGCCTGTAATACTTTTCTCACTTTTTATATAAAGAATAAATTCCAAATCTCCGATGAAATGCGGTTAAGACCCCCAGATTCAACCTGAAATCGGGGAAAGGAATAAGCATGAAATTCAATATGATGAATCTGAGATCCAGAATAATGGGACGGCACCACACTCATTTTTCAAGTTCTTCTAAGGGATTTACCTTGGTCGAAATGATCGGGGTTCTGGCCATCATCGCGATTCTCATCGCGCTGTTATTACCCAAAGTATTTCAGTTGATCGCGGCCTCAAACGCCCGTTCGATGGCCGCGGCCTATCGGACATACGAGACCGCTGTGATCGGATATTTTGCGGATGTGGGATCGATTTTTCCGTTGAATGCGACCGGAGTGCCCACGGTTGAAGCCACCGGAGACAGTGCCACGGCCACGTCACTTCCAGCCAGATTAACCTTAGATATTTCCGACCCCTTGAACACGGGGACCAATCAATGGGTACGATTCCGCGGCCCCTACCTGGAAAAATTCAATTCGGCGAATCCTCCGGGATTTGGTACTACCGTCCTTATGCCCACCGGAAACGCAGTCGCACTGGCTACGGCTACCACCGCCACGAATCTGGGATGGGATCTCCAAGGAGACGATGGGAACAGTGACCTGCCTACAGGCGCCCAGGTGGCGTATTTACAGATCACTGGGGTCGCTATCGGGGATGCCCAGGAAATTGACGGGATCATTGATCCGGGGATTGGTGCCACTCAGGCTGAACGCGAGTTACGGGGTCGTGTCAAATATGATAGCGCTGGTAGCCAGCTATTCATCTATCTGGCCCATCGCTAACAACCAGCTCCCCAAAGCACGTGTTATCGGGTTTGAGGCACTCCCCACCCGATTTTCCTCTTTTTTTCTTCAATCCATCGTTAAAAAATGGAGCACTCAGCATATGAGTGCCCCAAGCACTAGGTACTGGGCCAGCCTATGAGCACACCCACCTCGAAAACGTCCCAACGCCTTCCTCTGGGAGTCTCCCTCCTTCAAGATGGATGGGTTACCCAAGAACAAATTGACCTAGCCGTACGAGAGGCCAAGCGTAATGGGGTCATGCTTGGGCAAATGCTGATCAGCCTCGGATTCATCACCGAGAATGTCCTGGCTCGATACCTGGCGGAAGGCACCCAAACCGGAATGGTGGACCTTTCCTCCATCTTTATTCCACCAGAAATTTTAGACTTGGTTCCCTACGAAATCGCCAGTCAGTTTCAAATTCTTCCTCTCGAAAAAAAGGGCGGTCTGTTAACACTCGCGATGGCGGACCCGTTAAATATCGTCGCCGTGGACACCGTCGAAAGCCGAACCGGTCTGAATGTCATGGCCCAAACCGCGGCGGCACAAGATATGACCGAGGCCATCGAACGCCATTATGCCCACAGCGAATCGATTAAACAATTACTCGACGAATTGACAGCAGAAGGGTTTTCGGATCTTGGAGAAGAAGGAGGGCGCGAGGCTCCCATGATTCGCCTCTGCAATCAGCTCATCTCAGCTGCTATACAATCCCGGGTCACCGACATCCACATTGAACCCGACGATCACTATTTACGAGTCCGAATGCGCATCGATGGGATTCTGGCGCAAGAGATTCTGATTCAAAAGCCCCTGCAAGCACCCATCACGGCCCGTTTCAAGTTAATGGCCAACTTGAACCTGACGGAGAAACGCGCACCTCAAGACGGACGAATCCCCTTCTCTCTTGGCAATCGTCAAATCGACCTCCGGGTCTCGACGCTTCCCACGAACTTTGGGGAAAGTATTGTGCTCAGGATCTTAGATCAAGGGGCGCTTAAACTCGAGTTTTCGGCCTTAGGGTTTTCTGAAGCCAATCAAACCCATATTCAATCTCTCATTACCCAGCCCCATGGCATCATCCTGGTCACGGGTCCAACCGGTAGCGGAAAGACCACCACACTCTATACCGCGCTCCGACATGTGAACGCCAAGGAAAAAAGCGTATTCACCTTAGAGGATCCGATCGAATACCAGATGCCGCTGATCCGTCAGACACAGGTCAACGCTGATATCGGAATGTCCTTCGCCGCCGGCCTCCGAGCTCTCCTCCGACAGGATCCCGACGTTATTTTAGTCGGAGAGATTCGCGATCAAGAAACGGCAGATCTCGCCCTGCGCGCTTCGCTCACGGGGCATCTGGTCTTTTCGACACTCCATACGAATAACGCGTTGGGAGCCATTCCACGACTCATCGATATGGGAGTGGAGCCCTTCCTCTTAGCTTCGGCGTTGACCGCAGTCTTGGGTCAACGCTTGGTACGGTGCATTTGCCTTGGATGTAAAACCCAACGGGAAGACTCTGAACGGGTTCTCGCTGAAGCAGGCCTGGAGCTTCCTGAGGGAATGCCCCCCCAATTGTGGAGAGGGACAGGTTGTCGAGCATGCAACAACACCGGATACCGGGGACGAGCCGGCATTTATGAAATCGTTGAGGTGACCGAAGGCATGCACGGACCGATCGTTCATGGGCCTGACATTCCCGGCCTCCGGGCCATCATTCAACGGCAAGGCGCTCCCACCATGTTTCAAGATGGGTTGCACAAAGCCCTGCAAGGCATCACCACCCTGGAGGAAGTCATGAGGGTCACGAATGCCTAATTTTCAATATCGGGCTGTTGATGTAAAGGGGAAACCTGCCGAAGGCCAAATGCTCGCACCAGACCTGGGCCAGTTGGAATCGCGCTTGCGTGAGATGGGGCTGTGGCTCATTCGAGCGTTTGAAACCCAAGCCTCACCCTCCTCAGGCGCTCCCAAGAAAGGGAAGGTCAAGTCGCGGGATCTCATGGAATTTTCCACCCATATGTATACCCTCTTAGAAGCGAATATTCCCTTGGCTGAAGCCCTCCGTAATCTGTCTCAGGAAGCCACGAACCAACAAATGCGACTGGCCCTACAACAAATCTATCAACAAGTGGAGGCCGGAAGTCCCCTCTATGCCGCGATGGACCAATTCTCGTTCATTTTCCCTCCTCAAATCACCAATCTCGTGAGGGCCGGTGAGGAAAGTGACACCCTCACGGAAACGTTTAAAGAATTAGAACGGTATTTGGACTGGGTCGACCAAATTCGTGGAGAAGTCAGACAGGCCACCATCTACCCCAGTATCGTGATCTTTGCGGTCATAGGATTTTTGATCCTCCTGTTTACCTTCGTCATTCCCAGGTTTGTTCCTATCCTGGAAGATCTGAACGTTCCCCTTCCAACCATAACGCTCGTAGTCATTGGCCTCAGCGAATTTATGTCAGAAAGTTGGTGGGTATGGATGGCGCTGCTCATTCTTCCACCCCTCATGTGGCGATTCGGTCGGGATCGGATCCCGAATGTGTCACAGTGGCGAGATGGTCTTCTCTTAAAGCTTCCCATTCTCGGTGAGCTGATCCACATGCTCACGCTGTCCAAGTTCGTCCAAAACTTTGCGGTTCTCTACAAAGCACAAATTCCCGTTCTCCAATGTTTACAACTCTGTCGTCATCTCGTCGACAATTTTGTCTTTTCCCAAGCGCTTGAGTCCGCCCATCGTGCGGTGGCGGAAGGGTCCACGATTCATGAAGCCTTAGCCAAGCATGAGGTATTCCCTCCTATGGTCATTCAAATGATTTCGGTAGGAGAATCCACAGGGAATTTACCGCAAACCTTGATGAATGTCGCCAATTTCTATAACCGGGAAATCCCTCGCCGCATCAAGAAGATTTTCTCGATCCTGGAACCCGTAATCACCCTGACCCTAATCAGTATCGTCGGTCTTATCGCACTGGCACTCTTTATGCCAATGATGAGTTTAATGGGTGGATTGGGGTAAACCGCCCCATGGGCAAGACTTACCAGCCACCTCACTCCCGGGAAACCCATAGCCCTTCTACGGCCAACCAACGGGGCATGTCCCTCATTACCCTCATTGGAGTGCTCGCCGTACTCACAGTGGGTCTCGCCGTGTTTCTTCCCACCATGGTTCCAGCTCTAGGGCAGCGACACCACCAAACGGAAGAACGACATCTTCAGGACATTGGGAAAGGCATGATTCGGTACCTGGTGCAAAACAAAAATTTTCCGCCATCCCTCATCAGCTTAACCCCGGATTATCTGAATTTTTCTCAATCTCAAATCACTCAGAACGAAAGCGGATACCCTCGATATTATGCGGTTCATCCGACTATGAGCAGTTTTAATAATGCCAATGGTCTCACTTCAGCCGAGCTCCAGGATGCACGGATTCTCCTCATCTCCAACCTAACGCGCGATGAAGCACCAACCATTACCAATGCCGTGGAATTTGAGACATGGTGGGCGACGGATGAATCCGCAACCCCAGGGCTTCAAATATTCCGGAGCAATGTCGCAGACCTCTTCCACCAACTCACCATCGATCAGGATGGTGATGGTGGAAGTTACCAAGTGAACGGAACTGCCACCAACTCGGGGGGAGGTCCCCTGGCCCTCCATAGCCACTTCCATCTCACAGGAACCTCCATCCGGTTTGATGAAGCCGATACCTATTCCATTCCTGAAGTGCAGTTTGGCCTCACTACTCCGACCATCTATTGGTATGACCCGGCTTGTCCTCCTTTCAGCCGATGGAACCCTCTTGATCCTCCCTGCGGTGTCACGATCAACGTCAGGGATGAATTCACCACCATCGCCTATACGGGTAATAACGGCGCTCAGAATTGGACCAATAATTGGCAGGAATCCGGAGAATCAGACGGACCCACGGCCGGGAAAATGCAGGTCGCCGCCAATGCCCATTGTGTCGCAGGCAATTGCTTTGAGCTTGGGGGCGGGGGGGGAGGACCCGCCACGGAGGTCAGTCGGGAGGTGGACCTCTCGGGAGCCACGACGGCTACCCTCACCTTTAGCTACCGGAGAAGTACGGGAGGCAATGGAGGAAATATTAAGATTGAAGTCTCGGGTGATGGGGGCGGCTCCTGGATCACTCTTCAAACCTACAGTATGAATGGGGAGGATACCAGCCAGGTCCCTCAGTCTTTCGATATCTCTGCCTATATTGCCTCCAACACCCTCATTCGATTTGTCCGCGCTGGAAATGTGGATCGCCGATTTTATGCCGACAACATCGATATTTGGGCAACTTAGGTTCCCATCGACTCTCACTTCCCTCCTAAATATTGCTCTCCTTAAAGACCCCCCTTCCTGGGGAAATCTCCTCCGAAAAGGAAGTCTTGGCTTTCTTCCCATTTTTGTAAACAAGGTCAAGATTGCCCATTTGGTCTCCGAAGAAAGACGTAGGAGTATACCTTTGTGGGCATTTCCATCGAGAAATATGTGAAGTGGTGAATAATGCCTAACCCATTGATTTTATAGACAAATTTACAAAATAAAATGGCTTATGAACCGGCGTGTATCTTTCAACAAATGGTTGCCAATAGTTCTCTCCAGATTCCTTCCAAGTCCGGCAATCAAGAGAAAAGGACAAGGCGGCTTCAAGAATGGATTCACACTCGTAGAAATGATCGGAGTCCTGGCCATCTTGGCAATTTTAGGCAGCTTCATCGCCCCGAATGTGATTAAGCAGCTACGGGTGGCAGGTCGAAACGCAGAGGATCAACAACTGAGCACGATCGCTGAAGGCATTACATTGTACATACGTCAAAACCGATCATTCCCACCAAACCTTGCCGCTCTCAGCCCGGACTATATTCCCGTGGCGGTCGGACAGGTGACGAACAACGCGAACGGTTTTCTGCGTTATTATTTCGTTCAGCCCAATGTGAACGGCTATACCAACGCCGCAGGGCTGGCCCCCACAGCGCTGGCCGATGCCCGGTTCCTTCTCATCACCGACCTCACTCAAAATGCCAACCCCACCATCGTGACGGACGGGGACTTTGAGACGTGGTGGGATACCGACGAAACGAGTACACCCGACAGGAAAATTTACCGAGGGCATGCCGGCGATCTTTTCCATCTTTTGAGTCTTTCGGCTGATGGGACCGGAGGTTCGTATTCGATCGACGGCACGGCCACAGATTCAGGGGGAGGGGTCCTTGCCCCTCATCTTCGTTACCACGTTACCGGAACCTCCGTCGGTCTAGACGAGGCCGATGTATTTAGTGTCGCAGAATCGCAATGGACCCTGACGGGAGAAGCTGGGTATCAATTTGACCCTGATTGCGCCACAGGCTCCCAATGGCGCGTGATTAGCAGTGGGTGTTACGCCCCCTAAGAAGTTGAGAGACGTATGCAAGCCACGGCACCCATAACTCCTGATTTCCGGTCAATAACCCAGAAGTTTTCTCAGAAATACCATGACCTGAGCTTCAAGAAAAAGCAAACAGTGTTAAGCGTCAGTCTCCTCAATGGCCGACTCAGGGCCCTTTCGATCGTCAAAGATACCATCGGCACTGCCTGGGAATGCCCTGGTCGCATCCATTCCCCCGAAACCATTCACCAAGCCATCAAAGCCGCTATTCAACACACGGAATTCCCTGGCAATCATATCGCCTTCCTTGCCGATGATAGTCGCTTTAAGTCTCACACGCTTCAGCTCCCTCCTATGCCGAGTTCCGATCTCCTCCCCTTGCTCCAGAGAACAGTGCAGCAGGAGAAGACCTGGGAGGGGACAGCCGCATGGCGTTATCGCGTCGGCCTGGAGGCACGGGGCAAACGAACGATTCATCTTGAAATTTGGCCTCAGGACTTCGTGGATCACATCACACGCATCTGCGAAGAGTTGGGACTCTATCTGCGACAACTGGCTCCTCTCTCGGCTTTATCCGAAAGCCAACTCAGCGGGTTACCGGTAGAACCTGGGGAAGGCTCACTTCTTATCACCCAGCTGGAAGGACGAATCACGTTTGTGGCCGGGAAAGACGATGGCTCACTCCTTTGGACGAGGCACCTTTATCCTTCTCAAGATTGGGTACCGTTAGGAGAACGAGTCGCCACTGAGGCAAATCGGACCACGATGTTTCTCACACAGCAAACCAACTTAACCTTTTCGACGATCTGGTTCCTGGGCGACGAAGGCTCTCTCAGCATTGAGGAAATCCAATCGCATATTCCCACACCCATTCTCCCTTGTCCTGTGTTTCCCGACTGGAAGTATTGGCTGTGGGTGGGAGCCACATTGCCAACTGATCATCCGAGTAACTTTACTCCAAAGGCAGTCTTACGAGCCCCGTGGGAACATTCCATGAGCAAAGGCACCGTGGTGATGATCGTCATGTTTTTGTTGTTAAGCGTGAGCACAACAGGAATCATTGAGGGATTCCTCTGGAAAAATAAAAAGGTCGTCAAGGAAGTCGCGGCGAAAAACATGGAATTGCGTTTGGAAGAAGGTCGATGGGGCAGTCAACTTGTGGCCTTGCGTGAGCAACAACAATGGAGTGCAAGCATCGTTCAACCATCCCGGATCTCTGTTGAGAGCGCATTCCTTGGCTATCTGGGAAATGTGGTTCCCTCCGAAATCATCCTTCAAAAAGCTGGAGTCACCAGAACAGGGAATGGTTGGACCTTGGAGTTAACGGGAATGACGGCCAATAGCCTCTCCCGCACCCTTCAACAACTCGATCATTTGGCCCAGAGACTCACTCAGGGGCCTTTTCATATCAACCTGGAAAAGGAGTGGAGAGACCAGTTACTGACCCAACCCGCCAAAACACAACCAGAGAAGGCCGAAGAGCCTATCTATCGATTTACGATGAAGGGAACGTTCTCGTGAAGACAGTCAAGAGCTTTTCTCTCGAGTTATTTCACTCCCTTCGGCACATCCTCACGATACCGCTTATCGCGATCATACTGTCGTTCATCGGATGGGTGAATTATGAAAAAATCCAATCGATTCAAGATACTCAATCTCGTTTGCAAACCAACAATCAACTCCAACAGGCGGTCCAACGATTGCACGCGGATTACCTCAGGGCCAACCCCCAGGAACTTGAGAAGAATCTGCACAAGGCAAATTTATTATTGCTTCAAAACTTTACCGACTTGACCCAATGGGCTCAAGCCATTCAAACACGAGGAAAGACCTGGAATCTTCAGACTCAATATCGAATCACCGACACCAAACGCATTCCCTCTCCCTTAAAGGGAGTGAAGCTGGTTCCCTTGGAAATTCTGATCACCTCCAAGGGAACCCAAAGTGCCTATAGACCTTACCTCCAATTGTTGAAATTCGTGACCGAATCAGGTCCTCGAGTGGATATTCATCAGGTCACGATCATGGGGGATGGCCTGAAAGCGAACCATTTAAAAATCGAATTATCAGTATGGATGAAAACCATCGAGTCCGTAAAACTTTAAAAAATCCGGTCGTCATGGTCGGACTTTGCCTTTTGGCCGGAATCGCCATATATAGCAACCTACAAGAGGTCTTTGACGCGACAATGGTCACCACCACTCAAACGACAAAGCCTGGGGCTCTGCCATCGTCTTCGGCGACCCAACCGTACACGACTCCTTCTTCGCTTCATTTGGAGGAACTCACCTGGGTTGATCACCCCGATCGGGATCCGTTCGCTTCGAAGGACCATGCCAGAAAAAACCCGGCATCACGGAACAGCCATCGATCTGAAACGTTACCAATCTCTGCCGCGAATAGTCCTACGCAGATACAACCGCGATTCATCCTGAAAGCCGTCGCGATTGAGGACCAGAATCGAAGTGCCGTGATCAACCGGAATATCGTGTACGAAGGAGAGACGATCGAGGGCTACAAGGTGCTGACCATTCAACCAAAGGGTGTATGGTTGGGGCATAACGGGAAAAAACAATTTTTAACCTTTTCGGATTCCAGGCCCTCTTAGGGGAACATCACGTCATGGCACACGGCACTGTAGCTCAGGATCAATCTCCCCCAGTCCTCAAGCCTTCTCCCGGCCTGATTTTTTGTTGGTTGAGAGTCTTGATGACAAAGAGTGTGTTAGTCGTTTTCTTAAGCTTAGCTAGCTGTACCACCGTCGAAAACGCCTCAACCCACCCGGAGGATTCCCCAGATCCGGCACCTTCGAATTCGTCTGAACCCTCAGGCTACACACACCAGACTTCTCTGCAACAGGTCGCCAAGGCTGCCGCCCCGCACCTCTCTTTAGAGGATCGCATGTTACTCACCAGCGCGAAGACCCAAGCACAGGAAACAACTCCTGCCGAGCTTGGTCCCTTGTTTTCTTTCCGGGCTCAGGAGCTGCCGATGGTCGACGCTCTCGCACTTTTCGGACGAAGCAATCGGCTCAACATTGTGGCCGGACCAGAAATTCAGGGAAATGTCACCGTCGATTTTCATGATCTCCCTCTTGCGCAAGCCATGTCAGCCCTTCTTGAAGCCCACGGGTACTACTGGGAAAACAATCAAGATCTGATCGTCGTCAAACGGTATCGGACCAAAATCTTAAACGTCGATTACCTCCGACTCATTCGTGGGGGCAATGCGCAAAATCGAGCTCAGCTTAACTCGGGATCCGGTGGAGGGGGTGGAGGAACTTCCGGGAATGGAGGACAAGATAATGGGCAAATCACCGTCAATCAACAAGATGAAATTAAATTCTGGGAGGAATTAGAAAAACAGATTCAAACCCTCATGTCCGACGACGGCCGCTTGGTGGTCAATCGATTGTCGGGGACCATTCAAATCACCGACTGGAACAAGCGCGTCTTGGAAATCGAGAGCTTTCTTCAAAAAGTCCACCAGGCTCTCTATCGACAGGTGGAAATCGAGGTCAGAATTTATGAGGTGGCCCTCAATGATAGTTATAGTTTGGGCATTGATTGGAGTCAAATTAACTTTAAGGGCACTTCGGGCAATATAGCGTTAGATACGATCATCGCCGCTCCGTTTGGAGGATTTCTCCCGAAAATGGCGACGACCGCCATTTCCTTCGACGATGGAAGTTTCGATGGAGTCCTCGAGGCTCTTCAGGAACAGGGGGACTTGCATGTGGTCTCTCAACCAAGGGTTGTGACGATGAATAACCAGCCCGCATTGATCCGGGTAGCCACGGATCAACCCTTCTTTACTTCGACCGTCTCCCAAGGGACGGCCGGAGCCGGGAATATCATCACCGAACAAGCTCGCTCCGTCACGGTCGGACTGGTCCTTTCCGTCACACCCCAGGTTTCGGACGACGGATGGATTATGATGGATGTCACACCCATTATTTCCCGACTTCGAGAGGTCGTCACCTCTCCACAAGAAACCGCCACGGCTCCGGTGTTGGATATCAAACAATCATCGGGCCTGGTTCGTCTGAAAGACGGGGAAATCGTGATCATTGGGGGCCTCATCCAAGAAGAAAACTCTGAAACTGAGCGCAAGGTCCCCTTATTGGGCGATATTCCCTGGTTGGGCCGCCTCTTTAAAGGAACTTATACCGCCAAAACGAAAAGTGAACTCGTGATATTTATTTCACCGAAAATTGTGCGGTCTGCTTCATGACGACCTTGGATCTCAACCTGTGCTACCAAGAACTGGGATTTACTGAGCCTCCCTTTCGGCTCACCCCCGATACGGACTTTTTTTTCCCGGGCAGTAACCATTTAGAAGCCCTCAATCATCTCCAATTCGGGATCGCGAGCGGAGGCCTGACCATGCTGACTGGCGAAGTGGGACTGGGGAAGACCCTGCTATGCCGGCATTTACTCCGTAACCCTCCTGAAGGCATTCGCTTTGCTTATCTGATGAACCCAGATCAATCTTACGGAGACTTACTTGCCTCAATCTACGAGGACTTAACGGGCAGAACTCCAGGAGATCAATCCTTAGGTGCCCTTCAGCGGGAGTTGCCCAAACTTCTCCTTCGATTGGCTGAGGGCGGAGAACACGTGGTCGTCCTCGTCGACGAAGCCCATCGTTTGAGCGGGAAGGTCTTGGAAGGTCTCCGTCTCCTCTCGAATTTGGACACGGAAAAAGACAAACTGATGTGTCTTCTATTAGTCGGACAACCGGAACTTGAGCAAAAACTCGCGGCACGCGTCTTTCGACCCTTACGCCAACGCATCAGCGTCCGTTATTGTCTGAAACCGTTTACGTATCGGGACACCAGAGATTACATTCTTCATCGCTTGAAAGTGGCCGATGCTTCTGAACATTTCCAATTGGCCATGGGTGTGCTTCGGCTCATTTACTTTCTGAGTAAAGGTGTCCCTCGGCGCATCAACCAATTGTGTGATCGGTCTATTTTGGCGGCCTATTCCCAAACCCGACATGTCGTGACTCTATCCATGGTGTGGAGAGCCCACAAGGATTTCATGCATTAACGAGTGAGTACACCAGAAAAACCCGTCCCATGAGCATCATCGCAGATACACTCCAACGTTTGCAGCAACCGAAAGATGGGACGAGTCTCCCATCCTCTGAAGACCCACGTCCTCCTCAACAGACTCCTCCTTCACGTAAAAGCGGACGCCATGGGAAAAGCCCAAGATTGCGATTGGTATTCTTTGGCTTAGGAATGTGCGCCTTTTTAGGAAGTCTTGGTTTTGCAGCCTATTGGGTAGGACTCCAATTTGACTTCGGTTTGTTAACCCATGCTTCCTCTGATTTGAACAATCCCTTAAGTTTAGGGACATTCACCCCTTCAGAATCATCCAATGATTCCTCGGATCTCCATACTTCTTCCCAAACAATTGTTGAGCTTCCCGAGAGGAAAAAGACCTCACAGGCACAGATTCCTTCTCCAGAGAAAATTGCCTCTCCCGCTCACCCACCTCTTCCGGTTCGATCCGAATCCATTCAGCAGATCATGCCAAATCAACCCATGGCCACCACATCCACAACTGACCCACCTTCGGGCAAACCCCAAAAGACGGCAATCCCTCTCACTGCCATGGTTGAGGACGGTATCAGACCGGATCATCCGGCCCTCCCTAATTCATCCATGAATTCCACCGAAACTTCTCCTCCAACCCAAACAACCGTGAGGTTGGAGGAGAAGGAATCCGGAATTGACGAGCAGGAAACCAAGACTGAGAGCCAAACCCCGGAAAACAACTTGTCAGACGACCTGTTAGCTCCCGAAGGCGAGCAAACCTTGGCAAGCCTGTCGGTTGATGAATCCCGAGGTATTCCTCAACTCGATCATGATCCATGGGAACCTCCCAGCCGAGATATCCTTCCGTCATCTGATCCCCAAGAAGTACCCCTCCATGAGGAACGGGTGTACCCGGAAGAATACCCTTCACCCGATGAAAGAAATATGACGATTGCACTTCGTCGGCTCAAGAAACTTCCGGAAGAAGAAATGAACCAGTCATCCGGCCCCCCATTTCGTTCCGCCCCGGCCAATCATCTCAACACAGCCAAAAAACTCATTCGGTCCGGAGAATACGATGGGGCCGTTTCCTTACTCTCCCCAATATTTCATGATCCACCCGTGGACTGGGAGCCCTGGTTTTGGATGGGCACAGCCTTACTCGGGCAAGGCAAAGTGGAACAAGCTGATCAGTTTTTCCTGAGCGGATTGGCGCGAAACGATAAGATTCCACAACTTTGGACACAACGCGCTTTGGTCGCTCAACAACAGGGAGAATTCCAACTGGCGATTTACGAGCTCCGTCAGGCTGAATCATTGGATGATTCCCTACCCCATATCCCACTGAATTTGGGGTATGCCTATGAGCAATTGGGCAATGATCGGCTCGCCGCTCGTTATTACAGGAAATTCTTGAAACTTTCTGAAGGGAATCCAGCCTTCTTCGACACTCGGGAAAAGCTTTTCTCCCGATTGTCCCAAACTATTCCAGCGGACATATCGCCTTCCAGGCCCCCCAAAACGTTACCTTCCTCAATACTGCAACAGGATGCCTCCCCATGATGTCCTAAGCCTCATGAATATTAAAGGATTAAGTTTAGGCCTTAAAATCCGAAAATATATTAGTACTTCAAATGATGGTATGGAGCTTTACCATGGTATCCAACTTAACAATTTTTCCTGAATGGAAATAAACCACAAAACTTTTTTCTTCAGCATTTCAACAATCATGGTTTTCTTTCACTAATTTCTTGCAATACCCATGATCTCTCAACAACAATGCCAAAACGCCACGATCCTCATCGTGGACGATCAAATGACCAACACGATGTTGCTCGAGAGTATTCTCAAGAATGCCGGGTACACCCAGGTCCATACAACCCAAGATCCTACCCAAGTGATTCCTCTGTTCAAAGCCTTGAACCCGGACCTCATCTGTCTGGATATTCGCATGCCGGAGCTCAACGGCTTCCAAGTCATGGGGCAACTCAAGATCATTCAAACCAACCGGTACCTTCCCATCCTGGTCTTAACTTCGGAAGAAGACCGTGAAACACGCCTGAGAGCCCTAGAATCGGGAGCTAAGGACTTTTTGCATAAACCATTCGACAAAGTTGAAGTCCTCATGCGCATTCGAAATCTCTTGGAAGCCAGTCTTCTGAATAAGGCCATGTCACAACAGAATGAGTCATTGGAACAAATCGTCAAAATTCGTACTCAGGAGTTAAAAGAAACTCAATTTGAGGTGGTCCATCGCCTGGCCCGAGCAGCCGAACATCGAGACAACGAAACAGGAAGTCATATCATTCGATTAAGTCATTTCTCGACTATCATCGGGCGAGCCTGCGGAATGACTGAAGAGGAATGCGACATCTTATTTCACGCAACCCCCATGCATGATGTCGGAAAACTGGGAATACCCGATCGGATTTTGCTGAAACCCGGCAAGCTCGATGAAGAAGAATGGGAAATCATGAAGCAGCATACCACCATCGGAGCGCACCTTTTATCGGGAAGTCAGTCCCCGGTCCTCCAAATGGGAGAAATCATCGCTCTGACACACCATGAAAAATGGGATGGATCAGGATACCCGAATCGAATCGCGGGTGAAGACATCCCGCTAGTGGGAAGGATTTGCGCGATTGCCGATGTGTTTGATGCCTTATCTTCTAAACGTTGCTATAAAGACGCCTGGCCCTTGGAAAAAACTCTCGAAGAAATTCGATCTCTCTCTGGGAAACACTTCGATCCGCATTTAGTGCAGGTATTCGACGAACTCCTTCCGGTCATTCTGGATATACAACGCACTCATGCAGATCAAGAAGTACCAAAATATGAATTAGTAGAATCCGGGTGTCTGACTTAAGGGCCGAGCACTTGTGATACACTCAACTCCCTCTGTACACGGGTAAACCCCTTCTCCCGTAGTTTACATCTTGGCCGAAAAACCCTCTGCTAGGTCAATTGGATTTCCATTCAATTGCAAAGGCAAGGGTCGTTTCTAGGCCTCTGATACCACTCGCATTTTGATGTCGGTTCAGAGAAATTCTAACTTTTTCCTGAATCTGACAGGAATTTTTCTTGATTCTGGACCCCGGCTTTCCGAAAAAAATGACAAAGCTCTCTATTTTTCCAAAGGAATAGCTTCATGTCATTTGTGCCCTTACAACCCTCAGCCCTTCGCCTTGGACTATACATAAAAATTGAAGGATCATGGTTTAGCCATCCTTTTCCAACCAATTCTTTTAAAATAAAAACCGAAAAAGAATTGGAAACCTTACAGGCATTATCCAAGGTAAAACTATTCGTTGATCCCGACCGTTCAGATCCCGAGGGCTCGACACCCGATCTGGAAGACACCCTAGATTGTTCACCTCGTCCTGAACCAATTCAACCTAAAGACCCATCGGAAAAGCCCGATGATTCATTCTCCCTTTCCCCTCCGAAATCGGAAAATCCGGAACCCATCCAAGATGATCCCATACTACGAAAGGTTGCTCAACATGAAGCCTTTCAAGCCTATCAAGAGCACCTTCAAAGCGTTGGTTGCCAATTTCAAGAGGTGGTGCAAGGGGGAAAACAAGTCATGCAGGATATCGTGACAGGACGACCCCGCGGGCTCCGCAATGCCCAAAAAATCGTGAGCAATCTTTGCGACATTCTGGGAGAAGCCGACCATTCACGCGCACTACTCAATCTCATGGGGAACCACGAATCCCAAGATGAGTTTTTTCTCCACGCCCTCAATGTGTGCTCACTCTCACTCATGGTCGGTCAAGATTTGGGATTCCACCGCGAGGAAAACGAAAAACTGGCCCTTGGCGCTCTATTTCATGATGTAGGAGAACTTAAATTTCCAGCGGAAAAGTTGTTACAAAAGGGATATATGAGTCCAGGAGAGCTCAGGATATTTTTAACAACTCATCCTACATACGGAGTTGAATTGGTAGAAAAAATTCCTAACTTTCCCTTTGAGGCCGTGGAAGTGATCCAACAACACCACGAGCGCCTCAATGGAACAGGTCTGCCCGCAGGGAAAAAAGATGAAAGCATCAGTGATTTTGCAAAAATTGTCATGGTGGTGGATGCATATGATGAATTAATCCACCACCCCGATCCAGCCAGAGCCCTTATCCCATCCGAAGCACTCTCTTATCTCTATGTCAAATGCCGCAAAACTCTCTGGAACGAGGCCGTAATTTCCCTCATTCGACAATTAGGCGTATATCCACCAGGATCCTTAGTCCATCTCAGCAACGAAAAAATCGGTTTGGTAACAAGCGTGAACTTTGAGGCCCGTCTCCGTCCGATCATTTTGGTCCATGACGAACACACTTCAACCGATGAACCCATCGTATTAAACTTGGCTCAAGAAGATGAATCCCTCACCATCGTTGAAGCTATACGGCCCATCGATCTCTCTCCAAAAATTCGTGAATGTTTAAACCCTCGACAAATCATCAGTTATTTCCCATCCTCTTCTCCTTGCGAGACTGGCGTGCTTTCTTCCGCTTCTCTGTCTTCTTCCTCATTCCAAAAATAGAAGGAACACCCAAAAGTGGGGATTCCCAACAATGGCCCCCTTCAGAGGTACACCTTGAAATTATGATCGGGGTTTAAAAAACCTCGTAAACCAGGCCCCCCATCCAATTCCTGGAGGTGAGGGAGGTTCTGGATCCGGATAATCAACCCAAAGCTCTTGACTTCCTAAGTATTCTTCTTTGCGGAAAATTTGCTGCGATCTTAATTGCACATACCCACGCTGGTGTAAAATGTGGATAAGTTGGTGTAGGGCTTCCTTTTCCGAAGAATGCGGTTCAACCTCAAGCTGAAGCCGTTCGTACCGAAGACTTGCCTGAAATCCACCATGAGTCGATCGAACCTGAACTTGGCGATTAAACCCCCGATCCCGGTCATCGACCCCAGCTAATTGATGGACACTATAGGCAACCGAACTCGTTTGCTTTTCCACTTCCTGATTCTGTGAATCCATAGGGCCCTCATTCTGTATTGTAAAGGATATCCAAGGGAACCAGTACTTGCCCTTTCCAAGAATCATCATTGTATATGTTTCAACTCCATCACGAAAATTCCTCCCTGAAAACTTGCGAAACGGCATTTCTGTAGGCGATGATCATACCCACGAACAACCATGGGTATGTTGAGAGTACATCGAACAGATATCCCCCTGAATGAAAGTAAGCTTCTAAGCCCTTCTTAATGTAACTTTCTACCCCTTTTCGCTGTACAAGAATGGTTTCCTATGCTATTTCAAGATTGGGAGTGACATGTCCGCATAACAACCCACCAAACCTTATTGGGGGCTTCCCCTCTCTCAGATCTCGGAATTTTCTAAGTCAATGAAAGGCAAATCGATCTCATGAAAGGAACGGTGCTCCACGCCCTCATACAGAATTTTCTGAACCATACCCCTACTTGGTATAAACTCACGATTTTGGGGTTTCTCATCCTTAACCCCATTCTTCTCTTGGCTTTCGGTCCTTTCTTCACGGGATGGATCCTCATCCTAGAATTCATTTTTACATTAGCCATGGCCCTCAAAAGCTATCCTCTGCAACCAGGGGGGCTGTTAGCTCTCGAAGCGGTTTTGCTAGGCATGACCACCCCTGCCATGGTGTACCACGAGACCTTGAATAATTTTCAGGTCATCCTCCTCCTCATGTTTATGGTCGCCGGCATTTATTTCATGAAAGACCTGCTCCTGTTTCTTTTTACGAAAATCTTACTAGGCATTCGATCCAAAATCTGGTTATCTCTCCTCTTTTCGATTATGGGGGCTTTCCTGTCGGCTTTTTTGGACGCCTTGACAGTCACGGCCGTGATCATCGCTGTGGCGTTAGGGTTCTACAATATCTATCACCGTGTGGCTTCCGGAAAATCATTCCATTCCTCACATGATTCGAGCTCAGATCAGGAAGTCCATGAACTCCATCGAGTCGACTTGGATAATTTTCGAGGATTTTTGCGTAACTTGATGATGCATGGTGCGGTAGGAACGGCCTTGGGAGGGGTCTGCACCTTGGTGGGGGAACCTCAAAATCTTTTGATTGCCGACAAAGCCGGGTGGGAATTCATGGAATTCTTTTTCCGCATGGCACCCGTCACCATCCCCGTATTCATGATCGGTTTAGGAACATGTCTCCTCGTCGAAAAATTACGCTGGTTTGATTATGGCTTTCAGCTTTCCGACCCGGTCCGTCATATACTCATGGAATTTGAATCGGAACAGGATAAACAGCGGGACTCCGGTGACAAAGCCAAACTCATCATTCAAGCGATTGCCGGCGTCTGGCTCATCATCGCTCTCGCCTTTCACCTGGCGGAGGTAGGTATCATCGGCCTCACCGTAATCGTATTTATTACGGCATTTAACGGCATCATTGAAGAGCATCAACTAGGAGAAGCCTTTAAGGAAGCTTTACCCTTCACAGCCCTTTTGGTGGTATTTTTTGCCATCGTGGCGGTCATTCAAGAACAGGGGCTCTTTGCCGGAATTATCGCTTACGGGTTGAGTTTAGGCGGGACCCATCAAATTGGAATGTTTTACCTGGCGAATGGTCTACTATCAGCGATTAGCGACAATGTCTTCGTCGCCACCGTCTACATCAATGAAGTTCTTCGTGCCTTACAAGCCGGGACGATTACCCGCGACCAATTTGACCTGTTAGCTGTCGCGATTAACACCGGAACCAACATTCCGAGTGTGGCGACCCCCAATGGGCAGGCCGCCTTTTTATTCTTACTCACGTCTTCCCTCGCCCCGGTTATCCGCCTTTCGTATGGTCGTATGGTCTGGATGGCCCTTCCCTACACGATTTCAATGACCCTTATCGGGCTCTTCGCCGCGTATGTCTTTTTAACTCCAGCCACAAGTATGATGTATGAGGCTCACATCATTCACCATAAACACGAAGCCCCCTCAGGTCTCCATCAACCCCAAAAGGCCCATTAACCCTCTGTAGTTGGAACCAGAAGCCGTTTGAGGATCGCCTATAGACAACCTGGCTGAATGGAATAGGACGAGACCCCTATATTACCACCATGACAGAGCCATCAAGGGGTTAGGGTCGCGACTTGATCATTTTTCTGAATGACGGGCGCCTGTTCGGGATACAACACGATTTCGACCCGACGATTTTGGGCACGACCCTCTTCAGTGTCGTTTGAAGCCGCAGGCCGAGTATCCGCATAACCCAGAGCCGCAAAGACTTTTGGAGCCATACCAGTTTCTTCGATTAAATACCGCAGGACCGTCGTAGCTCTTGCTGTCGAGAGTTCCCAATTCGTGGCGTATCGATCTTGCAGCTGTCCGTAAATCGGGTTATTGTCGGTATGGCCTTCAACATGGATATTTTTTTTCGGAAGGCTGGCCAAAACCTCCCCGACTTGTTTCATGATTTTTGATCCGAGAGGGGTTAATTGCGCTTCCCCGGAATTAAATAAGACTTGTCCCAGCATAGTGAGGACCAAACGGTCTTGATGCTGCGTCACGACAAGACTCTTGCCGAATTTTTCCTCGAGTGCTTTGGTGATCCGATCGATCTCTTCGCCCACGGTCTGCACTTCGCTCTTAACCTTGGCAAACTTTGCGGCTTGTTCCTCCCGTGCGGCTTGAACTTGCGCGAGTTCTTCCTGTAACCGAGCGTAACGCGCTTCTTCTTCAGCCCGGGCTGTCCTCATGGCTTCTAATTCTTTCCGCAGCCGATCGACACCCTGCAATCGGTCTTCTAACGCACTCAAATCTTTCTCTAATTGCACATTGAGGTCTCGCATTTGAGCAACCTCATTCATCTGTGTCTCCATGGATGCCCGCATATTTCGAACGGCGGAGGCCAAATCTCCAAGATCGATGGATTCTGAGGAAAATAAAGAACCGCCAGACAGAGAATTGTTTCCGGAAAGTTCTCCCAGCCCCAGAACATCTTGGTAGATGGTTTCGAGCTCTTTTTTGAGCTGTTGAAGTTGTGCGTCTTTGACCTGTTTTTGCTCGTTCAGATCCCCTGTTAAAACTGCTTTTTCTTGTTTTAAGCGAACAACAGCTCCCTCGATACGTTCCAAATCTTTCACTAAATCTTTCTTTTCCTGCGTCATTTCGGTCATGGTCGCGTCTTTGATTTCAAGTGTCTGGCCAAGATTGGTGACGTGTTCTTGAATTTGAGCCACTTCGGTTTCATGCTCATTAAGATCTTGTGCCAGGTTCTCTTTTTCTTGACGAAGGCGAGTAATATCCTCGTCCTTATCACTGACCACTTTCTGCAAATCTTCGATTTCTTGAGTCGATTGCTGTTGTTCCATCTCCAACTCTTCAATCGCTCGTTCATGAGCATATTGGCTCATACAGCCCACCAAACCGGAACAAACAAAGAGTAAGAGTAGAATTTTGACGGTCTTCATGGCCAGACTCCTCCACATACTTTTTTTGAATACCTCATACTCCCTGAAGCATGAGGATGACGATCGGTTACTGAGGGGGATCGATTACCTCTCCTGCCAGCTCTTTTTTGACTTGCACCCACCCTTTAGCTTCCAAACATTTTTCAATTCGGGTTTCATTGAGACCGACTGATCGTTGCAAAGCCTCACATTCTTCTTTATCTTGCTGTAGCTTATCAGGACCTGCTCCGGGCTTTGACCAATAAATGGTGACCGTACTGGAGGAACACCCTCCGATTCCGATCAAGATTCCGGCCAGGATACCCACTCCCAATCGAAAGACATTCGGACATTTCATCGTTCTTGCCCCCTTCTCTACAAACTGGAAATTCCATGGCATTCCCAGAAGACTCTTTTCCATGGACTTCTCATTAGGAATGCACTGAGGGACAAGGTCCTGTGGTCCTCAACCCTCTCTTTCGGCATCTTTTTTCCCAATCTTGAGAAAAAACCCCTAATACGCAGCAACCCACCAAAAGGGAAATAAGGCTTCAGCAAATCAGAGCAATGTCGCATAAACAGGTGAAACCCTCAAGAATGAATTGTTTCAACAGTTGAGAATCCCTAAAGCAGGGTTTTCCCCTACCATCACAACCCTACGAAACCAATTTCTGGAGGGAGTTAATGCAAAAACCACTCAGCAGTTCAACGAAAATAAGCGAGAGAAGGGGAGTTAATCTGAACATCTGACATCTGCTTGACCAAATCCGTCACACTGGCGTCCATCATTTCCATCAAGGGACCAGGATACAGCCCAATTCCCAGAACAAAAACGGCCAAGGGAATCACCGTAGCCATTTCTCGGCGGGTCAAATCGGGGAGCGTCGCAGCAACGTTAGTGTTGGGTTCACCCAAAGCCAATCGTTGGAGCATCCACAGCATATAAGCCGCACCCAATACAATGCCTACCATAGACAGCAGGACCATGGCAAAGCTCGTATAGGATGTCCCCACCAGGACCAAAAACTCACCGATGAAATTGCAGGTGCCTGGAAGACCAAACCCGGCTACGGAGAATAAACAGAAAAAGGCAACAAATCGTGGCATGCGTTTATGCAAACCGCCGTAGTCTGCGATGGCTCGACTATGCGTGCGGTCGTACAATTGGCCCACCCCGATGAATAAGGCTGCCGCAGTGAGACCATGATTAAACATTTGCAATATCGCCCCTTGAATGCCCTGGCTGTTAAACACGAATATTCCAAGCGTGACAAAACCCATATGGGAGACCGAGGAGTAGGCCACGAGTTTCTTTAAATCATCCTGAGCCAAGGCCATGTAGCCACCGTAGACGATGGCGAGCACGGATAACCACAACAAATAGGGAGCGAAGAATACGGAGGCCTCAGGAAACATCGGCAAGCAAAACCGCAAAAACCCATATCCGCCCATTTTCAATAACACACCAGCTAAGATCACGCTTCCCGCAGTTGGGGCTTCGGAATGCGCATCGGGCAGCCAGGTATGGAAGGGCACCATGGGCATCTTGATAGCAAAGGCCAAAAACAATGCGAAGAACAGCCAAAATTGGGTAGCGGAAGAATAGGTTTGCTCGCTCAAGACGAGCAGGTCGAAGGTATGTCCACCATTTAAATAGAGACCCAGGATCCCCACCAAAAGCAACAAACTGCCGGTCAAGCTATACAAGACAAATTTTATCCCCGCGGTGATCCGATTGGGACCACCCCACAGAATAATCATGAAATACATGGGAATCATCGTGACTTCCCACAGCATGAAGAACAGGAACAGATCCAGGGCCGTAAACACGACAATCATGGCCCCTTCAACCAGTAAGATTAGCGACATATGTGCTCGAACACGAGTGGTAATACTTGTCCAAGAACAGAGGACGCAGAGTGGGCAAAGGAAGGCTGTCAGGATGACCAAGAGAATGCTGATGCCATCCACACCGACCGCGTACTGAATATTGAACGTCGGCATCCACTCGACACGTTCCACAAATTGCATGCCCTGTTGGGTGAAATCAAAACTAGCCCAGAGAAGAAGCGAGAGAAAGAACTCCACCATCGTACACCCGAAGGCAATTCGACGAACCCCTTGGGCATCACGGACAAACGCCAGGAGCCCAATTCCTAAAAACGGAACCGCGATCATCCAGCTGATAAGGTGGTCCATCAGAAGGGCCATTTGGAGAGTCCTGTTCTTAAGGGAGAATTCATCTTATGCGCCTTGATAAACAAAATACGAGCCACGGGTTTTTAGACCAAAATATATAAGAGCCCTGTCGACAATACCAGCCAAAAGATCATCACCAGCAATTGATGTTGGAGAGTTCGAGACTCGACCTCCAGAAGTATTTGTCCTGCAGCGTCAGCTTGCTTTTCAACTTGACCTCCCCTTTTTTCCAACCAGCCGACATCCACCACTTGCAAGAGCCACCGCCCTATCCCAACACTGTGCTGGCCAAAACCCATGGCGATTCGGTCAATCCCTTTGATATCAACCACCCTCCATAACCATTGAGCAATAAGAATAGAATAGGTCGCGATCGAATGAATGCATCGATCAATCACGTTCATATCAATCATACGCCAGAGCCACCGGGCCAATTGAATGGTGGAGTTCACCACGTACCGATCGTAGATTTCGTCGAAATACCATTTATTCCAGAATAAGACATACACCCAGGTTTTTCCCTGCTCTTGCCCTTTAAGCATCTGCTGAGGTCGAACTTGAGTTGAGTAGGCAAAGACCCATCCGGCAACAGCTACCCCAAGGGCGATGAGGAGCCAAATTGGGGATCCAACCTCAGCGGCTCCTCCACTCAGGGATATATTTCCAAAGGCCAAAGCCGGTGCAAGGAAGTTGGCAAACCAACTCCAAAACCAGGTCATGACCCCACCCACTATGAGTGTCGCCACAAGCAGTCCCGTCAATATCGGAACATTGACAAATCTTGGTCGAACGGATTGCGTGGCGGAAGCATTCGAACCTGAAGCCGGCCAGTAGGTCTTTGGGCCATGAAGGAATATTGAGGTGATACCACGGAAAATGACCATAGAGGCAACAAACACCGTGATCAGGCCGATGATTTTGAACCCGATGGCGGCAGCCGCAAAGCCCGTGACTCCCCACAAATATTCATAGGACCCAGAAAACAGCACAAATGGCGGAATCAAGGCCAGTAAGAGTGCACCACCGTGCAGCACACCCAAACCTCCTTGAGGTCCATGGTGTTCACGTGAACTGAGCGCCTGACCAGGGTCCACGGAACGAAGAGCGTTACCGGTGGAAAGAAAAAAGAACGCTTTATAACACCCATGGGCCAAGAGGTGAAAAATCGCGACCACAAACGCGCCTAACCCACACGTCATGATCATGAAGCCGATTTGACTGATCGTGGAATACGCCAAGATCTTTTTGATGTCGGATTGGGTCAAGGAAACGATACCAGCGAACACCGCTGTTGCCGCACCAATAATCGCAATGAATGTCATCGCGAAAGGTGAAAGGACGATCAGTGGACTCAAACGCACTAATAAGAATGGACCGGCATTCACCATGGTCGCGGCATGGATCAACGCCGAGACCGGAGTCGGGGCTTCCATAGCAAAGGGCAACCACACGTGGAAGGGTATTTGTGCGGATTTGCCCATCGCGCCGATGAATAACAAGAACGGAATGAGGGCGACGGGGGAAATAGGAAGGTCTAATCCCACCCATCTTAAGATATTCATCGTCTGATTTTGCATGCTGTCCGCCTGAGCCAAAATCGCTTGGATGTCCAGCGTGCCAAACGTAACAAAGGTCAGGAAAATCCCTAAACTGAAACCCACATCGGCCACGGCATTTACTACAAAAGCTTTCGTGGCCGCGCGGCAGGCCGGTTTTCGTTGGGCGGCGTGGGAGATCAAAAGATACGAACAGAGGCCCATCACTTCCCAACTCACGAGCAACATCAAGAGGTTCCCACTCATGACTAACAGGATCATGGAGCAGGTAAATAAGGCGATGACCGCAAAAAAGCGATTGTAACGTGGGTCCCCGATCATGTATCGAGAGGAATACACATGCACGATGCTGCTCACCCCGGTGACTAACAACAACAGCAAGACGGTGAGCTGATCAACAAAAAGATTGAGATCGACGGTGAGGGATCCTGATTGAAAGAGACGATAAAGGGGGACCGTAAAGGGTCCATTTCTCAGCACTTCGAAGAACGCGAAGACGGACAAACCAAAGGAAAGGGCGATGGCCGGTGTTCCGATCCGATGACTCTGTTCACCCCATCCGCGTCCTCCAAGGACAAGGATGAGAGAGGCTAAGAGTGGAAGTAGTGGGATCAGAATAAATATGGCCATCGCAACACTCGACAATTACTAAATGAAAAGATATTCATTGCAGCAGCAACACCACTTGGGATGACAGGATGCTCAAAAAACTCTGCCCAACAAGGCCGCGAATTACTTGCTGCATCCCGCAGGGTGCGACACTTGTTTTGGCGCGCGGAGCATACTGGCAATACGTGAGCACGGCAAAATGGCGAGAACGCAGCCTTGCTGGCCCCATCCTGAAAGGTGGCACATTGGTTTTTCAACATCCTGCTAAAGTCCTGGTGGGAGGGCCTGGTTTAACAACAGTTGAACAATGGGATCGCTCAATAGACCAAGAATCACCACCGCTGCCGAGGTCGCTCCCACGCTGAGCTTCAATTCAACAGGCATGTCGCTTGGCCGCATGTCTGATGGACTCGTTGTCTGGCGAAAGAGGCCCTCAAACAATTTGACAAAATAGGCGAGTGTCAGGAGCGTTGAAAGCAAAACCGCGGCGACGGCAACAAAATTATTCGCTTCGAGCGCCCCAAGAATGATGTACCATTTTCCGAAAAATCCACCCGTCGGAGGCAGCCCGATCATGCCTAAGGCAAGGACGATCAAACCTCCCGTGAACCAAGGGGCCGGTTTTCCTATTCGCCAAAGATCATCAATAGTTCGAACGCCATACTGGCAGATCGCTATTCCTGCCAGAAAAAACAGGGCAGCTTGCATGACCGCGTCGTTCAGGAGATAAAAGACGCCGCCAACGAAACCCGTTTGATTGCCCTGACTCACGCCGATGAGGATGATGCCAATATGAGATATGCCGCCATACGCAAACATCATTTTGATATCTCGTTGAGCGAGTGCGAGCACAGCCCCGATCACCGCCGCGAGCGTACCAAGCAGTCCCACAAGCAAGAGCACCGGAATATCTTCCGCAATGACTTTGGCACCGAGAACCCAGTAGATAATGCGAACCCACCCCAATAAGGCCACTTTCGTCACCAAGGACGCCAAGATTGGAGATACCGATTCTGGGGCATAAGTATAGGCCTCGGGTAACCAGGTATGAAACGGGACCATCGCCATCTTGATACCCAACCCGATGAACATGAACAGAAGTCCGCCCACCACGGCTTTAGACGTTAATAATTGCGGAAGTTTTTCAGCCATATCCGCCATATTCAGCGTGCCACTGGCGGCATAGAAATAGCTGACCCCGAGTAAATACAGCGACGCACCAAGAGTCCCCAGAATGAGATACCGAAACGCGGCGAATAAGGCCCGTCCCCCTGCCACCCCAATGAGCGCATAGCTGGAAAGGGCCGCGACTTCCAAGAACACGAACAGATTGAATAAATCTCCCGCGAACACGATTCCCGTGAGTGCCGAAATCAGGAGTAAGATCAAGATATAATAATGTACGATTCGTCCACCCAGATCCCTTGGGGAGGTTGGTCCGGCAAACACCAACGCCAACAAGCCCAAGAGGCTCAACGCCACCATGATGACACTCGCCATCGCATCCGCAACCCACTCAATGCCTAAGGGAGGAGCCCATCCACTAAAGGCATAGCGCACCTCTCCATGATTGATGATACTGAAGACATTCAGGAAAGAGACCACCACCATGACGCCAAGCACGATGAGGGATATGGGCCGACTCCACAGGCGGTGTTTCAGGCAGACCACGGGCATGGAAATGGCCGCAAAGAGAGGGAGAAGAAAGAGAATGGCTGGATAGTGGTAACTCATTCTTTTAATCGATTCAAAATTTCTTCTTCATCAAGACTTCCATATCGACGATAGATAGCTGCGCACATGGCCAGGCCGACTCCGAGTGTGGCCACCCCAACTACGATCGCCGTCAGGGTCAACACGTGGGGTAACGGATTGGTATAATTGGCGACCTGTACAGGATCAGTGGTCGACAACAGAACCGGAGCCGTCGCTTCTTGCTTTGCGCTAATCGACACGAGGAAAAAAATCACACTGGTTTGAACGAGATACATGCCGACCAGTTTCTTGACGAGGTTGTACCGTGTCATCATGATATAGAAGCCCCACAAGAAAATAATGATAAACGTCAGGAAATTGGGGCGTTCGAAGACCGCAAAGAAGAGATCACCCATTCATTGAATCCTCAATAATCTCCTCGGCCGAGAGACTAAACACGATAGACACCGCGGTGACCGCCACATCCACAGCCACTCCGATTTGTGTGAGCACAATCCCTAATGATCGGCGTGACGCGGTCTCAAGACCTGGAATCTGCAATTCCGCATAATTCAGGAACTCCCCGCCCCCGATCATGCACAAGCCACCGACGCCAGCGTAGATCAACATCCCGATTCCATCTCCATGCAACACCTTTTTCGCAAACTGACTGCGCGAGGCATCATGCCCAAAAATCAACACGGAGAGAATCATCCCGGTGCCCAAGATCACTCCCCCGACAAATCCTCCCCCTGGCCCATATTGGCCAAAAAACAACACGTACAGCCCAAAGATTTGGATGACGGGAATCAGAAACCGCCCTAAGGTCTGCACGATGATACTGTCATGCGGTCGAATCATGCCTTTTGTCTCCGCAGCAAGAGAGCACAGGCAATACCGGCGGTAAAAATCACCACCGTTTCCACCATCGTATCGAGGGAGCGATAATCCATCAGTACGGAGGTCACCACATTCGGTGTCCGGGTATCCTGGTAACTCCGTTCAAGATACGTCGGCGATATATGCACGCTGGGAGGAGAATGTGGATCACCGAACTCTGGAAGATCCTTGGCCGCATAGAGCAAGAGCACGCCCAAAAGAGGAAGCGCTATCAGGGCAGCCAGGGGAGGCGGTGGTCGCCGGAGACGACTGTCTTTTGGTGCCGTTCCAAACAAGGTGAGTAAAAACAGCACAGTCGCTAACCCTGCACCCACCACCGCTTCCACGAACGCCACATCCACGGCCCCAAACCCCGCCCAGACCATAGCCAAGAAAAAACTGTACGATCCTAAGAGGAGGATCGCGCTCATCAAATCCTTGACGAGGATCGCGCCGGCGGCGGTCACCAGGAGAAGAATCAGGAGCGGAATTTCATACGCAAAAATCATGGGACTTCCCGTTTCCAGGGTTTGAGGCCGGTTCGTATCGCCGCACGAATGGTCGCATGGGCGATGACCGGATTTTGAATATAGAGTAACGCCAGGACCGCGAAGATTTTCAGCATGCTCTTCCCGAACCCCTCATGAAAAGCAATGCCGACCAACATCAGAAAGGCACCCAAGGAATCCGTGAGCGAAACCGCATGAGAACGACTAAAAACATCGGGCAGCCGTATCACCCCAATCGCTGCAACAATCAGAAAAAATAACCCAATGAGAATGAGGGTAATGGATATCAATTCCACGCTAGGGGAGTCCCTTTTGTTCCAGATATTTGGCCACCGCCAGAGCCCCGACCAGATTCAGCAGGGCATAACCGGTCGAAATATCGACGAACATGTCGACTCGCTCAAAGTAGACACCAATCAGCACGAGTAAAATAATGGCCTTCGTAGAGATGGCATTCAGTCCTAACACACGGTCAAAAATCGTGGGCCCCTGAAGCACACGGTACAAATACGCACCTATGAGAACGGCCAGGATAACTAACACACAAAGAAGAAATATTTTCATAAATCAGACGCTTCCTCCTTAAACACAGCAGCAATTTTCGATTCGATCGTCTTGTGGGTCACATCTTCTCCTGATACCTCATCTAACGCATGAACGATGAGCTTATTCCGGTCAACTTCTGCTGTGATCGTTCCCGGGGTTAAGGTAATGGAATTCCCAAGAAGCACCACCGCTGCATGATGATCCAAATTTGCCTTGACGTCGATCAACCTGGGTTCTATCGGAAGTGCGGGATGAAGAATGAGCTTTGATACGTGTAGGCTACTTTGAACAATTTTGAAAAAGAGCCAGGGAATATAGAGGAGGATTTTTCCCCACAAACGAAATTTGGGGACAAAAGGAGAGTGGCCAGAATTGATCCACGCCACCGCAAACGACAGAATCACCCCCAAGCCAAGATGAATCCAATCGAAACTGGCAGACAACAACACCCACAACACAAATAATGCCGCGGCTTTCAAGGCGAGAAATTGTGAAGAAATCGGTCTTGGTTTCGTGGCCATAGAACTATCAGAACACGTTTGGACTAAAGCCCATCAATGACGCACAATTTTCGCACGAAAGAATCCAACCGGAGGCTTCAAAACAGTTTTTCGACACTCCTGGTCGGCTTGTACTGTCACCGTCCCATATTCATGTGAGATAGTCAGCCTACCGGCCATAGGCATATGGGAACCTCTAAAACTGTCCTTTTCCCTGATTGCTGCTTCCCGTAGGGCGCACCCAACGGTGCGCGCGGTGCTTCCTTGCACTCAAAAAAAGGTTCCTAGTATTTAGAGGATCCCATAACGTAAATTGGTATTCGCAAATTCCATCATCCCGACTATTTCTGGTCAAAGATTATGGCATGCCTTAGAAGAGACTCCGTGCCCTTATACCAGGCTCCGCGTCTACCCTCAACTCGTTACCCTAATTAGGCGAGAACAACAGCTTTCCACGTCGTATCAGGATAATATCGATGAATCTCTCCAGTATCAGGATCGAGCGAAACAAGATTGAGCCATTGGTTATGCAATAACTGCTGAAGGATTGCGTGTTTTTGAATAATGGCGGAAAGCACGTTTGGCGTATGTTCGATGATCGCGAGTAGCCGCATAGGCTCGTGATAGTGAATGTTCCCGTTGTTCACCGTTTGCAAAGGGAAGCCCATTTGCAAATCACTTTGACTTCCCAACATCATTCCCACACCACCGACCACATTATGCAGAACCTTACTACCACTCCCATAGGCCCACGGATCAACCGCAGAGAAATAATACCCCGTGTTAATCCACTCTCCGACGATTAATGGCGCCGTCATGATTTTTTCGAGGATATCTCCTTGTGGGTCGGCAAGTGGATCATACGAATGCAAAAATACCCGACCACCTAAATCCAAACCCTTGGTGAGTTTCCGCCTTCCGATGAGAAAGGCCCCATTGCCCGCCAATCCCCATTCAGGTCGTGCGTTCGCCCAATCGCAACTGCGTTCCACGACATGAACAAACGCTTGCTCTGGAGAAATATCTTTTGGAGCGCCAGGGATGCGGAGGCAACGCTCAAGAGCTTGACTCGCACCAGCCGCCTCAAGATCTCTGTTCAACGCACGCAAATCTTCCATATGTGTCTCAGGCAGTTCTTCCAGATCATAAAACTCAACCCGATCTGTGGTCGTGTTATGTTTCCCCGGAAGGAACCAGGTATCGTCGGGAATGGGTAATCCATGTTCTTTGAGGATACGCCGAACTTCAGGATCGTTGGCCATCGCCGCAAAGGCCCGCGCATTCGTATCTCCGGGTGCACCACCACAGGCCCCGCAGTCCAGCGCACCATAATAGGGATTATTGTCGGTCTCACTGCCATGTCCGCAGAGGCACACGAGTCGGGCAAAATTCTGCGTGAGTCCCATGCCACGTAATCCGTTTTCGATAAATGCCGCGCGCTCATCTAAAGAAAATCCTTGAGACAACCCCTCAGGAATCCCATCTGCCATCACTTCACCGATTTTGGGATTTTGAGGATCAGCCGGTGCGGAAACTGAGATCTCAGTCGGCACTCGGTGCGTAAACCACCCATCGATTGTCGAAGTGACGGCATGAAATGTTTTTTGGAGCACAGTCTTTCCCACAAGCCCTAAGCCAAAAAAGAAGCCGAGCACGTCAATCACCATCATCGATCCGATGGGATGATGTTTCAGATCGTGAAACACATGATGCCCCAGTTCATGCCACCGAGTGCCAGAAGAATACTTTTCTAATGCTGGCTCTTCTCCGGATCGAGGTGTTTCCGTGACAGCATGGTTCGGAGTGAGTAACACCGGGCACAAAAAGGCACGTTGATCATTATCAAAGGCCTGATGGCTCAAAGGAATCGCAAAGAACCCCGCAAACCCAAACGTTTCATAGGGACCTTGGGCTTCAATATGGCGGCGAAATGATTCGGAACGAACGTCGATACACAAGACCAGTTGGGCCTGAGGACGAGTGTCTAATGCTGGAACGGTCCCACGATGTAACGAGATTTTTCTCAGGATGTCGGCGCGAAAAGATTCTTCATAGGCCTCGAGCCAGACCGGACTATGCTGTTCCGAAGGAAAGTCATTGAGCCATCGCAACAACATTTGGGCATCAGTCAGTGAGAGGTCGTGAACTTCTATCGGGGACAACTCAAGAAACTGTGCCAAATGAAAAAGTCGCCACCCATCCTGACAGACTCCCAGTTCCCCCCGACCGACGGCACGCGACCCGTCTCCCACCCGAACCTGATATTCCTCAGGACGGTCTTTCCAATAGGCCATCATGGCGGAAACGGTTCCATCAATCCCCCATTCCTGCTGACACGCAACCTGCGTGAACTCCACTTCATAAAACAAGCGAACGGCCAAATACTGAGTGGTGTCGATCGGATGCTGATGTTGAGCGTGATAGTCAGGATGCTCTCCGAGCCACCGAATGTATCGGGTCCAGCCCGGCAATAAGGATAACTGCCGTGAAAGATAATCACCCCATTGTTCTTGTGGAATGCCAAGGTGCCGCAAGCTCGATGCCAGAGCATCCTCTGCAGCCAAAGGAAGGTCATTGATTTTTTGAGAAAAATCTTTAATCCCGAGAAACATACCGGAGAAATCTCCCTGAACCAGCTGCCGCCAAGCCTGGTAAAACCCTGCACCCCGTCGTGGCATTTCCCATCCCGCTAACCCCTCATCGAGAAATGCCGCCACCCATTTGATGAGTTGGTCATTGACTTGATCAACCACCCCAACGCCGGCTAAGGAATCGACCCAGTCGCTGATAGTCCGTTGCGCCGGCAAGGAAATCGTTTCCGACGTTGGCAATTCGGAAGGTGCAGATGGCTGAGGAAGAGCATGAGGCTCATCCAGCTGCAATACGGCCAAGGTGCTCTTCCACAGATTCGCCAGATAGGCCTTTTCGGGAAAGTCACGACATTGTTCACATTCTTGAATCGTTCGTTCAATGATACGTTTGCGGGCTTCTTCGGGAAGTTTCCGATGAAACCGCTTCGTTGATCCATTTTCACCCAACTCCCATTCAAGCAGGGAGGGCGAAAGCTTTTCAAAACCAGCCAGAATATGCGCCTGCCACACATCAAGAGCCGTAATCGAACGATCTCCTATTTGGATGGAAGTACATTTCTCATGACGGGGGCCAATCCTTTGAAAAGCCTGCCTCAGGCTTTCCTGTGTAATACGACCATCTCGATAACATTGCTGATACTCGTCGTTGGCAAGGTAACCTTTTCCGCCGAGAAGTTGGAGGCCTTTTCGAACAGCCTGATCGAACGGCAGATATTCCAACCCATGAATGGGATTTTGGGCGACCATGGTCCGCATGGGCCAAAAAGGCGCAATCGGTTCGCTGGCTTCCAGAACGATTTGCTTGATGTGCTCCCGTTCCTCGGCGGTCAACTGTCCTTGTTGTGCTGCCGTCACGTCAGACTTCACGAAAGTTCACAGCCTTCTTCTCATTGTTCCCTGCTGGAGAACGCTTTATTTTTGATCTCTCAATAAACGGACTTTTTTCATTCCCATTCGCAACATGCAAAACGGACGAACCAAATGTGAGGTGGAGACGGCAATCAGGAATGCCGTCATAGAATTCGAACAAGAATTCATGGGTCGCGGCCCTATGGATGTAAAAGCCTTCACCCTCAAAGACCTCATTCTCGTACGATTGAAGGGGGTCTTGACTCCTGCGGAACGACAACCAGCCAAAGGCGAGAATGGCGTCGAAATGATCAAAGCCATGCGTCAAAATCTCATAACCCAAGGCCACGATAAACTCTGCACCCAAATGACCGACATTACGGGAGCCATCGTCTCAGGTCTGTTTACCGACATCGACACCCAGATCGGTGAACGCGTGATCGTGTTTTCACCCGATCAGGACCTTGAGTCTCAAATCCGTTAAACTCCTTAGCTCTTTCTCCGAAGACCATCATGGCCTGGGACGTTTCCTGGCCGCAGCCGGATGTTCCGATAAGGGTTGATGATGTTCTAACCCCGTTACAATTAACGTGGAATTATTTTCCTCATATTCCTTTTGCATCTCTTGAAGCTTTGCCATCGTGGTATGGTCAACCAAATAGGTGTGGGATAAGTCTACCTTCACCTTGGGTTCTCCTATCAAGGTATCCAATTTCTTTTTCAATCCGATCCATGTGCTGAAAATGGCCGAATCCTTAACCCACACGGTCGTTCCCTCCTTATCCCGTATCACGCTGAACTGTGATTTCAACAAGGATCTCGGAGGAGCCCCGTTCCTGAGGTGAACGAGAAAATTGACAAAAATTCCGATCGCGATCCCCATTAACAAATCAGTGGCCAACACGCCGATCACCGTGGAGACAAAAATGATGAATTGCTCCTTCCCCACATGCCACATATGAACGAATTCCTGCGGCGAGGCCAACCGGAATCCTGTGAACACCAGCATCGCCCCGAGGGCTGCAAGGGGAATTTCATTAATCAAACCCGGAATGAGCGCCACAAACAAAAGCAGAAACATCCCATGAAACGCGTTGGCGAATCGAGTGCGGGCTCCATTGTCGATGTTGGCTTTACTCCGCACAATTTCTGAAATCATTGGAAGCCCCCCCACGAAAGCCGCCAGCGTATTACCCACTCCGACAGCAAGCATATCCCGATCATGGTTGGTTTTCCTTTTCCAGGGATCAATGCCATCGATCGCTTTGGCACTCAACAGGGACTCGATACTCCCGATCAGGGCAAACATTATAATGTACTTCACCCCCACTCCTGTGGCGACCCCTGAGAAGTCTGGAAACGTGATCGCGCTAAACATATTCAGTGGGACCGCCACCAGAAAATCTCTTCCCAAGGGATATTCTTGTCCATTAAAGGTATAGGTGTGTTCCTGGTCAAGGTTGAAATACATCCCCAAAGGCACCGACACGAACAACACGATCATCGGAGCTGGAATGATTTTGAGTCGAGGGTTTTTGATGAACGGGAAGCCAAAGACGATGAGCAAACTAAGAATCCCGATAAGGCCTACGACAGGATTCATGTTGATGATAAATGTTGGGATGCTGGCGATTAATTCAAGCGGCGTTCCGGAGGGACTGAGTCCCATAGCAATCGGAAATTGCTTGGCCATGATAATGACCCCAATAGCCGCCAATAGACCATGGACCGCGGACGACGGGAAAAACTCCCCTAAAATTCCAGCACGAAACCACCCGAAAAAAATCTGAATGAAACCGGCCACCACTCCAACTCCCAACGCAAGCCGGTAGGCTTGAACGTCAGCAGCAGGATCCTGTCCACTCGTAAACCCAAATTCCGTGACACACCCGATGGCGATGACGATCAAACCCGCTGCAGGGCCCTTAATCGTTAATTCAGAATTGCTGAAAAAGGTGGCGAGCATTCCACCGATGATGGCGGTAAAAATGCCAGAAATGGCGGGGTACCCACAGGCCAGCGAAATTCCTAAACACAATGGCAAGGCGATCAAAAACACCAGAAATCCGGAAAGCATGTCTGCTTGCCAGTTTCTGGACAATTCGGAAAAGTTCCCCCTTGGGGTTTCCTTCAACTTGTCCATATGATCAGTAGAAAACTGCCCCCCAATTCCTTACTTTTTGAGTGCTCTACAGCCGATTGTATTCTGGCTTCCCAAATTTGGAATTGATCAGAGTCCCATTCGCCCCAAGGTGAAAAAAAAGCCGGCTATGAACCCCGCCTTAAACGCAGAATCATAGACCGGCATGCACTGAAGCCAGCCACCCTACAAATGGTCAATCGTGAAAATAAAAGAAGACTGAAACTCGTGAGGCCCTCGATTAATTACCCGATGGCATCACGCATTTCCAAAGACCTATTGATAAGATATAACAAGACAGAAATCTTGACTACAAGAAAAAACAGATTTTCCTCTTAAAAAACAAAAGCTTACGAAATTTTAATTACGAAAAAATACTTGAATTACCTTAGGAAATAAACTTTTGGGGAATGCGGGATGGGGCTGGATGGAAAAGGAGCCAGAGACGCAACTGCCTTTTCCTCAACAAGAATGGCCGGAGGGGTTTACCCGTAGATATTAAAAGCGACCATGATGCCAACGATGGCAATCATGGCTATGTCAAAAATTGGGTCCATTTTTATCTCCAAAAAAGTAGGGTTAGTAATTCCTTTGTTTAATTGCAAATAACATTCCACAAATTCTCCAAAAGAAATAATACACATAACATATTGAATTAGATGATGAAATTAAGAATTTCTTACATCACAACACAACAGGACCCAAACACAACTTTACTCTAGAGAGCGTTTTCGCTCTGTTAGGGTTGTGCGAAATCGCACTCCTTATTAAACAAAAAAAATGATGAAACCACGTATATTCCTAAAAAATTCTGCCCACACCTTATTTCTTGACTTTCCCTAGAATTGCCTTACCTTGTTAAGTATGGACACGAAACGCACTCTCACCCATGACGAGAAAAAAGCTTCTGAAGCAGCCTTCAGAGGTTTACCCTTTGACCCCTCCTGGACCAATTCTGCGAAAGAGATTTACGAGGGAATCCTCATGGCTCTAGGGGATAAGGCACCTATCCCCGTCAAAGGAGATGAAGCTCCAGAGAAGCAGGGGACCCAAGGGGCCTTACCTTTTCCAACATCGCAAGACCTTGCCCCACCCATCGACGATGATGAATCTTCCGAAACCTTGACGGTAGATATTGATTCCCTACCGATCAAATCCCGAAAAGAAGCCATTGAAAACGGAATACTGAAGGATGTGACTCCCCTTGCCCAAAGCATAGGTTTAGACTTTTGTGTGGGAATGACAAACCCGCTTTGGGACCAATATATTTCCTCCTCACCAGAATTGACGGAGGAACATGTTCAAACACGATTGCGGGATACCTTGGTTGCCGTTCGATTACGACTGGCTAGTCTAAAAACCCCCTCCCCATTCATCGATGTCCCAGTTTTGTTGGAGTTCGCTCCTGAGCCGACTCCTCAACTTTGTCTCACCTTTGCCCTATTCCATAAGGATCCGGTAGATGGAGACTGCGTGCTCTTGATTCACCCGGGCGAAGTCTTCGCCACTCGTCAAAACTCCTCTCACAACTGACCGCCCAGATTTTCCTCATTAGCAACTCATGGTGTCCTGGTGGAATTCCGGGAACGGTTCCCTTGCTCAGCGAAGGAACCTGATTGAGAACATCTAAATTCTGAATGACAGATTTTGGCGTATCCGCGGGCGTAACTGAGGGGCAATCCCACTGCATGCAAGCATTGAATGAAAGCCAAGTCCAACAAATATCTAGAAATATCCATAAAAATCATAGGCAAGTTTTTTTTAGGGGAGTCGATAATGGTTGTTATAGAAAGAATCCTATTTTCACCAACACGATAGGATTTCTCAGGCCCCCTCTCACCTGCATTTGCCCCCTCTCTCTTGCAGTTGACCCATAATTTTGGATCGGGTGCCCTTTCCCGAAAAGGCGAACACGTCGCAAGACGTGGGCGCAAAACCACGAATCAGGGCGAATCCCTGATAGCCGGGTTGCCGAAGGACCTATGCGTTAAAGGGCGCCGTTTTACGACAATGTGGTGTTGGAAGGTAGCGTCAAAGGCATTTGGACAATGCCCCGGTGAGTTTTCCGGGGTCCCCCCTTACTTCTCGTTGTCCCCCCTCTCTCTTGCAGTTGACCCATAATTTTGGATCGGGTGCCCTTTCCCGAAAAGGCGAACACGTCGCAAGACGTGGGCGCAAAACCACGGATCAGGGCGAATCCCTGATAGCCGGGTTGCCGAAGGACCTATGCGTTAAAGGGCGCCGTTCACGACGGTACTGTGCGGGCAGCCGGCGTAACGGTCACTTTTATATTCTTGCCCGAAAAGGAGAGAGACTATGTCTAAGCAATTGCTTCGTTTCCTGAAGGATGAAGAAGGAGCCACGGCCATTGAGTACGGACTATTAGCAGCCTTGATCGGTGCTGTAATTGTCGCGTCTGTCCAAGCTTTGGGTGGAACCGTGAATACGGCCTTCAACGACGTGAATGCTGGGATTCAAGCCACGTAATCCTTTTATGTCGGTGGTCCGGCGGGTTGTGCCGGACCACCGCCTTCCTAACCTAGCGCCTCCTGTTCTCCTTTTTTGCACTTACGTTGAATGTGCCCGTCATAGAGTTGGGCCTATGAGTTGTAAAATGATGTGACGGCACCGTTGGCTTTTCCCCACCGAATAATATCGCAGATCTCTCAATAATTCCCCTGGCAGGAGGAATGAACAGTAGATTTTTCGGTTGCTTTTTCGCTACATGTGAAGAAGAAACCAGAGGGGAATGTTTTGACAAGTCCGGATACGCATCATTCCGAAACTCCCATTAACCCTTTAGGGGGGAAAACGCTCATCGTGGATTCCACAGACCCGAATTGCTTTTCGCTTCCCAGTGAAGCGATCCAGCAGGCGGAAGCTGAGGATTATATCTATATCCATCCTGGTGTGTATGAAGACCGGTTGGTCATCACGGAACAGCCCATTCACCTTTTTGGCGCTGGCCGTGACCAAGTGACGATCCTTAATCGCCGCAGTGGACCCTGTTATCTTCAACGGGTTGCAGGAGGGCAAATCCAAGGCATTACGTTTCGGTACGTAGGAAGCGATCAACATTCTGCCCTGAATATTTTGGATTCCACCTGTACCATCAGTGATTGCCGAGCCACCGAGGGTCTCCTCTCAGGAGTCGTCATTTATGGACCGGATTGCCGACCCACATTAACCGGAAATGAAATTTGTTTTAACCGGGAATCAGGAATTTTCTCGTTTGCCGGAGCTCAACCGTACTTACGAGAAAACGACTGTTTTAGGAATCATCATTTCGGAATTGCCGCGAGAGACGAACAGACCAGACCTGACCTCATTCACAATCTTTGCCGGGAGAATATGCTCAGTGGGATATTACTGTTCTCGAAAGCCCAAGCATTAATCCTTGACAATACCTGTCGGAACAATGCTCATTGGGGTGCCGTTCTCACACCCGACAGCCAGCCGACCCCCGTACCTGACGAGCTTCCTACCTCAAATCAATTTCAAGAAAACCCACGAGGTTCCTTCACCGTCACCTCTACACCCTTAGCCGATATCGGACGATAACCCGACGATATTCAAGCCCATAGGATGCTGCAAGGTCATGAACTATGATAGCCTTTATGCGATATGTTCGAAGATCCACAGGACACCTCATCTCATGACTGACTCTCTCTGGCATCAACTGAATGCGGTCCTGGGAAGCCTGACGGTTATCATTGGGCTTTGGCTCTTACTCGGTGCACTTCCCCTATCCATAGGAATAGGAGCCTGTGTGGCTTTAGCGATTGTGTTGGCTTGGCAATGTCCCTCCATCGGATATATTTGGGCTATTTCCACACTCATACTGGGTGTCGAAAGTATCGCCTGGCCCATCATGCAAATGTCAGACTTAAGAAAATTGGGCCCGGAACCCCCCTTGGAGGAACTGCAACGCATATTCACCGCTGTGTTATTCGGCCTTTTTTCGGGGGTATTCTGGATGACCTTTGCCTATGGGATCCTCAAACGCACCCGAGGGAAGTTGACCCATTCCCCCGCAGAAGCCCCAAAGGCACAGACTAAGAATCAAAAGAAAAAAGCCAGGAGGAAGTCCGGATGATTCCGACTTCCCTATTGGATTTTAATAGGATTGACGTTGACTTCCACGATTACTGAAGGAAAGGGCCCTTTTTCGGCAACCTCCTTGGTGATCGCATGAATATCCTCGCCAGTGTTTCCCAAATGCCTCGTTTTGATCAAAAACAACGCCCGCTGATTTTTCCGATTCCCGGCCTTTGGGGATTGAAGAGGACCTAATATTTTTCCTGATTGTTCAAGACTCAATGATTGTTGATCACGAGTCATCCTTCCTTCCAACTGTTGAAGTCGCAGGTGCACCAATTTCACGACTCGCTGAAACTGATCCGGCACAGTCCCGATCACGATAACGAGGACAACATGCGTGGCCGGGGGATAACCTAACGCTTCACGCAGCTCCAATTCCTGATCGTAGAACAATTCAGGGGCTGATTGGCTCATCGCTCTGATGACGTGATGATCCGGCATTCTGGTCTGGAGAATAGCCGATCCGGGCATGGGCCCGGAAGCACCGAGGGCCAGGACTTTGGACAGGACCTGAAACGTGCGTTCCGCAGAACGATAATCTGGAACATGAAGGCCCAGATCCGCTTGTAAAAACCCCACAACCTTCGCGCTGGGAAGATTGGACTGATGAAGGACTAATTCGGTTCCAATCAGGATTTGGATATCCCGTTTTTGAAATCGCCGGAAGAGCTCCCGTACCTGTTCAGGGTGTTGAATACAATCCTTGTCAACCCGACCCACCGGGATCGAGGGAAACAGGCGGCCGATTTCTTCCTCGAGCCGTTGCGTCCCCATCCCGGAATATCGAAACACTCTTCCCTGACAAGTAGGGCAGACCTCTGGAGCCTCCTGAGTCCAATGGCATAAAGAGCAAACCAGCCTCGAGGGTCGCTGAAACAGCTTACAGGGGACGCGACAGACTGGACAGTTCGGAGCCTGGCCACAATCGCCACAAATCAGCGAAGAAGAATACCCCTTTTGGTTGAGAAAAAGGAGGACCTGTTCCCCTGTCTGAATGGCCTGGGACACCTTATCGAGAAGGACGGGAGAGAAGATGGTCCCATAGGGAAGGGAACGGAGATCAACAACCTGTACCTGAATAGAAGACGGCACCGCGGGAAAAGTCAAAGGTGTTGGGGCATTTCGAAAACGTGCATAGACCTCCAATGACGGACGAAACGAACCATACACGACCATGGCGTGTTCCAGCTCTCCTCGCATCCGAGCCACCTCCCGGGCATGGTAGTAAGGTAATTGTTCCTCCTTATAGGAATCATCTTCCTCTTGATCCACCCAGATCAGTCCCAGATGGACAACGGGTAAAAACAAAGCCGATCGTGTACCAACCACGATCGTGACATGGCCTTGTCGAATTCGCTCCCAACGGGAAGAACGGAGGGTTGGCGAAATCCTCCCGTGAACGACCTCTACCTTTTCTCCCCAAATTTGCCGCAGTTCCGCCGCCCAGGCTTCGGCTTGATGAACTTCTGGGGCAAGGATCAGTGAACTCTGGTGTCGCCCCTGCATGAGCGTAACGAGTTGAAACAGTTGTTCATGTCTTTCAGCTAGAGAACCCATGACCGCCGTCTCCAGAAATTTTTTCCCGTTGTACGTTCCCAACCAATCCTGCCTAGACCGACCTTTGGAGGTCGTTTGAGTCGATTCCTTTTCTCCAGGAAACGTAGAAACCCCGAATAGGTCGTCCTGGCCGAACGGTAGGACCCGTATGGGTCGCGTGAGGGATCTAGGTTGCCTGACCTGGGCCTTCTCCAGAGGTGCCGTGGCACGCTCGTGGATCCACCCGTTCTTTTTTAACCGGTTAAGGATGGCTTTGGGATCTTGAATACCTCGGCTGACCGAGCTCCGTAAGAGCCCCTGTGGCCTCCGGTCCAACCGGCGAAGAATATCGAGAATTTCCGCGGTTCCTTCCTTCGCACTAAGAGCGCGTTTCCCTCTCTCCGTGATACATACCCGCTTGACGACCCTGACTGAATAAGGAGAAATAAGGAGCCGCAAGCAAGCGGCAAAGGGGGCCATATAATAGATGGACACCTTTTGAACCAGCTGTATCAGATGATGGTCAACTGGAGATGGCTCGGAGGACGCAGGGAATGCAATGATGTCCTTGATGGTTTTGCTCTTTAACCGACCCTCAAGAGTCCCCTTGCCTTGCGAATGTTCTACACTCGCCACTATTCCGGAGACGATCGAAGACCCTAAGGGCACCAGGACTGGCCTCCCCACCTGAAGGCCAGAAAGGAGATGAGAAGGTACCCGGTAGGTAAAGATCTGGAACCTCCGGCTGGGAAGGACAATATCAGCAAGCATACGGAGGTTATTTCATCCTACTCTCAATGACGAGCCAGACGGTAACCTGACATCATAAGGCAAACCCTAATACCTTTCACGGCCTTGAAATTTAGGGAGAAGGAACAGCTGGAGGTTTCTTCGGAAGGAATCGTGCTCTACTGCGCATTGCCCCTTCGGGTTCCTTCTGGACAACCTCGCCCTCTCCCTGCCATTCTAGATGAAGGGAGAGGTCAGATGACAGACCAAAACCTCAGGAGAAGACGGCTCAATCCTTATGGAGAAACAGGAGGATTACGATGGGAGGCTTAGAGGTTCTGGGCGGGTTAGCGTTAGTCATCGGGGTCATTGGAATAATCGTCCTGATAGCAGGACGAAAAAAATCCTAACCCCTCAAACAATGTCCGCTTGCCCGAAAGCCTAAGATCAACAACTGCCCAATTTTTAGGCTTCAGAGATTTTCTTGAGTCGACGGTCGAGGGCAAACCTGGTCATGCCCAGGTATTTGGCCGCAAGGCTTTTGTTATGATCGGACAACCGCATGACTTCTTCAATGAGATCACACTCAATATCTGCTAGGGTTTTTTCCCCGAGAACCATTTCCACATGAACCACATGTTGGTCTCCATGCGAAACAGCATTGACCGATAATTGGGTATCCTCCTGAACTTCCCGTGGTAGATCTCCAACCGTCACACTATTTCCCCGACAAAAAATCACCGCACGTTCGATGATATTCTGCAGTTCTCGTATATTTCCGGGATAGGGATACCGTTCCAATACCTGTTGGGCCTCAAGCTCCAAAGCCGTGACATCTTTCCCAAGGTCCTTACTCTGCCTGACCATGGTTTGAAGACAAAGGGGAATGATGTCTTCTTTTCGCTGACGAAGGGGAGGGAGATCAAGGGATACCACATTCAACCGAAAGAATAAATCCTCCCGAAAATTTCCCTGTGTGACTTCCTTTCTCAGATCCCGATTGGTTGCAGCAATGAGACGAAAGTCTACCTCAATATCATCACGTCCCCCTAATCGCCTGAACGAACGTTCTTGGAGCACTCGCAAGAGTTTGGCTTGCATGGAGTGATTTAAGTCTCCAATTTCGTCCAAAAACAGCGTACCGCCTTCAGCTTGTTCGCAGAGACCGGGTTTCCTTTGATTGGCACCGGTAAACGCCCCTCGTTCATAGCCGAACAATTCGCTCTCAAACAATTCTTGTGGAATGGCCGTACAATTGACCCCCACAAAGGGGCCTTTGCTTCGTGGACCATTATGATGCAACACCCTGGCGACAAATTCCTTTCCCGTTCCGGTTTCCCCGAACAGCAACACCGTGGTCTTAAAGTTCTGAGCCATTTCCTGAATCTGCCCGACCAACTCCTTCATGCTGGGACTGTTCGCAATCAAGTTATCAAACCCAAATCGTCCTGACCGTCCTTGAGTTTCAAAATCAATCCGTCGACGAAGGATTAAAAATTCCAAAGCCCGGTCAATCACGGGTTCGACTCCTGATAAATCGACACTTTTAATGAGGAAATCATACGCACCCAATTTAATGGCCTCGACCGCATCTTCGACGGTCCCATAAGCCGTTAGGAGAATCACCAAGGCTTGTTGAGTTTTAGACCGAATGTGCTTGAGCGTCTCTAATCCACTCAAACCTGTCATCTTTAAATCAAGGAGGATGATATCCGGAACATCATGGTCTAGGGCAGCCAACAATGCCTCACCTGAATCGAAATCGCGAATATGATGTTGCCCTCGCGCAAGGCGACGAGTGATGGCTTGGCGAACCACATGATCGTCATCTGTCACAAAAATATTTGCTCTCATCCTTTACACCGTCGTCAGTTGGAGTTGGCAGACTTGAGGGAGCCATATGGAAATGGTCGTCCCGATATCTACCTTACTCTCCGCATGAATTTCACCCCCATGGGCTTCGATGATATTCCGACAAATGGCTAGTCCCAATCCGGTACCCCGATGCTTTCCAGTCGTAAAAAACGGTTCAAAAATCCTCGGCAATGCATTCGGACTAATTCCTTTTCCCGAATCCCGAATCGCCAACCGTATTCCCGGGGTCTGGCTGACCAATTCCTCTTCAATCGTGAGTTCAAGTTTTCCACGGTCCGGCATGGATTCGACGGCATTTTGAACCGTGTTCAGAATCACCTGTTTGAGCTGATCCCTATCCGCCTGAAGAGACACCAGATTTTGAGGTGGGTTAAAAACCACGTCAATAGACTTCTGGCCAAGAGGTACTGATAGCACCTGCAAAGATTCCCGGACCAGATCTTCTAGGCGAAAGGTCGCAGGGAGCAGATCTCTGGGCCGAGCATAGTCGACGATCTGACTGACGATACGATCTAATCGTCGGGTCTCCTGAAGGATCGTCACCAGATCCGCATGATGAGTACCTTCTGGAGGAATCTCTTCTAGTAACAGGGAGGTGGTTGACCCAATACCAACGAGGGGATTTCGGATTTCATGAGCGATCCCTGCAGCAACCTGCCCCAGGGTGGCTAACCGTTCCGTACGGCTTAATTGTGCCCGCATTTGCTCCAAAGCCGTAATATCCACGTTAAAGCCCTGATAGATGAGAGTCTGGCCGAATTCATCCTGAATCGGTACGGCCCGACTCAGCACTTTTCGAACGGCACCATCAGGATGAAGAAACCGAAATACCATTTCAAACGCCTTTCCGGCTTTTCGAGATTCCAGAAAAGCTTGCCGCACTGTTTCTCGTTCATCCGGATGAACCGCATCCCACATTTGCTCAGGGTCTAAGATTTCATCAGGATTGCGACCAGCCAGGATCCAATTTTGCCGATTACTAAAAACTAACTTATCCAGTTGGACGGTAAAGATTCCGATGGGAGCATTATCCACGATTCCACGATATTTGGCTTCGGAAGAGGTCACGTCTTGATTCAGCAACCGTAGCTCGGTTTCTGATTGTTGAATGCGTTGAATATGGTCACGAATTTGGATTCCCATTCTTTTCAACACTCGGGTCAATTCTCCAATTTCATCTCGCCGATCGAGAACCGAAACATCCGGCATCGTTCCGCCGGAAAAGTTCCCCACCGTTTTTACCAGAGTGATGAGCGGACCGGTAATCGATCTTGCAATAAGATGAAGTGGGAGAAGTAAAAGAATGAGGGCAAGAGTCCCACCTCCAACCACGACTCCCATGAGCACAGACCGGTCCTGGGAACTACTTGCCAGTGCTGCTTGTAATTGCTCAACCTCCCGACGATCAAAGCGGGCCATTTCTTCTCTAATCGCTAACATTAAAAGACGTCCCGTCTCGGCCTCGATGTATTCTCGTGCTTCCTCTGGGTATCCAGCTTTCACGCGTCCGATGAGGTAATCCTTGTCCTTCATGAGATGCTTCACATTCTTCTGAACTGATTCGATTAATTGTCGTTGGACCAGATTACCTTCTACCATTTGCCTAAGGGAGCTGCCCAAGTTGAGCACTCGCTGTTTCGCGGCTTGGTAGGGTTGCAGAAACTGTTTTTGTTGGGTCAGAACATACCCGCGAAACCCGGTTTCGAGGTCTACCACCAATCGCATAAACTCTGCCGAGGCGCTCTGAACATGGTAGACTTCGTTCAAATGATCTTCATCCAAAGAAAAGGTTTGCACACTTTTATAGGTCATGAGACTCAGGATTAACACGGCGAACACGGGAACTCCGGAAACCAATAACAGTTTTTTCGCGATGGGAAGGTGGGAAAAAATTTTGACGATATTCATGAGTAGAATCCAAGAGATGACCTGAAAAAACCGGCCCCTTACTATACCAAATAAGAGCCTACGCAATTCTTTTGCCTTCTGTCCATGGCCTCAGGCAAGAAACCCGTCTGGAAGGGTAGCCTAGACAAACAAAGATTTCTTCTTAAATTTCTTCCGTATTTTCAGAAACCTTCAGAAGGAAAAGGATCGTTTACCGGGTTCCAGGTTCGAAAGGCCATGAAAAGAAATATATCTAAGGAAAGGGAAAATGGTAGTAGCATCCTCCTGCAGATTGGTATGATACTGACAACGTCCTGAATGAAGGTATTAGGTCTCAACATGTTCCCTTATTCAACCGGCTCAACCATTTAGGAAAGTTCATGCCCAGGAAATTCCTGTTGTTCATCGTGCTCTCAAGTCTCTTATGTTTTCTCCTTGGTTGGGGACTAGGCATGCAAACCGCACCCAAAACGGGATTGCCCATCCGTGTGGTGGCCGACTACCTTCATGCCGTACTTCAGGCTGATCGAACCTTTTATACCCAGCACGTCGTCGAACGAATGGAAACCATGCTCATCGCCACTGCCTCGGAAAACTGGAGAGAGGAGAGGACCCTTCCCCTACCAGCACAATTTTTCAAGGAGTCTTCTCGTGGTCTTCAAGTCCGCGGGAAACCGTTTCGGTATCGATTGGTCAGTCTTTGGCCAATCAATCAGGAAAACGCCCCGGGATCTGAGCAGGAACGACACGCACTCGAGCAAGTCATGACATATGGGGAAGTGGCAGAACAGGAAGTCCAACTCGAGGGCAAAAAATATTACCGAGCCATCTTTCCGGATCGGGCTGTAAGCCGTGCCTGCATCAATTGTCACAATGCCCATGAAAAGAGTCCTAAACGGGACTTCAAGCTCAACGATATCATGGGTGGTTTGGAAATTTTAATCCCTTTATAGGTTCATGAAACTTTGCTTAAGGTGTTTTGAGCGTTGGGCCTCATGTTTTCGAATATTCACTCAGGGAACGGTGTTAAAACTTTCCGTGTAGATCTCAATCGCATTGATCAGCCATTCGCCATTAGGTCCCGGGGTGAGGATATACAATTCATCCTGTGGGTGATCACCCATCCTGGTCTTAATATGAGCTTGAACAATGACATGTGCCTCCCCATCCCGCACCTCTTCGTGAACAATCTTGGCACGAACATACTGCATGGCTAAGTTTTTCAAAAAAGGCTTTTGAGTTGCCACCCATTCCTCTTGAGGAACTCCGGACCGAAATTCGTAGGTGGTCATCGTGACGGCTTGCTCGAGATGGTCAGGATAGACTCTGACCCATCGCTCTATGACCTCACGAGGGGTTAATACCTCTTGGGCCTGCCCCAGACTCCCACCCAATACAAGGATTAATGTGAGCCAAGGCAGAGCCCTGAACGCATCCGTTCCTTTTACTTTATCCCATTCGGTTTTGACGGTATCCATTGGATGCTTTGGATGGAATTTCAGATGGAACTCAAACAAAAGGCACACTTCAAGAAGAATTCTGCTATTTGGCCAATTCTGCCCTACTGTTATCCTAATGGTCTCCTTATTCGCCGTTAAGAGCAACATCTTGAAAACCGAAAAAGACCCATAATGAGCGTTACTCATGTTTATGAGACCTCCTCAACTTAAAAACCCGTTGAAAGAATTTGAGAACTCGATGCTTTCTAAAAACCATACGAGGAACAGCAGAACTTCTCTCACTGATCGCATAAGATCGGGGTATCACCGATTTTGGTACGAGGCATCCCAAACCCTGCGGTGGTCCCGAGGAACTTTTCGAGAAGCACCTGCCGGACTTCCTCAACACTTGACGAATCGACAACTGGACAGAATTTATGCTCTCGGCTCCAGGTATCACATCAGCTTTGAAAAACACTGCCCACCAGAGACCGCTTTATTAAATTATGCTTATCTGGACGTGTTAGACCAGGCACGGGATACCCTAGGCTGGACCGTCCCCCAAGGTTTGAACCTCTGTGATGTGGGGAGTGCTAATTTTGCCTATGCCCAGGCCATTCATTCATTTTTTCAACCCTCTCAACTTACCGGGGTCGAAGTTGACGGCCATCGGATATACTGTAATGGTCGAAGCCGAATCGATTATGCGGAGGGACATATTCAAGATCTTCCCCATACACGCTATGTGGTAGAGGATTTTCGTCGCTACCTAGAATCTGCAGATATCATAACAGCCTGGTACCCCTTCGTGACCCCTAAACCTTTACTGGCTTGGCGGCTCCCTCTCAGTTTATTCAATCCTGGTGCCTTCTTCACGCGAGTGGCCAACAACCTCACGATAGGAGGCCTTTTGGTAATGGTAAACCACAGTTCATCTGAGGCTAAGATTGCTCGAGACATTTTAGAGTCCGTAGGATTAATTTGTACCGGACAATTTTCTCACGACAACCCCCTCACTCCCCGAACTCATCCTTCCATTCTCACGCTGTGGCATCACACCTAGCCTGAGGACTTTCCCCTTCCACCTCATTGCAAGCACTCTCTAAACAGCCAAAGCCTTTTCTTATTTAGCTCTGTACTCAAAACGCTATAATCCTTTCACCCGTAACATCCTGTTGCCACCTTTTTGAAATTCATAGTCAACCTTTTCTATATTCAGGCTCAAACCCTCTTGTTCTAACTGGTCCACCACCCCTTCCAAGTGGCGGGAAATCCTGGATCCCATCTCAAGAAGAGGGAAAATCCTGACTTCATCGGAAACGCGACAAAGCTCCCGGATTGAATCCAGATGAAATTCTCTTGAAAATGGCTCGCTGTAGAGAAATAAAACATGAGAGCATAACGCGAGATGAAACGTTCGAGCCTTCAATGGCAATTTGGGTAAGTCACCCGTTATTTACCGCCCCTCCGAACATCCTAAGGGGAAATCACAAAGGAATTCGTTCATGGTTTTCAGCCGAAGCCTGGCGAGTTCTTCGGGAGAAGCAATTCGCCCCCACACAAAGTCCTGAAAATTTTCTTGAACCTGGGCCATTACCTCGGGGCAGGAAAGAGTAATGGCCCGACGAATTTCCCCCGAGGAATATCGATAGAGTGGATCCAGGAAAATTACGGTTCCTCCCTGACCTGTCAGAATCACATTGAAGTTGGCCGGACCATCTCCACACCCAAGGATCCGTCCCGAAGATCGGAAGTGGATAAAGAGAACATAGAGCCATAATCCTCGAAGGAACGACCCTATGGCACGATAGACGATAAGGAAAAACTCATCTCTTATTCTAACCCGTTAGGAAATCGGTGGTAGGATTCTGACTCTTCCCCATCGGTTCGGATGGAAAAGCAAAAGGCTCACCTTACTCCGTTCATCATAAAAATGGGCAGCTTTCCTGTATTTTTCCAATTTGTACCTCGTACAGGTACACTATAGGTTGATGGATATCGCCATGAAGCGGACAAGAGGACCTTACCTTCATTCCACCATTTCCCAGTTCGTTTTCTGTCTTTGGCTTGGTGCCATTTTAGGATCCTGCGGATCAGAACCGGAGCCTTCCTCACGTACCCCCAAGGACCCGGTTCCTGCCTATGTGGAACTCGGAGACCTTTCAGCTATTAAAGATCGTGGGACCTTACGGATCCTGAGTCATAGACATCGCCAATTAACCCACCTTCCTCGCCAAGGATTACCCCAAAATCAGGAGCAGGAAATGCTCCAATCATTCGCGAACTCACAGGGTTTGCAACTAACCATCATTCAGGTGGAACAATATAAGGACCTGATTCCTCATTTATTAGAAGGAAAGGGAGATGTCATCGCCTCCAACTTTTCAAAGACTCCGGGCAGGAAAAAGCGTATACACTTCTCTGTGCCCGTGGATGTCGTAAACGAGGAGATGATTACGAGGAAAAATGATACCAGTTTGAAAACCCCATCTAACCTCAGGGGGCGAACCGTTACCGTTCGACGCTCCTCAGCCTATTGGCCTACCATTCAGGATCTGCAATCTCGTCATCCAGGATTCAACATTCGCGAAGCTCCTGAACATTTCGATACGGAGCAACTTCTGGAGGGTGTAGGGGAAAGCACCTTTGACCTGACTGTAGCAGATAGTAACATTTTAGCCCATGTTCAATCTTACTACCCAAACGTAAAGGCGGCTTTTTCTATCACGAAAGACCGTCCCATAGCATGGGGTGTCCGCCCCACATCACAAGACCTTCTCAAGGCTCTGAATGCATTCTTGAATCGAGTGGGGACCGGACAACAGGTTTCAACCATTGCCCTGGGTGACTTATCGGATATTCGTGCTCGAAAGACTTTCCGTGTCCTCACTCGAAATAATGCAGCCACATATTTTCTCTGGCAAGGACAACTCATGGGGTTTGAATACGAACTGGCCAAACATTTCGCCAAACAACAAAAAATGCGGGTAAAAATGGTGGTCGCGCCCTCCAGGAAAAATCTGATTCCGTGGTTACTCGAGGGAAAAGCTGATGCGATCGCCGCATCACTGACGATCTCTGAGCAACGAAAACAACAGGGAGTCCTCTTTTCTCAACCCTATTTAACGGCCTCGGAGATCCTTGTCACCCGCACGACGGACCCAGATGAACGTCTCCAACACGTTCAAGATTTGGCAGGACGAACCATCGCGGTCCGGCAGAGTAGCACGTATTGGGAGACGGTACGACAACTCCAGCACCAAGGGATCTCGGTCAATCTGGTTGCCGCTCCCGAAGACCTAGAAACCGAAGAAATTATCGCAAAAGTTGCGGATGGGACGTATGATTTAACCGTCGCAGACAGTCATATATTAGATATTGAACTCACCTGGCGAAACGATATTCGTGCCGCATTCCCGTTAGGAGACCCCAAGCAGCATGGATGGGCCGTCCGAAAATCCAATCCTCAATTATTACAGGCCATCAATCAGTACTTTCAAAAGGAATATCGCGGACTCTTTTACAACATCACATTGAAGAAATACTTCCAAAACCCCAGGCACATTCGGGAAGATGTCGATTCTCGGGTCAGTCGGACCGGAGCCTTATCTCCTTATGATCACCTGGCCAAAACGTATGCTGCACAATACGGGTTTGACTGGCGCCTTATCGTCGCCCAAATGTACCAAGAAAGTCGTTTCAACCCAAAAGCCCGGTCTTGGGCAGGAGCATTGGGGCTCATGCAGGTACTCCCCAAAACCGCCAAAAGCCTCGGGTTCAACGAGGTGAAGACCCCAAAGCATGGAGTAGAGGCAGGAGTGAAGTATTTGAATTGGGTACGAGAACGCTTTGACCCTGATTTGCCGGTAGATGTGCGTATTTGGTTTGCGCTGGCGGGGTATAATGCGGGACCAGGCCACGTCCATGATGCTCAACGATTGGCCAGAAAACTAGGCATGAACCCGAATCGGTGGTTCGGACATGTTGAAGAAGCCATCAAATTGCTCGCCAAACGAAAATATGCACGACAAGCCCGTCATGGGTATTGCCGAGGATCCGAACCTGCAAAATACGTTCAGGAAATCAAACGTCGGTATGATGCTTACCAACAAGCCATTCCCCTTGCCCTCTCCCCAGCATAGGGAGCCCTCCAAATGGGCTTTAGGGATGAGAAATCTCAGGTTAGGACCATTTCTGCATGAGCCTGCGCATTTCGGGGATCAGGTCGCCGCCCCCATTGGCTCGGCCAAAAAGGGCAGGTTCGATCCCGGTATTCACCACTGGTCTGGCCCCGGTTTCGTGGACAGGTGAGTTAAGCCCGAAGAAGGGTCAGAAAGGCCCTTTCGGATTCGGATTGAAACAGAGTTCTTACCACATCCAGAAAGATTGATCTATCCTCAGGGTGTTCTCTAGACAAAAAAAGAGCCCCTGACCGTATAGCCTGGGGCTCCTTTAGCCAAATCTTTTGGAATTTTGACTACGCTTGTGTTCCTCTTTTCCACCGCCAGGTAGCCAGTCCCACGAGTCCAGTTCCGAACAAGAGCATGGTGGAGGGTTCGGGAATGGGGTGAGAGCTAGACTCAATTCCGGCTGCGAATCCGGCAACGCTGGTCGCCGGATCCAGGCTGGGTAGGAACCCAACTGAAGAGGTGTTGAAATTCAGGAGATCGGTCACCGACGCAAACGAGGCATAGTTCACGTTCTCAAGGCCCCCGGGATCTGATTCGGTAAGCAGGTGGAACTGTGTGCCATCATGTGCTAGTCCGGCAATGCTGACCGCGGTACCCAGGGTGACATTCACAACCCCAATGCTAGAGGTATTAAAATTCAGGAGATCGGTCACCGACGCAAACGAGGCATAGTTCACGTTCTCAAGGCCCCCGGGATCTGATTCGGTGAGCAGGTGGAACTGTGTGCCATCAAACGCTAGTCCGGCAATGCTGACCGCGGTACCCAGGGTGACATTCACAACCCCAACGTTAGAGGGGTTGAAATTCAAGAGATCGGCCACCGAATTAAACGAGGCATAGTTCACGTTATTGAGCCCCCCGGGATCCGATTCGGTGAGCAGGTGGAACTGTGTGCCATCAAACGCTAGTCCGGCAATGCTGACCGCGGTACCCAGGGTGACATTCACAGCCCCAACGTTAGAGGGGTTGAAATTCAGGAGATCGGTCACCGACGTAAACGAGGCATAGTCCACATTCTCAAGGCCCCCGGGATCCGATTCGGTGAGCAGGTGGAACGACATCGCAGCGGAAGCCACCGGCAATCCAATAACGAGTACCCCGCTGATAAATAGTTGGAGCAACCTTCGCATTGGCCCTCTCACTTCAGATATATCCACAAATTGTGACAGCAATGAATAAAGACTGCCGCAACTATAAGTATTATTTGAATTTTAATCAAACCCCCCATAAGGACTAGTCGAACTGGTCTGGTATATCGGGCCCTTCCCATCAGGAGCGATCGATCTGATGGGGGTCGGACTTGTCCTGAGCGGAGGAGCCACCGTGCCCGAATAGCTCAGGACTTCTTTGACCAAGGGTCGAACGCCGCCGGTGACGGTTATAAAACATTTCCATGTACTGAAACAGATCCGTTGTGGCCTCGGCTCGTGTCCGATAGGTCCGCCGAGGCACCCGTTCCCGTTTGATGATAGCAAAGAAACTTTCAGCCACGGCATTATCGAAGCAATTCCCGGCCCCACTCATACTGCATGCGATGCCTTGGGCCTTCAAGAGGTTCTGAGACTCATGGCTGGCATATTGACTGCCCCGGTCGCTGTGATGAATGAGCCCCGTAGATAGGCAACGTTGGCCAACAGCCATCCTGAGGGCCTCCAGTACCAGGTCTCGTCGCAGTCGGGTACTCGTCGCCCACCCCACCACTTTGCGAGAATACAGATCAAGAATGACGGCCACATACAACCAACCCTCGCTCGTCCGCACATAAGTGATATCGCTCACCCACCGTTGGTTCGGGGCCTTCGCGGTAAAATCTTGTTTCAACAAATTGGGCGAGACAGGCTGGTTATGCTTGCTGGTCGTTGTGCGCCGAAATCGTCTTCTCGGAATCCCCTGCAGACCACCTTGGCGCATCAACCGGGCAACCCGATGTCGTCCGCAAGAACGTCCATTATCCAAAAGCTCTACCCAGACGCGCAGACTGCCATAGGTTCCCGTACTCTTCGCATGAAGGGCGCGAATTTCCACTATGAGTCGGCGATTCTCACACACTCTCGGGCTGTCTGGTCTGCATCGCCACGCATAATACCCACTGGCCGAGACCTTAAAGACCCGGCACATCAGCCGAATCGGGTAGGCGGCACGATGACGCGCTATGCACCGAAACCGCGCTTCGATTCCTTGGCAAAGTACGCCGCCGCATCGCGTAAAAAATCCCGTTCTCGCTTGATTCGGCCCAATTCGCGTTTCAAGCGGGCCAGTTCTTCGTCATGAGCGAAACCCTGGCCACGGAATGCCTTGGCCCCATCCCGAGTAGCTTCTTTTCGCCATCGCCGGAGCATACTGGCATCGAGGCCAAGATCCTGAGCCACTTGCGTCAGAGAAACACCCTCCTGGCTGACGAGCCGCTGGGCTTCTTCTTTGAATTGTTTGGAATACCGCTTGCGTTGAGTCATGACACACCTCCATGCGCATTGTCGCGCTTTTCAGATGTGTCCACACTTTCGGGGATAGATCATCGGTTCCCCTTCAAACTGGCACCAACTGACACCAAAATTCTAACACCCGACTTTTTCCCAGTGATGGATACCTTATATCATCTCCTCAGACTCTTTTAACACCAATGGGGGGTAGACATTTTCTGTTGGAAATTTTTACCCTAGCTTCACAAGTGCCTTTTCCCCTTTTTTATCCATCCTACCCCTGCTGGAGATTATTCAATTGTGAAGAATGAACCACATCGTTATTCCATGACTGACAAATTCTTGTTTGTGAAGAATGTAGGCCTTTTCACTTGCAGCTTGGCATCGTGGGTGTTCCTCAGTATGCCGCCAATCGGTTTGGCAGCAGAACATCGCTCCATCGACGGAACCGGAAACAATCTCCAAAACCCCGAATGGGGAAGTACGAATGTTCAGTTACTTCGTCAAGTGAAGCCTGATTATGAAAACGGCAGCTGGACACCCTCCGGGTATGATCGCCCCAACGTTCGAAATATTTCAAATGCCGTGTCTGATCAAGACATCCTCATCTACAACAAGCAGTACGCCACCGACATGCTATGGCAATGGGGACAGTTTATCGATCATGATATCGACCTGACCGAGCCCGCCGATCCTCATGAACCCTTCTACATTGCCATTCCAACGGGTGATCCCTTTTTTGATCCTAATGGGACAGGCACCCAAATCATGCCATTCAACCGGTCGGCCTATGATCACAATACCGGAACCTCTTTGGGCAACCCAAGGCAACAAATCAATCACATTACGGCATTCCTGGATGCTTCCATGGTGTATGGATCGGATCCTGAAAGAGCTTCGGGCTTAAGGACCTTAGATGGCACTGGACGCTTAAAAACCAGTCCCGGCGGCCTTCTCCCATTCAATACCGATGGCTTCCCCAATGCCGGAGGGCTAAGCCCAGAACTATTTTTGGCAGGGGATGTCCGTGCGAATGAACAAGTTGGCCTCGCCGCCTTACATACGCTGTTCGTCCGAGAACACAATCGACTTGCCCGAATCTTTCGTGAGCGATTCCCGAAATTGACTGGAGATCAGATATATGAACGGGCTCGAGCAAGGGTTGGGGCCCTGATTCAGGTCATTACCTATAACGAATTCCTTCCGATATTGTTGGGACCTCATGCCCTCAAGTCGTACACCGGATACGCCCCTGGCGTGAATCCCAACATTAGCAATGCGTTTAGTACCGCGGCCTATCGATTGGGTCATAGTATGCTTTCCCCTCAACTCCTTCGTCTTAAAGGTAATGGCAGCCCCCTTGATGCCGGGCCCTTAAACCTTCGAGATGCCTTTTTTGCTCCTTGGAGGATTTCTCAAGAGGGAGGGATCGAACCGTTATTGCGTGGACTCTCCAAACAACGAGCCCAAGAAGTGGATGCCTATGTTATCGATGATGTTCGCAATTTCTTATTCGGACCTCCTGGTGCAGGAGGCTTTGACTTAGCATCTCTGAACCTCCAACGGGGACGTGACCATGGACTCCCTAGCTATAATGACGTTCGTTTAGCCTGGAGCCTCCCTCCGGCAGTCACGTTCGCGGACATCACCAGCGATTCCAAGATCCGAGAACGCCTGGAGACCATCTATGAAACCGTTGAACACGTGGACGTCTGGATTGGGGGGTTGGCCGAGGACCACCTGCCAAAAGCCATGGTTGGCCCCTTGTTCTACAGGATTCTTGTCGATCAATTCGAACGACTACGGGATGGAGATCGGTTTTTTTATCGAAACATCTTCAACCACCATCAAATCAAAAGACTGGAGAACACCACTCTGGCTGATATCATCCGAAGAAATACGCCCATTGGGAAGGAAATACACAATAGGGTATTTTTACTCAAACATCGTCACTAAGGAATCCATAGGGATGAAAACATTAGCTGTCCTTTGAAAATTCAATGTCAACGCGAGTTCCCCGTCCCTGACTGAATTGAAGTTTACCCCCCAATTGATGTTCACTCAGACTTCTGATGAGTTCCAACCCTAGGGTTTGGGGGTGCTCCACATCCACCTCCTGAGAGATCCCTTGTCCTGTGTCCTCCACCCACAGCCTTATCGTTGTCCCTTGCGGTTCCAACCCTATCGTAATCGTTCCTTCTTTGACTTCCTGAAAAGCATGTTTAAAGGCGTTGGATACCAGCTCCGTGACGATCAGCCCACAATTGATCAGTTGACTGAGACTGAGCATCAGCGTTTGAACCTGGTTCTGAATCGTTACCTGGAGCCCAGGCCTGGCATAAATACTCTGAAGATTCCTGGCGATATTTTCGAAATACTTTTGAAGGTTTTGCTCCACGACCCGATTTTCATTCACTAATTGATCATGCGCCATCGCCATGGCATGAACACGTGATTGATTCTCATGAAAGAGCTGCTTGGTGATGGGATCGTCGATTTGATTCGCTTGGAGCTTCAACAAGCTGGAAATCACTTGAAGGTTATTCTTGACCCGATGATTCACCTCAGCCAATAAGATATCTTTTTCCTGAACGAGAAGCTCTTGCTCCCGAAGGGCATGTTGAAGATTCTCATAGAGTTGAGCATTTTCCAATGAGACAGCCGCCTGGGCACAAAGAATTTCGATGATAGTGGAAAGATCCGATTTCAGGGGAGTCCCACCAACATATCGTTCCATGTACAACAGACCCAGCACCGCTTCCTGACGGATAAGCGGCACACACACAAATGCCTCTGGAGATTGAGTCTCAAGGTACCGGTCGGAGAGTAACAAGGAAGGGTTGGGAGGATAGTCCACCAAATACAGTTCTTTCGTGCCCCTCACCCGTTCGAGCAACTCTACCGGACCCTGAGAAATTTCCAAAGGTTGTGACTCGGTATAGACCTGAACATTTCCCGAACCCCCTTCGGTATAAGCCTTGACCCTCAGGTCGTCTTCTTGACAATCAACCATGACAACCCGTTCGAATTCCGTCGTGCGAACGATCGTCTGAAGCAGTGCTCGAACGAGTTCGTTCACATGAATTTGACTCGAAATAGACAGGGAGGCCACATAGATGTTCGCCAAGGCCTTGGTACGATCTTGGACTTTATTTTCTAATTGACGATTAAAGTCCTGGAGTTCCCGCTGCAAATTGCGTAAACGAAGATGGGTATTGATTCGTGCCAGCATTTCCGGGGGAGAAAAGGGTTTCGTGAGGTAATCCACCGCCCCAGCCTCAAAAGCCTCGACTTTTTCCCCTGTTTCCTGTGCGACGGTTAAAAACATGATCGGAATATCTTCGGTAGTGGGGTCGGCTTTCAAGCGGCGACACACCTCCTTTCCGTCCATGTCAGGCATGTTCATATCCAACAGAATCAGGTCAGGGGCTTTGGCTTGAACCGACGTCAAGGCCATAGGCCCATTCGTGGCGAGGCGAACTTTATATCCGGCCTGCTCAAGAACCATTTGAAGAAGCTTTAAGTTATTGGGGGTATCGTCGACTGCCAGAATTTCCCCGAAGTGTTCGCTCATTTCTCCCGCCTTTATCTCCTGCCACCCAGAAGGAAGAACATAATGAGAACCGACAAATTTTGGGCGTGATTGTGACCGATCTTCGATCGCTAAACAAGTCGGGCAAGCGCTGATTGTTGGGTAGGAAATTCCTTATTGGAAGGCAACCATTCAGAAATGCATGAGAAGCCTATTGGCCATTTCCAAGGTCGGCGAGCGTACGGCTCAGCCCTGCCACGATATGGGTTAAAAAGTCATAATTGACATATTCGGGAAGATCGGAAGACGTATGATAATGCGGGTCTCGAAACAAGGCCGTATCCGTGACCATGATGGCAGGAATCCCTTCCTGCCAGAATGACCAATGGTCTGACCATCCGATGCCAGGTAATCCACTCCATAACGCCGCCCCCTCTGAAGCAACGTTTCCATGCCGACGAAAGGATTCGACTACTCGTTGAACCCAGCTTTTATTCTCAAAATTGCTCACAAAACCGATAAAATTCCCCTGAGATGGATAAAAGAATCGTAGGGGAAACGGGTAATGTTGGCTTCCCGCTTTTTCAGTGTAATACCCCATCGTTTCCAAACTGATCATGAGAACGATTTGTCCTTGGCGTTCCTGGCTTCGCACCGCATAGACCCGACTCCCCATGGCAGAGGTTTGAAAATACGGCGGCTCTTCATTGACAAAGGCGACAAAACGAAGGGTTCGCTCAAGAGGTCTCCCGGCGAACATTCGTGACAACGCCAATAACGCCGCGACACCCGTCCCATTATCGTTCGCACCAGGACTTCCTTCTACGGAATCATAATGGGCCCCGACAAGGATAATTTCTTCAGGTTTATTCAGCCCTGGAACCTCGGCCTCTAAGTTTTCACAGGTGAATTTTCCAATCTGGTAGGATTGACTTCCCACCTCATAGCCATGTTTTTCAAACGAGGCACGAACATACAGGGCAGCTTCCTTAAGCCTTTCATAATGAATAAGATTTCTTTCTCCGATGGTCCCCCCGAGTGTTAAGACGTGTTGTTGCAATTCCGTGCGTAACCGTTTCTCCTCCTGTTGGAGCGGAATAAGCGGCCCCCGATAACTTTTTCCCGGCATCCCCATCATGGCATAGCTTCCTGCGACACAACCCAGTGCGAGTATTCCAAGCGGAACCAGTCGATTCATCGTCAGAATGGCTTCACCGTACGAATTTCAAGCCTTCCTGTCCTGGATCTATTCTTTTCCAATGACTTAGGAGACGAGATTACCGGGCAACCAACCAGCCATCACACACCGTTGGGCGAGTAAAGGCAGAAATTTTTCGACGTTGGCCGCTATCTCCCGCATAAACTGATCGGCCCTGATAGGGTCGGAAAAGCACTCATACACATCATCCAGGAATCCTCCCCGCAAAAGAGGGTGGAATAAAAAATCGTCCCCAGGTCCCGTGTGGACTTCCAGGGGATATTCCTTTACCTCCACACGTTCCAATCCACAGGCTCTCAACCACTGATGGCAATCTGCGGCCGATGGCCGTTCGGCCACATATTCCAAAAAGGCAGACCGCTCTTGATTCAGACCCTGTTGAACCATCGATGCTTCTACCTCCTTCCATAGGGAATCAAAGGTCCCGAGAGAAGGGAATGTGAGAACCAGTTGCCCACCGGGTTTGAGAGATTGGATGAGATTGGCTAGGGCCTTCGGCCGGTCAGGCCGGAAGAACATAAACGAGAGATTTCCCGTAATCCGATCGAACAAACCGAAATCTTGAGGGAGACTTCGAATATCACCTTGTCGAAAGGTTAACCATGGGAAAAACGGGCCTTGGATGGCTCGAGCTCGAACGAGTTGTGCTTCCTGACAATCCACACCCAGAACCCGACCCGAGGGACCGACTTGATTCGCCAGGACAAAGGCAGGGATTCCATCTCCACAGGCCACATCCAACACTGCTAACCCTGGGGAGGTATCTAATTGTGTCAAGAGACATTCCGCGAAAGGAGTGGACCAAGGATCCTTCTGAGGTAATCTGCACAGCCATTGCGGTGGGACCTGGAACGATGATTGAGGAAGATCCGAGTCCATGATATCAACAGAATATTCAATCACACTTCGCTTTTCATTCTCTGGGTGACGGTAAGAATGACGAATCCCTGGTCAGGAATCAATCGGCACCGGAAACATCACCCTAACGACCTTCATGAGAGGACAAGAAAAGCTGAGTTATTCCGGAGTAAAGGCATAATTATGATTGTCCTCCACCACCACCTGATGGAGCAAAGTATTGGCATGGTCGAACCATTCGACCTGAACTGAGGGAAGGGCCTTATTCGTATGTACGGTAATTTTGCCAAAGTTGGGTGAGGCCTCATAAAAATACCGAAAGCGTGGGTCTTTGGATGAAATGGAATAGTTCAAATGTGCTCCAAGGGGGCCAAAAATAAATTCCTGGTAATTCGAGGATCCCGGCAGTTCCCCGACTCCTGCGTGGTTGACCCCTCCTGCCACAAAAATCACACCGGTTAGTTCTTTTGACTCGATAAAGCTCAGGATCTCATCGCGTTCGCGAGAATACCCTCCCCAGGTATCGGTGCCTGGGTCCGAAAAAGGAACCGCAGACAATATAAATTTGAACATCGCCGTCGAAGCACCCAACCCTTCCAGCAACCAAGCTTTTTGCGCTTCACCAAGCATCGTCCGGGATTGAGGGTCCCGATATTGCCGGCAATCCAGTAAAAACAATTCCGCGCCTTTTCCCCAACGAAACGACCGATACAGTCGGGTTGGTTCTTTTTCCTCTCGACGGATAGGCCAATAGTCTAAGAACGCCTGACGCCCTACTGAAAATAAACGATGCCCCGAGTCAAATTCGGCTGCCACGTCATGGTCATCCCACATGACATACACGCTGGTTTTGGAGAACAATTGTTTAAGTAAGCCCTTTCGATTCTTCGAATATTTGGCCCAATATTCCGGCAAATCCATCGCCCGTGGTTCTTTATCCGCATAAATCGTGTCACCCAAATAGACAAAAAAGTCCGGGTTGGCGGAAGCCATATATTGCATGGTGGTATAGGGCTGGAAACTGCCACGCGTCCCACCACCCACGACGAAGGTAATGGGTCGCGAATCTTCAGGGGAAGGTGCCGTAGTAAAATGGCATTCCTGCCCCGGTTTTTCCCCATGAATCACGCTTCGATAACGATAAGAGGTATTCGGCTCCAAGTCGGTCAATCGAACTTGGGCGGTTGAATCCCGATCCACTTCCGTCCTGATGAAACTCGTTTCTCCATATACCTGCCATAACGGATCCGTCGTATATTGAACTTTCACCTCGGTAGGTTTGGAAGTCTTCAACCAAACCTCGGCCTCATGAGGAGTCACATCTCCAACCACACAAGCAAATTCAAACCCGGATGACATGCCAAACACATTGAGTTGATCCAATTGATCACCAGCGGCACAACCGGAGAACAATCCACAGACCATCACCCCTACAAACCAAGTCCAGCCCTTTTGATTGACAAAATCAGGTTTCATCATGTGATTCATCGCACTATTTCTTAGCGAAGTTAGGAGGGAGAATACATCTTGAATAAAGGACGGCAAGCCAACGGCTTTGAGCCCAAACCTCCTTACTTTAAACCGGTTTTGTGCTATCGACACAACCCTTCATTTGAATTACGGCCAACCTCGTAGGCGATGACGTCTTCTTTTATCACTATCCGACAACAAGCTCAAACAACCTGGCCTAAATCCAGGAAGGAGTTTGGAAGGCACAGAGCCTCCCCAAGATACCGAGGGATTCATCCCCTTTTCATCAGACCCCAAGACGAAATGATGTAAAATATTACCATCTTGATCAAACCATTCCGCTTTCAACCTCTCGACCTTATCTTCAAATTGTATGGTAATTTTTCCGAAATTTCGGGTGTGGTCATTAAAATACTCGAATCGTGAGTCCCCACCGTTTACCGTTTGGCTCATAGGAGCCGCCAATGGGCCAAAAATCAATTCCTTGATTCCAAGAGCCCCTGGAACCCGTGCCACAGCGGCATGATGAACATCCGCGGCCAGGAACACCACGCCCGAAATGCCATGATCGTGGATAAAACGAAGGATCTCGTCTCGTTCTTGTTGATACTGCCCCCATTTATCTTTCCGAGGATCGGAGAATGGAACGGAAGTCGCGATGATCTTAAAAATCGCTGAGGAACTTTGTAAGCGTCGATACAACCATTCTTTTTGTTCCCGTCCCAACATCGTCTCCTCGCTGGGATTACGATATTGTCTCGTATCCAAGAGAATGAGCTCCAACCCTTTGCCCCATCGGAAAGATCGAAACAACCGAGCGGGATCGTGAGAGAAGGAAGACAGGGGCCAATAATCCAAAAAGGCTTGTCGGCCAATCGGAATACGGGGATGGCTACCGATAAAGTTACTATCCACTTCATGGTCATCCCACATCACATACACACTCGTGTTGGCCAACAGGCGCTGGAGATGGATATCCCGATTGCTGGCGTATTTCCCCCAGTATTCCCGAAGGTCTTCGGCCGGAAAACCTTTATCCGCATAGATCGTGTCTCCTAACAACAAGAAAAAATCAGGTTCAATCCTGCCCATGGCTTCGAGGATCGTAAAAGGCTGATAACTTTCCCGGAGGTCAGCTCCAATGACGAAAGTGACGGGGATTTCCTGATGGGGTAAGGGAGCCGTCACAAACTGACAGACCGGCCCCGGGCCCCGATCTTCCACCACCGCCCGATATACATGGGGTGTCGCGGGGGATAACCCAGACAAATGAAACTTGACGGTGTGATCAGACTCGCCTGTGGGAATCTTCGCATTCGTTACCTGCATGAATGTCAACTCGGCACCCTCTGCATACTGGATCCGTACTGGAAGAGACGAGGAGGCTTTGACCCATACCGTTGCAGTTTGAGTAGTCACATCCCCCACGGCACATGGGAATTCCCAGGTGTGAGGGGATGGTGCGATCAACCCTCCACAGCCGCCCATCATGAGTGCCCACAACAAGAAGATGGGCCACGCCCCGACGAACATGCCTCTTCCCTTTTTGAGGTTTTTCTTTTTCACAGACCTATTGTAAACAATGAGTTCGCCGCGAAGAAGACCGGGGCGAGATTGGCAGGAAGTCATACAGCACAATGTTGAAAAGGGAGAGAGGGTACCATTCTCGCTTTTTGGCGAGGAGGACCGGGGCGATTTACTCTGACATCCGCATCAATCACCCCGACCCCAATCCTCGCAGGGGCAGTTAGGGGGTACCCTTCACAAAACTCCCTACTTCACATTTCACTCGTTACGCATCATGGCTCGTGATGCGTCGTCCGGAAACCACGACCAAAGCGAAAGATCCGCTCACGTTTCACTCGCCTGGCCACACACGTGTCGAGGGGCCCGGGACCCAAGGGAGCAATGAGCTCCCTTGGGTCCCCTTGTAGAGGGGGTAAGAGGAATACCAGGCACGGTTTTCTCAGCACTCAACCAGGACAACGGAACGGAAGGGATCGCGCCTCTTTCCTCTTGGTTCAGGTAACCATATTTTTTTGTGTGTTGAAAAGATGACAAACCACCCCCACGGAATTAGGGGGGTTTGTCCTTGTTCGTTCATGAGAGATGCCCCTGGCCAAAAACCATCATCTGAGCAAAGAAAAACATCTAACTGAAAGATGGAATCAGGGAAACGCCAGGCGGAGACCGATCCAAGTGCGGCGGGGGTCGTACGGCCATTGGTCGGGGTAAGTGGGCAATGGCCCGGTGGGGCCAAAGTTATTCGTATTCAGCAGATTGGTGATCCGGACGAATGTCGATAGCTTTTTGATGCCCAGCTCGGTGGTCCATGCTACGGGCAGCAGCGGAAGGAGATTCACTTCACCGAGGAAGTCCACCACGACAAAATCCGGGATCTCATACAAATCATTCGGGTCGCTTTGACTGGTCGGTCGATTGGTGCCGGTCTTGCCGATATACCGAATACGCGGGGTGAGGGAAATCAGATCTTGATAGGCCAGCGTCACTCCTCCCTTGACCTTATACATGGCCGCAAAGGGCAGGTCCGTTTTGACGGAAGAGTCATCCCGTTTTAACGATCCATCCACAAAACCGTACGACCCCCAGACCCGCACGCCCACATCCCCGAACGTCTGTGCGTAATCCAGGAGCAGTTCGCCCCCATAGCTTTGAAGGGTCCCCACGTTATCCAAGATAAAATTGTTGGACACCACCGCTCCCGGCAAGACTTCCGCATTCGGTCCGGGAACGAACACGAATTGGGTAAAGTCCTTGACATGGTTGTAATAGCCCGTCAGTGTCAGCCGCAGGTCGAACGGGAACCGATGCGACAGGCTGACTTCCACGTTATCCAGGGTTTGGGCATCCAGATCGGGGTTGGGGAGGACAAATCCTTGCCCCAAATAGCGTCCCTGCCCGTCTGTCGTCCCATCGAAACCCCCAAGCACCGTAAAGGCAGAAGTCGGTGAAGGCTGGGCAAAGGCCCGCCCATAGAATCCTTTGACGGTGGTCTGTGGACCGGCTTGATACACCAGGCCCACACGAGGACTCACCGCCCCACCATAGGTGGAGGCCTGGTCAAAACGGAGCCCGATGACGGAGGAGAGATCCTCCGTCCAATACCCACGCCATTGCCCGAACACCGCCACGTTGGTCCAGTCCAGGTCAGTTACCGGAATGGCCACCATGTCGTTGGTGTTGGGGAAAAACTGCACCTGGTCCTCCGGGTCCTTATCCGGATCGTAGGGGTCGGGGAGAATTTCGGTTCGTGGGATCGAATTGAACACCTGAAACACCACGCCCCCCAGGAATTGATGGTCGGCCGACAGGGTATAGTCCCCCTGCAGTTCGATGCCCCATTTTTCCGATTCCTCGAAGACATACTGTTCTTCATAAGACGTGAAAATATCGGCCAGGGAAGAATCTTCATCGACCTGGTATTTCTGGTAATCCACCTGGAGTTGTGCCGCCAACTCCTGCGTGAATTGATGCCGGTACCGCCCATAGGCCGAGGTTTGATCGATGACGGTCCAATTACTGGGTTCGTAATTCACCACATTCGGCAGCTCCCCGATAAAGGAGGGGGTTTCATACCGGCTCAGGGTGAATCCTGTCTGGAAGTCCTCGAAAAGGTTCAGTTTGGCAAACGCGGAATAACTTGAGGTGTCCCCGAAGTATCCCGCCCGATCCTCTTCCAGTTGAAACAGGCTTCCATCGAATTGTCGAAGGTCCCCAAAGGGGAGTTGGTTCGGATAGCGCGCCGGCATGTTCACGTTGTCGGCTTCCTGGTAATGTCCCCCCGCCACCAGAGAGAAGTTCTCGCCGAACACTTTACCCCCCTTCACGTAGACCCGACGGTCGCCGTACTCCCCGAAGGCCGTCATGGTTTCGACCCCGTCCAGGGCCTCCGCATCCTCGGTGATGAGGTTCACGACCAGGCTCACAGCATCGGCCCCATACAAGGCCGACCCCGGCCCGTAGACTACTTCTACCTGCTTCAGATGATGCAGGGGATAGTTTTCTTCTACAGGTCCGATCAGATTCCCGGGCGGATCGATGGGAATCCCATCTTGGAGAATTTTGATAAAATTCACACCCTGTATGCCTCTGACCGCCCACGTACTCTGCCCAAAGGGCAAACCCTGCACCCCGACATCCAGGCCAGGTAAATCCTCCAGCAATTGTTTCAACGTAAAGTAGCCACGCTGTTGAATCTGCTTTTGTGTCACGATGATGGTCGTGGCAGGGGTATCGGCCACCCGTTCGGGAGACTTCGTGACGGTAATCTGCGTGAGGTCCTCCAGACTCAATTCCAATAGGTCTTCCATCGAAGTACCCTCAACGGGAAACACAGGCCCCTCAGCCAGAGCGCCGGGTCTCCAAATCAAAAGAAGCCCTATGAGGAGAATTGAGAACACGACCCACTTTGGGGAAGTGATACCCACGTGCGTGCAAGAATGATTAACCATATCCGACCTCATCACGCTGTTCTTAATCTTCAAATAGACGTCTCAACGTCTCCAGATCCATCTCCTCTTGCAATCTCAGTAATGTCTGAACCAGATCCGACTCTTGATCGGGGAGGCCTTCCAAAATTTCGGAGAAGGTCGCCATATCGCCCACCATCACGCATTGTCTGAGTCCCTCTCGCACGTTTTCTGATAACCCCTTGATGATCTCTGAACTGATTCGTGAGGCTGAAGGCTGGAGTTCCTGCCTTGTCTTATCAGGGACGAAGCTCACTCCCAAATGCCCTCGAAGACACGCCCACAGTTGAGACTCTTGAATCGGTTTGGAGATGAACCCGTCCGCACCGGCTTCATCGACCGCTTGCCGTTCTTCACTCATGACATGCGCGCTCACGACCACGATCGGAATATCCCGGCCTTTTTCAGTACTCCGCAGTATCCTGATTACTTCGAGCCCGTCCATTCCGGGCATTTCCAAATCCAAGAGCAGCAAATCGGGTTCCCACGCATGGAACTCCTCGATGGCTTGACGCCCATCGCTAGCTTCCTGGGTGTTAAACCCCGCCACTTCCAATAATTGGATCAGGAGTTTTCGGTTTTCTTGCACGTCATCCACGACCAAAATGCGATACCGATCCCGGTCTTCGTGGCACAGAATCCCGGGCTGAGAAGTGGCCACTGCAGAGGGTGGAATCCCCTTCCCCTCCATCACCGGCAGCATGACTTGGAAAACCGTCCCCCCGTGTGAGGCACTGCGGACCGTAATGGTTCCCCCCAAATGCTCGACATAAGCCTTGGTGATCGCCATTCCCAAGCCCGTGCCTCCCTTCACCTGCCGACCTGACGCCGTTTGTTCAAAGACCCCAAAGACCTTTTCGCGTTCTTCATCCAAAATTCCGACTCCCGTGTCTTCCACTTCCAAGAAGATTGGCACCTTGTTCTCCGACATGGTGATTCGGTTATTCTCCGGACTTTCGTCACTCTCCGACCACACCCTCAGGGCAATTCCACCCTCCTTGGTAAATTTCACCGCATTCCCCAATACGTTGTGGAGGATGCCGCGTAATTTCGGCTCATCGGTTTGGATAAATAGAGGAACCCGGTCGATTCCTTCCAGATGTAAGGCCAAGCCCTTGGCCTGGGCGGGCAGGGAAAACATCTGCTCCACATCCCGGAGTACTTGATGAAAATCACAATTGGTGAATGAAAGGGAGATTTTCCCGCTTTCGATTTTGGCCACTTCCAACACATCATTGATCAAATTCAACAATTGCTCTCCCGACCGATTGATCGTCGTCAAATGGTCGAGATCCTTCCCGGAAAGCCCCTCACTCCTCTTCAAGAGCTGTGAAAATCCCAGGATAGAATTGAGTGGAGTTCGCAACTCATGGCTCATGTTGGCCAGGAACATCGACTTGGCTTGATTGGCGGCTTCCGCTATGTGCTTGGCTTCTTGTAAAGACACATTGGCTTCTCGAAGTTCTTCTGTTCGTTCGATGACCCGTTGCTCCAGGAGATTCTGCGCGTCAGAGAGCTTTTTCAGGGCCCGGTCCCTCTCGAGTGCCCGATCATGGATTTTGGCCAACATGGCATTGAACCCTCGACTGAGTTGTTCGACTTCTGCATATTCATGGGAATCGGCTCGCATGGAATAGTCATCCTGTTCGGAAATCTTTTGGGTCATGCCAGTGAGGTTTTGGAGGGGTTTGACGATTCCTCGCTGTAGCCACAGGACCAGCACATACGAAATCAGAAGGGTTCCGGCAATAATGAACAACCCGATCTTCAGGTTGCTCCGAACCTGAGCATAATAGGCCTCTAGATGACTGTGAAGACTCAGGAATCCCAGCGTTCGTCCCTCAAGGACGACCTTGTCGGAAAACCGGAGCCGATCATCTTGAATCGTCACTCCACTGGACACCGTGACCCCACAGGGTTCGACTGGGGCTCCCTCCGCCTGATATTTGGCGAGGACCTTCCCGTCGGAGGTGTACAGACACCCCAGGACGATCGCGGAATGATGGGACAATGTCGAAAGCACCTGTGTGGCATCCTGTTCATCATTGAACGCCAAAGCGGCTTCAGCGTTGGCACCCAATACATGGCCGAGTGCAGTGATTTCTTCGCTCATACGGTCCTGCATCTGTTGCAATTGAAACCAGGAAAACAGCACGAAGGCCAAGATCAACGTCACCCCGCTGGTGATGAGGCTGATCACCAACAATTTTTGTCGAATGGTTTTTTGCTGCCCCTTTTCCATGGCCATGGTCCTAGACCTCACCCCATCTCCGGCTTCCGGCTTGCGGGATACCACTCTTGATATTTCCCTTGGGTGGCAACCGTGGTCATTCGATCACCTTCTCTGCCAAGCGGAGCGCCTTCGACCGCATAGAGAGATTCCCCCTCTTGAGCGCCGCACGATTCACGACGAACTTGATTTTTCCCTCCTGGCTGACAAACCCGATCATTCCCCCGGATTCGACAAAATCCGACTGTTCGCCGACCGTCAAGAGCGGGAGATGTGCAACCCGTGGAATAAGCGTTCGAAGTCGATCCGGCTTGACCTTGGCCATGTAGATGAGGTGGTAGTTCTTTAGATCCGTCCGGGCATCCAATGTTGAAACCAGGGTGATATCGAGTCGCTTTCCACCCACGGTCCGTCGTTCCATGGGGACAATGATCGATCGAAAGGCTCGATCCCCCACGATCAGCACGTTTACGGTATCGCTTGTCTGAGTGGGAGCATCCTCCGGCCACACGACAAAATGCAGAAAGTTATACAGATAGGCGGCTTTGACTTTGTATTCGGGAAGGGGCCCATTGGCCCCAAAGGCAGGGAGCAGAAGACTGAAGGCGAAGAGGACACAGAACCCGAAGGTCCCGAAGAGCGTTTCCCACCACGGGAACCCCCTCCGGGACAACCCAAAGAATCCCCAGTTTCTCATGAGGGCCACGTCATCTCAACGTTGGTAAGAACAGCAGGGATGCCATACCAGAATAACAAGACTGCTAACCTAAGACTAATTTTATGACCGGAACATGACCCTTTCTCAGGAGACTTTCCCTAAAACCCCGTCCCACCATTTTATTCACGGAACGTGACAGACGGATTCCACGCTCGTTAAGTTTTCCAGCAGCATCTGCCTCACGGCACCCTTCCTCTATTCCCACCCTTCATTCGACCGGGCGACCTTCAGCCGTACGTTCGAACAATTCCTGCAATCGCTCCAATTGGTATTCCTTCACCAGGTTTCGTAATCCAGCCACGAGGAACGGATGCTGCTCCCGTACCTCTTCAAGCTGATCCTCAAATTCTTTTAAGTCACCCAAGCCTAAACTCCTCTGCAATCGATCCCTCACCCTCCTGGGAAGCGCCTGCACCCCTTCCCGGGAAATGGGATTCGTCGGCTTTCTCCCTCCGGGATCATACATATACTGGACGTTCGCATACGTTCTAATGACTTGAAACAGGGCATCCTCTTGAATGGGTTTGGCTAAAAATCCGGTCGCCCCCACGGCCAACATGCCTTCCCGTTCCTGATCCAGCACACTCGCACTGACCGAGATAATTGGTATATCCACCCCACTCTGGTTCTCTCGAATGCGTCGGGTGGCCTCCATCCCATCCATGTCCGGCATCTTCCAATCGATCAGGATCACATCCGGTTTCCATTCATGAAAAATGTCGAGGACTTCGATTCCGTTCGCCGCACATCGTATCTGAAACCCTACCGGCTCCAGCATCTGCCGTAAGACCTCCCGATTCTCCGGCACATCATCGGCAATCAGGATTTTTTTAGTTTCCTGGCCTTTGGCCAAACCGATCACCCTTGGCTTAGGCTGAGGAATGGCTTCAGCAGTTGGGGTGACCTCCGGGACCTCCAGGGAAAAGGACACGGTCGTTCCCTCTCCAACCTGGCTGTCGATATCTATAGTTCCACCCAATAACTCGACGTAGGTTTTGGTGATGGGCATCCCCAACCCCGTTCCTTGGCCTAACCGCTGCCCGGTGCGGGTTTGCTCGAATTCTTGAAAGACCTTCTCGAGCTCTTCCTCGGCAATCCCGGTCCCCGTATCGCTCACGGTCCAGCGCAGATGCCACATCTCCGAGCGGTTTTGGGTGTTGGAAGTCTGTGGTTCCGCTTCCATTTGCACCCGAATCATTCCCCGATCGGTGAACTTGACGGCATTGCCCACGAGATTAATCAGAATTTGGCGAAGTTTTCCCGCATCGGTATGGATATAGGAAGGGATCTCCCCCTTGATCTTCAATTCCCAGGTCAGGCCTTTGGCCTCAACATTCAGCCGAAAGAGGTTTTCCAGCTCTTGCAGGAGCTTGACCACATCACACGGCTCTGCCTGAGACCGGACTTTGCCTGCCTCGATCGCAGAAATCTGAAGAATATCGTTGATGACCGATAAGAGATGTTTCCCCGAATGATTAATCGTCTGCAGGTTGATTCGCCCGGTTTCGGAGAGATGGCTTTCGCGTTGCAAGAGTTGAGCAAACCCGAGGATGGAGTTTAACGGAGTGCGCAATTCATGGCTCATATTCGCCAAAAAGCGAGTCTTGGCCTGATTGGCCGACTCGGCGGCGGCCTTGGCCCCTTCGAGTTCCCGGTTAGACCTGGCCAGTTCGGCCGTGCGTTCCTTCACTTGCACCGCAAGGCGGCGCTGTTCCTGTTCGGCCGCAAACGTGCGCCACCGGACAAAACCGTACAGGCTCCCCAAGAATCCGAGGAGGTACAAGCTATAGGCCCAGGTGGTTTTCCACAAGGGTGGGGTAACCGTCAGGCGGAGGGTGGCACCTGTTTCATTCCAGAGGCCATCATTGTTGGAAGCCTTCACATGAAAGGTATAGTCACCGGGATCCAAGTTGGTATAGGTCGCCAATCGTCGAGAGGCATCCACATACGTCCACTCTCGATCGAACCCCTCCATCTTGTAGGCATACTGATTTTTGGGGGGGGCTCGATAGTTCAAGGCAGCAAACTTGATGGAAAACACGTCTTGGTCATAGCGTAGCGTGATAGCTTCCATCTGATTGATGATTTTCGGCAAACTTGGCGTTACGGCCTGTAAGGACGAGTCTTCCCTACTTCCCACGGGGACAGCTTCATTGAACAAGTGAAAATCGGTGAAAACGACGGGCGGAAGATGAGGATTATCTCTCACCTGTTCCGGGTCAAACGCCACGAGCCCACCCTGCGAGAAGAGAAGTTCGCCGTTCCGTCGCCTTAAGACGGCCCCTGGGACATATTCCCCATTCCCCGGAATATCGTGCGTATCATAGACGCGAATCCGGTTGGTCTGCGGGTTCAGCCGGTTTAACCCCGCATTGGTTCCGATCCACAGCTCACCCCGGTCATCTTCCGTGACCGACATGATAACGTCGCTGGCGAGGCCGTCTTGGGTGGTATACACTCGGAAGGATTCGGTGCGCGGATCAAAAACATTCAGCCCTCCTCCCGTGGCGATCCATAACAGGCCTTGGGTATCTTCGTGAATCATCCAGACCGTGTTGTGGCTCAAACCGTGGGGAGCATTGGGTTCATGGTGGTAATGATGAAATCCATCCTGTGCGGGATCGAAGCGATGCAGCCCCCCACCCCAGGTGCCCACCCAGATGGTCCCTCGCGAGTCTTCGAAGAGGGCACTCACAAACCGCGCACTCAAACTTCCCGGCTTTTCCGGGTCTGCCAGATAATGTCTAAAGGTCTCCGTCTGAGGATCGAAGCGATCTAACCCTTTTCCCTTCACCCCCGTCCAAACCCGGCCTTGCCGATCCACTAACAGGGCAGTCAACCGATTCCCGCCCAAACTATGAGGATCGTGGGGGTCATGAACCAGCCGCACAAATTCTTCGGTTTTCCGGTCATACCCCACCAATCCATTGAGGGACGTCGCTAGCCAGAGGGTTCGGTCAGCATGACTGTCCATGGCCACGACCCTATCCTGCTCGAACCAATGGGAATGGACGAGTTCAAATCGAGCCGGCCTTTCTTCCGGCTCCGATGAATGCCATTTGGCCAGGCCGCGGTCTAACCCAACCCACAGGTCCCCCTCGTCTGATTCGAACAGGCTCTGGATTGTTGAGCGTCTGGAATTTGGTTCAGCATCTAACACCACGGCATGGCTCCGGAAGCGCAGGGATTGTGGATCGAATGTCAGGATTCCTCCCCCACCCACCACCCAGACCATTTTGGTCGAATCTTCATAGACCTGGTGGAGATACGCCAGCGGAAAATTCCCGGACTCTTGCGCTCCAATGACCCGGCCAACAACCGTTCCCGCTTGAGGATCCAAGATGTCTATCCCCCCGTTGCTCAACACCCACAAGAATCCTCTCCTGTCTTCTAGAACATCCTGGATGAAATTCCCACCGAGCGTGGACGGGTTATTGGCGTCATGCCCATACCGGGTCACCGTTCCCGTCTGAGGGTCCAGGCGGTTCAACCCCTCTTTCGTACCGACCCAGAGCAGGCCCTGGTGGTCAATGGTGAGCGCTCGGACATGGTTATGGCTCAGACTGTGCGGATTGGTGGGATCATGGCGGAAGGTTCGAAGAAACGTCCCCTGGTGGGGATCGAATTCATGGAGTCCCCCCAACGTGCCAATCCACAGATGCCCGCGACGGTCTTCTCGAAGCGGGAGGATCAAATTCGCCTGCAGTCTGTGGGGCTCCTCAGAATCATGTTGGTAGCGAGTAAAGGACTGGGCCTCGGGGTGAAATTGGTTCAATCCATAATCAGTCCCGACCCAGAGCCTCCCCTGCCGGTCGACGTATAGGTTTTCCACCACATCATGGCTGAGACTCGTGGGATCGTTGGGGTCGTGCTGATAATTTCGAAACTGTTCGGTGACAGGATCGAACCGATCGAGTCCGCTTCCGGAATAGCCGATCCAGAGATACCCTTCCTGATCTTCCGCTAATGAGGTGATGAGATTATCGGCCAGACTCTGAGGGTCATGTGGGTCATGGTAATAGACATTGAATTCATGGCCGTCAAACCGGTTCAGACCATTCTGTGTGGCCAGCCAGATAAACCCCTGGCGATCTTGAAGAATGTGTTCGATCTGTGAATTGGATAAACCGTCCTTGATCCCGATGTGTTCAAATCGAGAGGGCAAGACTGGTGGGGAGAAGAGCGGATTTTGGGCAACGCTCGCTCCGATGAAAGCCAGCCCGAAAACCACGTTAAGGCAAGCAAAGAGAACATGCTTGCTCATGATCGATCGCGGAACACAAACCGAAAGAATCAAGACATTCCAGAGGGATTCATGCCCTACCCAGCCTAAACCATTAAAGGCTCGTCTCCCCCTGGACGTTTCGGGCCACGACTTCTGAGATCGCTTTCCTCCCAATGATTCCATTCAATCTAGGTCCCCAGGTTGTCAATGATCCTGGACAGGGAATCAAAGGAGACCCTGACCCCGGCATAGAAATATCTCCCCACGATCGAGTACAGGCCGTTCCCCCGGTAGGTACTCGGATGAAAGGGAGGGTCTTTATCAAAGACATTATCGATGCCAAGGTACAGGTTGAGGGCATCCTTCCATTGGTAGGCCATCTGCATGTCGTGGTACCACTGAGCCGACACCCCACTGGGAGAGCGAAATTCAGAACTGGCGATATGGCTCTGTTTCATGGAAGAGATTCGAAGAATCTGCCAATTCAGCGTGAAGGGCCCCAGGGAATAGGTGATATTCCCATTGGTCCGCAATTTGGGATAAAAAAATTCTCCGGCTAATTTTACCACCTCCGCATCTGAATCTTCCGCATCTCGAATAAACTCTAAGGTCGTCACATACGTGCCCAAGAGCCGGAAGTGCAAAAATCCCGGCAGGGCAAACGCTTCATCCAGATTCATCCCATAGCGGGCTTCAACATCCAGACCTTTTTCACTGATTCTCGAGGCATTCACCTGCGTATCACTGACTTCGATAATATCGCCATCAGGCTCTCGAAAGACCCGACCACAAAACTCATTATTGATGCTGGAAAGATCGACACAGTCGTTCAAAATTCTTTGGATTCCCATCGCGACGATTCCACCCTTCAGCTTGATTTCATAGTAGTCGACGGAGAGACTGAAGTGAGGCAGATAGGAGGGAGTGAGCACGACCCCCACGTTCCAGGCATCACTTTTCTCCACCTCCAGATCGGGGTTCCCCGTGAACTGGAGGTTGGTCGTCGTGGATCTCGCGTTGGACTCAAAGGGCTGGGCAATGCCCAGGGCGGCACAATTGGCCGTGCGGTTGGAGTTCTCATTCACATATAAGGCATCACACGGGTCCGTCACAAATGCCGCTCCCCGATTCGCGGGATTGAAGAGTTCAGCCAATTGAGGAGCTCGAACCGACCGGCCCCGTGAACCACGGAACCGGATGGACTCATTGAGCACCCATTCACCCCGACCGCCCCAACTGGTTTCCGTCCCGGCATACTCATACTCGGCCACCCGAACCGCTCCTTCCACCGTGAGCCTCTGCATCCAGGGAAGATTGTCGACAACCGGGACCAATAGTTCCGCAAACCCTTCCTTCACATCCCGGCTGGCTTTCAACGGGAGAAATTGGATGCCAAAAAAACCCGCGGAATTCTGGTAGACATCCGATGGGTCAAAATCGATGGAATCCTTGCGGTATTCTCCTCCCACCGCAAACAACACGGGACCGGAGGGGAGAGTGAACAGATCACCGGTGATGGCTCCCGTCAGGAGATGCTGATCCGTTGTCCTCGTCGACGTATGATCCACCCGCATAAAATCCACCATCTCTTGAGTCACGGTCCCCTCCGGGCCGAAGGGGTTTAAGGGCACACAGCCATGGCTCGGATCGCTACAGACAATATTGCCCATTCCATCTGTCACGGCGTCTAACGCCTGCGCGTAGCGGGATTCCAACAGGTCATTCTTTTTCACTAATTTATCGTGGGTATGTCCATATCGATAGATCACGTCCCATTCCCAGTTGTTGGAAAATCTTCCGGTCAACCGTGGAGCAATCATAACCAAATTTCGAGTGACCTCGGTCCTGCGAGGCTGAAATTCGTCGAATTGCCTGGCAAAGGTGAACTCGGTCACACCCGGGCCAAGCGCGGTGACCAACTCTGGTGTCACGAACGGGTTGGTGATCTGGACGGTGTCTACCGACGCATTGCGGGCAAAGACCGGGCCGATCTCATCACTGGATTGAGTTTGAGCCCATCGAGTCGTGAGCTCACCCCGGATCCATTCCGAAAAATCATAATGCGCCCTGGCAAAAACATGGTGCCGGGTGACCGGAACCACCGCCGTATCCGTCTCCGAAGAATCTCCCCCAAAATCATTTTTGGTCAGGAACCCATCGATGACCTGATCTCCAGGAATCGCGATAAACGGGGTTCCATCAGGATTGAACGACAACACGTTGCTGGTCGCAGAGGGGGAGCCATCCAGGTTCGTCATGGTGCCGATCGTGGCATTGGGTATCCCAAACTGGGAGAACAGGAGCCCGGTGCCTGCCACCTGATCGGGAATGCCGTCGTTCGGTCCCGTGTTATCGGGGTTGCTCCGAAATCGTAAGCCTTTTTTCGCCTGGTCCCGGTCACGAAACAACAGCCCATCCGAATCGTACGTCCCCGCAGCAATCGCGATATTCCCTCGCCCTCCATGAAAATTGGTGCCCACGGTGCCGGACACGGCATATCGCTCACTATCGATCCGCTGGGAGAATCCCCCTTGCACATCCAGGACGATGCCTTCAAAGTCCTCCTTCATGATGTAATTAATCACCCCGGACACCGCATCGGCCCCATAAATGGCCGACGCGCCCCCAGTCGTGACATCAATTCTTTCGATAAGAGCCGGGGGTAAGGTTGCTGCATCGAAGTTCAAGAAATTGAAATCATCGGAAATATTCACCGCCCGGCGGCCATTGATTAAGGATAAGGTCCGGAGAGGACCCAGATGCCTCAGATTGGCCGTGCTCATGCCCTGCCGGCCCAATGTGAAACTCGTATTTTCATTCGAACGGGCACGACCCAAGGAAAAGGTCCCCAGTCCGATTTGCGGCAACTCATTGACCACATCGATAAGATTCAACTCACCGGTCCTCTCAATATCTTCCTTGGTCATCACGGTCGTGGGCAGTGAAGTATTCCGCTTCGTCCGTTTTATCCGCGTACCCGTGACCACCATTTCCTCCAAGACCACCGGCTCCTCGGACATTGGCTCAAGAGATTGCTGGTCCGACCTCGACCGCTGCTCATGGTGTGGTTCAGGCGCCGGGCCTTGAGAGGATTGCGGTCTCGCTGCTGCCAGAAACTCCGGCCCCCGTACTCCCTCCTTATCCCAAACTTTTGGAATGACAAAAAGACGATTGCGCAGTGATCTGTTCATCGGTGAGATGGTCCGGAAAGATGGAGGATCGAAACGTGGGTGAGGGACCAAGGCCTCAGCCCCGAAACTCCATACTGGCCCACCCAAGTCTCCCGCGAGCAACAGGGACAAGGCCAAAAACCATTGGCCCAACATCTTACGACCGAGACTTAGAAACCGGCTTTTCCTCTCCCATCCGTTTTGCTTCCTCCCAGCTGGCCTTCTCCATTTGAAAAACCAATTTCGAGAGATTTCTAATGAATCAATGCAGCGGAAAGGCAAAAATTTGGAAGAATGAGGGGGATTGAGGGTCACAAAAATATACACACAAACTAGATATAATTATTTTTACTTAATTATAATTCCCATATATATTGATATTTTTGACGTGTTTTATAAAAATTTTTGCTGATGTATATTTGTTTTTTAACCCATCACTAATCGGATACGGCCTGTTTAATATTAAATTATAGATATTTACCACTTATAAGTATGTGAAATATGTACTACATGAATTCAGGAATTATCCTATAACCGAATTCATCTTAAGTGAATATCTCTTTGAATTTTCTTATTAAAATTAAGTATATTTAACTATTACCAAACAGTGGGTCTCAGGATGGGGGTACCCATGCCATTCAATCTGAAGGATTTAAGCTGAAGAGAAAAGTCCTAAAATTGGCAGATGCCTAAAGGTCGCCCATGGAGAGGCTTCGAAATTTCTATTCCGCTGGACCTGGCCTTCCAGGTACGATACAAGAATGAAGGGAAGAACCGTTTTTTGGGGTATCTGCCTTTGCTGGATCTGTGTAGGAACCGCCTGGGCAGTTTCCTATTCCCCACCCTGGTCGGACGGACTCCACTCCCCCAACGAACCTCGTCGCTTCCTCTACTCCACGACAATGAGCGGAAGCCCATTTTCTTCGGTTACCCCTCGACCCAAACTTCCTGAAGAGCCCGATGAATTCGATGAACGAGAGGTGGAAGCCTACTACGACTGGCGAAACGATATGTTTTTCAGAAAGTTCGATATGGAAGGCACCGGCACGGTGGACTTTATGACCGCCCGACGCACCTATAAGGTCTGGCTGGATGAATTTGGAACGCCGGTGGTTCTCACCGTGGGAGACCCGGTGTTTTATTGGATTGACTTAAACGGAAATGGCACATTCGAACAGGAATTGGGAGAGATGTTTAAGGATTCGTACGAGGATGGGGTAACGGGAAACGAAGAGCCGTACGATAGTAGTGAATTGCAAAGTCCCGCAGGCCCAGGACCTCTTTGGAACCCTCCTAACTCAGACGGGTTCTGACCTTTGGTTTAGGAAAACTCCCCTTACTATTTTTCTTTTCCGATAAAACGAAATTCCGTTTCCTCGGATTGGAGAGCAGCCACCTCAACTGTCTGCTCTTTGATACCCAAGACCGGATGCCACGCCTTGAGAACATACTGGCCTGGCGGAATCTGATCGATCGCAAAACGGCCTTCTTGATCCGAAATCGCATAGTAAGGATTATCTATCACATAAAGCCAATTCTGCATGAATTCATGACGATTACAGGTCATCCGAACGATTCGCTTTCCTCTTAATTTACTCGTCGTGAATGTTCGCTCTATCTCATCGTTGGACCGAATATCTCTATTGTGAACCGTCCGTAAGGCACTCCCTTGTTCATTGAGAGAAACAAAGGTGTGGAGGGTATGTTTCATGGAATCCGCATTGGAAAACCTGACAGCTTGGTCTGCGGCAACCACTCCCGCGAAAGGTCCAAAGTTACAGCCTTTGGTCTTGACTTGGAGCCCTAAGCCCTCCCCGCCTTCATAGTCAAAGCTTCCTTGCCCCGGCTCTTGCCCTTTGTAGGATTGAGCGGGAAACGGTTTTCCGTTTTCCACGCCTTCAAGTACGATCACCGCCCCTTGCAACTTGCCATCCCGAACCAGAACCTTTTCCAGACTTCGTTCTTTCCCACAGACTTCCGCATTTTTTTTCACGTCAAAATGCAAAGGGTCGGGGGCCTGACCGGCAAACATCACACGCCCGGAAACCGTCCCTCCGTCTTGCACCTCCATCACTTCGTATGCCTGAGCTGGATTTCCAAACGAGATCACACTCGGGATCGTGCAAAGCAGAACTAGACGTGTCCACATAACGGTTCTCCTTATATAAGGGAGAGCCCGGGCCTTGAAAGCCACGGGCTCTCCTCGGCTGAATTTATTTAACTACTTGCCATCCGATAAAGAAGGTCCAATCAGTTTCCAACTGAGGGCCATTCAGGTCTTGGTAGATCGTTCGCCCCATTTCCACATTGAAATGGTTCTCATATCCTAAGATCTCCGGAGCCAGAACATTGGTCCCCAGGAACAAATCCAATCGTTCACCACCGAGGTTGTCCACAAAGGCCGTTGGAACCAGGGGCACTCCGGGGGCAGGGCTAGCCTGATTAATGTTGGTATCCCTACCACTCCAATTGGCCCAATCCCTCCATTTGAACCGAAGGGAGGAGCTGATCCAATCTACCCAACGGTAAGCCCCATAAGTATTGATGGAATATTCGCTCCCTCTTTTATAACCCTGGTTGTTCTCATCGATCCGAATGATCCCCATGGCTTGAAATCCCCAGGAAAAGAGCCCCTTGGACCCCGCATAGGTGAGTCCCGGGTGAAGATCCACTGTCCCAGATCCCAGCTGCATGGGGTAGGGAAGGCGGGTGGTCATGGGCCCCCCAGGAGTCGGCACCGTATCGGTCGCCTTGATATCTCCTGTTGGAATACTGATTCCCGCATTGAAATGGAATCGATGAGATCCGATGCTCGGTGTTTCAAACGCATACAGACGAATGAGTGCCCCCATGCGAATATCTCCAAACCCGCTGGATCGAGTCGTAAACTTTCCTCCCAACCGATTCACGTGATCCATCTCATTCAAGACATAGGGAATCATCATGGCGAGCGTCACGGTATTGTTCAGCCCATACATGAAACCGAACATATGCATTTCCATGGTCATTTCGGTCGGTGTCACGAAAAAATCATCCAGGACATCATTGGTAGACAAATCATCCGTCCCATCTCGCATGCCGTCCATATCCATGAACATATATTTGTAGGTGAACATGAATTCACCTTCATTATGGGTATGTTCTCCCATCGTTCCCATCGGGCCATGGGAGTCCGGAGCCTCCGCCGGATAAAAATTCCCGATGACCAGTTTTTCCCCCTTCTTTTCTGCGCTTTTGGCCATACTTTCTTCAAACCCATCAAACAATCCATCTAGTAAGGCAGCATGAACCGGAACGCCGGACAAGCCATTTGCGAGAATTCCAAGTACTAATCCAAAAATAAGGCCATGAAACGTGAATAAAAAATTGTTGTACTTCTTCGGCATTACAAACTTCTCCTCACTCCCTGACGATCAATGAATAAAAAATGAGACCCATCAGGGAACCTTCTTCCTGTTGAAAGAGGCCATCCAATGGGGATGCCGTGCCCCTTGAGGGCTACGACAATCTCATAGTAATGAATAAAAGGGGAAATTCGTTTCGGCTTTAGACCAAAACGGGAGGCGCCCGAGAGGAAGGAGAGATACTCTGAAGGTAAGAACGTTCTGAATATTCCTGTTCGCCAATTCTGAGTGCGGAAACGACAGGGCCCTCAACAACTACACCGTCCGCTTCAACCCCTTGGGCTGCGGCACAAAACCACATACACAAGGTCGTGGAATGGGTGCCTGCATGATGCTGGGCATGGTGGGGAATATGCTCAACCGCTTGCGCTGAGAAGACTCCACCCACCGATAACAGACAGGTGATGAGGGAAATCGCTAAGATGGTAGACCGCAATTTAACCATGTCTCACGTCCATGAAAATTTGGAGTGATTTTATTCCTTATTTTTCAAGGGAGTCAATGAAAAAATTGAAATACATTAAAGGAATACCCCCCCGCTTTTATCCTAGCCTCCCAGGTTATCGATTAGAAGTGCTCTTTTTCATTAATTTTCAACCAGTCTTTCTTCTAAATTGAGGTATTTGTCTAAATCAATGCCTCTTTTGGTAGAATGACCAAGGGTAATCCTTAAATATTCTCAAACACCCGTGTGAATCGATGCCCTCCAAGCCACCCAATGCCCGAGACACCGCTCCGACAACGAAGCCACGAATCCAAACCCAAATCCACCGCCGACAAAAGGCGAAGGGTATACCCCCGTTTGAAGATGAATGGGATGCCCTCTCCCCCGCTCCCCCAAATCTCAAAACCCATCCTTCAAAAATGAAGAAGGACCATCCGTAAACAACTTCTCACTTTCGAAGTAAAATTTTTTATCCAGTCCATCAAACTCGAATCACTCATTTTAATACGTATTTATACTGGTTTTCAGAAAAAACCTCCCTCGAAGGGCTGAATGGGCTATGGAGAGTTAGGTCTTTTGTTGCATTGATTCAGAAAATTTTTGAGTGCTACCATGCCCAGTCCTAGAGATCCGTTTTATCTATTATTTTTTATGTAAGTAAACTTTGGGGGTCAGCAGGTGTCTGGAGCAGACCTACTCCTTGATTATTTATCGAAATTTTTCCCTATCCTGATTTTCATCGGGATTGCGATGGCTTTTGGTCTTGTGACCCTCGCTATTTCATACCTCGCCCAACCCAAATACCCTGAGTCGGAAAAACTCTCGACGTATGAATGCGGGTCAGAACCCTTTTCTGACTCACGGATGCCCTTTCCCGTCCGGTATTACGTCATCGCGATGTTATTCGTGATTTTCGATATCGAGGTAATCTTTCTCTATCCTTGGGCCATTACCTTTAAACAACTCGGAATAATCGGATTTATTGAAATGATGATTTTCATCGGCCTCTTTGTGGTGGCCTATGTCTATGCCTGGCAAAAGGGAGCCTTGGAATGGGATTAATCCAGATTGGTCAACCACAAAAAGAGGGTGAGTTGGGCATCATGACCCTGAGCCTGGAAAAGGCCGTCAATTGGGCGCGAAAAGGCTCACTGTGGCCGATGACTTTTGGCCTGGCCTGTTGTGCGATCGAAATGATCGCCGCCGTGTCTTCTCGTTATGATATCGATCGGTACGGAGCGGGAGTCTTCAGAGCCTCTCCCCGTCAGTCAGACCTCATGATCGTGGCTGGGACGGTCTGCCGGCGAATGGCGCCCGTGATTCGAAAAATTTACGACCAAATGCCGGAGCCCAAATATGTGATTTCCATGGGATCCTGCGCAACTTCAGGGAACATTTACGATAGCTATAGTGTAGTTCAGGGGGTCGATCGGTTCGTCCCGGTTGATATCTATGTTCCCGGCTGCCCCCCGACTCCGGAAGCCTTGTTCGACGGCATTCTCAAGTTGCAGGACCGGATCATGCAGAAACGTGTGTTTACCAAACAACCCGACCAGGTCAAACACGTTTAATGGGCCTGGGGCTTTATTTAGGGAGGTCAACGATGAAAATCTTTGCGATAGGAATTTTCTTGTGTGGCTTAACCACCCTCTCTACCCCCACCTTTGCCGAGGAAATGGAATTGCCCGTGATTGAAGGCAGTCCTGCCCTTCAAGCGATGAAATCTTTGGCCGGCACCTGGAAGGGCACGCATATGATGAAGGGAAAAGAACTGCCTGCCACCGTGGAATATAAAGTCACCTCGAATGGCAGTTCCGTCGTAGAAACCATTTTTCCCGGCACTCCTCAAGAAATGATCACGGTCTACCATGATAAGGCTGGGAACCTCTCGATGACTCACTATTGTTCGGTAGGGAACCAGCCTCGGTTGGATATGGTCAGGATGGAAGGGCAGGCTCTTTCCTTTACCCTTTCGCCCGACCACAATCCCGGCATTGAACATGAAGGACACATGCATGATCTGACCATTACCATCGCTGACAAAGATCATGTGCGACACGAATGGACCTATTACGAGAATGACACACCTCAGGGGAACACCAGTTTTACCCTCGTGAGGGTGCAATAACGGTTTACGTTCCAGCAGCCACGAATATCGTTCATGAATCCGATAGCCGAAAAGATTCAAACCCGATTTCCTGATGCATTCGTGTCCTCGAACGAATGGCGCGGAGACTTGGCCATTACCGTCAAACGGGAAGCACTTCACGATGTGGGGGCCTTCCTCAAAACAGACCCGGAATTGGATTGTGACTACATGGTGCACGTTAGCTCGGTCGATTGGCCGGATGAAGAAGAACGGTTTGAAGTAGTCTATGAAGTCTATTCCATTCGCCATCGACACCGGATCCGCCTCAAGACTCGGGTGCCGGAACACGATTGTCTCGTCGACTCCCTGACCGACATTTGGCTAGGAGCCGATTTCATGGAACGGGAAGTCTTTGACATGATGGGGATCAGGTTCAATAACCATCCAGATCTGCGCCGGATTCTCATGCCCGACGATTATCCCGAAGGGTATCCCTTACGAAAGGACTTCCCCCTTCAGGGAAAGGGCTGGCGGGACACGTTTGACTTTTTACAGGATCCGAACTAATACACGATGGAACTCGAAGATCAACGCACGACAGTCTACAAGGTTGACCCCAACCATCCGGAGACTGCAGACCTCCCAACCCTTCGGACCGAGGAACTGCTCCTCAACATGGGACCGCAACACCCTGCGACACATGGGGTGTTAAAGGTCATCATGGAATTAGAAGGGGAACGACTGGTTAAATCCACACCGGTTCTGGGCTATCTTCATCGAGGTGTGGAAAAGCTGGCTGAAGGGGGCACGTACCACCAGTTTATTCCCCATACGGATCGCTTGGATTACGTATGCGCGATGTACAACAACTTCGCCTATTGCCGTGCCGTCGAAAAACTCATGGACATCACAGTTCCTGACCGAGCCGAATATCTCCGCACCATTGTCGCCGAAGTGCAACGTATCATCGGTCATTTATTTTGGTTGGGCACGCAGGCGTTAGATATTGGAGCCATGACCGTCTTCTTTTATACCTTTCGAGATCGGGAAATTTTGCTGGATTGGTTTGACGAACTCTGTGGGGCACGGCTTACCACGAGTTGGTACAGAATTGGAGGAGTCGAGCGGGATTTCGACGATTCATTGATAGACAAAGTCAAAAGATTCCTAGACTATTTTCCTCCAAAAATTGACGAGTATGTGGTGTTTCTTGAAAAAAACCGTGTCTGGCTTGCACGAACCCGTGGCGTCGCGGTTATTTCCGCCGAAGATGCCTTGAGCTTTGGATTAAGCGGTCCAACGTTACGTGGATCAGGCGTCGATTATGATCTACGTAAATACGAACCCTATAGCGCGTACCCCCGGTGTGAGTTTAGCGTTCCAGTCGGGAAAAACGGGGATACCTATGATCGATATTGGATTCGGATTGAAGAATTTCGGGAAAGCATCAAAATCATCAAACAATGTCTGGAACAAATGCAACCTGGGCCTATCATGGCGGAAGTCCCTAGCGTCACCCTGCCGCCAAAAGATCGGGTCTTTAAAAATTTGGAATCCATGATTCAGCAATTTAAATTATTCTCTCAAGGCTTCGACGCTCCTCCTGGGGAAATCTATTGCGGGACTGAGGCCCATAAAGGTGAGCTAGGCTTCTATATCGTGAGTACTGGAGGCGGGAATCCCTATCGTTTAAAAATCCGCTCTCCATCCTTTATCCACATGGGTGCCTTTGATCATATGTCCAAAGGCTATATGATCGCCGACGCCGTCACGATTTTCGGCAGCTATGACATCGTCATGGGAGAATGCGATCGATAGCAATTTTTTGAGATCGTTGAAGACTACGATGCGAGGTTGTATATGGGATTAAAACCAGTTACTTCACCGGACGTTGAAGCAGAAACCATCGAGTTGACGCTGGATGGGGAAGTCGTCCAGGCCAAAGCCGGGGTGTCCCTGTATGACGTGATTTCAAGCACGGGAAAAATTGTCCCGGCCATGTGCTATCACTATACCTTTGACCCTTTTGGTTCGTGTGGGATGTGTTTGGTCAGCCAGGAAGGGAAGAAGGCCCCGGTACGGTCTTGCACCGCGAAAGCCACCGCCGGCATGGTGATCCGCACCGAAGGAGAAGATCTATTTCTCGCTCGGAAAAAGGGCGTGGAAAAACATCTCTCTGTTCATCCCCTGGACTGCCCGGTTTGTGACGCGGACGGCCATTGCGAATTGCAAGACATGGCCTTTACCCATCAAGTCACGAACCTCGCCAACGCCAAACAAAAAAATATCCCTGAAGATACTCGGAGTCTGGTTTTGGACTTCAACATGAACCGCTGCATTGCTTGCGGGGAATGTATCAACATCTGCAAAGATGTCCAACGGGTCGACGCCCTGCAATTCATGAAAAAAGGCGGATTTACGCAAGTCGTGGCCAAAGGGGATCAAGCATTAGACTGTGAATTTTGCGGTGACTGCCTGGCTGTGTGCCCCGTGGGGGCCATTACCAATAAATTCTCCAAGTATGCCTACAAGCCCTGGCAGCTCAAAAAGACCACGACCACCTGCAATTACTGCGGTGACGGATGCGAAATTTACGTGGAAACCAAAGATACGGAAGTCATCCGGGTCACCTCACCCCTTTCCTGGAAGAATAAATGGGGAGATCGGGGAGATACCGTCAACGGTCATGAGGGGCTTTGCGTCCGAGGTCGCTTTGGCTTCCAATACATGGATAGTCCCGACCGACTCAAAACGCCATTGATCCGGAATGAATCGGGATTGGAGCCTGCACCCTGGATTGATGCGTTGGATACCGCTGCCGGTCGCTTGGCTGAAATCAAGGCCAAACATGGTGGACAGGCCATCGCCGGGTTAATCACGGCCCGTTGTACGAATGAAGATCTGTATGTATTTCAACGATTCATGCGATCGGTGATCGGCACGAATCACCTGGACAGCAGTGCTCGGTATGGACATCTTAACTTTATCCAGGCCCTGCAGCGCACGATGGGTGTCCAACGAATGATGAACACGGCCGAGGATATCAATAAAGCCAAAGCCATCCTCATACTCGGAGCCAATATCTCAGAGACCAATCCCGTGATTACCCTACGGGTCAAATCGGCGATCAGTGTGTACAAGGCGCAAACGATCGTCGTGGATTCTGCCCAAACCAATATGGCCAAACTGGCGTCACATCCCGTAATGGTGAACCCTGGGACTGAAGGGCTGTACATGCAGGGGCTGGTCAAGTCCGTGATCGACCAAGACCTCATCGATGAGGAAGCCACGTCAGCGTTCCCTGAAGCCCTTGAGGCTCTGAAACGAGCCGTGGGTTCACTTTCCCTTGAGACGGTCTCCGGCCGAACCGGCGTGGACATCGAGCAACTCCGTGAAGCGGCCCGCATCTTCGCGGAAGCCCCTCGCTCAGTGGTCATTTGCGGTGAAGGCATCCTGAAACAATCTGGCGGGTATCAACATATGTTCAACGTGATTGACCTCATGTGGGTCACCGGAAAATTGGGACGGAAAGGATGCGGCATTAACACCTTCACCGAAGAATCCAATGAACAAGGTGCCGTGAATATGGGAGTGGCTCCTGAATATCTTCCCGGACCGGCTTCGTACCAAGACTCTCAAGCCCAAGAAGTTTTTGCCAAAGCTTGGGGAACGGCACTCCCAACGTCAACTCCAGGAGCCAACTTGATGCAAATCCTGGATCAATGCCGTTCGGGAGCCATCAAGGCTCTGTATCTCGTGGGGGAAAATCCACTGGAAACCTTACCGGCCTCGGTCGATGTCAAAGGAGCCTTGTCACGATTAGAATTGTTGATCTGCCAAGATCCGTTCTTAACAGAGACAGCCAAAATGGCCCATGTGGTATTCCCGGCCTCTACAGCCGCCGAGAAGGACGGAACCTTGACCAACGAGGAAGGAAAAGTTCAATTCCTGCGGCCTGCTCTGGACTCACTCGGAGACAGTACGTTGGATTGGCATATTATGGTGGGATTGGCGAATGGCCTGGGTTCTCCTCTGCCATTCGAGACTACCCAGGATATTCAAACGGAAATTCGAAAAGTCCTTCCCGGCTATTACAACCTGGGGCGAGTTGCCGCTTGTCAACCGACGCTCTCTTCTGACTTTTTTGGAAGCCAATTTTCTAAAGACGTCGCCTCCCGGTATCAGGGTGGGGAGACAACCTCAACCCAACGGCCTTTTGGATTAAGATTGGTTCAACGTCTGTATCATTCTGGTAAACTCTCCACCCGTGCTTCGGGGTTAATAGAAATTTCACCCAATACCAAGAGCCTTCAATTGGGGTCCGAAGATATGCAAAGCTTAGGGTTAGTGTCCGGAGATCGTGTGAAGATCACATCGGACCTTGGAACGTTAGAAATGAAGGTTTCTGAAGATATCACTCTTATGCCGGGATCGTGCACGGTCCCGGAACATTTTAATGATCCTCCGGTGAAAGACCTGATGCCCCTTGAAGTCGATCAAACTACCGGAGTGCCCTATTTCAAACTCGGATTCGTCACGATCGAAAAAGCCTCATAGAATCTTCTTACGCATGAGTAATTCTCTCACCAGCAAAAAATTCTTCAATGCGGTCTTGTTCCGTGAAATCTGGGAAGCCATGAAGGTGACCTTGAAGCATCTGCTCCACAAACCGATGACCTTTCAGTACCCCAGGGAAAAACGGACCATCCCAGACGCTCACCGCGGCGCGCTCTGTCTCCTTCGTTATGATAACGGAAAGGAACGGTGCGTGGGGTGTGACTTATGCGAAGCAGCGTGCCCCTCACGATGTATTAAGGTGATCAGTGAGGAGGATAAATCTCAGCCTCTGGAACGGTTTGCGACTGAATTTTATATCGACATCACGAAGTGTGTGTTTTGCGGATATTGTGTTGAAGCCTGCCCGGTCAATGCTCTGGCGATGACCAAAATGTATGAATTTTCCACCCATGACAAGCGGACCCTCCTCTTCGACAAAGCGCGGCTCTATCAGATCGGCGAACAACATTTGCATGATGCAAAAAAATATTTATATGCCCATAATCAAGAAAAAGAGGGTGAGGAAAGCCGCGCCTATCGGTATCACTTTCCGGTCTCGATCAAAAGTACGACGGATTCGTAAGTTCAACAGATGATGTGGCTTCTTTTCATATACTTTGCCACGGTGAGCATCGTGGCAGGGGTGCTCACGGTGTCGCTTCGGAATGCCGTCCATTGCGGATTGGCTTTGTTGACGCTTTTGCTGCATGTGGCTGGCCTTTTCGTCCTTCTGAATGCTGAATTTCTTTTTGCCGTCCAAATCATCGTCTACGCGGGAGCCATCCTCGTCCTGTACCTCTTCGTGTTGATGCTCCTTAACCTGAAGACCGAAGAGCAGCACCTGCACAAGAAAGTGGCATTTTTATTGTTCGCAGGCGCGGGAATACTCGGAGAACTCCTGATTCTGCTCCTTCAATCTCCCTATGGTGGTACGAAAGGCACGGCAACCCCTGAGGTCCTGTTAGAGACCGGACCCAGCCACGCGATCGGCATCACGATGTTTAGCGATTATTTATTGTTGTTTGAAATCGTCGGAGTGTTCCTGTTGGGCGCGGTCATCGGCGCCATTGTCCTCGCGAAAACTCCCATGAAACCAGGCCGCTCAGAATCGGTGGATCATCCCACTTCTTAAGGACGGAACACTGAATTGATTCCCCTTTCCGCATACGTCGCCCTCAGTGCCATCCTGTTCATGACGGGACTCATGGGGGTCTTGATCCGAAGAAATTTCATTATCGTCCTGATGTCGGTGGAGATTATGTTGAATGCCGCCAATATTAACCTGGTGGCGTTTTCCCATTACTTAGATTCGATGGCGGGCCAAATGTCCGCTTTATTTATTATCGCGGTTGCCGCGGCGGAAGCCGCAGTCGGTCTGGCGATTATCATCGTGGTCTTCAGAGGCAAAATGGCCACGAATGTCGACCAAATCAATATTTTGAAGTGGTAAGGTGTTTGATTTACTCGTCCTATTAATTCCCATATTTCCGCTCTTGGCCGTTCTGGTCAACGGGTTCTGGGGAAATAAATATTCCCCTGATCTGGCGGGTCGCCTGGCCTTTGGATCGGTCGGCCTATCCTTCCTCTGTACGCTCGGAGTTTTTTCGTCCGTCCTGAGTAACCCCGAACCCCGGGAAGTGATCGCCTATTCATGGTTTTTTGGAGGAAATCTGACCGTCAATCTTGGGTTCCTCATCGATCCTCTCACCACCATCATGTTGTTGGTCGTCACGGGTGTGGGATTCCTGATCCATGTCTATTCGGTAGGCTACATGCATGGCGAAGAAGGGTTTACCCGATTCTTCACCTACATGAACCTCTTCATGGTTAGCATGCTCTTGCTGGTCATGGGCAATAACTATGTCGTGCTGTTCATCGGATGGGAAGGGGTCGGCCTTTGCTCGTATCTTCTGATCGGGTATTACTACGAAAAAATCTCCGCGGGGAAGGCCGCCACTAAAGCCTTTGTCGTCAACCGCATAGGTGATGCCGGATTTCTGATCGCCGTGTTTCTGATCTTCTCCCATTTCGGAACCTTGGACTACACATCCGTCTTTGCTCAGGCCTCGACCCTTTCTACTGAGATGGCCACCGCGATCACGATTTGTTTGCTCATCGGGGCTTTTGGGAAATCGGCTCAACTGCCCCTGTATACCTGGCTACCTGATGCGATGGAAGGTCCGACCCCGGTCAGTGCGTTAATTCATGCTGCGACCATGGTCACGGCTGGTGTTTATATGGTCGTCAGAAACCATGTCTTTTTCGACATGGCCCCGGTAGCTCTTGCCACCGTCGGGATCATCGGTGGAGTCACCGCCCTCTTTGCCGCCACCATTGGGTTGGTGCAAAACGATATTAAACGCGTGCTAGCCTACTCGACGGTCAGCCAGCTCGGTTACATGTTCTTGGCGTGCGGAGTTGGAGCCTATACCGCCGCGATCTTTCATCTGGTGACCCATGCCTTTTTCAAAGCTTTGTTATTTTTATCGGCAGGAGCGGTCATTCACTCCCTTGAAAATGAACAAGACATCAGAAAGATGGGAGGGTTATACAACAAGATCCCCAAAACCCACATGGTCTTTCTGATTGGAACCCTGGCTATCGCCGGCATCCCTCCCCTCGCCGGGTTTTGGAGCAAGGACGAAATCATGGCCCATGCTTTCGTTCATGGCTATTACCATCTGTATCTCCTTGCTGCCATAGGTGCCTTCCTGACCAGTTTTTATATGTTCCGCCTTACCTACCTGACGTTCTATGGCGAGTCCCGGGTCGAACCCCATGTGGCCAAGCATATTCATGAATCTCCGCCCGTCATGATGGTCCCATTGATGATCTTGGCCGGGCTCGCGGTGGTCGGTGGATTTCTGGGAGTTCCACCCGAACATGGGTGGTTCCATGGATTTCTTCATGAAGTCGCCACTCCCGTCGGGGCCACACCCCATGAAGTCAGTTGGGGCATGCTCATCGGGCTCATGGTCGTGGCCATTGCGATCGCACTGGGGGGCTGGGCCCTTGCCCATTACATGTATTCCATTCGCCCGCAGATGGCCGATGAATGGGCTGCAAAATCTCCACAAGCCTATACCACCCTCTTGAATAAATATTATGTCGATGAAGCCTATGATTACCTGATCGTGGAGCCCTTTAAGAAACTCGGCCAAATCTGGGATTGGTTCGATCAGAACATTTTGGATCGATTCGTCAAAGGCATCGGGAAAGGGACTGATATCAGCGCCGAGGCCATCACCTGGACCGAGAAGCATGTCATCTATGCCGGCCTCAATGTGATCGGCTATGGGAATCATCTCGCGGCATGGACTTGGAGAAAGTTACAGAGCGGGATGGTCCACCATTATGCGGCCATCATCGTGATCGGACTTGCCATTCTCGTACACCTGGTGATGGTGTGGTTTGCCGGATCGTCATCTGCCGGCACGAGTTTATACTAGAGAAATGCTATGCAAGAAGAACTGACGTTTGGTTTTCCCATCTTGTCTTTCCTGACCTTTTTCCCCTTGATCGGGGCCTTGGTCCTGTGGGCCTTAAAGGACTATGACCTCATCAGGAAAGGCGCTTTGGGCATCGCGGGCCTGGAACTGGTCGTCGCAGCCTTGATGATGTTGCGGTTCGTCCCCGAGACCGCGGCGATGCAATTTGCCGAACGTCATGAATGGATCCCCTTCCTGGGCATCAGTTATCACCTGGCCGTGGATGGAATTAGCGTGCTCTTCGTCGGCCTCACGGCGTTCCTGACCGTCCTGTTGATCCTCTACTCCTGGGACTCCCTGACGCTCCGTCCCAAAGAGTTTTACATGAGCATTTTGGCCCTGGAAACGACGGTGATGGGTATTTTCGCTTCCATCGACCTCATCGTGTTCTTCGTCTTCTGGGAACTCATGCTGATTCCGAGTTATTTCCTGATCAAATTATGGGGAGTCGGCGAACACCGGCACTACGCCTCTCTGAAATATGTGTTGTATACCCTGTTGGGAAGTGTCTTCATGCTGGTCGGGTTTTGCCTGATGAGCCTGAATCACTTTGAGGCCAAACAGGCCTACAGTTTTGACATGGTCGATTTACTCTCCGTCCCCATTCCCGTAGATGAGCAATTGCTCATTTTCTGGCTGATTTTTTTGGGTCTCGCCTTTAAAGCCCCGGTGTTTCCGTTCCATTCCTGGCTCCCCGATGCGTTGGTACAGGGCCCCATCCCCATGTCTGTCATGTTGGCCGGGATCAAAATGGGAACCTACGGCTTCTTACGTTTCTCCCTTCCCTTACTTCCAGATGCCTCCCAAAACGAAACGGTTGTTGACGTTCTCATGGTCTTAGGTGTAGCAGCCATCGTTTATGGAGCCATCGTCGCGATCATTCAACCGGATTTTCGTCGACTCCTGGTGTTCAGTAGCATCAGCCATCTGGGGTTTGTGGTCATCGGACTCTTTGCCTTAAATTTTCAGGGAATTCAGGGAAGCCTGATTACCATGATCAACCTGGGGTTCAGTACGGCCGGTTTGTTTTTCCTTGCCGGGTTTATGTATGAACGACTGGGACATACCGATGTTCGAGAATGTACCGGCCTGGCAAAAAAAATGCCCCTTCTGGCAACCTTCTTCTTGATCATCGGTATGGCATCCATCGGTCTACCGGGTACCAACGGGTTCATTGGAGAGTTTTTGATTCTCCTGGGAGTTTTTCAAGCCCATTGGGGATTTGCTGTCTTGGCTGTGACCGGGGTCATTTTTGCCGCGGCCTATTTCTTGTGGTTTTATGAACGGGCGATCTTTGGCCCACTAAAGGACACTCTTCCGAACGCCATTCCCGATTTAAACACCAGGGAATGGGCCATCGGTGTGGCACTGTCCGTCATGATTTTTTGGATCGGCCTGTATCCTTCTCCTTTTTTACGCATGATCAACGGATCCGTTCAAGCGGTGGTCGAGCGCTTACATCCGGGGACTGCCACCGCTCAACACGAGAATTTAGTCCTTTCCTCTCATACGGTCCGGGAACAATAGTCCGATGGGTGAATATTCCTTACTAGTCATTCTTTTTGCCCCGTTCTTGGGCGCCACCGCTCTGGTCTTTATTCCACGTTCGGAAGAACTCATGGTCCGAATGACAGCGGCCATTTCCGCTGGGATCTCCCTCTTAGCCTCGTTCTACATTTTTTTCGCCTACGATACCGCAAAAGGGGGTTTCCAATTCGTCCAACGGTTTGCCTGGTCAGAAGAACTGGGGATCGCCTTCTATGTCGGTGTGGATGGGATCGGTGGACCGTTAGTCTTTGCGTCGGCCATTCTGCTGTTTGCTGGGATTTTTGTCTCCTGGCATATCAAGGATCGGACCAAGGAGTTTTACATCTTCCTCCTGATTCTTGCGGCCGCAACGATCGGGGTCTTCATGTCACTCGATCTCTTCTTCCTGTACTTCTTCTATGAAATGTCCGTGCTGCCCATGTATCTCCTGCTGGGGGTATGGGGATCCCATACGAAAGGCTATCTGTCCATGACCGATGCCGAAGGACTTAAGCTGCGGGATTCGGTCAAGTTCATCTTCAACTTTGGTTCAAACAGCAAAGAATATGCGGCGATGAAACTCACGTTATTTTTGTCAGCCGGTGCCGTCGTCGCTCTCATGGGCATTTTGCTCATCTACCATTTTTCCGGACTCCACACGTTCGACATTGTCGTACTCCGAGAACAGGCAAAGTTCTCCGATACCTTGGCCACGATTATTTGGGTGCTGATCTTTTTCGGATTTGCTTCTATCGCGCCCATTTGGCCACTGCACTCCTGGTCACCGGTCGGTCATGCCGCCGCCCCTGCGGCCACGAGTATGTTGCATGCCGGGGTGCTCATGAAACTTGGCCATTTTTCGATCATCAGGGTCGGATATGAAATTTTTCCTGAGACCACTCGAGATCTCATTTGGATTGCGGCAGTTCTTTGCGTCTTTTCCATCATCTATGGAGGCTTGGTCTCCTATTTCGCTAAAGACACCAAGTATGTCATCGGATATTCCAGCTCCAGTCATATGGGATACATATTTTTGGGAATGGCGGCTTTGAGCTACATCAGCCTTTCAGGAGCGGTTATTTATATGTTTGCCCATGCCCTCGCAACCAGCATGTTGTTCGCCATGGCCGGGTGGGTGTACGACCAAACCCATACAAGAGACATCCCCTCTTTGGGCGGGCTCATCGAAAAAATGCCCTTTATCGCCGGTGCGTTTATCGTGGCCTGTATGGCTTCTATCGGCATGCCCGGGACCGTGAACTTCATCGCCGAAGTCATGATTATCGTCGGGAGTTGGGAAAAATATCCTTTCCAGGTCGTGATCGCCGTCTTGGGCATCGTGTTGACGATGGCCTACCTGTTTAAAATGATGCGAGGGTTGTTTTACGGAAAATTGGACCCTGAATATGCCCATGCCGTCGACGCTCGTCATTGGGTGGATCGGATGCCGCTCATTCTCTTGATTGCCTGTAGCATCATCCTCGGGATATTCCCCGGCCATTTTTACGATGTGGTGCAATCCACCGTCATTCCCATGGTTGATCGCATCACCCAAGGTGCCCCCCTTGTCACTCAACATATGCCATAGATTTTTGATATGACTTTTAATCTGACACTCACAGGCGCTGATCTTCTGCTGTTGCTTCCGGAAATTTTTCTGACCCTCTGGTTGTGCCTGGTGCTCTCCTTGGACTTCTCCCTTAAGCGGATTACCCATCAGCAATTAGGGCATTTGTGTATTGGAGGTTTAGGGGTTACCGCTCTGATTCTTTTTTGGTTCGACCAAACCGGCACGACGGGCGCCTTATTCAAAGACATGTTCGTGCTGGACCACATGGCGATCTTTTTTAAGATTTTCATCGTCGTGGCCACCGCAGTCGTCTTATCCATTTCTCTCGATTATGTGAAGGAATTTCGGTTTTTCCGGGGCGAATATTATTTTATGGTAGTCATGTCCGCCTTGGGCATGATGTTCATGGCCTCCGCCAATGACCTTCTTTCGGTCTTCGTCACCTTAGAGTTTTCGACGTTTGGGTTTTATGTGTTGGTCGCCTATCTTCGAGAAGACGAACGATCCTCGGAGGCGGGGTTAAAGTTTTTTATCCTTGGGGTGTTTGCAGCCGGGCTTTTGGCCTATGGCATCAGCTTGGTCTATGGAGAAGCGGGAACCCTGATCTTCTCCCAAATGGGGAATACCCCGGGCAGCTATGGACTCGCCATCGGGTTTATTCTCATTTTTGCAGCCCTCGGGTTTAAAATTGGCGCCGTCCCATTCCATGCGTGGATACCCGATACCTACCAGGGCGCGCCAACTCCGGTCACAGCATTCCTTTCGATCGCTCCAAAAGGGGCCGCTTTGGCCATTCTCATCCGGATGTTTTACATCGCCTTGGCTTCCTTCAAGCCCATGTGGGTGCTCCTCTTCGTGATCGCCGCGATCTTTTCCATGACCTATGGAAACATCGTGGCTATCGCACAGAAAAACATCAAACGCCTTTTAGCCTATTCGGGGATCGCTCAGATCGGGAACATCATGATTGGGTTGGCAGCAGGGACCAAACAAGGCAGCGATGCCATCATGTTTTTCCTCTTGACCTATTTATTCGCCAACTTAGGAGCCTTTGCGGTTATTATCGCGGTGAGCCAAGTCATTAAAAGCGACGAAATCGAGGATTATAACGGCCTCAACCGTCGTTCACCCTTTTTGGCCGCTGCCATGCTCTTGTTTCTCCTTTCTTTGGCCGGAGTCCCACCCTTGGCTGGCTTTATCGGAAAAATTTACCTTTTCATCGCGGCTATTAACGAAGAGCTCTACACCTTGTTAATCGTGGGACTCATCAATATCGTGATTTCCATGTATTACTACCTTATCGTCGTGAAAAAAATGTACATCAACGAACCTCTGGACTCTTCCCCCATCCCCACCACCCTACCCATTAAGATTGCCGTAGGCACGGGAATCGTGGGGACACTCCTCCTCGGGATCTATCCTGGTCCCTTCATCGATTGGGCCGTGAACGCGACTGTGATGTTCTCTCAGATCACAGGGACCACTGCCTCTTTGCCTGTGTTGCCTGGGGGATGACCTCCAGGACCCGTTTCTCAAACAAACCAAATATTCCGGATCGGCAATCAGCACCCAATGGTTTTTTTCCTACAAGACAGGGATAGGGAACAAGGATTGTCAATGGAAAGAATGAACCGACGAGTTCTCTAGGTCCAATTTTGGATAACGGCGAGCAGATCCAACGGGTTGAGCCCTTTCCAATGCCAAAGAGCTCCGAAGGCCGCTGAAATGGTCAGGAGGAGCACGATGATGATTCCCAGGATCAGGGGCTTCCGATTACCTCTAGGAAACCGAGGTTGCGGGGTATCGTTGGGAAAATTTGAATCTTGCCAAAGTGGAGAGGGATGCCGTCCGCCAGGAGTCGAAAGGTTGTACCCTTGATGGTTCAGTTGGGGCTTCAATTCTTCCGGGACCTCTGAAAAGGAATCATGGGGAACGCCGGAGACCGAAGAATGTTTTTCCGGCTTATTGGAGTGCACTCTTCTGGTATACGGGGTTCCACAATGAGTACATAACCAGGTCTCCTCAACCGTATTGGCGGCCGCCACTAGCTGTTTCTGATTTTGCAAAAGCTCTACCCCACAATGGGGACAGGACTTCGCATGCTTGGATACCGGACGTTCACAATCCGGGCAGGATTGGATAAGAGGTGAGGGTTGCCCTTTCGTTCCCCCATTTTTTCCCGGAAAGGGATAGGCGCATTGGGGACAAGCAAGAGCCTCGGTTGAGACATCCTTTTGGCACTCTGGACATTTGACAAGGGGCATAGTCTTTACCACACTTCCCAAGGTACAATGAATTGTTTACCGCAAATGAAGCAAAGTCGATACCTAAATCCCTGAAATTAAATAACCTCACATTTCAACATGTTGACCTTCTGCTATTGAATGTTCTGTACCCAACACTGGAGGGGTTTTCCTTCAGCTATTCTCTCTAATCCGAATACTTTTTCTCAAGGCCTAAAGTGAGATTCCTCATATTCATCAAAAGGTTTTCCCCTTAAGTGAAAGAATGAAGAAAATATGATAGTTTTGTAACATTTCTACGTATATTAAGACTTTTTGTAAAGAACCGTCCTTCATCATTAGTAAAATCGGGAAAAATCAAGGAACAGCCTTAATGTTTCCCACATTTATCATGGGGGTGCCATGGCCGAAGACGTTGCCCAAGAAGCACATGACACGATAACTGAATCCGTGAGTCATCGATATGCCAAAGCCGTAACCGAGGGAGAAGAAATGTGCTGCCCAACCGGGTACGACCACCAGGAGTTAGGACAATTTATTCCAGAACCGGTTCTCAAGGTTTCGTATGGCTGTGGAACACCGGTGGGCCTTTCAACCGTCCAAACGGGAGAAGTGGTCTTAGACATCGGATCTGGAGGGGGTATCGACTGCTTTGCGGCTTCACGAAAAGTAGGGGCCCGGGGTCGAGTGATTGGGATTGATATGACAGACGAAATGCTCTCTCTCGCCCAAACCCATGCCCCTACAGTCGCCAAAAACCTCGGATACTCTGAGTCTAACGTAGATTTTCGAAAAGGATTTGCGGATGCCATTCCCGTGGAAGACAATCATGTGGATCTGATCATCTCTAATTGCGTGATCAATTTGGCTCCTGATAAAGACAAGGTCTTTCAGGAAATGTACCGGGTAGTACGACCGGGTGGGCGTTTTACGATCTCCGATATTGTGTCGGACCAACCCATGCCCAATTACCTCATACACGACAAGGACAAATGGGGAGACTGTTTATCGGGCGCCTTACCCATCTCCGACTACTGGGGAGGACTTCGAACCGCCGGATTCCAGGGGCTTCACCAAGTCATGTTCATGCCTTGGCGAGTCATCGATGGCATTCATTTTTTCTCCGTAACCATCACAGGGTATAAAGTCCCTTCACCCACACCCCTTTCTCAACCGGTCTTTGCGACCTTAATAGGACCCTTTTCCCAAGTCACGGATGAAAGGGGAGGGACGTTCGAGAGAGGAATACCTCAACAAGTTGACGAAGAGACCGCGACCCTCTTGGGGCTTCCGCCCTATCAAGATCATTTTCTCTGTTCTGAGCGGCCAACGACGCTATCTCCGCAGGACTCCCGATTGATCGCTATTTACCCTGAAGACGAAACCTGTCAGTGGGAAGGACAATTCGCGATTCAAACGGGCCCTTTTCTGAGTGCCCGAGACGATGACCATCATACCTATGAATGCGGAACCCCCCTGGAAATTTGTACCAAAACACTGAAGGTCCTCCAACATCCCCTCTATCAACCTCATTTTGGGATGATGAACCGGGCACAGGAGAGCCCCAGTTCTGCACCGGTCATTTGTGGAACCACCACAGGATGTTGTTAAACCCGTTGGAGTCCTGTTTCATTTGACACCCGTACATTCCTCCAAGATCTAAAAGAATTCAGCATGCGATCTTCTACCCTTCCCATGACCGCTGTACCAACCGTCACGACAACGGGCCCATCTTTTGACCGTGCGTTGGCACTCCATAAACAGTCTCCCTTACATGCCCAGGAAGTCACTACCCTCCAAGTGAATGTGGGAAAAGTCTGTAATCAAACCTGCCAGCATTGTCATGTTGACGCCGGACCCCAAAGGACCGAACAAATGACCCAAACGACGATGGGCCACATCTTGGAGCTCCTTGATCGAGAACCCCAAATTTCCACAGTCGACATTACCGGTGGGGCCCCGGAGATGAATCCACATTTTGAATACCTGGTCGCCGAATGTTACAGACGGAACCGAAGAATCATCGATCGATGCAACTTGACCGTATTCTACGTCAAGGGGAAAAGCCATCTCCCGCAATTTCTGGCAGACCATCAGGTAGAAATTATTGCGTCTCTCCCTTGCTACCAATCGGACAATGTCGATACCCAGAGAGGAAAAGGCGTGTTTGACCGAAGTATTACGGCCTTACAATCACTGAACGCGTTGGGGTACGGACAAGAAGGAACCGGACTGACATTACATTTGGTCTATAACCCACAGGGCCCTGCCCTTCCCCCTCCTCAGGAAGAACTGGAACAAGACTATAAAGAAGCGCTTGGAAAACAATTTGGCATTCGCTTTAATCATCTCTATAGCATCACGAACATGCCTATCAGCCGATTCCTCAAGGATTTAGAAGACACCCATCGATTGGAAGAATACTATGATCTTCTAGTCAAGAATTTTAATATCGCCACCTTGGACGGGTTAATGTGCCGCTCGCTCGTCAGTATTGGGTGGGATGGTCGACTCTATGATTGTGATTTCAACCAAATGTTGGAACTGCCACTTCAAGAAAATTCCTCCAAAACTATCGAGAATCTTAACCTTTCCAAGATTTCCCAACGCCCAATCGTTGTCGGGCCCCATTGTTTTGGGTGTACGGCTGGATCGGGCTCTTCATGCGGGGGAGCCTTAACCTAAAAACTGAAAGAACACGTGGAGCTGGATTTCCCTCATCCCTCTTTTGGACCTCCGGTCAGACCTTCTTCTCTCGCTTAAAATGTCGAGCACAATCTTGACTGCAAAAGTAATATCGTTCTCCACTCACCTCTTCCACGACCGCCGCCCCGACTGAAACGTATACTTTACACACAGGATCCTGAATCATCACATCCTTCCCTGGAGTCGCATTGTCCGGCTTGGATTCCCCCCAATCCAGCAACGCTCTTCTCAGCATGTAGAATAGAATCACTACTAAAACAAGAATGATAATAATTTTATACATCAGTTTCTTTTCCTACTCCCGTTACTATACTACTGAACCCTATACATTCCTCAGGCTCGTTCCAGAAAACATCCAGAAAACATTTGGAAGGGGAATCCAGACGTCATATCTCATTGCCGTTTTCTTCCCTGACTTGTTAGGATTTTTCGTATGAAATTCATTCCCGCTATTCACCAGATTTCTTGGGGTATCCATGTTGCCGTTGCCTTTTCCCTTATCCTCAATCTTCAACTAGGCTGTGTTTCGTATTTTTCCTCAACACCCACCACATTGGACCTGACCTACCCCTTTGATCAAGATACCGTCTATTGGCCTAACAATACGGCTTTTCAATGGGAAAAAACCAGCTGGGGCTTGAATGCCCATGGAAATTGGTATGCGTCAGGGGTCTTCTCCGCCTCCGAACATGGGGGAACCCATCTGGACGCCCCGATACATTTTGCTCGATCCGGTTGGAGCGTGGATGAAATTCCCCCTCATCTTTTTACCGCAGAAGCGATCGTCCTGGATATCCGCCCCCAAGTCCGGATGAATAAAGACTACACCCTTCAAGTCGAAGATATCCTCAAGTGGGAGGAACAGCATGACACCATCCCCTCTCAAGCGCTCGTCTTTTTATTAACGGGGTGGGGACAATATTGGCCAGATCCTAAGCGGTATCTTGGAAGCCCTACTCCTCATGATCCGACTTCTCTTCATTTTCCAGGATTCTCCGCTGAATCCATGACGTTTCTCTTGACCCATCGGAAAATCGTTGGGGTTGGGATCGACACCGCAAGTATCGACCCTGGGCAATCTAAAACATTCCCAGCTCACCAGGTCTTGGCAGAGGCCAATCGCTATGCGCTCGAAAATGTTGCCCACATGGATCGCTTGCCTCCTCGGGGAACCCATATTACCGCCCTTCCGATGAAGATTAAAGGAGGGACTGGCAGTCCAGTCCGTATTTTGGCAACGATTCCAACGTCCTTGAACCCTTAACCAGACATGGTATTTTTCGAATCTCAAGGATCCTAACGAACATTTTTCTCAAATTTCAAAAGGACAACACGGTATGGTCACCATCACATTAATGGGAGATTTACAAACCACAGAAGGGGAACGATCCCTTGGCTATGAACTGGAAAACCCTCTTTCCCTCAAACAACTCATACGAAAACAGGGCAAACCACTCCGGGAAATCTTTCAGCTGTTTAAAGAGAAAAAAGTCCTGGTGACCGTCAATAAACGGATTGCGAGTGAGGACACGACCATCTATGACGGGGACGCGGTGACCATCGTCGCCCATGATGGGATGGGCCAAAGTGGGTTGACACCTTCACTGTATTAAACTTCGATGTTTCGTTGAAAAAAAAGGAAGCAGGGTTTTATGTCATCAGACCCTGCCTCCTTTTATTGAATGTGGAATAAGCAATCTACGAGGGAATCACACACAGGCAGTCGACATTCCCCAAGACATGCTTGTTTTGAGACTTGGGAAAAGTCGACTACTTTTTCACCCCGAGGATAGCATCCTTTGCAGCTTTGGCTACTCTGAACTTCACGACTTTCTTAGCCGGAATCTTAATAGCCGCACCAGTTTGGGGGTTCCGACCCATTCTGGCTTTTCGGTGGGCTAGGACCAATTTACCGATTCCCGGCACTACAAAAGCGTTCTTCGCTTCCTTATAGGCCAGGGTGGCAAAATCATCAAGAATTTGAGTCGCGACTTTCTTGGTGACATCCGCTTTTTTAGCCAGGTGATCGGCAATTTGCGACTTTGTCATGGCTTTTCCCATACGGACCTCCTCCTCACATTGAAAAGATTAGTAACAGACACCCTCAAGTTTTGTGATATTTCTAGGAAGGGACGCCTCTTTGTTAATGAGTCCTAGAGGCAAACAGGAACAGGTGTTCCCTCTTTAACAACGGCGCCAGAGTCTAACCAATGTACCAAATACTGTCAACAAAAAAAACCAAGCCCTGAGCGGAGATTATTACGGTGAGGACACAAAGAACAACCCCAGTATCTTGCTGCCCCGAGGTAGCCCAGGGTAAAGTAAGAGGATCACAATCAGGTGTTTTCGTGAAATACCGTACCCTAATTTTTGTCGACAACTGAGGTCTTTCATCATGGCTAAAGAATTACCGGTTTTTTCGGTCCCCCAATCATCGGACACTGAAGAAAAACAAGAATTGTTGTATTCCAGGGTATTTTGTACCCGTGAGGACAGTCCGCCTCTCCGTCTATTGTTGGATTTTCTTAAATCAAAAAACCAAATCCCCTTAATCCCCAAGATGGATCAGGAGGCCTTGGAAGACTGGGATTGGGTTCATGTGTCCCTAGGGTATGACCGAGAACGAAAACCGATCACCCTCTTTTGTGTGCGAAACCGAGGAACGTATCAGGACGTGTATGAGACCGAAACGAAGGGATTTCTGAGCCGGCTCTCTGTGTTTGATGACGTGGAGGCACAAATAGCCAGGGAATTCATCTCAAAATCCCAATTTATTGCCACAACACAAATGGTGAAAAACGATGTCTCGGATGAAGGGTACGATTTTAATGGATGGATTTTGGAATTTTTCCAAGAAAACTGTAACGGAATCGTCCAGATTGATGGACAGGGATTTTATTCTCCCAAGGGGGAATTGGTCGTAGATATGGATGAAAGTACAGAATCCGGCGAGGAAATTGCTCCGACAACCCCTGGCCAGGCCTAAAAACTTTTTCTCTTTCGCGAGTTAGATCAATAGTCCTAAAAATTACGGAAAATAGCCCTTTCATAATCCTGCTGGGGCAATCCCTTCAAACCCTTCCGGTATCCCCAACCGTCTTTGATCACCTCAACGAGTGCCCCTTGGTCAAACTGAGAAGGATCCTCAAGGACCCCTGGCTGACAGATTAACATGTCTGCTCTCCGACCCTCCGTCAGTTCGCCCGTATCACTCTGTCCGATTTGTTCTGCCGCAAGACCCGTGGCCCCAAACCAGGCACTCAAAGGGGGCACCCCTTCACGGATCAGTGCAGCCAATTCCATGTAATTTCGCCCATGCATATCCTGCAGAACAGGATCCGTTCCCGCTAAGATCTTTAACCCGCTGGAATGAGCCGCTTTCACGGCTCTGGCGTGACTCTCCGACACCGCCCGCACCTTGGAAGCGATAAACTCATTAAAGTCTCCTGATTGGGCCAAACAATGGTTCACCCAGGATGTTGGCGTCACCACACAACCTTTCGCATAAGCCAACTCGGCCAGTTCATCATCCAGGAATGATATATGTTGAATATCCTTCACCCCGGACTGAATGGCCAAACGAATCCCACTATGGCTATGAGCATGTGCCGCGACATACATACCCCTTCCCGCCGCTTCATCACAGATCGCCTCCAACTCCTCGAGGGTAAAATCCCGATGCTCCAAATGGTCCGAAGGTGATACGACCCCAGGACTGGCACACACCTTGACCAAATCACCTCCACACGCCGCAATCTCTCGTACTCGTTTCCGACATTCCCACGGACCATCGACGATACTTGAAGGACGGCCTGGACCGGGGGGCCACAGGCGCGATAATTCCCCACAACACCGATCCGGGCCACGAAAATCGGCATGTCCGCCGGTGGTCGATAGCATGCAAATCGCTAATTTGAGCCTTGGTCCCAATAAGACCCCTTGATCGACCAACCGCTTCAAAACATCCGTGGCACCGCCAACGTCCCTAAGAGTCGTGACTCCTCCATTCACCAGGGTCTGATACAAAATTCGTTCAGCCCAAAAGGGAGCCTCCGGTGAATTCATCCGATCGAGATTGTTATTTCCTACCCCCCATAGGGTGACATGCCCATGACAATCAATCAGCCCGGGTGTGACGGTATAGGACGAACAGTCAATCCGATTCACCTGAGAACCTTGAGGGTGGTTTACCTTATGCGGACAAACCCCCTGAATGGTTCCCTCATCGATCCAGACGTCCATGTTTTCATGGACAGCTTGTGGGGTACTGGAGCTGCCATCGTACAACTGTCGAATATTGGAAAGGACGATCATGGGACCCCCTACTCAGGTGAATGAACCCAATAATTGCGTGCTTCTATTCCTCTAACTCAATGCTTATCCGATCGGCAACCGGTATTGTTTCACCTCAACCCAAAGAGAGGAATTGGACCATCTAGCCAGACCATTGAAGCCTATCGCATTTTGCCTACGGTTTAGGCACCACCACTCGGGGGGTTCACATGACCAACATCAGACATGGGTCACCCTTTGAGAGTTTGCGGCCAGAAGTTAATGTTTTACAGATTCTGAATGTTCATGATAGGCTGAAGGAGCCATTAAACACAGGCCGCTTTTCTACTTGAGGATAAACGATTCATTCCCGTTTCTGGTATTTCAAAGCATACGCAACTCATAGCCCTTCTGTTAGATTGTCATTGGTCTTCTACTCTGAATGAGTTGGGTCGAGTACTCATTGGGCAAAACGATTCAGATTGTCCACCTCTCCCTTTACCCGTAATTCTTGCGTGTGAGTTCCATGACCACTTTTCCTAACCGTCATATCGGGTCAAGTACAGAAGACATCCAGACAATGTTGGTCACATTGGGCCTGTCCTCCCTAAAAGACCTCGTGGGGAAGGCGGTTCCATCGAACATACAACATTCCCATCCCCTTTCACTTCCGCTAGCTCAGTCCGAAGAGGAAGTCCTTTCCGAACTGAAGAAGATGAGCGAACAGAATCAGGTATGTCGTTCATTCATTGGAATGGGATATTACGATTGCTTCACTCCCCCCGTGATCGGACGGAATATTTTAGAAAATCCCGCTTGGTATACCCAGTACACTCCATACCAGGCAGAGATTGCTCAGGGCCGATTGGAGGCCTTACTCAATTTTCAAACCATGGTCGCGGACTTAACCGCTCTTCCACTTTCCAATGGATCTTTGTTAGATGAAGCCACGGCCGCGGCAGAAGCCATGAGCATGTGTCGGTCCCTCAGCTCCTCGACCGGAAATACCTTTTTTGTTGCCGCTGACTGTCATCCACAAATCCTAGCGGTCCTTGAGACGCGGGCGAAACCCCTGAATATTTCCTTGAAAGTGGGAGATCCCCACACAGTCGAATTTCCCCGTGATGACCTGTTTGGACTAATGTTGTCCTATCCCTCTTCGGATGGAAATATTACTTCCTATACGGCTCTCGTCGAACGAGCCCATGAGTCGGGAGCACTGGTCGCAGTCAGTACGGATCTTTTGGCCCTTACCCTCTTGAAACCTCCTGGTGAATGGGGAGCGGACATCGCTATCGGATCTTCTCAACGATTTGGTGTTCCCTTAGGGTATGGAGGGCCTCATGCGGCATTTTTGTCGACTAAAGAAGCATTTAAACGATCCATCCCAGGGCGTGTGGTAGGAGTTTCGAAAGATGCAACGGGACGGAAAGCCTATCGCCTCGCCCTGCAAACTCGAGAACAACATATTCGCAGAGACCGGGCCACGAGTAATATTTGCACCGCTCAGGTCCTTCTCGCCAACATGGCCAGCATGTATGCGGTTTATCACGGTCCTGAGGGGTTACAAACCATTGCCCAGCGAATCAATCACCTGACGAATCTTCTCGCAGAAGGTCTGCGGCACCTTGGCTGCGCACTTACCTCTTCGACCTTCTTCGATACCATTCGAATCAGATCCTCCCAGCTTCCTCCTGCCCAAGTCCGTGCCAATGCCCAACAACGCTCATTCAACCTCCGCCACTATGAAGACGGAACTCTCGGAATTTCCTTGGACGAAACGACGACGGAAGAAGACGTGCAATCTCTCCTCAGAATTTTTACGGAAGAGGAGTCATGGCCATTTACTCTGGAACAATTAAAAGGCCAACTTCCAGAACCCATTCCTTCCGCTTTTCGACGGCAATCAAAGTTTTTGACCCATTCGGTGTTCCACCAATACCATTCTGAACACGAGTTGCTTCGATACATCCATCGGCTCCAATCCAAAGATTTATCCCTCGTCCATTCTATGATTCCATTGGGTTCCTGCACGATGAAACTGAATGCGACGACAGAAATGATTCCCGTTTCCTGGCCAGGGTTTAGCTCCTTGCATCCATTTATTCCACTCGAACAAGCCCATGGGTATCACACCCTCTTTCAACAATTGGAAACCTGGCTGGCTGAAATCACGGGGTTTACGGGCGTTTCTCTCCAGCCAAACGCCGGGTCTCAGGGTGAATATGCAGGATTGATGGTCATTCGGGCCTATCACGATCAGCGTGGAGAAATCCCACGCGACATTTGCCTTATTCCGGTCTCCGCCCACGGGACCAATCCGGCTAGTGCGGTGATTGCTGGGATGAAGGTCGTCCCGGTCGCCTGTGACGAACGGGGAAATATTGATATCCATGACCTCAAAGCCAAGGCCGAACAACATCGGAAACAGCTGGCTGCCCTCATGATTACCTATCCTTCGACACACGGGGTATTCGAAGAGTCCATTCGAGATGTTTGCATGATCGTCCATGAGAACGGTGGGCAAGTCTACATGGATGGAGCCAATATGAATGCGATGGTAGGCCTGGTCCGGCCTGGGGATATTGGAGCCGACGTCTGTCACTTGAATCTCCACAAAACCTTCTGCATTCCACACGGAGGGGGTGGACCGGGATTGGGTCCCATTGCAGTTGCTCCTCATCTGGAACCGTTTTTACCCGGGCACCCATTCATGAGGGCGAAAGGAAAACAGGAAATGGGAGCCATTGCAGCCTCTCCTTATGGAAGCCCGAACATCCTTCCCATTTCTTGGGCTTTCATCAAACTCATGGGGGGCGAAGGACTCACCAAAGCCACTCAAGTGGCCATTTTACACGCCAATTACATGGCAAAACGGCTCGAAAAACATTTTTCCGTGCTGTATACCGGAGAAAATGGGTTGTCTGCCCACGAATTTATCCTGGACCTCCGCCCCTTTAAAAAGTCGGCGGATGTTGAAGTCGAAGATGTGGCCAAACGGTTGATGGACTTCGGATTCCACGCCCCGACCATATCGTGGCCGGTCCCTGGAACGATGATGATCGAACCGACAGAAAGTGAATCCAAAGCCGAACTCGATCGCTATTGCGAAGCCCTTATCCTTATCCGTCAAGAAATCGGGGAGATCGAAGAAGGGCGGTGGCCTCGTGATAACAACCCGTTGAAACATGCTCCCCATACCATGGAGGTCGTCTCCCAATCTGATTGGCCGCACCCCTATTCTCGGGAACAGGCTGCCTTTCCTGCTCCGTGGTTACGCCAATATAAATTTTGGCCGACAGTTTCCCGAATCGACAGCGCCTATGGAGATCGCAATCTGATCTGTACATGCCCTCCTCTTGAATATTATCCCCTCTGATTGGTGATAACACAGCTGGAATATTAGGGAGTGCCCAGATCTTGCCCATCCTAACCTCCCTCAAAAGGATTCTCCTCCGGTGAAAGCTTCCAGCCCCCATCATTTACTCATTGCCATGCTCATCGGCATCCTTTCGGGGATATTCCTTGGTGGCTTGGCTCCCTCATTGGGCTTAGCGATCGAATTCATTGGAGACCTTTTCCTGCAAGCATTATTCGCCTTAGTCGTTCCCCTCGTCGTGAGTTCGATGATCGTCGGTATCGCCAGTTTAGGAGATGTCAGGGAACTTGGCACCCTGGGTTTTCGAACCGTCGCATTTTTCATGACCACGACCGGCCTCGCAGTGTTCGTGGGCCTAGTTTTGGTCTTAGCCATCCATCCGGGGGTGCCCATAGAAACATCGAACATCGTTGCCGCCGAAACGGAATCGCCGGAGCTATCTGAAAAAATGGAGAACCGACCCACAACCCTGGTAGAACTGTTTAAGTCTATCCTGACGAGCCTTGTACCCAAAAACTTATTCGCGGCAATGGCGGAAACCCAAATACTTCCGCTCATTGTCTTCTCCTTAGTCTTTGGAGGAGTTCTCACTACGATCGGAGAAAAAGGCACATTGGTCATTCGGCTGTTCGAGGGTATCAATGAAGCCATGATGGCCATCGTGCATCTGTTAATGTGGATCGCCCCACTGGGAATTGGAGCCTTGATCGCCGGCCGTTTAGGAGAAGCTGGAGGATTTTCCGGGTTTTGGCCCCAGATCGTCAGCTTGGGGGCCTATGTAGGAACCGTCCTTCTTGCTCTGGCCATCCATGCCCTCTTCACTCTCCCCTTGGCCCTTCATGTTCTCGCGAAACGTTCCGTTCCAGCACTCGCCAAAGCCATGAGCACCCCCCTCATCACTGCCTTCTCAACCAGTTCTAGCTCTGCCACCTTACCGCTTTCAATGGAAAGTCTCATCGAAAAAGCCAATGTTTCCAAGCGAACTGTGAGTTTCGTGATCCCCTTGGGAGCCACGATCAACATGAACGGCACGGCTTTATACGAGGCGGTCGCGGCCATGTTTATCGCACAATCCTACGGAATCGAAATGGGTTTAGGAGAAACGATCATCGTGCTCCTCACCGCTACCTTATCGGCCATTGGGGCAGCAGGTATTCCGGAAGCCGGACTGGTGACCATGGTCATTGTGCTCAAGGCCGTGGATTTACCGATTGAAGGGATATCGCTGATTTTGGTGGTTGACTGGTTCTTGGATCGGTGCCGAACAGCGGTTAATGTGTGGGGAGATGCGGTGGGCGCTGCCGTTATTGATCGATTCGAAGGAGAACCCAAGAGTGGAAACCCGAAATAAACGATTGCGTTAAGTAAGCAGCCAAACAGCTTACGTAAAAAGTTTTCCTTTTTCCAAATTGATAAATACCTTAAATTCTCACTGATGACCAGAGAATTTGGGAACTCCCCTTTCCAGTGAAACTACTTCAATGCTTCTGCAAGTTAGTTCAAATCCCACTCCATACAAATCAGGAATCAAAACATTATAAAGAGAATTATTAGATTCATCATGAGTTAAAGAAATTCCTATGTCATTGATTACATTTTGTTGATTAAATCCCTGTTCCGTATAGTCCCCAACATTGCGAAAAAGAATACCAACAACATTATGCTTGTCATATTTAAAGCTCTTACCCTCTGTTGATTTACCAACGATCTCCCACATGTGGAAATAAATCGTAATGTGCGGGCCCCGTTGGCCTTCTGGAGAGTTCCGATCAAAAATAACCCTCACAATCTCATAATCGTGAAATGAAGGCCATTTTACATAAATCTCTACAACTTTGCATGAATCTTTAATGACGTCTTCTGGATTTAGAAAACTCATTGAGTATTTCCAGGTTCTCTAAGTATTCAATCTTGTCTGCTTTTTCTGTTCCGTTCAACTCTTCTTTGATCGTTGTCCGACGCCTGCCGTTCGGTCCTCAGGACGGTCGCTCTAAAAAACTGGGAGACCTTGTTTGAGCATAGCGAGTTGGTCCACCTTCCTAATAATTTGCGGACGTCCTCTTTAATGATACCGGACGGGGCGTCAATGGTTTTGGCCACTTTTGCCTCCACAACAAAGGTCGCACCCTTCGGGATGCACCAAGCAATAGCTCGTCCGCCGGGGCGAAACCCGGAAATAAAATTTAAGGGAAAACTTATTTAGAGCTTTTAGTAAGAGAAAAATGGTATCTACAGCCCCTTACGATCCTCTCGTGGTACTGCCAACTTGGCATCCAGAAAATCTTGGTGACTGAGATCCATGCCACGGGCAATACCCCGAATTTCTTCGATCTCCTCGAATGAGGTGTGATCGGCTGCATTCGCGACCTTGAATAAACAATGGAGAAACTCAATCCGTTCCTTCCTGGTCGTCAATTCCTTAAAGCGTGTCACCAGCCTCACACTATCCAGGCCTCGAAAGATTCGGTGATGACTAATTTCTGCAACAAGGAGGGCTTGTTCCTCAGCCAATCCCCAATGCTCCTGCAACACGTCACTCATAATCTTGGTTTCTTCTGTGGATACCACCTGATCCACGACGGCCACCCTTGCCATTAGTCCTGCCGCCAGACACAATTTCCGAATGTCGACATCAGGAAGATCAAAGGTGATACCTCGTTCCCGCAACACCATCGTGACCTGAAAATAAATCGTGTTCTTGATGAAGTCCTCCAGGCGGCTTTCTCGATCCTGTTCCTCCTGATAGTGCTGGCCTCTAAGGTTTAAGACTCGACGCAAGGGGCGGCGAAGATGTTCGAGAAAACCTCCACTTCGCTGTTCAATATCGTTACGCAATTGCGTCACTACCTCCGTCTGTTGTCCGTCAATCGGTGTATCTGGTGGCACGAGTTTATCCAATGTTATCAAGGCCAATTGCTTGTCGTCGTCCGAAGTCATCCGGCTCAAGACCCGATCAAGGAGGCGTTGACGTTCCTCTTCACTCACCGGGGAGGCCATATACAACTCCAACTCCATCCATTCTTCCCCGGAGATGTCCGGCAGTTGAAAGAGCAATTCTTTGAGCCCATTCACCTCGGATGTAGAAAGAGTCCCATCCGCCCAAGCCGCTCCAATGAGAAGCTTTCCAAGATCCAAGATAAAACGTTTGTCCGCCATCACATAGTCTCCTATCGTCTGTTATGGGGTGGTAGGTCGGTCTCCAGCTTTGAACTCTTATCAATGGAGCACACGGGTTTCGTGTGTTTGAAGAAGGAGTATACCGAAACATCATGTGAGGAAAAAGAATTTCTTTCCCGACAGGATCATCAGGAAAGATTCGCGAGGTGGGCTTTAAACAGGTCCTTCCAAGTCACGATCCCTTCGATATACTTTTCGGGCGTGGTTACCGGCAAACATGACACTCCCTTTCGTAGGATGAGCTGAGTTGCTTCTTGGAGCGAACAGTATTTTCTGATCGTGTACGGATAATGTGACATGATTTGATGAGCACGTTTTTCCAAGGTCGCCCGATCCCGAGTCATTTCGGACATCGTCCCGACATAGGGACTGATGGCTTTTAATAGATCCCGGTCAGAAATCACCCCCACCAATCGTTCATTATCCACGACAAGTAGGTGATGAAACTTGACCTTGCGAAATATGTCCCGAATGACTTCCAACGAGTCATCCATTTCCACCGTCACCACTCGCGTGGTCATGATTTCCCCGACAGTTTCAGCAATCTGTAAATTTTCTGAGATCATGGATTTTTGGACCCTCGTTGAAATTTCCCCCAAGTTTGTGACTATCTCACTCTCCCTATACCACATGCCATACATACCTTTTCGGCTCAACCTGAACATAAATTGAAATCTTCTCTTGGGCCTGATCTCCGGACTTATTCTTCATGATATCCTTTTAGCCAGACTGACAAGGAGTTAGGTTGGCAAAAAGGAGCTTTTGGACCATCACCACAAGCTCATCCGCATGAAAGGGTTTAGCGAGGACTCCATCAGCCCCGAATTCCTTCGCCTCGATCAAAAAGTCCAAATCCCGGCCACCCCCTCCCGACATGGCAATAATCAGGGGTGAGACCTTAAGTTTTTTAAGAGTTCGAATCACTTCCAGGCCGTCTAGGTCCGGCATCAGGATATCCGTAATCACCAGCTCACCTGAGGTTTCTTGAAATAGATTCAATCCCTTTCGGCCATCGGGAGCCGTTCCCACCTCAAACCCTTCAACCATCAATCGTTCGGCAAGCGCATCCCTGATGGCCTCCTCATCCTCAAACAAGAGTATTCGTCTCTTCATGAATTTCATTCCCCTTTTTGAGTTCTGTAAGATCACATGTTCCCATCCCATTTAATCCGTCTCAATGCTTATTTGATAAACTTCATTCATTCCCGACAAGCTCGAGAAACGATTTCAAGCAATTCCTGATGATCGTATGGTTTCTCTAACACTTCAAACGCTCCATGTTCTTTGGCAATTCGTTCCATTTCCTTTGTCATGTGCCCAGAAAGCAGGATGACTCGAGTCGCTTGACCATTCATCCGATAGGCTAGCGCTTTCAAGAAATCCATCCCACCAATCACAGGCATGTGATAGTCGGACAGCACCAGATCCACCTGAAGCCCTCCATCCAGCATCGCCAATGCCTCCACACCATCATCAGCCTCTTTGCATTCAAACCCATAATTCTCCAGGTATACGCGCACGGCGCGTCTGAATGGCCTATCGTCGTCAATCAACAAGACCCGTTTGGCTGAGGACTGGTTCATGGCTATAGATGGATAATTCTCAATCAAAAGATTTACTTGTTTCCCTGGTGATTGATTCATGACGTTTTCAAAATTTTTCCTATGAACTTGCAATCTGATTGCCAGAAATAACCATAAAGAAATGTTTTCTGTGAAATCGAGATAAGTTGTTGTTTCTAAAGGTAATCTTCAAAGAAGAAAGCCTTCAGTTTACAAGGGACGTCTGTTTCTGCTTGTTTGGAGATATCCAAAGAGATAAACATCGTATCTCTTTGGAAAGTGACAGGCCCTTAGGAACAGTAGGGTTCCTGCCTTGGCTTGGCTTTTGAGAGGGGCCAGACAGAAATGACCAGAAGCAATAGGAATCGGTTCAATCCGATTACGGGAGGAAGGACTCAGGAATTACCGACAGCAATTCAGGGTCAATTAAACTTGATAGCGGTTCCTTTCACCTTAGTACAGGTATAGGAATAGACATTATAAATTGGAATAAACCCATATAAAGAGGTTTCGGTTGTCACGTTGATCATGGCGTCGCCTCCGGTTCCTTTCAAGGCGTCGTCTACAGCTTTCGAGACGTCGGAGTTTCCCCATGGAATAATGGCCAGAAGGAAATGCCGGCAGCCTTCCCCTTCCACTTGTCCCAAATCTTCAAAGCCTTGACTGGTTCGTAAACGTGCAGCTGGATCGGAAGAACTCTTCATCACAATCCCTAAATTTCCGGTTGAAACACATCCGGCAGCCAAGGTTCCGACCACCAAAACCAACAACACACTTCGTACCATGCTTACCCCCTTTTTAGAAAAAAAATTACTCCGGCTTGATCCACCCAAATGGTTGGGCATTACACATTCAATCTCTTGAGGTGATGAATCGTTCCAAGGTTTCTTTTCTTTTTGGCGAGGGTGACGTCAGAATTTGAATCTACCTAGGCAATTAAGCTAGCACTTTCGATGAATAAAAGAAATCAATTCACATGGAAATCTAAATGATTGTTTTTAAAGATAAATTTAATTAAAAACCATTTTCGGCATAGGAACCCTTTCCTTCGAGAAATCGAATAGGGACAATCTCACGGCCGGGAACAATAAAGGAGTGTTACATCGGGATTAGTTCAATTGCGACCCCATACCAATCTTGGTAAAAAGATATATATCTTCAAAGGTAATCTGTAATCTCTGCTAGAAATTGATGAATATTTATTTTTCCGAATTTGACCCAACTACGTTTTCATTTGCCAAAGACCCCATCCTTGTCCTTGAAAACTTTTGGGACTCCAAAGAACGAGCCATGTTTCGTGAGGCGATGTCTCAATCTCAATGGACCGCTCTAGCTGACATGCCTCCTGTGGCTCGCGCGTTTCCCAACTGTGGGAATTGGTTAAAGGCTGATATCGCAGGCAAGGAAGCCTCCCACTTTATCCAACGGGTCGGATTGCCCTGTGTGGCTGAGTATGTGGAATCATTTCCCAATATTCGCGGAAGACACGTGAATTTCAATTATTATTCTTATGCTGCCGGAGATTGCCTCCCAACACACGATGACACCGACGACGCCTATACCTATGCGACAGGAAGAACACCCCCTACTCGACGATTGGCCTTGGCCACCTATTTTCACGAGGAGTGGCATCCCGACTGGGGAGGGGAACTCATCATGTATCGGTCTCATCCTTCTTCCCAGAACAACATCTCCCTAGAAGTGACCCATTGCATCCCTCCCTTACCTGGCTCTTTGGCCATCTTTGCCGTACCTCGACAACACCGAGTGTGCCGGGTGGACGCTCTAGCGGGAGAACACAAGCGACTGTCTATTGCCGGCTGGTTTATGACCGAGCATTGACCCCTTTTTTCTCTCTACCATTTCCAGGTCATCCTCATAGACCAATTGACTACCATTGATGTCCTCATTCACGGATACACACCAGTTCTCCAACGTCCTGATCGGGGAAAACTGTCTTCCGTCAAGAATAACGAAGGTGATTGATTGAAATCCCCGACCCTCTTGTTTGGCGCAACCTCCATCTTGGGATTCACGTTAGCCAGACTTTTTCCTGATTCCATCATTCCTTGTATTTCTCCGGGAAATCATGCTCCTCATGTCCAACATTGGCCTGTTCTTCACCTGGAAAACCCCGAATGGATCAGAAGCATGTTGTCTCGCTACCAACCTGACGTACTTCTATACGCCCATGCGGTCTGTAATGTCCCAAAATGTGAGGCTCATCCTGACTGGGCCTACGACATCAACGTTCTTCATGTTCACCGGCTACTGGAGGTCCTCCCCCCCAAGACTCGCCTGGTGTATATCTCTTCGGACCATGTTTTCGGGGAAGATGGGGCCTATCACGAACAGTCTTCTCCCTGCCCCATTAGTATATACGGAAAATCCAGAGTTGAGGCGGAACGATTGGTTTTGGAACGACCCGGTTCACTTATCATTCGAGTTGGTCTCGCCATCGGTCCTTCACCAGATGGGCGGACCGGACATTTGGACTGGTTGCGTTATCGCACCAATCAAAAACTTCCCATCACCATCGTTCAAGACGAATATCGCTCTACCGTTTGGGGAAAGGACTTAGCTTTACGTGTGTGGAACCTGGCGAGGAGTAAAGAGGTAGGCTTGCGTCATATACCAGCTACTCGAGCGATATCTAGAGTGGAATTAGCCGAATTCCTACTCCAAACATTCTTGCCGGAAGGACAATTCACCCGTGAGAGCCGCAACCAACGACCCTATCCACATTTAGGTCGGGTAGAATTACGAAGCATACACCCTGGACCTTTTACGCAACCCCTACCCAGTATTCTTGATCAATAAGAACGTCCGGAAGACCTTACGCGTTTTTCCTTTTCTCCCAAAAGACCATCTGAATGCCTATGATCGTTTTGGCATCTCGGATTGTTCCATCTTGAATCCTGGCCATGGCTTCTGACAGAGGCCACTCTACCACTTCCAGAACCTCGTCTTGGTCCAACTGTTGTGTTCCGGGCCTCAGATGCGTCCCGCGAAAAATATGGATCACTTCATCGGTAAATCCCGGAGCGGTCCAGATACTGGTCAAATGGTCTAAACGTCCAGCCTGAAAGCCAATCTCCTCTTCAAGCTCTCGGGCAGCACAAACATCAGGTGCTTCTTGAGCATCCAGCTTTCCGGCAGGAATCTCAAAAATAAACCCTCCCGCCGCATGCCGTAATTGACGGATAAGAATCACCCGTCCATCGTCTTTGAGTGGCACCACTGCTGAAGCACCAGGATGCCGGATAATTTCCAGTTGGGTGGTATTCCCGTTAGGTAACAACACCGTATCCCGATTGAGAGTGAGAACTTTCCCGGAATAGATCTGTTCGCTGGATAACAATTGTTCGTCTTGCATGATATTTATGTAAACTCACAATCCTACGTTTTGGGACGCTTGTAGATTGGCATTCTTTTTACTCGTGCCGAAATTAGCTTCCCTCGAATATCGATGTGTACGTCTTCCCCCTCGACGCCCAGGTCCGGAGGAAGATATCCCATGCCGATCCCGTTTTGTAAGACAGGCGAAAAATTCCCACTCGTGACCTTGCCCACGGTCTGCCCATCTTTGACGATAGTCATATCGTGTCTGGGGATCCCGCGCTCTTTCATCTCGAAACCCACAAGCTTTCGAGTGAGTCCCTGCTCCTTTTGTTTCTCCAACATCGGCCGACCCTGAAACTCTCCTTTAGGCCAGGCGACAATCCAATCGGCATTCGCCTCCAATGGCGACGTCGTCTCATCCATATCATTTCCATAGAGCAAATATCCTACGTCCAACCGCAGTAAATCTCGAGCTCCCAGTCCTGCTGGTTTTATTGAAAATTCCAGCCCCCTATCCAATAAGGTATTCCAAACCCGCCCGACCTGCTCGGACGGAATATACCATTCGTACCCGATTTCTCCGGTGTACCCGGTTCGACTCAGTAATCCGGAATAGCCACCCCCCTCGACCTCCACACATTCTCGGGGTTTGAGGGGGGGCATCTGATTCCCAAGAAGTTTTTGGAGAAGTTTTGAAGAGAAAGGCCCTTGGATGGCGATTTGTGAGAGGACATCAGATTGGTCCTGAATACGCACATCGGAAAATTTCTGTTGATGACTCAATAACCATTGATAGACTTTTTCCCGATTGGAGGCATTCACACACACCAAATAGGTATCAGAACCGGTCTTGTACACAAAAATGTCATCGATGATCCCTCCCGATGGGGCACACACCATGGAATATTGAGCTTTGCCAACCGTGAGGCGAGTGACATCATTGGTACACACCCATTGCAAGAAGCGTTCGGCCCCGGCCCCAGACACGAGAAGACGACCCATGTGGCTAACATCAAACAGTCCCACAGCCTGACGAACGGCATGGTACTCATCCAATACCCCAGTATACTGGATGGGCATCAACCACCCTGCAAAATCGACTAATTTACCCTTGTGAGCCCGATGACTCGGCCCGAGGGGCGTTTCTCGTAAGGACATGAATGAGAGAGCAGAAACAGTTAAATTGACAAAAAGAACGACATCTATGAGCCAGGTTGTCCGATCTTCGATTTATCCTCAGCGAAGATCCAACAATTCCACTTCAAATACTAAGGTCGCATTAGGAGGAATCACTCTTCCCGCTCCACGGGTTCCATAGCCCAACTCGGGAGGGATCGTGAGCTTGCGAATGCCACCGATTTTCATCCCTTCAACCCCCTCTTCCCAACCTTTAATGACTCGCCCAGCTCCCAGGCGAAAGGGGAACGGTTTTCCCCGATCCTTGGAACTATCGAACTTGGTCCCATCGGTCAACCATCCCGTGTAATGCACGATTGCCGTTTCCCCCGAATGGGCCTCCCGACCTGTTCCGACCTTCAGATCAACGTATTGAAGCCCAGAAGGAGTCGTAACGAGTCTGGGTTCCGCGGCATAGACCCTTTTCAATCCGGTAGCTCCGCACCACAGAACAAGAACCACAGCAACGAATAGTCCTAGTTTCCTGACATGATGTTGTTGAATGCTGTTCATAGCATCATCCCATTGATGAACATTTCCATTGGCTTTTCCCTCACGTTGATGTTGAACTTTCTTCCTCATAGAACAAGGCCATACTGGCAGTATACCCATGGAGGTAATTTTTCCCCCCTACAGGTCCGATTTCTCCCCCGGCAAAAAACCCTGCTACGGGGATCGCCCCCATTTGTCTCCTGACGGTTCCCACATCATGATGGGGAGATTGAAAAAACCCCGCTCCCCGACCATTACAACTAAACAGCAAGGCTCCCTGAGGTTTCTGATTGGGGGCCATCATCCGCTCAATAGCAAGAAGACCGTTGAAATCGTCACTAGCCGTTTGCGCATCCCGAATGTGAAATTGTAGAGTCTGGCCTTCTTTCACGAAGTCGGCAATAGCTAAACTTCCCGATTGTCGATCCGCTCCCAGTAGTCCCCTGATGAGAAAATCGCCTTTTTTGAAATCTTCCTGATGTTCATTCATCGCAATCCCCACCTGCAAGCCCCTCGCCGCTTGTTGACGTTGTCGCTCATCCAGGATCTCGAGGGTTGACTCCAATCGTTCAAGGGGTGGAATGCCCCCTAATTCTTGAATCACATTTCTATTCACTTTTGTCACGACAAACCGCTCACCGATGGGCTGACAGCCTTGAGAAACCACCGTTCGAACCTGCATCCCTCCCTTGATGGCCACTCCTACGACTCCTGCTGAAATGACGTCCGTATTCAGGACTAGCTGAATGTCTCCTTCCTCCATCCCACCAGTCGCGATGCCCCCGATAGCTGGAGACCCTGGGACATGTTGGTCCAACATCGAAAATAATTCATCAATGGGGGTTGAAAAGGGATCGGCAAACATGAGCAGAGTGTAGGAAGAGGCACTGGACTGCAGACTCTGAGGCCATCCCTGCAAGGTGAGCGACTCACCTTCGCGTTTTGGAGTGAGAGAAAATGGGACCACCTCCATCCCGGAATGTTGAATTCCCCATAGGACTAATGCCGGTTCCTCTTCAATCTCTTCTTTTCCTCCGATAATCCCGGCTCCCATACAGCCCACCAGAGTTTTGGGCCCAAGTTGCTGATGAATCCGTTGAATGATGTCTGAAATTGTAGAGGAATAATGCGGAGAGAAAAACACAAAGGCTAAATCACATCCCGTGCCACCCAACGCGGAACTCACCTCTATTGAAACAGAGGTAGCAGCCAATTCTGAACTAGTTTCCTGGGATACCGCCACAAAACAACTCATCGGGAACCAATCCTTTCAGGATCTAGAACTGCTCCGTTGAAGCTATCCAGAGTCTCTTCCCAGCGATTTGAAAGAATCGTGTTCTCCATCATGACTCCGTTCCCTTATTGTATGATCACGAGAACCTAAAGCGCATCACCTGCCGCATTCCCGAAATGATGGGTCTTTAGGATCGTCTTCAATTTTTCGATGGAGATCGCTTCAAAGTGCCGTCCATCCCTTCCGGTCACGGAAGTGGCCTGTAACAACGCATTCAGGATCGCTTCTTCTGTCGCCTCGACGACAGCTTGAAAGATCGGGTTGAGGAAAGGATCTGCCAAATGCGACATCTGAAAGATCGGATCATCTGGATAATGCGGTATGGTATTTCCGGTGGAAAAGGACAGGATAAAATCCCCACTCCCATGATGCGATATGGAACCCGTCCGAGCCAACCCCATGGTCGCACGCCGAGATAATCGTGTGAGTTGTCGAGAATCCAAAGGAGCGTCCGTCGCGATAATGATGATAATCGACCCGCTATCTTGTCGATTATGGGGTAAAAAATCCCTTACCTCCGCCGAAAGAGTTTTCGGCGAATCAGACAGGTCTTTTGCGCCTCGTTCAGAGTGATATAACTTTCCCACGGGGACCCCACCGATCATGAGCTCATGGCGACGACCATGATTGGCGTTCACGAGCACCCCTATTCGATAGCCCCCTTCTGCGGTCGGAAGAATGCGTGAAGCCGTCCCAATTCCCCCTTTGAACTGATAAGATACCATTCCCGTTCCTGCCCCGACCGTGCCCTCGGCCACCGGTCCTTGAGTGGCTGCATCAAGGACTTCAACCACATCTTGGGCAGATACATGCCTTCCCTGGCTATCATTCAAACGACTATCATCACATTCAGCGACGACTGGAGTCAGGGTGTCATCATCAATTCCAATGTCAGGATTGTGTTTAATCATCCAACTCATCACACCGTCGGCAACTCGAGGCACATTCAAGGTATTCGTCAACGCGATAGGATATTCCAAGAACCCCGCCTCGGCAACCCATGCTAATCCTGTCATCTCCCCCGTTCCGTTCAAGATAAACGCCCCTGCCGGGACCTTGTGATGCCACACATCATCACGGGGTATAATGACGGTAGCGCCTGTACGTACGGGGCCCTGGCCTGGCCGTAACTCCCCCTCCCCTTGAATCAACGTCAGGTGACCGACTCTGACCCCCTCAACGTCCGTAATGGCATTCCACCTTCCAGATTGATACCGGCCGATGTTGATTCCCAAATCTTTGACATGTGGCCGGAGTTCTACGGATGGCGATGAAGAAAGGGGCTCTGCTTGAATTTGAGACAAGGGCCCCCACAAGATTAGGACCATCAACAGGACAACATATCCGACCCCCTGAAGAGGAAAGACCCTTCCTGAATCAAACTTTGAACGAAGATGAGTCAACTTGCTTGCCTGGATATAAGGGTAAGGAAAAGGAGACTATTCGTTTGTATTTTACGAGACCTCAAATTCGTACATGTGATAGGGACTTTTTCGAAAACCCAAGCATTCGTAGGCGCGATGCGCCTGATCGTTCTCTTGTTCTACGTACAACCGCACTCCACAAACAGGACTCTGACTGGCTTGGGCTTGAGTATTCACGTACTGGAATAATTGCCGGAAGATTCCTTGCCGCCTATGGTGAGGCTCCACGTACAAACTTTGAATCCACCAAAACATCCCGTTTCGCCAATCACTCCACTCAAAAGTAATCAACAGTTGAGCGATGACCTGTCCCTTATTGGGAGAGGCTTGAGATTCTGCCACAACATACCACCCCTTCCGGGGGTCCTGTAGTAAGGCCTCTACACCTAAACGAAGTCGATGACCATCTAGATCCCGCTGCTCAGTTTCTTTGGCCAAGGCACGGTTGAAGGTCACGAGAATTTCCAGATCCTCCATACAAGCTTGTCTGATGTGTAGCAACAAATCGTTATTCCTCAGCTTGAGTAGTAGATGGTGTATTCGACGGAGCCTGAACCGGACTGAGCCATCCCGCTTGTGGCTGATACAATCCGGCAGAAAATTCCATTTTCATCGCTTCCTCGGGACGGAGCTGAATTCTCTCGACTTTTTCCGCTGGGACGAAAGCGAGATACCCGGTAAAGGGATGAATGGCGGTGGGGACAAAGACCATGACCAAGGGGCCGTCCGGGGAAACCTGCAACCATTGGGGAGGCCATCCCATATCAAACCCTAACGCCCAGAGACCATCCCTGGGAAACGGGAAGGCCACAACTTTACTGTTTCCAAACCGCTCACGAAATTTCAACACATCAGCCATACTTTTGAGCGTATGATAAATACTCCGAACCAGGGGAATTTGTGCCAGAGAGTTTTCCATTTTTTGGTGAATCCGCTGGCCGATCAAATAGGTGACACCCATCCCCACCCAAAGTACCATGAGACAAAAAAATGCGATGCCGGATCCCGGCACCGTCACTCCATAAAGGGCCCAGACTAGATCAACGGTCAGATTGTCCAAGGTCTCGAAAAGAGTATAGAGGATGAGGAAGGTTCCCCAAGCTGGAACGATTACGAACAAACCGGTGAGGAAGTACCGCTTCAAATTATGAGGAGCCAGGACGGACATCATGGGGCAACCAGTGTACCAAATACCAAAGATAGCACCAAGGCACCTTTCTCCTTAGACCTCTCCAGGCGCTGAATACCTCTTTCATCGCGTATTGCAGGACTATGGGCGGATTGGTACAGTACACTATCAGTTTTGATCCAACAATCGTTCCTGAAACGAAAGGGTTCTATCGTGGATACATCAGGCACATCTCCCGATAAGGGGACCATTGCCCAAGACCTCTTGGCTATTCTTTGCTGTCCTGAAACGAAACAAGAAGTCAGTCTTTTACCCCCAGAGAAAGTTCAAGAATTGAATCAGCGAATCGCAAACGGGGAGATTAAAAATCAGGCGGGGACGACTGTGACAGAGCGCATTGATGGAGGACTCCAAAGAAAAGACGGACAGGTGGCCTATCCTATTCGAGATCAAATACCGATTATGCTTATTGAAGAAGGGATGCTGATTACCCCTTAACCCGACGTTTAGAAAAGACCCAGTCTTTCACGCTCCCGCCGATAAAATTGGCTTCCCCTCTAGGAGGATTTACTCCTATTTCCTACCCAGACCCACCAAATCGACCGAGCCAATTGCACCACCACATAAATAAAGATTCCAAAAAAGACTCCATACATTCCATACCATTCCACGGGCCAATCCTGACTCCCATGTAACAGGACACCAAGCGCCACATGGGCGCCTAATCCCAAACAAATGGCAAAGATAATCCATTCACGAATGGCAACTTTTTTGGATAATCCCATCGGTAATACTCTGACCGGAGATACTTCTAAGACTTCTTTCTCATAACAAAGTCCTAGAGTGGAAGGCGGGGCTATACAGGACTTTTGGCAGATTCAATCTCAGTAGCCGTGATTAAACTCGTGAGGTAATCGGTGACAAAGAGCAAGGCCTCTTCTCTCCCATCGGCCCGACGACCTTTTTCTCGCCTTTGAATCGACAGTTCGTGCTCAAGATCTGATTTGACATCGCCCAAAAGCTTCTGGAGGGAAGCGGTGGTCAAATTCATATCCACATCTTCTAATTCTTGACATCGATCCAGAACCCAATTCAGGCCTTCCACCCGCCCAAAATAGCGTTCTTGTTCGGCGGCATCGATTCGCCCCATGGTGGAGGCAAAGGCCTGACCCTCATATATGAGATTGTAAAAACTCGCGACAGCTCGATGGAGTGTTGAATTCATTCTTCCTACCTCACAAAAAATGTAAATACCCGCCTGCTTGTATTATAAACTGCCACGGGCCAACCTGCTAGGGGAAATCAAAAAGAATTTAGGTGTACAACAAGGGGTGAAATTCGGCCATAAACCCGTAATATAATGGAGCAAATTGCTTTAAACTCTGGGGACTATTTTCCTTAAGTCGTTTAAAAAAGAAAACTTGGTGTGTGGGGTCGAGTTGTTCCAAAAGTTTCCCCAATTCAGCCATGGAAAAAGACCCTTGGGGAACACTTAACACATAGTGAACCAAACGTTCCACAAATTGCTGAATAATGTAATCACTGGAAAGGTATTCAGGAGGGATCGTTCCTTTGGAAATGATATCCGGGAAGGGAACCCCCTGGGCAGAAAAGGGAATGTCACTCATGAAAAGGAATTATCACAGAACAGCTATATCTTTGAGTCATAATTTCTAGGTAGCGAAGGAAAATCTCCTGATCCTAATTGTAACAGGGGGTGGATCAATTGCAAAACATATTTTTTCAATAGGCGGGCCTAATCACCTCGCGGGAATCTTAAAGGAACACCCTCACCACAAAAAAAAGCAGGGAGTGGGCGGCTGCCCACTCCCTGCTCCTTGGCGCGTGTGCCGATACCCTGACCTTACAGCCAGTTCACCCGTTCCGCCGGACGGATGTAAATCGGCTCTTCCACTTGCTGCCGGACCGCTTCCTTGCCCGACTTGTTGAAGCCCAACACCGTGTCGTTGTACATCTCAAACTTCCGACCATGGATTTGGGTTTCGAACACTTTCGGCCCAGGAATCACGTCATACCGGAAGATAATCTGCTGACTGGCTCTCCACAGTTGGAGCACCGCCAACAATTCCCGGCTCGGCACCAAATATTTCTCAATCGCGTTATCCACTCCAGGGCCAAACATCTGCCGCGTATAGCCCCGAGGTGCTTGCCGCGGTGGAATGTAATACCCATTCGGTTCCGTGCCCCATTGTGGGTACAACGGCAGCGCCACTTGCTCCACCCGAATGGCATAATACAGCGGGTTCCAGCGATCTTCCGCCCACAAGCCATCATCTCCCACTTTCACCAACCCTTGGAGACGAATCTTGCCGACGCAGGCCGCCATACACCGCGTTTCCATCGGCTCCCCACCGGTCAGAGGATCTTTCCCCTCCACCCGTGGATAGCACGCAATACATTTCTCCGACACCCGCGTCGTCCCGCGGTACATCGGTTTCTTAAACGGACATTGCTCCACACACTTCTTGTACCCGCGACACCGGTTCTGGTCGATCAACACGATCCCGTCTTCCGGTCGTTTGTAGATCGCCTTCCGCGGACAGGCTGCCAAACAGCCCGGGTACGTACAGTGGTTACAAATCCGTTGCAGGTAGAAGAAGTACGTTTCATGCTCCGGCAAGCTGCTGCCGGTCATCTTCCAGGGCTCTTCTTTCGTGAACCCCGTCTTATCCACGCCTTCCACGATCGCCCGCATCGATGTCGCCGTATCTTCGTAGATGTTCACGAACCGCCATTCTTGGTCCGTCGGGATGTAGCCGATCGCGGCCTGCCCGATCTTGGCGCCGGCATCGAAAATCGTCATCCCTTCAAACACCCCATACGGCGCATGGTGCTTGCGGCCGACCCGCACGTTCCACACCTGCCCGCCCGGATTGACTTGTTCGATCAACTGCGTGATCTTCACGTCGTAGAACTGCGGATAGCCCCCGTACGGCTTCGTTTCCACGTTGTTCCACCACATGTATTCCTGCCCTTTGGAGAACAGCCACGTCGACTTATCCGCCATCGAACAGGTTTGACAGGCCAAACACCGGTTGATGTTGAAGACAAAGGCAAATTGCCATTTCGGATGCCGTTCCTCATACGGATACAGCATCTTCCGTCCTAAGTGCCAATTATATACTTCTGGCATTTTTATCCTCCGTTTCTCTTATGGTTTACCAAATGTACAACCGAGGAACCCGTTCATTCGGAACTCCTCGGGTCCCTCATTTTCTTCTCTTACACTTTGATCTTAATGTGGTCACCCTTCAGCCATTTGATCATGAACTCATTCTCCTGGCCAGGAGTGAACCCGGTGCGTACCGGTTCCCACGGGCCGCGGCCGCCGATCCCACCATCCTCGGCTTTGGTGATGCGGATCAGACATTCCTTCGGCACAGTGTTCACCGCGTGGTTGTCCACTTGGTACCCAAATTTAAACTTCCACGCCACCGCATGTTTGCCCGGCAACGAGTCCAACTGATGCATCGGCATCAACCAGTCCCGTGTAAACGACTGCTGGGCGCCATACCGGAAGTTCGATTGATACCCGGTGTCCATCGCAATCGCGCGCCCGTCCGGTCGCGTTTCATGCCCTTTCACCGACTTCGCAGTACCCACATACGGCGCATGCTTGGCCATCGTCACATGATACGGGAAGGCCGGGTTGTACTTCGCCCGGATCATCAACCGCGCCACCTTGTAATACGGATCCGATGGCTTCCAACCCCGATACGGCCGATCCACCGGGTTCCCATCGACGTACACATAGTCCCCGTCGTTGATGCCCCGATCTTTCGCCGCTTGCGGGTTGATATGGATTTGATGCTCCCCGACCCCCGGCGTCCGCTTATCCATCCGATAGGCGTCCCCGAAGTTCGACTCGTACATCTGCACCCAGTCGTTCACCGACCATTGACTGTGCACCCGATGCCGCGTCTTCGGCGTCACACAATAGAACTGATACCCCTTCTCCCACAACGGGTTGGAGTACCGTTTGATTTCCTGCCACGGCAACTTGATGTTCCGCACCGTCTTATCATCATGGTGCTGCGCCGTGATGGGAATCCCATAGTCATCCGGTCGGACATACGGGTTCGTCGACATGATCGAATTCGGCAAGTACGGCGTCGCTTCCGTCCCTTCCCGATGCGAAATGAAATTCTCCCCGTATTCAATGGCTTCCGGCTCGACCCGGTAGTTCTCATACCGGCCCGTCCGCGTCCACTGCGGCTTCGACTCGTTCGTTTCTTCCCAGAACGGTTGCCGCGGATACGTCCGACACATCACCATCCAGCCCTTCTCCGACTTCAACATGGTATCCACGCTGTAGCCATACCCCGTCGAGCTGGCATCCAACAACCGTTGCACGTACACGTCCACCCGGTTGTCGTACACAAACTTGAAGTAATCCCGGAACCGCCCGTCGCCCGTCATTTCGGTCAACTTCGCGGCCACCCCGGCCACCGTATCCAGATCATTCCGGGTGTCATACAACGGCCGAATGCCGCCTTTCCACACCTGGAACCACGGGTTCGACACCGTCGCCGTATGTTCCGGATAGGTAAACTCCATCCACGTATTCACCCCAAACGCCACGTCGTTATGGTTGACGTCCGACGTCATTTCCACATCCTGCGTCACCAACGTTTCGATATGGGGATCCACATTCTTCACCATGTCATAGTGGTGCTTGGCGTTGTTCAACACGTTGACGTTGGCCACCCACCGGAATTTCGACGGTGTCGGCATGTGCGTCTTCCCGGTAAACACCCGCCGGCCATACTTCGGCGTATTCACGATCAACGCCGTATCGCCGTGGTTCCAATACGCCACTTCTTCCCCGTAGTAATACCCTTTGACATGCACTTCTTTGCCATGGGCATTCGGGTCCGTCGTGATCTTAAACGGGTTTTCCGCCGTGTGCGTCCCAAGGCCGCCCCCACTCCACGGAGTCGAGTTCCAGATCCCCGCTTTGTAGTTGCCCGCCCAGGTATGCTGGCCCGTCCCAAACTTCCCGACGTTGCCCGTCACGATCAACACCATCGCCGCGCCCCGCGCGATAATCGTTTGATGGAAGTAATGGTTCGTCCCTTCCCCGTTGTGAATGGTCGCCGGTTTGATCGTCCCACTATCCCGCGCCCACCGCACAATCAGGTCCTTCGGCGCCCGATTGATCTGATGCACCGTATCCAAGTCATAGTCCTGCAGATGCACTTGGTACATTTGGTACACCGGCATCACGTCCACTTCCCGGCCATTCAACAGTTTCACCCGATAGGTGCCCGTCAACGCCGAGTCAATCCCACTGTTGCGATAATGCCAGCCCACCAATTCCCGATGCATCGGGATCGCTTGATTCTTGTTCAAATCCCACACCATGAAGCCGCCCAACCGCGCGATCTTCGAGGGATTCAACGTCTGCACTTTGCCCGAGTAGCTCTTGGAGAAATCCGGGAATTGATAGTCTTTGATCACTTCCCGCGGATCCAAGTACTGCAACGTATCCGTCCGCACCAACAACGGCATGTCCGTGTACGCTTGGCAGAAGTCATGGTCATACATGTTCTCATCGAAGATGATCTTCAAGGCGCCCAAGAACAACGCCCCGTCCGTTTCCGGCCGCACCGGAATCCAGTAGTCCGCCCGATACGCCGTCGGGTTATATTCCGGGGTGATCACCACCACCCGCGCACCCCGTTCGATACTTTCCAACTTCCAGTGCGCTTCCGGCATCTTGTTTTCCACGAAGTTCTTCCCCCAGGAGGTGTTCAACTTCGCAAACCGCATGTCGTTCATGTCGATGTCCGAGGTTTGCACCCCTGACCAGAACGGATGCGCCGGGTTTTGGTCCCCGTGCCAGGTGTAGTTCGACCAATACCGGCCCCCTTGGGCTTGGTTCGGTTTCACTTTCCGAATGTATGTATCCAACAACGCTCCGCAGCCCCCGTTCATCCGCGTGATCCCCATCTTGCCAATCACGCCCAGAATCGGCATCCCGGCCCGGAACTTAAAGCAGCGCGTCGCCGCCCCTTTCGTCATTTCGATCATTTCCGGCGGATAGCCCTGTTCCCGCAACCGACGGGCCCCGGCTTCCCCCGAGTACCGCTCGGCAATGATGATCATCGCTTTGGCCAGGTACGTAAACGCCGTATCCCAGCTCACCCGCAACATGTCATCCAAATACCGCGCGTTAAACTTATATTTCGTCATCACGTCGGCGGTAAATTCCGGACTGCCATCATCCATCCAGGCTTTCCAGCCCCGCCGCATTAACGGCCCTTTCAACCGATACGGGCCATACACCCGCCGATGCATCGTATACCCCTTCAGACACATCCGTGGATTGTGCGCAAAGGTCCCGCGATTGCCATACAAGTCTTCGTACGTTTGGTGATCGTAGTTCTGCTCCACCCGCATCACCACCCCGTTCCGCACAAAGCTGCGAACCCGGCAGGCATGCGTGTCGTTCGGCGAACAGCACCAGGTAAACGAGCTGTCATACCGGTATTGGTCATGATAGACCCGCTCCCAGGAGCGGTCCGGATACTCCCCGAGGGGATTGCCCACTTCGATCACCGGCTGCAGAGCCGTCAACGCCAGCGCTTTATCCGCCAACGCCACCGCGGCCACTGTCCCTGCCGAGACCTTTAAAAATTGACGTCTAGAAAGAAACATTGCTTACACCTCCTAAGTAAGTGCAGGACATTAAGTCCAAATAACTATTCATAACACCACCTGAAAAATTGGATATCACCCCCCTTTCCTTTTGAATTTTTTGAACTTTTTTATTGACGACTAGGTTGGAATGACTTCGTTGCGATGATTTACGCAGATAGAGCATATGGGTCTAATGAGCAAAAATTGAACCTTAATATCTACGTGCAAGAATATTCTTAATCTATTGATTTGATTAGCAAAATATTTTCTGTCCCTAATACAGGATAATTTGGCTACGTTTCTTTTTGGTAACCATAAATTTATTAAACCCATGAGTTTTATGAATACAACTCATTTATTTTTCAGTTTTTCGCTATTTGCTGTTGTTTTTCGCGATATTTCAATGGCATTCCATGTGTTACTATTTGGTAATGGACATCTGAGGGTGGTAACTAAAAATTCCCTTGATTTTACTTTTGAAGGCTAAATGTCAGAGAGGGCGTGCTGACAGGATTGGTGGAGGGAATTAAACGAGTTTTTGACAATAGTCGGTCAAGGGACAGGACTCACATTTTGGGTTTTTGGGTGTGCACTGATTTTGACCAAATGGGACGAGATACCCATTAAATCCTATCCAATATTTTTCGGGAAGCTTTTCCCTGAGAACCTTTTCGGTGTCATCCGGAGAGGCAGTACGGACATATCCCCAACGATTACAAATCCGATGGACATGGATATCCACACAAATCCCTGGCATCCCAAAACCGACACTTAACACCAAGTTGGCCGTCTTTCTCCCCACTCCCGGAAGCCTGAGGAGAGACACCATGTCCTGAGGGACCTGTCCCTGATGTTTTAAAAGAATTTCTTCTGATAACTGCTTGATTTGCTTGGCTTTTGTTCGAAAAAACCCTACTGGATAGATGGCCTTCTGGATAGACCGAACCGACAACGTGGCCATGGAGGGTGGATCAGAAGCCCGAATGAACAAGCGTCGACAGGCCTCAGCCGTGGTGGCGTCCCGAGTTCGTAGGCTCAGTATACAGGCAACGAGGATTTTAAAGGGGCTTTCTGAAGATTTCCCGAGTTCATCAACAACAGGAGAAGGCCATTGAGAAATGGCCTTTCGCACGAGACGAATGGCGATAGGGAGATCCTGTTCCCTCATAGAGGAAAAAAGGAATTAGAATAGCTCTTTTTAATCGGAACAAGAAGGATAAGTTGCGGCGATCCGCCGCATGAAGATCAGAACATGCGGTGTTTCGAGAGCCATTTTTGACGCCTCCGAGCAGCCTCACGCTCTTTTGCTTTCTTCTTCACGCTCGGCTTCTCATAAAATCGGCGTTTCTTGAGTTCTCGGAATAATCCGTCGGCAGCCAGCTTCTTTTTGGCAACCTTTAACGCTTTCTCGACATTGTTATTTATGACTCTAACTTCCACAGTTCCCTCGACGATTTAGGCCAAAATTAAGTCAGTGAATCCCTTGTAAAACAACTTACTCACAAGAATAATACTCTATCATGAGTCACCAACCCATGCAAGGTAAAAATTTAACGTGCCTATAATAATTTCCTTTTAAAAACAAATAGTTGCGACAACCTTACGACATACCACTTATAATAAATTTTCATCTACGAATCTTTAAGAGCGGTGATCATATCCAAGACCGCTTTCTTCCCATCTCCAAACAACATCAAAGAGTTGTCCAATGCAAACAACGGGTTGGGGATTCCGGCAAACCCAGGGCTCAGACTTCTCTTGATAACCACGACGGTTTTGGCTTTATCCACGTCGATGATTGGCATCCCTGCAATGGCACTGTTGGGATCGGTCCTCGCTACCGGATTCACGACATCATTCGCGCCAATAACTAAGGCCACATCTACTTGATCAATATCCTCATTCGTTTCGTCCATATCTCGCAAGGCTTCATATGGAACATCAGCTTCCGCAAGCAAGACATTCATATGGCCAGGCATCCGTCCGGCGACTGGATGAACTCCATACTCGACTTTGGTTCCCCGACTTTCCAATAGGGCAGCCAAACTGGCAACCGGGTGTTGTGCTTGGGAAACCGCCATCCCATACCCAGGAATAATCGAGACGCGCCGTGCGGTCTCAAACAACATCGCCACTTCTTCGGGGGATGTGGATTTGACCTTCCCGGCATACACCTCGTCGGCTGACGGACCCCCACCAACCGGGGCCAGTACCCCGAACAAGACATTTGTCAATGATCGATTCATGGCTTTACACATGATTTGAGTCAAAATAAGGCCAGATGCACCGACCAACGAACCGGTAATGATTAAGACATTATTTGACAGGACAAATCCGGTGGCCGCTGCCGCTAACCCGGAATAGGAATTCAGAAGCGCGACCACGACCGGCATATCAGCTCCACCAACCGGAATGACCAGGAGGACGCCCAGCACTGAAGCGACAGCGACGACAAGCCAATAGGCCATCACATTTGATGGATCAATCACCACCCAACAACTCAAAGCCAAGACAATGGCGGCTAGGACGGCATTGATGATTTGTTGCCCGCTGAACAAAATGGCATTATCACCGATGATCCCTTTGAGCTTTCCGAACGCCACCAAACTTCCCCAAAACGTCACGGCCCCGATCAGTCCTGAAGCTGCGATCGCGATGGTTAATTGCACCATGGGGACTTCGGAAGCCAATGTATTTTCCAGTAGAGCCGCACCAGCGACAAACACAGAGGCGATCCCACCGAATCCATTAAAAACCGCCACTAATTCCGGCATGGAGGTCATTTCGATCTTAATCGCGAGCACGGCCCCAATGGCCCCACCGAGGATGATTCCCAGGATAATCCACTCATAACTGATGATTCGTTGACTCGTAAGCGTCAGGACGACGGCCAACAGCATTCCCATCGCCCCCATTAAATTTCCTCTGACGGCCGTGCGGGGATGCGTCAGGCCTTTGAGACCGAGAATAAACATGACCGACGCTGTCAAATAACCGAGATTGATAAGTGCAGACATACTGTTCAAGATTCCTTAGGATTTCTTTTTAAACATCGCTAGCATTCGATTAGTCACCATAAAGCCGCCCACCACATTGATCGTGGCAAAGATGACAGCCAACAAGCCTAAGATCGTCGTCACCATCGTATGTTGAGACCCCGAAGATAATATCGCCCCAACCACGGTAATACCGGAAATCGCGTTGGATCCTGACATTAACGGGGTATGAAGGGTTGGTGGAATTTTAGTGATGATTTCAAATCCCACGAAGATGGCAAGAACAAAAATCGTCAAGCCCATAATGAACATTTCCATGGCAGTTTCGTGTCCTTATTCTGATAAGGCTGGAAGCCCGAGCATTTCTCGAATCCGTGGCTCGACGACTTCACCGTTTTTCGTCATCATCGTTTCCTTGGTGATCTCATCATTCATATCTAAGGTGAGTTCACCTTTTTTGACCAGGTGTAAGAGAAAAGTCGCCACGTTCTTGGCCCACATTTGACTCGCATGATAGGGAACCGTTGACGGCAAATTTTCTGGGCCCTGAATCGTGACTCCATCACAGACAACCGTCTCTCCTGGCTTGGTCAGCTCACAGTTCCCCCCTCGTTCAGCCGCCAAATCAACGATGAGAGAACCCGGCGCCATCCCGGCAACCATCTCGGCTGTGATAAGAATCGGGGCTTTTTTCCCGGGAACGGCAGCAGTTGAAATGACCACATCACTATTGGCAATCACTTTTCCTAACAACTCACGTTGCTTTTTATAAAAGGCTTCATCCTGTGCTTTGGCATACCCACCTTTATCTTCGGCATCACCCGTTTCCAGGGGTAATTCCACAAACTTGGCCCCCAGGCTTAGAATCTGTTCTTTCACCGCAGGACGAATATCGTAGGCTTCCACTGAAGCCCCTAACCGGCGGGCCATGGAAATGGCCTGTAACCCGGCCACACCAGCTCCTATAATCAACACTCTGGCGGGGGCCACCGTGCCGGCTGCCGTCATCAGCATAGGGAACATTTTGGGCAAGGTCGAGGCGGCCATCAGAACTGCCTTATAGCCCGCCACCGTCGCCATGGAAGATAATATATCCATACTTTGGGCGCGGGTGATACGGGGCATCAGTTCCAAGGCAAAGGACGTGACAGATTTTTCAGCTAACTTTTGTACCGATTGCGGATCCGTCAGCGCTTCGGCCATTCCTATGAGCAACTGGCCATTTTTGAAGTGCTCGAGGTCTGCCTGCCCTTCTTGTGGGTTGGCTCCTAACAGCCGAATTTGCAGGATACAATCTGCTTCTTCAAACACCTGAGCTCGAGATGCCGCAACTTTTCCCTCTTTTTCGAGATAGGACGAATCAGGATAACCCGAGGCTTCACCCGCATTGGGTTCAATCAGGACATCCATACCCCCCTTCTTCAGAGAAGGTATCACCGACGGGATCATGGCGACCCGTTGCTCACCAGGAAATGTTTCCTTCAGCACACCAACAATCATAAAACCATCACTTTGTTAGACAAGGCTCGTTACACATCTGTAGGTCTCTGTATTACGCGACAAACCTGGGATGGATATCATAGAGATTTAGAGAGAATCAATGTGTCTTTGGGGCAAGAGCTTGATGGTGCTAACGGCCCAACGACTGCGGGTCTCTCGGAAAAATCATCAATATAAATCGTTTGAAAACAATCGGTTATGAACGCCATTTTCGGAAAAGTGTCGTAGCGTCCCAATTACTGATCCATACCTTTAATAGAAAGATTTTATAGTTTCCAGAGCCGTGAAAAGCATTCCCCGGCTCTGGGTATAACACCCATGTCCAAACAAATGCGTTCGAGAGGGCTGGTCATACCCCACCCCATAATCCACTAACAGACAGTTTCCTTCATTAGGACAACGGGTAGTTTTTCTGGTGCACTCAAGCCAACGCTCGAACCCATCGTATGGTTCAAAAAGCTCCCGAAACTCAAGATTGGCCTGTTCGGCTTCGGGCGTTTCTGGCAAGGCATCGGTTCCTGCGATGGCTAATTGCTGAACGTAATCCCCACCCATCAGGTAAGGCATTTCAAATGCGATTCCTGGTAATTCCATTTTTGCGAGCCATTTCTTGCCGTCGCCCCGTATCGGGCGATGATTCAGGACATGAAGGAGATTTCCCACACCATCCGTATCCCAGCCATATCGAATGGGAGTTCCCAAGGTCACGACATCGAGAATTCCTCCCTCCAGAAAATTCTTGCTGGAGACGGAAGCAAACATGTCTTCTAATTGGGCCACTCGATTCTCACCCGACGGGTTAGCTTCCCAGTAGTTTGCGAGTATTTCAAACACTCGCGGCCGGGCTTCGGATTCTCCCTTCGTCACAAGATTGGAAAGAAGTGCCAGAACCTGCCCCGCATGTCCATGGGCAAAAATTAAGATTCGGTCATCGGAAGAAACCGAAAGGGATTTCCCCCATTCCTGCAAAAAAGCCATCAAATCGATGGCAGCCTCAACCCTTCCGAGGTGGTGGTGACTGGATGACCAAAGATATCGAGCGCAGGGAATCGCTGGCCCGACGTTTTGATTAATGGCTTGATGGAAGTGTTGGACATAGGCCGTCGTAAAATTTCCCACCTCTTGGGCCACCCGATCCACCTGTTCATGGGACCGGGGTTCATTCGTCACAGGGGGTCGGATGGCCTCAGCCTTCTCGACAATTTCATTCGATTCGGGCCTGAGGAGAGCCAAGAGGGATTCCAAACCGGAAATCCCTCTGGAATATCCACGTTTTAATCCACCGACCTCATCCAAACGGGCCGCACCAAAGAGGTCTACGTAGGGATATCCATTGACAAACAGGACCCCCCGGACCCTGGACTGGAGGAGCTGAGCCCCAACCTTGGACATGACTTGGCCCCAAGCAGGTGAATCCATGCCGGCCCCTGGTTCGAAACTCTTGTATTCTACCCGTTCCCCAGGATCCGCCCGTGAATATTTCGCATGTTGAAAGTTATTATCTTTGGGCATCTTCTTAGAAATCCTTCAAAGTTAAGACCTGGGCTACAGTTCATAGTCGATTAGGCGCTCGAAGAGCAAGAGGGAGAATTTTTCACGAACCGGCTGGTGGGTTATCCCCTTTGGTTGACCACCCGAAAATCTGCATGATAAGTTCATTTTGGTTTTATACGTGTATGTTGCCCTCTTTAATCCAAGGGGATTCAGGCGTGATCCCAGACTCAAAAGGGACTAATTTTCATTTCTTTCTGAATTAGGACAGAACTTATGACAAATTTTTATGGGACCCTCCGAGAACACCACCCGATCAATAGGGGAGGAGTACGATATGTGCGGTTCATCGGCATGCTTGGCCTCTGTATCCCTTTTCTTTTTTGTGGACTAGGCTCACAGGCCCTGGCCAAACAAGCGGACCACATCCTGTTATTTGTGTTGGAAGGCATCAAGCCGTCAGCCATTCAAAGCGGTCGGACACCGCATCTGCAAAAATTAGCCAAAGAAGGGGTCGTGAGTTGGACCGCCCAATCTATTAACCCGCCCCTCACGGTCTCAAGCATGGCATCGCTCCTGACAGGGCTTCCGGTGAAGAAGCATCGGATTGGAGCCGGCTGGGAGAAATACGACTTTGCCCGTTCCTTCATGCGCTCCCCAACGGTGATGGACTACATGGACTTAGCTGGGGGTCGGGATTCTGGGGTGTTCTTGATGGATGAACGATTGTATCAACTCATCCGACCCGAAATTTATGTTGACTCTCAAGTCTGTGGGTATACCAAACCGCAATGCACGCCTGAAACGGTTTCGGTGTACATTAAAGACTTTCTGGAAAAAGTCACGAGTGAAGGTGGGTATGGTTTTAGATTGTTCGGAGTTCCCAACCTTCTTCTGGCACATTTTCCCACCGCTGCCCGCGTAGGCCTAAAGTATGGATGGGACTCTCCAAAATTTCATGCGGCTGTCCAATCAATAGATACCGCAATTCATATGACGATCAACACCTACAAAGACTTAGGAATCCTGGATCAAACCATGGTCATTGTCACAGGATTAAATAGCGGCCCCACCCATCCTCCTTCAAACAATGGGAAAAAACGGCCGAACGTCGGAACCAAGGTTGAATTGGATGCCACGATTCCTTGGATCGCTTGGGGCACGAATGTCAAGAAAGGCCAGGCTATTTCCGATGCCGTTTCCCTGCTCGATACCGGAGCGACGATCATGTATGCCCTAGGGTTAGAAACTCATACGGAATGGGAAAGCAAAGCCATCGAAGAAATATTTGAATCCAAACCCGAACGACGGACCACCGAAAATGAACTTGAAAAACTTTACCAATAGCGTGAATCCTATGTGTATGAAATTCGTCAACTCCCTCTCTATCGGGCTTCTCATCGCTGGAATCTTGTTCTTCATTCCCTTGAGCCTCCAAGCTGCTGAGCCTACCAATCCCTTATTGCGGGAATTTTCCATCAGGGTGGATCCTTCGGCGTTAAATCCTCCTACGTGGTGGCATGTCCCGGGGGTCACACCCCTCATCTGGACGATGGACCCCATCAATATGGAAGCCTATAAAACAACTGATGCCAAAGACCTGAAGTTGAAGCCTGGCGAATATCGGTTTGGGACATTTACCTTCGATTTTTTATTCAAGGTCACGTTATCGGGGAAATTACAATTTGATGAAACACTCGACCAATGTGTAAATGGTCGAGGCACTCAAGTCTTAACCATTCACTGCAGTCATACCCAACCCTATCCTCAAGACCCAGACTACCTGGACTAAGGATTTGGAGAAAAGAATATCCTTATGTCGAATACCGTGACAGATTGGCTCGAAGCTCTGGAAGATGTGGATGACGCGACCAGGGAAGAAGCGGCCAAAGCCCTTGCTGAAATGGGGGACCCCAAGACCCTCGAAGCGTTACTCACCGCTTTAGAAGATGATTTTTGGGCCGTTCGTTCCCACGTTGGTTGGGCCTTGGCCAAAATTGGTGGTGACCAGGCGGTAGAAGGGATCATCACCCTCTTCAATGACACCATGATGGAGGTCCAGGCTGAAGCGGTTCAGGCCATGGCTTCTTTGGGTACGGCTGTTGTACCCAAACTCCTTCCTTGCCTGAAAGATAAACGTTGGCGTGTTCGTGAACAAACAGCCAAAACATTGGGCGAATTACGTGATCCTCAGGCCGTGAAGGGCCTCATGATTTCCTGCCGAGACCGTGACGGCGCCGTCAAAAGTGCCGCTGCTGAAGCCCTTGGGAAGATCGGTGATCCTCAGGCCGTGAATGCCCTCATCAAACTATTTAAAGATACGTCCAAAATCGCTCGAGAAACCGCGGGCACTGCCCTCATGTATATTGGGCAACCCTCCGTGGATGCCTTACTTGAATCGTTGAAAGATCCTCATTTCGTCGTTCGATGTCATGCAGTTCGAGCCCTTGGAGGGATGACCACGGACTACCAAATGGGGAAAGCCTGGGTCCGAGATAAGGGAGTGGTCGACGCCCTTATTGGCATGTTAAAGGATCCGGATCGAGCCGTCCGGGAAGATGCCACGATCGCGTTGGGAAATATCGGAGATCCCGGAGCCGTTGATGCTCTCATTGAAGCCATGAAAGACGGGGCCGTGAAACGGCATGCGATCGCCTCTTTGGGGATGATTGGGGATCCTCGAGCCTTTCCTCCGGTGCTTGATGCGTTAAAAGGGAAAGGGATTCACCAGGAAGGGAAACCGACTCCGGGTTGCATCATCAGTGAGGAGCAACTGATCAAGGAAGCTGCTGCGACCGCCCTGGGGCATTTCCGTCATCCTCGGGTGATTCCCGACCTTATCCTGTTACTCAAAGATATCGTCCTTCGAGACTATGCCGCGAGTTCTTTAGTTTTGATCGGAGATGCAGCGATCGAACCACTCGTCTCTTTCCTTCATGACCCCAATCTTTCGAAAGTCGAAAAAGAAAGTGAGCGAGTGTTAGCGTTTGCCTCCACCGAATGACGGCAGCCGGAGCCCTTAAGAAAATCGTGTTGGACACGTTAGATCAACTAGGCTGGCAACCCCCGACGGAAGACGGCAAAGAATCCCGAGAGATCGAATACACCGATACCACGAATGTGTTGGGAGAGGGAGGCGAAGGTCGCTTTGGCGTCAAGGGTGACATCGCTCAACCGGCCAAAGCCCCAAAGATCGAGAGATAAAACCGACTGAGCCCAACCCTCTACGTTGCTCAAGCCCTATTCTTTTCGGAATTGTAAAATTCCCCAGGCCAGATGGCCGGCCTTTCCAGCGTCGATCCAATGCTGGAGCCCCACTTTCATGTTGGCAAGATAGTCTTCAGAACACACCCGGATGAGTGTGTGATGTTGAGCGACGAGTTCTTGAAGAACTCGACTGTAATGCGCCGTTAAATTTTTTGAAAGATCTTCAATTTGAATTTCTTTAAACCCTATCGACGCGGCTAAACCTTGGTAATACCCGATGGACCCTAAGGAATCCAAATGAATTCGGTCTAGAATCGGCTGCAGGACCTCCGGGGGGCAATGGGTACTTTGCATGGGATCAGTAAAGATAAACTGCCCCCCTTTAGCCAAGACCCGAGAGACTTCCTCAAAAACTTTTTTGCGGTCTCCACTATGTAAAATCGCATCCTGCGACCACACCACATCGACCGATTCATCGGGAAGCGGGATCGCTTCAAAACTTCCATCTACCACATTGATCGAAAGACTGATGCCTTCCTTTTGATTCAACTCACGATTCCGTTGATTTTGCGTCTCGCTTAAGTTGAGGCAACCCACCTGACATCCATACGTTTTCACCAAAAACCTGGCCGATCCCCCATACCCTGACCCGATATCCAGCACTCGGGTTTCCTTACCCAGACCCTCCACGCAAGATGCCATTTTTTCCACGGTTCGGCGGCTGGCATCGGATATGGAATCACTTTCCCCCTGATACAAGCCAATATGAATATCTTCTCCACCCCAAATCGTGGCATAAAAACGATCTGCATCTGAACTATTATAATAATCCCGGGCGGTATCGACCGTGGGAGAATACCCCACCGTCACCGAATGGGAATTGGGTCGCTCTTCGTTTTTATAGAGTTTCTCAGCGACATGCACGTAGAAATCAGGATCTTCCACCTTATGGGTTTCCTGAAAGTCTCCATAGGTTTTAATCTGTTGAAAACCCACCTCATGCATCAATCGTCGTGTGTACTCTTTCCGTAGGGGGTACATATTCAGGTGAAACGCGTCACCATCAGGAAACGTATACCTGAACCGGGCCAACCCCTCATCGACATATTCCGGTTCGGCACTCACATTATCACCACAATAGTAATACACATGTTTTGACGTGAACCCATTGTCTAAAATGCCATCATAATTCCGTTGATCTAAAAGCAACACACCATCATGATGTAAGGCTGAATAGAATTCCGCTAAGGCCTTCCGTCTATCTTGTTCGGAAAACAAATGGGTAAGGGAATTCCCCAGACAGATCACCGCGTCGTATTTATTTTGAATGTCTCGGCTCAACCACCGCCAATCCGCATGGATTGTCCTCATGATGAAACCGGCCCGGCGAGCGTTATCAAAGGCTTGAGCCAACATTTCAGGGCTTCCATCCGCACTGATCACGTCAAACCCGGCACGAAGGAGACGGATAGAATGAAACCCGGTACCGGTCGCCACATCCAGAACCCGTTTGACACCGCGTTCTTTAAGAATACGGATAAAAAAATCTCCCTCGCTGGAAGCCCGGGCATCCCAATCGATGAGATCATCCCATTTTTGAACGAAACTGTGGACGTACTCCCGTTTGTAGAGGTCTGTTTTTCGTTGGGCGATGGGGTTATCCCCGTATGCTTGCTTTTGAACCATGGAAGCACCTCCTGAGGGTCTACCGCCCTCTCCTCCTCCAAAATCAGATTGTATGGTTGAAAAATGCAAAAAGGGCCTCCTAACAAAATTGGGACAAATGTTAGGACGGCCCTGCTTGAATAAGTCAGGACCCAATCTAACGATTCAGGTCCAACACTTCAACCCCTAACTAGTTGTTTATACGTATACACACACGATATTCTACTGATTTTCGTACGGAGAAGAGACAATAATTTCAGATAGAGCTCTCTCTATTGAAGAGTGAAATTCTCTCTCAGGAGTTCGGGAGACTCCGAGGATAACTTCCACAAACATTTAAAAACATTGGGAAATTTCTTGTTCTTCCTTAAAAAATATGGTAAGGCCTTATATACCTCCCAGAGGACGTTCACAGCCTCATGAAACCAACCACCCTGGTCTTTAACATTTCATCCTTCCTAGCCCTGGCCTTTCTGGCCTGGGGAGGTTTCGCCCCGGACAACCTGGCCACCATCACCGGAGCCATTCAGGCCTCTCTTTTACATAACTTTGGGTGGCTCTATGCTCTCGGAGCTTCGGGGTTCTTACTCTGTGCCTTTTGTCTCATTTTTTCGAAGTATGGTGATATCCCATTAGGTCAGGATGGCGAGAAGCCAGAATTTAATCTGTTGACGTGGTTCGCCATGCTCTTTTGTGCAGGGATGGGTATCGGCTTGGTGTTTTGGGGAGTAGCCGAACCCACATCACATTTTCACACCCCCCCCACCGGTCAGGGGGGAACCCCGGAAGCTGCCCGATTGGCCCTCCAATACTCTTACTTTCACTGGGGGCTCCATCCTTGGGGAATTTACACCATGGTGGCCTTAGCCCTGGCCTATTTTCAATTTCGAAAAAATACGCCGGGGCTTTTCAGCCAAGCCTGTAAAGGTATACTCGGAAAACACGCTGACCGAACGATCGGAACAACGGTGGATGTGGTGGCGGTCTTTGCGACCGTGTTTGGGGTAGCCACCTCACTTGGTTTTGGAGCCATGCAAATCAGTGGAGGCTTATCCTATGTGTTTGGGATTCCCAATACCCTTTCCACGCAATTGTTCCTGATCGGAATCGTTACGGTGTTATTCATGCTCTCTGCGCAAACGGGACTTCATAAAGGTATTAAATATTTAAGTAACCTGAATATGGTCCTCGCACTCTCCTTGTTGGGCTTTTTACTCATCTTAGGGCCCACCCATTTTATTTTGACCCTTCTACCCTCCACCTTTGGGCATTACCTTCAAAACCTCCCCACGATGAGTTTAAACCTGGCTCCCTTTAGCGATTCATCCTGGATTCACGACTGGACGTTGTTCTATTGGGCTTGGTGGATCGCCTGGGCCCCGTTTGTGGGAACGTTCATCGCCAGGATTTCACGGGGACGAACGGTTCGAGAATTCATTCTCGGTGTATTACTCGTACCCTCCATCTTCTGCGCTTTTTGGTTTACCGTATTCGGGGGGACCGGGATCGCCTCGGAAATGTTCCACGACCTCCCACTGAAAACCGTCATGGATCAGCAAGGCGTTGAGGTACTGCTCTTCACCGTCTTAAAGCAGTACCCCTTAGGCATTCTCATGTCGATCGTCGCTATTTTTCTCATCGGAACGTTTTTCATCACTTCGGCCGATTCAGCCACCTTCGTCCTGGGAACCCTCACGACCAATGGCAGCTTAAATCCTTCCAACCAAATAAAATTCACCTGGGGAGTGATCCAATCCCTTTCGGCCGCCATTCTGCTTTGGTCTGGGGGATTGAAAGGGTTACAAGTCGGAGCAATCTTAGGGGCCTTTCCCTTTCTGTTTGTGATTATCATCCTTATCCTTTCGCTTCTGAAGGCATTTAAGGAGGAAATCTTAGCGACCACGTCCCATTGAATCAGGTCTTGAGTAACGATCTCCCTCATAATCACCCGCCAAGTTTTTCCACTGCCGATGAACATAAATATTCCATAAAGAAGCTTCCGAATTTCCCGATGTTGCCGACTTGAATGTCTTAAAATTCACTTCCCCGTCACCGGTTTTTTTTTATTTGTGGCCTTTCTAACTACGACGGATGTCAAGATTGAATTGAGCGATGACATTTCCTATTCATTCTCTGCAGGGGCACACCGATGAATTGGTGATATAGATCACATTTTGACATCAATTTTTCTCTTAATTGAATCGATAGAAGGGATTTGGATAATGTCGGCTGCCCCCGTCGTGAGTTCTAAGCCTGTCGAAGACTTGTTGCTTCCCCTCCTTGAAAGACTCGAGAAAAAAGATTTCGACCTTCCGCCGTTACCTCAAGTGGCCAATCAGGTATTAGCCCTCACCACCGACCCTCAGGCCCATGCCTCCAAGTTGACCGGGCTGATTCAGCAGGACCCAGTCTTAACGTCAAAGATTTTTCAAACAGCAAATTCTGCGGCCTGTGGAGCCCAACGCCAGATCGATTCCCTACAACAGGCCATTGCCTGGCTTGGCCTCAACCACGTGGCAGGAGCAGCCTTCACGCTATCGGTCCAATCCGGAGTATTTAACACGAGCGGTTACGAAGAAGAGGTCAAAGAATTGTGGAAACACGCCCTAGCCACAGGCTTTTGCGCCAAGACCATCGCAGGACGACTGGGCAAAAATCAGGATACCGCATTCCTGTGTGGGCTTCTTCATTCCATAGGAAAACCGTTCATTGTCCATACCGTGAACCTCTCTCAAGAAAAAGAACAGGCACCCATTCCCTGGTCTTCCATTCTGTGGCTCATCAGGGAATCCTACGTGGAAGTCGGCAGACAACTCGGGGATGCCTGGGAACTTCCCGACCCGGTGAAAGAAACGATTAACCTCCACCAAGATCATGCCTTCCACCTGGCTCACTCTCCCTCATTTGGAGCGCCCATCACTTGCTTGGCCAATCATCTGGTCGCACATTTTTTCGGAGAGGAAGAACGCGATGAGACCACCCTTTTCACCTTGCCCATCGTGAATTTCTTGAAGGTTCCTGAAGAAGATATGACTTATTTGATAAGCCTGAAAGATACACTCCAAGCTCAAGCGGAGAATATGTTGGTGTGATTCAAGGCTGAGTGACTGACTAATTGTGTCAGACCTTCACGAAGCATCTGGCATGACCCTTCATTAAAGGCCAGGTTTCTTTTCTTTGACAGCCCGCATTCGATCACCGGCTTTGGGATCGTTTCTCTCCGAGCTCATCTCCTCATGTGCCAACCGATTCATTCCAGCTAGCCCTCATCTTCATTTCAAGATTCGGGGTGCGATGGGCAGGGAAATCAGGTAGACTGTTTCTTCTAGCATATTCATACGCATGCAGGAGGCATAGTGATGGTCACAGAATCTCAACCGAGCCACATTACGACGACGGAAACCCTCGTCAGGTTTTATGTATTTTTGGATCAATACATTGATCGATGTCTGAATGAATCGACCAGGGAATCCCCTCCAGAACATGAGTTTCAAAAATATTTGAATGACACCCATACTCAAATCGCTCAACTCTTGGAAACCAACCGCGTGGTGAAGAATAAGGCCGAGTCCGAATACCAGCGGATAACCGGGCTTTGCGAAAAATTCCTCAACACTCCCAACGATGAGGCCACCCAGGCGGTCCTCAAACAAGAGCATGAAGTCTTGCGGATTAAAACCCTAGCTCTCAGCGATTTGTTGGCGGTCTTCCGATCCGTGTAATGCTCTTCACCGACCCCGTTTTGGGGTACTTTCTCATTCATTGACCCTCAAAAAAACCCTATGGTAACGTCGACGTTGGGGTTTTCCCTAATAGTTATTATGCCACCCCTAGCTGGCCAAAAAGGCGAGAAGTAAATGCTATAGCTCCTATGACTATGACTGATTCCGTCGTTGAACATATTGCGGCTCTGGACGATGAAGATTGGGGAGTTCGGGAAGACGCGGCCGTCGCCCTCGGTCACTTGGCTGACCCCCGAAGCGTCCAACCCCTCATTCGAACCCTTCGAGATTCGGATAGGGCGGTAAGGGAAGCGGCAACGGCCTCCCTCACCGCCTTAGGAAAACCGGCCGTGTTGTCTTTGGGTTTTTGTCTTCAAGATCCAAATCTTCAAGTTCAAGAGTCGGCCGCTTGCATTCTGGCAAACATCGCGGATGAACAAGTTTACGATTCCCTACTCTCTGCTTTAATGAATCCCAATTGGATCGTCCGGATGTCAGCCGCCAAAGGCCTGGCTCGCATACAAAACCCAGATGCCTTGGACACCCTCATTCTTTTGCTTCAAGACAAAGTGCCAGCCGTACGGGAAGAAGCCGGACGAGCCATTCAAGCCATGGGAGAACCCAGTATCCCGAAGCTTATTGCCTGCTTGGAGAATCCCAATTGGAAGGTACGATTACGAGCCGTGGAAGCTCTGGGGTTTTTGCGACCAGCAGCTGCCGTCCCTCAATTGATTCGGGTCGTGGCAGATGACCCCGATACGGCCGTTCGCCAAGACGCCGTGAAGACGTTGGGGCTCATTGGGGATCCGACTCCGATTCCCCTCCTATTGGATTCCTTGACGGTACCTTCCCTTCAAATTCCGGCCATAGAGGCATTGGGAAATATTCGTTCTGAGGAGGCCACTCCCAATCTCATCGCCTTAGTAAAATCCTTGCCCGCCGAGGCCTATGAAGATCGGATGGAAGGGTGCACAGACCCAAAATACAAAGAGGAACTCCCTCCCCTGGAGGCCGCCGTCAAGGCATTGGCCAAAATTGGAGACCCTCAAGCCATACCCACATTGATGGAAGCTCTCCACAGTACGCTACTCCGGCAGGAGGCAGCAGATGCTCTCACCCAGTTCGGAAAGGCGGCCATTGTGCCCTTGCAAAAACTGCTCAAAACCACAAAAAATGACAATCTCCGTCGTCATGTGTTGGAATCACTCTCTCGACTTGGCTGGAGACCGGGACAAATTCGTCTGTAACCTCAAGAGTTGCGATGCCAAAAGAAACCTTCGAAACGATTATTTCCGAATTAAATCATGAGGAAGATTGGCGACGCATGCGTGCGACCTCTACGTGCGTGAAGGGTGGACCTAAAGCCGTCGAGGCCATTATTCAGGCCATCACTTCCGGAGATGCCGGCTACAAAGTTGAAGCCATTAAAATGCTGTCTCGCCTGCGAGACCCACGGGCGGGATTAACGCTTGCCAACCTCTTAAAAGACGAAGAGGAAAACGTTCGACAAGCTGCCGTAGAAGCCCTCGAACACATGGCTGGCATTCTGGATGAAGGGACAGCCGGCGCCCTCCTTGAACACCTTCAAGACGAAACGCTTCGAGAACGAGTGACGGAACTCTTGGGAGTCATTCCAACTTCCATCGGACCCCTTTCCGAAATGCTGAAAGACCCCAACCCCGAGAATCGACTCCAAGCCGCACACATTCTTTCTCATCTTTTGGACCCCCGATCCGCCGATGGATTTGTCGATGCCATGGCAGACCCGGACCTTATGGGCATCGCCACGGAGACACTGAGAAAACTGGGGGCCATCCGCGACAAGGTGGACCAAGTCATGGATGACCTACGGGATGTCGAGGAGTCCGAACTCCGAGAAGGGGTCAGACAAGAATCGGTCATTCTTCTCCATAACATCGGTCGACCGATCGTAGAAATTTTAATCGAGTACCTGGAAGATGACGATTGGGTAGTCCGGGAAGCTGCAGCAGACACCCTAGGTAAAATTGGGGATGTCAGGGCTGTCGAACCCCTGATGGAACGTTTGGTGAAGGATAAGGACACCGGCGTGAAAGAACATGCCGTGAAATCCCTGGGCCTCATCGGCGACCCCCGGCCCGTCGAATTATTCATCGAATCCATTCCGATCCGACCCCTCCGGATTCTCGCCGTGGAAGCTTTGGAGAAAGTCAAAGATATTGAAGTCTTACGACCTCACGCCGAACTCTTCAAACAACTTAAGAATGATCGAGACGGGTTAATTTCCTATAATTCCGGCGTCATCCTTGACAAACTGGAGGCCGCCGCTGCACAAATGGATGAAGAGTTCTGGATAGGAAAGGAGTCATCATGACAGAGCGCAATGAAGTCGATCCCTTATTGTCCGCCCTCAGGGACGATAACGAGGCCCTTCGTGACCACGCCGCCTCCCGGCTTGGTGAAATGGGTGAGGAGGCCGTATCAAAACTCATCAATATGTTCCTGGAAGATGATTGCGTTGTCCGAGAAGCGGCGACCAGCGCGTTAGTCCAAATTGGCGAACCGGCAGTCGATCCGCTCATTGAAGCCCTTCAGGAAGATGAAGAATGGGCCGTTCGAGAGCAAGCCGCGAATGCCCTCGGCAAACTCCGGGCGACAAAATCCGTGCAGCCCCTGGTCCATGCCTTACAACATGATAAAGATGGTGCGGTTCGGACCGCGGCAGTCTGGGCTCTGGAACGTCTGGGCCATCCGGATGCCACCCCGGCCCTGGTCCAGGCCCTCATGGATGCGACCTTACGGGAAGACGCGGCACGGGTCCTGAAAAAACTCGGGGACTCTCGGGCCACTGAGGCCTTAGTCGAAGGGCTTCAGGATTCGAATTGGATCGTGCGCCGGCATGCGGCGGAAGCCTTGGGGAAAATCGGAGATACCCGTTCGCTCGAACCCCTCATTCAATCCCTGGGTGACGAAGACTGGCTGGTGCGACGGAATGCGGCAGAATCCTTGGCTCGGTTAAAAGACCATCGAGCCATTGACCCCTTGGTTCCCTTACTCGAAGATGAAAACGAAATGGTCCGGGACACGGCGGAAGGGGCCCTGGCCAGCCTGGGATGGACCCCCAGTTCTTCATAAAGAGCGTTTATACAACATTCATCGTCGTCATTATTTTCACTATACCGAAGGATAGAGCAACATCATGGCAAACGAAGCACCAACAAAACTGATTTCAATCGGCCCAAAGGGCGGGGGCAAAAAAGATGGATTCAATCTGGTCACCGAAAATGTGACGGCCATTAACTTGGAAAACAATCAAATCGAGGTCGAACTCCTGGCCTACGATGGAAAAACCGTCCTGTTAGACGTTGGTGAAGAGGCACTGGAGGACTTACAAAAAATAAAGGTGGGAGATGGCGCAACCCTTCGGATTGTGGAGGAAGAAGGAAAACGCATCGTTAAGAGTTTTCGGATTCGCTCGAAGGATCCCAACACAGCCGCCGCGGATGCGGCATTGCTTGATCTCTCTGACACCCACTGGCTCAATCGAAAACATGCTGTGGAAGTCCTCGGGGAGCTTCGACTCGAGTCGGCTGTCAAACCCTTAGTGGAAGCCCTGAATGATGAAGTAGGAGATGTGCGGCAACGGGCGTATGAGGCACTGATCAAGATAGGGGCGCCAAGCGTTCCCGAAGTGATTCCCCACTTGGTATCCGAGGAGGATGAGCTCCGGCAATCGGCCACCGAAATTCTTCGGAAAATCGGGAAACCGGCGGTTGAACCGCTGGCCCAGGCGTTGGGTGAAGCGGACCAAAAGCTACAAAAGCGGATTATGAAAGTCTTAGACCGGATGGGGTATAAACGAAAATAACCAAGACGGTTTCCTAAAATGGGATCTACCCCTGACGGTGAGGAACCTCTCCCACCGTTTTCCTGCCAACTGAAATGTAGTGAAATCCCAGATCGGCCATCCGCTGTGGCTCGTAGACGTTCCGGAGGTCGATAAAGATCGGGGTTTTGACCGCGGCATGAATCTGTTGGAAATCCAAATTCCGGAATAAATTCCATTCCGTCGCCAGCACCACAGCATCAACATCCCGCACGGCTTGATAGGCATCCTTACAGGGGACTAAGGACGGAAAAGCCTTGATGGAGACGTCAAGGGCTTCAGGGTCATAAGCTTGAACCCGGCAACCTGCTTTCATGAGCAGCTCGGCAATCGCTAAGGCCGGAGAATCACGAATATCATCGGTATTGGGCTTAAAGGCCAGCCCCAACAACCCGATCGCCTTCCCCTGAAGAGGCCCCACCGCCTCCCGAATTTTCTCAACCATACGATTGCGCTGTTGGTCATTCACATCTTTGGTCGCTTGCGCGACTTTTAATTCATAGCCCTGTCCAGCACCGATATTGATAAGCGCAGCCGTATCCTTCCCAAAACAGGATCCGCCAAAACCCGGTCCTGCATGCAGAAACTTTGACCCGATTCGTTTATCCAGCCCCATCCCCTTCGCCACCACTTGGACATCCGCTCCGACCCGTTCGCATAAATTGGCCATTTCATTAATAAAGGAAATCTTGGTGGCCAAAAACACGTTGGAGGCATATTTGATCATTTCTGCCGTTGGAATATCCGTCACTACGATTGGCGTTTCGATCAGATAGAGAGGACGATAGAGATCACGCATGATCGCGACCGCTTCAGGACTGTCCGCCCCAATGACCACCCGATTGGGCCGCATAAAATCCTCAATCGCCGACCCCTCCCGTAAAAATTCCGGATTGGAAACCACACTAAAGTTCTGAGGACTAGACTGGTGTTCTTCGATGACTTTTCGCACCCGATGAGCGGTCCCGACCGGTACCGTCGATTTATTCACGACGATTTTATAGCCGGTCATGCGTTGGCCAATACTCCTAGCGACTTCGTCCACAAAGGACAGATCGGCCGACCCATCAGGACGAGAAGGGGTCCCCACGGCAATAAAAACCACCAAGGCTTCATCTACCGCCTGCGCGAGATCACTCGTAAACCGAAGCCGGCCGGCTTGGAAATTCTTGGCGACTAATTCCGCTAATCCAGGCTCATAAAATGGGACCTGCCCCTTTTCCAAGGAATCGATCCGCTCTTGATCTCGATCCATACACAGGACATTCAGCCCGAACTCCGCAAAACAGGCCCCTGTGACCAGACCCACATATCCCGTACCGATGACACTTATGTACATAGAAGGCTCCTCATGATTCTTGCTATTTCCTCATCAACACTCCAATTCCCAGAAAATACCTTAATTGAAACGGCAGAAACTAGCAAAACATCAGAAGAATGATACCTTCCCTGAGCCGAATGACAATACCTTGACAGCCTCTAGGCCCCTCACTAGAATCAGTACCATATCATCTCTCGAGCGGGAATAGCTCAGTGGTAGAGCATCGCCTTGCCAAGGCGAGGGTCGGGGGTTCAAATCCCCTTTCCCGCTCCAATTTTTCAACGGCTTGCCAATCTGGTCGAAACTCACACTCAAACCATCGGATATTTCATCGGACAACGTCCGTCCCGCCTCCCTGAGTTTCGCATCCCACTCTGGTCCCCCGTGTGAATACCGCGCCGTCATTTCCGCCATTTTATGCCCGAGTAACGCCTGCCGTACTTCTTAGTCCACTTCAGGTTATTCCTCTTACTCGTTGTGACTTGGCTATTTCATTTTTTTTGGAATCAGTGCGGTGTTCAACCTTCCCCTACGGGGGGCTCCTTTAAAAAAGGAGCCCCTGAACTGTGGGGTTGTTTTGTTGCTTTATTCTTCGACTAAAAAACAACTTTCTACCGCCGTCTGATTATAACTTTCTTCTCTGGCCAACACTTCATACTTAAATTCTTCCCCTTGCGCTAAAAATTCTTCCGGGACGGTAATAGAGGTTTCCCCCGGGGGAAGTACCACATGCATCACAGAAGAAAATTCCTCTCCATTCACTTCCAATTCCACCTCAATCACCACTTCATAATTATGAATGGTCACCGGAACGGGAGGTTGTACCCCGGCTCCCCCACCGTTGGGATCCGGATGAGAGTTCATGACGGCTGGCCAGCTAATGACAACCGGTGCTTCCGTCACAGTAATATCGAATCCTGGTTCTTCCTCGTCACATTGCTGGGCCATCGGGAGGCCGTTTACAGTCGGCTCGGGAGGAGCAGGCATGACATGGGTGAGTTCAGTCTCGCTTTCCAATTCTTGCCCTTCGAGGGTTGTTCCCTCAATTTCGTAAGTCCCCTCGCGAAAACGGCGAAAGAAGCGATCGGGTGACAATTCATCGAAGGTTGGCTCTGCACTTTCAAAGAAAATTTCGGTCAAACCCTGACGTTGTAGTCGGCCACTCACCTGAATGTCGAGAATCTTATGCTCTTTGGTGTCTTCGATCTCTAACTTTTTCCAGGGCTCTCCATCGATGAGGGCGTGAATGCCCAGGTCTCCATCTGTGTTGTTTAACTCAAAAAAGAGATGCGCTTCATCAAAAGGAATCTCATCATGATCTCCGGCCCAGGAAAGAGGCCCTGCATTCCAAATGGCGAGGGCCAGGGCCGACGAGAGAAGTACGGTTAGTCGAGATGGTGATGGTTTCATGGTTGTGTCTCCTTCAGTACATGGTGATAAGACCATGGGTAAGTGTTGAATGTTCCCTCAGGCTTCTCCAGAAATGATCTGCAATCCATGAGGCCAGCTTTGATTGTCTCCTTTCTTTGGTGGCTGCCCTGGTGAGTCAGTTGGAACTTGAAAAAGCCTTGTCCGTTGCCTTCAACACAACCATACTGAATGAAGCTTACGAGAAGCTGGCCGTATGATTACCAACCGGTAAGGAAGGAAAAACCCGATGAGTTATCGGAGAGAGAAAGCAGGAAAGGTTGTCGTAAAGACACTGCCTTTTGTCGGTTCACTCTTGAGAGTAATGTCACCCCCATGGGCGCGGGCGACCGAACGAGCGAAACTCAAACCGAGACCACATCCCTCTAACGATCGACTTTGATCACATCGATAGAAACGGTCAAAGATTCGAGGTTGATCAGCGAATGGAATACCGACTCCCGTGTCCGCGATCGTGAGCTGGTATCCTTGCGAAGATTTTTTTAATTCCATAGTCACTTCTCCACCCTCAGACGTATATTTCAGGGCATTATCCAGAAGGTTCGCGACCATCCGCTGAATATTGTGTTTGTCCCCCACGATGTGGCACTCATCTTCCAGGAGCAATTGAAGCGTAATATGCTTCGCTTCCGCCGAGGGCTCGAATAATTCGGTTAGATCCACAATAAGCTGTGTGAGGTTGATGGGCTCATGCGTTCGACTCGTGACTCCGGCATCGAATTCGGCCATGTCTAGCGTGGTATTAATCAGATGCATGAGCCTATCGCATTCTTTTAAGGTATCAGAGGCTACTTGATGATGCGCCGATTGGCCATCCCCGCTAGCAAGGGAGGATTCAGACATGGCTCGAATCCGGGCAAGCGGGCTTCTCAGGTCATGGGCAATGTTGTCCGTCATATCACGCATTTCATCGATGAGACTCTTAATCCGGGTTCCCATGGCATTGAACGAGTTAGCAAGGGTTTGAATTTCATCTTCATGTGACTCCACCGAAACTCTCCGACTCAGGTCCCCTCCTTCGATGGCTTTGGCCGCACGACTCACCTCTTCAATGCCACGGATGGCTTTCCGGGCAATCAGCCAACCCGAAACCGATGCGACGGGAACGCCAACAATCAGCAATCCTCCAAACACCCAAAGAAGGATGGCCATGATTTCTTCTTTTTTTTCGGTAGTTTCGCCGATTTGCAGGATATGTCGTTGACCAAGGAGACCAGAAATCGCCCGGGCGGAATACTCCTGATCTGCAACGGTGACGGTTTGAAGGACGGAACCCGATTGTGCCAGTTCGGCGGGTGAAGCCCTGGTAAGTTCTGAATCGACCCCCTCCCATTCCGAGAGATCGGAACTAAACACACTGGTTCCCTTTTCATCGACGACACGTAAGAATATTTCACTTTCATCGCTGGAATTAATTTCCCGTTTCATTTCCTGAATGACTTCTTCCATGCCTTCTTCGGCGAATAATTCATTGAATTCAGCGATATCCTCATGGAGATCGACATCCAGACGATTTTTGAGGATGGTATTGATCGACACGTATAACGTGACGAGGGCCATGATCAAACACAGGAGGAAAACAGAACCATACCAAAAGGTGAGTCTGGCGCTCAGGGTGTTCGGTAGACTAATCATGCTGATTTTTCAGGACGTACCCCAACCCTCTCACGGTATGAATGAGTGGCGAGTTGAAATCTTTATCGACTTTTTCTCTCAGTTTACTCATGCGGGCTTCGACCACATTGGTGCCAGGGTCAAAATTGTAATCCCACACTCGTTCTAAAATCATCGTTTTGGAAACCACATGCCCTGCATTTCGAATCATGTACTCCAACAGGGCAAATTCCTTTGGCTGCAAGTCAATTTTCACCCCAGATCGGACAACGGTTCTGGCAAGCAAATCTAATGTCAGATCGCCAAAAGAAAGAGTGGCAGGTTCCGCGATCTGTTGGGCCCGCCGAAACAACGAGTCGACCCGAGCGAGCAATTCGCTGAAGGAAAATGGCTTAATCAGATAATCATCTCCTCCACGTCGCAATCCATCAATCCGGTCATCAACCGAGCGCTTGGCACTCAGAATAATAATCGGAAGTGTTCGTTTTTCAGTCCGCAAACGCTCGATAATTGACAAACCATCGAGGCCGGGTAACATAAGATCAAAGATCCCTACATCATAAGTATGGGTGAGGGCTGCATGCATACCCACTGACCCATCCGTAAAATGATCCATGGTATGTCCAGCTTCCTTCATACCCTTCCGAATAAAATCCGCAATAACCTGATCGTCTTCAATGAGCAGGATCTTCATAGGCCATCCTTTTCAAGAGGTCTTTCGGTAAACATACCCAATTCTACCACCGCACCTCTATTCTTCAACATTACGATATGGTCATCTCATCAATAGATGATTGTCAGCGCCATCATGCCTATGCACTATAGAGTGCTCACCATGACACACTTGAAGGGGCTACAATGGGGCTGGATTTGAATAAGAAAATCTTGGTGTTTTGGCTAGCTGGACTCACAACCTCACTAGTCCTCCCATGGCCGGCTGTGGCCGAATTAGGAGGCTCTCCCTCTCCTGAACGGGCCGCAGAAGAGTCGGTGAGAATTTATCGAAGCCCGGAAGAGCGCCGAGAAGCCAGCCAGGGAGTCCCGCTAACAGACTGGCTCAAACTGGGAGCGGTCGTCGAGGTGGAAAAGGAATGGCAAAAAGATAACTTCCGTGGGAATGACAACGATACGACCGACGATCCCGATCCTCAACTGGCGATTGAATTAGGGCTAGAAGTGCTCTATCAAGAGTGGCTTGAGGCCGAACTCCTCATCGCCATTGAAGATGATGGACGCACACATTATCAGGAAGTGGATGAGGCCCTAGTTGGGGTGGATCTTGGAGATGTGGGAATCAAAGTTGGCTGGCTTTATGTACCGTTTGGGGTGTTTTATAGTCATTTCGTCACCGGACCGCTTTTAGAGTTCGGCCAAACCCGGGCCACAACCTTTTTGGTCGATTACACCTTTGCCGATGATACCACAGAGGTGTCTGGATACATCTTTGACAGTGACATTGATGAGAAGCGCGATCAGAATGAGTTGGATTGGGGAATCAGTGTGGAATTTGAAACGCATGATGAATCCATACGATTGGGAGCAGGATATATTTCCGACCTGGCTGAAAGCGAAGAGGAATTTTTATTCGATTTTAATGAACAATGGGGTCGCCGGGTTCCGGCATGGAATGCGTATGGGATGTTTGGGTATCCTCCGTTTGAGTTTACCGCGGAAGTGGTTCGGGCATTAAAACAGTTCAAAGAATACGATAAGGCAACCAACCAACCATTCGCCTACAACATCGAATTAGCCTATTTTCCATTTCAGCAAATTCAATTTGCGGTTCGCATAGAACATAGCGAAGAATTCGACGGAGCACCGGAATGGCAGTACGGCGTCTCCACGACCTGGGCCCCAATAGATAATCTCACATTCTCGGTCGATTATCTTTATGCGCGATATAAGGACGGATTTGTGACCGATGATTTTGATAACATTCAAACATCGCATAGTTTTGTCGCTTTGAATGCCGCTTGGACCTTCTGAAGGAATAGACTATGAAGAGTTGTCCAATCTCTACTGGTTACACCTCCACCGCAATTAGAAAGAAAGCCTCTCAATAAAAGACAAAATGAAGGTCATTGCATGGAATCATGTGCCGCTAGTCGGCTATACATGGCCATTTTTTGTGCAGGAGTTGCAAAACTGGCCTCAATACTATTTTTAACCAACTGAATAGCTTGAGCTCGTGTCATTTCCAGATACTCTTCCAGAGCCACAAAGTTTTCGGTTAGATAGCCACCAAAATACGCCGGATCATCGGAATTGACTGTGACACAGACTCCCGCCTCTAACATCTTCAAAATATTATGATGCGACATATCCTTAAAGATGCCGAGTTTAAAATTAGACAGAGGACAAACCGTCAGGGGCAAACGCGTTTTGACCAAATAAGACATCAAATCAGCATCGTCCACAGCCCGAACACCATGATCGACTCGCAAAACCTTCAGTTGATGAATTGCTGAAAGTATATAGTCGGCCGGCCCTTCCTCACCCGCATGTGCGACCGTCAACAATCCCAGGTCCCGCGCCCTTGCAAAAACCTGGTTAAATTTTTCCGGAGGGTGGCCTAACTCTGAACTGTCCAATCCCACGCCGGCAATGTGCTTGAGAAAGGGTTCAGCTTGCTGCAAAGTTGCAAAAGCCGCCTCTTCGCTTAAATGGCGCAAGAAACACATGAATAATTGACTGCTGATCCCAAGGTGAGACTCACCATCCGCTAACGCCCGTGAAATTCCCGTAATAACCGTTTCAAAGTCTATACCTCGATCAGTGTGGGTTTGCGGGTCGAAGAACGGCTCTACATGTGCAACATTCTGAGTCTGGCATCGCAACAGATATGCCCAGGTAAGGTCATAGAAATCTTGTTCCGTTACCAAAACCTGGGTGCCTTGGTAGTACACATCGAGAAAGGCATCTAAATTTTTAAATTCATAGGCCGCCCGGGCATCATCGACCGAATGAAACGGAAGGCACACGTGATTGCGTTTTGCCAACTGAATCATTAATTCGGGCTCCAAACTCCCTTCCAAATGGATATGCAATTCAATCTTTGGCAAGGATTTGAGCCAATGCGAATTCCCATCAAACATATCTATCTCCTCATGGCAGGTTTTCTCATCTTCCTCTCATTCACTCACAGAGTGATGCCAATTGTCATAAAACACATTTAACGATAAGAATTGGACAATTACGCCTCCCTTTCAGTTGTGAAATCCCCCGTAATTTGTGTCATTGACACTCATGAAACCCACTGCTACTTTTTTTCTTCAATACTGCCAACCCAAACAATCAAAACAAGCGGACCCCACCCGGAGCGAAATGCTTGTACCTCAAAAGTATCGTGGCTCAACCTCATTCGTGGAATTCCCCAAAAAGGGTATCGAGCAATCAATCAATCGGCGGTTCGAGGATCAGGTACGCCAGTATCCAGAAAAAACTGCGGTAAAGTTTCACGAAAATCGGGTATCCTATGAGGAACTCAATCAGACTGCCAATCGTCTCGCACGAGTCCTCACCCATTCTCCTCCAGGACAAACCCTTCCCATAGCCATTCTTATGGACCAGGGGATCGCCCTGATCACCGCAATGCTTGCCGTATTGAAGGCGGGCATGATCTATGCCCCGCTAGATCGAAGACAACCTGATGCCCAATTGACCAAGATGCTGAATGACTTACAGCCTTTCGCTATTTTTTCTGACACCCCCAATATGGCCAAAGCTCAGAGATTGGCCAAGGATAGTTGTCACGTGATTCATGCTGAGGCGGTGGAGGCTACCCTGTCCGGAGACAACCTTGATCTTCCGATACCACCCGATGCCCTGGCCTATGTGTACTATACTTCCGGCTCAACTGGGACACCCAAAGGAGTAATGGATAGCCATCGAAATGTGTTGCACAATGTGATGCGCTACACGAACAGCCTAGGATTTTCCCCCGAGGATCGTATGAGCCTGATCCAAAACAGCTCCTTTAGTGGGACGGTCTCCACGATTTTTGGCGGATTGCTCAACGGAGCGACGGTGTGCCCCTTTGACCTTGCTGGAAAAGGTTTCACTACTCTCCCAACGTGGACTCAAAAAGAACGCATAACGATCTTTCATTCGGTCCCCTCCATCTTTCGTCAGCTGGCAACAAGTCAACGATCATTTCCCGAACTTCGAATCATTCGTCTGGAAGGTGATAAAGCCACCCCACGTGATATCGAACTTTTTCAACAGGTTTTCGGGGACCAGTGCATCCTCATCAATGGTCTGGGTGCCACCGAATGTGGTTTATTCCGTCAATTTGGCATCGAAAAAAACAGCCAGTTGCCTGGGCCGGTCGTCCCAGTAGGTTATCCAGTAGAAGACATGGAGGTGGAAGTGATAGACGACTCGGGTGCAACCGTACCGCATGGAATGTGCGGTGAAATCGTCGTACGAAGTCCGTATCTCGCCCTTGGCTATTGGCAAAACCCCAAACTGACAAGCACCAAGTTCATTACAGAAAATTCGTATGTGAAGAGGTACCGTACCGGAGACCTGGGTATCCTGGGTCCGGATGGCTGTCTCGAAATTTTAGGCAGAAAGGATTTCCAACCTCGAATTCGTGGGATGCATGTCAATGTAGCTGATATTGAACAGACCATACTGGAAAACAAAGATGTCACACAAGTTGTGGTTCACACTTGCACGGATGAGTCGGGTGATCAGCTCTTAGTCGCCTATCTTGTTTCGCACCTTAGTGAAAAGTTTACAGTTAGCGATATGAGAATGTTCCTGGAGCATCGACTCCCCAGCCACATGATCCCAACCTACTATGTGTTCCTCAAACAGTTGCCCATGACTTCTGAGGGAAAAATAGATCACCACAGGCTCCCGACTCCGACTGTGTCTCGACAGACAATCAACACGCCCTATGTCGCTCCTGACAATCAGTTGGAATCTTACCTCGTAACCCTGTGGTCAGAGATCCTGGAACTAAACGAAACGCCTATAGGGGCAGTAGATTCATTTTTTGACCTTGGAGGGGATTCAATTCGAGCCATGAAAATGGTTAACAGGCTTAGCCAGCATCTCGATCTCCAGATCAATGTCACTCTTCTATTCGAATACCCAACCATACGTGGCTTTATACACTCCTTGAGCAACAACTCCGCACTGGAGACTGGCCGTCTTCTTCGGGCGTCTGACCGTGGGGCCAAACAACGGGATGCCATAAGCGGATTATCTCAAGGCAAAGGGTCTTAGCATGAGCCATACTAACCACGATAAACCAGGACATTGCATCGCGGTCATCGGCATGGCCGGGCGGTTTCCCGGAGCGAAGGACATCGATCAATACTGGGAAAATCTACGTGACGGGAAAGAGACCATCCGTCATTTCAGCAAAGAGGAACTCAGGGCGACAAAAATTGCCGAATCCACTCTGGACAATCCACATTACGTGAGGGCCCGGGGAATGATCGAAGGTGTTGAACAATTTGACCCGGGTTTTTTCGGGCTCAGCCCCCGACAAGCGGAAATTCTCGATCCTCAACAGCGCGTGTGGCTGGAATGCGTCCAGGAGGCTCTTGAAGATGCCGGGTTCACGGGTAACGCTCCTGAGGAAATCGTGGGCGTTTTTGCCGGATCCCGCGAGAGCACCTACCTCCTTAACAATCTCTGTACAGAGCGGACATCACAGGAACGTTTATTGAATCTATCCGATTGGGAGGCTCACCAGTCATTCCTGAACAATGAGAGAGACTCCATCGCCACGCGCACATCTTACCTCTTTAACTTTACGGGACCGAGCATCAACGTTCAGAGTGCTTGTTCCACCTCACTGGTAGCCGTGGCGCAAGCCTGCTGGAGCCTAGTGAGTCACCAATGTGATGTCTCCATAGCCGGAGGAGTCTGTATCACGTTTCCTACCATACGCGGGTATTTTTATCGGGAACAAGGCATTTATTCACCCGACGGGCATTGCCGGGCTTTTGATGCCAACGGCAAAGGGACCGTGTTTGGTGACGGAGTCGGAGCCGTAGTCTTGAAGCGTTTAGAAGACGCCCTGCGGGACGGGTGTCGAATTGATGCCATCATCAGAGGCTGGGCGGTCAACAATGATGGCGCAAACAAGGCCAGTTTCACGGCTCCCAGCGTCAATGGTCAGGCGGAAGTCATCACACTGGCACAAGCCATGGCTGATATACAACCCGACCAAGTCAGTTACGTGGAAGCCCATGGAACGGGTACCCCAATCGGAGACCCGATGGAGATCGCCGGGTTGACCAAGGCCTTTTCCAAACAAGCTCGTTCCCATCAATTTTGTGGATTGGGATCGGTCAAGACCAACATCGGACATTTGGATACGGCAGCAGGAATCGCCGGCTTCATAAAGACGGTCTTGGCCCTAAAACACCGGACACTTCCCCCCAGTTTGCATTTCGAGAGGCCCAACCCCCAGATCGACTTTCCTCATAGTCCCTTCTATGTGGTTGATCGCCTCCAGGATTGGCATAGTAATGGAGGGCCCCGAATCGCGGGAGTCAGTTCATTGGGTGTGGGCGGGACGAATTGTCACATGGTTGTTGAGGAAGCCCCACAACACAAAAAGGAAAACCCTGAGCCTGAATCAGCTGTGGTGGTCACCCTTTCCGCAAAGACCAAGCCAGCACTTACCGATCTCAGATCACAATTCCTCCACTATCTGGAGAACAAGAGAACCAATACGCTCCCACGGTTATCCGATATTGCCTATACGACGAATACCGGACGCTCCCATTATGATTGGCGTCTCGCACTTGCCGGGGACTCGATTGATGACATAGGCGAAAAACTGAAAGACCAAGTCTATACCCCAAATCCCTCAGGTAGAGAAATTGGAGAAGCAGGCAAAACCCCTCAGGTGGGATTCCTGTTTGCCGGTCAGGGGACCCAATATCCGGGGATGGCCAAACAGCTTTATGATACCGCTCCGGTATTTCGCCAAACATTAGAACAATGCGACGACCTATTGCATCCTCATCTGCCTCGGCCATTGCTTGGGGTACTTTTTCCCGATCGTGACGCCGACTTACTCCTGCTTCGTCCGGACTTCACCCAACCCGCCCTGTTTGCCATTGAATACGCCCTCGCCGAATTATGGCGTTCATGGGACATACAACCATCCTGGGTTATGGGCCACAGCTTAGGGGAATATGTCGCCGCATGTGTGGCCGGGGTCTTCAGTCTTGAAGATGCATTGAGGCTGGTGGCGGAACGTGGACGTTTGATGACTTCCCTTTCCAGTGAGGGACGGATGGTGTCTGTTTTTGCCGAATCCGACCGAGTGATCGAGTATCTTGAACCCTTCGCTTCCAAAGTCACTATCGCCGCGTACAATGCTCCTCAGCATGTGGTGATCTCCGGAGATGAACAATCTGTCCAGCTCCTCGTTGAACAATTTCAAAAGGAGAACATCCATTGCCGTGACCTCCAGGTATCTCATGCTTTTCATTCACCGTTAATTGAACCGGCATTAATTCCCCTGGAGCGCTACATAGACGGCCTTGAGAAGAATGCACCCAACATAGCCATTATCAGTAATGTATCAGGACTACCTGCAGGCGATGAGCTTTTGACGGGGAAATATTGGCATGATCAATCCCGCCATCCTGTTAAATTTACCCAGGGAATCGCCACAATGGCCCGGCTTGGATGTGAGGTATTTATCGAGATTGGACCTCATCCCGTATTGACCAGGTTCGGACGAGATACCATTCCCAATAAGGAAATCCTGTGGCTCTCGAGCTTACATCGTTCCGACTCGAACTGGCACAGTCTTTCCGAAGCGGTCGGTCAACTCTACATGCGGGGTGGGAATCTCGACTGGTCAGCATTCAATCGAGGCCGACAAGGTCAACTGGTGAGGATGCCCACCTATCCCTTTCAACGCGAGCGCTATTGTGTTGAGAATACTCAAAAAGAAAATACTACCCATGGAGGATTCTTCCGACAGGGAGAATCTTCGGTCAATCCCATGCTAGGACAACGGTTACGGCTCCCAGGATCAGATGAAATCCGGTTTGAGACCTTTTACAGTGAAACGCAACCACCCTACCTTCGTGATCATCGACTGTATGATACCCTCGTCGTACCCGGGGCATCCCATGTCGCCATGCTTCTTCAAGCCATCGATCATGCCTTTGGCCCACGGGCCTGCCGGTATGAAGATTTGCTGTTTATAAGACCCGTGTTTGTACCGGAAGGTGGCGCCCAATGCCTACAACTGGTGTTTTCATCCATTCACCAAGACGGGAGGAGAGACCTTCAGTTAATGAGCGCCTCCCCGGGTGCCGACATGCTTGACTCAGAGGCATGGAACATCCACATGGCCGGGAAGGTCACGGAACTGCCCGCGGACGATCCACGGGGACAGACAGGTGTGATCAACATCGATGATCTGTGTCAGCGGGCGGAGCAGAGAATATCCGGAAGTGTCTTTTACGCCAACATTTGGGGAAACACCGAGGGTACAGGACAGGCGTTCAAGTGGATTGATGACATTTGGAAAATGAAGGGAGAGGCCATAGCCAGAACGAAGCCACCGCCATCTGCTGAAGATGGGTATTCGTATCGTTTTCACCCAGGTGTGTTCGAAGCAAGCTTCCAGGTCCTACATTGTTGTGAAACCTTTGAGACTGCCGAGACCATCGAGAAAGACGAAGTGATCTATGTGCCATTTTCAGTCGAATCGTTATCGTGTTATGTGCCCCACTCACATGCCGGAGAACTATGGTGTTATGCCAAGCTCAGGGAATTAACCCAAGACAACGTCATCACTGATCTGTGTGTACTCGATCAATCAGGACGCATACTGACGGAGATGACAGGTCTCTGCCTGCGTAAACTCTCGAAGGCGTCCATCACTCGCAGAGGGAAAAAGGATTTTGCTCCTTTCCAACCAACGTCCCGCCCGCCCTCTGAACCGATGGCCTCACACACCACACCCATAGATTTCTGCGAAGAGCTTCAAGGCGCTTCTGAGCAAGAACAGCAGTCGTTGTTGCTGACGTATATTCAGCAGCGTGGGGCTGAGATCTCAGGATATCCTGAATCAAAATTCAATCCTGCATCATCACTGGTCGGACTCCTCTTTGATTCTCTCATGGCCATTATGCTTGCGAACAGGATCCAATCCGAATTAGATGTTACCTTTCCGGTCAGCCGGCTCCTTTCCCAATGCACGATCAACACCCTTTGCCAAGAATTGCATAGGGCGTGGCTGACGAAAACTTCATCGGGTTTCAATGTATCTAAAGGATGAGTAAAAGAGGAAAATTGGAACACGTATCGAGCCATCCTTCGGAACCCAAGCAGGACTTTAGCGTGACCTATGCCTTGGAACAAGCGGTTTCATTAGGAAAAGAACTGCCGCCCGGTGACCTGGTTCAACTGAACCGGATCGAGTGGAAAGATCGCCACTTCCTTCTTGATCAAGCGGCCCGGTTTGGCCCGGTATTTAAAGCCTTGGAATGGAACAAGTTTACGGTGTGCATCGTTGGCCTGAAAGCATGTGTACAGTTTCTTCAAGATCACGATGACGACCTCACACCCATCACTATGGAGTTAGAAGCACTTTTCTCAAAAGGGTTTCTTCGTCAAATGGGAGGTGACGACCATCGGCATTATCGGGAAGCGCTTGTGCGAGCGATAAGCTCGACCACGGCGACCATGGATGGCGGGATACTGGAACCCATGATTGCCCAGGAACTCAATCATTATTTCGTCAAGCAAGAACAAAGCTCTAATCTTCGGGACGAATTCATTAAAACCCTCAGGACCATTTCCAGTGGTATGCTCATTCAGCTGGTCTCCGGAGCTGCTTATGGATCCACACCGTTCAAGAGATTACTGGAAGGGTTTCAACAATTAGGTCCTGAGGGATTGGTCTGGAACATCGGAAATGAGCAAAAGGAAGCCTATGCCCACATACGGGAACAATTAGCTGAACGAATATCAGAACCGAACGAGCAGGCCAACGAACGGGTACCCTCAAGTATCATCAGTCTCCTCAATGTATATGGAGTGCTAGATGAAACATTCATCGGAAATCTCATTTATATGATAGAGATGGGTCGCTTTGACATGTATTCGCTATTTCGTTGGATAACAAAATTTGCAGCCGAGAACCCAGATCTGGTTGAACCTCTTGCACGGGGGGGCGAGGAAACGGCTCAACATGAAAAAACGTTGGCCGAGGCGTTTGTCCTGGAAACGCTACGCTTAGAGCAAATAGAACGACTGGGACGGCGCGTCAACCGCAACATTATATTCGGCAAGTATCTCATCCCGAAGCACGCCCAGGTGCGATTGTGTCTTTGGGAATCACACAAGTCGCCCAAGATATTTCATGAGCCATTTGTGTTTAACCCCGAGCGATTTACCGACAAGAGCTATACCAGTGATCAATTTGCTCCCTTCGGACTCGGAAAACACCGATGCCCGATGGCCAATTTCGTCATCACTATGTGCACCCTATTTCTCAACACCCTGGTGAAGCATTATTCCCTCAAACCGATCGATGATGGGCCACCTATCCGTGGTGTGTATCATTGGGAGCCGGCCTGGAAATTCGCACCGCGATTGACAATGAGGGCTGGAAAGGAGACATCCGAATAATCATGCTGAATCAGCCGACAGAGGCCTGTCAATCAACCATGACCGTGCACGGTCTCTTTGAACGACAAGCACAAAAAACTCCGAATCGAATAGCGGTGGAATATCGGGGGGAAACCCTGTCGTATGAAACACTCAACAACCAAGCGGAGGAACTGGCTGATCGCTTGAGGGAACAGGGGGTCGCGCCGGATTGTGTAGTTGGATTGTGTGTGGAGCGATCCGTTCGAATGGTGATAGGCGCCCTGGGTATCATGAAAAGCGGGGCAGCCTACCTTCCGATGGAGCACAACGACCCACAACAACGCCTGGAATTTATGCTACGGGATGCCGGTGCATCAATTGTGGTCAGTGAAACCCGGTATAAGCATCAATTCCATAGGTTCGAAGGCCGCTGCCTCCTCATTGAGGAACCAAACGAACCGACAAAGAACACCCCATCCATTCCCGCAACTCCCAATAATCTGGCGTACATCATTTACACTTCCGGGTCGACGGGGAAGCCCAAAGGTGTGGCGATCGAGCATCACAGCGTGGTTGATCGGCTGTTGACGATGGGGTCGCGTTTAGGAATTGGCGATCAGGAAGTCGTTCTTTCGATCGGTTCTTATGCATTTGATGGAACCTTACCCGATTGGTATTGGGCCTTGATGTATGGCGGGAAAGTGGTCCTCGCGGAAGGTCCCGTAATTCGCGACCCCAAGCTGTTAATCGAAAAAATCCTCTCCACGCGGGCAACCCATTTTCAAGCTCCACCTCTTCTTTGGGATATGATGGTTGCTGAGGGCATAGCCTGGCCAAGGACTCTCCGTGCGATCAGTATGGGTGAACACATGAGTGACGCCTTAAGAGAAAAATTGAGGATTCGCAACGATAAGGTGTGGAACCTATACGGCCCCACGGAAACAAGCATCTGGGCCTGCGCATGCAACGTCAGTGAGGACAGGAATCCCAATTCTATCGGGACCCCGTTAGCCCAGACCCCTATATATATCCAAAAATCCTGCGGCCAGCTCGCGAAACCCGATGAAACCGGCGAGTTGCTCATTGGCGGAACAGGCCTGGCAAGGGGATACCTCGGATTACCAGAATTAACCCAACAACGTTTTACGTTGATTCCGGAAATTGGGCCGGACCGTCTCTATCGAACCGGCGACCTGGCGCGGTGGAATGCCGATGGAACGATTGAGTACATTGGCCGGAATGATCATCAGGTTAAGATACGAGGGTATCGAATCGAATTGGGAGAAATCGACTCTGTCCTTCAACAACACCATGATGTGGTCACTTCCGTGACGATTGTTCGGGAGGATCAACCTGGCAACAAGCAACTTCACAGCTATGCGGTTCTTTCGAAAGATTCCGCGACTCGTTATTGGGAATTTCGGGATTTTCTCGAAAAGCGCCTTCCGGACTATATGATTCCAGCCAGCGTTGAGGTCATGGAAGCCCTTCCGGTCAATGCCAATGGGAAAGTCGACCGAACGGCGTTACCCGTTCCCCGGAGGGGCCAGCACCAGTTGAGAAATCCCTACGTCGCCCCAACTGGAAACATTCAGGCCAGGCTTGTGTCAATTTGGCAAGAAGTACTCAGACGCGAGAACATTGGGGTCGATGATAACTTTTTTGAAATAGGGGGTCATTCGCTCACAGCCATGATGATCATCAGTCGAATTGAGGAAGTTTTTCAGAGGAGAATTTCAGCTGCCTTGATATTTGGAAACCCCACCATACGACTGCTATCCGACCAATTACAGGATTCAATCTAGTTATTCTTCCCCTGAATGGTCGTAATAGATCCGGCATGATAGGCTGGAAGGATTAAACAGGGAAAATTCTCTTCCTTATTACTCAACGGTTTTTGAGAAACACGATGATTACATTCTTAAAAAACCAGACCGTCCATGAAATCCATGAATTGGATCCCAATACGAGTGTGCTCGATTACTTGCGTGAACACTTACACCTGCATGGAACCAAGGAAGGATGTGCGTCAGGCGATTGTGGAGCCTGCACTATCGTCCTTGGAGAACTCGCATCCAACGGAATCCGCTATAAGGCCGTGAATGCCTGTCTGCTTCCTGTGGGCACCTTACATGGCAAACAAGTGATTACGGTGGAAGATTTAGGTTCACAGGAACATTTGCATCCGGTTCAACAAGCCATCGTCGAGCACCATGCCTCTCAATGTGGGTTTTGCACTCCGGGATGCGTCATGTCGATGTTCGCGCTACAGAAGAACACCGGTCAACCTGAACATGGGGATGTCATTGAGGCCCTTGGAGGCAATCTATGCCGCTGCACAGGCTATCGCCCGTTAGTTGATGCCGCCCTGGCTTTGTCCCACAAGGAAATTGTTGACCAATTCTGCCATCAAGAACCCACGACCGTGGTTCGCTTGAAGGCGATGAATGAATCACCTGAAGCCCAAACCCTCCATGGTGAGGGAAAGCGGTATTTCTCACCCAAACATACCGACGAGCTAGCCCGATTATTAGTGCAACACCCAAACGCCCGAATCCTGGCGGGAGGAACCGATCTCGCACTCGAGATCACACAAGACCTACAAGACCTGCAGGTCATCGTTTCTGTCGGCCAGGTCAAAGAGCTTTTGACTATTTCAGAGTCGAATAACACCTTAGCAATTGGTGCGGCCGTCCCTCTTAGCGATTGCTATCACATATTACTCGCCCACTACCCTCATCTGCGTGACCTGTTAGATCGTTTTGGTTCCTTGCAAATACGCAATCTGGCCACGATCGGGGGGAATATCGCCAATGCCTCCCCTGTCGGCGATATCCCTCCGGTATTGCTGGCCCTCGGTGCCAGCCTTGAGCTTCGCCGTGGAGAGCAATGTCGAACCATGTTGGTCGAGGAATTTTTTACTAGCTACCGGGTCACGGCGTTACAACCGTCGGAATTCATCCAACGCATTCTCATACCGAAGCTTAAGGACGGCGAAGAGTTAAGAGCATACAAAATTAGCAAACGGTTTCAAGACGATACCTCCGCCACCTGCGGAGCCTTTCATGTACAAATCAAAAATGGAAGAGTCCAACACGTCCGCCTGGCGTTTAGTGGGTTGAGTGAAATACCCAAACGAGGAAAAAATTGTGAGCAGGCTTTGCTGCATCAGATTTGGAATGAATCTGCCATCGAAAATGCCATGCAAGCCCTTGAGCAAGACTTTAGCCCTATTTCAGACTTTCGTGCCTCTGCCACTTATCGATTACAGACGAGCAAAAATCTGCTGAGGCGCCTCTACAGCCATATGAGTGGCCTCGAATCCTCCCTTGTGTCTCGGTACCCAGCCCCAGAGAAACAACCTCACACAAGGACGATTCACCCTGTTCCAAACAATGGGACCATCGGTCGTGAACATAATCATGACAGCGCGGAAAAGCACACGAACGGAGAAGCCCTCTATACGGATGACTTTCCAGAAGTTCCTCTTTGTCTGTATGCTTACATCGGCCTGAGTCAAAGGGCTCGCGGCAGAATCACCAAACTGGATCTGACCGCTGTTCATGACGCTCAAGATGTCATGGCAGTTCTTACGGGTGAGGATGTCCCCGGGGACGGGGATCTAGGCCCGGTCTTTCCCGGTGACCCGGTCTTGGCCACGGACGAAATCGAATACTGGGGGCAACCGATCTTCGCGATCGCTGCAACCAGTCACCGCGCAGCCAGAAAAGCTGCGCGATTGGCGCGGGTTGAATACGAAGAACGTAAACCCTGCCTGGGTATACGAGAAGCCCTCAAGCAAGAAAACTTCGTCAGGCCACCACATATTCAAGATTCAGGAGATGTCGAGGAAGCCATCGACCGTGCCCCCGATTGTTTGACGGGAGAACTTTTCCTCGGAGGCCAGGAACACTTGTATCTGGAAGGTCACGTCTCCCTGGCCGTGCCAATGGAAGGGCGGGGCATGATGATCTATAGTTCCAGCCAGAACCCTTCGCAGATTCAAAAATGCGTGGCTCAGGTTCTTGACATTCGGATGAACCAAGTAGTGGTGGAAGTCCGTCGCATGGGAGGCGGGTTTGGTGGGAAAGAAACACAGGCCGCCCAGTGGGCTTGTATTGCCGCTCTCCTCGCGAGCAAGACGGGGCGACCGGTGAAATGCCGCCTTGCACGGACCGAAGACATGATCGCGACCGGCAAACGCCACCCATTCAAGATCCGCTACCGTGTTGGATTCGATCAGACCGGTCGTATTCACGGCCTGGAAATGACCTTGTCGGCCGATTGTGGATACTCCCCCGACTTATCCGATGCGGTTGTGGACCGGGCCATGTTACACGCGGATAATGCCTACTTTCTTCCAAAAGCCAGAATCGTTGGCAACCGATGCCGAACCAATACGGTGTCCAATACCGCGTTTCGAGGATTTGGCGGTCCACAAGCGATGGTAGCCATTGAAGGAGTCATCGATGAGATCAGTCACCACCTGCAGAAAGATCCACTGGAAGTCCGTAAAGCCAACTTATATCGGAAAGAAGACGGGAGAAATATCACCCATTACGGACAGCCAGTGGAGCAAATCGTGTTACCTCACATCATTGAACGGCTTGAACAGTCGTCCAAGTACTGGGAACGGAAACAAGCGATCGAACGTTTTAATGAGAGCCAAACGACACGAAGGAAAGGGCTGGCACTGACACCAGTCAAATTCGGCATTTCCTTCGTGACCACCCACCTGAATCAGGCGGGAGCATTAGTGCATGTCTATTCCGACGGGAGTATCCACCTGAACCATGGGGGCACCGAGATGGGTCAGGGCCTGTTCATGAAAGTTGCCCAAGTGGTGGCCGAGGAATTTCAGGTCGATGTCTCCAACATACAGGTCTCAGCTACACGCACAGACAAAATCCCCAATACCTCTCCCACCGCAGCATCTTCAAGTAGCGATCTGTATGGGATGGCAGCAAGAGACGCGGCAAACACGATCAAAACCAACATGACAAGGTTTGCCGCCAAACACTTCAGGGTGTCAGATTCCGACGTTCAATTCGCGCATAACCAGGTATGGGTGGAAGACCAAAAATTTTCATTCTCGGAATTTGCCAATTTAGCCTATATGAATAGAGTGCGCCTGTCTGCAACAGGGTTTTATTCTACGCCTGGAATTCACTATGACCGCAAGACGGGAACGGGGCGCCCATTTTTGTACTATGCCAACGGGGCCGCGGTGTCGGAGGTCTTGGTCGATATTCTCACCGGAGAGTACCGTGTGTTATCCGTGGATATCGTCCATGATGTCGGCCACTCCCTCAATCCAGCTCTGGATATCGCGCAAATTGAGGGTGGATTTATCCAAGGCATGGGATGGTTAACGTCAGAAGAATTAGTATGGGGAGAAGATGGACGGCTACTCACCATTTCTCCGTCAACCTATAAAATTCCTGCCATTGGCGATACCCCGCCTCGTTTCAACGTGGAGTTGCTTCCCTCGTCACCCAACCCCAGCGCCACCATCTATCGGTCCAAGGCCGTGGGAGAGCCACCTTTGATGCTGGCCATTTCGGTATGGTCGGCGATTCGAAATGCCATTGCCAGTCTTGCCGGGTACCGCTTGAGTCCCCCACTTGATACGCCCGCCACCCCTGAACGGGTGTTAGGAGCGATTCAACACATCATGAAAACAAATGAGGCCCGTCATGCATCCATGGATTGAAGCCATCTATCAACTTAACCGAACCGGGGAAGCGTATGTCATCGTAACGATCCTGAACACCAAGGGGTCTACCCCCCGAGAGCGTGGGACAAAAATGGTGGTGGCACGAAATACATCCTTTGGGACGATTGGAGGGGGGAACCTGGAATTTCAGGCCATCAGATTGGCCCACAACATGCTCCAGAAAGGCCAGGAACAACAACATTGGGAAACGTTTCCGCTGGGTCCAAACCTGGGACAATGCTGTGGTGGGTCGGTGACGTTGTTTTTTGAATGTTTTCCCGGCCATGACTTTCAGATTATGCTGTTCGGTGCGGGTCATGTGGGAACGGCTCTTGTGGATATATTCAAGCAATTACCCTGTCGTGTGCATTGGATAGATTCCCGGGAAAACCAACATACCGGAACCAACAGCTTGCCGGACCATGTGACCGTCATGGTCTCTGACGTTCCGAAAGAAGAAGTGGCCGCGATGCCCACCGGAGGGTATTACATCATTGCGACCCATAACCACCAAATGGACTTCAACATTCTGGAAACCGTCCTGAAACGGCGGGACGCCCGGTATATCGGCCTGATTGGGTCCGCATCAAAATGGAAGCGATTTACCTCCCGTTTGCGGCATAGAGGATACGACGAAACCTTCTACCAGGACGTTCGGTGTCCGATGGGCCTTCCCCATGTCGGCGGCAAACACCCGATGGAGGTAGCCGTCTCCGTGGCCGCCGAGGTGCTCGAGGTTCGTCATTCAACGAGCGAAACAAAAAGTACGGAGCGACAAGCTTCAACCTCTACCATCGGGAACAAAAAGAACGGGACCGTTCCTGTTCGCCAGAATGGCTCCCATAAACTCTCACATGTCTCATCCTGATTTTATCCTAACCAGCCGTCGTGTGATGGTTGATCAAGAGGTATATCCGGCATCCCTCGTCGTTCGAAACGGCAAGGTCGATCAGATCGTAAACGGCACTTTGGTACAACATGAATTGCCTGTAGAGGACGTGGGAGATTTGATGGTGATGCCGGGGCTGGTCGATACCCATGTCCATATCAACGAACCCGGCCGATCTGAATGGGAGGGCTTTGAGACTGCGACGCAGGCCGCGGCAGCGGGTGGCATCACCTCCATCGTGGACATGCCACTCAATTGCACCCCGGTGACCACTTCCGCCGAGGCACTAGCCTGCAAGATGGAGTCCTTAGCCGGTAAGCTTTGGATAGATTGCGGGTTTTGGGGAGGCGTCACCCCATCGAGTCTGGGCGATTTACGGAACCTCTTAGAAGCCGGGGTCTTGGGCGTCAAATCCTTCACGATCGATTCCGGCATCGAAGATTTTCCGTTAGTCGAAGAATCGCACATTCGTCAGGCCATCCCCATCATTGCTGAGTATCAAGTCCCCTATTTGATTCATGCAGAACTTCAAGATTCCCAAAAGGAATCAACGAGCATTGGGACCAGTTACCAAAAATTCTTGGAGTCCCGTCCCTGCCAATGGGAAACCGAGGCCATTGGCATGCTCATTCGCTTGGGCCAGGAAGCCAAACACAAAGGAATCGAAGCTCGTATACACGTGGTACATCTCTCCTCGGCTGAGGCGCTCTCCCAAATTGCAGAAGCCAAAGGCCAGGGCTTGTCTTTGACCGCCGAAACCTGTCCCCATTATCTCTCCTTGTGTGCGGAGGATATCCCTGACTGCAACCCCCTGTTTAAATGTTGCCCTCCAATACGAGAAAAAGAAAACCGGGAACGCCTATGGCAAGGACTGTTGGACGGTACCGTGGATTTTGTGGTTTCCGACCATTCTCCCTGCTCTCCTGAATTTCGATGTTTGGAAACCGGGGCGATCGACCAGGCCTGGGGAGGGATCGCTTCATTACAGTTCGGTCTACCTATCGTATTACACGAGGCCACACAACGAGGAATTGATTTGCCTCAGGTCATAAACTGGATGAGTACGCGTCCCGCACGGTTTGCCGGACTGGGAAATCGTAAAGGCCGCCTTTCCCCGGGCTTTGATGCCGACATGGTCGTGTTTGATGACCAAGCCACCTATAGGATTCAGAGTGAAACTATCAAGTTCCGCCACAAAATGACCCCATACGAAAGACATCTGGCCCGTGGAATGGTCAAGACCACATATGTCCGTGGCCGAAAGGTCTATTCTGACGGAAAATTTTTAGAAGTCCCCAATGGCACCATGCTTTTGAGACATGCCTAATATCTCGGCTGTCATTTCATCCCATACCATGGAGAAGCATGATGAGTACGATCAGCACACATGTTCTTGATACTGGGATTGGAAAACCGGTCGCAGGAATGGACGTCACCCTATTCAGTATCGTGAACGGGCAACGAAGAGAATTGGCTAACCAACGCACTAATGCCAATGGACGAATCGAGAAATGGAGCGGAAACCAAGAGGAATTGAAGGAGGGAACCTACTGTCTGCATTTTTCAACCGAGCCTTATTTTCTCAACCAAAGCCGTGACGTCTTGTATCCTTATGTCGAGGTGACATTTCATATAGACGGCGAACAATCCAACTACCATATCCCATTGGTGCTTTCCCCGTTTGGGTATATGACCTACCGGGGTACGTAAAAGGCTTGCTCTCTCCTTAACCCAATGTATTGAGTCAACCAACCCCATGGAACCATATGCACTCGAATGGGCCAATCTGCTTCTTCGCTGGTTTCATATCTTGGCCGGCATTGCCTGGATCGGCACGTCTTTTCACTTCATACGGCTTGACCAACTACTACGTCATTCATCCGAAAACGCGTATAACGAAAGTACCGTGGGACAGGCCTGGCTCGTCCACAGCGGCGGCTTCTACAAGGTGACCAAATATCTCCAGTTACCACACGGGATGGTTAATCACTTACACTGGTTTAAATGGGAGGCGTATGTTACGTGGTTGAGTGGAATGGCCTTGTTGTCAGTCATCTATTATATCGGAGCCAAACATGCTCTTATTGATGAGCAGGTAGCAGATCTCACCCAATGGCAGGCAATCGGAATAGGACTTGGATTTTTGTTGACAGGATGGCTTATGTATGACGGACTCTGCAAGTCAGCCCTGGCAAACTCTCCTTACCTTTTTGCGGCACTGTTATGGATTGGAGTGCTTATCACGGCCTTCGCCCTCACGCGATTATTTAACCCACAGGGCGCCTACATCCATGTTGGAGCGATGATAGGAACCATCATGGCAGGGAATGTCTTCATGGTGATCATTCCTGCCCAAAAGAAATTGCTGGCGAGGGCGTCCGACAAACAGGGGCCCGACCTCAATCTGGCCACCAAGGCCAAGACCCGATCAATTCATAATTACTATGCAACCTTACCCTTATTATTTATTATGATTAGCAATCATTATCCGATGGTATACATGTCCGATTTTAACTGGGGAGTTCTTCCCCTGATCCTTGCTGTCATAATCGGCATACAATATATATTCGACCGACAATTCAAAAGCCCTCCTCAAGCAACCAAATAACCCTCTTATCCAATACCTATTGACTGGCTATTCCATTTCGTCATCAAGGTTGTATATTCTTGAAAATTTTCTTGTCTCTATGGCCAATAACTAATCTAATTCTTCTTAGCCATCTTCACTCCGGCCCATTGGCTATCAAGCAGCTACTCTAAATTGAGAGGCCAAGTCTCATCGTTCGGGGTCTTTCTCCTTGAAGGCAAACACGTCCGTTTCCGGATGAAAGGCGTACCAGGCAAACCAAAAGACCATCACCGTCGGAATGGATTTCCGTCGGCATCCAGAACGAACGCACTGCGTGCCTCAGCGTTGAAGTGTACTTGAACACGGTGTTCGTGAATCCGGTCCTGCAGGGGACGGTTGATTTTCTTAAGTTCAGAAAAGGGATTGGCCTTAGTGGTGCCCGCCTCCATGACGCCCAAAATCCGGTCGTGGTCTTGGAGAAAATTGGCCTCGTCCGCTGGGATAAATTCCGGCTTGAGAATGGCCGGAATGCCGTCTTTGGCCGGTCCGCCAGAAATGATCTGGTCAAGGGGGACGGCATGTTTGGGAAAATCAAACTCGGCGGAGGGTCGCCCTGAGAATCCAACCAACCCCAGGAGCAGTATTCCATAAACCAGGGCCCACACAAATCGGTTCGGAATCATTCGGGACTTCCTCTTTATTTATATGGAGAGGGTCTCAAGTTCACTCGATGATCGGAACCCCATTCCCCCACCTGTTCCCGGTCAGCCCCTTTTATAAAGGTCTTCTCAACCTGGAAGCTGGCTGAGCATGTGCCCTCGGAAGCAACCACCCGGATTTCAGGGGGGATCAAAAACCAACATCGTTTTCTTCCGATTTCCTTTGATGCCCTTGCAAGCATTTTCCTAATGGACAAGAGACATAGCGAAAAACTATCTCTCCACGAAAATCAGTTCCTCTGACTGAATCTGGGTAAGGTAGGACGATTTGGCACAAGGACCCCTATCACAACCATCGGTGGGAATTTGATCACCCATATCACAGGGGCCTCAGGGTCAGAGAATGGGATCCTCGAAGGAACACGACGATTTAAGAATGCGACAGGGACCGTACGTCTTCCAGGCTTAGTGGATTAACCAAACACACAAACATGGTTGGTGACTCCATATTCTTTGATTGCCTGTTTGTGCTTGACTTGGATTAAGGAGCATCAAGTTTTACCCTCATTTCAGCAGCCTCACCTCTGGGGAGGTGGGGCTTTGCTTTGTTTCCAACCAAATCATCACCCTAGAAAAATAAGCTTGGCTTTAAACTCACCCCCATCGTCAATGGCCCAACCTCATTTCTTTATGTGGGAGACATTTCCGTTTCTTCTCCTTTGTCCCACTTTCTGGCCATTTTGTTCCCATTGTGGGGGCTTCCCTGAAGCATGGGTCGCGGTCTTCAAGAGAATAAGATTATGACCGATACCCGAAAGAGAGGTGAAGAGACTATTTAGGTAGGCTAGAGGAAAGAGAAGCGTTGGAGTCAAATTTCCTCTAAGCGAGACAAGACGATGATGCCTGATTTTCCTTACAGTGTAGGCGACATTCTTTTTTTTCTAGGGGTGTATCTCGTCTTACCCGGGATCAGCCTCTGGGTCGCTTATTATTCACTGTGGTATGCCCTTGTCCGTATCGCACGAGCCATTGTCTACCGGGATACCCCAGTGAAGCACGAAACGGATGTGTCACGATTTGTGCTGAAACGGAGTTACTTCAATTATATGTGCCCGGATCTTGATAATTGGTTTACCTCACGGTTGCGATCAGATCAAGCCGCCATTAAAGTCCATGAGCGGGAGTCCCTCCCCTATTAATACCTTTTGCATGGGCTCCCTTCTGAATTTGAAGGTTTTTTATCATATAAAAGTTGCGCTGTGGGCACCTCACCCACTGGCCTTCCTCTCAACAGACCCTCTAACAGTCAATCATCCGCGCAGTTCCAATTTACACCCTAAAAAACTTGCCTGCTTCCAAACTGGACTTGGCCGGTAATCTTGAGCGTCTCACCAATGCTCATGAAGAGCAGATCTGGATTTGCCGACAGAAGAATCCGAGAGTTGAGGTAAAGGTTGGTCAATATTCCTTATTCCTTCTTTGCTTCTATTGTCCGTTATTCTCAAGTCTGGGGATCTCAGCAAGTACGCACCCATTCCCTTGCAGGCCACCGTCTTAAGGAATCCTGGAATTCCGACGATACCTGTCTTAGGGCATTCTCTCATTCATCCATTTGACCTGGGTTTAGGTAGAGGACCCAATGGGATCACGTACTGCACACTGGGATATTCAGAACCCGAACAAGAGGGGATGGTTATGATAGGAACATTTCTGGTCATGATGGGCATAGGGTTGTGGAGCATCATTTGGACCGGATTGCGAGGACGGGACATCTGGTCAAGTCGTCAATGGGTCAAAATCACCGGGACGGTGCTCAGTTCCACGGTAGACTATCAGGGTGGAGGCGAATGGCCTCGTTCAAAGAAAAGGGATTCATTTTTCCCTAACATCATTTACCGCTATGAGGTAGGAAATCGCCTGTATACCAGTGATTGCATTGCCTTTGAAAACGGTGGCATGGAGGAAGGGACGGCGCAAGGCATTATAGATCAGTTTGCCGTGGGGGACGAAATCGAGGTGTTCTGCAATCCGAACAATCCGAGGCAATCGGTTTTGGAACCTGGTGTGCCGATCTCCCACTTTTGTTTTCTGGGAGGGGGCATTCTTATGGCCAGTGTCGGCTGTCTGGGATTTTTCACGTTTCAGCATGCTGGATTCATAGGGTAGCGTTTCTAATTCGATCCTGTCCGCGATTAATTTGGAACAAAAGTCAAACGCTTCATCCTGATGAAAATACCTCGCCTTTTCGGGTGTGGGGCTTGTTGTTGATCAGCCAGAATCATGGGCCAAAGCAGCGGAGCCACGCATGAGGAGTGAGAATGTCAGTTAGTTGAGCGAAAGGTCCTGGTCGAACGGATTGGACTCAGCGGGAATCGTGGTGGGCAACCTTTGATCCTCGGCTTTTCGGGAAGAAGGTTGATCGGACAGTGTCGAAAGATGGCTCAGTCGGGCAATCAGATCATCCAACCGGGCCACGGCCAAAGAGAGGCGTTGGCTAGAGTCCAATGCTGCTACATTCACGAGAGGCGATGATAATGGGTGACGTGGTGATATCATAATTGGCTCCTTCAGTCGCCTATATTTTACATCGTTTCCTTCTTAAATACATCGGAGCATTACGAGAATTTACGGCCTTTTGCTGACTGTTTCTGCGTGTTTGTATGATTGCGAACGCCGGGGTCGGTCGGAAAGCTTGTCAGAAACCACACGGTTTTAACCAGCCTCACCGAAATCTTTTCCCAAGACCCCTTTTCTTTCCATCTCCTCACTCATTGCCCATTAGGGTCCGAACAGGTGTTGCATGCGGTGCAAGGATTGCCAAGTATCTGTAGACATCCGGTGATTTGAAAAACTCGATTGGATCTTTGACGAGGCGGCCAGACCCTTTTCGGTTTGGTAGTTGCTTCTTAATGATTTTCCTCTTCCCCCTTCTCCCCGGTAGACGAAAGAGAGGCACATCCTCCAAATGCAGAAAACAGGGTGAGCAAACTGATGAATGGACGGTTCATATGTTGCAATCTCATATCCCTCTCCTTAAATGAAAAAGGCAAAAGGTTCTTGTACTTGAAGGGTAAGTGTGCCCACACTTAACTCGCCCCTATTAGTGTGTCGTACAATTTCAACAAAAAGTTCAAAGGAACCTTTTCGCAATGTCCGAGCAAGAAAACTTATCCTGGTTTTTATTGTTCTTAAGGCCTGCTTTTGACAACCCTTTCGGTTGGATTCAAGGCATTGTCCATGTAACTTGAAGGCCTCCAGTAGAAGCGGGCTTTCCCCTTCCCTTATGAACACACCCCCTCCCACTACATCTCAAACCCTTACACGGGAATGAGCTGATTATGAGCCCCACGCATGAGACGACGACCGAAGCAAGGAGATTTGGTATCAGGCGTTACAAAGTGAGAAATCTTTGCTTGGGTGCGTGACAAATAATTTCCGAGGGGAAACGATGACGTAGGTAGCCGAGCATTTGAGCTTTCAGAAGGCCCAGGCGGTCGTAAGGGAGTTCAGTTGACAAAACTATAGAGAGTTGCCAGCATTCCTCAAAGAATAAGGAATATGGATCGAACCGTTTGACAACAATGGTCGACGTACCCCAATAAAGGATCTTTTCCGTCCATTCCTTACAAAAGAGGTTCCCATGATTAACCGCATGCTGTTACCCACCTGTATCTTACTCATCCTGGGGTGTGGGATTCAGATAGCTTGGAGTGAGTCTGCCAATCCCTCTTCTCTTCCCACACTTGAATTAACGCAACCCTTACATTTTCTTGGTGTTGATGGGCAGGATGTCCTGGTGACCCCTGGGACTTATCACGTCGAGACGACTGAATCATGGCTCAAATTGCTTCCGGAAGGCGAATCCCGATCAACCTCTCTGCTACTTGAGGCCAAAAAAGGCGCACATGAAGAAGAGGTTAAGGAACCCATCGTTCGGACGTTTTCGGACCCCGACACACCGGATGTGTTACATGTGGCCCTCCTCATGCCCAATGGTGAAGGAATGGAGGCAGCAGGAACTGCGTCGGGCATTCGACCTCGAGGGTGGAAGTTTGCTTTTGTGAACCGCACCAGCAAAGCGCAGCTGAAAGTTGCTGGTTCAAACACTTCGACTTCCCGAACTTCGACTTCGCGGCCCAGCAATCAAACCAAAGCCCCAAGCGGAGGGGCCAAGGGAAAACCAACGGATTGTGGGCCTTATCAAAAACGAATAGGACAGGAGGTAAAATTTAAGATAAGTGGTAACCGGTCAGTCGCCTTAGGCGTGTTTAAGAATAAGTTACATATGGTCGCAACGGATTTTTCCCGGCTTAGGAAATATCATCCGATCATGCATTGGGGAAAATTTCAGGATTTGTACCATTGGCAATTCGATGGTACAAGCTGGCGACCATACCGAGATCCGAGTCTCTCAAGTAAACAATCTAAATATGGGAGAATTCCCAAGCAGCATTCTAAAGCAGGGGTCGCCTTAGCCACCTATAAGAACCGTCTACATATGGTTCACATAAGTGGAGCGCGAGATGTCCGACGGGACCCCAATCATCTTTGGCATTCGACCTTTGACGGGCGCAAGTGGAGTGCAAGGAAAAAAATTTCCGGACAGAAAAGTAAAACGACTCCGGCTTTAGGTGTCTGGAAGGGTCAACTGCATATGGTGCATTTAGGTGATCGCTCCAACAATCTTTGGCATTCGATGAATAAAGGCAATGGGTGGACCGTGAATGTGCGAATTCCTGGTCGTTCGAGTGATAAAGCCCCGGCCTTAGCTCGGGTGACCAGTGGTTCCGCCGCTCGTCGGTTACATATGGTGTATAAAACCGACGGGAATATTGAACCCAATAGCTTATGGCATGCCCAATTTGACGGGCGTCGATGGCGACGAAGTGTGATGATCCGGGGCCCGCTGACTTCCGCTGCCCCAACATTGGCCTCCTACTATCCGTATGGGATGCACCTTATTCATTTAGGGAAAAAAACAGATACGTTGGGGCATATGCTATACGGCCGGAATAAGGCCAAGAATAATCGGATTGAGTGGTTTGACCACCGGCCACTTCTCAGTGAAAAGAGTAAGGCTTCCGTGGGGGTCATCCCCTTTCGAGGGTGTTATCATATGGTGTCGATAAAGGACGATAAACTCATGCATACCACCTTTTCCACCGCCCAGGTTCATCCCAATGAGAAGTAAGCACAAGCCGGATGAAGAAACGTTCACAAGTAGACACATCACCATCATGATGAGTGACTGTTCCTGCCAATCCATTCTTCTGTAGTGAGCCGAAATTGAGGCCAAAGGGCCTGACCCCTGAAAAAGGTCAAGCCTTTTGGCTTCCTGACAACTAACTTCATATAGATTTCCAAAACAGATTTTTTTCATCCAAACCAAATATCTCTCTGAAGTGAAACGTGATTATTCGCTATATTCAATCATCTGCATCCATGAGGAAATTCCACTAGCCGATTTGGAAGGGATCGTACAAACCACGGAAATGGCGTCGTTGGAATTGATGGCAACCTTTCGATAGGTCACGAAGCGGCCAGTCCCGTCCTTATCAGGATCATCCCACCGCATTCTGGCGCTCTTTCGCTGTGAGGAACTGGTGACCCAGGTGGTACAAGAAGCTGGGAATCGGGCATTGGGATTCCGGTTTTCCATAAAGACCTGAATCCAAGGGGATTGGGTGGTTTTGGTGTTGTCGCGGACCAGAGGGCACACCACCTGAAGAGGACCCGTTCGATGAAGGTTCACCAGTTTCCCATCTGTAAAGTCATTGTCGTACTGATTGCGTAAACTTTCCGATAGGGGGTGACAGGCCAGAGCCGGAAGGTTAGCGTTCACCACTCCGCCAGGGTTATCTGGCTTGTTCAGGTAGACATGAATACTATCAATACTCGAGAAGCCGGCAGTCGTCTTCGAGGGAATCCGGCACGACAGGAAATGAGAAGACCCGATTGTCCTGTGGGCGACGGAAATAGGGAAATACCCTTGTCGGGGACCTAGAGGACTTTGCCCTTTATATCCGGAGTTCCTACCCCGCCAATCCACGTTCAGGGTGCACTCCACACTTCTTTGAGAATGATTATTGGTATAGTAGATCAACACTTTTTTGAATCGATTCACCCCTTCTTTAATATGCAGGGGACAGACGACCTTAATCGTGATCGAAGTATGGGTATTATAAATACGGCCACGGGACTGATATTTGGCATGAAGAAATGCCGTACCCCCACTTTTCCCGGCTGGTTTACAGGCCCAACCCGGGATTTTGTATTGATCCTCCGCCGCAAAGGTTGTTGCGGGAGGGACCACACAATATCCGATTCCGATTATTGCTGGGATGACCCAGGTTTTGATGAATGAATAAACCAAGTGTGTCATGGTTGCTCTCCTTTTCGGGATACCCACTCGAGGTCTTCTATTTGGATTGTGCGTTGCATATCGATGCTCCCTCTTTTACCTCGGTTTAAAAAGAAATGCTTTAATCATATTCATTGACTCGGAAATTATGAATGGTGACCGGATCGCTCGGATTCGGGCTTTCTGGGAGGGTACATGTCAGGGTATACGATGACCAGACTCCTGCATCCTTCCCGTACTGGATGGTCAGAGATCCATTCACAACGCCTGGGCGTGAAACACCCCGCTGATAATGGACCGGTCTCCCATTCTGTTGAATGGTCACCACCATACAAATGATGCGTTTCTGAGGGTTTGTATTACGAAACCACACTTGGATTTTGCTGATTCCGGCATCGGCGGCCATGTAGTCTCGAACGAGAGGGCAATTGATATTCAACGCTCGGTCTCGACTCACGTTACTCACCCCACCAACTGAAAGCGTTCCCACCCCAAAGCGGTACGTCGAGGTACCGGGACGACAGTAGCTTGCCGGGTAGGTTTTGTAATCAGCGGCTTCAGCCTGATTGATGGAGGGCATCAATGTCCCTCCTCCAATCAATAGTAAAAGACTCAGGCACTTGACCATCATACTTCCCATAATGACCTCCATTCATTGTAGATGGATATCGAGAATAGATAATGAAACGAGAGAGGGTTTTCATAAGTCGGTAGGGACGGTCCTTGTAGGGAAAAGGTCTTTTTCCCTTCCTGATTAGATGATCGGCCCCAAACTTTACCAATTTATCCCATAACTTTCATCACCCATTGGCCTTTCAGGTGAGCGATTTTCAGGGAAAAGACCCATAAATTAGCTTCAGGAGTATTCTGAACTCGCGCAGAGATCCACACGCTCACCGAAATCATTTCCCAACACCCCTTTTCTTTCCATCTCCTCACTCATTGCCCATTAGGGTCCGAACAGGTGTTGCATGCGGTGCAAGGATTGCCAAGTGTCTGTAGACATCCGGTGATTTGAAAAACTAGATTGGATCTTTGACGAGGCGGCCAGACCCTTTTCGGTTTGCTAGTTGCCTCTTAATGATTTTCCCCTTCCCCTTCAGGTTTGGCCTTGTTCGATCGAGCCAAAATTTGGATTGGGCTGATACCAGGGTAGTGGAGAATCCAGGCGGGATGATTCCACGCTCTCCAGGATTTAGGCCGGAGAATGAAGATGGTACCACATCATGGGTAGCCCGCGCCGTTTAGAAAGAATGATTATTGTAACCTCGAAGCCACGTCACCCTATGTGATGTGGCTTTCTCCTTCACCTCACTAGGGAAAGCGTCATGAAAACACTCCTGTATTTGGTGTTACTGATAGGCTGTCATCTCGTTTCAGCAGCCGGCATGAGTACGGGCTTCGCCAGCAACGACAATAACGAGAGACAAGCCAAAAGAGATTGGGGGACGTACGGCCAGAATAGAAACAATGATCATGACAACTCACCTGGCACGCTGATTACGAAGAAGGATGTGCCAAACCTTGAGGGTTTATGCGGGGCACGGTATGACAAGCGAGAGGCTTCGGGAGCGACCAATGCCGCGAAACCTATCTTAGTCGGCGATGTGCTCTACTGGGTCGGGACCGCGGGTGAAGTGGGCGCGTCTCGACTTCCCCGAAACCCGGACGGCAATGGCGTATCAGAAAATTGCGAGGAGATTTGGTCTCGCAATGTGAACGACATCCTCGGGATTCTTCCCGTTGGAGCACCGGGAATTCCGGCCGTGCGAGTCAGTCCTGCCTGGTACATCGATAAGGGTGGGACGCCTGTCCTGTTTTACGTGGGTGTTTCAAACCACTTCGGATTGTCGGTGTTCAGCGATCCGGCCGGTTTGCTGTTACACACCGAAATCATGTTCGGCTTTTCATTAGATGCCAGGACGGGGGCAGAGAAATGGGTATTGCCCTTGACGCCACTCGATGCAACTGGTCGTGTGAAACCTGAGGATTACGCGATTTCTTCATTGAGTGCTCCGGCGATACATAAGGGAGTGGCCTACTTTGGCTTTGCGAGCTTAAATAACGTCTTTAATGGATTTGTCTTCCCGCCCTTTATCAACAACGGTTTATCCAAATTATCCTTTCGGGGCCAGATGGTGGCAGTCGATCTCTTTGGAAGAAAAAACGGTGGTGTGCCCTTTGTGAAATGGAAGCAATTTACCCTGCCCCCGCCTCCGGAGGATTGGAACCCAGAGGTGGATGGAGATTGGTTTACCGGCGGCGGCGTCTGGACCAGCGGAGCCTCATTCCTTCCCGGTGCAGGGAAGAAGGGGAAGGGCCTGGTCTTTTTCGGGAGCGGGCAAGCCTACTCGGCTCCCAAGTCCGTGTATGAATGTCTCTCGCAGCCCATCCTGCCGTTCCAGATCGCGGGAACCGATCGTGAAATCACGAAAACAGGCGAGACCGGCGAGGGGGCAAAAGACTGTTACGATCAGGCCGCGGCTTGGGCGAAGACCTTGACGTATCCCACTCCGTCACCCCCCTATGCGTCCCAGGGAGCAACCTTGGCCATCGATTCAATCATCGCGTTGAATGCCTATGACGGCACATATGCCTGGCATGTTCCCACGGCCGGGATGGACGTCTGGCAGGCCTCATGCGGGCTAGATGCGGACAATCCCGTGTTTCCTTGTACGGTCCCCGTACCTGGACCAGATTGGGATGTTGGAGGCAGTGCACCTGTGCTCGCCCAGGTGGGCAAGAACAAGGTCGTAGTCGCAGGGACGAAGGCGGGGATGCTCTTCGTGCTCAATGCCAAGACCGGAGAGCAGGTCTGGAATGCAGACGTGTGTACAGGAACCCCACTTGGTGGCATCCACTTTGGCGTCTCCTATGATCGAAAGAGAAAGACCCTGATGGTCCCGTGTTCCGGAGGCATCCTGTTAGACGAAATCCAGGAGGACTCCGGTTCGTATCAGCATGTCTTGGCTGACGGGAGCAAAGTCTGCAATACGGGTGTTCTCAACGCGATTGACATCCGCACGGGCAACTTGAGATGGCAGTCTGTTCCCGCAAGGGCCATTACACCCGCCGATGATCCTCTGTGTGAGATGATCGGCCTCAATGAAACAGATGCGCGGTTCAAGTTTGGGCTCTCGTTTGATCACGTGCACAAGAACCGAATCGATGCGTCTGTGCCGGTTCACTACATGCCCGATAGCCCGGACATTCCCGTCGCAGTTTCTGGACTGGCCCACTCCCACGGCATCCCGGCATTGGCCAATGATGTCGTGTACTGGCCGATCTATAATGGGACGTTGTATGCAGTAGATCTTGAGGATGGTTCCTATCTGCATCAGATGCATTGCCGACGGGGCGCGATGTATGGCGGACCGGCTGTAGCGGGAAACCGCCTGGCGGTAAGCTGTGGAGAGGTTTTTCAAGGCGGACGATTTTTCCCCTTTACCTCTGGCGAAACGGTCGAAGTATTTGGGGTGCAGATAAAGGGTGACAAAGATGATGATGATTAAGCTTTTCATGTATTTGAGCACTTACACAAAACGAGGAAAAACGATATTCGACCGCAGATCCTGATGCAGGCTTCCCCCCAACTCTCACCCTACCCTAAGACCTCGATACGCATATGGGGTTCGTTCTCAACAAATTGATCATGCCAAGCAATCTGACAAAAGTTAGGTTGACATTTCTGTGTCCCATTTTTCATGATCATCTCTTTTGGCCGGCATCTAGATTTGATAAGCATACTTCTTATTTCCCATTTCAGATTGTCACGTTCCATTCCCCTTCTCATGATCCAGCTCCATTGTCGCATCTTCAAACTTTCTTACACTCGAGTCATGGGTTTTGCCTTTGGTGTGGCGATTCTCATGCAGATTCCTGTCTGGGCTCATGATTATTGGTTTGAGCGAGAGGGACAAGAATATGTGTTTTATCGCGGGCATCATTTTGGCGACCATGAAGGGGAATCACTCGTGCCCTATGACCCGGCCATCATCAAGCACGTGACGTGTGTCTCACCTGACGGAGTTCCTCGATCGGTCCCCCCTCCAACCCGGTACCCCGCACGGATTCCCAGTCCCTGTGCCCGGCTCACGGTGGAAGTGGATTCGGGTTATTGGTCCGTAACCGGAATCGAGACGTTCAATCAACCGAAGGAAGCCGTTCCGGAGGCGCTCAGTTCGTGGCGTGCGATCGAGAGTACCACCTTGCTCAATGCCTGGACTCCCTTTGATCATCCCCCATCTTTACCGCAGGGGTTGGAGATCTTTTTCGAACGGGATCCTTTCCTCGAAGAGGAAGGGGATAAACTTCGCCTGGTGGTTTTGCAGGCGGGAACACCTCGTCAGGGGGTGACGGTGGCCTATGATGGCAATCCTCGGGGGGTGACCGGGCCCGACGGCCGGATCAATATTCGCATCCGGCATGGTGGCCTTCAGGTTATCACCGGCAGTGTGAAAGAGCCCGCTCCCGATCTTCAAAAGGCGGATACCCTCCTCCGCAGCACCACCGTGTTCTTTCAGTTACCTATGATTGACCCATGACAGGGCATCGGTCGTTCTTCCACATTCAATGGATGACTCTCGTCAGCACCCTGGTAGTCCTGGGAACTTGGACTCTTCCCGCCTCTGCTCACCATGGGGTCGCCGGCATCGGTGCCGCCGCGCTGCAAGGCCCCGGGGCGCCAATCGAAGCCGCCACGTCCGCCACCTTGCCGGACGGAAAAGTTCTCCTCTACTTCAAGCTCGATCATGCGGATTATGAGACGTTCGACTCGGACTCCTCGAACCCCGAGAGTGATTATGCCAATTTCTGGATTGGTGGCCTCGGGTATGGCGTTACCCCATGGTTCTCGGCCTATCTGTTCGTTCCCTACAATCAGAAGGAGGATGAACCCGGCGGGTTTGACACCAGTGGCTTCTCGGATATTTCCTTCTTTGGACAAATCGGGTTCAAATGGGATGAAGGGTTTCGTCTGATTCCGGCGAATGAAAGTCTGGACGATTTCGAAGACTGGCACTTTACCCTGATCGGAGGTTTTACGATTCCCACCGGAGATGAGAATGTGCAAGACGATGACGGTAACATCGATCCGGGCAAATCGACCGGCTTTGGGTCTCCTTCTTATTATACGGGGCTGACCGCCACCCGGGTTATCGCCGACCGGTGGACGGTGAATTTGGAACTGTCCCGGAACGCCTTTACCGAAAACACGTATGCCGATGGCAATCGCACGCGCTTCGGGACTGAATACCGGGTCAATCCGGCCTTGGTCTATCGAGCCTACACCAATCCCGAACTCAAGGTCCGGCTGGACCTCTCTGGAGAACCCCAATACCTCCATCTCGGAAGAGATCGCACCAATGGCGAGGATGAACGAGCCACGGGTGGAGACATGATCTACCTGCTTGGGGGATTGCGCGGGTATTGGAGGAATATCAGTGCGGCCGTCGGGGCGAAGGTGCCGATCTGGAAAGATCTCAATGAGGAGGATGATCAACAGGGAGGAGAGGGGACCGAAAACTATCGATTCATTTTTACCTTCTCTGTCTTATTCCCGTAAGACAACTGCATACTACCTCCATACATAGTTCCTCTCTCAATCGATGAAATTGAGAGGTTTGTGTCTGAAATGTATATTTGATTAGAAAGACAACACCCCACCCCCGTGAGGGGGTGAGGCGTATTTTGGGAAATGTTGTTATCGGCTGATCTTATGAAAGGTTGGTGAGGAGACCAGGTTGTCACACCTGGTCAAGCTCAAAATCCCCCTCTCGTCCTTTCATGTGTGTTCATGGGACTCCCCTTAAAAGACATCCCCACTTTCACAGGATTGAGTTACTTCATTCAGAGAAGCGTTGTAGTCCAAGCTCCCCTGGACATCAGTGACCGTAAAGCACCACTCCCCTCCTCCACGAGCGGTGGCAGAAGAGATGGTCGCTTGGCCACTACTATTGGTAAGGCCCTGGATACCAGCCTCATTGGTTTTCCCAGAGAAATCTCCGGTTACCATAGCACCTTGTATGGGATTCCCCGCATTATCCTGGATAGTCACAACTGCCTGACCCAGTTTGTTTCCTCTTCCCAAATTTTGTTTGGTCACCACAATATCGAACACCAACATCTCGGTAGGCGTCGGAGGCTCGTCCACGGTAATGTACCCCGTTTTCGTGAGGGTATCCGACCCAGTCCCATTGGTGGCGGTCAACGACACGGTATAGGTGCCGGGAACGGTGTACGTATGTTGGGGATTCTGTGCAGTGGAGGAATTGCCGTCGCCAAAATCCCACGACCAGGACGTCGGAGTTCCACTCGACTGATCCGTAAAGGTCACCAACAAAGGAGCATTCCCCGATGTTGGAGTGCCACTGAACGCACTCGTAGGCGCAGGGGCTTGACTGACCACGATATAGTCCACCTTGGTCATGGTATCCGACCCTGCCCCATTGGTGGCCGTCAATACTACAGTATAGATGCCGGCAGCCGTATAGGTATGGGAAGGATTTTGGCTCGAGGAGTCTTCAACCCCGTCATCGTCAAAGTCCCATGACCAGGACGTTGGTGTTCCGGTAGATAGATCTGTGAAGGACACCGTGAGAGGAGCATCCCCAGCGGTCACGTCACTGGTGAAGTTCGCAGTTGGCACCTCACTGACGGTTACATAGCCAACTTTAGTTTCGGTTTTGTCACAGTCACTGTTAAACACCGTGAGGGATACTGTGTAGGTCCCAGCGGCGGTATAGGAATGTTGAGGATTCTGAGCCGTGGAGGTACTGTCATCACCAAAATCCCATGACCAGGAGGTAATCCCGGTGCCCTTGGACAGGTCGGTAAAGCTCACGTCCAAGGAGGCCACCCCGGAAGTCGGTGTCGCACTAAAATCGGCATCGAGGTCACAGGTCATGCCACATCCAGCAGCGGCCAACGCCAAATCGGCATTGGCGATCCCTGAACCCAGGTCCCGGTTGTCAAAGTATTGCATGGTATTCTGTACGATCAGATTGAACTTGTCTGTTCGGGTGAGGCTGGTATCGCAGGATTCCAGGAGGGCCGCAATCCCACAGGCATGAGGGGCTGCCATGGAGGTGCCGCTCATCGAGGCGATGTAGTGATTGTTGGGATCGGAGTCATCAGGGCTACGGAAGGTGCTGACGATATCCACCCCCGGAGCTGCCACATCCACCCACGAGCCGTAATTGGTGAAGCTGGCACCGTTTCCGTTGACGTCCGTGGCCGCCACGTTCATGACCCCGGCTTTGGTTCCGAGAAAATCTGCACTGCTCGAGTTACTGTTTCCGGCGGCAGCAATAACCATCACATCGTGGGCAAGGAGGTTATCGACGGCTGCACTCAAGCCCCCAGAATCCGAGGAGCCCCATGAGCAATTGACCGCTGCCACGTTGTGCCCGGCATCGACCAGATCCGCAAGGTAGTGCATCGCTTCCGCGGCCCAGTCCATTCGCACGACGCCGGTGGTTTGAAAAAAGACTCTGGCGTGATACCCGATGCGTAGCGGTACGATCTTCACACCGTTCCCACTTCCACTGCCTCCGGCAATCCCAGCTACCAAGAAATTATTGTTGGTGATCGCGCCCACTGTCCCACTGACATGAGTGCCATGGCCGTTAAAATCGTCTGGATCATTGTCTGACCCTGAACAGTCTTGGTCGATACAGGAAACCCCACGGCCACCGGCGCTGCTGACGAAGTCCCACCCTATAGTATCATCCACATAGCCATTGCCATCATCATCCGTTCCATTCCCAGGAGTCTCGCCGGGGTTGATAAATATATTTCCACCAGCAAATGGGGCATCCGGTCCCCAGGTGGGGTGGTCACCACCAAGGTCTTGATGGAAATACCGGGTGCCGCTGTCCAGTATGCCTACTAGAACAGAAGAGTCCCCGGTTTCGGAATCCCAGGCGGAATCAGCCTCAATTCCATAAGGCCCCCGATAATGCCATTGATCGAAGGGAAAGTTAGGATTTGGGGAGTTTTCGTAATAGGGGTCGTTGGGGGTCAAGGTCATAGTATGGATGCCAATTTTTTCCACATGATCGACATGGGGATTCCCTTGAAAGCCTTTCAGAGCCACGTCTAAATTTTTACCGGGTTTCAATCGAACCTTAAAATACCCGGTAAGGTCCACAAACTTTGAGGTAGCCGTCTGTGGTTTGGCGGTGGGAAATTGTCGGTGAAACCGTTGGACTCCATATTGATTCATCAGGGCATCCATCGAAGGGAGATTCACCTGTGGTCTGCCACTTTGCCCTGTCGTGACAGTAACCCTTCTCCTAGCCTCTGGAGACAACACCACAATAAACTCATCCTCCACATAACCAAGAAAACTGGGGATGGATTCGTGGGGTCGTTGCACGGCATTTTCGGCAAGCGCCACGGAAGACATCATGAGCATAACTAGCAGCAGATGGAGACAATGAAGGGGCCAACGGGGGGTTGTGTTCATGACAAATTTCCTTTTCGTGAATGGAAAGAAAAATACACTAATCGCCAAAGAGCCGCACATTCAGGTGATCGGCAGTCTTTTTATCAATTACCTATTATCGGTAGAACCCGGGAAAAGATGATTCTTGGTATTCTGGTCCGTCTTGTCCTTTTATTGGCAAAACTTCTCCTTTGAAAGCCAATACATGAATACAAAATTCCCTTGGCAGAAATTTCACGATATAGGTCGCAGCAAAAGTGAGGCCTTTTTGAGCCCTAAGATTTTTCTGAAGCCGACAAATGTTTTAAGTGGTGATTTTGAAAAGGGAAAAACCCGGCGGAATAACCAAAGGTGTTGGTGCAAGTGCAGGATAAGGAAGACTCCCGGATAAGAAAATGGGAAAATATTTCTACGGTGTGGCCTGATGTATCGTATGAAAATTCCTTCTATTCTCCATGAAGGATGAGCAATGCTCTCTAAGGTCCCCCAAGGATCATGTTGTCGTTTCTGACAGTACCCATTCCATTTCTTTCTTTTTTCTTCCCCCCCCCACTTTCGAGGGGATTGCCTAACATTTACTCATGCTTCTAACCTAGCAGAAAATACTCGCACGGGTGTGTCTGTGAGCTAAAAATACGTTCACGAGATGGAATCAAGACAAGCAAAGAGATTCTACAATTCCGTCCAATTTAAATGGACCCTTTGGCATAGTCGCAGGCTTGAGGAACCGTCCTTGGCTTGATTTGAAGCGAGTTGACAAACAGGCTGATTCTCGTACACTTCACGCTCCCGAGTTCCGGCCTTTTCAGGTCGCGTGGAACCCATGAAATTTCAACTGAGGACATGCAAGAGTTCCACCCTAAAGAGAGGGATTCCACTCTCATATTAACCATTAGGAGGTGTTTGATGATGAGGATCAAAAAGTTTTGTTCGACTGTTTTTTTACTCGCTCTTGTCATGTGTTTTTCCAGTCCCACCGCCTTCGCGTTAGGTCCTAATGGCTTACCAACGCATGGTGAACTAACGGCTGTCCTTGATGCAGCCTCTGCTGGAGGCGTGAATAACGGAGGAATTTTTATTCCAGCTCGCATGTGGGCAGCCATCGTCGATCGGGATGGACAAGTGGTTGTGGTGACCAAGACAACCGGCTCAGATCCCTGGCCGGGAAGCCGGGTGATCGCCATGCAAAAGGCCAACACCGCCAATGCCTTCAGCAATAATCAGTTGGCCCTTTCTACGGCAAACTTATACAACGCCGTTCAACCTGGTGGGAGTCTCTTCGGTCTGCAGGAAAGCAATCCGGTTGATCCGGATGTGGCCTATCGAGGGCTCTCCTCGCAGTTTGGGACATCCCAGGACCCAGCTACCTCCGGCCAAAATACAAGAATCGGTGGGGTCAATGTCTTTGGAGGTGGGTTACCACTCTATGATCAAAATACCGGAGAAGTCGTTGGGGGAATCGGAGTCAGTGGGGATAGCTCTTGTGCGGATCATGTCATTGCCTGGCGCATTCGGCATGCCCTGGGCTTTACGAAGATTCCCGGAGGGGTGAACACGACGAATTATGGTGGGGCGATACCACCCGTAGCCGGAGATGACAATATCATCTATGATTTGGCCAACGGGTTTGGACATCCATTCTGTGGATTTGGGGAAAATACCGTGGTTGATTTACCTTCCATGTCCAATTTTTAAAGAAAGGTTTCGGAGAAGAAGTGACTTGAATACACTTAGTTCCTCTCGGAACGATATGGTCCTCGAACATCTAAGTCCCACCTTGGCAAAGGTGGGGCTTAGATGTTGCCGACGACAGCCATTGGACTCATCCCATAACAGGTTCCGCTCTACTTCCCTTCCAATCAAGCTGCCATAATCGAAAGCCCTTTCTGTTTTCGGCCCGCTGCCTCTCTATCCGTGAACCCAGTCAATCATCCTCTTGCACATTTGTCAAAACCTGCGAGAATGATCGGTGATAGCGTTGTTCTCAACCTAACTAGTAAATTCCTAAGCCCGTTGCTTGGAGTTGCTGATGTGTGAAACGTGTTCTCCCTTTGAGGCACAGATTCCTATTCACGGCCCCGAACAATTTCGACGCATCGTCAGAAACATTCGGACGGCAGTGGATGATGGTCTCCTCCGATGCATTGCCAATGAATCTCCTGGCGACATGGTCGAGCAGACCTCTTTCATGAATTTAGACCTTGGTAGGCCGTGGCCTTCCGATCACCTCCAGTACGAATTTTTATGCCCAACCTGCAGGACCCGTTTTCTGCTTGAGGTAGAAACCTATCACGGACAGGGAGGGGAATGGAGGCGAGTGTAGGAATCTCCCCCTTGCAAACCATGGAATCATATGAGGAGCTCGCCAAAACTATGCGGCAAAGCCTCCTGTCTCTCAGAGCACGGTATTATGAAATGGGGAAAAGCCTTGCTGCCCCAGAGCAGTACCTTCGCTTCGCCGAGACCCCACAAAATGACGGCCATCCCCATATTGAACACGAAGGAGCCACGCTGGTCTATGTGGTAACCGATAGAGGTCGCCGATTTCGCGAGAGACGAACCACGGACCCGGAGGAGTTACTGTATTGGCTGGTATCCGATCTTACCTGGACCTTGGCGTCAGACTATGAACGGACCCATCGGATAAAAACTGAAGATTTCCGACGGCAACTCTTTGCCAAGCATGCAGAGTTGTTAGATGCGGTCAATCCGGAATGGGGCAGGTTGAAACGGGCGGAATACGACAACGTCCTCCTCCGACAACCCTATCAAGATCCGAAGCCCTAACGAGTGCCCATCTACACATCGTAGGCGCTCACACTACCAATCTTCCGGTCCACCCAATCTGCTAGATCACGCCACACATGTTCATCTCCATCGCTCTCCCCTACAACATCGCACGCTAATTGAACGATTTCCTGGTAAGACAGCGTTTTGAAGATCACTTGCTCCTGTTTAACCGTCTGCACAAATTCTCCCCACTCCGGAGACCGGACCTCCTTGGCCATCGGAAGATCAGGGGCATCGGCATAGACGATGGCCACACCCGGTCGCTTCCCCTGAGTGTTGGCATATTCGTAGGCCGAGATCAGATTCCGCATCCACTGATAGGTTGGACCGGCAAAGGGACAGGGCTGATGGTCGACCTCCCTATCGAGAGCGAACACCTCCGGGATGACCTCCCAGTAGCGGATACCCTTTCCGCTCAAGGCACAGCGGCTTGCCACATTGTTCAGGGGATTGGTTTGCTGTTCGTAGTGCCCATTGCATTGGGGTACCCCCCGCCTTCTGAGCGTCTGCGAACAGCCTCCTCCATTCTGTTCCGTAAATTTGCACTCGCACAACAAGACCGCGTGGGGACTTTCCAAACGTACATCCACCTGGGTGCTTCGTTGTTCGTTAAGGAGCGACCGAGGCACTACCCATTCGAGATTCACGGTCCACGGCCCTCCCGGGGGAAGTCCGAGGTTTTCGGCAAGGGCATCCAGAATTACGTCACGGCTTGGAGATTTTTGAATAGCCCCGAAGACATCGATGGCCAGTGCCTGTGAAGAATGGGCGAGGTGCGTGTCGATTTCCCGGTTTGGTCCGATGTGCCAGGGGAACTCATCCCAGGGTTCGCATGCTGCATGGGACAAGGGAAAGAGGTTGTTCTCAATACGCGAGCGGATTTGACACGTTCCGCCATAGACCGGATACCGTTGTTGTAACGCCGTCCGAAGGACCTCCTCTTCAGCATGGGTCGGATCGAGCGGCCACAAGAAGTGCGGAGGAAAGGCTTCAAACTGAAAATCCATCTGTAGACCGGATTGCACCCCTTGATTTAAGAAACCCTTCAAGCCTTCATTGATGGATTGTTCCAGCCATTGTAAATGGTATCGTTCCCCGTCTTGATTCCGAGAGTAATAGGCCGAAGGCGCCAGGACTTTCAGATGCACTCGGTTTGCCCCCAAGAGCCTGTTTGAGGGGTCGTACCCCAGCTTCTGCTGATTCCGTTGAGAGAACACGAACAGCAGACCGTACAGGAGGACTTCCATGGTTGCATACAATGGAGTGTCACTGTTCACCTTCAGTTCGACGAACTCCCAGACCCCTCTTCCCAGATCATGCACCAGATCAATGTTTCTTGCCTTGTCGTAGTAGGGACCCGTAAGTCCGGATGAAGTGGGCACTTGATTGACCCACGTTTCATCCGTGGCCTGAATAAGGGTACGTTCCAGCGTAACCTCTGGGCTACTATTTTTAGGAGCGAAATCCGGATGACGGGTTTGCCGCCAGTTTTCCTGTGAGGGAGGCTTCTCATAATGTTGTCGGGATCCTTCCCAATTTCGACAGATGATCTTATACAACGAGTTGATGAGGGCTTGACTGTCTAGTTCCACCAGAGGTTGTTGAGAGAGATGCAGACAGCTCTGTTTGTGCCGATAATGCGGGGAAGTGGTTCCGATCTCCTCCACCTTGAGGAACCGGTCGATCACGGCGTCCACACCTTCCAAGATCCCTGACTTCCCTACCCCCTTCCTTTCCAGAATCCGCTCGATCTCCCTTAGGTGGTCCGCTTGGGAGACTTGAGCATATTCTTCAAATACTTCCTTGGACACCTGAGCTATATTCTCAAGTCCACCTTTCCCCTCCAAGGCTGTAAAGTTAGCTATTCGCATCAAGACACTCGCTTCCGTCACCCCAAGGCACGAGGCGATGTCTGCCCTTGTTAGACCAGTGCCGCTTTCAGAATACTTGTAAAGATACAATGCGACAACATCGTCTTCTTTTGTCCACTGGTGTCCCATAACCGTTTCTCCTGATTCACGCCTCTTTTTCGGGCGGGATGTTGAGGGCTCAAAACATGTTTTCTATTGAATTTGGTTTGTATAAGTTGAGGGGAGAGAAACGCCTCGCCCTTCAACCCATTTATCGGTTGAAGAAGGCAAATGCTAGAGGAAAGGAGAACAATTTAGTGAAACAAAAAGAAATTTCACAGACGTTCTGGATTATTGACGACAAGCTAGGCTCAAACAGGTATAAAATTGGGCACTTTCACTTCACACACCTATATCTACCTGGCAGTTCTGGTGGGCAAGAGTCGGAATGGGCACCAACTGCCCCGGACAGCAAGCCCCATTCTTAATGGGAAAGAATGGATCCCTGATACCCTTTGGGATTTAACTGCACTTCAGCGTCGGTGACCACCAGGTAATCGACCCAATCAAAGCCTGAGGTCAGGTAGCCCAATTGAGCCTCCAGAGGGGGTTGATCCGAAAAGGTGATGGTAACCGCATACTGACATTCCCCGTTTACATGAAAAAAGGAATGTTGCCTATCCCTAGGCTGTAATGCTTCAAACAAAAGGGTATCCTCGCAAACCTTCACCTCAGCCCGCATAATGAGGCTGGAGGAATCGTTGACGAACAAAACGCTCCCGGTGCTTGGCTCGGAACATCCGGCAACCATCGAGAGCCCTATAATGCTCATCAACACAGAATGACGCATAGTGTTTTCACCATTCCTTTACATCCAATGTAAAAGAACTTGTGAATGTTTGATGGAGGTGTGCATCGTCATAGACCCAATCCTCAAATGAAAAATCAACAGACCAGTGGAGGTATGACCCAACCACCTCTCCATGTCGAAACACATGTTTACATGAGCTTTTTCAGGATCGTTCTCACCCTGAATCCCCTCTAAACAGTGATGTCCAAAGTCGATGCATAGATCGCCTCAATCCGCTCAGCGAAGAACAAGACTCAAAGCTCAAGAGGTCTGCCGCGATCTCATAGGTAGACCCGGCCTCGTCGGCTGCCTTTTCTTCCGGTTCGACTGCGCGCAAATAGGCTCGCACACAATCGGCAGGCTGTAATTTTTGAGGATTATGTGTTTGAGAGCCTGGGACAAGGCCATGCCAAATTTTGTAGACAATATGAATGAAATCATTGGGCTGACGATTCGATGCCGATCGGGTGACTGCGGTCACTTTGGCCAGGATCTTCAAAGTCTCTGCCACCCGATGTATCTTCTTACGGATATACTCCCTCCTGATCTCTTCCGAGAATGGATTCTCGATATCCACCGAAACAATTTCAAGGTCCAAAATCTCCGGAGCCGATTCTTGTAGCTGGCGGGCTTGGTCCGTTTTCCATCGCAGGCGTTCTGCTTCATGCTCGGGTCGCATTGCACACATGGTGGTTCCTCACAGGTAAGTCCTCGTGCAAATCCGGAAACAGTCCAAATTACCAGAACAGATGCGATTTTTGGAACCTATTCATGAAGGTTCAACCAAGAACTGTCTGTGGATTCGTCATCCGGGACTGGGAAAAACAAGGAAACGGGTAAAAGAAAAAAACCGCATTAGGGAGAGATAAAGCGAGGTAGACCAACGGGTGGGTTAGAGGATTAGTCTTCAGGGCTCTTGCGCTTGGGTTTCCATTCATCGGCCAACCGCTGAGCTTCTTCAATTTGTTCAAGGGTCATTTCCCTTTGAACCAGATAAATAGCATCCGATATATAAATCTCATTAAATCTACTCACCTGCATTCTCGCTACGCTATACCACATATGGGCTTGAATATAGTCCTGCTCCACTCCCAATCCTTCTGCATACAGGTGTCCCAATTTCATTTGGGCATTGAAGTACCCTTGGTCGGCCGCTTGCCGATACCAGGTGGCCGCCTGGCCATCATCCTGGGCCACTCCACGTCCCTGTCTGTACATATTTCCTAAATTGACTTGTCCCCATGCATAGCCTTGTTCGGCTGCCAAACGATACCATTTAACCGCTAGTCCATCATCCGGCGGAACCCCATACCCTTTTTGATAGCTCACACCCAGATTGACCTGCCCCATCGCATTGCCCTGTTCGTCGGCCGCCAGGCGATACCATTGTATGGCCTGGGTCGCATCCTGAGGCCCCCCCCGCCCCTCTCTGTACATATGTCCAAGCCAAACATAGGCATAGGTATAGCCTTGATCGGCGGCCAGGCGAAACCATTTAACTGCCTGGTCGTCATCCCTTGGAACCCCAAGCCCTTTTTCGTAACACATGCCCAACCTGAATTGAGCAGGCGCCAGGCCCTCTTCGGCCAAGGGCCGAAATTCTTGGGTGGCCTTTTCGTAGTCTCCTTTGAGGTAAGCTTTGATTCCTGTTTGCAAATCAGCCATGACAAAAACCGGAAAACCAATCAGGAGGAGCATGGAAATCGTCATGCCCTGCAATAAAGATCGGTTCATAGAGCTCATATTGTCTCCCTAGCCTTTTTCTTCCTCAGGTAATAAGAAATTTCACCATACAAAAGGCCATAAAAGAAACAACCCTGAAGCGTCTGAATGATTCAGTTGTTTGTGTGGCATAAAGCAAAGCATGGCTTTAAAAACCGGTGCAAAGCCTCCACTTCTTCCTTTTAGCCCGATTGATACGATGGGTAATCGGTGTAGCCCTCTTTCTCGAATGAAAACCATGTGTTCATATCTTCGGACGGAGTCAGTGGCCAACCCTGACGGAACCGTTCCACCAAGTCAGGATTGCTGATGAACGGACGCCCGAAGGAAATCAAGTCGGCCAGATTATCGGTAATGGCCGCTTCAGCGGTTTCCTGCGTATATCCGCAATTCCCCATGATGGGTCCAGAAAATACCTTGCGAAATTCTTGAAGCGTCATCGGTTCTCCCCGCTCATGGAACCCGAACGCCAAGCCATCGACCACATGCAGATAGGCTAAACCGACGGAGTTGAGTTGCTGAGCGACATACCTGAAAGTCTCCCGAAAGTCGTCAGACCCCATGTCGTTATAATTGCCATTCGGACTCAACCGAACCCCCACGCGATGGGCCGGCCAGACGTCAGACACGGCTTGCACAACCTCGGATAACAATCGGAACCGATTTTCAAGGCTTCCACCATAGTGATCCGTCCGTCGATTGGTCGAAGATTGCAAAAATTGATCGAGGAGGTAGCCATTGGCACTATGGATTTCCACACCATCAAACCCCGCATCTTTGGCACGTTTCGCGGCATGTTTGTAATCATCGACAACAGCCGGAATTTCCTCAACCTCGAGAGCTCGGGGGGTTTCGTACGGTTTCTTCCCATTCGGCGTATGCACATACTCCCCATTGGATTTGACGGCAGAGGGAGCGACGGGCAAAGCCCCTTCATGAAAATCGCTGTGAGACGCACGACCGCAATGCCATAATTGAAGAAAAATCTTCGAGCCTTTCTGATGGACCGCATCAGTCACCCTTTTCCAGGCCGCTCCTTGTTCATCCGTGTAAATCCCCGGGGCGTTTGTCCACCCGATCGCTTGCTCAGAAATGAACGTTCCCTCCGTGATAAGAAGGCCGGCTTGAGCCCGTTGCGTATAATATTCTGCCATGAGTGCATTGGCCTTCCGAGCCGTACCGGCCCGAGCCCGCGTCATGGGCGAGAGCACGATCCGGTTCTGGAGAGTGAGATCGGCGAGCTGAAAGGATGAAAATAAAGTAAGCGACGATTGAGATGCCATAGTGATTATCCTTTACCGGGCAATTGATTAATTAATGGAGGTTGATCTCGGTAGGAATCTTACCCTATCAGCCCCGAAACCCCTCAACACTCGTATAGTGAGTCCTACATGAACGGCAGACCACCGACCCAACCCTTGAACCACTCAGGCTAGCCTTCAAGTCCTTACGCCGTACCCGCATACATCCCGATTACGTGAAAAATCTGCTTCAGAGCGGTTTTTCAAAACTTGGACGCTGTAGATGACGCTCAGTCGGACACAAGCACGTTCAACCGACAAAATCTATGAATTCTTTTCTCTTCCTAACAAAACATCGAGCCAATACGGCCACATCGCCGATACCGTATAGATGGCCAGAATAAATTCACCGAATTCTTCCGTTCCCTTTCGCAATACACGAGGCAGTTCAAACCCAAAAGTTTGTAACACCAGTTTATTCTTATCGAATAACACACAAACCAAAAGGATGAGCCCTCCCATTAAAATTTGTCCTATCCAAGGAGTTCGCCAGGAAGAGGATCGTTTTATATGGTCCGATATGCTGCGTAAGAGAAGACTTGCACTTCCTATTGCCGGAATAATAATGAACCCCCACACCAAAATTTTTTCCGAGAAAGGAATTTGTGGATTCCAATAATTGGCTATTTTGTCCAATTTCCATTCGAATAGCCATTTTTGCGAATCCAATTCTCGGAGTCCAAACAGAAGAAACAAAACGGATAGGGCCAACCATTCCTTATAGGAAGGCAGCTGATGCAGGGCCATTGCGAGGCACCAACAACCTCCCAAGAACCATAAGGCCACACTCATACGTTCCACCGGTCCATCTTCTTTGAGGAGAACATCCCCCCAATCAAAGGAAGGGAATGTCCATTTGGCAAGCAGGACCATCAGGATAGCAAAAAACAGGGAAAAGGCGAGATTTCGTAGGCTTAAAAGAAAAATTTGTCGCACTCACACATTTTTAGTGTTTTCAAGATTCCATACGCATTCGGCATTACTCCACGGGAACTGACAGGGACATTAATACAAAATACATGGCAAATAAACAGACAGCCCATCCGCCAAACACAAGAGGAAGATGGTCACGAAAAGAAGATGGTCGTAAGGTGGCAGATGGCCTTTGATGATTCAAGAGCCCGAGAGTCAGACCGACATGAACACAGCCTAGAGACAAATAGAGCGCCGTCAGCGCCCATCCTCCAAGATTAAAATGTTTCGAAAGCCGTGGTTGATAAAAGGGTAGATGGGGGATTCCCCAAAGAACGACTGCAGACAAGAGAAACGCCCAAAAAACCCAATGGCGAAGGAGGGTATGATGAGTTAATTTGCCAAACATGCTTCGAAATGGGAACCCATTTCTTCACCCTGCATTGCAATATTTGGAAGAGAAACGCCACAGCAGTATGGACAAGATTTTTGTAGTTTGCAAGGTGGTCATGGCAATATTCGCGGGTGGCACGATTGGGTGTCCCCACTTTGGCTCAATTGGCCATTTCTTTCGTATGCGATATCCCTCTTAACCCTCAAAGGAAGGAGGCTGCCGAGAGACTTAAGGAAACCGCATCATCTTTTTAATTTTGATTTTTTATAACAAGTCGGCCCCCTTCAAACCAGGCCAGGCTCCGAGCTACAATATCCCTGCAACCTACGTTTCCTGTTGAACTGGTGAGATCTGGAGTGGTGGTTGGTCACACACCGCAAGAACTCTTAAAAAATGTGAATGGGTCCGCAAATCATGAGCAAACCGTACCAAGTCTATGTCGACGATAATTTTCACTCCATGGATGAGAGTGCGCGCTATGAAGCCGGATCCTATCATTCGCTGGAACAGGCCATTAGGAAATGCCAAGAAATTACCATCAAAAGTTTGGAGAGCTTTTATGAGGAAGGGATCACCCCCGAACAGCTCAGCGCACAATGGTCCATGTTCGGAGACGATCCCTTTATTGTTGGGGCAGAAGGATCCGTGCCTTTTTCCGCACGAAAATTCATTACTCCTGAACTGTGTCAAACCATTATCGAAGCCTATCCAACCGATACCTCTGAATGAGCGGCCCCTCACCGTTTGTGTGTAACCCAAGAGGTCCAGGTTTCCACCGCGTGAGAGAAAGCCCTTGTGAGATCTCGTCCGCCATATTCTGTATCCTAACTAATATGTAAAGCTCTCTTTGGATTTACGGACTCAGCCTTTTTCAGGGTCAATCCTGTCCTGGCTTACTCCCCGTTTCAGATTTTCCTCAACCCGGTCGCCGATTCTTCTTTGGCGTGAACACGGCATTTTGAGTGATGATTTACAGGCTTTGCCTTATTTCATCATCCTCCCTCATTTTCTTTCCCCATATCGCCAATGGGGATTTCAGCCCCGAAACATCTCTTTGAAGAAAAACAGGAAGCCCCACCTCCGTATCTGAGGTAGGGCTTCGTACCCTGTACAAACTTCAGAACGATTAGGAAAACAATGGGGAGAACAGAATGATCCCTTTTTGGCTCTCCCCCTTCTAAGGATTATTTATTCCAGTAATCACAGACAAAACGGGCACTGTCGACATAGGAACCATATTTCCCACGAAACGCCTTGCCCACTAATCCCGAGGGGCATTTAAAGACGTCACTGACCTTTACTAAAAAAGTAACTACTAGTGTTGCCCACAGAAAGACATTGATCTGCTGAAGAACCGCAGATACCGCTCGCTGTTCGCGCTGTTTTTGCTGAGGGCACCCATTGGCCACAAGAAAGCGAAAAACCATTAACGAATCGCCCTGAAATTGCACGGAGGTTGGTGATTACGTTCCCCCGGTTACACCGTTTAATGCGCGCGGTTCCTCCAGTACCCCCGACAGGCCCGCGGGTAAATTCTGAGCCCAGGGAACCGGTTGTACGAATTGACCCGTTGGCAGATAATGCCCAACGCATCCAGCCAGGAGCCAGATTTATAAATGGCCCCCACCAACACCGCACCACTGCCACAATCCAGATTGTAGGAGCGGGTGCCCTCCACTGCCCCCAAAGAGCGGAGTCTTGAATTCCGTATTGGTCGTACTGGACAGTGAACTTAATTGTCGCATGGTATAGAGGGAGAGGCCCCGGGATCGAATCCCGCTATAACTCCCCACCGCTTCGAGGCGCCGACCATCGGGAAAGAGCAAGACCAAATGATGGGCGTCGGGAGAGGCTCCTGGACCTGATAGCCCCCGCGACGTTTTCAGGGATTCTTCATGGCGGGCCGGATGCGCTTCTAACAACAGGGCATCAACGGATGAACCTCCGCTCGGGGTCACTCGCAACCAGGCATCGGCCTGGTCCAGGGAATATTCCCCAGCGTCCAGGACGACATCGCTCCCCTCAGCCGTCGTAAAGTGTACGGGCTGGTCCAACGTTATGGTGGTATCTGCCCAGCCTGACTGTGGTCCGGCGAGGATCAGGGCAAAACTGGCTACAGCGAGGAATAGAAATGGTGAAAAGTAAAGTGGGGGTCGCATATTCTCTCCTTTTCTTTAAAAAAGCAACTATTTGTGTGGCAAACATACATCTGGTCCGAAAGTGTACTGCCCTGATCGCTCAAAAACCAAGGTTGGGTCTTTATTTTGGTGTGTCGGCGTGTTGCTTCCACCGGTTCAATCCATCATGTCCGGAATACACAACAAAAAGTACTGCCCTCTCTCATAGGTATATTCGAGCCTCGATTTTTTTCAGGCCACCCCATGATCTCGATTTGACTCCAGGTTCCAAACTCATTTTACGCGCACCCATCCATGGGAAAAAGGATGAGGATTGTTAATTTGAGAACCCGAGTCCCGCCCTGCCAAACCCACCATAATTTTTACCCATTTATCCCTCTTCGCCTGGATTTCGATTCGGGCAAGCATGTTTTTCAAAACTAGGCAGTTGGCTTTTAGCCGATCGTTCAACACGGTTGTAACTTTTGCCCACACAAGCGGTTGGGATTAAGAAGAATCTCCGGCACTCATACTTCAATGTTTGTCAACAGGGTTTATTCATGATTGAATAGTGAATACATTCCTCAAGCCATAAACCTATGGAGGTGAGAAGATGAACCATCTGATCATGTCTCTCTTCTTGTCACTATCCTTCAGTCAATTCGTCATGGCTGATGTGCCTCTCTCACCTCCCTCGACCAAGACCGTGTGCTCAGCCAATGGGATGGTGTGCGCCAACACCCACCCGCAGAATGGGGTTTCCGTGTTTACAAAAGAACAGGAGAGCGAAAAGCTTTTTTGGATTATGCCTGGATGGTATCGCGTGATGTTTGTGGCAGATGATGGGGACCATGTCGTCACGGGATATGATGGACAAAATTTATTATCTCGACGAGATCCCGCTGAAATCATGCTGCGGTTCTGGAAACGGGGTACTCTTATTCGAGCAGTCCCCTTAAAAGAACTCCTTTCAGACCTGGAATCCTTGGAACGAACCGTCTCCCATTGGCATTGGGGAAATTATTTGGGCATTGATGGAGATGGACATATGTCCGTGAAAACCGTCGACGGGCACCTTCATCGGTACGATATAACCACTGGCCGATCCGTTCACTAGTTGGAGGTAAGGAAGATCCCCAGCCTATCTCCTGACTTCTCGCAGGATTTAATCGAACATTCTTCACAATTCCGTTCCCAGGTGGCAGTGAGCATTGAACAGGAAAGAGCTGCACAGTCAACCCACCCACATGGTATGATAGGATCGGTTCATTCGTTCCGTTTATTCAACCCGTCTTGAGAGGACACCATGATCACCAAATTTACCGGCAAGCTTCTGGGTATCACGTTGAGTCTTGTGCTCTTTGCTGGGATCGGTTTTTCAGCAGAACCAGGGGAGGTGGAGAAGTTTGTGAAGGCTCGGATTGATATCGGTGAGATGATGATGGACTATTTTTCGGGTGGGGAAAGGTTTGGACAGGGGCAGCGCCCCTCCCCGGAACAGATGCGCGACATGCGAACGGACATTAATACGAAGCTCAGCAATGTCTTGGCCAAATATGATCTTACCATCGAGGATTACCAAAATCGCAGTCGAGAGGTGTTTGCTGATAAGGCAGCCGTAGCGAGCTACCTCGATAAGCACCCCGACCTCAAGGCGCGGTACGAAGCCCTGCCGCTGGATAGAATGGGGGGAGGTCGAAGTGGCCGTGGATATTGATCTACCCAGAGGCCCCTACTCCTCGAATTCCTGACTAAGCCAGGTACGACCAATCGTTTTCTCCTTGCCAGATTCCCACTCTGAAGGGTACTAGCCCTGCCCTATTTTCCTGCACTGCTGGCTGTCAGGTTTTTTTCCAAATCGATTTCAGTTCAAGCTCGGACCCACCGGTACTGTCAATATCGGGAAGTCCCTAAGCCTCTCAGTGGCTATTCCACTCATTTCCTTTGAACCGGTTGAATTCTCCGCCCGACCAACTGTATAAAATTACTGGCTGGTCATGTACCCCAACCCGGAGGCTTGTATGTTCCTTATCCTAGGTTCCCGCAGTAAATCATTCGTTTTCATGGCATTGATGTGTACCCTCTGGCTCGGGTCGGGTCCAACCCTGTCCACCGCTTCTGCGGCAGAATACTCTACGCCCATCTTGGGAGGTCCGGGTGGAAAATATTCGTACAACATGGATTGTGGCCGCGGCGCGGTCATCACAGGGTTGATGTATAAAAGCGGATCTTGGGTGGATGCCATCGGGGTGGTTTGTCGGAAAGTCAGCGCCAGTACAGGCCGGTTGGGAGAAGAGTTTACCCGAGGGCCAAAAGGAGGGTATGGAGGCACCCCCAAAGTACGTAAGTGCCCCTCCGGCGCGGTCATCAATAGAGTCAAAGCGCATTACGGAGCTTTCGTGAATTTCTTTGCGACGACTTGTTATTTCTGGGATTCCACGAGAAAACGGCCGGGTTCGATGTATCGAGACCGGAATGGACGAGGAGTGTACCCCAGAGCTGGGTCTCCCTGCAGTTCATTGGACTTCAGTTGTAAACGGACTGAGCACTTTACATGTCCAAGTGGAAAAACCGGAAAAGCCTTACGCGGTCGATATGGAGGTTTCATCGACAGCATTCGATTTGTGTGTGATACGTGGGATCAATAGAGTTGTTTGCCGAATTCGCATGGGCCCATCTGAGGACTGACTCCCCAAGATGACCCCCGCATTCAATCAGATTTATCAAGGAGATGACGATGGTACGAATTTTTCCCTCATTCCTCATGACAGTTTTCCTGGTTTGTATTCTGACTCCCCTTTCCCTAGCTCAAACATCGGAAAGGGAATATCGATTTCCCAAGCTGCACGGACTTTCTGTTGACAGGTGCATTAATTCTTCACGATTCCCCAGTAGTGAGCGGTGCAGTACCCGTGCTACCCAACTCGTCGCGGATATGTTTTGCAAGGAACTCGGGCATCGAAACGCGACTGACTGGTTCCCCGGAAGCTCTTTTCCACGCAAAATGTGGATTCTGCGAGAAACGGTGGGGGATGATGGGACGACCTTGGTTTTTGAACCAAAAACCGCTATGAGTCAATTTGCCATCATCACATGCAGTGCGAGGGGATTCGTTCAGGGCAATCACCCTACGGAGGGGCAAGATTTTTCCACCGTCCGAGTCGATGGAAGATTTCTTGATAAATGCGTCAGAATGGCACGATTTGGGGATTCCCAACGCTGCAGTTACTCAGCTCAGTTCGAGGCCGCCACAGCCTTCTGTCGGACAAAAGGGTGGTTTCGAGCCCAACATTGGAAGTTGGGCTGGCACCTGCCAACAAGCCATAAGCTGTATCGCACTTTTGTCTCCAGAGATGGCCGGGTTTCACAAAGTTTTGGCAATATCACGGGCACGGATTATTTTAAATTCATTCGCTGCAAATGGCGGACCGAGAATCCATAACTGAGGTTCGGAAGAAAATTTCAATCTTATAGGCGACCAGACTTTTCCAGGTCCCTAGACCGAATTTCATTGAAGCCTTCAAAACCTCACCTCTACGGAGGTGGGGCTTTGATTTGGGAAAGAAGTAAAAAGCCAGTTTTAAAACAAATTTTCCTCAGACCCTCTACGCCGCACGTTCCCTCCAAGAAGAATATCTTCACCACCCGGTGTGCTGATTCCTTTGGTGCAACAAACAGTTTTCCCGGCTACATCACCATCTTAAAGAGGACATTCACGGTGAACGATGATAAGTGGCATGGCTCCTACCCCTCAAAAGGAGGGGCTTGACGAGAGAGCGATGGAAATCGCACCATTTTTCAAGTTTGGACGTTGTGAACAAAGGGCCTGTACCAGAAAATGGTTCAGTCACATAAGGAGAGTCATTCATGAAACGAAATGTGTTTTTCCTCCTCACCCTCGTGTTTTCACTGAGTGGGGCCATCCTGGCCGGTTCCTATCTTCCTGCACAGGCAATGGATCCGAATCCGGAAAATGAATCGATTGCAGGAAAAATTGTCGTTGCCAACCGAGCTTCGGGGACGATCTCCATCATCAACACTTTGACCGATCAAGTCGCAGACACGATCACACTCCCTGGCACGAATCCGGAACCCATGTACGTGGTCTACACCCATCTTGGCAATCGTGTATTTGTGGGCGATCGGGCCAACAATCATGTCGTCGTCTTCGATGCCAACGATTTCTCGGTAGAGGATATGGTCCCAGCAGGGAATGGCATCTTTCATATGTGGGCGGATCCCCAGAACAGTCAGCTCTGGGTGAACAATGATATCGACAAGACTGCCACTGTGATCGACCCTTTGAATTTGGACGTGATCACGACAGTGCCCATGCCCACTGATATCGTGAATGATGGAGGAAAGCCCCACGATGTCGTCCTGGATACCCGGTTTGCCTACATCTCCATGATAGGAGTGATTGGTCCCAATGATTACATCGTGAAATTTAGCCGTCGCACCTTTGCCGAAGTCGACCAAGAACCGGTTGGCAAAGATCCTCATGTGTCCCTGACCCTCAGGAACCAGCTTTTGTATGTGCCGACCCAAGGTGCTAACGAGGTTCGTGTGCTGAATCGCGGGTCCCTGGATGAAGTGACATCCATTCCCATCCCCAATGCCCATGGTGCCGGAATGACCAGGAACGGCAAAACGTTTTACACCACCAACATCGCGAATGGAGGGGTCGATGGATTGTTGACGATCGATACTCAAACCAACATGGTGATCGGAGATCCGGTCCACACCCCGTTCCCTGTCCCACATAATATTGCCTTGACCCCGAATGGGACCAAGCTTTATGTGACGCATTCGGGAGCCACAGCTGACATGGTGACAGTCTATACCGCCACTTCACAGAATCCCATGCCGGTATTGAAAACTGCGGTGACCGTTGGCATAAATCCCTTTGGTTTAGCCTTCGTGCCTTGATTTAGCTTTCCTCGCCATGTGGAGAGCGATTTATCTGCTCTCCACATGGTCGTGCCAAGCGGAATCCCTTTTGGGACCTTCCGATACATTCCCTTTTACATTCCAACAATCCCTTTTGCCTTTGACGGAAGAAGGAGATCTGTGCCTACGATCCCTTCAGGAAGCATTGAACATCTGCATCACGTAGTGCTTGTTCGCCTTCACCTAGATTGACAATGGCCAATAACAGATTACTGATTCGCACAGGTACCCCCTAGTGAAGATCTCCCAAAAATCGTTATGCGCAGCAGTGCAGTCTGGTCACAGGGTCGGCCCGAATGGGGCCTATCAAAACATTCTGTGTTCATCGTCGGTCCTCGCCTGTTAACCCAAGGGCTTAACCTGGAAGGACGCACCTTCCTCCATTCCTACGACTATTTACAAGACACTATGGGAAAGTGCTTGATTGAACGAATACATCCTTGGGAAGTTGGATGATTGTGTCCATTGCCCAATTACTTTTCTTTCCGGTCCCACAAAAGAAATATCCCTCATTCGAATGATAATCTAAAATCACCCGTCGCCCTTATCGAAAACTGTTACCCAAACAGGTTTTTCTCTCGACCGTTTTTTTTCAAGCTCTTGTAGGGATTCGCCTTTTCCCGATCAGTGCCCCAGATTCCCCACCGACTCAAACTCAAAGGCATGCTCAACAAGAGTCGAATGGGAGGCAATGGTCTCCTTTAGGCCAATGGTCTGAATCCCCACAATCACGGAATCATGAGTGTCATGGTCGTTGATTTATGTAACGCCCGGAACGCAAGGAACTCCCCCCCCTTTGGCATATATCTGTTGAGTCATGTGCGAAAAATGGTTTCCCATACCCCATGAAACGAATTTTCACATTACCCCTTTCGATTGTGTTGTTTGCATGCCGGTCGTTTGCCTCCGAACTGGACGGCACTTGGGAAGGCACGAATTTGTTTAGGGGTGGAGACTACCCTCTTGAAAATGCCTTACAGAAGTCTAGGAAGAATCAAGTGGGGGGTGAGGTGAGACATACATTCAACGATGATTCAGCGGTTTGCCGGATATCGGAAACCTTAAAACTCACCAAAATTCAACGGGTATTCAAACGTGGACAGCAGATCAAAAAAATCAAAGGCGCTCCTCGATTCGGCTTTAAGGGGGAACCCGAAGTCGGCAGCCAAAGCCGTGTGTACGAATAGCCATGTCCGATGGTTATCTTACACTTTTATCAAAGGTTATCAACAGGCCTTACCACGATTTCAGAGTAGTGCGCAGGAAACTCGGAAGAGAATGGATGAATTGACTGTTGAAGACTGGCTTGGTCCGGATTAATTCTTACAAACCAGGGAGAGAAAGAAACCGAGCATGTGAAACAGGCAAAACTTCGGACTGGGGTTTTCTAGATGGATGGTCCTTTTTGGTTCAAACGTGGGGTGGCTATTTTCCCACCTCTCTTCGTTTGATCATCTCCGCGGTAATCATATCGGCAATACCTTTATGTCCATGGTTAATCGCCACATCCAACGGTCTATGCCCTTTGGCATTTTTCACTTCCAGCTTGGCCCCTTTTTCGAGTAACAACCAGCTCCCCTCCACATTTCCTTTTTGGGCCGCTAAATGCAACAGGGTGCCTTCGCGAATTTTTTGGTTCACGTCGGCCTTGGCTTTGATGAGTGCCCGCATCACCTGCGGATGACCATTGTAGGTTGCGTAGTACAAAGGTGTGTGTCCCGACTTGTCTTTGCGGTCCGGATCGGCTTTGTGCTCGATTAACAGCTTCGCGATTTGGGAGTACCCTTTTTCGGCAGCCAGATGAAGCGGAGTCTTTGAAGCATTTGGCGGACCATGAACTTTGGCCTTATAGTCGAGCAAGACCTTGACCACCTGCGTGTGGCCATCTCGTACGGCGCCCATTAATGGCGATGGGCTCTTGGCAGGGTTGACCTTTGCACCCTTGTTGATCAATAGCTCGGCCATCTTAGGACGGTTATTCAAGGAGGCCAAGTACAAGGGAGTCCATGCTTTCTTATCCTTGGCGTCCACCACCGCTCCGTTCGAAATGAGGAGCAAGGGGGTGTCATTTTTCCATCCAAATGAAGCATGGTGGAGGGGAGTCCGGGCTTTCTCATCCCGGCTATTGACGGCAGCCTTTTTAGTCAGCAACAAATCGACCATAGGCGCATGCCCTTCCTTTGCAGCCAGATGCAGAGGGGTCAGACCTTTCTTATCTTTGGCATCCACTTTGGCCCCTCGCTCAATCAATACTTCGGCAACCTTTTTCGATCCTTTTTGTGCCGAGATGTGCAAAGGCGTTCGTCCATCCTCGTCCTTTTTATTAACATCGGTCCCCTCATTCAAATGGCGGCGGACGGCCTCCACACTTCCGGAATTCACCGCCCCTTCCAACGTCGTCGTATTCCTCATCGTGCAAGAGGACGCAAACAAACCGAATAACACGAATACAAGCAGAGTAGCATGGGTCAGAGGGGACGTTTGCATGGTTGGCATGACTCCTTTGGAAAATAATGGGTAGCTCTTTTGTGCTCGGGCAACCAATTCCTGTATACCAGGTAATATCCGCCTGATAATCAGTAGAGGACTGGACATACCCGTTACTCCCCTCGTCGGTTTTTTGGACCTAAATCTTGACGTTATGATTCGCCAGCCAAAGATTCTTCTCTGCCCGAACGACCAGTTTTTCATGAGTAACGCACTCACCTCCTCAAGAAAAACGCATATGGTAGTTTGTCGAAATGAGGATGGCCTGTCTTTTCCTATAACACCCCATTTACCAAAAAATTCCCTAGCGATTCTTCTTGTTTACAGGATTGCAATGGATGAAATTCCCCGGCCAACAAATCGCGGTACAGTCGCTCGATGTGAACTTTTTTGAAGTAGGAAAATCCCCCCAAGGCTTCCATAGCCGCTTGAGCACATTCCCTCCCATGCGTCGTAATCAGAGACTTCGCCTGATGGGCTTTGCTCGCTGTATGGTTATCTGGCTTTACCTCTAGGTTCTGTACCCGGTTCACCATATCATCCAGAGCCCATTGGGCTATTCGTAGATGATTGTACATTTTCCCCAAACAAGCCAGCGACGCTCGATCTTGCTTTGAACGACTCGAAAATACGTTGATAGTTTTTTGGGCTATGGCTTCACTGACTCCGACATAGGGGGCCATAAAAACCGGAAAGGCCAATGTGCTCACCACATCCCAGACCGGATGCCACACCCCTCGATCACGAATCAAGTTTACTTTCTCATCAGGAACAAACACATCCTTAAACACGATAGAATGGGACCCTGTCCCTCGCATGCCCATCGCATCCCAATCTTGTTGAACCGCTACCCCTTCTGCATTCATCGGAACAGAAAAATGTAGCACCTGCTCCTTCCCTTCATGTTCGTACGCGCAGCTCATCACCGCGACGTTTCCGACCGGCGAACCGCTACAAAAGGCCTTCACGCAATTGACTCGATATCCTCCTTCAACGCGAGTCGCGCTGCCATTGGAAGATAGGCAGTCCCCTCCGCCCGTACTCACGAGGATCAAATCCTTTTCCGCGACCATCTGTAAGGTTTTGGTAGAAGAGGAATCGCCGTGTTTATGCTTAAACGTCAACACAGCCACCAGGTGTTGATGCATGGATAGGGTTAACGCGGTAGAAGGGCAATATGTCGCCAAGTCCTTTAAAAAATCACACAGCTCAGCATAAGAAACTCCACCACCACCTAAAGCATGGGGGATAAGAACTTTATAGACTCCTCGTTCTTTCAGTGCCAAAAAATTCGCTTCGGCAAATTGATTGGTTTGATCCAGAACTGGAGCGTGCTTCCCAAATTCAGGTCCCAATTCTTCTAAGATGTTTTCCAATGTCATTTAAACCATACCTCCTCTACAGTGGTCTTTGCAGGTTAACCCTCACTCTGAGGGAACAATACCTGTACAAAGAAATTGGCACAAACACGATCTGATCTTTTCATTTCCCCTCGCAAAGGGTCAACAGATATCTTTTTTCTCTGACTCAAAACCTGAAAACACTAATAAGGAAACGCTTTATTCCAATTCTCCCCCTGATCTTGTCTCAAACCCATCTCCTCAGGATTTCAGACAATCCATCGAACATCCCATTATCGAGACCTTCACAGTGACAGTAGTGACGATTGTCTCTGGACATTTTGAGTTTTCTTGGCCCCAATTTCTCAACACGTCTTAAGGTAGGCCCCATGTAATCGATAAACAGTTTAAGTATTCTATCCATTGAGCCCACATCGCCTTTCATTCTTCGAAAACGGAAAGCATAAAGACCACCGGAGCCGATCACTGGATGAATGCGAGAGGGAACAACCATCAGGAGACATTCATCCCATTCCCAATCGAATAAAAATTCGCTTGTAAAATTCCACTGATGCGCCTAGCATATCCCCAGAGCGATGGAAAGCTTTTTTCTCGTTGATCACACAACAATGGAGAACGCGACCGAATGCAGTGAAAGGGTGTACCGCTGACATAATTTTTTCATTTCGGTAGCGAACCTGGTGGCCTCATGGCTGTAAACCCCCTCGGGAATTTCTCACAGGAATCTGATCGGGTCCTGTTGATCGATCCCAATCCGGATGTGCAGTTGGCCTTGACCGACTTGTTAACGGCCCAAGGCTATCGAGTGAGGAGTGCCAGCAGCGGAACTGAAGCCCTCACAGCTCTAAAACAAGAAGGGTCCTTCTCCACGGCGCTGATAGACCTGGCTCTTCCTGACATGGAAGGGATCGACCTCCTGAAAGTTTTGCCTCGCTATGATCCCCATCTTCCTATCATCGTCATCACCGGCCAAGTTGAGATTGACCGGGAAATCCGGGCCTTCCACCATGGTGTTCTCGCGTTTGTTCGCAAACCCTATCATGGGGAGCAAGTTCTTGCCCTGCTGGCTCGTGCCATGGAGGTCAGACACCTCAGCGTTCATCTGTTGGAAGTGAAGCAGGAACTTAAGAACACTGAAGAACAATTCCGCCTAACCATCGATCACATCAAAGATGGGGTCTTGCATTTAGACATGAATGGCAAGGTCGCTTGGGCTAATCGACAAGGGGCAAGACTTCTCAATCGTGCCTATCACGAAATCATTGGGTACACGATATTCGAATGTCTCGCTCCAAAAACAGCACCTGCGGTAGAGTCTTGGCTGGAAAACCTTCGCCTTGGACACATCGCACCCGAAACGAAAGAATTCCAGAATAACCAGCCACATGACAGTGAAACATGGATAGAGGTCACGGGCAGCAATATTGTAAGGGAGGGAGTCATTGAGGGTCAGATTTTAATCATACGTGACATTACCACTCGCAAGAAACAGGAGGCACTGCTTCATACCATCTATCAGGCACAATCTCAATTCCTGGGTCCCACTCATCATTCGGAAATGTTTAACAACCTTCTCCAGAACCTTCTGACTCTTACTCAAAGCGAATATGGGTTTCTTGGAGAAATCCTTCTGACGGAAGAGGGCCAGCCCTACCTCAAGACCCAGGCTATATCCAATGTCGCCTGGAATCAGGAGACAGGAGAGCTTTATGAACGCTCCGCTCCCAATCTGGAATTCTTCAATCTTCAGACCCTGTTCGGAGCCGTGATCACCACCGGACAACCTGTGTTGGCCAATGCTCCCGCTCACGATCCAAGAAGAGGAGGCCTGCCTGGAGGCCATCCGCCTTTAGAAAGTTTTCTTGGGGTCCCCTTTCATTTCGGTGAACGGCTAGTGGGCATGGCGGGGATTGCGAATCGCCCTGGGGGATACGACGAAGAAATAATCGCGTATCTTCAGCCGTTACTCATCTCCTGCGGGACATTAATCGAGGCGTTCCGGGATAAAAACCCCGATTAGGACCAACACCCTTCCCGCGAACACTATCCGAAATTGGTCCGCTTTCTAGAAGATCCACACGGACAAAAAGAGGGTACCAAGAAATCACACAGGACTTTGCCTTTTTTATGATTCTAGTATGGTACCCTACACGCCAAAATAGAAAAGCCATGCTACGTTTAGACCCAAACACTCTGTTCGCTAAAGGGACACATCGAGAATGCTATCTGCATCCCGAACAACCGGATAAGTGCATCAAAATTTCCTTGCCCAACCGCGAACATCAAGATAGGTTAGAACAGTATTATTATGGAAGTTTGTCGAAACGAAATGTGTCATGGGCCATGCTTTCCAAGTCCTATGGGTCAGTGAAAACCGATCGAGGGCAAGGGTACGTCTTCGATCTCATTCGGGACTACGATGGAACGATTTCCAAGACCCTCAAGTATTATCTTTCCCATGACCCCACCCAGGAAATTCCCGTAAAAACACTGCATCTAGCCCTATCTAACTTAAAAAACTATTTGCTCAGCGAAAAAATCATTTTAGCCACGATGAAAACCTGGAATTTCGTATATCAGAAACAAACCCCTACCCAAGGGCTTCTCATCATCATCGACAATATCGGATACCACAATCTCCATTTTCATCTGTGTGAACATTGGGATTGGCTTGCCAGATTCAGAATTCAAAAAAAATGGAACCGATTTGTGACGCATCTCTGTAAGAGGAATCCTGAACATAAGGACCTCCTGCAATCCCTTGCCTAATCCTGGCAATGCCATTTCCGACATCATAGCCCTGTCAACCGGGTAAGCCAGACCAAGGGATTCATCCTGGAATGTCTCAGAATGCCTTAAGTCCTCTGAAGTCTTTTTACGGAAGTGGTCTATGGAGGGATGCATGCTTGAACTATTGACTCTTTTGCCTCAACCACCTAATTTCCTTCTATGATTTCTGAAAACATTCAACTCATCCTACTCGTATCCGGAATGGCCACCATGGGCGCTCTCGTCATTTTTCTTGCCCCTCGACTTGCCCTACAACACGTTTTCAGATCCGAATCTTGTGAAGGAACCATCATATTTTTAGCCAGGCATTGGGGCTTATTGATTTTTTTGGTCGGGGCGCTGTTGGTGTATTCTGCCTATGATCCAGTCGCACGCGACCCCGTTCTTGTTGTCGCAGGGCTTGAAAAAACAATCTTTTCTCTCCTCGTATTCTTCGGGCCAGCCCCAAGGACTCCAATCGCTATCGCCCTAGCCCTTGGGGACACGTCCTTTGCGCTCTTGTATGTGTTGTACTTCATGGGGCTGTAGACAGATTCTCACCTGAAAATCCTAACCTTTGTGTATTTGACAATATTCCTTAATTTCGCTCTCATACGATTAGTAGAAGCGATGGGCTTTTCATGGGATTCCGGTATAGTGGAATATCGAACAACCCCTATGGCGAAAGTCTTGATTCTCCTACTTGTCTTGTGCCTTACCCCCAACATCCTTTGGGCTCAAACCTCCGTCGATGACTTGCCAAATATTACGGGTGGAGTGATCCCCCTCCTAACCTTCGAAGTTAGTGGAGGGGGACAATTGTTTTCTAGCGGCCATCTCACCTCACGTGGAGAAATGATTTATCTGGTTCGTGTGAAAAACCAATCAGGAGATCCCATCAAGGCAGATTCCCTGGTAGTGGTGGTCGAACACATTCAAGACTTGCGAAGATTGCGTGATGTGACCAACAAAGTTGAATTTCCGGGTGCTGACGGGGAAACGAGAACCGGAAAACCTTTTTACCGAGTGCCTATGGGCGAGAAGACCGTGCTTGGGCCTTATCAGGAAAGCCAGTCTTTCAGCTTGGAAATCCGGAATCCCAACCTCATTCAATTGTACCCCCCGGTTCTTCGGGTCAGGGGGATTCGAGTCACAGCCGCTCAACGATACCAAGAAGCACTCTCCGGGATGGAACACACTCAATGACTCTTGAGCGCAGAATAGGGTTTATCGTATGCGAGAATCAGAGGATTCTTGAATGATACCCTTGCTGTATCACATTATGAATACACTATAGGTGTCTCAATGCAAACCATGAAAATTTGGAACAACAGTACGCTTCACTCGCTTCTCCTCCTTTTCTGCATTGGAATGATAGTAGAAGACTCTTTCTCGTTGGGCTCTTCCACGGTGAATGCACAAGAATGGTTGCTCTCTCCTCCTCCCATCAGTCAAAGGACGGTAGAGCCAACAACCGTGACACCCGGCGACGTACTGTCTCGAATGCAATTATTGGGTGCCGTATTGGAGAGTATCCGTCAAGAAATGGGGAAACCCAAAGACATCCCCCGCGCCCGTGTAGCCATGAACGCCCACCCCCATGAAGTCTACTTTCAAGCCCTCACTCTTTACCTTAAAGCGGATCGTCTAGCTCTTGAACTCACCGGCAGTACCGGCCTTCAACCCATGAATGTTCCGGCCGAGGAGATTCGTCCCTACCATACATGGCTTGTGGTCAATGCGGCCTTTCATCGATTAGTAACCGTCAAAGCAGAGCTCCAAATACTTGAAACATTCAAAGAACGGTCCAGCCCAGGCACCACAACTCCCACAGACGTGGGACGAGCCATCGTTCAAGCCAACCGTCAATTAAATCTGATGTTGGAGCATCGTGTGTCCCCCAGTGAGGTATATCAACAAGTTGAAGCTGCACGGCAGTATGCCGAAAGGCTGCTCAAGGGGTTTAGGAAGGCAGAGAAGACTGCATCACTTCCTCCCTTTCAAAGGCGAAAGACCCCCAACGATGTCTTTCTTCAACTGATCCGTTGTTTTGAGCAACTGGAAACCTTTGCCAAAATTTCAGGAATTTCTATTCTGCATCTGGATGGAGCGGCAGCTCGAAAAGTTGCGGCAGAATCCCCTATTCAGCCTGGAAATGTGTACGATTTAGCAACGCTAATTTTATCGGATCTGGCCTATATTCATGGTAAAAAGTACCCGGAGCACTCCCTTCCTAGCGTGCCGTTTCCAGGGACAAAACTCCCATCTCATGTGTTTCAACTCGCACGAGGATTGGGGGAACAGCTGGATAGGCTGGTGAAGGAAGCTCAAACCAATCCATCTTGGGTATCGCCGTAAGGGCAACATTCCTCATGTTTGAGGTTTAAAGCTTTTTTACCGTCCTCCATCTTCCATTTTCTTCCAGCGTTTTCTCGGCATTCGTAAGTGTTCAGCATTCTCTAGAGCTTGGCGTATAAGCTGCTGTACATACCGGGGGTGATACTGAGCTCCAATTTCAGCTTCCGTTAACCTTCTCACATCGCTCACCCTCATTCGCTCCTGAAACGTGACCACCCCACTGTATTTCAACATCTGCGTCGAGTCATGCTGTTTGAAGTCTAAGGTGACCAGATCAGGGTGTATCAGAGTCTCATCCAGCCTCTGTGCATTTTTTCTGAGGTAGGGTGGCAAGGACACTCTTTCATGTTCAGAGTTCGCAGCTTTCTTCGTGGCATGTTCCGTCATCTCGCTCTCCTCTAGGTTAATGTTTACGGAGGTCGTAGGTGCTTACAGATATCGGCTTACTCTCAGACGAAGTCTAAACCGCCTTTGTAAGGAAAACGGGACAGGTATGTATGGTATGTGTAAAAATTTTGTGGAAAATTTTTAACGGTGTGTGTTTTTTCCGACCCATTTTCTAGATCGCTTCCAATAGCCAGACAGCTTTCCGAGAATTGGCATGGGGAGTCGCTTTTTTAAAACACGTCTCCTTACACTCGTTTGAAGACAGCAACTTTCCTTCCTAGTGACCCCAAACCAGGCCAACACAACGTTTTTTCAATGATCTCCCCCCTAAATTGATTGGAGCTTGGCGACGAGTATTCCGGATTCTAAGAGCTTCTGATTAGCGGGTAGGAGAGTATGAGAGTGATCGCTCACTTTGGAAGAGCTCTGGTAGTTATCGAACTCCAAAGGGTTTTTGAGGCTGATCCTCTTGGATCTGCTCCACCATTTCCATTTGTAGCAGACGATCCAACCCTTCTTTCTTTATCACTAAAATGACTAAAGGAGTTTTGCCTAGCGGCTTGGCTGAAATGACTTCCTTCCCCTTGATCCCCTCCAAAAACCGAGCTTGGGTTTCTAGAAGGGAGGGAGTCGATCTCGGCCCATCCAATTGCCCCTCTTCTTCAGGGGTTTCCAATGAAGGGTCTTTTAATTTAATCAATAATCGAACCGTTTGCTCAGTAGTCAGCCTGGCTTTTAACTCCTGGACTTGGATCTCCAGAGGAGTCGGCTGATGCCGCATGGGTTCCTCCGCATGACTATGCGTACATCCGGAGAAACCCCATACAGCAGCCATTACTCCTAGCAGACCCCATATCAGAGCCCACAGGTTAAATTTATGATGCAACGTCATATGGTCCCATAAGCATGCATTTGAAGAAAATCCACTTCCTATTCCCCTTGAGCCTCCACTCGAAGGGTGTACGCTCCCATTTGTTGATCATTAAGAGGAGCGACAGTGATGTGATAAATGCCCGGCAGAAGGGTCGTGACAACCGATTGATGCGCGACGGTGCCATCACCATTCGATGCAATGACTGTTGGAGGCGTTTCGGCAGTTTGCAAGGTAACCCTAAGCTGTGCACTACCCTCCACAAGAATCCGAATGGCGCCTTCTTTGTCAACCTGGAACGCATAGGTATCCTGTTGATTGGATGTCTGAATATTCCCTTGAGTTGGAGGTGGTGCCACCTCAATTTCTTGGATGGCCGTTTCGGGAACCAAACACCACTCCTTCAGCAAACCAGTATCCCCTGAAGCATGATCGCTAACGAGTAATCGCCATTCACCCTGCAAATTGCGATTCTTGAATGTCAGTAACGGTTCTTCCGGTCGTACTGTTCCGGAAATCGCTGGGCCTTGAGGATGGCAAGTCGTCTCAACTGAAGTTGCAGCACCGTCATCAAATGAGGCATTGATATTATCCTGCGAACATCCGTTTCCCGGAGGAACGCCTGGACGATCCATGAGAACCACGTTTGCCTGGGAGGGAATGTGCTCCAGTTGGACTTTAAGATCTCCGACCCAGGTATGATCCAGCCTGAGATCGACTTTAAGCCCAGAAAGAATTTTTGATTCTTGAACATTGATGGTATCACTCACTTCGCCCCCCAGATGATCAGGTATTGATGAATTGGGAATTTGACAAATAGCTCCAGCCAAAACTACCGGCGTTTCGACCGTGGCCGAATTATTCGTTTCATCGGAGTCGGTTTCCTGGCTTTCGACTGTGGCTGAATTGCTTAACATCCCCGAGGAAGATTCCTTGACATCAACAAGGACGGTCATCGTCTCCTCTTGTTGAGAAGGAATGGACATCCAGGAGCATGTTACCTTCCCATTTTGATGTTTGCATCCTGGGAAGGAAGCCGAACGAAATTCCGTTCCTGCCGGCAACGTGTCCGTGAGAACGACATTGGTCGCATCAACGGCTCCAACATTGTTGATGATGATAGAATAGGTTAGCGAATCGCCTGGATTCACTGAAGCGGGGGTTCCACTAATAGAAAGAGCAAGGTCGACCTCGTTACCGGAAATACCTGAAGCGGCTCGAACATCAATGCGGGGCTTCTCCACTCCATTCCGTGAATCCAGAATGAGTGTTCCGGTCGTCTCCAAAGCCTGTGTGATTTGACCAACGTCATGGCCGGGATTCAAGGATCTCAGAACCGCCCATGCTCCTGCAACCATCGGGGTTGCCATGGAGGTTCCACTGAAACTGTCAAACTGACCATTGGGTACTGAAGAATTAATGCTGACGCCTGGGGCTAGGAGGTCGACCAAGGGAGAGCTATTGGAAAAATTGACGACCTGATCAGACTTTGTGGTCGCTCCCACGGTCACACCTGTGGAAATACACGCTGGTTCCCCGACTCCATCTGTGAAGGATTCGTTTCCCGAAGCAATAACGGTCGCAATATTCACATTCCGCAACTGATCAATGGAGTCTTTTCTGACATCCGAATCGCAATGGGTTGCGCTATGCCCTCCCCCCAAGCTCATGTTGACCGCCGCGATAGGGTGTTGTCCGGCCAACGTCAACACATGTTGGAGGGCTCGAATTTGATCCGAAGTATAGGTCAGTACACAGGGGGAGGTTGTTCCCAAATCCTGACAGACATGTGGTCCACCAGGTTGATCGGAAAATTTGGAAAAGACTTGGATGGCGATGATATTCGCCTCCGGAGCAACACCCTTGAAAGCATTTCCTTTTCCGGCCGCGATTCCGGCCACATGCGTTCCATGCGCACAACCGTCCACTGAACAGGGCTCGCCAGCTCCTGACCCAATCTGTTCTTCTTGTCCATTGGGACAAACTGTGGTAGCCCCATGATCTGCGAAATTCGTGGAGAAACAGGCTTCTGCCACGACTTTATTCGCTAAAAACGGATGACTACTTTCAACCCCTGTATCTAAGATGGCTACCGTTTGTCCCTGTCCTTCACCTCCAGCAACCCAAACAGGGGGTGCTTCAATTAATGGCACACTTTCCGCCAAATAGGCCTTGTTGATTTTATCCTCAAATACTCGCGAGATCTGATTACTTTCCTCCAAAGCGGTGAGCCGTTGATCGTCCACGGACAACACAACATAGGGCAATCCTTCTATAGCATGAGCATCAGTCGCTCCCGCTTTTTTCATCACATCACTTAATGAAACTTGAGCCTGACGAAGGGCCATGGTCGACAACCCTTGGGGAGGGGTCTTCAATTGGGCGATCACTCGCACCACACGAGAACTTTTGGCCTTAGCTCTAAGTGCCTCTATGCCGGCAATGGGTTGCCCCCAACCCGTCCCATAGACTCCTAAAATACTCAAACACATCAACACGATAAGGCTGTGAAATTTTGAAGGTATCATAAGTGCCGCTCCTTGGACGGAATGAATTAATCCACTCCGAAATAAATTTAGGGGTGGGTCAGTTAGGCCATGTCATTTTTTTCGAAAGGAATTCGCGTTCTACAACCGCCAAAATCCCTACGGTGGTTTTTGAAGCAAACCGACCTTCGGTTGCCATTTGGAGAACTGGGCTTTTGTCCTAACCTTTACGGTGAACAGAAGCAGAATCTGTGCCTGCCTTTTTGGCAAAGAAAAAGAAACGGGGAAGATTTAGTTTAAGGAATGGAAAACAAAAGGAATATTTTGGCCGGTTTAAAACCATTGATGAGTGAGAATGTGATCCAAGCAAGTATCCCTTTGGATACATCCTTGATCCGATTGGATACAGATCTTCTCTATTGGAAAAAAGCCATCAGTTCTACCAGGAAAATCCCGTCACATCGAATAAATTCGGGCATGTCTTTATGGAGACGTCCTTGTCTGTAAAGAATTCCTTGAGGTGTGACTGTAATACCCCATAATTCGTGTCTTTCTCAAGAAGCCTTAAAGGTTCAGTCCAGGCTAAGGCGGCTCACTCACTCCCGGAAAAGTCATCTACCTGATGCCATACGACTAATCATTCCAGTCGCTCATTGGCTTCTCCATCATTTCGGGCTTCTTAGGTGTGCATTTTCACGCAAGACCCACATTGATTGATTTGTGAGACTCTGAGCTTGATCAAATGATGCAGAGCCTGATCAAACCCGAAATGGCCAATAGTGCTTTCTACGGCTTCCAGCCCCTGGAAAACTTCGAAGACGTTGGATTCTTTGCCTTTGAGTTGTGTCATGGGATGCCTCCTGGTGAAAAACAAAATGCAAGGTCTCATCCTCATGACGATTCTTTGTATCCCGGTGTGACATATCAAGGGAATAATTGAAAAACTGAGGAAGGATAAGGAGGGGGAAAAGGATCATCCAACATGCTTCTAGTAATCCAAAGGGAGCGGTATTATTGAGAAAAGAGAAAAGTCCCCTACTATTCTTCTCCAGAAAAAGGCGTATTCTTTCATAGGGACCGGTATGTTAAGGTTCGCGGTCAGGAAAATTTAAACAAGTTTCATTCTCCCTTGAACCAACTCACGAATGATTACGACACACCATTGATAGGCTTGACTCAACAAAGTCACCCTCTGTTCTTGTCGAAAGGAGCGATACAATGAAGCCCTCTATACGTAAATGCTTTCTGCTCGCTCTAGGCATAATTATGACCCCAGGTACACATGTATTTGGCCTGGAGCTACAAGATCCGTCGATCATTAACCTGAATACTGCTGTTCATTTTCTCACCCCGGATGGCACCAATGTATTACTACGACCAGGAAACTATACCGTGAAAGCCACGGACGGGGCCTTACAATTCATTCCAGAGTCCGGTGATTTGCAGGTGGTCGAAGCAGAAGCTTCCACGCATGAGGAAGAGATCGATGCTCCTCTGGCCATCTCTCTCCCAGGTGAGGAGAAAGACTTTCGGGACATGCATCTCGTCATGCTTCTCTTACCGGATGGACAAAGCTTGGAAACACAAGGATCATACTCCGGGATACGGGATCGAGCGATCAGTCGAAAAAGAATAGCTCGTTATAAGAAGCGTGCAAGAACCCGGATTCGTCGGAAAGTCCGTCGATATCGACCAAGTCATGCCTATCGTCCGGCCGGAGGGCGTTTAAGGGTCAAAGACAATCGTCTGGCCGGCCTTTGGATTCATGAAGAGTCTGTCTCAAAAGAAAAGAAAGCTCAGATATCCAACGGAAAGTGGATTTGGCCTGGCGTCTATGATGTGATCCCAAAATTTATTCATTTTACGTGGGATCTTGATGTGCCCTCTTCGGCTATTCAAAAAATTATCGACAAACAAGGATATGGGTTTGAGGTCAAACTGAATCAACGCCGATTAGTTCAAGGGACTGACGGGTATTCCGGAGATTTTTACGCCACTCGTTACACCCCCGAGAGCGATGCGTTAAAAACTTGCCCTCAAGGGAAAACGTGCTTAGGGACCACCATTCGCCATCTTCCATGGCTCAATACCACCCCACCGTGGACGGTGGAAGTTTCGTATTGGAAAATCCCGCTCAAAGCGGCGACCGGGAGAAAAAATTATCTGCGTATGCCCGGGAGCGACGCCCCGCTCGTCCGAGACAAACCAGTGAAAAAAACGACAGTGGCCGGGGTGATTTATCCCAATGCCACAACCGGTAAGAGTTACTTCACCCATAAGGTCTATCCAATTTTCCAGCATGAACGCTGCATTTCCTGCCATACCTTAGGCAGCAAAGCCGAAATCGTGAACCGCCATGGGGGTTTATTATCGGAAGATGATATTCAAGTAGTTCAGGGACATGTCGGCGCCAATTATGCTTGTGGCGGAGGTTGTCACGTCTCCGTCCCGGAAACCATACAACCGGTCGATGCAGTCCAATTCTACGACACTGAATGGAAAACCCCACATTTCAATATCGGCATCGATTGGAGAGGGAAATCCGCGCAGTATATATGCCAAAAGGTAAGATCCACGCTCCCAACCCTGGAAAAGAAACGGAAACATTTATTTCATGATTCCCGCATTGCCTGGGCGGTCGTGAGCGGAAAAGTCCCATTAGGTCGGCCCACTCTTCCAACTGTTCCTCCGGGGAACTATTGGAAATTTAAGAATCTCCTCGAATTGTGGATTCGATCAGGCTCACCCTGTCCCAAATGAATACCGGCCGATTTACTCGGCAGAAAAGTTTTTGCCTGCCTACTCAGTATCCCATGGGCTAAGGGAGTTCCCTTAGCCCAATGAGTTTAATCCCTCGTGATATGGGACCTTCCCCTCCAAAATGTGAATTGACAAAGTCGTGTGCCGTAGGGTACCCAAGATAGATTGACCCAGGGAAGGTAAACCGTAGGATTTCCGGGCAAGGATGGCCCTAACTATTATAGCTCGCATCTGAAGAGAGTTAGATTAAGGAGGCCCTCATGTCGTGGAAATTATCCCTCCCCCTTCCTGCCCTGATTTTTCTCGGTGCGCTTCTTGCCGTACCAGCCATTCTTCAGGCCCAAAGTATCGTGCTCATTACCTTGGCCGTGATCAGCGTTGGAGAGGGTGAAGCCGGTGAAATCCTTTGGGTTGACTCAACCCCTGGCTCTCAAGAAAGGAGAATCTTTCAGGCTTGGCTCACTTTACAAAATGGGGGTCCGAGTGCTTCAAGCTGCCAACAGACCGTTCAAGTGCCTGTAACGCCCACCCCTGGGCTGAATAGTCTCACCATTTATAAGGATGGCACCCAATTGTTTGTCAATGACGCTATGGTTCTGGATAGCCTGGATCCATGCTTTGATGGTCCGACACGGATCGTGTTTCACGTCAGGGTTCCCGGCTCTGCGGCTCCCCAAACTACCAGCGGACAGGATCCAGTAGATCCCGACGGGCCTCGACTTGGTCTGCCTAATCTTAAGTACCAGGCGGTGATTGACCGGGCCACTGGAGCCACTCGTGCCGCGGGACTCCTTCCTGGCACAGGATACCAATATGGGGAAACGGAGATTTTAGAATAATACAGTCATGACGAACGCTCGCATACACCGCACAATACAGGGAAAAGATGGGGAACGGAACATTTGCTTTCTTCCTTTTCCATTAAAGGAGAACCTCATGCGTGGGACAATCATTACCATCTTATCGACATTGATCATCACTGATGACCCCGCTGCCAGCAAGCAACGCGAAAGCCCAAAGTCTAGGAGAGGTTTCGCTTGGCCTCGGCATCGTCGCCTTCTCCGAAGGAGAGGGGGAAACCACACAGATTCTGTTCGCGCAGGGGAATACGTCACCCGGCTCTCAATCCTCTGAAGACCCACTGGTAGCCTTTCATTTCGGCATCCAAATCCAGGGGTTGAACGATCACACCTGTCGCCAAACCTTTGAAAAAACCTTGTTACAGCCTGAAATTTTCGGGCTACCCATGCTGAGTATTTCAAAGGGAACTGGTTTTATCACGGTTGATGATGGAAGGACTGTTGAAGAGCACCATATCCCCTGCATTGAAGATGGACGCATCGCCGTGTTGATTTTCGTTCCGGTCCCCCCCGACCGGGTGGTGGAATTGGCAGCCAATCCTCGAACCGTTCCGGCTGGGGTTAGGATACCAAGCGCCTTCACCTTCGACCTTGCGGGGCCTTTTGGGGAGACGCGAGCGGCGGCCAGTTATTGGGATTCAGGATTCGTGATCCTCGATGTGACTGATCCTGCCAATCCTTAGGAAAATAGGGTACAAAACTCTGAATAATCAACTCGGCTTCGGCACTGGATCAAGTAGGACCTTATAAATAATAAGGAGATACACATGTTAAAGAAACTATTTACTCTTATTGCCGTCCTCGTCCTGGTGGGCATAACCGTACAACCGGTCAAAGTCAAAGCCCAAGGTTTGGTAGAATATGCCCTCATTCTGGTCCTCGCTGTTGTCGGACCGGGGGAAACCGTGGAATTTCATTGGCTGCTTCAGGGGAACCAAGGCGATCCTCAGGTCCCTATCCTTACACCAGGGGATGATATCACCTTCACCATCGTGGTGAGTAATGTCGGGGATTCGACTTGCCCGTCAGAAGTCGTGACGACAACCGTCGAGTCTCTGCCGGGTCTGAACACCCTTGTGGTGGAAAAGAACGGGGAAAAGCTGACCATTAATGGCCAGGATTCCTTCTTATCCGAATCCTGTAATTTTGCTGCCCCCCGAACCGCGTATCAGGTGGGGATCCCCTTTCCTCCCGGATTAGCGGCCTCCGAGTCAACATCTAAGAGTGAAATCGCCCTACAGTTACCCCGGGCTCGAGTGCTCAGCTATGCCATCACTGGTCAAACCGGAGAAACTCGTGCCTTTACGGTTATCAACAATCATCTGTCATCTAGATTTAGTTCCACTCCGATTTTTTGAGCCATCAAGTTAATAACGGAAAAGGAGATTCATATTTTAAAGTAATTATTGGCTCTCACTGCGATCGTCGCCTTGATAGGCGGGACGGTCCCACCCGTCAAAGTCAAAGCACAAGGTTTTATGGAAACTGCTCTCATCTAGTCATCACGGCTGTCGGACCGGGAGAAACCGCCGAGTTTCATTGGCTGCCCCAGGCGAATCAAGGTGACCCTCAGGTCCCTATCCTTACACCAAGGGAAGACATCACCTTTACCATCGTCGTGCGTAATGTCGGAGATTCCAGTTGCCCGTCAGAAGTTGTGACGACAACCGTCGAGTCTCTGTCGGGTCTGAACACCCTTGTGGTGAAAAAGAACGGGGAAAAGCTGACCATTTAGAGGATCCCTATTAATTTCCCGCCATCCCTAATCCCCCACGTACACACCAGACCCCATAGAGCGTGTTTTTATTCGAGGTAAACACAATCCTATCGCTAAAACTTACGAACCAAGCTTCCTTGGCGTTACCGATGTCCGCCGTGGCGGTCCAATAGGAGGTTGACTGAACCGTTGGAAAGGGATGACCGGCCGGTAGGAAGGGGGACAAGCCACTTGGGTCCAACAAGGTTGCGAGCTCCTCTCGCTTCGGCAACCTCCAGCCTTTGCGTCCTTCTATCTCACGATTGACACAATGAGAGACCGCTCCGCCCCAGGTTCGTTTTCCATCCCGGTTCACCCCACCATTATTATCGGGAAACCGCTCCCACATTTGCCCGGTTTCGTTATCCCGCACGGCTTTGGGATGCCCATCCTTATCAGGCCAGAGACAGGTAAAGCGGCTGGAATTACAGCCCCTTTGATCTCCATCGGTTGAGTCGAGTTGTTGATCCCACCTCTGAGTGGCTTCGATTCGCTCCAGGCGTTTCAGAATCTGTTTCAGGATGGAATCCGGATTACCTTGGGCATCTGCTGGTGGACCCTGGGCCCACAGGGAACCGGCAGGTTGGAGCACCAAGGTCATCATACCCAGTAAGCCCCAAACCTTGATGAAATGTATCGTGAAGGTGGAAGGAATCGGAATTACTCCTTTGGGTTTTATGAAACTCCTGTCCCCAAGATAACGCGAATGTGGCGAGAACATCCATTGATGAAACAGGCCTGTAGCGGTTTAACTCTGGGAAAGTTTCCTCACAGGGAGCAGATCCTCTTCTTTCCTGATCCCCTGACAAGGAATTTTACTGCTCCATCCTTCCTCATGTCATCTCCCTCATAAGGAGGGGAAAGCAGATCGGCTCATCAAGCTCGGCAGATTTCTGACCGACAACATACGATTAGGGTATAAAATTCAAATTTCTGGAGTTCCTGCATGGTGTTATTTCAATCCTTGTCCTTCTTTATTTTTTCCTTCCTGGTCCTCATCTGGACAAGTCCGGCCCATGCCGATTTTGCCGCTGGAGTGGCGGCGTATGATCAGGGCGATTATGCGACCGCTCTTCAAGAATTTCTCCCGCTTGCCCAAGAAGGAGATGTCAAAGCACAATTCAATATGGGCATTCTGTATGAAAAAGGCCACGGAGTCCCACAGGATTTTCAGGAAGCCTATCGCTGGTATTATTTGGCCGCGGCTCAAGGAGATGCCCATACTCAAAATGTGTTAGGCAAACAATTTGAATACGGACAGGGAGTCCCACAAGACTATGCTCAAGCCATCCACTGGTATGGACTGGCCGCCGCTCAGGGGTTTGCCGAAGCCCAATTTCACCTGGGGTTTCTCCATGCGACTGGGGTTGGGGTTCCCCAAAGCTTTGTAGAAGCCGAGCGATGGTATCGACTGGCCGCACAGCAGGGATTTGCCGAGGCTCAGCATAATTTGGGATATCTCTACCATATCGGCCAGGGAGGCTTGCCTCAAGATTTCGTGCAAGCCCATATGTGGTACAACCTGGCGGCAGCCGGGGGCATCGAAAACGCCAGGCGACTCCGGGATCACGTGGCCAGCATGATGTCTCCCGACCAGGAAACGCTCGCCCAACAACTTGCCCGCGATTGGCAACCGACGCCAAGTTCCTAGAAAATCCCAGCTTTCCGATCAGCCCCATCGATCGTTCCCCTTGACAATTATCTGAAAATGAGCGCAAAGTGAATCTCGAACTCACTTCCCCCTCAATACTCTTTTTTTAAGGAGAATAGATATGAGTAAACTTACCCTCGCACTTCTCACAGGAATTTTTTTCGTCGCCTTGTCCGGTCTCTCTTCGGCTGGAATGATGGACGATATGCTCAAGAAGTCCGATGAAGCGACTCAAAAGGTTAACGATGCCAACGCCAAAGCTCAGGAAACTGGGAAGACCATGGATGCTGAACATCAAAAGGCGATTGACGCTCAAAGTTCCGCCAAGCAAGAATCGGGTGACCTTAGTCAACAATTACGGGATGCCGCTAAAGAGAAATCCAATGAAACGATAGACAGTATCGGTAAGTAGCTGCTTTCGATTCATCCAATCGGTGTGAACGGCCTGCTCAGGGAATGATTCCTTGGGCAGGCCGTTTTTTTTCAATGTTCTCCCAAACGTTCATAAGCTCCGGTAAAAGATTTTTGTCGGAGGGGACCTTTCCCTCGGAGTTGCGTTCTTGTTTCACTCGGGTGAAAATACCTCCTAAGGTCCAAAAAACCATCAGGGACTCGGAAGGGAAAATTTCTGGCCTCCTTTTTCTGCCGAATCATGGGTCGCCTCCTCCGCATGAAATCCTTCTCCGACTATAGAATCATCAATTTTCTTCAAGCTCCGTTCCTAAAAATTTTAAGAACAGGAGCCTGTCTCGTCTTTCTTTATTTTCCGGCTATTTTTGGGATTGATGCCAGTTTTTGCCTGCAGGCTTCTGCTTTCGCAGGCCATCCTTCGGCTACCGCTCCCCTTCAAGGGCCTCAGTTACCGCCCGGAACTTCTTCACTCGAACAAGAGCAGGACGCAAAGGAAGTGTCTACAGAGGAGGATGCGTTACCGGCCACCGAAGATGAGGCTATTATCCTCCCTGAACGATCTGGAGGCGCGGCACATACTCAGGATACCTCACATCCACCGGCTCTGCTTGAAGTCTACAATTATCCTGTCGCGATCTTTCGCGGCTCCCTGTATGGATATACCCCCGCCGATCGGGAACGTGCCCAAGAAGCTCGTATCGATCGCTACCTGGAAGAAGACTATGAAGGCGTCATCACGACGGAACGGCGGGCAGAAGGCATCATGATCTTTATCGATGGGAAACGGGCTCTTATGGTCCTGCCTGAAGATGTCGATCCGTTCTCAGATCAGACCTTAGAGGAATATGTTGAAGAGATTACCAAAGCCTTGGCTATTGCCCTTAAGGCCGCCAAAGAACAATCCAGCACACCCTATTTGCTCCGAGCCGCCGGCCTCACCCTTTTAGCAACCTTGGTCTATGGGCTTCTCATCTGGGGCGTCCAGTACCTCCAAGGTCGTGCCTACCCACATCTTCGACGCATAGAGCACAATTTCATCAAAAAAATGCGCACCCGTGGCTTGCATATGCTCGTCACGTTGGGGTCTCTCACCTTTTGGTTCATGCGGGTCGTGTTTTGGGGTCTGCTTGCCCTCTTAGCCTTTAAATGGCTGTCATTTTGTTTACAACAATTCCCCTACACTCGTCATTGGGGAGACCAACTCGATGAAAACTTTTTGGCGTTTCTTGGCGAAGCCGCGGAGGCCATCGTCGCCACGCTCCCGGACCTCCTGATCATCATCGTCATCGTGCTGATCACTCGAGGGGTCGTGTGGATGGCCCAGGCTTTCTTCTCGGGTGTGGAATCGGGCCGGGTTCACCTGACTTGGATGGATCAAGAATCCGCCCGGGCGACCAAACGAATCATCATGGTGATCATCTGGTTGTTTGCTCTCGTGATGATCTTTCCCTATCTGCCCGGGAGCGATAGTGAAGCCTTTAAAGGAGTCAGCATTTTTGTCGGGCTTCTTGTCTCGCTGGGTTCGGCCAGTGTGGTCAGTCAATTCACCAGCGGTTTGGTCTTGATGTATTCCCATGCGCTCAAACCCGGAGAATACGTTCAAATCGGGGAACATGAAGGCACGGTAGGAGCGTTAGGGTTCTTATCCACCAAAATTCACACCAAGAAGAATGAAGAAGTGCATGTTCCGAATACGGTAATCCTCGGGACCACGATCAAGAATTACACCCGCCTGGCAAAGTCCACTGGGGTACTTCTCTATACATCCATCACCATCGGATACGATACACCCTGGCGCCAGATCCATGCCATGCTCATCGATGCATCTCAACGCACCAGCGGACTTTTGAATCACCCTTCCCCATTTGTCCACCAGACCTCCCTCTCGGACTTTTACGTCGAATATCAACTCAATGCCTACATTGAGATGCCCGAAGATCGCTTAAAAGTCCTCGCAGAACTCCATGCCCACATTCAAGATGTTTTCCATGAACAAGGCATACAAATCATGTCTCCCCATTACATGATGGACCCGCCCAATCCTGTGGTCGTCAAACCTGAAGACTGGCATGCCTCGCCAACCCCTCCATCCCACCGACCCCCATCTCCAGGTTCAACAAGCTAAGTCGGCCCACAGGTCAAAGGAAGTCCGGGCCTCTGGCCTCTTCAAGTCATTTCACCTCACGGGAACCCATAACCATCCAACCGGTTTTTCGGAAATAGTTGCACAAAAAAGGGCATTTTGATTACCGTTTAAGCAACTTCATCGTAATGTTGATGTTTAACCCTCATATTCATCAATAGGAGGTCATGTTATGAAAAAGATTCTTACCCCCTTTGTCGCCCTGCTCGCCTTTTGCTTTCTCACCGGATTTTTGGGTGCAGACGGCGACAATCCTGATGAAAAGCGAGCGAACATTCAGAAAATGAAGGATGAAACCCTGGCCGATTTATATAAGTATCACCCGAATGCCGAAAAATCGATCAAGAATTCTATTGGCTATGCCGTCTTCAGCAATACCGGGATCAACCTCTTGCTGCTCTCAACCGGCAATGGCTGGGGAGTCGCCCATCATAACGGAACCTCCAAAGAAACCTACATGAAAATGTTTACCGCGGGAGTTGGGATCGGACTGGGCGTCAAAGACTTTCGTGGAATTTTCGTGTTCAGCACCGAAGATGCCTTTGAAAACTTCGTCGAACATGGATGGCAGGCCGGAGCCCAAGGGGATGCGGCGGCAAAAGCCGGGGAAAAAGGCGGGGCTGCCGACGCCGCATTCGATGTGGCACCCGGAGTGGAATTGTATCAGCTCACCAAAAATGGGTTAGCCCTCCAAGCCACTGTTCAGGGTTATAAATACTGGAAGGATGACGATTTGAACGAAGAGACAAAAAAAGAAGAGAAATAGATTCCCTAATACGTAGTGGTCAGACGACACCATACGCTAACATCGCATTGGCCACCTTGGAGAACCCGGCGATGTTCGCGCCTTTGACATAATCCACATACTCCCCTTGCGAGCCATATGACACACATTCCCGGTGAATGTTCCTCATGATGGCTCGCAGGCGGGTTTCCAATTCCTCATTCGACCAGGACATCCGAATGCTGTTCTGAGTCATTTCCAACCCGGAAACCGCCACTCCCCCCGCATTGGAAGCTTTTCCGGGTGAGAATAAAATTTTCGCGCTCTGCAAACGATTAATCGCATTAATCGTGGCCGGCATATTGGCTCCTTCGGCCACCCCGACACATCCATTTCCGATTAAGGTTTGCGCGTCGGTTTCTTGTAATTCATTCTGCGTCGCGCAAGGAAACGCCAAATCACAAGGCACGGACCACGGCTTTTTCCCTTCGTAGAATTCAAGAGTGTAGTGTTTGGCGAATTCAGCCAGAGATTGCCGTTTGGTCGTTTTGAGATCGATGATAAAATTTAGTTTTTCTTCATCGATTCCCTCCGGATCGTGAACATACCCTGTCGAATCGGACATCGTGATGACTTTTCCGCCTAACTGAATGAGTTTTAAGGCGGCATACTGGGCCACATTCCCCGATCCTGACACCACACACGACTTTCCTTTCAGGTCATCGTTCCGATGGGCTAGCATATCTTCCATAAAATAGACGCAACCAAAACCGGTGGCTTCCTTGCGGATTAAACTTCCCCCGAAATCCAGCCCTTTGCCGGTTAAGGCTCCCGTGAAAGCATTCTTTAACCGCTTGTATTGCCCGAACATATAACTGATTTCCCTGGCCCCCACCCCAATATCTCCCGCAGGCACGTCGATGTCCTCACCGATGTGTTTGGAGAGTTCCGTCATGAACGCCTGACAAAACCTCATGACCTCCGCGTCGGACTTACCCTTGGGATTAAAATCGGCTCCCCCTTTTCCGGCACCCATGGGAAGCGTGGTAAGGCTATTCTTAAATATCTGTTCAAACCCTAAAAATTTAAGAATGCTCAAATTCACCGAGGGATGAAACCGGAGCCCCCCCTTATACGGACCGATCGCATTATTGAATTGCACGCGGTATCCACGATTGACTCGGACATTCCCCTCATCATCTTCCCAACACACCCGAAAAATGATGATTCGGTCCGGTTCAGTCAGTCGCTCTAGAATTTTGGCCTCATGATACTGAGGGAATTCTTGAATATACGGAATGAGGTAGGTCGCAACTTCTTGCACAGCTTGATGAAACTCCTTTTCACCGGGGTTCCTTCGCTTCAAGCCCGACATAAAATTATCTAACGTGACGTCATACGTGGCAGACATGTGATTTCTCCTACCTTCAGGGTCGCATAGTTTTTCCGATGAATCGGAGTCCCAGGTTATCTTCTCAAATCACTCCCGAGCGCAACACCAGCATTTTCTCTTCAGTCATTTCCAACATGGTCGGAAGGATGCCTCCGACGCCTAATCCTGAGGATTTCCTCCCTGCAAAGGGCATCCAATCCACTCGAAAAGCAGTATGGTCGTTAATCATGACCGCTGAGGCATTCAAACGTTTGGCCGTATCGAGCGCAACATCGATATCTTTGGAAAAAACCGACGCCTGGAAAGAGAATGGGACCTGATTCGCGCGTTTTATGGCTTGCAGGCGATCTTGATAGGTATACAGAGAAATGACCGGTCCGAATATTTCTTGAGTGGAGACCCTTGTATCGTCAGGAGGATTGACGATCACCGTGGGCGCATAACAGGTGGAACTGATCGACATGCCTCCTGCATGAATAACTCCGCCTGCAGCCTGAGCTTCATCTACCCACAGAGAAACACGTTCGACTTCTCGCTCCAGAATCAACGGCCCCACCTCTGTCGTTTCATTCAGTGGATTACCGACCACCATCCGTTTGGCCAACTCGGATAGTCCTGAGGCCACTTCCTCTGCAATGGTTTCATGCACATACACTCGTTGCACAGACACACAAACTTGGCCAGCGTGATAATAGCCCCCTTTCGCTAATAACGGGAGCATCTCTTGAAGGTTAGCGGAGGAATCGACAATGACCGGTGCAGCGCCTCCATGCTCTAACGTACATCGGGTCCCCGCAGACAATTTAGATCGTAGCGACCAGCCCACGTTGGCGGAACCGATGAAGGAAAACAGGCGAACCCTGGGATCGATAACCATTTTCTCTGCTAATTCATTCTCACAGAGAACCATTTGGCACCAATGTTCCGGAAGACCCGCCTCGACCAAACACCGAACAAGATTCAGACATGATAGGGGTGTGGTCAACGCCGGTTTGATGATGACCGGACATCCAACCGCGATGGCGGGAATGACTTGATGGACGATCAGGTTAAAAGGATGATTAAAGGCACTGACCGCGACAACCAGGCCAATCGGTTCTCGGAACGAAAACGCCATCCGATGCCGAGACGAGTCGGTGACATTCATGGGAATTTCACGGCCGACCAATTGCATGATCGATCGGGCGGCCTCACGGATTCCCCCCACAGCCCGATCCAATTCTACTCGCGAATCGAGCAAAGGTTTTCCACCTTCTTCGGCGGCCTGCCTGGCAAAAGCTTCAGCCCGTTGTTCGACCAAATTTGCGGTACGTTCCAAAATCGCGATTCGCTCATGGGGCGGAATCATGCCATCATGGGATTGTCCCAACCTGTCAGCATTCTTCAGGGCCTCCTGCACCTCCCTTTCTTCGGCCGGCTCGAGCTCCTCAATAAGATGACCATCGAATGGTGCCAAAACCTTGAGTTTCTGAGTCATTCGAAGAATCCTTAATCAAACGGGCATTCACAGGATACATGTCTTCGCATTGAGTTCTTCGATCAGAACCTGCTCATTTTCCGAATAATCGACCGGCACTTCAATAAGATGTACCCCAGGGGCCTCCAAACTCGAATGGAGGATTTCCCGAAATTGATTAGCCTGTTCGATACGATGCCCTTCTGCTCCGTACGACCGGGCATAGGTCACAAAATCCGGGTTTCCGTAATCCAATCCGAACTCCTGAAATCCCATACCGACCTGTTTCCATTTAATCATGCCATAGGCATTGTCCCGCAAGACCAAGATTACCAGGTTGAGTTTCAACCGCACCGCAGTCTCCAGTTCCTGGGAATTCATCATGAATCCCCCATCACCACAGATGGCCAAAACTTTTCGTTCGGGGTACACCATTTTGGCTCCCACCGCTGAAGGGAAGCCGGCCCCCATCGTCGCAAGTGCATTATCCAACAACACCGTATTAGGAGAATATGCCTTGTAATTCCTAGCAAACCAAATTTTGTATACTCCATTGTCCAGGGTAATGATGCCATCATCCGGCATGGTGTTTCGAACTTCCGCCACCAAATACTGTGGGATAAGCGGAAAACTGGCTACTCGACTCTTATCCTCCACATGTTGTTCCACTTCCTTTTTTACTCTTCCAAAATAAGAAAAGTCCCAACTCGATTCGGGTTCGAGGTGCTCACTCAGCCGATCGATACTCGTGGCAATATCGCCGACTACTTCTAGGTGAGGGAAATAGACCTCATCCACATGCGCACCGAAGTGGTTCACATGAATGACCTTGGTCCTCCCTTTTTCCATAAAAAACGGGGGCTTTTCGATCACGTCATGCCCCACGTTGATGATGAGGTCAGCCCGATCGACTGCACAGTGCAAGTAATCTTTCGTAGAAAGGGCGGCGGTCCCAAGGAAGCAGGGATGTCGCTCATCGACGACCCCTTTTCCCATTTGGGTGTTAAAAAAATACATCCCCGTTTTCTTAATGAAGGAAGTTAAAGCTCGACAGGTCCGATTGCGGTTGGCCCCCGCACCAATGAGTAATAACGGTCTTTGGGCCGATCGAATCATTTCAACTGCATGATTGATAGCGAGGGCATCAGGTTGAGGCCGCCTGGGAGTGACCACCTCATAAGGCTCAGCCGTACATTCCTCTGCGGCAATGTCTTCAGGAAGCTCGATGTGAACAGCCCCTGGACGTTCTTCTTGAGCCAGCCGAATCGCTTCTCGAACCATCACCGGAATGCTATTTCCATGAACGACCTGCTTTGTGAATTTCGTGAGTGGGCGCATCATCTCCACCACATCTAGGATTTGGAAACGACCCTGCTTACTTTTCTTGATGGGTTTTTGCCCCGAAATCATGAGCAAGGGCATCCCACCCAATTGTGCATAGGCCCCAGCTGTCACAAAATTCGTGGCTCCGGGTCCAAGTGTAGCTAAACACACACCAACCTTTCCGGTTAATCGTCCATAGGTGGCGGCCATAAACCCAGCTGCTTGTTCATGCCGAGTCAGGATCAATCGAATGTTTGAGCATCGGAGGGATTCCAGAAAATCCAGGTTTTCCTCACCGGGCACCCCGAATAGATATCGAACTCCCTCTTGTTCAAGTGAATGAACGAACAGATCGGACGCCTTCATGAATTCCTCCTCATCATATCAAGATGTGCTGTCTTTCAATCTTTTCAAGCCTGCTACGTAGTCGCCCGGTTTCATCAATTGTTACATGAATCTTATTTTACGAATGACAGAAACAAATACCAAAGATCTCCGACCAAATAGAGAAGGCAAAATATCCCGAATTCGTTTTATGAATGAATTCCGGAAATTCCTCGCCCATATGTTGGCAGCGTTTGCCAAAATCGTATCAACATGTATCTTATTGGATAAACCATTCACGGGGTGATACGGAACGGAACACACCTCTCATACATACAAGAACTAAATCTTCTTGGTTTCTAAGGAAAATATGACGGGCACTCATGAAAGACAAATTTCTGTTCGTTGGCATAGCCTTTGCTATATTAAGCAACTAGCGTGGTCAAAGGAAGAGGAAATGAACCTTTCCCAAAAACATGACGACAGACTGAGGAAAAGGCAACAACGAATTGTCACCCAATATGCCATTCATTTATTAAAGAAGGAGGAGCCCAACATGAGCCGTCTCATCCACCCCAATCAATTAGCCGTGATGCTTGCCGAACGAGATGATTTAGAAGACGAAATGGAGACCAAAAGAATCAATCGAGCTTTACGCTTCCTGGAAGGAGTTGATACCGAAGAAGAAGCGCTTAGGCTTCGGCGGCGGAGGCGAGCTCAACGCGCGGCCGGATCTTCGCTTATCCGGTCATGAACGACTCGGGCAAACATCATTTCCTTAGATTCGAAGCAATACGAGTTTATTCGCTCAGAATAAGAGTCTTTGTCATTAGAGATTCTCGGGGATGAAGACGTTCCATTCCCTACTCCTTCAAGGGCATTCCTTTCTCAGGGAAGTCGAGGAGCAAATTTGGAGGGACTGGATTCATTTCCTGCCCCCGGGAGGTCCTGACTCTCCCACTCATGGGCCACTCCATAGGCTTCTCTCCTGGTACTGAAGGATGGAATCATTCAATGCCCTCCTGGTCACCAAAGCGAAACGGGAATACAATCCCCAAGGATGGCAATCCAGGTTCCCTGTCCAAGACACTGCTAGGAAACTTTTATAACTTCACCAAAATCCTTCGATAGTCAAGGAAGGGTTCCAGAATCAAAATAAATTCCCACAATCACCAATATCGCAACCCACCCTCTGTGTATGGAAGACCATTCAAGAATTTTCTCTCTGAGCCGAGCTATCTAGAAGAGGAACATTGTCATGATGACTGTCGATTGGGTACGAAACCAAGAAGATTCCTGGTGCCATTTGGAGCGAGTGAATCTCGACAATGTGGACGCCGGTGGTGTGTTCATCATTTGGCATGGAGGAAACGAGCCAAGAGTGGTCCGCGTGGGACAGAGTGGGGATATCGCCAAACGTCTGACAATACTCAAAGAGGACCCCGAAACCCTAACCTACAAACAATATGGAGAATTATATGTGACATGGGCCTCCGTCCCCCCAACTAAACGTGATGGGGTGGTCTGCTATCTGGTGGAAAACTGGAAACCCCTTATCGCTAAAGCCTGTCCCATGGTTTTTCCGATCACTGTGAACCCGCCAATCGAATAACTTCGGTCTCTTCTCCTTCCATCGCATTCCTTTTCTGGATCACTGCCATATCAACATTTCCGTTGAGCATTGTGGCGACTACCTGTGTGGCCATTCATCCCCAACGCAAAGCTTCTCATCTTATGGGCGATCATCAGCAGCAGCATATGCATCATCATCCATGGGACCATTCTCCGTGCCTCACATAAAAAGGCATCGAAAAAGCAAGAAATCAAAAACAATTTACAAGATCTGCCCGATGCATTTAAGTGGAATGTGGTTTAAAATGTCAGGGACACCGGGAGGTCCTCCAATGCCATCATCGAATACCCTGTCAACATCACCATCGAAACCCCAGCTAGGAAATCCCTCAGCTCGCCTTTCCCTTGCCATCATAGAACTTGATAAACTCATCATCAGACTCAATCACATCGGCAAGACCACTAATTACGCCCTATCGTCGACTTCACAAATCCTCCATCTTCCAAGAGGTCCTGAACCCTCCACTCCCTCTGAACAGAACAACTAATCACCTTCAGGGGCCTCATACCGTAAAAACATCCCCTTTTCCGCATATACACAACCGGGGACCAATCTATTGAGGGAAACAAGAAAAGGGAAAAGGTATTTCTACGTGGGTTCTACGAGGAAAGTTTACGATTTGGCCAAATGCCGGTCATCCCGAGTCGACTGTTCCCGAAAAAGGGTAGGCGACATCCCATGATGTTCCTTAAAGGCATGGGAAAAATGGCTCCGACTGGAAAATCCAATTCGAGTAGCCACTTCCTCGACCGAATGAGAGGCCTGCTGTAACAAATTGGCGGCCCTCTGCATCCGAAGGTGATGAAGAAACGTCATCGGCGGATGTCCAAATGCGGCGGCAAAGTTTTCTGAAAAGACCGAACGGCTCATTCCCGCAACTTCAGCCAGGGATTCCACCGTGTGATTCCCGCCTAAGTTCTCGAAAATCCGGTCAAGGGACCTTCCCAGACGATCATCTTCCAGGGCAGACAACCAAGGTAAAGGTCCTTGTTGGGACAGATGCCGGAATAGGTGCACAAGACACTCATTCATCAAGGAACTTGTGAGAGTATCACTGCCCGGCCCGGGATGAGATTGTTCGGCGAGGATGCCTTGAATTGCTGCTGGCACCCGCTCATTCCCCGCCATATCCGCCGCAAGAATCGTGTTGAGATGATGAAACAGCCCTAATGATTGTCCATAAGTCACCTGAACCACTCCACAGGCTACAACAAAATTGGGGTCCTGACACGGCCCGGCAATAAGCTGACAAATCGGGACATCTGTCGGTGGTTTTTCTATCCTTTTCTCGTATTGAAGAGGGCCCCTGGGAGAAAGAACATGCGGAATGCCGGGAGGGACTACAATAAGCCCACAAGCCGATATCGGCTTCTCAACATCCCCCTCAGAGTGAATAAATCCCTTCCCCTTCAACACAAAATGAAGCATGACTTCAGAAGGGCCGGGCAAATGAAGTCGCCACCCTTCGCAGATCAGACACAGTGCAAAAGGCTCTACCCTAATATGAAGGTTGGAGAGGATCTTATTCAGTTGCATAGGGCGCATAATTGTACAGGGGGTCCTTTGCCAGGAGCAAGAAACACCACCCTCCCTCCTTCTCCTCAAATCAAGACAATTCCGCACATCTTTCGGACCACATCACACCCCGTTTCATGCGATAACCGAATCAAGTGTTTTTCCTAGTCTATCCACAGCCTAAGGACAATTGCCCCTAGATGGAACCCAGAAGATCACGATTAAACCCACTTGACGTTGTAGATTATTAACCCGAAGGAGGACATCATGAAACAACTCCCCTTTCTCATCTTAGCCATTTCGTTCTTTATCCCAACCATCGCTTTGGCAGAAACCAAAGCTATTGCGAGTGCCGAAAGTGCAGGACCGGCTTCTCTTTCAAAAAATGCCACGATTAAAGATTGGAACATGAAGGTGTTGCGGGAAGGAACCAACGGATGGACCTGTCTCCCCGATAATCCTGGAACACCAGGAACCGACCCCTGGTGCATGAACGACCCCTGGTTAAATCTCCTGGATGCCCTGACCAAGAAAAAGGAACCGACCTATACTCAAACCGGGATTGCTTACATGCTCCAGGGAGATACCCCGGTCAGCAATACCGATCCATTTGCCACTGCCCCAAAACCTGGTGATGATTGGGTGCATGGCTTGAAAGCCCACATGATGATATTGCTTCCGGACCGGGCACAATTAAACCATTTTCCGAGGAACTCCAAAGACGGAGGTCCTTGGGTGATGTGGCCAGACACTCCCTATGCTCATCTGATGCTGCCGATTGACAGCTATCCGCCGAAGAAATAAGCCGTGGAGAAGTTATTCATGGCCATGCTCTAGACAAAGACCGTCGTATTCGGTATAGGGAGAAGCACGAGGGTTCGAATTGAACAAGCATTTTTCTCAACATCTCTATCCTAAAACACAGGAGGATTGGGTTATGGTTCGTTCCTTGGTCAATGGTTTCGTGCTTCTCGGTCTTTTCATAGCGTTGACGGCCTGCGGCACTACGCCGGCACCGACCAAAGTATCCCTGTATGATCGCCTTGGTGGCAAGAAAGCCATCGATATGGTCGTCAACGACTTCGTCGATACGGTGGGTAGCGATCCACGAATTAAAAATCAAAAAGTCGCGGACAGACTGGCGGCCATCGATATCGACAATTTAAAACGATTGGTGTCAGACCAGGTCTGCATGGCTGCAGGCGGTCCCTGCAAATACACCGGGCGTGATATGAAGACCACCCATAAAAATCTGGGGATTACCGAAGCGGAGTGGAATTATGTCGTGGATGACTTGGTGAAGACTCTCAATAAATACAAAGTTCCAGATCAGGAGCAACAAGAATTACTCGCACTCCTCGGTCCCATGAAAGACGATATCGTTGAAGTAAAGTAGTCCTCAAATATCCTACTCCCCCTTCTTCATAAGATGGTGGAGTGGGATACCTAAAAATTAACTTAAAGGGCCAAGACTACAATTACATCTACGTTGAGCGAGCATAATAACGACCAACAATGACCGTGAGGATGCCCCCAAGGATCAGACTCCCAGCCATGACAAGCCTGAGGGTAAGGCTTTCATCCAAAAAAAAGACTCCTCCCATCGCGGCGATAACAGGAACCGAAAGCTGAACGACCCCGGCTTCAGTCGTGGAGAGCCCTTTCAACGCCATATACCAAACCGTATAACCCATTCCCGATGCCACGGCACCGGATAAAAATGCCAGACCAACCCCTTCGGCTGAAAGATGCCCATTAGAAACAGCCCATATGGTCACCATACCTACTAAGGGAAGAGTCCGTACAAAATTCATCGTCGTGTCAGCCAGGGGATTCGCGGATTCTTTTCCCAAAAGCGTATAGATTCCCCAAGTTACACCCGCTATGGCCATCAAGATAAATCCATGGAAAGAAGGAGTGGTCACACTCGGTAGCATGAGGTGGATAAACCCCAAAAAAGCCATACCTACACCAAACCATTCCAGAACATGCAGTCGCATTCCTTTAAGAAAACTGACTCCAATCATGGTCAATTGAACCGCTCCGAACAAGATGAGAGCACCAGTTCCGGCATTTAATGAGAGATAGGCAAAGGAAAAAGTCATAGCATACAGGAATAACATGACCGCAGCCGCCCAACTACCCTGAGAGTGATTTCTTAAAGAGGAAATTCCAGATTTAGAGATGACAAGAAGGATCATCACGCCGGAAAACAGCCGAATGACGGTGAAGCTTGATGCATCAATGACATTTCCACCAAGTGCCATTCGACACAAGATCGAGTTGGCGGCAAAGGCTAAAAGAGCAAAAAATGTAGAGAGAAATGTGATGAAGGTGGCCATATAGACCTTGCTTCTTTCCGATTAGCAAAAGCCTCAATCGAACTATTCGTTACCATGCTTAATAGGATTGGTGAATTGGAGAATTCCCCTTAAATATGACCTAAAAGATCTGAAGGATGTTTCAAGCCAAAAAGCAAACTTAGGATGCTTCCACTACCATGGCATAAACACCCTTTTAAATCGACTCCAGAATAGTTATCCTGCTTTTTCAAAATAATAATTTTCCTCTTGGATCACGAGGCAAAGAAATTTAACAATGGTCCTTATTTCATTGAAACCTGTTATTCCACTGGCACTGCTTGGGTTATTGATATTTCCACATTTTGCTTGTGGAGAAATTCAGGCCAAGCCCACCCAATTGAGTGATCAGGAAACACATCTCATCGAATGGGTTCATCATTCGCGCATTTCCATGCTTAACGATTTAGAAACCTACGTGAACATCAATACCGGCACGTTTAATCACGAGGGAATCAACCGGTACCGTAACTTGCTTGAGAAAGAATTGCAGTCTCTGGGATTTCGGACGACCACACGTCCAGGAGGGGACTTGAGGGTACTCTCATGTCGAGAGAAAAAGATGGTCTTTGCTGAGCATTTGGAGGCCCGGCTCCAGGGAAAGAAACCCATAAGAATCTTTCTTAATGGTCATCTTGATACGGTCTTCGCGAAGGACGATGAATTTCAGACGTTGATTCGAGAAGAAGATGGGAGACTTAAAGGGCCTGGGGTCTTGGATATGAAGGGTGGGACTGTGGCAATGCTGTATGCATTGAAATCGTTACACCATCATGGACGATTACAAGATGTGGCTCTAACGGTTTTTCTGAACACCGATGAAGAGGTTGGATCTCTTGGATCTCGGCCTTATCTTGAAGAGCTGGCCACTCAGCATGATGTGGGATTCATCTTTGAAGGAACCTTTAATCACAAACTTGTCCGGCAACGAAAAGGACTAGGCCAAGCCCTGCTTAAAGTCACAGGCAGAGAAGCTCATGCAGGAAACGCACATGAAGAAGGCATCTCGGCCAGTTTAGAGCTGGCCCATAAAGTCATCAAACTTGAGGCCCTCACGAATTATAATCAAAGGAAAACGGTGAGTGTTGGAACCCTTCAGGGAGGGGAAAAACGCAATACAAGGCCAGGCTGCGCGGAAGCCGGAGTGGACTTTCGATTCCAGAATGAAAAAGACGGACTCGATCTGCAAGCCCAAATACACGACATCGCTACAACTCAATACACCCACTACCCCCGTTTTCCGGATCTTCCTAAGTCAGAAATCTGGACTCTTCTTCATCGACCGGCGAAAACGGTTCACCCAATTACGGATCATCTTATTGCCGATGCGATGGGTCTATCCCACGTCATTGGCGAACCCATCGTCGGAACCTTTTGGTCCGGTGGGGGAACGGATGGCTCCATTACTCAAAAGCAAGGTCTCCCAACACTGGATAGCCTCGGGTTAAACGGCGGAGGTGCCCATTCATCACGAGAATGGACCACCGTCCAATCTTTGATGGCCAGAACCAAACTCCTGTCTGTGCTCTTGGACCGGTTAATCAACCTGGAAAATCACTGGCTACGAAATATCCCTAAGGGGAAATAATACTTCCAATCCTCCGTTGAAAAAATATCCCCTTCTACAATTCATGTTCAGGAAGGAGAGTCGGCCATTCTCTGACCGAACCCTCGAAGGGGTCGCCCAACCACTTTACCGAGCGGCAAGGCCAAAGGAGGGAGGGGGAGAGGAAGGATCCTTCCTCTCCCCCTGTGGTAGGTGCTATCGGGGAGGATTGAAACTATTTCATACTCCGTTTTTGATCATTACCACTTGGCGAAGGGATTGTGAATATAGATTCGGCTGAATTTCCCTTCGCCGCTAAAATACCTGGCGACAAGCTTGGCGGGGTCCGTTGCAAGAATACCAGCAGGCAACCCATCACCCTTTCCGATCACCGGATCGCCTGAATCATCCCAACCCCAAGGCCCATTCGCTGCATTCGCCTGACAATATTTCGTATCGACCTTCGCCCCACCACAGGTACCGGATGTATCCCCACGAAACTTGGTGCTATAGGGGCCGGTGTTTTTCGTGAATAATTTTTGGTCTTTCCGGTGTTTCCATACCCCATTTTTCCCATGGAAATCTATCAGGGCGTATTCCACCCGACGATCGTTCTTGTGTGAGGGAATCTCCGCTTTTTGCCGTGACACCGATGAGGGATAGTAAATCACACCATCTCCTCCACGGAAGTTAATCTTTTTAGAAGCTTGCGAACTGAGAACTCCCGCATTTCTGCCGACCGTCAGGGCTAGGTAGGTTTTGGCCATTCCGACCTGAGGCCAGGCTTTCAAACCGTGACCCTGGGCCTCCTGGGCCGTCATCGGGTGAGGGACGCCTCCATGCTTGGTCATAAACAGAGTCCCGTCTACGGTCTCTTTTCCACTGCGAAGTGGGCTGCCCTTGGGGACATAGGAATAGAAATCATGATGTGAGACCGTCACCATACCTTCCAGGGTTCCGAAACGTTTGTTGGTTTTTCGCACGATAGCCATCGAACCTTCCATGTCGTTCTCATGTTCGCCCAAGACATTGGCTTTGCCCGTCGGGAGGCACGCGGCATAGTCCCGGGGATGGAAAAACATGTACATGATAAACCAATGGGTTTTGGTTTCCGTGAGGGAATAGTACACGTAGGCCCGGAGTGGCGCGCGATGAAGGTTGTCCCAGTTATTCGTCCCCACCCAATCGTTATCATAGTCCACATTGGTGATGTAGTCGGCCTTTCCATCGCTGGCCGTATCCTGATAGTGAACGGGAGCCCAACGGTAAGCCAATCGAAGCTTAAAGGAATTGGCCTCCCGATATTTTCGGGTTGAAGTTTTAATAAAAGGCTTCTTGGGTTTCGGATCAGACGGGCAAAACTGGTTGCGTACAGCCTGATAACCGGACTTCACACCCTTTCCTACTTTCTTGGCACCGCTGGCCACCGTCCGACCAACCCTTTTCCCGGCACGGCCGACAGCCGTTGCTCCTTTTTTCACAGTACTTCCCACTTTCTTAGCCGCCTTCTTGATGGAGGACCAACCCCATCGAGGCCAAACCCCGGATTTTGAACCAATCGCTTCATAGGCCTTGCCATCGACAGTGAGAAGAACTAAGGGCTGCAAATCTTGGTGTTCAGCTGGCACTTCTCGAAGTTGCACTTCAGCCGAATTCACGATTGTATCTGCTACATGCTCCTTGGCCTTTACGACGACCGTTTCCCCAGCTGTTCTATGAACAGGAGTCAGTCGCATTTCCCCATTACCAGCTTCGACCGTATATTTCCCCGAATCGATGTATACCGCCACACCATCCGGCGTCATGAAGAACACATTGTTTGGAAACGTGACCGAAGGGGTTTGAGTAGAAGGTGCAATTGTTTTCAATATTCCTGGGTTAGAGGTGGCCTGGGTAGCCCAGGTAGGTGTGATCAGAGCACCAACCAGCATTAATGTAACCAACGATTGAATATAGTGCGTTTGGGCAGCCATGATTTCCTCCATAGGTAGAATGTTGCCAAGGGTTTGTTTCATTCTGAACACTAACTACCCATGGCAACCTTCATACCAGAAGGATTTGGCTTAGCCGAGCAAAACTTAACTCCCTATATTACAAGACAAATATCAAAACGAAATGGATTAAAGACTTGGGAACGGTGATTAAGCTCGATTTCCCAGCCTGCAAACATATTGGCATTTTGGCAATATGTCGGAAGCCGGCTTTGAGCTATCCCATTTAGGTTTCTTTTGATTTACAAGCACGATTCTCTCAAGTTAATGTGCTTCAAAATCCCATCACTTTTCGCCCCCTGGAGGGATGGAGATGGCCAATCTTCAGGCATTACGCCGTAAAATCGGCTCCGTTAAGAACACACAAAAAATCACGAAGGCGATGAAACTGGTCGCCGCATCAAAATTGCGTCGAGCCCAGCAACGTATTCTGGCCTTTCGCCCCTATGGGCAAAATTTACGCCGGGTGTTGGCCACTTTGAGTGGACGGGTTAATCGTTCGGCTCACCCCCTCCTTCAGAAACGCCCTGTTCAAACGATACAAGTGACCGTTATTACCAGCGACCGTGGCCTTTGCGGAGCCTTCAACATGAATATTTTTCGCAAAGCATTAGAAGTGATCCAGGATTGTGAGGCTCAAGGTGCGAAGGTCATTGTTGGAGTTGTAGGACGGAAAGGCAGTGAATTTTTTCGTCGGCAACGCTGGCCCCTTCGCGATCCAAATGTGGATGTGTTTGAACGCCTCACGTATGAACATGCCCTTGAAATCGGATTTCAGGGTGCAGAGGCCTACGAGAATGGCATTTTTGATGAATCCTACGTGGTGTACAATGAGTTCAAATCCGTCGTCCAGCAGCAGGTCATCGTCGAAAAAGGGCTTCCCATTGAACCCCTGGAAGAATTTGGCGCTGCTGAGGCTTTTTCCGGAGGAGGCTATCTGTTCGAGCCTAACCAGGAAGATCTCCTCCGGGATTTACTTCCCAAATGGGCACAAGCCCAAATATATCGGGTGTTATTGGAATCACTTGCCGCTGAACAGGCAGCTCGAATGTCGGCCATGGATGGGGCCACCCGTAATGCCGGAGAACTCATTAAACAATTAAGCCTCCAATACAACAAAGGCCGTCAAGAGGCCATCACAAAAGAATTGATGGATATCGTGGGCGGAGCCGAAGCCCTAAAATAAGGTCCTTACCCAACCAACGCCTGGAAGAGATGTATGAAAAAAGACAAAGCTCCCAAATCATCCAAAAAGCTGACCAAGAAACAATATGAACAGGAGTTGAGAAAACTCCAAACAGAGCTATGCTATCTGCAGGATTGGGTAAAACACCAAAACTTACGAATTATCGTCTTGTTTGAAGGACGGGATGCAGCGGGGAAGGGTGGAACGATCAAGGCTATTTTAGAGCGAGTCAGTCCTCGGGTCTTTCGCCATGTAGCACTCCCAGCACCATCCGACCGTGAAAAAAGTCAGATTTATATTCAACGCTACATGCAACATTTTCCGGCAGGGGGCGAGATCGTTCTTTTCGATCGAAGTTGGTACAACCGAGCCGGAGTGGAAAAAGTGATGGGCTTTTGCACCGACGAGGAACATGCGGGCTTTCTCCGAACCGTCCCTTGGTTTGAACAACAACTCGTGGAAGGCGGAACCATCCTCATCAAGTATTGGTTGGAAGTGAGCAATGAGGAGCAACAACGACGATTTACGGCACGCATCAAAGACCCTATGCGACAATGGAAACTGAGTCCCATGGACCTGACTTCACGAAGTCGATGGTATGACTATTCCAAAGCACGGGATATTATGATGAAGCATACGGATACGACTTTCTCTCCTTGGTACATTATCCGGTCCGATGATAAGAAAAAGGCACGCTTGAATTGTATCTCCCACCTCTTGAGTCAGATTCCGTATAAAAAAATTCCTCGTCCGAAAGTGAAACTCCCCAAGCGATCGGATAAGCACAAGTACGACGATCAAGCTCCCATGCAACACCGTCGGTATATTCCGGAGAAATACTAAGTTCCCCCCAATCCGGCCCCCTCTTCGTCCATTCCCAATCACTGGCATCATTCCTCATTCACGGCCGTAAAGGGGCATCCATGGCACATCGAAATCCTTGATCGGGGTTACCTCCCGGATTTCTTGCAGTTTTTCCGGTATCCCATATTCGCATCAAGGCCATCGAATCTTCGGCCCCAGGCCAACCGGTTCGCCAATCACCTCCACGTCGCTTCCCTCCTTGAACCCATTCGCTCACATTCCCCGCCATATCGTACACCCCAAAGGGGCTTTTATCTTTCTCGAATGTGCCAACTGGGGAAATCTTTTCATCATACACGTTGCAGAAGAAACAATAGTTCTTATTGAAATTCGTCATGGATTCATCAGGAGGCGTATTCCCCCAAGGATAGGATCGTCCGTCTGTCCCTCGAGCGGCCTTTTCCCATTGGCCGTGTGTTGGCAACCGTTTTCCAGCCCACCGGCAATAGGCATCGGCATCGTAATAGTTGACCCCCGCTACCGGGTGCTTATGATGAACCGTAAGATTTATTTTATCCCAATCCGCAGGCGTCCTGGTCGATGGTTTCATTTTCTCCAGAAATTTATGATATTGCCCAACGGTCACTTCAAATTTATCGATGTAAAAGTTCTTGATGTATAATTGACGAGGAGGATTATCCTTGTTTCCAGGACTCCCACTCGTAAACCCGCCATCGGGGATCAACACCATCACTCCCCCATCTTTTCCCACAATTTCCCTTTCCAGCCGTCGAGGCATCGAGGGGGCAGGAACTTTCGCCATGTGTTTTGGCCGAGGGAGTCCTTGTGAGCGTTCCTCCTGAACATCTTTCAGAATTGGCTTCGCGGTGTTTTCGAATTCCTCCTTCTTTTTTAGATGTAACTCATCAGCCGTTGAAGATCCCTTAAAACTTTGAGATGGAGTTTCCCCAGACAAACCTGAGGGACTCTTCTCCATCTTGTGAGTAATCCCCTTTCCAGGATCTGCGGCATTATTGACGATTTTTTGACCCTTTGATGAGCTCTCTTTGTGCCAACCAGGTTCTGGTTGTACACCTAAACCTCGAACAAAGGCCCATAGACTATCTGCAGGATTCCCTCTACCGAATTGAGATCCCCTTCCTTGTACCAAACCAATGACCTGACCATTTCTAAGAACAGCCCCTCCGGACACACCCTCATCGATGGGCGCATCAAACATCAAATCACGACCTCGACGAGTCACCATGCCCCCATGAAGAATCGCCCAATCCCCGGCCTCTCGAGGCAATCCTAATACTGCGATATCCTCACCCCGTACGACTTCGACATGCTCAACGGCTAGAGGCAATGCCCGAATTTGAGCAGGGAGTTTGTCAGACCGATCAATTCGGAGTAAGGCCAACCCTCGCTCATCATCACTCAGCTCCGATCCTTCTTCGACGTTTCCCCGAAACGCTGGCATTTTTTGTTCAAAAAATTTCACTTGAGGTGCAGAATCCCCTGCCACCACATGAGCCGCCGTCAGGATATAGACCGCATGCTGATCGATTCGGATGACGATCCCGCTCCCGCTCCGCGAGTTTGTTCTTACTTTGACAATACCGGCCAAGAATTCATTGGTGTTTTCTTCTTTAGCCTCCACCGAAAAAGCCAAGATTCCCAAGACCAGAATGCTTGTGGCAATGACAAGACGCATGCGCTTTACTCTTAGCCGGATCTCCCGTTATGAATTTTCCAAAATATGTTATCCCTTTTCATAGACCCGAACAAGTCTGCCTGTGTTGAATACACCTCTGGCCAATCGAAGAAAAATTTTCCTCCTTCCTAAATGTTTCATTTCTCTTTTTTTGGTACTATACGAAAGGAACCTTGATTCACCTTTCCATGCCGAGTAAAGTGACGGACCATGAGCAAGAAAAATAAAAACAAGCGACAAAAATCCGAGAGCCAAGATCCAACTCCAACACCTTCTCCAAGCACTTCTTCGCATCCCACCAAGCCATCACAAAACATCACCTGGGCATTGCTGATTTTGGCAGCTGTAGGAATTCTCATCACCAGCTACCTCACCTATTCCGCATGGTTTGAAGCTCACCCTGCTTTCTGCACCGAGGGATCGGGTTGTGACGTGGTTCAAGCCAGTCGCTGGGCAACGTTTCTCGGACTCCCGATGGCGTTTTGGGGCCTGATGACCTACTTGACCATGGCCCATCTCATTTGGCGTGGAAAAAATAAAGCGAGCAGTGGAACTCCCTTATTAGTGGTTGCGGTGTGCGGATTCGCGATTAGTGCCTACCTCACGATCGTGTCAATCGTGGAGATCGAAGCCACTTGTCCCTATTGCCTCGCATCATTCGCCATTATTTCAACGATGATGATTCTGGCTATCTTGCGAAAACCCGCCAACTGGACCACATCGTTGAAAGAAGCGGCCGTGATCGCACTGATACTGGTCGGAGGATTGCACCTCCATTATAGCGGCGTGTTTGATTCGGCCGCGGGCCCCGAAAATCCCCAGCTGCGGGCCCTGGCGATCCATTTATCAGACACGGGAGCCAAATTTTTTGGCGCTCACTGGTGCCCTCGTTGTCAGGAACAGAAAGCTGTGTTTGAAGCTTCGGCGGAACGATTGCCCTATGTGGAATGCAGTTCGGCTGGGCGTGGAAGTGCCATGACCAAACCCTGTCTGGAGGAAAAAATCAAGAGTTTCCCCACATGGGTTATCGGAGAAAAGCGTCTGACCGGACTGAAAACACCCCGAGCCCTTGCCTCGGCTTCCGGCTTCGATTGGAAGGAATGATCAACACCTATATTTTTCTGTGTCAAGCAGAGGTATCCCTTTTCGGAGACGTCCCTCCACATTGAACACCACGCGACATCCCAAACATCGAAAGGTCTGGATAGGGGTCACGATTCTTGGGATCCTTCTCCTCGCCGGTTGTGCCGGAACATTCGAAACCAAAACAGAATTGACCGCGATCTGCCAGACAAATTGGGAAGAACAGGCCGGCATTCCGACTTCTTCCCTGCCCCACCCTGAAGACCGAAAGGGCCTCCATCTCCTGGTTTTCAATATTCATGATCGGATTCTTCCAGCCTCTAGTTGGTTCCAGGACGGGAAGACGGAAGAATCCTTAGCCTGCATTGGAGATCTTGCGAAACGATTTGATTTGGTTTTCGCACAAGAGGCGTTTGTTCGACCGGCCCAATTGGCTCGGTACACCCGTCATTACTGGGCGCATCATCCTCTGTTTACTGAGGGAGGAGGGGGAGATTGGTGGCCCCTGCGAGTCTTCTGTGAAATTTGTCTCAGTCCGGGGCTATTAATGCTGGCGAGGGAAAAACCGGAATTTATCCATGCAGAACCCTATACGGCGTTCGCCGGATGGAATACAGAACTCAATAAAGCCGACGACTTTTTTTCCAAAGGATTTCAACTCGTTCAATTCCAACAGTTCTGGGCATTGAACAGCCATATGGATGCAGGGCGCGGACAGGACAGCATTGATGCTCGCCGGCTTCAATTTCAACAAATCACGGCTGCTCTCCAACGGGTCGTTCCAAGAACCGCTCCACTCATCGTGGGAATGGATGCCAATTTACGGCCGGACAAGGAGGAACAAGACCTGGTCATCTTACAAGAATTCCTCACGGCCAATGGCCTGACCCTCATTCAACATCATGGACCGGATCTCTTAGCCGCTAGAAATCTACGAGTGTCTCACCCGAGAATCCTTTCCTTAAGAAACATCCTCAGCGATCATAACGCGTTATCCGCGATTCTCCATCCATCGAGCGCCTTGTCGACGGATCCCTCTGACTAACACCTAAACGCAAGGTCCCTTCTCCCACTTCCCTATGAACCGAACAGGCGGGCATGACGCTGGTGATCGGCTTCCAACTCAGGCAGTCGATAGGTCTGATCCAATTGTAGAACACGCTCCAGACATCGTAAAGCTGAGATGCGATCATCCCGTTCTTCATACAACTCAGCCAATAGGCGAAGGGCACCCGCTTCACCCGGGCCGTTTCCCAACTTGATAAAGTGCTCGGTAGCATTATTCAGACAGCCCTCTGCCTTCTGAGGCAGCCCAAGTTGCAAGAAGGTCTTCCCTAATTGGCCATAGGTCGCTGCTAATCCATCCTCATTCCCAACTTTTCGATGGTACTCCAACGCCAGATGAAAAGAGGCAATCGCTTTTTCGGTTTCCTTGAAGTGGAGATCGATGAGGGCAAGGTTATTAAACACAATGCCAAGTGCTCGATCATGCCCAAGAGGTGTTAACACATCGATGGCTTCTAAATAATACGCTCGAGCCTCTTCGGGATGCTCGGTATCCGATTTGATATTGCCCAAATTGACCAAAGTTTCACCTACGGCTCTTTCATCATGCAAAGACCGTTGAAGCGCGAGCACCTCCCGATAACAATCTTCCGCCTTCTGATAATTTTCCAAAAGGGCATATACATTCCCTAAATTGCCAAGGGCTTCCGACAAGGCTTGTTCAGCCCCTTGCTCCTTCGCATCCAGAACGGCCTGCTCAAACCACGCCTTGGCCTGAGAGAGATCGCCACGATGAAGATAAATTTCACCTCGTCGAAAGGCCGAATCGGACATGAGTTTCTCAGGAGAGAATCAATGGAAGGGATACAGGGAATCGATGGGAGAGTCGAAATTGAGGAATGTGATCAGAAAAAACGATCGCGATACAACAATTTATCCAATAAGCCGGCTTTGCGAATGTATAACGGGTCTTTTTCCACGCGATGTCGCTTTCCACGACGGGTCTCAATTTCTATGGTTTGATCATCGATCAGTTGAACGACTTTCCATATTTTATCGATTCGATAAGAATACATATCTCCTTTTTGGGCTGGATAGGTCTCCTTTGCGCGAGGGCTGGGGTGGGTGGAGGCTTTCCATTTTTTAAACACGATAAAATCGCCGACTTTCAATCTCACGAAACCTTCACCTCCTCACCTTTAGCTACCTCTGTGGGCCATTCCTGCAAATTCCTTTAATTATTGCACTAAACATGGCTTAATTCCACCCCACACCGATCATCTGATGTTTGAGGGGGCTCTCTCCGCAACCCTCACCCTGGTAATATTTCGTAGGACATAGGATTTCTCCAATCACCCAAGGATGCCTCTCATTCGAACCTCGCTAATGATTCCTGGGAAGAAAAAACCTCAAACGCACTCTGATTTCCTCACCAAAGTTCGAGCTAGCCCTCTAAATCCAATATGGCTTGATAATCAAGAATGATTTTGGTGACCCGCGGCCCAAACCCCCCTTCCGTCCAGAAGGTTCCGGAATCAAGGACATAATATGACGGCCGAAACAATAATATTTCCCTCATCTCTCTAAGCGGATGTAGGGGATTGTCATGAATGGCATTGATGCCCAATTCCTCCGAGGTCACTTGTTCACGGTAATTGGCGATGAGGATGACGAGATTTTTATCCAGAAAAAACATTCCTCCTGAGGTGACCTCTAACTCCTGTGAAGGCTTCGACGATGCCCAGGAAGCAAACACCACCCAATCCCTGGGACCGGCCATATTGAAGGCTCGTAAAAGTGCAGAACCTATCCGGGAGATCTCTTCCGAAGAAAACAAGGGTTGGGCAGGTCGAGAGGATTCCAGGAGCCCTTTCCCGGGCTGAAGAAAAAGCCGCTTTAAAATCTCTGTCATGATCCTGGGTTCAACCTGAATGGGATGATTGTAGGAGTTCTTTTCCAGAGTGTCCGAATCGGGATTCGCGGCAACCCCCACCATACCACTTGGCTCATCGTACACTGGCTTCACGACCAACTGAGAGCTGGCACAGCCAACACTTCCCAAGATAAGGAGCAAAAGATAGATTTTCACCCACATGAGTTCATTCTCCTGTAAGTCACTTGAATATCAGAAATGACAGGCAAGTCAGCTTGAAAGAATACGCCAATGTTTGTCCTGACATTCTGATTGAACCATTATGCCAAATCCCGTATGTTGGGAGAAGCGTTCTCCTATCGGTAGAGCTTATGCTTGATATCGTCCTGTATGAACCAGAAATTCCGCCGAACACCGGAAATATCATTCGCCTATGTGCGAATACCGGATTCACCCTGCACCTCATCCATCCTTTAGGCTTTGAATTAGATGATAAGCGAGCACGACGAGCCGGATTGGATTATCACGAGTTGGCACAAATGCAGGACCACCCCACATTCCAAGATTATGTCCACGCCAGACACCCATCCCGAATGTTTGGGATTACGACCAAAGGGAAACGCCCATATCATGAGATCTCCTTCAAGCCCGGCGACGCCCTCGTGTTTGGCCCCGAAACACGAGGCCTTCCCAAGGACTTTCTCGAATCGCTCCCTTCCGAGCATCGATTGCGAATTCCGATGAAACCGGACAGTCGTAGTATGAATTTAAGCAATGCGGTCGCGGTCTTGGTGTATGAAGCCTGGCGTCAATTAGGTTTTTCCGGAGCACTATAACGAATACGCAGCCTGGTCAAGCTACAAAGAACGTTCTTCCCTCGTTCTCTAAAGATCGAGGCTGAGCAGCCGTTCTAAGATTTATTTCGCCTTCATGCTGTTAAAAGACTTTCTGGTTGAAGTATTCTCCGTTTTCTCCTAAGCTTCGGAGACACGTTGCCGGTGCTTATATATTCTCTCTTACCGAGAAGGTGACCCGTGATTCGATCATCACCTCTATTGTGGTTCTTAATCGTTCTAATCTGCTTTTCTTCCTTTGGTTGTGCCATTTACTACCGGGATGAAGAGACAGGGGCTGAACACATCTGGGGATTTGGTCATTTGGCTATGAAGGCCACTCCCCCGTTGGATGGCAAACAAGCCCTCATTCGCCGAGCGACGCTCACTGGTGTGGCCTTGGGCATTGAAGACGGCTCACTCGGCATGAGTATCGGCTATGACCGGCGAGAACGGATTATCGTCTACGACGACAATACCGCACTCACGATCCAACGTCCCCCAAGCAATGACTTTTTCCATTTTAAAATTGGCACGTATCCACCGGAGCCACCCACAACGAATCCGACAAATGATTAATCCCCTCAAATCGGAGGACGCATCCATGTCTTCATCGTATTGCTTCAGGTTACCACTTGTGATCTTGATTCTCTCCCTGTGCCATTGTTCAGGATATGACCGCGCCATGCTGGCGACGAAAACCAATGTAGGCTTAGATTTAGATTCCCAGCCTCCAACGGCTGAGCTCACTATCGCTCGACGGGAAATCGCGATCCAACCCACGTTCCCTAATTATCATGGCGATTCTGACAGGGCGCTTCCTTTACTGGCTTCGTTCGGAAAGGAAGGAAATTTTCTCAATCCCCATATCACCGGACATTTTGCAGGAGGTGGGGCCGCGATTCATTTAGTCCAGGAAGAAATCCCCCAAAATTCATCCACAAGCTCTGCCAATACTTCATCAGCCCAGGATGACCCAGGGACATTGTGCCTTCAGAGAAAACCTGAAGATACCCGCGGGCCCTTGCTCAAATTTTGGCATTTCATCACGGGAAGATCTGGGGATTGGGACAAAGAACCTCGACCCTTCTATTTTGCGACTGACACGGCCTTTGGGTTAAAGGTGGCTTGGTCTGGGACCACAGGTCCTTACCCGGATTCCTTAAAACTTGGGTACAACCGAAAAGAGTTCGCTTCTCCCCCAATTTTTGTCGAACAAAATAGAGACACGGGAGACCAGGCTGATCCTAAAGTGAATGCTACTTCCAACAGTTCACGGAATGACTGCAAATTTACCGTGAAAATGCCTTCCTTCTATGCCTCCATCAATAATGTGAGTGCACTAGAAGACCCCAGAACCAGCTCCAATGAACATGTGCAATTTTTCTCCACGGGAGCGGCTGCCAACGAATATACGCGACGGGCCTCCGTCAGACAAATGGCGTTTCGACATATGAACCCAGAAGCCGCTCGGTTGGAGTTAGGCCTCAGGGAACTCCTTTTGGAGATTAGTTTGGCGTTTGAGCAAGCCAATGATGCCAAAAAAGATGCTATCCTCAATAAAGCGAAAGAATCCAGTCTGGTAGGAAACACCACGACCGTAGATACATTTGTCACAACCCTACAAGCGGCGAATAAAGATACGGCAAACTTTACGACTTTGAAAAACCTGTTTGCCCTCAAGCATTTCGCCCAAAATGGTTAAGGAAACCATTTGGTCGATTGGCCGACTACAGGGATGTTTTTCAGTCGAATGATGGCATAGGATCTCTATCGGCTCACAGACTGTTCAATCACTAACCCAGCCTCATCTCCACCCAAAGGGGTCCCCGTTGCGATACAATACGGAGACCCCTTTTTTTCTTATGCTGACCCACTTCCCATCGTTCAAATACTGGCTGAGCCTGATTATCGGTTGTGGTTTGGGCCTTATTCTCTCTCCCCCTGTCTCTCTCGCCTCCACCCTTGAATTAAGGATTGAAGCCCCAATATCTTTACGCCCTTTGGCGGAGCGCCTCCAGAACATGAACCCTCAACAGATCGAATCGATCATCAACCTGGTGGGTCTGGAGACACCCGGTCCACCCATTCAGGTTATGCTGGCCCCAGATGATTCACCTCTGGCGCAACAAACTCCGCAGTGGGTGTCTGGATATGCCTTGGGGGAATCTTCCCGGGTGGTGTTGCTCACGGACCGGGTAACATCTTATCCTTATCACTCGCTTGAGGAAGTGCTGCTTCATGAAATCGGACATATTTTGACTCACCGAGCCTCAGGTGGCCGGGACATCCCCCGTTGGTTTCACGAGGGCCTGGCCATGGTGGCTGCAAGAACCTGGGAAATTGAGGATCGCGCAAGACTGGTGTGGGCTATGATAACGAGCGATCAGCTCTCATTAGAAGAACTCGATCTGTTATTTCAGCAAGATGAGGCCTCGGCCCGACAGGCATATGTGCTGGCTCATGCCTTTTTGATCTATCTCATGGAACAGACTCAGCCTGATTTCCTTCAACGTCTTCTGAGTCGAGTGAAACATGGTATCCCCTTTCCGGATGCGTTTGCTCAAACAACGTTCAAGACACTGGCTCGAGCCGAAGAAGAGTTCTGGGATCGTCAAACGGTCTGGAATCGATGGGTGCCGGTGGCCACCAGCTCGGCTATGGTCTGGTTGTTCATTACCTTCCTGAGCATTGTCGTCTACAAAAAGCAACGACAGCGAACATCGGCCATCCAACAACGATGGAGAGAAGACGATTGGGATTCATAACGAAATTCCAGAACACCATCAATACCGTTTCATTCCTTTGATCACAACCCTACTCATGACACCGAAATTCAAAAAAGGACAAGGAGAATACCCATGACTCGAAAGCTCGAAGGCAAGGTGGCCATCATTACCGGTGGAAACAGTGGAATTGGGTTGGCCTCTGCCAAACTGTTTCAAGCCGAAGGAGCGAAAGTAGTGATCACAGGCAGACGAAAGGAGGCACTCGAACAGTCTGTCCAAGAAGTCGGTGGAACCTGCACAGGTGTGGTATCCGATGCCGGAAAACTAGAGGACATTCAGAGCCTCTATCAACAATTACGACAGTCGGTCGGCAGGATTGATGTGTTGTTCCTGAATGCCGGGATAGCCACGTTCGAGCCGTTTACCATGGTCAAGGAAGCGACCTTTGATAAAATGGTGGACGTGAACTTTAAAGGGGTGTTCTTCAACGTACTTGAAGCCTTACCGCTTATGGATGCCGGCGGGTCCATTGTCTTCAATTCTTCTATCGCAGATCAGAAAGGGTTTCCCAACACCTGCGTCTACGCTGCGACCAAGGCGGCCATTCGAAGTTTTGCCCGGACCATGTCGACGGAATTGCTTGAACGCAATATCCGGGTCAATTCCTTAGCCCCAGGGCCCATTGATACCCCGATTTTCGACAAAATCGGCATGGCCAGCGATATGGTCCCCGATATGAAGGACAGCTTTGCCGAACAAAACCCCATGAAACGCATGGGGACCCCTGAAGAAATCGCCAAAGCCGCGTTATTTTTAGCCTCGGATGACTCTTCCTACATCACCGGGATTGATCTGACAGTTGATGGAGGAATCACTCAACTGTAGGGATCGATTGGCCACGTACAAGTCGTGGGAAGAGGTTAGTGCTCAGAGGATTCGTCTGGGAAATAGAGACTTCCATGGTGAACAAGATCCTGTAGCAACTCAAGATTGGCTTCCGAATTCGCGAAGGTTGCAGGATTGAGGGTCCGTTGCCCACAAAGTTGCTGGATCAAGCTTCCTTGTTCGGCATCCCAAGAGTAAGTCCTTCCATCCACAAAGAACCACCGTTCATCATCTCGTTCATAAAAAGCAAAGCGGGAACCCTCATTCCGGAACAGAGCCTTCCCCTCTTCCAGCCGCCTTCGAAAATTTTCCGCATCCGAGGCAGGTGTTGCATGTTCGAACTCGGGATACTTTGGGGACGTCATAAATTGGCCGAACCAACACGACACCTTGGGACGATCATCAACATATTGGCGGAGAATCCTGTGTACTTGTTCCAAGGCCTCAGATGAGATTTCTCCGGGATTCGATTGGGGACTCAGGTCAGGGTCTGCATATCGAATCGCTTCACTGACACATTCCCCGATCGCGGTCGAAAATTCGCGTAAGATTTCTCCATGGGAGGGAGCCCGAAACCCAACGGAACAGGTGAGGCATCCGTCTTCCATTGCGATTCCGTTATGCCCAACCAACGGCGGTACATAGAGAACATCTCCGGGTTCAAGAGTGAAGGATTCATGGGGATGCCAGTCGGACAAAATCGTGACCGGGGTATCGGGACGGCGTGGTGTCGCATCATCGCACAATCCCCCGATCTCCCATTTCCTCAAACCTTGGACCTGCACGAGAAACACATCATAGTTGTCATAATGCGGCCCTACCCCTCCATGAAGGCTTGAATAACTCATCATGAGATCATCGATCCGCCAACTGGGAATAAAATAAAAGGACTCAAGAAAGGCCGCAGCATCGGGCACCCAATGATCGACGGCCTGGACCAACAAAGTCCAATGCCTTTCTGGCAGAGTCCGGAATCGTTCTTCGGGAAAGGGACCATGATGCAATTCCCAGCTATCACTCTTCCCATCCTGAATGATCAGTCGAGATTCTACGTCTTCTTCACAGGCCAGTCCGGCCAGTTCTTCACCAGAAAGAGGAGGCGTGACCCCCGGCAACCCATTGGGGATATATAAGGGTTTCTTTTGCCAATATTCGGTCAAAAAGGTTTCGAGAGAAAGGCCTCCGAGAGGTAAGGGCTTCATAATTTTGGACGACTGATTATTTAGGCACTTCTTCAGGATCCTTTACCATCTCAACATGGGGAACCCCTCCATCAGAAAAGACCTCAGAGACTGGGCGGAACCCATATTTCGCATAAAACTCCTGAAGGTAAACCTGAGCTGAAATCTTTACACCATTTCCCGGCCATAGTTTTTGGATTTCCTGTAATGAAGTTTGTAATAACAGGTGCCCAAGACCTTGCCTTCGCACCTTGGCTTGAACGACAAATCGCCCAAGATTTACTTCTGGATAACGAAGTCCCGGAGGAAGTATCCGGGCATAGGCCACCAGCACATCATTTTTCGTCCTTCCACAAAGATGTTGCGTCGTCTCATGGCGATCATATTCCTCAAGTTCAGAATAGGCACAAGCTTGTTCGACGACAAAGACATCCATTCGTAATTTTAAAATGTCAAAAAACTTCTCTAGTCCTAGTTGGGGAAAGGTCCGGGATTTCCATTGAATGGTGTCGAGCATATCGTCAACCCTCGTACGGATAGTACCAGTCTCACCATTTAGACTCTATGGGTAGCCTGTTTTGAATGGGGGAATCTGTACCATAGCCATCCCAAAATATGCCAGGGGACGAATTCACGCCGCTTCCAACTGAACCCTCTCCATCTGTTCCTTGACAATTACGACAGATCTGTAAAAATTCCACTCCGTCCCCACAGGGATTCTAGCTTGGTCCTTTAACGGAGAAAACCGTCTTTTCTCATCTCCAGAACTCCTACATACTTGACGAAAGGAACCCCTTCATGCACCCCCTCTTTTTCGATTACAAAGTTGTCATGGGCATAGGACTGTTGCTCGTCGTCCTGACCGGGTGCCAATCCTTTGGGGTTACCCTCAATAAAGAAAAAGGTTCAGCCGCGCGCAATGAGATCCTGAAAAACCATGTGGTGATGTTTGATGAAGATGGGCATCCCGTCGACCCTACCGGGAATGAAGACTGCCGAAACACGCAATTTTCTCCACAAGACCCCATCTATTGCAATGGCAACCATGGCGTCTTGACGAATTATCCTCGGTTAACCCCGCCCGCTTATCACACACACATTTCCAACCTCATCCAGGCTGCGATGGACCATGCCGCGGAACAAAATTCCGACAAAGTCAAAATATTATTTTTTGTTCACGGGGGACTCAACACCCAAGTAGGATCTCTCGAGCGGATTATCGCGAAGGGATTCGATCCCAAACGGGAAAAGGAAACGCTCCATCAATTAATAATGGCAGATACTCCCTTTTACCCCATCTTTATCAATTGGCAGTCTTCCTTGAGATCCAGCTATCTTGACCACCTCCTCTATGTTCGACAGGGAGAAAAATGGTCGCCTTTGGCTGGCTGGCTTACCGCTCCAGTGGTCTTGGCGGTCGATGTCGGTCGGAGTATTCTCCGAGCTCCCCTCGTATGGGGAAGTATGATCTATAACGATGCCAGGACTGCTCCTGAACTTACCAGACCCCTAGGCCTTGACAAAAACCTTCCTGATGCTGTCGTCCAAGAGTTGTTGTGCCCCGACATAAAAGACCAGACAGCATGCTTGGAACGTTTTAAAGAAAACAAAGCCCCATCATTTTTTTCCGGTGCCTGTTGGGACAGTTCCCGTAAGGGAAAGAAGGCGTCTGTCGGAGACAATCTGATTGTCGGGGTCGATGAACGACAGTGTCTAGAGATGTCCTGGAAATCTTTTCAATGGCTAGTAACCATTCCCGCCAAACTGGCCATCAGCCCATTTTTAGACGCCTTCGGGAAAAGCGCCTGGGACAATATGCTCCGGAGCATCCAACTTCTTTACCAAGTCGATGAAAACTTTCATCTTCCAGACAAATCCACGAAACCGGGGGAAAGATTATCCGACCTACCCCCCAGTGGAGGGCTTACCATCTTTCTTAATGAACTCCTCAGGCAAATTCAAACCCAGCCTCACACATCTTCCCAAGGCAAGGCAATCCCAAACGAATGGGAAATCACTTGGGTTGGACATAGTGCCGGAACTATCGTCATAAATGAGGCCATTCGCCGGTTTGGGTTGCCGGAAAAACAACAGGTTCGCCTACCCTTCTCCACCATCGTCTACATGGCTGCAGCCTCTACGCTAGGTGATATCGATGGCAGCGTAATTCCGTACCTGCAAAATAATTCATCCACCCATTTCCACCACTTGATGCTGCATGAAAAAGCTGAAGAGGGAGAAACAGTCTGGGACCCGTTCGACCTTCCCCCACGAGGCTCTCTCTTGATATGGATCGATGAATTCCTATCCAACCCCCTGACACACAAAGAGCGAACAGCAGGAAAATATCAAAATTTCTTCAGGAATTATCACTCAATCCCGAAATCGATTCGGAAAAGAGTGCATGCCCGAGTGTTCAGTCAGGGAGAAAGAGTTCGATCAGGGAATCCGATGAAACACGGGGACTTTACCAGCCGATTTAAATTTTGGGATAGGGATTGTTGGGCAACCGATTTTCATCAAACCAACAACACTTGCGTGTATCCGTAATGGATCTTGTCATCCTCACAAGTAGAACCTGCCCCTGCTAGGAGTAGGTAAGGGGCCGAATTCTATCCGTTTTGGTGTTCCGTCATCCCTGCTTGATCTTGGCAGGGATCTCTTCTTCGAAAACGGGGGTAGATTCCTGACAAAAAATTTCAGGAATGACAGAGATGAAAAATTGCCTATTAACAATGGCGGGAATGACCAAGAAAATACACGTTCCCGGCCTATATCAATCCCGTAACATATGGACGAACAGACCATCCCGAAGCTTGGGCTCAAACCACGTGCTCTTGGGCGGCATAACTCGATCGGCATCCGAAACTGCCATGAGTTCGTCCACCGTCGTGGGGTACAGCCAAAACGCCACCGCCCAATCTCCGCTTTTAATCAAGGCCTCCAATTGTTCAGGTCCACGAATGCCTCCCACAAAATCAATCCGTGGGTCCGACCGTTGGTCCTTAATCCCCAGAAGTGGATCCAACACCCGTTCGGTGAGCTCTGAAACCGCCAAAGCGCGAACGGGATCCGTCTGGCTTTCCAAAGCTGGATTCTTCTTCGGTGTGGCTCGATGCCATTGCCCTTCCAGATACATATCGAACCCGGCTGCGGGAGGATTTCCTGGCTGAGGGGTGACGGACAATTCAAAATGCTCCCTCACTTGTCCCAAAAAATCTTGAGATGAGAGGCCATGTAAATCCCGGACGACTCGGTTGTATGGCAGGATTTGCAATTGATCGTGTGGGAAAATCACGGTCAAAAATCCATCGGCATGCGTTCCCTGTTTTCCAGAAGCACGGACACGGCTCGCGGCGGCGGACCGATGATGTCCATCAGCCACGTAAAAAGCGGGAACTTCCTGAAAGTCCCGGACGACCTGTTGAATGACATGTTGATCGTTGATGATCCATACCGTGTGCTCCACCTTATCGTCAGCAATAAAATGCACTTCAGGTGTGTTTCCCGTGATTTCCTTAAGCCAACGATCAAGCTTTTCGGTGTTGCGAAAGAATAACAAGACCGGTCCGGACTGGGATTCGTGCGTCTCAATCAACCGCACTCGATCGTTTTCTTTGACCGGTCTCGTATGTTCGTGTTTTTTGATAATGCCTTGATCGTATTCTTCCACCGAAGCGAGTGCCACGATCCCCGTTTGCTCATGCTGTCCCCATTTTTGACGGTAGACACCCAAAATCGGTTGAGCCTCTTGCTTTAAAATGCCCTGTTCCATGAGTTTCTTCAGGTTCGAGGCCCCATGTTCATACACCTCAGCCGAGTAGGGATCGACATCATCACCGAGTTCCAACTCGGCTCGACCAATACGCAGAAAACAATACGGATTATCCTTGGCAACCTCACGGGCCTCATGCAACGACACGACATCGTAGGGTGGCGCGGCTACTTGAGAAGCGAGTTCAGGTTTGGGTCTGACGGCACGAAAGGGTGAAATGCTGGCCATGCGGAAATTCTCCTTTAAATCCTATAAAAGTATGTTCACGGACGTTTTCAGATGAATTAAAACATAATATCGTGATCTCATGCATGGTTTTTCTATTTTTTGTGTTGGCATCTCTAAAAACCCTTAGTTTGATTCGCATTCCTGGCTTTCACTCGGTGCGTCCATTGCAGAAAGTCCTTTCCCTTAGGGTGAATCGACTGACAACATCATATGTCGCGCATGGAAAGCCCAAGAATTGAAGCAAGACCCGGGAGATTTAACCGTATTGGAAGATAGGGAGATGAGTCAGATATCGGCCCTACAGAACCCATCCGTTCATCATCAAGAGTGAACAGGTTCCATGGCGACCAATAAGAAGAAACGATCGACGCGAATAAGGAGGGGAGGACACGCCGTGACTCATACGAGCCCCGGCGCGTTCATACGCATCGGTCTAAGCGTGAACCCATCCACCTTCCTCACACATTAGTTGCGTGAGGGATAGGTTCCTTGTAGAGCAATAATGAAGTTGATAGCCAAATGAGGTGGCCGATTTTCATGTGCCTGATTCCCCCCGGCAGGGGCAGCCATATTGGGATGCATCTTCACATCCGGCGCGCCGCCCTTATAGTCTTTGTCCCGATTTTTCTTGGCAGGAACGGCCCCACCCGGAGCTTCCTGGTCACCCCTGGCATCGGTGCCCTGAATCTGGTGCGTATGAGAGGGCATTTGGGCTTGAGTCAGCCTCACCCCTTCAAAACCACCTTTTTGTCCAAGGCGATAGGACGAAAGACCGGGACCATTCCCTGGTTGAAGGGGAACCCGTCCTCGAAGGTCGGGAAGCGCGAAGGTCGTGCGCCCATCTCCTCCATAGGTCGTCCCCAAAATAGAGAACAAGGCTTGATAATTACTGATAGGAAGCAATTGCCCCTCACAGAACGCCCAACCACGCGGGGCAAAATTTCCGGCAAACATGACCACTTCTCCAATAAACGGTTCTTGGGCCGTAGCTGGGGCGGGTGCTGCCACCATAGTTCCGGCGCAGAGAGCGGCGGAAATGACCAAGGCACGAAGCGTTCGTAAAGGTTGGTCCATCATGGGCTCAACTCCTTAATAAAAGGTTTTATAAAAAACTAGAAAATCTGATATGAACCTCGCCGTACATGACGAGAATTCACGAGGCATTGTTCTTACCGCGTTGCCGGTACAGGGCTAAAGCCCCAAGCCCAGTCCCAAACAACAAGATCGTACTGGGTTCAGGAATCGCTGGAGTGCCTGGATCCGGATTGGTCAAATTCATGACTTGATCCACACTAATAAAGCTGGAAAAATCAACCCTGACATCCCCCAAACCGAATAGGCCAGCACGTGTGGAATATGCGCTGGTAATGGTTTCCATCGCACCGGGAGCAAGGGTCACGTCAAACGAGAACATGCCGCTATCAGACACAAGCGCACCAGCCGTTCCCAATCCGACATTATTTTTCACATCGCCAAAGGGGACGTCGGAGATTAGGTCGGAAAAGAATACTTCTGTTCCAGTTTCATCATCCACAGTAAATTCCGTTTCCCCAAAGCCATCCTGTACATCGGCCTCTACCGCATGATTGATCAGGTTCACTTTAAACGTTACCTTATAGGTATCGGTTGCAGACATATTGTGAAGATCAATCTCCGTGTCTAAACCAATTAGAGAACGAACATTTTCTTCACCAAAACTGGCATCCACATCCGCGGTAATCCCAAATCCGTCACCAATGTCTGTGAGTGTTCCCAGTAAGGGATCACTGCCAGTGTCAACCGTCGTTCCAGAGTAGGTGCTCGAGGTAGAGACACCCCCTTCCACTACGGAGAAGGTGCCGGTTTGCGTGACCCCTCCAGTGGCGGTAGCACTTCCCTCATCAAAATCGGTCTGCCCAGTAATCGAAAGGTCGGTCGTAAACGGAACGGCATGTGCGGCCAGCGGAAAGGCCACTAGGGTACACAAGCCTAAGACAGCGGCTGCCAAAATGTGAGGGGGTTGTGTTCGAAACATGGGGTTCTCCTTTATTATTAACAATTAAAAAGATTTGCTTTTGCCCGGAAAATGTATCTGACTGGCCCTACCCTTTCTGTATGAGTTGTACATATGATATTGGATGAGCATGTTATAGGGAAACCGTCACGTAATCCACCAAATTATTCACAAAATTGTCAGTGACTGCCCATTCCGCGTATACCCCCTCAAAAGGGGTAAGGAAACTTCCTGCTTTCAAACTGCTTGGACCGGAGATTGGATAGTATTTTCTCCTATCCCACAAAACTAGCGAACGTCGGCCAGGTCCCGCTTCCCGAACATGGTCCCGGTCTTCATCGAGGCGACGACCTCGCCAAGGGTTGAACCGTCAATCTCAATTGACGGTCACTGGGCTTTCCCACATCAGCTTTTGCTTCTCATTTTCTGCAAGTCGTGTCATCTATCTGAAGAAATTCCATCCCCGGTTCACTTTGTGTTCTTTTTCCGATTCCATGTAAGATAGGGCACAAAATCACCCCCCAAACACGATATTCTTGCCGGACCGAGTTTCAAGGAGGAAACGATTGTGGCACGCCTTTCTTCATCCATCGAGCACATCAAATCTCATTACACTGTTGCCGTCATTGGATCAGGATACGGAGGGGGCATTGCCGCCTCGCGATTATCCCGAGCCGGACAGCACGTGTGCGTTCTTGAACGTGGCAAAGAGTTCCAGGCGGGGGATTTTCCCGATACCGTGCTTGAAAGCATGTCGGAATTACAAACCGACCGGCCAGACGGCCATAAGGGCTCCCGGACAGCCCTCTACGACCTTCGCGTGAATAAAGATATCAATATCCTCCTCGGCTGCGGGCTGGGTGGAACGTCACTGATCAACGCCAATGCGTCACTCCGCGCAGAAGATCGTGTGTTTGAAGATCCCCAATGGCCCCAAGCCTTACGGGATGATGTCCCCACCTTGTTGAGGGAAGGATACACCCGAGCCGAAGAAATGCTGAAACCCACCCCATACCCCGACCATTTCCCTCCCTTGAAAAAAACGGCCGCCCTGGAAAAGTCTGCTAAGGCGATGAAGGAAGCGTTTTATCGTCCGCCGATTAATGTCACGTTCAAGGATGGGGTCAATCACGTCGGCGTCCATCAGGAAGCATGCAAACTCTGCGGCGATTGTGTCTCCGGATGCAACCATACTTCCAAGAATACGGTCAACATGAACTACTTACCCGACGCGGCCAACCATGGGGCAGAAATCTTTACCCAAGTTTCGGTCCGATATCTGGAGCGCCAAGAAACGCGGTGGGTCGTCCATTATCAGGTGCTGGACGTCGGTCGAGAATCTTTTGATTCTCCGATGCTGTTTCTGACTGCTGATATCGTGATTCTTGCGGCAGGTTCTTTGGGGTCGACAGAAATTCTCTTGCGCTCCAAAGCCAAGGGGCTTTCCGTTTCCGAACAAGTCGGGAAACACTTTACGGGCAATGGTGATGTCTGGGGATTTGGCTACAACAATGACGAACCGATTAATGGGATTGGGCATGGAAGTCATGCATACCAAGACCGCGAACCCGTCGGGCCATGCATTACAGGAATTATCGATGCCCGTCATAAGCAGAATCTTGATGAGGGGATGGTTATTGAAGATGGCGCAATCCCCGGTTCCCTTTCAACCTTTATCCCGGTAGGCCTGGCGGCTGCCTCCGGATTAATCGGGAGAGACACCGATACCGGACTTGGGGATTTCGCGAAAGAATCAGGACGAGTGGCGCAAAGCCTGTTATTAGGCCCTTACCGTGGCGCCACGTATCATACGCAAACCTACCTCGTCATGGCTCATGACGATGGAGCCGGCACACTCCACCTCGAAGACGACCGCCTACGCATTACTTGGCCCGGTGTCGGAGATCAACAGACCTTCCACGACATCGACGCCCGACTTTATGAAGCAACTAAAGCGCTTGGCGGAACATTCGTGATGAATCCCATCTGGAGCCGGCTCTTAGATCGAGGAGTGATCGCGCCTCACCCGTTGGGTGGATGCTCCATGGCCGAAGATGCCTCAAAAGGAGCGGTTAACCATAAAGGTCAGGTCTTTTCCTCGAATTCTGGAACCGATGTGCATGAGAACCTGTATGTGAATGACGGAGCCATCATTCCCCGGTCGGTCGGTGTCAACCCGTTACTGACGATTTCCGCCCTGGCAGAACGGGCCTGCGCCATTTTGGCTAAAGATCGTGGATGGACGATTTCCTACGATCTTCCTTCCGCACCAAAAAGTCCTGCACCGGCTCAACCCATCGGCATGCATTCGACGGAGCGCATGAGTGGGTATTTTTCCCTCCATGTGCATGATGACTATGCCACTGGAGCCGAACGGGGAAAACAGGATGGATCCCCGATGGAATTTATCCTGACTCTGGCTTCCGATAATGTGGATCAAGTCCTGAGTGACCCTAACCATGCGGCGAAGATCGTCGGAACCATCACGGCCCCAGCCCTATCACCAGATCCTCTCGTGGTCACCGATGGCACGTTCAATCTCTTCAGTCATGACGAAGATCAGGTTGAAACCCGAAACATGCGGTATCGGATGAAAATGACCACCCAAGAAGGTCGAACCTATTATTTCGATGGGTTTAAGGTCATCAGGAACGACCCCGGACTCGACCTGTGGCCGGATACGACCACGTTGTATATTACCGTTCACGATGGAGAGACCGACGAGGCCCCCGTGATCGGCAAGGGCATTCTGACGATCGATCCGATCGATTTCATGAGACAAATCGGCACGATGCAGGTGAGGAATGCCGATAGTCTCATGGATCGACTGCGAACCCGCGCGAAGTTCGGGAAATTCTTTTTTGGCGATCTCTTTGAAGTCTATGGGGGAATCTTTGCCAGATCCACCATTTTCAACCCAGATGCTCCGCCTCGAAAAAAACGAGAACTTCGGGCGGGAATGCCTGTGGTGTACCCTTTCAAAACCGAAGATGGGGTCTCTCTCCGTTTAATCCGCTATCGTGGTGGAGACAAGGGACCGGTGATGTTGGTCCATGGGTTGGGAGTATCCAGCCTCATCTTTTCGCTGGACACCATCGACACAAATCTCCTGGAGTTCCTGTATGCCCAGGGATATGACATCTGGCTCTTGGACTTCCGGTTCAGCATTGAGTTACCGGCTTCCGAAAACCAAGCCAGTGCCGATGAGGTCGCCAAGTACGATTATCCTGCAGCGGTAGCAAAAGTTTTGGAGATCACGAAAGCCAAAGACCTCCAAGTGGTGGCTCATTGCGTGGGGTCTCTCACGTTTTTCATGGCAATGCTGGCCGGATTACAAGGAGTCCGGTCCGCAGTCAGCTCCCAAGTCGCAACCCACTATTCGGTACCACTCATCACCAGAATTAAAGCCGGGCTTCATTTGCCTGAAGTGTTGAAAACGCTCGGAGTCGACTCCCTCAATGCTTACGTCGACACCCATGCGGACTGGAAGGACCGTCTCATTAACACCGCGTTAAAGGTCTATCCCATTCAAAAAGAAGAGCACTGCCAAAGTCCGACCTGTCACCGCATCTCCTTTATGTATGGGGTGCTGTATGAGCACGATCAACTCAACGCCGCGACGCACGATACCCTCCACGAAACATTTGGAGTCGGCAATATGAAAATCTTCGACCATCTGGGAAGACTGGCACGGACCAAACACATGGTGAACTTTGACGGGGAAGACGTGTATCTTCCGCACATCAACCGCCTGAAAATCCCGATCACCTTTATCCACGGGGCAGAGAATGAGACGTTTCTTCCGGAGAGTACGGAACAGACGTATGAATTATTGCGGGAGAAAAACGGGGCCGACCTCTACCAACGACACGTCATCCCGGATTACGGTCACATTGATTGTATCTTCGGGAAAAATGCCGCGGCGGATGTCTACCCTTTGATTGTGAGGCACCTTGATAATACGTAATAACCAAAAGTGGACCGCTTAGTTGGAGAGTGCCTTGTAAACGGCAGGAATATTCACGGCAGGATGGACCCAATCAAACAAGGCATAGCCCCGGTAATCGGGCATGGTGACGTAGCCTTGGGTTTCTTCTAATGACATGCCCTGACTTAAGGCCGTCCTCACTCGATTGTCCAAAGCTTCTAAATATTCGATCGTGAAGTCTATTTCCCCGATGGTCATGACCCTTCCATGTCCGGGGACAATGTGAACATCATGGGGCAAAAAACGCCTGATGGCTTTTAGGGTCGCCAGGGATTCCCGATGATGTCCTTCCAAAAGCCAAGGTAAGGCAGGACTCGGAGCCACCACAGGATTGCCGGTCCAAAACACTTTGGCCGCAGGCACCCACACGAACAAATCTCCAGGTGTCTGAGCAAATCCCCAATATTTAATGACTACCTTCTGATTTCCCAAATCTATTTCCTTCCTATCTTCAACCAATATATCCGCCCCTCTGGCTTCTACTTCCTCAATCCCTACATCGACACCAAAATTTTTCATCATGAAGGCCTTATCATGTCGAAACATCTCGGGATTGGTGATATAGGCCTGTGTGTTGGGATGCTGAATGATGTTGACCGAGTCCGGAAAGGCATAATTCCCATAACTATGATCGCCGTGATAACTGGTATTCACCACGTACCGAATGGGCTTATCGGTCACCCGCTTGACGAGAGCCATGACTTGTTGTGCCAATTGCCGATTTATCATGGACTCGATGACCAATACTCCTGAATCCCCAACCACAAATCCACCCGAGGTAGCGACGGGAACCCCTCGTGCATTCGCCTCCCCAGCCCCCCGTGGAACGACGGCAAAGATGCCATCACCAAGCTGATGGGGCTCCAGGACCACGCTTCCCGGATCCCAGACCACTTCTGCTCTCACCCAACTTTCCACCCCCACTATCATGACGGCGAGAAACAGAAGAATTTTAGCCAAAGCATGAATGAATGGTTGCATCAAACCGAAAATCATAATTTCCCCTTCGTCAAAAATGAAATCAACAATCCTCGCAGTCACCAAAGAAGTGAGAAAGGAGATAATCCAGAGACTTGAGCCGAACTGAGGTGGGAAGGACCGGTTAAATCAATACTCAGGAAACCTTTTCAGCCACAGCTTTACTTTTCCCGATCTTTGAAATAGGAATGTGCGTCGCATACTCAGTGAGCAAGCTAAGCTCCTCGTCCTCTTGATCCACCACGGGGGTGATCGCCAGATCACGGTACTCTCGCCTTTGAGGGTCATGTTTGACGCGCAAGCGAATTTTTCTGATCTTAACGGCCAAAAGTACCCAACGAATATTCGTGGACACGACTTCCCAAATCCGTCGTGGATAAAACAGCAGTGGGTGTTCTAACGGAAGGCCGGAACGGCGGGTGGTGCGAACTTTCCGGCGAAAAAACCCACCCTGGGTGATGTGCACCCCTTCAACTTTAAAACACCCATAATACAACAAGAAATGCATGAACACTTTTCCCTCATTGGGAGTGCGGCCATCTTTGGTGAGGAAGGCTGCCGTTCGTCGATGGATCGTTTCGATATGCTCCAGACTATAAAATTGGTCCCAGGCATTTCGGTAAGCCTGTCTCCACTCTTCATAGGTCATTTGGGGATGTTTCGTCGTAATATGTTCGATATCATATTTATTCATATCGGGATCCATCCAGACCCCTTCCTGATGCAAATTTTTATGATCTTCCGAACCCGGAAGAGGAGTCAAAAGATTGAATTGGATGAAATCGATGGGGAGTTCTTTTTTGATTACCTCAATATCACGTGCGATGGACTCCGGGGTATCATTGGGAAATCCAAGAATATATCCCGCGATCGTCATGCAGCCATAGCTTTGCCATTCCTGAATCATCCTTCGATATTCCAGAATTTTATTCTGACGCTTTTTCACGCTCATGAGGGTTTCCGGATTGATGTTTTCCAATCCGATAAAAACGGTTCGCACACCCGCCCGAGCACATTTCTCGATAAATCGCGGTATCTTATGACACAACACATCGACTTGAATGAGTAAGGAAATATGATGGCCTTCTTCTTCACGAAGTTTAATACATCGATCAATGATCGGCTCCCAGTTCCGATTGCGTGCAAAATCATCGTCGGTGATAAAAAACTGTCTCACTCCCTGCTCCAGATTGGCACGAATGAGCGCTTCAATATCATCCGCTGAGCGCCAACGAGATTTTCGCCCCTGAACATTAATAATCGTGCAGAAACTGCATTCGAAGGGACAGCCTCGACCCGCATCAAAACTGGACCGGCGACCGGCTGTTTTTTCATGGTAATGCGCCGGGAGAAAAGGAAAGGGAGCCTTTCCTAGGTCAGGGAGGTCATCCATGAAATTATACATCGGCTGCAAAGTTCGATGATACGCGTGTCGAAGGAGCTCATCGAATTTTTCTTCCACCTCTCCAGCCACCATCGTTATACCCTGGTCCATGGCCGACTGAATATCCTGAGGAATGTTCGGGAGCATGGCCAGACATCCACTGACGTGAAATCCCCCAATGATGACCGGAATATTGGCATTCACAAAGGGGGTGGCGATATCCACGGCACGAGGAAACTGGTTGGACTGCACACCCACGATGCCCACCATTCCGTTCCCCGCTTGTTGAATCTCTCTGATAATCGTCTTGGTGGGAAGAATCGTATTGGTCTCATCGTAGGCATCAAGGACTATGTCCACATCTTCGCCTAACGCTCGGCGCTCCACACTTTCTACCGCAAGTTTATACAACACGGAGAGGGTATTGGATGGGACCCAGGACCGGTACCATTGGATGACATACCCATCATCATCATAATGTGACGGCTTAATGAGGACGATGCGGAAAGTTTTCGTGGGCCCCATCTTTCTCACTCCGTGAGAGATTGAAGCGATTCTGCTAACAAGTTTGAAGGAACTTTGACGAAAGCCGTGATTGAAAGAGGATCATTTTCCCATTTTTCCTACCCGACCGAAGTGAAAGATGGGAGAGACGGGTTGAGATGGAGGTATAGTAGAACAGGATTGCACAGAGATCAAGCACTTTAATGAGTAGGCCCTTGAGAAGAAGTCTTTTGGGCTAATTTTTTGCCTCAAAGTCATCTTCGCGGAGCCTAGTCGTCCCATCAGGCTGCATCACCCACAGCTCCTTATGAATAACCCCTTGGGCCTTATTCATTTTCCAGGCACCAGTTAAGACAGCAGTCGTCTCACTCAGGATTTCAATTTTGGGGTTAAGATATTCTACATTCTCAAAACCGTCATCGATCAACTTTCTCCAAAACCCCTGAATTTCATCCCTTCCCGAAAAGGTGCCGAAAGGTCTGGCATGCATAACAGCCGAGTCTTCATAGAGCCCAGCACATCCGGCAGCATCGCCGGCATTAAAGGCAAGTTGCCAGTGAAGACTGGCTTCCTGCACCGCCCGGAACATGGTGTCCTGTGGATTTTCAACCATCATAATTTCCCATTTTCTATGATAGATTAAAGCTCACTATTTGTGGAACTCTCTCCAAACATAGCCAATATTGGGCACCCCCTTCGCTATCTTAGGAAGGCAGTCTTCCACAGTCATCCAAACAGATATCACCCATATTCGATTTCAGGAATTGTGAAAGAGACGCCCGTACACTCGCCTCGTGCAGCAATCGTTGATGGCGTTTCTCAATGGACTCTCCCATGAGAAGTTCTGCTTCATCAAACATCAGCGACAGCACTTCCCGTTCATCCATGGCTGGCCAAAAAGATTCCTTCAGAGCAAACATTTTTAACAACACCGGTTTTTGTTGATACGTCAATACCCTGGGATCCATGTAGGCCGACAAATTTTCTAGAGTAAACCCCTTTTGGAGTTGGAAACGGCCAGGGACGGGAATGCGATAATAGGTGGACCCAATATTCTCGGTGTTATCCATTTGGCAAAATTGCTCATCTGTTAACAATGTGACAGAAAGCCGGGAAGACATGCCCGGTTGGGAAAGGTACGTTGCGGGTAAGGCTCCATACGAGACCAAGGTTCGTGAATACACGATTGCCGTATCAGAAAGCGATCCAAACAAAACAGGAATACACACATCGCTCTCCACACCATACTTTTCAGCTAAACGGCCAGGACACCCATTGGATCCTACGGCTAGGACCGCATGGCGCTCCTCAATTGGCGCATTCCCACGAGCTTGCAGAAAGGTATTGATCTTCTCAGGCCCTGCCTCAGTATCAACACAAAGATCCTTAGGCGTGGATCCTTGTACTTTGACCTCATGCACCTTTCCTTGAAAGTAGACGAAGGAAAAGGAAGGTCGAAAACCCGGATAATCTAATGGATTTTGGTTAGCACCAGGAAATTGATCCGCAGAAAGTATGGCCATCGAAAGTTACTGCATGAAGGAAGAAGTGGACATTTAACGATTGTGAAAGAATCTTTCCCCTTAAAAGAAATTTACACCAATATCAATGGGTATTTAGGGAGTTTGGTCATTTAGAAGGCATACACTAGCCTTTTCCTAGGAGTTGGTCCAGGGTCTTATTTTTCTCTAGAACGGGTTACCGTTCAAAGAGTCACCTCAATGAGAGCCCTGGTTGGGGTAGTTTACTGCCATGCACCATCCTGACAGAAGGCAACGAACAGAGGGCTAGAAGAATGTCGATTCTGGAAGATTTTCGAGTTGGGAAAAAAGATTGGCATTTTCAGCGCGAGACATCTGACTCCTCCCGTGCACTCATGATATCGTAAGATTACCGAGGAGCCGGTAGGAGAAGTGTCTCAACAAACGGAGACCGTACTGTTGAGTGGAACAGTCGATCAGATTAGTTTCTCGTTTTAAGGTGGGATTTTCAAAAAGGTGATAAGAGAAAGCCAGTCAACAATGCTTCAACGACAATGGGAAAAATCCGGACCTGCCGGACTGACCGATGCCGGTAATGTTTTTAAGAAGCCAGCCACCCGACGGCCTTCTCAGACTTCATCTCTTTTCCACAGGGGATTTTCCTTCATCCTCGCATCCTGCATTTTTGCATGGGGCACATACGCCTGGGCCGACACCATTCATGATGGGCAAATATGGTTTCCCATCTACAATACGATCACTTTTCCCAACAAGTTTCGGGGCTGGGTGGAAGTGAATCCTCGGTTTGGGGACGATTTTTCGGAAATCGACCAACTGCTTCTTCGTCCAGCCTTGGGATATCAGATCGCAAAAAAATTCTCTGTTTGGCAAGGCTATGCTTGGATCACCAATTACCGGCCGGACTTTACCGATGAGCACCGGTTATATCAAGAATTAGACTATCGTGACAGCTTTTCCCACTTAAGAGTCTTCAGCCGGACCCGCCTGGAAGAACGCTTTATTCGCGATGCCGTGGGAACGGCCCTCCGGGCTCGTGAAATGATTCGCTTGGATGTTCCTTTTGGGGAACACAACGTGTGGGCCGGTGTCGTCTATGATGAAATTTTCGTCAACCTGAATTCCATCCGAAACGGGCCTGACTCCGGAATCGATCAGAATCGCGTGTTCGTCGGAATCAACCGAAAGGTGAATGAATACCTCCACGTCGACTTGGGTTACCAAAATCAGTTTATCAACTCCCCAGGATCAGACGTAGCTGACAAAATGAATCACATTATCTTAATTCAGATGTTTTTCAACTGGAGCCTGGATTGATTCCTTATTCAGAGGATCCCTGAAGAGCTAATGGGTTGCCCGCAGGATCATGCCATGAGCCGTGAGATCAAAAAGGGAATCCGACCTTTGAATGACACTAAGATTGCCACTATCTGAAATGTGTGCCCATCCCAGAAACACCTTCTCCCGCAAACCCGCTTAGCCCGATCAGCCTCTTAAAATCTGGCCCATCAATCCCTCTTTTGACCTATGCCAAGGAAGGAAAGGAGGGCAAACCCTTCGAACGTAACATAGATGTTACATACCTGAAATTTTGGAGTAACACATGCCCGCTATTCTGTTTCCATGAAGGGTGAGGTATAAGGCACGTGCGACTCCAAAAACGAACCAACTCCGTAGCATTCCTATGGGCTATGCTTCTGATTTTCGGTGGAAGTCAATTCGGCTGTGTCGGAGGATTCCAAACACAGGGTGAAGGCCTCAATCCTGAAACAGCCTTGGCAACAGGGGAAAAGCTCTTCAAAGAAGGAGAGCTGGAGGAAGCCAAAGCCGTGCTTTCATCAGTCCTTGAAGAGAATCCGGATCATCCGAAACTCTTGAATGCTCGCGGATACGTCTATGCGGAACAACAAAACTGGGCAATGGCTATCGAGGATTTTCAACAGGCCATCAAGGTCAACCCTCAAAATCCCCAATACCTTGAAAACCTTGGAGTCACCTATTTGCGGGCAGGGTATCCTCAAAAAGCCCTTCCCTACCTTTCCCGTTCACTCGAACTCGCCCCAGATTCTTCACAACGATGGAATCACCGTGGCCTGGCCCTGAGTCGTCTGGGGCAATACCGGGAGGCCATCCAAGATTACTCACAGGCACTCGCGTTCGATCACCACAACGCAGAGATCTACCTAAACCGAGGTGTGGCGCTTGTAAAATTGGAACGCAGGATAGAAGCCAAAACAGACCTGGGTCGGGCGATCCAACTCGACCCCACTCTTCGGCAAGCTTATGAAAGCCGTGGCCTATTGGCCCTCATGGAAGGGGAAATGCAACTGGCCATTCAAGACTTCAGTTCTGCCATGCATCATGGCTCTGATGGTGGGTTGGTCCACTATAACCAAGCCGTAGCCCTGGCGATGGTTGGAGAGTCGGCACAAGCGGCAAAAGAGTTTGCCCTCGCCTGCGAACGGGACATCTTTCAAGCCTGTCGCCAATCTGTCGAACGCACACCCATTCATCAATTTTTATAAGACCAAAAAGGGATAAAAAAAGGTCCCTGCAGAGCCGTCAACTCCGCAGGAACCTTTCTTCAGAATACTCGAAACCCGGTTTAGGTATTCGAACAATAGGTTTGTTCAGCCACCGGATATCCGGTAAATTCCACGTCCGGTTGAATTTCGATCGCAGCATCCCCGGTCTTCCACACGTGGAGACAGCGGGCGGAAATATACGGGAACTCGTCATAGGTTCCCCCAATATTCACCAGGGGTTGCATACCTTCCTTTTTCCCGATCACCAAGAATTTATTCCCGTGCAAGCTGCCTTCGGTATCCAGCTTCCCCGGATAAAAGAAGACGAACCGGTCTAACGCTACCATTCCGCTATCATCGGGACCCTCATACTCGGTTTGGGGGTAGGGCAACCATTCTGCCGTGACCATCGTTCCATTATCTTTCGGTTCTACCCCTACAATACGTCCCGCTAAGCGAACAGCTCGGCCTTGAAACACGTCGGGCTGGGCCGTCATCACCCCAAACTCAGACTGGGATTGCAACGGCTGACTCCCATTATTTTCAAAGGTGGGAGGAGAAGCGCATCCGGTCAAAACAAGAAACAATACAGCGGCAGGTAGAATCATGAAGTGTCGCATAGAACACCCCCCTTTTATCTGGTCATTTCATAGGATAATCATCAATAGTCATCGTCATTAATCATATTGTACTTAACAATCTCGTAACACTCAATTAACATAAACGTAATATAGAAAATTCCATACTTTTGTAACATTAGGAAAAATTCGAACAATTCTGAGCCCTCAACCTCATGAAAAGTAAGACGATATTAAAATTATGGTTGTACCGGACCCCAAATCAAGCCATGATGTCTGGCCTAAAAGCCTAAGGTAAACTTTTCCTATGCCCTACGTCGGGACTAAACAGCAGGCAAGCTATCGAAAGCTCCTGCGGAGCGGAGAACTCTACGATCGGGTCGACAAGGCCCGAGCGAGTCTTCACGCCTGCCGGGTATGTCCCCGCCATTGTGGGGTGAACCGTACCTCGGGGGAATTAGGAACCTGTCTGGTCGGCGGGAAAGCTCTCGTGGCCAGTGCCAATCCTCACTTTGGAGAAGAATTTCCTATTCGAGGGTGGTGCGGCTCGGGCACCATATTCTTCGCGGGCTGTAACTTACGCTGCCTGTACTGCCAAAACTTCGACATTAATCATGAGCCAAACGGCAAGGAACTCGAAGCCGATGAACTCGCCTCGCTCATGCTCGACCTTCAGGAACAAGGGTGTCACAACATCAACTTCGTCAGTCCCTCTCATCAGGTTCCGCAAATGTTGGAAGGCATCCTTGCCGGAGCCCAACGCGGACTGCGTCTGCCGATCGTCTACAACACGAGCAGCTATGATGATGTAGAAATGGTAAAACTCTTGGATGGAATCGTGGATATCTACATGCCGGATTTCAAGTATGCCGACACGGTCATCGGGCGACGACTGTCGAAAATTCCCGATTATCCCGCCCGAGCTCAAGCCGCCTTAAAAGAAATGCATCGCCAGGTCGGCGACTTGGAACTCGATGAGGAAGGCTTAGCCGTGAGAGGCCTGTTGGTTCGACATCTGGTGTTACCCGGAGGATTGGCGGGAACGGAGGAGGCCATGCGATTTCTTGCCGAAGAAATTTCACCCAACACGTACGTGAACGTCATGGATCAATACCATCCAGCCGCTAAAGCTCATCGCCATCCCGTGCTCAATAGAGTCGTGATGGCCAGCGAAGTCGACCAAGCCGTAGACCTTGCCCATGCCACCGGGCTCCACAGACTCCACGAAGAATAGTGGGCCATATTGTTTAGGATGGTGCCTAATTCTCCGACCTTTACGTCGGTGACATTTCAGCATTCTCTTTCCGAGACTGATACCAAATGTAAAGGCTCTCAATCTTTTTTAAGAGCCATCCATAAATCCTGAGCAATACAGGAAATCGTTTTAAATACCAGTAATGTTTTCCAATAAAAATCTTTCTTATTTTCTCGGCATAACGGTCTGCGAAAGCCTCTTCACCACTTACACTTATCCTTTTGAGGTCTACTCCGGAAGTCGCCTGAACGTGATGACCGATTTCATGAAAAACCACTTCTGCAAATAAGTGATTTTTCAAAAAGGGAACTTTCAGCGACCAGGGGGCATACTTTTTCAAAACATTATCCACAAAAATAACGATATTTGCCTTTCGATTGTTGGATTTTGAGCAATAGTGCCCCAATCGATTAGCAGGAAGTCCCCCCGTATTCCCCTTTCGTCGCCGGTCCCTTCGGGGTAAAGCTGTCACATTGGTCAAGACTATTTCCTCCAATCCCCCTAGGTCTTCGGGAGGAACATAAGACAAAAGGTTTTCAATGGTCCTTTTCACATTGACTGGAGGACCGTAGTCTTTGTAGTCCTCTCGAATATTTGGAACTGAGTTACTCATTAAAAAGTCAGGTATAAATGGTTTGAATTCCTGGGAAATCGCATAAAAGACAGTTTCACCAGGGAAAAATCCAATGCCAAATGACCAGTTGAAATAAGGACGGGAAGAAAATCACACCGAGGGAAGGACCTGAGATACAGGCCTTGCGTGCGGTTGGGGAAAGGTGCCGTTTCCGTTGCCATTTTCGTGACTGGGCACCTGAAGGTCGACGGAGTACAAATCGATAGGCCCACCGCATCCGTCATCGAATTCAATTCCGGCACAGACCCCGACCCTGGCGATTTCTTCCACGTCATCAGTGTGATCATACAGGGCAAACATCGCTCCGAGCGCATATTCCTGCCCCGAACCGATCGCCCAGAATCGTTTGATGCTATCCACCGAACGCCAGGAAGCCACAATATAGATGCCGGTCGAATTGGCGATGAGCGCGGTCAGACGGGAGGGTTCATAGGGGTCATTACTTTCCGGATCCGCGTTCAAATGGTAGTCGTCTGTTAAATGTTCATGAAGGGTCAGCCACGTCGAAAAAATGGCATCCGTTCCCGACAGGTTCACCTTGTCCGCATGGTGTTGGAAGAAATGCCGGAGGACTAACTGATGAGCGCCCGCCCCGGTCACAGCCACATAGCTGTCCTGAAGAGCTTGTATCTTTGACGCATCTTCCGAATAGCGTTCGCTTTGAATCAATGATCCCCAATTGGATTGGGTATCGGCAGCAATACAGGCACGATTTCCTTTTTTGACGACGACGGCGATGGACATAAGGCTACCCCGATTAAAGGTTACATGAGGATGTGCCGGATTCCGGGAGAGAAAAGATTCCGTTCGTGGTGAGTACTGTCTCTAAACATTCGCTTCTCAGGCTAGGGGTACCTGTCACCATTTCCCCTTTCCTCAGAGTATCGGTTGCGACTGAAGGGAACTGAAATGAACCTTGCCTATGTGAATACTGTAGAGGGTTTCCGCGCTTTAGCCCGTCGATCCCAAAACTTGCAGACGAGATCGATTATTCCAAGCAGGTTGAAATTCGAGAGATCTGAGGGAGAAAGAAAAAGGAGGAGATTTACACCGCGATCTTTTCAGAGTCGGGATCGTCGGAGAGATCATTCAGCTTGGGCTTATTCAAGACCCAAGCCGGAACGGGACGAACGTCCCAGATCAGCCCACACAGTTGAAGAGTTCGGAGGAGATAAAAGGTCATGTCGATTTCCCACCATCGAAATCCTTGTCGGGCCGAACTGGGATATTGATGATGATTGTTGTGCCACCCTTCTCCCATCGTCAGAAGCGCAAGCCACAAGTTATTCCGGCTTTGATCCGAAGTGGCATAACGTCGACTGCCGAATCGATGAGCTAAGGAATTAATCGTGAACGTCCCGTGCCACAGCATCACGGTCGAAATCACGAAACCCCAGACAAACATCTGCCAGCCACTCGTTCCCAAAGCAGAATAGGCAGCCCCTAGCCAAGCCCCCAACCCATACATCCCGATTCCCAAACCCAGGGGCACGAGGACATCGAAGCGATCCAGAAACCGAATTTCGGGAAACCGTGCGAAATCTTTGATCCGGCTCACCTTGGTCGAAAGTTGGTTATGGGTCAGGAACCATCCCATGTGGCTCCACCACAAACCATGTTGAATCGGCGAATGCACGTCACTGGGTTGATCGGAGTTGGCATGATGCACCCGATGATTGGCCGCCCACCAAAGGGGGCCGCGTTGGGCGGCACTCGCCCCGATCAAGGCAAACACGAACTGCATGGGGCGGGAGGTTTTAAAAGTCCGGTGGGAAAAATAGCGATGATAAAACCCGGTAATGGCAAACATCCGAATCCCATACAACAACACTGCCACCAGAACAGCGACGGGACTCCATCCCACCCAGATCACCGCAAGCATGGCCAGATGCATTCCCATGAACGGGATCGTGCGCACACGATCCATTTGATTCCCATCTTTCCCTGAGGCCAGGCCGGTCTCTTCGTGGCTGTCAAACCACTTCATCAACAGCCGCCACACATTACCTGGGAATCGCCGCAATCCCGACATTGTCCACCCGTCCTTATCTTGTGGTCCGTAACCCATAGGGGTCACTCACACACGATTCTTCGAATGGGATCACTCCCATGTAGAAAAATCGGGGAATCTCCATGTGCACTTAAGTCCAACGAGGGAATTTTGCAAACCCCGCAAAATAAACCAGACCAATAGCGTCATGCAAGGAATTTTTTGTCTAAAATGACCTGTGAACCAAGGATTTCTCGAAAACTCACGACCCAGACCAAAAAAATGGTCTCCGGCAATGAGGAAATAGGGGATATCAGGAATGATGAGACCTCTCGGTAATTCAAGTGAAGCACCGTTTCTTCCTCAATCCCCTCACCGAATCTCTACGCCTCCCGGGTTCCACTGGGGAATCGAATGTCTTCAACCAAATTCTGCACCTCGATCGGCGGGGCCGGAGTGAATCGACTCACCGTAATCGTCACAAGCAGATTCAGAACCATGCCAATACTTCCGATGCCTTCAGGGCTGATGCCGAAGAGCCATTGCTCCGCGGTCGCCGTTGGATCCACGAATCGAAACCAAATGATATAGGCGGCGGTAAACCCGATGCCCAATAGCATCCCCGCGACCGCCCCCTCTTTGGTCGTGCGTTTATCAAAAATTCCGAGCAACAAAATGGGGAAAAAGCTGGCGGCGGCCAAGCCGAACGCGAACGCCACGACCTGCGCCACAAATCCCGGTGGATAAATGCCCAGAAACCCCGCCACGATGACGGCACAGGCAGCTGCGATACGAGCCATGCGTAATTCCACATTCTGGGGCATATCTTTCCAGAGGACGGACTTCAACAAATCATGAGAAAAGGAGGCCGAAATAACCAGGAGTAAGCCCGCGGCCGTTGAAAGGGCAGCAGCCAATCCACCCGCTGCCACCAGAGCGACGACCCACGCCGGAAGCCGGGCGATTTCCGGATTGGCCAACACCATAATATCCCTATCGACCGTCAACTCGTTGTCGGCTGACTGGCCCCGGTATTGAATCAACCCGTCTCCATTTTTATCCTGAAACACGATGAGCCCGGTTCCCTCCCAACTCTTAAACCATTGAGGAGCCTCGGTATAAGGTTTCTCATGAAGTGTTTCGATCATATTCACCCGGGCAAACGCGCTGACAGCCGGAGCCGTGGTATAGAGCATCCCGATAAAGATCAACGCCCACATCGCACTCCATCGCGCCGCTCGGGCATGGGGGACAGTATAGAAACGAATGAGGACATGCGGCAGTCCGGCGGTTCCCACCATCAACGCCATAGTGATGGCCAACACATCCACCATGCTTTTCTTGCCATCCACCCAGGCTCCGGTGTATTCAGGCAGTCCCAAATCACGATGTATGGCGTCGAGCGTTTCCAGGACGGCCATGCCCGCATACTGCCCTTCAACCAAGGTCGACCCGAACCCGATGTGGGGTATGGCCCACCCGGTCATCTTCCAGGAAATCGCCACAGCTGGAATCAGATATGCCACGATCAGGACACAAAATTGCGCCACCTGCGTGTAGGTAATACCGCGCATCCCCCCACTGACTGCATAGAGAAAGACAATGCCCACTCCGATCACGACCCCCACATTCACGTCGACTTCCAAAAAGCGGGAAAACACCACACCGACTCCACGCATCTGTCCGGCCACATAGGTAAACGACACAAAGATGGCGCAAAACACGGCAATGACCCTGGCTGTTTGTGAGTAATAACGATCACCAACAAACTCGGGAATCGTAAACCGTCCGTACTTTCGCAGATAAGGAGCTAACAGCAGCGCAAGAAGGACGTACCCCCCAGTCCACCCCATAAGATAGATCGTCCCCGTGTACCCCATGAACGAGACCAACCCCGCCATGGAAATAAACGACGCCGCACTCATCCAGTCGGCGGCCGTCGCCATGCCATTGGCCACAGGATGCACACCACGCCCCGCCACGTAGAACCCGGATGTGGAGCGAACACGACTCCAAATGGCAATACCGATGTAGACGGAAAAGGTGAGCCCGACGAGCAGATAGGTCCAGCCCTGAATGCTCACACAGACTTCTCCGGGGAATTTGGAGAAGTGCGAGAAACCGGATCATTCGCGACACCATGACGCCGGTCAACTCGGTCCATCACGAACGCATACACCAACGTCAGGACGATGAACACAAAAATGGACCCCTGTTGGGCAAACCAAAACCCCAGAGGAAATCCCCCCAGATGAAAGTGATTGAGCGGTTCGACGAAGACGATACCGAGGAGATAAGAAACCACAAACCAGATGGACAGGAGACCAAGCATCACACGCACATTTTCTCGCCAATGGGCCTGAGAGGCTCGAGGAGAAGAAGTAGGCTCGGGTATGTCGATGGAGGAATGACTACTCAATCAAGCCAGTCCAGAAAAAGTTCCGAAAGGGGATGGTGGGCATATCCGTTCATCATACTCTACTTTTCCCCTAAAGGGATGAGGTCGGAAAAGATTCTCTGCAATCTTCACACTTAAGGAAACAGGAGAGGAGCAACGGGAATGATGATACTAAAAATAATTTTGCAGACCGCCTCGTCGGCGCACGTCCAAGGTAAAACAATGGAATCCTCCGGCATAACTTTTCGAGGCTTCACGGAACGAACAGGGTATCGGCTTAAACCCCCAATCTTTCAGAGCACGAATAAAGGGCTCCTCCTCCCGCTCCACGATCACCCGCTCATGATCGAGGCTGAGCACATTCAGATGATACCACTCATAGGCGCCATACCCGGCATAGTCCTTGGGCAAGGTCGTGCGCGGGGGAGTCAGAAATTCCCATCGGGAATTCTCGAAAATATCCGGAAGTTTTTTGATAGGCCGACCGGGATTGATGAGGATTTTTCCTGGGCATAACGGAACAAACGTGGTGTCGATATGGTGGGCATCGTCATCATGAAATTCGACAAGGTGCACGCGAAAGTTCTCCCCTAAATGACGTTGCAACCACTGAGCACCAAAGACATTGGACACCTGGCTCCGTTGCATGATCAGGTCCTTTCCCAGCCGAGTCACATCCGCCGCATCCCAGACTGGTTCGAACTCCGTCGTGGCATAATGAAAGTCTTCCCGAGTCCAATTGGGATCAAACAACGCGTCGGTCAGTTGGGGCTTGGGCGCTGCCGTCCATTTAGCCCCTTGTTTGAAATACCCTTTCAAGAGCTCTCGATAGGCATAGGTCTCAAAAAACCGCGAGCGAAAAGCCATGGGTGTCTCGATCACCTCCTGACCCACCACGAGCATGGAGTCCCGAGGATTGTTTTGGGAATTTCCCCCCTCGGATTCCCAGTCCATCGTGGCAAAGCGCCTCGCGTTATCAATAGGATCAGGGCGAACGACCTTGACCCCCTCGGCTTCAAGAATATGCACGAATTCATCCAGTTGCGCCTGAACCGCCTGAATTTGGGCCGGTGGTCGTGGGCGTCCTCCAAGCTCCTGATGAATGATCTTGATATCGTCCACGGAATCCACGTGAGTACAGGCTTCCCGTAACATATGCCAGGGTTGATAACAGGCTCCTTCTAGCACCCCGACGATCACTTCTTCCAAGGGATCCCATTCGTTATAAGAATTTACGGGAGACGTCAGCTCTTCCATGGAAATCTCCTACATGAGTCTTTTCGACATATTAAGTAAACAATAAGACAGATTAAAACAATTGCTCCGACAATTGCTTGACGCAGGCCTCTGCCGCATTGTTAAGCTCTGATTTAATCAGGGCACCATCGTCGGCGTAAAATTCCCAAACCCTAGGTCGATGAATTCCTTTACGAGCATCTTCTGTATAAGAGCATCGACCGTTCCAGATAACCTTGAGTGTCTTCAAATCGATGAGTCGGGCATGCCCTCTATAGCGCAAATAGGCACAATTCATACAAGTCAGGTAGGGAAGAAGTTCCCATCGAACTGTCTTATAGGCCAGAGCCAAATCGGTTTTCGCTCTTTTCTTGAGCCCCTCCAAATCACTCATAGGATGCACTCTCTTCAATTCCTCGACCTTACTCTGCGCAAAATGAGATTGAAATTGTTCCATGAGGGCTTTTTGGATTCGCTCGGCTGGATCCTCGAATCCGATCCGACTCTGTGCGGGAGTTGAACGAGAAAAGGTAATGGAAGATCGGTTCACCAATTCCTGCTGTTGAAGGGTAAGTTTGCCTGAAGTACAGCCAACCTGCAAAAGGTAAAACAATGCCACAACCAGCACAATCACATATCGCACTTCATGCTCTCCCTAAAGATATTTCCATTTTTAGATTAAAACAGGTCTTCGGAAAATTGGTAAACACATTCATCTTTCGCCTCAACAAGTTGCTCATTGAGCAGCCTGATTTTACCTTCTAGATCTTGAGGAATCCGATCCGGATGACCGAGATATCGACAAACTGTGCTCCAAACAACTTTTTGATCATACAACTTAATCAGGCGGACATGCCCTTCATACGTCACTTGCAGTCCAGAATCCCACCCCCAATAGGTTGTGCCCAAAACAAAGGCCGTCTCACTTTGCGTTTCTTCATGAACCTTTTGAAAGTCAAACCCATTTTGTACTTCTTCAATATTTGTAATCATTACCCAGGGATATTGTCCGCGAAATTTCCCTATGAGCCCTTGTTGTATATCCGTAACCGGATCTACCAAGGCATTTTTTATTTGAGCCTTTTGGTGAGCCGTAGACTGAACACTGATGTCAGTACCTAAAATCATCTCTCCTAACATTTCCCCAACTGTCTCCTTCCAGGAACCAGGAGGATCATCCTGATGCTTTTGACTCCGTTCCTCTCGATTCCAAAGAAAGGGAGACGGCTGGGTCATGAAAGCCACAGAAGAATATTGAGACCAATCCATCTGCTTAATGTCGAGTTTCTCACCGGTGGTACATCCCACCGGCAAGAGACAACATGATACAACCACCGCCAACGGAATCAGTTGCATGATTTTTTTGAAGGTGAAGATGAATAATCGGTAAAACTTGGAGAAGAGGGTAGGGATAAAATATCTCCAACCGCTATTCATATCTTTCAAGAGGATATCGCAATTCCTCAAAAATGCCATCTGCAGCCAGGGAAGGGAATGTTTTGAAAGAAAAGGGAAAAAGGCAATTCCATGAAACATTATCGCACCCGGGCCATCGCTCCCAGACAAAACCTGCAACAACAGACTTGTCCCTAATCCGGGGCGATTAGGGTCTACAATGTTCGAGTCATCAGATCGGCAAGGACCTGGTTATACCGGACTGGATCGGGGATCGGAGAGCCTTCGGCTAATAGGCCGTAGCCCAGGAGCAATTCCGCATAATCGGATAACAACGGGTCCGCCGAATCCTTCTCGAACCGTTCTTTGAGCTTCGTCACGATGGCATGATCCGGATTCAGCTCCATTATCCGTTTCTGTTTGAGGGCATCCCCCTTTTTGAGCAATCGCTCGAGCTGGGGACTGTAGTCGTGCTCGGCGCCCACCAAACACACCGGCGAAGACGTGAGACGGTTCGTTAACCGAACATCCTTGATATGATCGTCAAGTTTATCCCTCAACAGGTCAAATAAATCTTTATATTGCTCTTGAAGAGTTTGTAACTTTTCCGTGGTTTCCTTCTGCTCGCTTTCATCACCAAGATCCACCTCGCCTTTTCCGACCGACTTCAAACGTTTCTCTTGAAATTCGAACACATATTGCAGCAGGAATTCGTCAACGGGAGACGTCAAGTACAGGACCTCATACTCTTTAGCTTTGAACGCTTCGAGGTGTGGGGAGTGCTCCACCACGCTCCGAGATTCCCCGGTCAGGTAAAAAATCTCTTTTTGATCGGGCTTCATCCGTTGGACATAGGCATCCAGGGTGGTCAATTGTTCGGGATCGTGCGATGAGGCAAACATCACCAAGCCAAGAATTTTTTCCTTGTAGTCCGGATCGGCGACCCCTTCTTTCAACGCATTGCCAAAAGGTTCCCAAAATTTGAGATACTGCTCGGCATCATCCCGTTGCATGTCTTCGAGCGTCTCAAGAACTTTTTTGGTCACCCATTTTCGAATTTGAGTAATATACCGATCTTCCTGCAGACGCTGCCGGGAAATATTCAGAGGCAAATCAGCCGAATCCACGATGCCCTTCATAAATCGGAGGTACCGTGGCAAGAGCTCTTCACATCGCTCCATGATCATCACCCGTCGAACATACAGTTGAAGACCAAACTCATAGGCATGATAGTGCAGATCACTCTGAGCCTGAGAGGGGAGAAACAAGAGCGTTTGATATTCAATGCGACCTTCAGCATGAAACCGTAAGGTTTTCATGGGGTCTGTCCAATCATGCGAAATATGCTTGTAAAACTCGGCATATTCCTCGTCGGTGACGTCGCTACGCGTCCAGATCGGTTTCATCGAATTCAGCGTTTTATCTTCCACGACGATGGTTTTCTTTCCGTCAGGCTTCGGCTGACCCTGTTCATCGGTTTCCATTTCTTCGCGTTCCACCTTGAGCCTGATCGGGAACGTGACGAAGTCGGAATAGCGCTTCACCGTACGGGAGAGCACCCATTGATCCGTAAAATCTTCGATCCCGCCTTCCCGGTCGATGGGCAACAGTTCCAACCTCACCGTGGTGCCATGAGTCTCCCGTTGAGCGTCGTCCAGGGTATATTCCCCTTCCCCCGTCGATTCCCAGCGGGTCGCCGTATCTTCTCCGGCCCGCCGTGTGATCACCGTGACTTTACTGGCCACCATAAATGCTGAATAAAAGCCGACACCAAATTGACCGATCAATTCGGTAGCAGAGTCCCCCTCCTGACTGTCTTTGAGTTTTTCCATCAATTCACGCGTGCCGGACTTCGCAATCGTGCCGATATGCGTCACGATTTCCTCGCGGGTCATGCCAATCCCGTTGTCATGGACGCTCAGGGTACGGGCTTGTGAATCGGTGTCGAGTCGAATCTCGAGAGTTTCGCCGTCTTGAAGTAACGTCGGCTGGGTAAGGGCTTCAATACGCAACTTATCGAGCGCGTCCGAAGCATTGGAAATCAGCTCTCGCAAAAAGATTTCCTTATGGGTATACAGCGAATGGACCATGAGGTGTAACAGTCGCTTGGTATCCGCTTGGAAAGCATGGGTTTCAGCTTGCACGGTCATGTCGTTCGATCTCCTTTGTTTCTTAAGACTCTATCATCAGGGTACACGCTATCGCCTTTTTTCAACCAAACCCATCAGAAAGATTTTACCCGGAGACGTGTGCGAGTCAAGATAGGTCGAAAAGATTTAAACGGGCAAAAACAACGATAAATTTATGAAGACGCCGGTTCTTTATAGGCAATTTCCTTCGCACGTTTCCGATAGGCTTCTGCGATAAGGTCCTCACGGGTGACAAACAAATCAGATTCTTGCTGTGCATAGTCCCGCAACAGTCGCTCCTCTATTTGCGCATGCGTTTCGACATTGCCGTTCCTGAAAATATGCAGGACTTCACCCACGAAACCCCTGACATGCCGAGCGATCAGAAGGGCCCGATGGCAGGCTAACGGATCTTGCTCCGCACAGAGCATGACCACCTTCATGCTCGAAGTAAGGTCGACTAATTTCCTCAACCCTTCTTGAAAAACAGGCACGGTTGCCACCTTCTCATAATCGACTTGATGCTGGTGGTAGCACTCACGCTCTCGACGCAGCCCTCCGAGTTCCTTCCCCAGGAAGACATACGAGAATCCCTGGGCAGTCAGAGTCCGCTCAAAAGCTTTCCGAGAAAATTGGGGGTGGTGTCGACTGTACGGAACAGACCTGACGTCGGCAACTGTCTGGATGCCATGAAGCCTCAGCAACCCAATGAGGTGTTCGGTACGATGGTTGGAATGTCCGATCGAATATAGGATAGGGAGATTGGTGTCGGTGCCCATCGTTTCATTATCCCTCTAAACAACCCCCTCGTCACGTCACCTCCCGGTCATATCCGGCCTTGAAAGAGGTAAGTGTCAAATGTCGTGAGCATAAATCAAACCCCGCTCTCCATTCAAAAATTCGACTTCCCTCAACTTATGCCACCCCATGCGTTGTAGTAGATTTCCTAGGACAGTTGTACTCATATAGACACGTCTGTACCCAAGACTACGCGCAAGTTCTTCCGCTGATATTAAGAGTGCAGTCCCTATGCCTCTCCTTCGATAGTCCCGTCCTATCAACAACCCAACCATTGAGGGCGTAAGATTCGTCGCGGTATCGAGGTCCAGCGAAATCGTTCCGCACACCTGGTCCCCCTCGATAGCCACTAGACCAATGGGAATCTCTTCATGATTGCAGCGCAATTCAAGATCTCCCTGGGCATTTCCAGGGCCATGAATTCCATAGTACGGCTCCCACTCCAATAGGTACCAATCAGTCAGAATGGGTATTACCTCCCTATGGTCAGCAAGTAGTTCAATTTTCATTTCTGCAAATGAGCTGAAAAGATTTGCGTTGGACGGCATTGTGACCATCGAGATTCCCGCCTTCTGAATGGACGCTAACCGACTCAGGCTGTGTGAAAACCAATAAATGGCTATCTTGAATCGTTTTGAAGTCTTCCACATTTTCGGAGGACTCCCGTCCACTCATGTAAAGAAGTTATCACCTTCACGCCACATTAATAACGCACCAGGCTGCATTCCCAGTCAACTTCTACCCTCAGCCGAATAAAGTGTTTTCACGCAGTCTCCCCCAGAAGCGGTCAGGCATGAACCGAATGCGCTCAGGTGGGGGATGGCCCTGGAAAAGATGGAGACGTGAAGAAATGTCTCACTTCGCAAGAGATGGTCATGGGACCGACCCATCCCCTTTTCTGCCCTTAGGATCCATCTTCTCGTTTGACGGAAGCAGGACGAATTTCCGCGAGAAGATACAGTCCCAACCAGGATTGGATATTTTTTAAATACACCGACGACCCGACAATCTTCAGTCGGTCATGAGCTTGGGCCTGTTGAAGGGAAAGGTCTCCCATCCAGACCTCGGTCATCGTTCGCAGGTCGCAGGTCATATAGACATCAACTTCGTTTCCGGGATTCTCCGTGCAAAGATCCACTTCCTTGTTCTGAATCTTAATCCACCACTCCTTGTAGTCTTGTAGGTCCGTAAACAAAAATCGAAGGACCGTCTGCCCACCGGGAAGTTTGTCGGGATTGATACGGCGCTGGATATCTGACATCAGCAACTGCACGTCGAGTTCCTTGTCGGTCATCTGTCCACGAGCCCAGCGCATCCCCCACTCTGCTGTTTTCAACACAATCGGGTAGAGTTCCCGACCAGCTTCTGTCAGTTGATATTCGTACCCTCGCTGCTCCGGTATACGTTTCTGAACAATGAGGCCCTGTTCCCGGAGTGTATTCAGGCGTTTGTTTAATATTGTGGGAGATATTTTCGACATTCCTCGCTGGATCTGATTAAAGCGGGTCGCCCCCAGCAGCAACTCTCGGATAATGAGCAACGTCCATTTCTCCCCAAGAATCTCCGTAGCCTTGGAAACCGGGCAGAATTGACCGTATTCAAGCATGCTCTCCTCCCTAACTACACAAAACGTAGTGCAATACTACAGATCGCACACTTTTTCTTTCAACCTTTCCGGATTATCTTGACCTCTAGAATTAGGAAACCGGTTTGACGATGTGGGCACAACGTTTCCCCAGGGCAAAAAAAGGAGCAGATATGATGGAAAATCTAGACATGGCAGCAGTCAAGGCAACCATGAAGGCCACTTGGATAGAGGGTGATTATGCAGCGTTTTCCACCTATATGGAACCAGGGGCTCTTGAAATCTTACGGGAATGGAACATCGCTCCAGGGTCACGCTTCCTGGATATCGGTTGTGGTGCTGGTCAGCTGGTTATTCCTGCGGCTCGTGCCGGAATCACCGGTACCGGCGTGGATATTGCGACCAATCTGATCGAGCACGCTCGAGACAGGGCCACGAGAGAAGGTCTGGCCGCGCAGTTTGATGAAGGCGATGCCGAACAGCTGCCTTATGCGAATAGCACCTTCGATGTCGTGAGCAGTCTTTTCGGAGCGATGTTTGCGCCACGCCCTGAAAAGGTCGCGTCGGAAATGGCTCGTGTCTGCCGATCGGGGGGACGCCTCCTTATGGGCAACTGGACACCGAACGGAATGTCGGGACAAGTCTTCAAACACATCGCCAAGCATGTTCCTCCACCGCCTGAGGTGACACCGCCACCTTTATGGGGTGATGAATCAACCGTTCGAGATCGATTAGCCGATGGGTTTACCGACATCCGGTTGACTCGAAAAATGTATCCGCTTTGGAAATACCCGTTTCCCGTTCAGGAGGTCGTCCAAGTGTTCGCTCGATTCTTTGGCCCTATCAAGGGGGCCTTAGCCAAATTAGATGAATCGGGGCAACAGTCCTTCGTGAGCGGGCTCGAAAACATCTTTTCGGCACACAATCAGGCACAGGACGGGACCACCGAGTTGAAAGGTGAGTATTTAGAAGTCACGGCAACTTGCCGCTGAAACACTTTTTTCCGACTACCTGTTATCTATACACAAACCAGACCACAAGGAGGACAAATCATGCTACCGACCAAACTCAAAAATTCTGTTTTCGATAAGATTTCCGGCGTCACGATGCGGAAATTCTTTCATCCGTCATCTTTAACGGGAGCACAAGGCCTCATCAAAGAGGTTATGCTTCAGTCACAACGAGATTTCTTTATCAATGGGACAATTACGAGTCACGCAGCATGTCCACCCCTCATGGCCGGCATGTGGATGGGCGGAAGAGAAATAGCGCTCACGAACCACCATCTTCCCGCCTGGCTGAAGAAAGCGATGGGAGCCGCACTGTCTGAAGTAAACAAATGTCCCTATTGTGAGGATTTTTTACTCAGTCTTACCCACGGAGCCAACAAGAATAATGTGGCTAATTCCCTACGAAAAAACAAGATGGAATCAATTAACGATGAAGTCACGCTTCGACGATTGCAATGGACCAAAGCCAGCATCACCCGAAACGCAGCCGAACTGGACGATCCGCCTTTTAGTCCGGAGGAATTGCCTGAAGCGCTCGGCACACTCATCGTGTTTAATTACACGAACAAGATTTCTGATTTTACCCTTAACGGTTCTCCCGTTCCCGTTTCACTTCGGAGTGGGGCCTTGAAATTTTTTGGGATGGAACTCCAAGAATCCTCCGCACTGGATTTAGAACATGGAGCTTCATTGTCTCTGCTACCAGAGGCAACATTACCGGAAGAGTTCCACTGGGTCGCATCTAATGCGCTCATAGCGGAGAGTCTCTCTCGTTGGAACCACGTGGTCGAGGAAGAAATTCATCATGTCCTGTCATCTGAGGCTCAACAACTCATCAGAGATAACCTCAGCACGTGGCAAGGGGGGCAAGCCCCTTTGTCTCGCAGGTGGGTGGAAGAAGAAATCAAGGATCTCCAAGGTGCAGAACATGACAAAGCCCGATTAGTTCTGTTGATTGCAAAGGCGTCCTATCAAATCGACGATGGGATTATTGGGCAAGTCACGCGACATGGAGTGAGTGAAGCAGACCTGGTGCGGTTAGGGGCTTTCGGTGCCTTTATGGGAGCAAAAACCATTGCCAATTGGTGCGCACCAGTTTCACTTTTTGTTGGACAATAGAAATAGTAAGCCTTCCCTCGCTCCCTGGTGAGGAGAGGCTTACTGTCCAGGCTGCGTGAAAACTCCTCAGCGGACTGCGGGGTGTGACGACGTCAAACCCTAAATGAGACGTTATTAATGAGGCGCGAAGAGAATAATTTCTTTCGGTAAGAGTACCTAGGGGCCGCTGAAAATGTGAAAAGCGTAAAAACGATTTTAAGCCGCCATTTTTGAGTTTTTACACAGCCTGGACCCAAAGCGGACATGAGGAAATCAATACTTACGTGCGGGGTAAGGCAGCAAAGTGATGCGTATTTGAATGCGCTTTTTTGTGACATTGGGCAAAAAAAAGAAAGCCTCTCATCATCACGACTAGAGGCTTCCCTAACTATCTATCTGAAGTAATTTAGTTATCCGACCTGAGTCCCCTCACGTCGCCGTTGCTGCCATCGATAACCGGCTAGGCCGAGGAGGCCGGTTGCGGTTAACAACATAGTGGTAGGTTCCGGGACCGGTGCAAACTGGCCTTGTGGGTTGATAGCTATAGGGATCATGGCTAGAGAGATCGATGCCTGATATGATAGTGGGTCTAACCCTGTAGCTGGGTTTTGATCCTGGCCATAAAAGATGCTGGCTAATTTGTTACCGAACGGATCCGTAACCTCGAGAATGATTGCGTCTGAAAAAATCGGTCCGATAAGTCCGATGCGTCGCGAGTTTGTTATAACGTTATCGGTCCCGTCGTTCCACACCAATCCTGTGCCTGCGTGAAATAAATTCCAACTGAAAGCTGCCGGTGAGTCGCCGTCGTTTAACATGAAATCCATGTTTATTGTGCCGGTTAAATCCCCAGTCACGTTGTAATCCATGGGAGTTGCAAACGATTTAGGGTCGGAAGTGGTCGTAAGGATGAGGAGTAACATGGTGAGGGTAAACTTCATCATGAGGGGTTTCTCTCTGTGTTTATTATGGGCCATCATATCCTCCTTATGGAATTTTAAATTTATTCAGAATTATATGTGTCGAATATGAAGGCCGCTCGATCTCTGGCAACCAACAGGAAATGAACCTAACATACCCCATCAGGCCAACTCTACCCCACTTTTGAGGGGGTCGAACCATACCCTTTATTCCCTAATGAATGGAATCTGTCTTGGATGATTGAGGGGGGTCGCTCAGCGTGATGTGTTGGTTGTTTCAGGTTGGGAAAGAAGTCTTTCTGCCTCCTGCAAGACACTTCTATTCAAACGTCCGCTTTTGGCCGGGAAGCGTCCATTCGGAAGCATGAGGAATGTACCAAGGTGTAATGGTCGCAAAGCGACCCAAAGCGGACATGAGGAAATCTTGAAGGAGGCAAGTCACAACCTAGTTCTTTTGAGGGGTGTTGACAATAAAGGGGGGACCTTTACACTTTTCTATCTAGAATTCCCAATTCAGAGAGGGTTGAGCCATCAAGTTGGGATGGCCATCGTTCCATTCTTTGTTTTCTTTATCCAATGAGACATCCCCGGAGGAGGGCCGGTTTCATTTAACTAAGGGAGGTGTAGGCATGAACGGAGTTTTACGACAATCTTTGATAGGACTCATGGGCGGGTTGATGCTCATGGGAGGTTTTGCCGGGTCGGCTTTGGCCACCCCACCCGAGGACGTTCCGTTCTGGAATGATATTCTCAATCGACTGAATACCATTGAAGGCAAAGTCGATAATATTGAAACGAAGATCGATAACCAAACGACCGACCTGCGGGGTGTGAGGCAGAACTGGGACAAGAATCTCGACTCCACCGATGGGGACCCCGCTACTGGCTGCAACTCGACTCGATTTACCTGTCTCTGGAACAACACGGTGGTGAGGGACAATGAAACGGGGGCAGTGTGGGACCGCAATCCCTCTATAGCTCCCAGCAGTTGGAATAATGCTATTGGTCATTGTGCCAACCGGGAGGTCGAAGGGCGCAAGGGTTTTCATTTGCCCACTCGAGAGCAATTAGCGACGCTGGTAGCTTCTAGCAACAATCCCGCTCTACCCACCGGTCATCCCTTCCAGAATGTGCAGTCGGCCGGCTATTTATCGGCAACCACGCTTGCTGATAACCCTACAGTGGTATGGATTGTCAATTTCGCCAATGGAAACGTAGAGGACACCATCGGTAAGTCCACCGGTCGTTACGTGTGGTGCGTACGCGGTGGTCAAAGCTATGACGGACAGGATGTGCGGGAAGTCATACAACGGATCGATACGACCCATCCGTGATCATTGGGGCATTAAAGTAATTGGATCATTTGGTTTGGGGTGCAGGGGGCGTTGGCCCCCTGCTTTGCCCGGACCTCGGTGTAAGGAGTCTCTGCGATGGCGCGCTACGAACCTGTGCAGTTGTATCGGATGGGCATGGAGTTGACGGTGTAGCTCAAATCGGCTGGACGGGGCTCACTCAGCTGTTTCCAGCCAGGCGTAAATAAGCAGGAATAACCTCCCCCGTTACGAACCCCAGTATGGAGATAGCCGACCGTCTTCGGCTTTATCCCAGCAGTGGATGGAACGTGAGGCAAGACGACTCCTCCTTGGACCGCTCCTGGCCGGTAAGCGTCCATTCCGAAGCGGGTGAATTCTAACAAAGCGTAATGGTCGCAAAGCGACCCAGGCTGTGTGAAAACTTCAACTTGCCCATCATTAGCCATGCGCTACTTGGCGCAGCAGGCCATCTCCTCTTGAGTTGTTCGTTGAGACGAACGTTTCTGTTTTGGAGCCCCATGAGCAACCTACTGCGTCACAGGCGGCGCTCCTGCGTCCATTTTTGTGGGTAGGAGGGTGGCCCTCACGCTTGGATTGCCTGGAGGAGTGGCTTCACCCCAAGGATGGCCAACACCCGTTTGAAGTTGTACGCCAACACATGCAAACTCATCTCGGTGCGCACATGCTTGAGCGTTTTCATTTGGAAATGGGTGGCGCCCATCCAGGCTTTCAAGGTCCCGAATGGATGCTCCACCGTTTGTCGTCGCATGCGCATCCGCTCTGGCTCTCGCTCGAGACGGCCTTCGGCAGCCTCCAGCACGGCTTCATGTTCCCAGCGTGTGATTCGCCGATTCCTCCCGGTCGTACACTGCGACTTGATGGGACAGGTCGGACAGTGCGAGGACCAGTATCTGTGAAGCGTTAAGCCTTTCTCCTGTGTCTTGAACCGCCAGATCAAGCGTTCCCCGGCTGGGCACGCATACTCATTCTTGTCCGCGTGGTACACGAAGTCGCGTTTGCTGAACAACCCTTTCTTCGGACTCCCTGAGGTCTGCGGTTTGGGAAGATAGGTCGTAATCTTTGACTGTTCACAGGCCAGGAGTTCTTCACTGGTGAAGTAGCCCCGGTCAGCGACCACCTCGAGAGTCTCTGCTCCGATGGCCTCCTTCGCTTGGTGCGCCATGTGGTGCAACTGGTGCCGATCATGCCCTTCATTAGTGACCTCGTGAGTTACGATCAAGTGATGTGTCGCATCCACTGCTGTCTGCACGTTATACCCCACCATCCCCGTGCCTCGACCACTGGTGGCCATCGACCGCGCATCCGGGTCCGTCAGGGAGAGCTGTTGGTCCGGGGCTTGAAGCATTTGGACTTCGAGTTTTTTGAGACGTGCCATTTCCGTCTTCAGGGCTGCGATCTTGTCCTCCAGCCGTTGGGTTTTGTCCTTGGCCACCGCCGCTTCGTGCCGATCCGCGCTGGCGATCTGGCTCAGATACCGTTCAATGCTCTCATCAATCTGTTGTAAGCGGCGCTGGAGCTTGGCCTTGGTGAAGTTTCGGTCTCGATTATTCACGGCCTTGAACTTACTGCCGTCGATGGCCACAAAGGCGTCGGCAAACAGATTGAGTTTCTTGCAGAGCAGGATGAACTCGCGACAGACCAAGCGAATGGCGGGCCCATTGTTCTTGCGAAAGTCGGCGATAGTCTTAAAGTCCGGGGCTAAGTGTCCGGTCAGCCACATCAGTTCCACGTTGCGGTGGGCTTCGCGTTCTAGGCGACGGCTGGACTGGACTCCGGTTGAGATACCCGTAGACATAGAGCTTGAGTAGGGTCCTGGGATGGTAGGCGGGGCGGCCCGTGTCCTCTGAATGGGTCTTGAAGCCCAGTCCGGAGAGATCCAACTCGTCGACGAAGACATCGATCACCCGAACGGCGTTGTCTTCGGCAATGTACTCATCCAATCGTTCGGGGAACAGGGTCGCTTGGTGGCGATCCGTCCCTTGAATAAATCCACTCATGCCTGACACCTCCCTTGGAAAGGTGCAGTATACCTGCTTCAAGAGTTTTCACACAGCCTGGGTCGGGAACCGAACTGTCAGCAGTCGGCCAAAAGCGGACAGAGTCATATTCAGGGTTTACCCTCAAATAGGCATAGCCTTTACCCCCCGCTTAGATGAAGTATAAGGAAAAGACACAGAACCAAAATCTGAGAACCATGTATTCTTCTGGTGCTGAGATTGAATGATCGGAGCAGCTGATCTACAGTCAGTGAGTCGGGGATAGAAAAGGCCATCGATTTGAGCAATGCGATCTACGGTTTGGTAGAAAAAACCTGTTGTAGGGACTGGTTGAAGAGAAAGCCGAGAAGGTGAGAAAAGCTAATCCTGGACACCCCCTTCATTAATGTAGTGAAGGGGGTGTGTCATGAAAGGGCGGTGGTGGTGTGGTTCTCCGATTCAGTGGCAATAGAAAGACGTCATTGGTCCTCTTACTCAGGGTAGGAAGCGGTCGGATGGATTGCCAACTTGGGAATCACTCTGCCTTTGCTCGCAGAAGCGACCGTATCACCCGTACTACTGTTATAAATAGAATGCCCTAGTACTATAGCCGGAAGTGGGGAAGTATTTTCCGCAATTTTATAGCCTCTGCTTGAGCGTATTTGGATGACGACTCTTTGGCTAAGAGAGATTTTAAAGCAATCCTTCAATGGTATTTGTTCTCCATCATCAAAGCTCACAAAGCCAAAACCTTTTTCCACGTAGGTTGCCGGTATAGGCAAACCAAAGACAGTCGACGTCGGCCCTGCCCCTTCAATCGTCTGTGTGCAGGTGGCATCACCCACATTGGTCACAACATAGGTGAACAGAGGGGTATCTCCAGGAGTAATGGTGGGCACGTCATTATTGTTGTTTCGCCCTGGTCTCCCTATATAAATCTCTGCTGTTTCATTTGTACCAACCCCTACGACAGCTAAAAGGAACTCATTCTCTACTAGGCCTTGGGCCTCGACTTTCATCGGGGCAACGGAAGTGGTCAGAGCAAACAGCACTGCAGCGGCTTGAGTGAACAGTTTCTTGCGCATTATATTCTCCTTCTTCGTTCTCACAAGATGAAATTTTCCTAAGGTAAGGGTGATTTAGGGTAGTAGATCCTGGTTAATATCCAAAAACCAGGTTCCTCCATCAAACAAACCCGTTTCCCCGGAGGCGGCTGTTGCGCCGCTAGGGTCCGTAACGTCCCAAAGCATAATCCCTCCACGCCCTCTTACCGGTTCAAGGGACTCTGAAAAATTTGGTTCTATGGCCGTAATTTCACCCACCATATAAATGATCCTATTTGTCTCATCAAAACAGTCATCTATTGGTGGTAATGGTGGATCCGGTTCGACTCCGTTGAGCAGCAGCCTCTTATTTCCCCCGTCTTCATCAGAAGTTATTCCTAATGACAGCGTATTTAATCCAGGGACGAAGTTCGTCAGAGCTTGAATGGTCTGCGTACAGACCTCTTCATTTTCTGTATCGGGATTGGGATTCTGGAGAAGGATTGTCACACCTTGAATTCTGGGCTCAGATTGTTGGTTGGTACCTTGGTTGGTACCCCGGTGCATATTATATTGAATATACAGGTTAAGAGTTTGGGTGGTTCCCACACCGATTACGGTGCCTACTCGGACGTTATCCGTTGGAGCCAGCACTTCTTGAGCCTCAACCGCGTTCGGGAGGGACATGGCCAGGACCGTTCCCATGATGAGACCACTAACAAAAACAGAGATTTGCCGTTGCATACGTGCCTCCTTTATTTGTCCCCTCCTCAGGAGAAGGGTAAACCGTCTCTAGCCATCCCTGCTTTCTTCAGCTGTCGCATTCCGTGCTTACTCAACGCTGCCGAACCATTTCCCCTTTTGTCAATGGTTCTTGTCATTTGCACTACTTGTCTTCCCTTAATGAATGGGAAGAGCAAAGGGATTTCAGGTCTTAACCGAATGTGGGTCAAGAAAGGTCGTTGTACCGTTCGAGGGGGAAAGGCGTGAGGGTGAGAGTTGCAATAGCCTGAATCGAGATCTGTCCTTTCAAAATTTCCTCATGTCCGCTTTGGGTCGCTTTGCGACCATTACGCTTTGTTAGAATTCACCCGCTTCGGAATGGACGCTTACCGGCCAGGAGCGGTCCAAGGAGGAGTCGTCTTGCCTCACGTTCCATCCACTGCTGGGATAAAGCCGAAGACGGTCGGCTATCTCCATACTGGGGTTCGTAACGGGGGAGGTTATTCCTGCTTATTTACGCCTGGCTGGAAACAGCTGAGTGAGCCCCGTCCAGCCGATTTGAGCTACACCGTCAACTCCATGCCCATCCGATACAACTGCACAGGTTCGTAGCGCGCCATCGCAGAGACTCCTTACACCGAGGTCCGGGCAAAGCAGGGGGCCAACGCCCCCTGCACCCCAAACCAAATGATCCAATTACTTTAATGCCCCAATGATCACGGATGGGTCGTATCGATCCGTTGTATGACTTCCCGCACATCCTGTCCGTCATAGCTTTGACCACCGCGTACGCACCACACGTAACGACCGGTGGACTTACCGATGGTGTCCTCTACGTTTCCATTGGCGAAATTGACAATCCATACCACTGTAGGGTTATCAGCAAGCGTGGTTGCCGATAAATAGCCGGCCGACTGCACATTCTGGAAGGGATGACCGGTGGGTAGAGCGGGATTGTTGCTAGAAGCTACCAGCGTCGCTAATTGCTCTCGAGTGGGCAAATGAAAACCCTTGCGCCCTTCGACCTCCCGGTTGGCACAATGACCAATAGCATTATTCCAACTGCTGGGAGCTATAGAGGGATTGCGGTCCCACACTGCCCCCGTTTCATTGTCCCTCACCACCGTGTTGTTCCAGAGACAGGTAAATCGAGTCGAGTTGCAGCCAGTAGCGGGGTCCCCATCGGTGGAGTCGAGATTCTTGTCCCAGTTCTGCCTCACACCCCGCAGGTCGGTCGTTTGGTTATCGATCTTCGTTTCAATATTATCGACTTTGCCTTCAATGGTATTCAGTCGATTGAGAATATCATTCCAGAACGGAACGTCCTCGGGTGGGGTGGCCAAAGCCGACCCGGCAAAACCTCCCATGAGCATCAACCCGCCCATGAGTCCTATCAAAGATTGTCGTAAAACTCCGTTCATGCCTACACCTCCCTTAGTTAAATGAAACCGGCCCTCCTCCGGGGATGTCTCATTGGATAAAGAAAACAAAGAATGGAACGATGGCCATCCCAACTTGATGGCTCAACCCTCTCTGAATTGGGAATTCTAGATAGAAAAGTGTAAAGGTCCCCCCTTTATTGTCAACACCCCTCAAAAGAACTAGGTTGTGACTTGCCTCCTTCAAGATTTCCTCATGTCCGCTTTGGGTCCAGGCTGTGTGAAAACTTCAACTTGCCCATCATTAGCCATGCGCTACTTGGCGCAGCAGGCCATCTCCTCTTGAGTTGTTCGTTGAGACGAACGTTTCTGTTTTGGAGCCCCATGAGCAACCTACTGCGTCACAGGCGGCGCTCCTGCGTCCATTTTTGTGGGTAGGAGGGTGGCCCTCACGCTTGGATTGCCTGGAGGAGTGGCTTCACCCCAAGGATGGCCAACACCCGTTTGAAGTTGTACGCCAACACATGCAAACTCATCTCGGTGCGCACATGCTTGAGCGTTTTCATTTGGAAATGGGTGGCGCCCATCCAGGCTTTCAAGGTCCCGAATGGATGCTCCACCGTTTGTCGTCGCATGCGCATCCGCTCTGGCTCTCGCTCGAGACGGCCTTCGGCAGCCTCCAGCACGGCTTCATGTTCCCAGCGTGTGATTCGCCGATTCCTCCCGGTCGTACACTGCGACTTGATGGGACAGGTCGGACAGTGCGAGGACCAGTATCTGTGAAGCGTTAAGCCTTTCTCCTGTGTCTTGAACCGCCAGATCAAGCGTTCCCCGGCTGGGCACGCATACTCATTCTTGTCCGCGTGGTACACGAAGTCGCGTTTGCTGAACAACCCTTTCTTCGGACTCCCTGAGGTCTGCGGTTTGGGAAGATAGGTCGTAATCTTTGACTGTTCACAGGCCAGGAGTTCTTCACTGGTGAAGTAGCCCCGGTCAGCGACCACCTCGAGAGTCTCTGCTCCGATGGCCTCCTTCGCTTGGTGCGCCATGTGGTGCAACTGGTGCCGATCATGCCCTTCATTAGTGACCTCGTGAGTTACGATCAAGTGATGTGTCGCATCCACTGCTGTCTGCACGTTATACCCCACCATCCCCGTGCCTCGACCACTGGTGGCCATCGACCGCGCATCCGGGTCCGTCAGGGAGAGCTGTTGGTCCGGGGCTTGAAGCATTTGGACTTCGAGTTTTTTGAGACGTGCCATTTCCGTCTTCAGGGCTGCGATCTTGTCCTCCAGCCGTTGGGTTTTGTCCTTGGCCACCGCCGCTTCGTGCCGATCCGCGCTGGCGATCTGGCTCAGATACCGTTCAATGCTCTCATCAATCTGTTGTAAGCGGCGCTGGAGCTTGGCCTTGGTGAAGTTTCGGTCTCGATTATTCACGGCCTTGAACTTACTGCCGTCGATGGCCACAAAGGCGTCGGCAAACAGATTGAGTTTCTTGCAGAGCAGGATGAACTCGCGACAGACCAAGCGAATGGCGGGCCCATTGTTCTTGCGAAAGTCGGCGATAGTCTTAAAGTCCGGGGCTAAGTGTCCGGTCAGCCACATGAGTTCCACGTTGCGGTGGGCTTCGCGTTCCAGACGACGACTGGATTGGATCCGGTTGAGATAGCCGTAGACATAAAGCTTCAACAGGGTTGTGGGGTGGTAGGCGGGGCGGCCCGTTTCCTCTGAATGGGTCTTGAAGCCCAGCCCGGAGAGATCCAGCTCGTCGACGAAGACATCGATCACCCGAACGGCGTTGTCTTCGGCAATATACTCATCCAATCGTTCGGGGAACAGGGTCGCTTGGTGGCGATCGGTCCCTTGAATAAATCCACTCATTCCTGACACCTCCCTTGGAAAGGTGCAGTATACCTTCTTCAAGAGTTTTCACACAGCCTGGGTCGCTTTGCGACCATTACACCTTGGTACATTCCTCATGCTTCCGAATGGACGCTTCCCGGCCAAAAGCGGACGTTTGAATAGAAGTGTCTTGCAGGAGGCAGAAAGACTTCTTTCCCAACCTGAAACAACCAACACATCACGCTGAGCGACCCCCTCAATCATCCAAGACAGATTCCATTCATTAGGGAATAAAGGGTATGGTTCGACCCCCTCAAAAGTGGGGTAGAGTTGGCCTGATGGGGTATGTTAGGTTCATTTCCTGTTGGTTGCCAGAGATCGAGCGGCCTTCATATTCGACACATATAATTCTGAATAAATTTAAAATTCCATAAGGAGGATATGATGGCCCATAATAAACACAGAGAGAAACCCCTCATGATGAAGTTTACCCTCACCATGTTACTCCTCATCCTTACGACCACTTCCGACCCTAAATCGTTTGCAACTCCCATGGATTACAACGTGACTGGGGATTTAACCGGCACAATAAACATGGATTTCATGTTAAACGACGGCGACTCACCGGCAGCTTTCAGTTGGAATTTATTTCACGCAGGCACAGGATTGGTGTGGAACGACGGGACCGATAACGTTATAACAAACTCGCGACGCATCGGACTTATCGGACCGATTTTTTCAGACGCAATCATTCTCGAGGTTACGGATCCGTTCGGTAACAAATTAGCCAGCATCTTTTATGGCCAGGATCAAAACCCAGCTACAGGGTTAGACCCACTATCATATCAGGCATCGATCTCTCTAGCCATGATCCCTATAGCTATCAACCCACAAGGCCAGTTTGCACCGGTCCCGGAACCTACCACTATGTTGTTAACCGCAACCGGCCTCCTCGGCCTAGCCGGTTATCGATGGCAGCAACGGCGACGTGAGGGGACTCAGGTCGGATAACTAAATTACTTCAGATAGATAGTTAGGGAAGCCTCTTGTCGTGATGATGAGAGGCTTTCTTTTTTTTGCCCAATGTCACAAAAAAGCGCATTCAAATACGCATCACTTTGCTGCCTTACCCCGCACGTAAGTATTGATTTCCTCATGTCCGCTTTGGGTTGTGAGTTCAACCGGTCGCTGCAACACATGCTTGAAATCTCTCTGCTGGTGTCTCGTAGTCTAACGTTTTTCTTGGACGTTCGTTCAACTGCCGCGCGACTTTGTTGAGCTGGGCTTGGGAATATCTGGATAAGTCGGTGCCCTTTGGGAAGTACTGCCTGAGGAGTCGATTCGTATTCTCATTCGAGCCTCGTTGCCACGGACTCTTGGGGTCACAAAAGTAGACGGCGATATTCGTCGCGAGCGTGAATTGACGGTGATTCGCCATCTCTGAGCCACGGTCCCAGGTCAAGGATTGATACAGTTCGGCTGGGAGTTGCTGGGCATGCTTGACGAGGGCGGCCGTCACCGTGGCCGCATCCTTCTGTTTAATTTTGGCTAACATGACATACCGCGACTGGCGTTCGACCAACGTCGCAATATAGCTATTGTGGGTGCCCCCAATGAGGTCGCCTTCCCAATGCCCGGGGACCGCCCGATCTGCGACCGAGGCGGGTCGGTCCTTAATGGAAATCGCCTGCGTGATCTTTCCCAGACCTTGGCGCTTCAGACTCGCCTGCTTCGAGCGGCGAATGGCTCGTTGGGTGCGGAGACAGGCCTGCAGTTCCTTCTTCAAGACGCCTCGGGCCTGAATATAGAGGCTGCGATAGATGGTTTCGTGGGACACGTGTTGGTGTTCGTGGTGAGGGTATTGTCGTTTCAACCACCCGGCGATTTGTTGAGGCGACCACTGCTGGTTGAGCTTGGTGGCAACGGTCTTCGCTAAGGCCGGATACTGAGCCAGCTTACACCGTTTGGGCCGATGCGCGCGATCCCACGTGGCTTGGTCGGCTGCTGCAGCTCGATAGCAATCATATCCGCCATTGCGATGGAGTTCACGACTGATCGTCGAGGGAGGGCGCTCTAGCCGTCGGGCAATGGATCGAAGGGACTGTTTGTTGGCAAGCCCCCTGGAAATCTCTTCGCGGTCCGCCAAACTCAGGGCTAATCGTGATCGTTTTCTCGTGAGTGGGCGAATCCCCCCACTAGGGGCAAGAACCGGAAAAATGGAGGAGGAATTTCGCTCAAACAGGCGACCAATCGAACTCATGGATTCGCCACGTTGCCAGCGATCCCAAATGTCTGCGCGTTGTTCAGCGGTAAAGTAAATGCGAGGTCGGTGTTTCATGGGCACACTCCATCTTAAAAAGATAAGATACAGTGTTGCGTCGATCAATTGAACTCACAGTCGGGAACCGACTAGTCTGCAGTCGGCCAAAAGCGGTCATTGAATTGCTAGTAAAATCTTCCTTGTACGGTAGGTCCACGTTACGCGCTTCACTACTTTCTAAGCGAAATAAAGGGCGCCTAGGTGATTGATCAGATCTTTGAATCCCCGAACACCAGGCCCCCCCCTCTTTTGAGGGGTTTGCATGCTTGCCATCCCTTGCCATAAAATAATGCACCTTCCCACAACTAACAACATTTAACGACAACTAACAACATTTAACGACGGCGAAGATGGGGGAGGGAGGGAACTGTCTTGGGTTCGGGTCAGTGGTAGATGTTGCACCGTCAGTTGAAACCGGCCAAAAGCGGTCAGAGCTAGTATAATCTTCCGTACGGTAGGTCCACGTTACGCGAACTTTCTAAGCTTAATAAAGGGCGCCTAGGTGATTTCAGATCTTTGATCCCCGAACACCACCCCCTCTTTTGAGGGGTTTGCATGCGCCATCCCTTGCCATAAAATAATGCACCTTCCGTCAACATTTAAGGGCTAAGAACATTTAACGACGGCGAAGATGGGGGAGGGAGGGAATCATGGGTTTCAGTGAGAATACCGTTTGGCCAAGAGCTAATAACCCGCGTGAGCGAATCCTTAATAAGCCTGATTTAGATCCCAACCTCCCGAGCCAAGAGTTCGGGCAATAGGGTAGAACAAGCATATCATTTTATTCATAAGAAGTTTTTTCTTAGGAGGTCACGCATGGATTCAGATTCAAGGGATTACCGCACGGCACCAAGAGGACAACATGCCAAGCCCACACCACAGATAGTGGTTACCCTGTTTGCCTGCGCTCTCGGGATGATACTTCCCTCATCGACGTGGGCGCTCTCGTTTGATTTCTCCATATTAAGTGGCACCGACACCGTAGTATCAGGAACATTCACATCGAACAAATCAGATAATTGGACCCAAATAGACCTGCTGACCTTAGAGTTTAAGGTCGACGCCAATTTTGATGGCGACGCGGATTTATTTAACAACCCAGGGTTTGATGGATCGGTTGCGGGCCACAGTCTGTCTAGCTTTGCGGGGTCAATAGCGGGAGGGATAACCAGCTTATCAGCCAGGATCATTGACGGAAACCGACGGGACGAATGGGTCTACCCCTTCTCAACTAGTTTTTGCCAAGCCCCATGTATCGGCGTGACGTCTGACCCGGATATAACCGACAACATCAATTTTGGATTCCAGGTCCGCTCAATATCGCCCGCAACATCGCAAATTACGCCAGCGGCGGTCCCCGAACCGACGACAATGATGTTATTCGGCACCGGCATCCTCGGCCTAGCCGGCTATCGGTGGCACCAACGACGACGTGAGGGAACCAAGGTAGCGTAACCAACCGAAATTAAGTTAGACATTCTCGGAAGCCTCTTGTCGTCGTGATGAGAGGCTTTCTTTTTGTGTGCGTTACGAGATGTCCGCTTTGGGTCCAGGCTGTGTGAAAACTTCAACTTGCCCATCATTAGCCATGCGCTACTTGGCGCAGCAGGCCATCTCCTCTTGAGTTGTTCGTTGAGACGAACGTTTCTGTTTTGGAGCCCCATGAGCAACCTACTGCGTCACAGGCGGCGCTCCTGCGTCCATTTTTGTGGGTAGGAGGGTGGCCCTCACGCTTGGATTGCCTGGAGGAGTGGCTTCACCCCAAGGATGGCCAACACCCGTTTGAAGTTGTACGCCAACACATGCAAACTCATCTCGGTGCGCACATGCTTGAGCGTTTTCATTTGGAAATGGGTGGCGCCCATCCAGGCTTTCAAGGTCCCGAATGGATGCTCCACCGTTTGTCGTCGCATGCGCATCCGCTCTGGCTCTCGCTCGAGACGGCCTTCGGCAGCCTCCAGCACGGCTTCATGTTCCCAGCGTGTGATTCGCCGATTCCTCCCGGTCGTACACTGCGACTTGATGGGACAGGTCGGACAGTGCGAGGACCAGTATCTGTGAAGCGTTAAGCCTTTCTCCTGTGTCTTGAACCGCCAGATCAAGCGTTCCCCGGCTGGGCACGCATACTCATTCTTGTCCGCGTGGTACACGAAGTCGCGTTTGCTGAACAACCCTTTCTTCGGACTCCCTGAGGTCTGCGGTTTGGGAAGATAGGTCGTAATCTTTGACTGTTCACAGGCCAGGAGTTCTTCACTGGTGAAGTAGCCCCGGTCAGCGACCACCTCGAGAGTCTCTGCTCCGATGGCCTCCTTCGCTTGGTGCGCCATGTGGTGCAACTGGTGCCGATCATGCCCTTCATTAGTGACCTCGTGAGTTACGATCAAGTGATGTGTCGCATCCACTGCTGTCTGCACGTTATACCCCACCATCCCCGTGCCTCGACCACTGGTGGCCATCGACCGCGCATCCGGGTCCGTCAGGGAGAGCTGTTGGTCCGGGGCTTGAAGCATTTGGACTTCGAGTTTTTTGAGACGTGCCATTTCCGTCTTCAGGGCTGCGATCTTGTCCTCCAGCCGTTGGGTTTTGTCCTTGGCCACCGCCGCTTCGTGCCGATCCGCGCTGGCGATCTGGCTCAGATACCGTTCAATGCTCTCATCAATCTGTTGTAAGCGGCGCTGGAGCTTGGCCTTGGTGAAGTTTCGGTCTCGATTATTCACGGCCTTGAACTTACTGCCGTCGATGGCCACAAAGGCGTCGGCAAACAGATTGAGTTTCTTGCAGAGCAGGATGAACTCGCGACAGACCAAGCGAATGGCGGGCCCATTGTTCTTGCGAAAGTCGGCGATAGTCTTAAAGTCCGGGGCTAAGTGTCCGGTCAGCCACATGAGTTCCACGTTGCGGTGGGCTTCGCGTTCCAGACGACGACTGGATTGGATCCGGTTGAGATAGCCGTAGACATAAAGCTTCAACAGGGTTGTGGGGTGGTAGGCGGGGCGGCCCGTTTCCTCTGAATGGGTCTTGAAGCCCAGCCCGGAGAGATCCAGCTCGTCGACGAAGACATCGATCACCCGAACGGCGTTGTCTTCGGCAATATACTCATCCAATCGTTCGGGGAACAGGGTCGCTTGGTGGCGATCGGTCCCTTGAATAAATCCACTCATTCCTGACACCTCCCTTGGAAAGGTGCAGTATACCTTCTTCAAGAGTTTTCACACAGCCTGGGTCGGGAACCGACTAGTCTGCAGTCGGCCGTCAGCGGGCTTGAGAAAGAGAAGGCATTGCGGGTGAAGGGCTATGGCAAATTGATGAGGTAAAAAAACTGGTTTTGAAGTCTGTTAGTGGGATTTGGGCAATGTGTGAGGCACCTACGAGGTAGTATAAAAAAAGGGAGGGGCTTGGTTGCCCCTCCCGTCCTTCTGAAGGTGACTCAGTTTGTTAGAACCGACTGCGACGACTACTTCCCCCAAAATCCCGACCACCACTGCGTGGTGCCTGAGGTCTTGCCTCATTAACCGTCAACGTTCTCCCCCCAAACTCTGTAGAGTTTAAGGCGGCAATGGCAGCCTGAGCTTCTTCTCCTGACGACATTTCGACAAAGCCAAACCCTTTGGACTGGCCAGTGTATTTGTCCATAATGACGTTCACGGTTTGGACCGTGCCATGCGCGGAAAACAGATCGCTTAATTCGGCTTGTGTCGCCGAATACGGCAATCCACCGACATACAATTTTGAACCCATGGGGTTCCTCCTTTTGATAAATAATAGTGTCTTAGGCTCGAGAAAGGTGAAACACTTCGAAGGGATAGGCCGCGGACGCGTCGTTCAGGCGACTGGGGTCAAACTCTTCCGAGGAATCTCTCGGGCAAAATCACACCGGTAACGGGCTTTGTTCGATTGACTGCTTATGGCCAAAGCCCAAGACCATGAGTATATGCACTCTACCACGTGACTGCCACAATAGATAGTCAAGTCTCAGCATGTTGGGTTCGTGATTGATGAATTCTGGAGGTGCTCTGTCTTTTTCCTCATCCAAACAGTGGGGTGGTATTCTGGGTTGATTCCTCTTCAGATGAGTGACTTCGCACCCCCTGACCCAATCCTCGGCTGCCAGGATTGAGCCTTAATTTCCGATTTCTTGAATGATGCCCGGATCCGATTTCTTATGAAAATCAGATATTTTGCCACCCTTCCCGTGAATGAGAAGCGAAGGTGCCTTGGTTTTGGTTTTTCGAGTTTTACTTCCCCAAGTTTTTGGTAATTACATGTCCACTCCTTTCGATTAAAAGCCCTGGAACTCTCCCTGTGATGATGAGCCCTCCTCCCACTTTGATTTGGGAACACCCATTACAAATGGAGGGAAGGCTCTCTCCATATCAAATAGGGGGCTTTCTCATCTGATCAGCTCGCGCCGGATGACCGACACGGTCTCGATCCGGAAGCGCCCCCTCTCTGTGAAAGACCTGGCCTTACCGGGGCACTGGGAGGGAGGTCTGCTCTTCGATAGCCACACCAGCCAGATGGCGACGCTGGTCGAACGTCATACCCGCTATCTGATGCGGGTCAAAGTCGCCAGCAAAGACACCGAGACGGTGATCGATGCCTTGATCAAGCAAGCGCAGAAGCTCCCCCGGGAGGTGTACACGTTCCTCACCTGGGACCGAGGCCAAGAGATGGCCGACCATACACGCTTCACGCTGGGGATCGACATTCAGATATACGTTGGTGACCCACACCATCCCTGGCAGCAAGAGGCCAACGAACACACCCATGGCCTGTTACGACAATGCTTCCCGAAAGGTATGGATGTGTCGACGATCACACAAGCCGAGCTCAACGCCGTGGTAAGGCGGCTCAACGAACGACCAAGAACAACGTTACACGTTGAAACACCGGCTGAACGAGTTAACTAATGTATTGCAGGAACCACTATGTCTGAACTCGGCTAAAAGCGATCCCCATGCACCACTGCGAAGGCCACAGGGCAGTCGCTTCTACTTGTGTCAGTGAAGGACATGATGCACCATAAAGCTACCGTCATCGCTGTCTAAGCCCAGACTTGAAGAAAGACCGGCAATGCATGGATTCCTACACATGAACCAGATTCTTGCATATCTGTTCAATATGTCGATAATCGGTGCCACAACACCCCCCCAAGACGGTCAAGTGCGGTGAGATGGTTTTCAGGTCTTTCAGCTCGGCACCGAACTCTGAAGGATTGCCTTCATCGAGAATCTCCGATTCGTTCAACTCCGCATGGCTGAGACAGGAGGCATTCCCCCGCAATCCTTTGACACGGTTCACCCAACGATCCTGTTTCGTAAACAGGTGAGAAAAATGTGTGGGATGTGCGCAGTTAATCATGTAATAAACCGGACCGGAATCCGTGGCCCGGTCGACAGCCTGTATGGCATCCGCGAGGGTGTCACCAGTGGGAAGCTTGCCGTCGGTTCCGACGGTAAAGGAAATACACACCGGCAGACCATATTCTTGAGCGGTCAGCGTAAGGCCAGTGGCCTCCTCAACATAATTCAAGGTGAGGGCGGCGATCATATCAACGTTGGATTGGGCGAACGTGCCGATTTGTGCCGCATGATAGGCTTGCGCCTCCGGCACCGTCATTCGTTGTGAAGGGATATAGCCATCTCCACGAGGGCCAAGGCACCCACTGATCACGATCGGTCTAGCTTCATCGCCATATTCATCTCGAATGTGTTCAAGCAGTGTGACGGATTGAAGATTAAATGTCTCGAGGTCTTGTGACGAGTCGCCGATTTTCGCGCCCCAATCGGCGTTGGCCCTCCACGTGGGTGTCTCCAAGATAAGCCCCAAGTTATAGGTCTGGGCCAAGTGGACGTACGATGTGTAGTACTCGAATAGGGCGACATAACCCCGCTCATGGCGCAGTAAATCATAGGCGGCGAAATAGGGTAAATCGAATTGGTGATGAAAAACCAGATCGGTTTCCATCCCGCCATCGGTAATACACATGTGGTCTTCAAGCTGTGGTAGATGTTGGCGAAATGTTTTCATGTCAATGCATTCCTTTCTTGAAAAAGTGGTGAAGGTGGTGAACAAATCCGTGTCTTCAGGGTAGACCTAACCCCTCGTATTTTCTAGTGAACTGCAGGTACTCTTTTCCAAAATTTTGATAAACTAGCGGAGAAACACGACGATAGAACCGTGATTCGTTCAATCGAGGTCAGCCCGGTCTCGTAAGGCAGGGAAAAACTACACTCCAGGTACAGTAATCATGGCGACAAAAGGAGAGGCCACCAAAGACAGACTGATGGATATCGCGGAGCGGTCCATACTTCTCAATGGATTCGCCGCGACCTCAATAGACGATCTGATTAAGGAAGCCGGCATCACCAAAGGGGGATTCTTCTATCACTTTGATGGGAAAAATTCCCTGGCCTATGCCTTGATGCAACGATACCGGAAGCAGGACGCTCTTTTATTCAGTGGTCTATTCAAACGTGCCGAAGAACTGACCGACGATCCACTCCAACAAATGCTGGTGTTTGTCAAACTGCTCGCGGAGATGATGGCCGACCTGGAAGGGGTGCATCCCGGGTGCCTCGTGGCATCGTTTACCTACGAAAGTCATCAGGTCAACGAAGAGGTACGGAAGATTACCGCGGATATTGTGATGGATTGGCGGCGCCTATTCAAAACGCAGCTTGATAAAATCGAGAAAAAATATAGGGCAAAATGCGACACCAGGAGTGATGATCTGGCGGATATGCTGTCAACGATCATCGAGGGAGGGATCATTGCCTCCCGAGCGTTGAATGATCCCTCCATATTGGTAAAACAGATCCTGGAATATCGATCATATATCCAGTTGTTGTACGAAGACGGTGGTAAATAAATGTCCGCTTGGGGTCGGGAACCGACCTGCCTGCAGTCGGTCAAAAGGCGACATCTGAGATGACAAAAAGAAGTGAAAGTACAATCCCTCCACTAGAGCATTCTGAGGGAGAAAGTGTGGGGGCATTCATGGCAAGTACAAGCAGTAACACGGAGCAATGAGGAGCTGAGCGTGGCACATCCTTTCTCATTTTCATTTATTCAGCAAATTTTGTATGGTTTGAAGGACCTTCTAATCACCACCTCTTTCACCCGAAAGCTTCGAGGCATATGGCCAATTTTTTTGTTTGTTCCAATGCCCCCGACGAGGCGCATTATTGGCCAGTTTGGCTAGGGTATGTTGATCCATTGGTTAAAGATTTGGAAAAACTGGGGCATACAATTTGTAACCCCTCACAAACAGTTAATCGAAAGTTTGATTGGACAAGGGACCTTGAGGAAATTCGCTACTGTGATGTATTTGTTTTCTTTTTGTGGGCACTCAAATCCGAAGTAGGACGAGTCCACTATAACTATGCTTCCTCTTTGGATAAATTGATTCTGCCCATTGTGGTGAATGCTGACTGGCCTTCCTGGTACAAAGATGATCTATCACCAGATTTACTACCCCCTGCTCTTTTGAAACTTCCAGCCTTAAATTACCAACCAAATGACCTAGACGGATATTTACGCCTTGCGAAGGTCCTCAGAAATTTGCCAACTCCTAAATCATTGCCGAATCCCTTACCTCCTGAACCAGAAGATCCTCATCCAGGACAATCTCCACTATTATAGTCGGGTTGAAGGGCTACAACTCGTAGGTGAATGTGGTCAGTACAAATGCGGCAATTGGATAGTTGCATCTTTAAGACCTGCCTTGTAGATTTCCTCATGTCCCCTTTGGGTCCAGGCTGTGTGAAAACTTCAACTTGCCCATCATTAGCCATGCGCTACTTGGCGCAGCAGGCCATCTCCTCTTGAGTTGTTCGTTGAGACGAACGTTTCTGTTTTGGAGCCCCATGAGCAACCTACTGCGTCACAGGCGGCGCTCCTGCGTCCATTTTTGTGGGTAGGAGGGTGGCCCTCACGCTTGGATTGCCTGGAGGAGTGGCTTCACCCCAAGGATGGCCAACACCCGTTTGAAGTTGTACGCCAACACATGCAAACTCATCTCGGTGCGCACATGCTTGAGCGTTTTCATTTGGAAATGGGTGGCGCCCATCCAGGCTTTCAAGGTCCCGAATGGATGCTCCACCGTTTGTCGTCGCATGCGCATCCGCTCTGGCTCTCGCTCGAGACGGCCTTCGGCAGCCTCCAGCACGGCTTCATGTTCCCAGCGTGTGATTCGCCGATTCCTCCCGGTCGTACACTGCGACTTGATGGGACAGGTCGGACAGTGCGAGGACCAGTATCTGTGAAGCGTTAAGCCTTTCTCCTGTGTCTTGAACCGCCAGATCAAGCGTTCCCCGGCTGGGCACGCATACTCATTCTTGTCCGCGTGGTACACGAAGTCGCGTTTGCTGAACAACCCTTTCTTCGGACTCCCTGAGGTCTGCGGTTTGGGAAGATAGGTCGTAATCTTTGACTGTTCACAGGCCAGGAGTTCTTCACTGGTGAAGTAGCCCCGGTCAGCGACCACCTCGAGAGTCTCTGCTCCGATGGCCTCCTTCGCTTGGTGCGCCATGTGGTGCAACTGGTGCCGATCATGCCCTTCATTAGTGACCTCGTGAGTTACGATCAAGTGATGTGTCGCATCCACTGCTGTCTGCACGTTATACCCCACCATCCCCGTGCCTCGACCACTGGTGGCCATCGACCGCGCATCCGGGTCCGTCAGGGAGAGCTGTTGGTCCGGGGCTTGAAGCATTTGGACTTCGAGTTTTTTGAGACGTGCCATTTCCGTCTTCAGGGCTGCGATCTTGTCCTCCAGCCGTTGGGTTTTGTCCTTGGCCACCGCCGCTTCGTGCCGATCCGCGCTGGCGATCTGGCTCAGATACCGTTCAATGCTCTCATCAATCTGTTGTAAGCGGCGCTGGAGCTTGGCCTTGGTGAAGTTTCGGTCTCGATTATTCACGGCCTTGAACTTACTGCCGTCGATGGCCACAAAGGCGTCGGCAAACAGATTGAGTTTCTTGCAGAGCAGGATGAACTCGCGACAGACCAAGCGAATGGCGGGCCCATTGTTCTTGCGAAAGTCGGCGATAGTCTTAAAGTCCGGGGCTAAGTGTCCGGTCAGCCACATGAGTTCCACGTTGCGGTGGGCTTCGCGTTCCAGACGACGACTGGATTGGATCCGGTTGAGATAGCCGTAGACATAAAGCTTCAACAGGGTTGTGGGGTGGTAGGCGGGGCGGCCCGTTTCCTCTGAATGGGTCTTGAAGCCCAGCCCGGAGAGATCCAGCTCGTCGACGAAGACATCGATCACCCGAACGGCGTTGTCTTCGGCAATATACTCATCCAATCGTTCGGGGAACAGGGTCGCTTGGTGGCGATCGGTCCCTTGAATAAATCCACTCATTCCTGACACCTCCCTTGGAAAGGTGCAGTATACCTTCTTCAAGAGTTTTCACACAGCCTGGGTCGGGAACCGACCTGCCTGCAGTCGGTCAAAATAGCGAAAAGGCCGGATCGGGGAAGACCTTGCAAAATTGGCTGAGGTAAAAAATTTGATGTGTGAGCTGTTTGTAGGGAGAGAGGAATGCTTGTTTAGTAGTACCGGAAAACTTTAGGGACAAATGCTGTACCAAATACCTGAAGTGGAGTTTCAAAGATTGATTAGATCTGGCAAAGGAGGAACATCGAAGGTATACGGCAGGGTAAAGCCCACAGTCACTCGGTTAGGCCCATTGAGGGCAAAACTCACGGAAGGTTCGATATACAGACCCTCAGCGAGCAGGGCGGTCAAGCTAAACCGCAAGCTAAACCGTTCCACGGAGTCTAAGGTAGGCAGGTCGTCATCATCAAAGGTGGTTTTGTTGGTGAAGAGTCCCAAGACCGACGTACTGATGGCAATGGCATCATTCAACGAGAGGGCATAGCCCAATTGTCCCCGAAACACATTTTCCGGTTCCAAGCGGGAAATTTCGTCAAATTCTCGATTGAAAATGCGCAGATAATTCACGTTGGCAAAGAGCGCGACTGGATCAATGCGTTTAACCAACGCCACTTCTCCCCCAACGGCATAGGACCGTCTTCGAGTGGGAATATGTCCCTTCAATACTGAGAATAATACTGGGTATGCCTAATTGTTCACGCACCATGGTCCGACGAAATCCCAACACCAAATTACCCGTTTCGGTCAGGTCTCGACTGGAATCTTCACTAATGGTGCTATTCGGCACGTTCGCGGTGATCGTGTCTTCGGTATGAATCAAGGGGAGATTGGCAAAGAATTGAATATCATAGGGAAGCCCATACCGGCCCGTAAAATTCCACACGTACAGATCTTGTTCTCCAAATGAAGAAGCTAAGAAAGCGGTATTGTTTACCACCAGGACCGTGAGACCATCCTGTTCGGTACGGGAATAAAAGAAGCCAAATTCCAAGGTAGCTTGATTGGGCATGAGCAATACTTCCTGATCGCGCAAAAACATTTGTTCTGCCGAGGGGCCTTCCGGCGCTTCTCCAATGGCATCAGGAGCCTCTTGTTCGGTATTCTCACCTCCCGTTCCTCGGCCTGCAATGGCTGCCAGAGAGGCGTCGGATAAATCCCCGGGGTCGGATTGCCGTTCAGGAGAACTAGGCGTTGGTGGAGGAGGTGTCGCCTTGGCCGCCGCCGAAGCCACTGAGGGAGGGGCTTTCTCTGACTCCTTGGCCTGGTGACTTCCTCCCTGTGCCACCCAATCGTGTAAAGCTTGGCGAGTCACGCGCCAGTATTTCCCCACCCGGCGTCCAGGGAATTGCCCCTCGTTGGCCAATCGCACGGCCTCCCGCAAGGGAATCTTCAAATAGTCGGCGGCTTCCCATAACGTGAGCACCTCTGATGGGGATGCTGTCGAACCTGAGGCGGCCCACAGCGGACTCGCCGCCGGGATCACGATAAGGAATGCGAGGACTCCCAGGAAGGAACCCCACAATCTAGAGCCCTGGTGATGAATTTTAGACAGCGTAACGACCTATGCGAAATGACAATTCGAGATCACACGATGGGTTTCGTCAAAGATGGTAAAAAAATGACGATTCCCTCTGGTTCCAAAAGAGTCTACTCCTCATAAAAGCGAAGACTCGCTAGTGTTCTACAATGGATTCGAGGTTATGTAAAGAATACTGAGAAGGGTGGTCGGTCTTGGTGAGAAAGGTCGAATCAGTCGGAGGCGAACACGTGAACCAAGAATATCAGGGAAGATGTCTCTTGAATGACACGAGTGTCTCCACTCTGGCTGAATCACATGATAGAGGTAGTGGAGACGTTCGACCATTCGGTCTCGCTGCTCAAGGAGCAACAAGACCGCGGTCGAAGCTAATACCGAGTGTCACGTCTACAACCCTCCGCGTTATGGGCACTTACGAGAGAGATGGAAATGTGGAAACAACTCGGCGAAGGTCATTCCGCTGACGCTCAGCGCACTAGATCATGGCAGCATGCCGACAATACTTGCCCGGTCCTGCGCCTTCCCAACGCCCATGGCGCCGCTCCTGGAGCCAGCTGCAGTCGTGGCGTTGATGGCCTCTGGCTGGGTCAGCAAAAGGCCTGATCTAAACTGGACAAGGCGTATGACGTGGTCTTTCCCACGCACCGCGTCCATCTCATCGCTGGACATTTTTACGGCAGGGACTTCCGCCAGGGTAGAGAAGGGCACTGCTGCCTGATTTACGGCAGGGACTTCCGCGAGGGGTGTGAAGGGCACTTCTGCCTGAACTGAACCGACCGAGGTGGCCAGGACAAAGGCCGCACCCAAAAGAATAGATTTCATTACCATTGTACACCTCCCTAATTGTTGTGTGATGGACACATGCGCTCCCGACGAGAACAAAGTCTTGAGTATAGGAAGCCTGAACGACTCCATTTTCCTGCCAAAATACCTGGGCCTGACAACCAAGCCAATCCCCCATTTGTGGTATGGGTGGTTTCGTGACCTTCATCATTATTTATTGCCAATTTTAAAGCATTTCAACACCTCTCTATCCCCCCGAACGGGTTCAGGAAAGAAGTCCGCGCATAGAGCACTAGAGGACAGGCTAGGCCCGAGGAGAAAGGAACCCTAAGGGGTAAGGAAAATAGGTGAAGGAACCCGGGGTTGGAGGGTGCCCACCTCTAACAATTGTCGAGCCGAGAGCACTTCGGGTTGGCCAAATCCAGGCTGGGAAGGAGTCAATAAGGGACGGGAAACCGTTTGGCCTTCAACACGTTCCACCACAAAGATCACACCCTTTTGGGTCTGATCCAACCACATGGCCAAAAATTGATAGACGGGGACGCGAATATTGCCTAAGGAGGGATCAGCTAAATAGACGCGATCCCCCCGCACCCCTTTGAGGACAGCAAAATGTTCATACCCTCGGGGTCGGATAAAGACGATCACCGGACCACCCAACTTCGAGAGAAACGAGGGCTCTAACCGGAATCCTTGAGCCTTGTGCCCACGAGCTTGGGCAATCTGTTGCAGGTCAAGGAGGGATAACCCTTCCTTCTTCCGCATCGTTTCTTCATCTTCCGAAAGGGAAGCAAAAGCCGCTTTGAGGACATCCAGTTCACTCACCGGATCGTTCAGGCTATACGTCAGCAACGTCGCAAAGGCGGCCGCTCCGCAGGAATAGTCATAGGCTTGTTTCACGACCTGATGATCGCGCATCGCCTTCAGGGATTGCATGGGGAGAAAGACTCGGTTCCCACCGGCGAGATCAACGGTGGTGGACTGTGCCAGGGGACCAAGATTCATGAGAACAAAAAGAACCAGACAGACCACAAGGTAACGACGACCACATAATAAAGTGGGACTGGTTTTCCTGGAATTGCAGATCAGTCGGGTGGGCCTCTGTGTGCTCTTCATGCCCTTTATCATACTAAAAAACCTGCGAATCTCAATCGCCAGAAGAATTTTCTATCCGGATTTATGTAACGATGGGAGAACAGAATAGGAGATTTGTTTGCCTGAAGGCTTAGAAGCTAGGCAAGGCGATGTTTTTTTATATCAACTGGCATCACTTTCTTCAGAGGGTTTCCCATCGGTGCCTTAACCCGCACCAATTTGTAGAGTCCCTCACGTCCGCGGTGGGTCGAGCGCCATGGTTGTGATTTAGGGAATCCCGAATTATTTCACCGAGAACCAGGAGAGCTGTACCAGAAACCGAATCCCAATTTCACCTCCCCTTCCCCCATCAAGCTGTTACCCACACAACTAGTTTAGAAACACCAACACCAGCCAACCAGCACCCCTATAAATATAGGGGATTAAGGCCGGCATTCGGGCCAGAGTTGGGAAACGGCTTGCGTAAAGGGGGAGGCTCACGAACCTAGAAGTAGAGTCTCCTTTCGAAGACCCCGCTTATGAACGACTTAATCGACCTCATCATCTCCGTCTTCATCGTCTATCGGAACCCCAAACACTTTAAGAAAGAAGAAGCTCTGGTCAAGGATTTGGTGAAATAGCCGATAAAATACCAACTTCTTGGATGGGGCCAAGATCCCATTTGGCTCAAACGTTCATGTTCTTTGCTATTGATATCCAATGCCTTTTGTAAACTTCATTACCATTTGAATCAACCTTAGTTGCAGATCCCCTATAAAGACAAAAGTCTTTGGGAAATATGTCATTCCATCATCTAGCCGGGAGCACAAAATGAAACTTACCCCCCAATCATGGCATCGATTGCTTGTACTGGCATTTGCCATCACCATTTTACCCACTTCCGTTTGGGCGGATAACAGTAAAGGGCTAGCCAGAGCCCTTGAGGCGCAAGAACACCACACGGATGTGCTCATGAATTTACCCGGTGTCGTGGGAACGGCGGTTGGGTGGAATGAAGATGGGACTCCTATGGTTAAAATTTACACGGAAAAGGTAGGGCTTGCCGGATTGCCGAAACAGCTCGATGGCGTTCCCGTTATGCTAGAGGTCACCGGACGCATACAAGCCCTCCCCGCCCCACCGTGTAAGGGCCCGAATGCCAATGATCCCGGATGTCCCGGAACGGATGGAGGGGAAGATGTTGACCCCAAGGCTAAATTCCCCTTACCGGTTCCCATTGGGGTGTCCGTCGGAAACATGGAAAGCATTCAACCCGCGGGACTCTTGGTAAACTGCACGACCGGCACGCTCGGTGCTCGACTGAAGCACCCTTCGACTGGCGAGCTCTTTATCATCAGCAATAATCATGTATTAGCCCTTTCCAACCAGGGAGCTGATGGTGACCAGATTGTTCAACCCGGTCCCGCCGATGCCGATCCGGTTTGTACGACCTCTGCCGCATCATATAACCAGCTGGGCACCTTAGGAAGTTATCCCGAAATAAATTTTGATGGAGTCACGCCTAATCTGATTGATGCAGCAACTGTGGCCATCTCTTCTTCAGCCCTCGTCAAGAATGAGACGCCAACTGATGGGTATGGAACTCCCCAATCAACCCCCTTGACGTGTATACCAGCAAATTCCCCGGATGCGGATTGCTCCGGTCTCTTGGCCAATCCCTCTGTCCAAAAATATGGGCGAACCACTGGATTGACCAAAGGGATGATTACCGGCATCAATGTGACCGTCGCCGTTGACTATACGGCAGGCACCGCTATCTTTGAACATCAGATCGAGGTTTCTTCTGTTTCAAAAAACGGGAATTTTATTAAAAGCGGAGACTCCGGCTCCCTTTTAGTCACGGATCCTGACAAGCAGCCTGTGGGGCTGTTATTTGCGGGTGATCGACGCGGGAAAATGGGTTTTGCCAATCGGATTGATCTCGTCCTTGATCATTTCGGACTGATAATCGATGGTCAGTAAATCCGCATGAAGTCTTGGGTGACTTCACAATGAATCCTACAGGCAAGGGGTTCCTCCTCTTGTCTGTAGGCTTCCCTTCAATATCTCATCACCCTTTTTTAGAAAAGCCCCCTTTTGTTTCAGTGGAACCGTCTCGTCTATGATGTGAAACGATCATAACCTGACTATATTCCCCTATGCAGTCATTAAACCATCCTTCGTAGATTCCCATGTCAAAAAAACCTATGACTCAAGTCATTGATGAACTTCGCTCCTCGCTACTCACCATTTCGGGAATTCGGGGAATCAGTCGAGGCGGTCCACCTGATGCCCCCCACATCACCATCTATGTGGAATCCAAGGCTTCTATTGACTTCGCTATGATTCCATCCATGGTTGAAGGTTATCCTGTTATTATCAAAGAAACCGGGAATATTGAGGCTATTTAAGCACCAATCGATATATTTAGACCTTTCTGGTTGCCAATGCTTTTCCCACATTGGGAAGGTAAACCCCATACCCTCATCACCTTTTTCAATAGGTTGCCCTTTGAGGTCTTTGCCCGCCCTCACTTCTAGGTTTCCGCATGTCCACACTTCAGGTCGGGAACCTGCATATCGGAGATAAGCCAAGAGCGGACGTTTCATTCACACCGAAAGCGGGAAGACTAATGGGGTACCACAAAAAAAGCCCCACACACTAGATTAAAGATCATTCAGTTTTTCAGATCGGCTTTTAGGTTATAATCCAATACCAAGTCCACTTTCCTATCTATGGAGGCTATCGGCCTTCTATGACCACACTTTCCCGTCGCATTCGTCTGGTGATTTGGCTGATCGTCGTGGCGATGGTTGGCGCATGGGCAATGGAAGTCCTCCTGAGCCCCACACCCACACAACCATTCGGACACACACAGATGGCACACATCGTCGGATGGGTCGGTTTTGGCATGATCGCCTTAACCTTTGTCTATCCGATCAAACGACGCCTGCAACCCAATGAAGTCTGGCCGAAAATCTGGTTCGACGTGCATCAAGCATTAGGCATTGCGGGCCCGTTGCTGATTTTGGTTCATTCAGGAGTCCACTATCACGCCCTTGTTCCCGTCCTTGCTCTCATCGCCATGATCCTCGTGGTCTTTAGTGGCATTACGGGACAAGCGATTCATTATCTGGCGTTTCAAACCCTCTACACACAACGGCATGAACTCGCGGACCAAGGCCTTTCGGAAGAGATGGTGGAATCCCGTCTGCACGAGCTCGCCATGCAGGAAGAATCCCTCCGATGGTGGCGATGTTTTCATGGCCCCCTCACGTTCACATTTGTAGTGCTCACCTTGCTGCATATCGGAGGAGCACTCTATTTTGGGGGGCTGTAACTCATGTGGTGCATACGACCCTGGGTCATTCCCACCGTGCTGGCCCTGACGGGCTTGTTGGTGGTGTACATCGGATGGGGTTCGGTTCATACCCCGGAAGCCTTATGGGCTCCAGGGCATCTGAGTCGGCATCATACCGATATCACGGACTGCCAACGCTGTCATCAACCGTTCAAAGGCGCGACGGATGCCAAGTGTCTTCTCTGTCACACCCGTGAAGGGTTTCAAGCCAACGCACCGGCCGAGGTCAGTACCTTCCACCAACAGGTTATGGATCGGCAGCAACCCTGTCTGGAATGCCATACGGAACATCGTGGGGCCCTGGCAAGTATCACGATCAGACCCATGCACAATCCGCATGGGGAATTCATCTTCCGGGTGACCCGCGCCTCCTCCTGCTCGGATTGTCACAGTATTGAGGTAAAGGACGACCCTATGCAACCCATTCTGTTAGAGAATGCGCTGGTCGATCATCTTATCGATGAAGGAGAGGGAGCACATCGACGAGGACATTTCAAGAATTGCTTAACGTGCCATATTGGTGGGCAAGTCGACATTGAAGAGGAAGAAGAAGATGATGACGATGATGAAGATGACGACGACGATGATTAAACCCTCAGCTCATTTTATGAGACCGCCAATAGAAACCCCCTTTCTGCCCTCATTCTGTCTGAAGGGGTAGGACTTCTTGCCGTAAGAAGGAGTCTTCACAATCCCCATCTTTTTATCTTCTTGTTGTTACACGGACGTTCAAAGGCGGAGCAATGGACCAGTGGAACGGATTCTCATGCTGGCGATGACGAGTGTCACCAAGTGAAACACCACAATCAAATACACCACATCAAGCACCTGCCATTTAAGCGGCGCGGCACCCCAATCAATACCTACCAGGTTCAGCATGTTCAGAGCATGGACCACCGCGCCGCATGCATAAAGTAACGCGACTACTCCAATGAGAGAGGCGGGGGCGAGTTTCATTCTTCAAGCCTTGCCGTGATCGTCACGGCGGCAGAGCCCTAGGTTTGGTTCCCGGGCAGCACCGCTTCATCTCGCCCTTTTGGCACCCGATCCAACAGATGATACTTGCCATGTTCTCCCTTCTTCTTGAAACTCAGGGATTAAACCAACCTGCCAGCCAATACATTCCCGGAGTCACGCAGGCATGAAATTTGTCCTATCTAGGGCAGGGCATTTTTCATGTCTACATGGTGTGAATTGTTACATGAAGTGTCGAATAGTCCTGACATGGTGGGGTTTTTCATTCATGGGAGGTGAACAGGTAGCACCCTCCAAAAACCCGGATTCAAAACGACGAATCACGCGGTGACCGTACCATTATTCAAGAATTAAATAGGGGAAGTCGATAACCAATGATGATTGTCCTCGTTGATTGAGTCCCCTCTAGAATTTCCGTTTTGTCATTTACCTCCCCCTCAAGGAAAGGAATCAAAGAGTGAAGAATACTCTTACATTGATTGCGGTGACTGTGATGGGGATGTTGGTGGCTTCACCCGCTATGGCTGTCGTCGAAAAAGTGTTATCCGTCGATGCCACAGGCGAGCAAGTGACGGTGGATAGCGCGGGACGTTTTATTTACATTCCCGACCAAAAAAATAATTCTCTGATCATTGTGGATAGTGCAACCTTGCAAGTTGATAACACAATTTCTTTACCCGGTGTTCCACAAGATATTGCACTCGATGAATCAGCCGGGAAAATTTACGTTACGGTCCAGGGTTTGAATGATGTGCTAGCCTTTGATATCGCCAGCCACGCCCCTGCGACGGCGCTCAGCTTGCCACAGGTAGGGTATGAGATTACGGTGGGGCATAACGATATCTATGTGACTACACGGGAATCAGGGTCCGGCATTATGAGAGTTGATCGAACGACAGGAAACTATGTCGATTCGTTTGCTCTTGGAGTCTTTACGTATCAAAGGGGCGCGATTGAGCTCACACCCGATAAAGGGAAATTAATTTTTGCCAATCGCGGCTTAAGTCCTGGCACAGCCGCCGTCTACGATATCACCGGCTCCACCCCCGTGCTCCTCATCAAAAACGCACATGGAGCCCTGGGCAGTAACGGCCAAGCCTTATCGGTTGATCCAATCAATGGAGAGTTTTTCAGTTATGCCGTAGGAGGAGGCAATGGAACAGGATATGGCATTGCCAAACTGGCGATGGCTGATTTGTCATGGATTGGGGAACTCGTGACGGGTCCCTATCCCAGAGCCATTCACTATTCAGGGAATGGGATCACGGCGTACACCAACAATGCGGTGAATGAGGTAAAAGTCTGGGACCATACCCTCATTCAACAGACCGGCACCATCGCGGTCTCAGGAAATCCCAAAGATTTTGCCGATGCTCAGGACAATGCATTGTTGGCGGTCATATCCGATCAGGAGTTCGCAATATATCAGGTCGGTGATTTTACCCCAGAGCCCCCAGCCCCAAAACTCGAAGGGTTTATTGAGGGAGCGAACTTGACAAAGGTTCTCTGTCGAAATAAATCAACAGGGCAGAGAATACGGCTCACCATCGACACGAACAACCCGAATATCTTTAATTGCATAGCGGCAGGACTCCAGGTGAACCCTGGCGACAGCATTAAGGTAGTCCTGGACGGGACGATAGCGGAATAACAAAGATTCCCAAAGCAGGCTTCGGCCTGCTTTGGGAACGGGTAGCCAAGATATGAGTGCTTCTCATAGAAAGGTCTACGCTTAGGCACAAATGCAATAGTAGGCCTTAAAAATCTTGAGTAGATGGCTGGATTCAATACTAGTAGTTAACCTTGACAGACTGAGTGATAGCAAAAATAGCCCCCTCCTAAGAACAAGACCCACCCCAATATGTCTTTATAAGGATTGGGAATGGTCAACCCTTGGGTGTCATAGGGTCTGCTAGAGAATATCGTCAACTCCTCGGTAGTCCCGGCATATAGACCAGACACAACCATAAGGAGACTGAAGATGAACATCGGGATGTTAATGCGGTCCGTATTCACCCACGTGGGTCCATTCGCCTCGTTTATTCACGGTGTGACTCTATTGGCTCTCCCACCCAAACCCCAACAGACTCAATGACGGCATTGGGTCGGGAACAGTCATGTCGGCAGTCGGCTGCGATTTCAACCGGTCGCTGCAACACATTGGTTAAATCGTTCAGCCGGTGTTTCATAATTTAACGTTTTTCTTGGGCGTTCGTTGAGCCGCCTTGCCACGGCGTTGAGCTTGGCTTGGGAGACCGTCGACAAATCCATGCCTTTCGGGAAGTATTGCCGTAACAGGCCATTGGTGTTTTCGTTGGCCCCTCGCTGCCAGGGATGGTGGGGGTCACAAAAGTAGACCTGGATGTCGGTCGCCAGCGTGAACCGTTGATGGTCGGCCATCTCTTTGCCTCGGTCCCAGGTGAGGGACGTGTACAACTCCCGGGGGAGCTTCTGCGCCTGCTTGATCAAGGCATTGATCACCGTCTCGGTGTCTTTGCGGGCGACTTTGGCCAGCATCAGGTAACGGGTCTGCCGTTCGACCAGTGTCGCAATCTGGCTGTTGTGGCTTCCGAAGAGCAGATCTCCCTCCCAGTGCCCCGGGACGGCCCGGTCTTTCACCGAGGAGGGGCGCTTCCGGATCGAGACCGTGTTGGTCAGCCGCCCGTGCTCCGGCGTTTTTTGGGTGTGGTGGCGGGACCGCCGCATCATGCGGGGGCGCCTCAAATGCTGCAACAGCTCTTGCTTCAAGGCCCCCCGGGCCTGAATGAAGAGGCTCTTATAGATCGTCTCGTGTGACACGTGATAGCACTCGTCGTCCGGATAGGTGTGCTTCAGCCACCCGGCAATCTGCTCGGGGGCCCACTCCAACTGTAGCTTCCTGGCTACGAGTCGAGCTAAGGCCCGGTTCTCGACGAGTTTACAGGGTTTGGGGCGATGGGCTCGAGCCCAGGCGGCTTGGTCCGCGGAGGAGGCTCGATAATGCTCATAGCCCCCATTGCGAGTGAGTTCACGACTGATCGTGGAAGGAGGGCGGTTGATCTGCCGAGCAATGCCACGAATAGATTGGTTCCGAGCAACTCCCCGGGAAATCTCTTCCCGTTCCGCCAGGCTTAAAGCCAAGCGGGAGCGAGTTCGCGTCGGTGGGCGTATCCCTCCATGCGCTCGAAGAATCCGTTCGATCGACGGATGATGCCGATCAAAGACCCGAGCAATCGACTCCAGGGAGTCCCCCTTCTTCCAGCGCTCCCACATGAAGGCCTTGTGTTCTGCGGTGTAATAAATCTTAGGGCGCCGCGTCATGGTCAACATCCTCCTTTCTAGCATGAAAGTGTAGATGTTGCACCGATCAGTTGAAACCGCAGCCAAAAGCGGACGAATTAAATACAAGTGTTTTTTCCCTAACGGAAAGTTTCTCTTCCACCCTGACATATGCCACAGGACGCAAAGAACGCCTCTTTAATCTCATAAAATTCCAGTCAGTAAGGGAATACGTGTGCACCCCCCCAAAAGAGGGGGATAGCGCATACCACAAGCCTCCTGTTATATTCTGATTCTGTCTATTTCCTAAGAATATGTGACCATTTCTAGGAAATCTAATGTAGTTTTCTGATTTTTTAGGTACTGATAAAGAATGGTTCCCAATGGGGGATGGAACCCTTGACCTCTTGGTACGCCGGTAATGGGGAATGGAGAACACCAGTTTAGCGATGAATAACATACAACTGACTCATATTTCACGTAGGAAGGGGTAAACAAAATGAGTACAACAAAATTAAATAGCCGATGCCCATTTTTCGCCTTTGTAGTCGTTATAACCACGATTATGTTCGGTCACCCCGCACAGGCCGTAACAATAAATAGTTCAGTCGGAGTATACGAGGTTACATTCGTCGAAGGAACCGCACTAGATTTAGAAGCATTATTAACGGTTCAAGCATGGTATGACACCGGGTCAGACGCACTAGCGCGGGAGTTCGCGAGTTTGGTCGGTACACAGCTCGGATTGCCCAATTTTGGCATTCTAGGACCATATTTTGCGTATGACGGCGTTCCCGAAACGGAGGGCAATGTCGATCTATGTTTTTTTAATTCGGGGCCATTCACAAACGCGGTGCAGTGTAGCGATGGTTTCGTGACTGATGATGTGGGCCGAGCGTATGCCGTTGCGTCTCAGGTCCCTGAACCGACCACGATGTTATTATTCGCCACCGGCCTCCTAGGCCTCGGTGGCTATCGATGGCAGCAACGGCGACGAGAGCGGACCCAAGTCGGGTAACTAACCCACCTCAGATAGACATTTATGGAAGCCTCTTGTCGTGATGATGAGAGGCTTTCTTTTTGGGTGATATCCGAAATGTCCGCTTTGGGTCCAGGCTGTGTAAAAACTCAAAAATTGCGGCTTAAAATCGTTTTACGCTTTTCACATTTTCAGCGGCCTCTAGGTACTCTTACCGAAAGAAATTATTCTCTTCGCGCCTCATTAATAACGTCTCATTTAGGGTTTGACGTCGTCACACCCCGCAGTCCGCTGAGGAGTTTTCACGAAGCCTGGACAGTAAGCCTCTCCTCACCAGGGAGCGAGGGAAGGCTTACTATTTCTATTGTCCAACAAAAAGTGAAACTGGTGCGCACCAATTGGCAATGGTTTTTGCTCCCATAAAGGCACCGAAAGCCCCTAACCGCACCAGGTCTGCTTCACTCACTCCATGTCGCGTGACTTGCCCAATTATCCCATCGTCGATTTGATAGGACGCCTTTGCAATCAACAGAACTAATCGGGCTTTGTCATGTTCTGCACCTTGGAGATCCTTGATTTCTTCTTCCACCCACCTGCGAGACAAAGGGGCTTGCCCCCCTTGCCACGTGCTGAGGTTATCTCTGATGAGTTGTTGAGCCTCAGATGACAGGACATGATGAATTTCTTCCTCGACCACGTGGTTCCAGCGAGAGAGACTTTCCGCTATGAGCGCATTAGATGCGACCCAGTGGAACTCTTCCGGTAATGTTGCCTCTGGTAGCAGAGACAATGAAGCTCCATGTTCTAAATCCAGTGCGGAGGATTCTTGGAGTTCCATCCCAAAAAATTTCAAGGCCCCACTCCGAAGTGAAACGGGAACGGGAGAACCGTTAAGGGTAAAATCTGAAATCTTGTTCGTGTAATTAAACACGATGAGTGTGCCGAGCGCTTCAGGCAATTCCTCCGGACTAAAAGGCGGATCGTCCAGTTCGGCTGCGTTTCGGGTGATGCTGGCTTTGGTCCATTGCAATCGTCGAAGCGTGGCTTCATCGTCAATTGATTCCATCTTGTTTTTTCGTAGGGAATTCGCCACATTATTCTTGTTGGCTCCGTGGGTAAGACTGAGTAAAAAATCCTCACAATAGGGACATTTGTTTACTTCAGACAGCGCGGCTCCCATCGCTTTCTTCAGCCAGGCGGGAAGATGGTGGTTCGTGAGTGCTATTTCTCTTCCGCCCATCCACATGCCGGCCATGAGGGGTGGACATGCTGCGTGACTCGTAATTGTTCCATTGATAAAGAAATCTCGTTGTGACTGAAGCATAACCTCTTTGATGAGACCTTGTGCTCCCGTTAAAGATGACGGATGAAAGAATTTCCGCATCGTGACGCCGGAAATCTTATCGAAAACAGAATTTTTGAGTTTGGTGGGTAGCATGATTTGTCCTCCTTGTTGTCTGGTGTGTGTATAGTTAATAGGTAGTCGGAAAAAAGTGTTTCAGCGGCAAGTTGCCGTGACTTCTAAATACTCACCTTTCAGCTCGGTGGTCCCGTCCTGTGCCTGATTGTGTGCCGAAAAGATGTTTTCGAGCCCGCTCACGAAGGACTGTTGTCCCGATTCATCTAATTTGGCTAACGCCCCCTTGATTGGGCCAAAGAATCGAGCGAACACCTGGACGACTTCCTGAACGGGAAACGGGTATTTCCAAAGCGGATACATTTTTCGAGTCAACCGGATGTCGGTAAACCCATCGGCTAATCGATCTCGAACGGTTGATTCATCACCCCATAAAGGTGGCGGTGCGACCTCAGGGGGTGGAGGAACATGCTTGGCAATGTGTTTGAAGACTTGTCCCGACATTCCGTTCGGTGTCCAGTTGCCCATAAGGAGGCGTCCCCCCGATCGGCAGACACGAGCCATTTCCGACGCGACCTTTTCAGGGCGTGGCGCAAATATCGCTCCGAAAAGACTGCTCACGACATCGAAGGTGCTATCCGCATAAGGCAGCTGTTCGGCATCGCCTTCATCAAACTGCGCAGCCAGACCTTCTCTCGTGGCCCTGTTTCGAGCGTGCTCGATCAGATTGGTCGCAATATCCACGCCGGTACTCGTGATTCCGGCACGAGCCGCAGGAATAGCCAGTTGACCAGCACCACAACCGATATCCAGGAAGCGTGACCCTGAAGCGATGTTCCATTCCCGTAAGATTTCAAGAGCCCCTGGTTCCATATAGGTGGAAAACGCTGCATAATCACCCTCTATCCAAGTGGCCTTCATGGTTGCCTTGACTGCTGCCATGTCTAGATTTTCCCTCATAATCTGCTCCTTTTTATGCCCTGGGGAAACGTTGTGCCCACATCGTCAAACCGGTTTCCTAATTCTAGAGGTCAAGATAATCCGGAAAGGTTGAAAGAAAAAGTGTGCGATCTGTAGTATTGCACTACGTTTTGTGTAGTTAGGGAGGAGAGCATGCTTGAATACGGTCAATTCTGTCCGGTTTCCAAGGCTACGGAGATTCTTGGGGAGAAATGGACGTTGCTCATTATCCGAGAGTTGCTGCTGGGGGCGACCCGCTTTAATCAGATCCAGCGAGGAATGTCGAAAATATCTCCCACAATATTAAACAAACGCCTGAATACACTCCGGGAACAGGGCCTCATTGTTCAGAAACGTATACCGGAGCAGCGAGGGTACGAATATCAACTGACAGAAGCTGGTCGGGAACTCTACCCGATTGTGTTGAAAACAGCAGAGTGGGGGATGCGCTGGGCTCGTGGACAGATGACCGACAAGGAACTCGACGTGCAGTTGCTGATGTCAGATATCCAGCGCCGTATCAACCCCGACAAACTTCCCGGTGGGCAGACGGTCCTTCGATTTTTATTTACGGACCTACAAGACTACAAGGAGTGGTGGATTAAGATTCAGAACAAGGAAGTGGATCTTTGCACGGAGAATCCTGGAAACGATGTTGATGTCTATATGACCTGCGACTTGCGAACGATGACCGAGGTCTGGATGGGAGACCTTTCCCTTCAACAGGCCCAAGCTCATGACCGACTGAAGATTGTCGGGTCGTCGGTGTATTTAAAAAATATCCAATCCTGGTTGGGACTGTATCTTCTCGCGGAAATTCGTCCTGCTTCTGTCAAACGAAAAGATGGATCCTAAGGACAGAAAAGGCGATGGGTCGGTCCCATGACCATCTCTTACGAAGTGAGACATTTCTTCACGTCTCCATCTTTTCCAGCGCCATCCCCCACCTGAGCGCATTCGGTTCAGGCCTGACCGCTTCTGGGCGAGACTGCGTGAATGCACTTTATTCAACTGGGGGTAGAAGTTGACTGGGAATGCAGCCTGGTGCGTTGTTAATGTGGGGTGAAGGCGATAACTTCTTTACATGAGTGAATGGGAGTTCTCCGAAAATGTGAAAGACTTCAAAACGATTAAAAATAGCCATTTCTTGGTTTTCACACAGCCTGAGTCGGTTAGCGTCCATTCAGAAGGCGGGAATCTCGATGGTCACAATGCCGTCCAACGCAACTCTTTTCAGCTCATTTGCAGAAATGAAAATTGAACTACTGGCTGACCATAGGGAGGTAATACCCTTTCTGACTGATTGGTACCTATTGGAGTGGGAGCCGTACTATGGGATTCATGGCCCTGGAAATGCCCAGGGAGATCTTGAATTGCGCTGCAATCATGAAGAGATTCCCATTGGTCTAGTGGCTATCGAGGGGGACCAGGTGTGCGGAACGATTTCGCTGGACCTCGATACCGCGACGAATCTTACGCCCTCAATGGTTGGGTTGTTGATAGGACGGGACTATCGAAGGAGAGGCATAGGGACTGCACTCTTAAAATCAGCGGAAGAACTTGCGCGTAGTCTTGGGTACAGACGTGTCTATATGAGTACAACTGTCCTAGGAAATCTACTACAACGCATGGGGTGGCATAAGTTGAGGGAAGTCGAATTTTTGAATGGAGAGCGGGGTTTGATTTATGCTCACGACATTTGACACTTACCTCTTTCAAGGCCGGATATGACCGGGAGGTGACGTGACGAGGGGGTTGTTTAGAGGGATAATGAAACGATGGGCACCGACACCAATCTCCCGATCCTATACTCGATCGGACATTCCAACCATCGTACCGAACACCTCATTGGGTTGCTGAGGCTTCATGGCATCCAGACAGTTGCCGACGTCAGGTCTGTTCCGTACAGTCGACACCACCCCCAATTTTCTCGGGAAGCTTTTGAGCGGACTCTGACTGCCCAGGGATTCTCGTATGTCTTCCTGGGGAAGGAACTCGGAGGGCTGCGTCAAGAACGTGAGTGCTACCACCAGCATCAAGTCGATTATGAGAAGGTGGCAACCCTGCCTGTTTTTCAAGAAGGGTTGAGGAAATTAGTCGACCTTACTTCGAGCATGAAGGTGGTCATGCTCTGTGCGGAGCAAGATCCGTTAGCCTGCCATCGGGCCCTTCTGATCGCTCGGCATGTCAGGGGTTTCGTGGGTGAAGTCCTGCATATTTTCAGGAACGGCAATGTCGAAACGCATGCGCAAATAGAGGAGCGACTGTTGCGGGACTATGCCCAGCAAGAATCTGATTTGTTTGTCACCCGTGAGGAACTCCTGGAGGAAGTCTACCGGAAACGAGCAAAGGAAATTGCCTATACGAAACCGGCTTCCTCATAAATTTTTTATAGTGTTTTTACCTGTATAAATCTTCCGGGCCTCTCTTGACTCGCACACGTCTCCGGGTAAAATCTTTCTGATGGGTCGGTTGTAGATAACGGTCCCCCTTATCAGGATGGACTAGGCAAGGCAGTATTCTCGCCAGTTTCCCGTGTCACGTACTGCATGTCCGCTCGACTCGAAAAACGGGCTGCGTCCTTGTTGAGCGATCTTTCTTGAGCCGACCCAAGATCTGTGGTTTCTCAAAAAAAGGCGGTGGAATGTACCCTGATGATAGAGTCTTAAGAAACAAAGGAGATCGAACGACATGACCGTGCAAGCTGAAACCCATGCTTTCCAAGCGGATACCAAGCGACTGTTACACCTCATGGTCCATTCGCTGTATACCCATAAGGAAATCTTTTTGCGAGAGCTGATTTCCAATGCTTCGGACGCGCTCGATAAGTTGCGTATTGAAGCCCTTACCCAGCCGACGTTACTTCAAGACGGCGAAACTCTCGAGATTCGACTCGACACCGATTCACAAGCCCGTACCCTGAGCGTCCATGACAACGGGATTGGCATGACCCGCGAGGAAATCGTGACGCATATCGGCACGATTGCGAAGTCCGGCACGCGTGAATTGATGGAAAAACTCAAAGACAGTCAGGAGGGGGACTCTGCTACCGAATTGATCGGTCAATTTGGTGTCGGCTTTTATTCAGCATTTATGGTGGCCAGTAAAGTCACGGTGATCACACGGCGGGCCGGAGAAGATACGGCGACCCGCTGGGAATCGACGGGGGAAGGGGAATATACCCTGGACGACGCTCAACGGGAGACTCATGGCACCACGGTGAGGTTGGAACTGTTGCCCATCGACCGGGAAGGCGGGATCGAAGATTTTACGGATCAATGGGTGCTCTCCCGTACGGTGAAGCGCTATTCCGACTTCGTCACGTTCCCGATCATGCTCAAGGTGGAACGCGAAGAAATGGAAACCGATGAACAGGGTCAGCCGAAGCCTGACGGAAAGAAAACCATCGTCGTGGAAGATAAAACGCTGAATTCGATGAAACCGATCTGGACGCGTAGCGACGTCACCGACGAGGAATATGCCGAGTTTTACAAGCATATTTCGCATGATTGGACAGACCCCATGAAAACCTTACGGTTTCATGCTGAAGGTCGCATTGAATATCAAACGCTCTTGTTTCTCCCCTCTCAGGCTCAGAGTGATCTGCACTATCATGCCTATGAGTTTGGTCTTCAACTGTATGTTCGACGGGTGATGATTATGGAGCGATGTGAAGAGCTCTTGCCACGGTACCTCCGATTTATGAAGGGCATCGTGGATTCGGCTGATTTGCCTCTGAATATTTCCCGGCAGCGTCTGCAGGAAGATCGGTATATTACTCAAATTCGAAAATGGGTGACCAAAAAAGTTCTTGAGACGCTCGAAGACATGCAACGGGATGATGCCGAGCAGTATCTCAAATTTTGGGAACCTTTTGGCAATGCGTTGAAAGAAGGGGTCGCCGATCCGGACTACAAGGAAAAAATTCTTGGCCTGGTGATGTTTGCCTCATCGCAGGATCCCGAACAATTGACCACCCTGGATGCCTATGTCCAACGGATGAAGCCCGATCAAAAAGAGATTTTTTACCTGACCGGGGAATCTCGGAGCGTGGTGGAGCACTCCCCTCACCTCGAAGCGTTCAAAGCTAAAGAGTATGAGGTCCTGTACTTGACGTCTCCCGTTGACGAATTCCTGCTGCAATATGTGTTCGAATTTCAAGAGAAACGTTTGAAGTCGGTCGGAAAAGGCGCGGTGGATCTTGGTGATGAAAGCGAGCAGAAGGAAACCACGGAAAAGTTACAAACTCTTCAAGAGCAATATAAAGATTTATTTGACCTGTTGAGGGATAAGCTTGACGATCATATCAAGGATGTTCGGTTAACGAACCGCCTCACGTCTTCGCCAGTGTGTTTGGTGGGCGCCGAACATGACTACAGTCCCCAGCTTGAGCGATTGCTCAAAAAAGGGGATGCCCTCAAACAGAAACGGATTATGGAGCTGAATCCGGATCATGCCATCGTGACGAAACTCAAAGAACGGTTCGAGAAGGATTCGGCGGACCCGTTGTTATCCGATTATGCGGAATTGCTCCTGGGCTACGGCTTATTAGCTGAAGGCTCTCCGATCCCCGATCCAGTCCGGTATAACCAGGTACTAGCCGATCTGATGACTCGCACTTTGTGAGTTCTTTGTTGTGAATCTGGCCTTGGAGCATCAGGCCAGGCCTGGTGGAAAAAGCGCCCAGGAGAGGATGGGGAAGGCTAACCTCTCCGGAGTGTGGCAAACGAGGGGCGGAGGCGAGACGCCGGCTCGTTTTACGGATTATTGATCGTCATTCCCATGGCGTCGGCAACTTTACCCCAGGGGGTGTATTTGAAGTTCGCATTATCGATGGCTTCCCAGCAGTGTGATGGGGATCTTGCCTCAGTCTGAGGGCCCCGGCTCTTGACTCTGTTACTTCCAATCTTGGATTCAGGGTATTACGGGGAGGTGAACGACCGACGAATGGGGATAATTTCCCGGAAAATGAGGGTAACCCGATGTGGGTGTAGTGATATCATTAAAATTTTTTTGCGAATATTCCCTAAAGGGAGAAGTAGGATATGATTAGCAGAATCTATTTGTTGGTTGAATGGAAGGGAACTTGATAATTTAAACAGCTTCTCAATGAGGAGATAATGGAAAACATCCCTTCTCCCGTAAATTCTTATAACGAATGGGATCCCTTGGAAGAGGTGATCGTCGGGGTGCTAGAAGGAGCCTGTTATCAACCCTGGCATATGTTACGGGAAGCCTGTACTCACGTGGATTCCGTGGACGATATCAAGATCATTCATCAGGAGCTTGGAGGACGCCCACGACCACCGGCCCAAATTCAGGCGGTTCAGGCACAACTGGATGAATTCGTGCATATTCTTGAAGCCGAGGGGGTCAAGGTCGTTCGCCCTGATCCCATTGATAACGCGAGGCGCTTTGCCACGATGGACTGGGAATCCGAAGGGGGAAATTCCCAAAACAATCCTCGGGACTCCATGCTCGTGGTGGGTCAGGAGGTGATCGAGACACCCATGGCTTTTCGCTCGCGGTTCTTTGAGACCTATGCCTATCGAGAGCTCTTGAAAGGATATTTCAAACAAGGGGCTAAATGGACGGCAGCGCCCAAGCCCCAACTGACCGACGCGTTGTTTGATCCCAATTGGACTCGGGAAGTCTTTCATTATGCCACGACGGAGTTCGAACCAGTCTGGGATGCGGCGGATGTGACTCGGCTGGGAAAGGATCTGATCATGCAACGGAGCCAGGTGTCCAATGTCTTTGGTGCTCAGTGGTTGCAACGTCATTTAGGGGAGAACTTTCGCGTGCACCTTGTCGAATTTCATGATGACGATGCCCACCATATCGACACCACGTTTGTTCCGTTATGCCCAGGAAAAATCCTCATCAATCCCGGTCGGCCTATCAAAAAACTTCCGGATATTTTCGAGAATTCCGGATGGGAATTTCTGACTCCCCCGCGCACGACCTTGCCCAAGGACTATGCCGGGTATGGCGCCTATGAGTGGTATCATCTGAATGTGCTCAGTCTCGATCATGAGCGGGTGATCGTGGAGCGGGAGGAGGAGCCCTTTATTCGTGCTCTGAAAGATTGGGGGTTTAAGCCGATACCCTGTTCGTTCCGTGAAGCCTCGAAAAGTTATGCCGGAGGATTCCATTGTTTTACCTTGGACGTGCGCCGACGGGGCGGTCTGCAAAATTATTTTTAGTATCATCATTCCCGTTGCTCCTCTCCTGTTTCCATAAGTGTGAAGATTGCAGAGAATCTTTTCGGAGCTCATCCCCTTAGGGGAAAAGTAGAGTATGATGAACGGATATGCCCACCATCCCCTTTCGGAACTTTTTCTGGACTGGCTTGATTGAGTAGTCATTCCTCCACCGACATACCCGAGCCTTCTTCTCCCCCTCGAGCCTCTCAGGCCCATTGGCGAGATAACGTGCGTGTGATGCTTGGTCTCCTGTCCATCTGGTTTGTGGTTTCCTATCTCCTCGGTATCGTCTTCGTCGAACCGCTCAATCACTTTCATTTGGGGGGATTTCCTCTGGGGTTTTGGTTTGCCCAACAGGGGTCCATTTTTGTGTTCATCGTCCTGACGTTGGTGTATGCGTTCGTGATGGACCGAGTTGACCGGCGTCATGGTATCGCGAATGATCCGGTTTCTCGCACGTCTCCAAATGCCCGGGAGAAGTCTGTGTGAGTATTCAGGGCTGGACCTATCTGCTTGTCGGGCTCACCTTTTCCGTCTACATCGGTATTGCCATTTGGAGTCGTGTTCGCTCCACATCCGGGTTCTACGTGGCGGGGCGTGGTGTGCATCCTGTGGCCAATGGCATGGCGACGGCCGCCGACTGGATGAGTGCGGCGTCGTTTATTTCCATGGCGGGGTTGGTCTCATTCATGGGGTACACGGGGACGATCTATCTTATGGGGTGGACTGGGGGGTACGTCCTTCTTGCGCTGCTGTTAGCTCCTTATCTGCGAAAGTACGGACGGTTTACGATTCCCGAGTTTGTTGGTGATCGTTATTACTCACAAACAGCCAGGGTCATTGCCGTGTTTTGCGCCATCTTTGTGTCGTTTACCTATGTGGCCGGACAGATGCGTGGAGTCGGTGTGGTGTTTTCCCGCTTTTTGGAAGTCGACGTGAATGTGGGGGTCGTGATCGGAGTGGGCATTGTCTTCCTCTATGCAGTCAGTGGGGGGATGCGCGGTATTACCTACACGCAGGTGGCGCAATTTTGTGTCCTGATCGTGGCATATCTGATTCCAGCTGTGGCGATTTCCTGGAAGATGACCGGGTGGGCCATACCCCACATCGGGTTCGGGTCGACCTTGGTTGAAGGGCAGTATGCGGGCATGGCCGTCCTGGAAACGCTCGACGCCATACATCGTGATTTGGGACTGCCTGAATACACCGGAGCCTGGGTGGATGGCAAGAAAAGCATGGTGGATGTGTTGGCCATCACTATGGCGTTGATGGTGGGAACCGCCGGACTGCCGCATGTCCTCATTCGTTTCTATACTGTCCCCCATGCCCGAGCGGCGCGATGGAGTGCGATGTGGGCGTTGATCTTTATCGGGATGCTCTATACCACGGCTCCGGCTGTCAGCGCGTTTGCCCGGGTGAATATGATCGAAACACTTCATGAGAAACCTTATACCGAGGCTCCTCAATGGTTTAAGAGTTGGGAGGGAACCGGGCTCATCGTGTTTCAGGATAAAAATGGAGACGGGTTGATTCAATACCGGGGCCAGTCAGCCGACAACGAGTTGACGGTCGATAGGGATATTATGGTGTTGGCCAATCCGGAAATCGCCCGGCTTCCGGCGTGGGTCGTCGCTCTGGTGGCAGCGGGTGGATTGGCTGCTGCCCTTTCAACGGCCGCGGGCTTACTCCTGGTTATTTCGGCCTCCTTTTCTCATGATTTGTTGAAGTCCGTCCTCTGGAAAGATATGCCCCAGAATGTGGAATTACGCATGGCTCGTATCGCAGCTGCCTGTGCCGTCATCGTGGCGGGGTTTCTGGGCATTTATCCACCGGGATTTGTGGCGCAGGTCGTGGCGTTCGCGTTCGGCTTGGCCGCCGCCAGCTTTTTCCCCATTTTGTTGCTCGGAATTTTTGATAAACGCACGACCAAAGAGGGGGCGGTCGCGGGGATGCTATTGGGCATCGGGTTTACCGCCGCCTATATCATTTGGTTTCGATTCGTGGATCCAACGGCGACCGCGGAGCAATGGCTCTTCGGCATCAGCCCTGAAGGCATCGGAAGTATTGGCATGGTTCTGAATCTGCTTGTGACGATTACGGTGAGTCGATTCACTCCGGCCCCGCCGATCGAGGTGCAGAATTTGGTTGAAGACATTCGATTCCCCAGTGGAACCCGGGAGGCGTAGAGATTCGGTGAGGGGATTGAGGAAGAAACGGTGCTTCACTTGAATTACCGAGAGGTCTCATCATTCCTGATATCCCCTATTTCCTCATTGCCGGAGACCATTTTTTTGGTCTGGGTCGTGAGTTTTCGAGAAATCCTTGGTTCACAGGTCATTTTAGACAAAAAATTCCTTGCATGACGCTATTGGTCTGGTTTATTTTGCGGGGTTTGCAAAATTCCCTCGTTGGACTTAAGTGCACATGGAGATTCCCCGATTTTTCTACATGGGAGTGATCCCATTCGAAGAATCGTGTGTGAGTGACCCCTATGGGTTACGGACCACAAGATAAGGACGGGTGGACAATGTCGGGATTGCGGCGATTCCCAGGTAATGTGTGGCGGCTGTTGATGAAGTGGTTTGACAGCCACGAAGAGACCGGCCTGGCCTCAGGGAAAGATGGGAATCAAATGGATCGTGTGCGCACGATCCCGTTCATGGGAATGCATCTGGCCATGCTTGCGGTGATCTGGGTGGGATGGAGTCCCGTCGCTGTTCTGGTGGCAGTGTTGTTGTATGGGATTCGGATGTTTGCCATTACCGGGTTTTATCATCGCTATTTTTCCCACCGGACTTTTAAAACCTCCCGCCCCATGCAGTTCGTGTTTGCCTTGATCGGGGCGAGTGCCGCCCAACGCGGCCCCCTTTGGTGGGCGGCCAATCATCGGGTGCATCATGCCAACTCCGATCAACCCAGTGACGTGCATTCGCCGATTCAACATGGTTTGTGGTGGAGCCACATGGGATGGTTCCTGACCCATAACCAACTTTCGACCAAGGTGAGCCGGATCAAAGATTTCGCACGGTTTCCCGAAATTCGGTTTCTGGATCGCTTCGATGTCCTCGTGCCCCTGGGTTTGGGAATCGGGATGTATGGGTTGGGGGCTTGGCTAGGGGCTGCCTATTCTGCTTTGGGAACGAGTGGCTGGCAGATGTTTGTCTGGGGTTTCGTGATTTCGACCGTGATGCTGTGGCACGGGACGTTCACGATTAATTCCTTAGCTCATCGATTCGGCAGTCGACGTTATGCCACTTCGGATCAAAGCCGGAATAACTTGTGGCTTGCGCTTCTGACGATGGGAGAAGGGTGGCACAACAATCATCATCAATATCCCAGTTCGGCCCGACAAGGATTTCGATGGTGGGAAATCGACATGACCTTTTATCTCCTCCGAACTCTTCAACTGTGTGGGCTGATCTGGGACGTTCGTCCCGTTCCGGCTTGGGTCTTGAATAAGCCCAAGCTGAATGATCTCTCCGACGATCCCGACTCTGAAAAGATCGCGGTGTAAATCTCCTCCTTTTTCTTTCTCCCTCAGATCTCTCGAATTTCAACCTGCTTGGAATAATCGATCTCGTCTGCAAGTTTTGGGATCGACGGGCTAAAGCGCGGAAACCCTCTACAGTATTCACATAGGCAAGGTTCATTTCAGTTCCCTTCAGTCGCAACCGATACTCTGAGGAAAGGGGAAATGGTGACAGGTACCCCTAGCCTGAGAAGCGAATGTTTAGAGACAGTACTCACCACGAACGGAATCTTTTCTCTCCCGGAATCCGGCACATCCTCATGTAACCTTTAATCGGGGTAGCCTTATGTCCATCGCCGTCGTCGTCAAAAAAGGAAATCGTGCCTGTATTGCTGCCGATACCCAATCCAATTGGGGATCATTGATTCAAAGCGAACGCTATTCGGAAGATGCGTCAAAGATACAAGCTCTTCAGGACAGCTATGTGGCTGTGACCGGGGCGGGCGCTCATCAGTTAGTCCTCCGGCATTTCTTCCAACACCATGCGGACAAGGTGAACCTGTCGGGAACGGATGCCATTTTTTCGACGTGGCTGACCCTTCATGAACATTTAACAGACGACTACCATTTGAACGCGGATCCGGAAAGTAATGACCCCTATGAACCCTCCCGTCTGACCGCGCTCATCGCCAATTCGACCGGCATCTATATTGTGGCTTCCTGGCGTTCGGTGGATAGCATCAAACGATTCTGGGCGATCGGTTCGGGGCAGGAATATGCGCTCGGAGCGATGTTTGCCCTGTATGATCACACTGATGACGTGGAAGAAATCGCCAGGGTCGGGGTCTGTGCCGGAATTGAATTCGATGACGGATGCGGTGGGCCTATCGATTTGTACTCCGTCGACCTTCAGGTGCCCAGTCACGAAAATGGCAACGGAAACGGCACCTTTCCCCAACCGCACGCAAGGCCTGTATCTCAGGTCCTTCCCTCGGTGTGATTTTCTTCCCGTCCTTATTTCAACTGGTCATTTGGCATTGGATTTTTCCCTGGTGAAACTGTCTTTTATGCGATTTCCCAGGAATTCAAACCATTTATACCTGACTTTTTAATGAGTAACTCAGTTCCAAATATTCGAGAGGACTACAAAGACTACGGTCCTCCAGTCAATGTGAAAAGGACCATTGAAAACCTTTTGTCTTATGTTCCTCCCGAAGACCTAGGGGGATTGGAGGAAATAGTCTTGACCAATGTGACAGCTTTACCCCGAAGGGACCGGCGACGAAAGGGGAATACGGGGGGACTTCCTGCTAATCGATTGGGGCACTATTGCTCAAAATCCAACAATCGAAAGGCAAATATCGTTATTTTTGTGGATAATGTTTTGAAAAAGTATGCCCCCTGGTCGCTGAAAGTTCCCTTTTTGAAAAATCACTTATTTGCAGAAGTGGTTTTTCATGAAATCGGTCATCACGTTCAGGCGACTTCCGGAGTAGACCTCAAAAGGATAAGTGTAAGTGGTGAAGAGGCTTTCGCAGACCGTTATGCCGAGAAAATAAGAAAGATTTTTATTGGAAAACATTACTGGTATTTAAAACGATTTCCTGTATTGCTCAGGATTTATGGATGGCTCTTAAAAAAGATTGAGAGCCTTTACATTTGGTATCAGTCTCGGAAAGAGAATGCTGAAATGTCACCGACGTAAAGGTCGGAGAATTAGGCACCATCCTAAACAATATGGCCCACTATTCTTCGTGGAGTCTGTGGAGCCCGGTGGCATGGGCAAGGTCTACGGCTTGGTCGACTTCGCTGGCCATCACGACTCTATTGAGCACGGGATGGCGATGAGCTTTAGCGGCTGGATGGTATTGATCCATGACGTTCACGTACGTGTTGGGTGAAATTTCTTCGGCAAGAAATCGCATGGCCTCCTCCGTTCCCGCCAATCCTCCGGGTAACACCAGATGTCGAACCAACAGGCCTCTCACGGCTAAGCCTTCCTCATCGAGTTCCAAGTCGCCGACCTGGCGATGCATTTCTTTTAAGGCGGCTTGAGCTCGGGCGGGATAATCGGGAATTTTCGACAGTCGTCGCCCGATGACCGTGTCGGCATACTTGAAATCCGGCATGTAGATATCCACGATTCCATCCAAGAGTTTTACCATTTCTACATCATCATAGCTGCTCGTGTTGTAGACGATCGGCAGACGCAGTCCGCGTTGGGCTCCGGCAAGGATGCCTTCCAACATTTGCGGAACCTGATGAGAGGGACTGACGAAGTTGATGTTGTGACACCCTTGTTCCTGAAGGTCGAGCATGAGCGAGGCGAGTTCATCGGCTTCGAGTTCCTTGCCGTTTGGCTCATGATTAATGTCGAAGTTTTGGCAGTACAGGCAGCGTAAGTTACAGCCCGCGAAGAATATGGTGCCCGAGCCGCACCACCCTCGAATAGGAAATTCTTCTCCAAAGTGAGGATTGGCACTGGCCACGAGAGCTTTCCCGCCGACCAGACAGGTTCCTAATTCCCCCGAGGTACGGTTCACCCCACAATGGCGGGGACATACCCGGCAGGCGTGAAGACTCGCTCGGGCCTTGTCGACCCGATCGTAGAGTTCTCCGCTCCGCAGGAGCTTTCGATAGCTTGCCTGCTGTTTAGTCCCGACGTAGGGCATAGGAAAAGTTTACCTTAGGCTTTTAGGCCAGACATCATGGCTTGATTTGGGGTCCGGTACAACCATAATTTTAATATCGTCTTACTTTTCATGAGGTTGAGGGCTCAGAATTGTTCGAATTTTTCCTAATGTTACAAAAGTATGGAATTTTCTATATTACGTTTATGTTAATTGAGTGTTACGAGATTGTTAAGTACAATATGATTAATGACGATGACTATTGATGATTATCCTATGAAATGACCAGATAAAAGGGGGGTGTTCTATGCGACACTTCATGATTCTACCTGCCGCTGTATTGTTTCTTGTTTTGACCGGATGCGCTTCTCCTCCCACCTTTGAAAATAATGGGAGTCAGCCGTTGCAATCCCAGTCTGAGTTTGGGGTGATGACGGCCCAGCCCGACGTGTTTCAAGGCCGAGCTGTTCGCTTAGCGGGACGTATTGTAGGGGTAGAACCGAAAGATAATGGAACGATGGTCACGGCAGAATGGTTGCCCTACCCCCAAACCGAGTATGAGGGTCCCGATGATAGCGGAATGGTAGCGTTAGACCGGTTCGTCTTCTTTTATCCGGGGAAGCTGGATACCGAAGGCAGCTTGCACGGGAATAAATTCTTGGTGATCGGGAAAAAGGAAGGTATGCAACCCCTGGTGAATATTAGGGGAACCTATGACGAGTTCCCGTATATTTCCGCCCGCTGTCTCCACGTGTGGAAGACCGGGGATGCTGCGATCGAAATTCAACCGGACGTGGAATTTACCGGATATCCGGTGGCTGAACAAACCTATTGTTCGAATACCTAAACCGGGTTTCGAGTATTCTGAAGAAAGGTTCCTGCGGAGTTGACGGCTCTGCAGGGACCTTTTTTTATCCCTTTTTGGTCTTATAAAAATTGATGAATGGGTGTGCGTTCGACAGATTGGCGACAGGCTTGAAAGATGTCCCGTTCGCAGGCGAGGGCAAACTCTTTTGCCGCTTGTGCCGACTCTCCAACCATCGCCAGGGCTACGGCTTGGTTATAGTGGACCAACCCACC